>NZ_JAALDK010000001.1:0-1331250 GCF_013366925.1 Paraburkholderia youngii
ACAGCGACGCAGCAACCCGTCATGCCTGATGACCATAGCGAGTCGGTCCCACCCCTTCCCATCCCGAACAGGACCGTGAAACGACTCCACGCCGATGATAGTGCGGATTGCCCGTGTGAAAGTAGGTAATCGTCAGGCTCCCCCAAAGCCAGAAACCCCACCCGCAGCGGTGGGGTTTTTGCGTTTACGCGTCGAAATTAACAAACAGCATTGAAGTAAGCGAAACCCTCCACCCGCCTCAATGCGTCTCAACCCTCTACTTACCCTGAGCCAGAAACTTTTGCGCCAGTCGAACCCAATACGTCGACCCCACCGGCAATAGCTCGTCGTTAAAGTCATAACTCGCGTTGTGCAGCATGCAAGGGCCCGCGCCGTGGCCGGCTTCGCGGTGTCCGCCATCGCCGTTGCCCAAAAACGCATAGCAGCCCGGTTTCGCCAGCAGCATGAACGAGAAATCCTCGGCGCCCATCGTCGGTTCAACTGCGTCATCGACATTTTCCGCGCCAACGATCTCTTTCATGATCGACGCCGCAAAACGCGCTTCCTCGCTGCTGTTGATCGTCGGCGGATAGTTCCGGTGGAACTGGATCTGAACGGAGCAATCGTATGCTTCGGCTGTACTCTGCGCGATCTTGCGCATGCGTGACTCGATCAGGTCGAGCGTTTCTGTAGTGAAGGTCCGCACCGTTCCCGCGATCCAGGCGTCGTTCGGCACGACATTGACCGCATCGCCGGCATGTATTTGCGTAATCGACAGTACCGCGGTATCCAGCGGCTTTTTGTTTCGCGTGATGATGCTTTGCAGTCCGCTGGCAATTTGCACTGCCGTAAACACCGGGTCGCGGCCATTGTGCGGTAGTGCCGCATGCGAGCCGACGCCCTTGATTTCGATGCGGAATTCATTGCTCGACGCCATGATGGGGCCTTCGGTCACGCCGAAGTGGCCCGCCGGCATGCCCGGCCAGTTGTGAATGCCGAACACGGCGTCCACGGGGAATTGGGTGAACAGGCCGTCGTCGATCATCGCCTTCGCGCCCGCGCCTCCCTCTTCGGCCGGCTGGAAAATGAACACGATCGTGCCGTCGAAATCACCATGTTTGGCCAGGTAGTGCGCGGCACCGAGCAGCATCGCAGTATGTCCGTCATGCCCGCACGCGTGCATCTTGCCGTCGTTCGTCGAACGATGATCGAAGCTGTTGAGCTCCTGGATCGGCAGCGCATCCATGTCGGCGCGCATACCAATCGCGCGCGAGCCGTTCCCGCGCTTCAATACGCCGACCACGCCCGTCTTGCCCAAACCACGGTGGGTCTCGATGCCCCAGGACTCAAGCGAACGCGCGACGAGATCAGCGGTCGCCGTCTCTTCGTAGCGCAGTTCCGGGTGGGCATGGATGGTTCGTCGAAGGGTCTGGATTTCACCGCGAGCGGCCTGAATTTCGGGGATGAGTTTCATGATGGAGTGATTATGCGTTTGTGCTCGACGAGCATGAGATCGCCGCGGACCGCGTGGGCCCGGGCACTGCGGATAATTCATTCTACGCCGAAGGCATTTTTGGCGGCACGACCCGGGTCGACGGCGTATTGACGTAATAAAATCCCATTTTGCCCGATCGCTTACTGCTCGCCAGGACACCTTGCCGATGAACGCCCCGACCGAACTCGCGCGCGCCGTGTGCCCGCACGATTGCCCCGACACCTGCGCGATGCGCGTGACCGTCGACAACGGACGCGCGATCAAGGTCGCCGGAGATCCCGACCATCCGCCGACTCAGGGCGTGCTGTGCACGAAGGTCAGCCGGTACGCAGAGCGTGTATACCATCCGAACCGATTGACGACGCCAATGAAGCGTGTCGGCCGCAAGGGCGAGGGCCGCTTCGCGCCGGTCAGCTGGGACGAAGCATTGGACTTTGCCGCAAACCGCCTCGGCGAAATTGCCCGTCGCGCGCCGGAAGCGATTCTGCCTTACAGCTACGCTGGCACGATGGGCTTGGTGCAGGGCGACAGCATCGCGCAACGCTTCTTCCACAAGCTCGGCGCATCGCAGTTGGATCGAACGATTTGTGCGGCTGCCGGCGCAGCTGGCCTCAAATACACGTATGGCGCCGGCGTCGGTATGCACACCGAGTTTTTCGCCGAAAGCGAAGTGATCCTGATCTGGGGCGCCAATCCGATCGCATCGAATCTGCATTTCTGGACGCGCGCGCAGGAAGCCAAGCGTCGCGGCGCACGGCTGATCGCAATCGATCCGTATCGCTCGCTGACCGCGGAGAAATGCCATCAGCACATCGCGCTGAAGCCCGGAACCGACGCGGCTCTCGCGCTAGGCATCATGAACGTGCTGATCACCGAGGATCTGCTCGACCACGAGTACATCGCCGCGCACACGCTGGGCTTCGCTGCCTTGAAGCTGCGCGCGCTCAGCTATCCACTGTCACGCGTTAGCGAAATTTGTGGCGTTAAAGAGGAGGAAATCGCCGAGCTTGCGCGACTTTACGCCAGCACGAAGAAAGCCGCGATCCGCTTGAACTACGGTCTGCAGCGGGTGCGCGGCGGCGGCAATGCAGTGCGCGCGATCGCGTGTTTGCCTTCGCTGACCGGCGCATGGCGCGAGCGCGCGGGCGGGGCGCTGTTGTCGTCGAGCGGTTGGGCTCCGGTCGACTCGCACGCGTTGCAGCGTCCCGATCTGATGCCGGGCTGGCCGTCGAAGCCGAGCCGCGTGATCAATATGAATGCGATCGGCGATGCGCTGCTGCATCTGGGCGACGCGACGTTCGGTCCCAAGGTCGAGGCGATCGTCGTCTACAACTCGAATCCGGTCGCGGTCGCGCCGGACTCCGAACGCGTCGCGGCTGGCTTTGCGCGCGAGGATCTGTTCACGATCGTGCTCGAGCATTTCCAGACCGACACCGCGGATTACGCCGACCTGCTGCTGCCCGCCACGACGCAGCTCGAGCATCTCGACGTGCACAAGTCATACGGCCACACGCACGTGATGGTCAACCTGCCCGCCATCGCGCCGTTTGGCGACGCACGCCCGAATACCGAGATCTTTCGCGGCCTCGCGCGCCACATGGGCCTGACGGAACCGTCGCTCTTCGACAGCGACGAAGCCGTCGCGCAAGCCGCATTTCGATGGGAAGACAAGACACTGGGCGGTGTCGACTGGCCGATGCTGAAGCAAGCCGGCTGGGCCCGTCTCGATCTGCCCGACGCGCCATTTGCCGACGGCGGTTTTCGCACGCCATCCGGCAAGTGCGAGTTCTACAGCGAGCGCCTTGCGCAACAGGGCCTCGACCCGCTGCCGGACTATCTGCCACCCTACGAATCGGCCGACGGCGCGCCCGAACTGGCGGCCCGCTATCCGCTCGCGATGATTTCGCCTCCCGCGCGCAACTTCCTGAACAGCACCTTCGTGAACATCGAGAGTCTGCGCGCGACGGAAGGCGAGCCGCATCTGGACATCCACCCTGCCGACGCGCACGCGCGCGGCATCGGCGACGGCGATCAGGTGCGCATCTTCAACGACCGCGGCTCGATGCAGGCGCGGGCCCGCGTGACGGACCGCGCGCGCGAAGGTCTCGTCGTCGGGTTGTCGATCTGGTGGAAGAAGCTCGCGCCGGACGGCCGCAACGCCAACCAGTTGACGAGCCAGGCACTGACCGATCTCGGCGGTTCCGCGACGTTTTACGACTGCCTCGTCGAAGTCGAGCGGGCCTGAAAGCCGCACCGCACCTTGAAGCCGACGGCGAGCCTCGCAAGTTCGAGGCTGCCGTCTAACCCCATCGGTTTGGCCATTGGCCGCAATATGCCCATGCTACGATGCGTTTTTAGCACGATCATTCGAAAATAATTCAGGAGACGCTGCATGGAGAAAATCTGGCTGAAGTCTTATCCGCCCGGCGTTCCCGCAGAGATCGACCCGACTCGCTATTCGTCGGTGGCCGAGTTACTCGAGGAAGCCTTTCGCGAACACCGCACGAAGCCGGCATTCGTGTGCATGGGCAAGCAGATCAGCTATGGTGAACTCGACGAGCTCTCGCGCGATCTTGCGGCGTGGCTGCAGTCGAAAGGGCTCGCGCGCGGCGCGCGTGTCGCGATCATGATGCCGAACGTGCTGCAGTATCCGGTCGCAATTGCCGCGATTCTGCGCGCGGGCTATGTGGTCGTGAATGTGAATCCACTGTATACGCCGCGCGAACTCGAACACCAACTGAAGGACAGCGGCGCTGAGGCGATCATCCTGCTCGAGAATTTCGCGGGGACCTTGCAGGCAATCGTGCGCAATACGCCGGTCAAGCATGTGGTCGTCGCGACGATGGGCGACCTGATGGGCATCAAAGGCCCGCTCGTGAACTTCGTGGTGCGCAAGGTCAAGAAGATGGTGCCGGCGTGGAGCCTGCCCGGGCACGTCAAGTTCAACGACGCGGTCTCGGAGGGCGCGCGCCTGACGTTCAAGCCGGTCCAGCAGGGACCTGACGATATCGCGTTTCTGCAATACACGGGCGGCACCACCGGCGTGGCCAAGGGCGCGACGCTGCTGCACCGGAACCTGATCGCGAACGTGCTGCAGTCGGAGGTCTGGCTCAATCCGGTGCGCGCGAACCGCACCGATATCGACCAGTTCATCACGGTCGTCGCGCTGCCGCTGTATCACGTGTTCGCGCTGACCGTGTGCGGGCTGCTGACGATCCGCACTGGCGGTCTCGGCGTGCTGATCCCGAATCCGCGCGATATCCCCGGCATGATCAAGTCGCTCGAGGGTTATGCCATCACGACGATTCCCGCCGTCAACACGCTGTACAACGCGATGCTGAACAGCCCCGACTTCCACAAGCTCGACTTCTCGAAGCTGCTGACCGCGAACGCCGGCGGCATGGCGGTGCAGGAGGCGGTCGCGAAGCGCTGGTTCGAGCGGACGCGCACGCCGATCGTCGAAGGCTATGGGCTGTCGGAAACGTCGCCGTGCGTGACCTGCAACCCTGTCACCGCCACCGAATACAGCGGCACGATCGGCCTGCCGCTGCCGTCGACCGAGATCTCGATTCGCGACGACGCAGGCAACGAAGTGCCGGCCGGCCAGGCAGGCGAGATCTGCATCCGCGGCCCGCAGCTGATGGCGGGCTACTGGAACCGGCCCGACGAAACCGCCAAGGTGATGACGGCCGACGGCTTCTTTAAATCCGGTGACGTTGGCATCATGAGCGCGGACGGCTTCGTGAAGATCGTCGATCGCAAGAAGGACATGATTCTGGTGTCCGGCTTCAACGTATATCCGAACGAAGTCGAGGACGTCGTCGCAAAGCTGCCGGGCGTGTTCGAAGTCGCGGCGGTCGGCGTGCCCGATCAGCATTCGGGCGAGGCCGTGAAGCTATTCGTCGTGAAGAAGGACCCGTCGCTGACCGACGAACAGATCTTCGCGTACTGCAAAACGCAACTGACCGGCTACAAGCGGCCCAAGATCGTCGAATTCCGCACCGAGCTGCCGAAGAGCAACGTCGGCAAGATCCTGCGGCGCGAGTTGCGCGACGGCAGGGCTTAAGCGAGCAAAGAACAGAAGCCCGGCGCACGAAAGTGCGCCGGGCTTTTTCGTTGCGCCATCAAAACCCGCGCATAAAAAAAGGCGCCCGAAGGCGCCTTTGAGGCAAACTGCTTTTTTACGACTTATTAGAACTTGTGGCGGATACCAACACGAGCCGTGAACTGGTTGTTGGTCGACGAACCGGTCAGGCCGTTGATGCCTGCCGTTGCTGCGACCACCTGGCCCGTTGCGTTGACCGTGTCGCCCAGAGCGTGCTGATACACGCCGACCAGGTACACGTCGGTACGCTTGGACAGGAAGTAATCCACGCCCAGTGCGCCCTGATGGTACTGAGCACGCGAGTTGCCTTCGATCTGCGTGCCGCGCGTGTAGTCATACGCTGCGCCGACCAGCAGTGCCGGGGTCAACTGGTACTTGAAGTTGATTTCGCCGTTGTTGAACGTAGCCTTCTGGCCAGTGAACGGCGACGTGAAGGTCTTGCCCAGGTTGCCGAACTGGATGTTCGAATACGTCAGGCCGATAGTTGCCGCGCCGAACGTGTACGCACCGCCTGCGCCGACGACCTGATACGTGTTAGCCGATGCGAAGCCAGCGTAAATCGGGCTCGTGACTGCGAAGCTAGCCGGAGTAGTACCCACTGCCGGTGTGTTCGTTGCGATCGTGCCGCCGTTGTTGAACAGACCACCCGATGCTGCAGGCGTACGTGCGTTCAGGTAACCAACGCCCAATGCCAGCGGGCCATTGTTATAGCCAGCACCCAACGACCAGATCTGGTTGTGCGTGAAGTCACCAGCGACGCCGCCGAAGCTATACGTGCCGCCGAACGTCAGGCCGTTGTAGTTCGCGCTCGTGTACTTGATCGTGTTGTTGGTGCGATACGCGTTGTTGAAGTTGTCGATATCGCCCGGGTGAGCGGCGATGTAGCCGCCCCACTGATCGCCCGATTCGAACGGACCCACGTAGTCGACGACGGAGTCGTACTGACGACCCAGCGTGACCGTGCCGAAGGTGCTCGACAGACCGACATATGCCTGACGACCGAACATCAGGCCGCCTTGGCCGAGCTTGCCGTTGGTCACATCAAAGCCGTTTTCCAGAACGAACAGCGCCTTCAGACCACCGCCCAGATCTTCCGTGCCACGCAGGCCGAAACGCGAGCCTTGCAGGACGCCGCTAGACATGTCGTACTTGTGAAAGCCACCAGCGTTGGTATTCATGTTGATACCAACGTCAACAATGCCGTACAGGGTCACGCTGCTCTGCGCATGAGCGACGCCTGCGAATGCGCCCAGTGCTGCGAGAGCGAGAAGCGACTTTTTCATCGAATGATCTCCAAGGATTACGAATCTTTTGTTCAAGGCGAAATATTTAGTAAGTGCTGAGGCCTTGCTTATCCAACTTCGCGAGAAGTTGCCACGTAATGTAACAAAAGGCATACATGCGACAAAGAAAAAGGAGGCGCTCCGGACGGCCGCTGTTTCGTTTACGCAACATGGTCTAGAATCCGAAATTAACCGCCCATTTCATGCGGATTGATGCCTGTCGGACCGCGGGTTTCGCGTCGCAAGGCCTTGTCGCACGGACCTTCCGGAACGATGCGGCGGTTGTCGAATCAGGGAGCGCTTTATGTTGCTGGACGAGTTGATTGGCGAGTTTGATCGGGGTTTACGCTCACTGACGGGGGTCTCGCGGATGAGCCGTCCGCTGCCGCTTCCGCAGGCTTGCCCGGCGACGGCCGAGGCTCCCGAACTCTCGCCCGCGGAGCGCGTGCATGCGGCTGGTTTGATGCGGGTGAACCACGTCGGCGAAGTGTGCGCGCAGGCGCTTTACCAGGCGCAGAAACTCGCTACCGACTCGCCTTCATTGCGCGCCATGTTCGATCACGCAGCGTCGGAAGAAGAGGATCATCTGGCGTGGACCGCCAAACGCCTGGAGGCGCTCGACTCGCGTCCGAGTCTGCTCAATCCGCTGTGGTATACCGGCGCACTCGCGATCGGGCTCGCCGCGGGACGTCTCGGCAATCGCGTGAGTCTCGGCTTCATGGCCGAAACGGAGCGCCAGGTCGAGCAGCATCTCGACAGTCATTTAGATCAGCTGCCGGCCGCGGACCATGAATCGCGCGCGATCGTCGAGCAGATGCGTGCCGATGAAGCGCAGCACGGCAAGGCAGCGATGGACGCGGGCGGCATTGAGTTGCCGTTTCCGGCGCGCGCGTTGATGCGCGCGATGTCGAAGGTGATGACGCGCACCGCCTATTACATATGAGCGTTTCGCCTGCTTTGCTTCGCCGACCGGAGCACCGCGCGTATCGCGTCGACCATCGCTGAACGCATTATTCGCAAGTGGGACGGCGCCGCGCACGCCGTTCGTCAACCGTCCCCGCAGCGCCGCCTTTTTCCTTTCAGATTCCCTTAACGATCTCTTTCAATCCGCGCTGTTTCCTCGCACTGTTCACGTATCACCTTCACAAGTTGCACTAGCCCATTCATTTATAACGGTTTTCCGTTTTATACGGGACCTGAGGGAGTCGCGCTAAGTCCTTGTTCTAACAAACAAAATCCGCCCGAAAAGCGGGCCGCTCCCTTGACCCGTGTTTAGCGTTCCTCTAAAGTGGGAGACAGTGTGAGAAAGTGTATTTTTGTGTGTTCTCGGCATCACTTTCAGGTAGATTTTCACGGACCGGGCGGGTGGCGCAAACAGCACCGCAATAGGGGAGAGCGAAGTGTTCCAAGGGGCGTCGGCGCTGACGCTCGATGCGAAAGGGCGGATGTCGATTCCCTCTCGTTATCGGGATGCGCTGCAAACACAGGCAGAGGGCCGGGTGACGATCACCAAGCATCCGGACGGCTGCCTGTTGCTCTTTCCGCGCCCCGAATGGGAAATCTTCCGTGACAAGGTCGACAAGCTGCCCATGAACGCAGCCTGGTGGAAACGCATTTTTCTCGGCAATGCAATGGATGTGGATATGGACGGCGCAGGCCGTGTGCTCGTGTCGCCCGAGTTGCGCGCGGCTGGCTCGCTGGAGAAAGAGGTGACGCTGCTCGGCATGGGCCGTCACTTCGAGCTGTGGGATGCACAGATTTACGCGGCGAAGGAACAGGCGGCGATCGCCGAGGGCATGCCCGACGCGTTGAAAGACTTCACGTTCTGATCGCGGCTTATTTATATGGCTTCTGCGATGAGAAACGAATTGCAGCATCGCACGGTGCTGTTGAACGAAGCGGTCGATGCGCTGGTCACGCGCGCCGACGGCACGTATGTGGACGGCACGTTCGGCCGTGGCGGCCATAGCCGCCTCGTGCTGGAGCGGCTCGGCGAAGCGGGGCGATTGATCGCGTTCGATAAAGATCCGCTCGCGATCGCGACGGCGCAGAAGATCGCCGATCCGCGCTTTGCCATCGTCCACGAGAGTTTTGCTTCACTGCGCGCCGCGATGGCGGAGCGCGGGGTAGGGCGTGTGTCGGGGGTGTTGCTGGATCTGGGCGTGTCGTCGCCGCAAGTCGACGATCCGGAGCGGGGCTTCAGCTTCCGCGCCGACGGCCCGCTCGACATGCGGATGGACCCGACGCGCGGCGAATCCGCGGCTGACTGGCTCGCGCGGGCTACGGTGCAGGAACTGACGGAGGTGATACGAGATTATGGGGAAGAACGGTTTGCTTTTCAGATTGCAAAGGCGCTTGTTGCTCGCCGGGCAGAGTCCGACCGTCTTGGGCCTCTCGTCAGCACGGGCGAGCTTGCCCAAATCGTGGCTAACGTCGTCAAAACCCGTGAGAAGGGCAAGGACCCGGCAACCCGCACCTTTCAGGCTATACGGATTCACGTCAATCAAGAGCTTGCGGAGCTGCAAGTCGTTCTAGAAGCAGCGTTGTCGTTGTTGGAGCAAGGGGGGCGGCTGGTGGTCATCAGCTTTCATTCGCTCGAGGACCGTATCGTCAAGCGATTCATGCAGGCGCACGCAAGTACGCCGGCGGTCGACCGCCGCCTGCCGATCCGCGCGGTCGACCTGCCGAGCCCTCCGCTCAAGATCATCGGCCGCGTCTTTGCGAGCGACGCAGAAGTCGCCGACAACCCGCGCGCCCGTTCTGCCGTGATGCGCGTGGCGGAGCGGATCGCGCCATGAACCGCCTCAATATCTTCCTGCTGATCATCGTGATGGGCTGTGCCTTGTCGGTCGTCAACGCGACCAATCAGCAGCGTCAGATCTTTATCCAGCTGCAGCGCGCGCAGTCGCAGGAGCGTCAGCTGCAGCAGGACTATTCGCAGCTTCAATATCAGCAGAGCGCGCTGTCCAAAACGTCGCGCATCGAGCAACTCGCCACCGCCTCGCTGAAGATGCAGTCGGCCACCACGGGCCGCACGCAGTACCTGACGCTCGCCCCGGGTGCCGCAACGGCGATCGACGCTCCCATTCCGACCTCCGCGCCCGCCTCGGCGCCGGTCGCGACCCGTCGCGGAGCCACGCGATGAAAAAATCGTCGGCGCACAAGAGCGTTGCGTTTTCGGCCAACCCGATTCTGTCGGTGCGCCTGCCGATGTGGCGCTCGAAGCTCGTCGTGTTCCTGCTGTTCATGGCGTTCGTCGCGCTCGCCGCGCGCGCGTTCTGGATTCAGGGGCCGGGCAACGCGTTCTATCTGAAGCAGGGCGAAATCCGCTATCAGCGCCGCATCGACATGCCGGCCACGCGCGGCAAGATTCTCGACCGCAACGGCCTCGTGCTCGCCACGAGTCTGCCGGTGCGCGCAATCTGGGCGATTCCCGAATCGGTGCCGGACGACCTCGGCGCCGACAAGCTCGACGCGCTCGGCAAACTGCTCGGCATGACCGCGAAGGAATTGCGCTCGAAGCTGTCGGAAGACAAGACCTTCGTCTACGTGAAGCGCCAGGTGCCCGTCGACGTCGCCGACAAAGTCGCGGCGCTCGACATCCCCGGCATTTACTCGCGCGCCGAGTACAAGCGCTTCTACCCGGAAGGCGAGATCACCGCTCACCTGATCGGCTTCACCAACGTCGAGGACGAGGGCCAGGAAGGCGTCGAGCTCGGCGACCAGAAGCTGCTCGCGGGCACATCGGGCAGCCGTCGCGTGATCAAGGACCGGATTGGTCACATCATCGAGGATGTCGACGAGCAGGTCGTGCCGCACAATGGCAAGGACGTCGACCTATCGATCGACAGCAAGATCCAGTACATCGCCTATACGAACCTGAAAGCGGCCGTCGAGAAATTCAAGGCGAAGGCCGGCGCGGCAATGGTGATCGACGTGCGCACCGGCGAAGTGCTCGCACTCGTCAACTACCCGACGTACAACCCGAACGACCGCTCGCACCTGACGGGCGAACAGCTGCGCAACCGCATCCTGACCGACACCTTCGAGCCGGGCTCGATCATGAAGCCGTTCACGGTGTCGCTCGCGCTCGATCTGCACCGGGTGACGCCGACTACACTGGTAGATACGGGCAACGGTCACTTCGTACTCGACGGCGCGCCGATTACCGACGACAGCGGCTTCGGCGTGCTGACGGTCGGCGGCGTGATCCAGAAGTCGAGCAACATCGGCGCGACCAAGATCGCGATGCAGCTGCGGCCCGAAGAAATGTGGAATATGTATACCAGCATCGGTCTCGGCCAGGCGCCGAAGGTCGGTTTTCCTGGCGCGGCGGCGGGCCGCCTGCGTCCGTGGAAGAGCTGGCGCCGCATCGAGCAGGCGACGATGTCGTACGGCTACGGCCTGTCGGTGTCGCTGTTCCAGCTCGGCCGCGCGTACACCGCGATCGCGCACGACGGCCAGATCATGCCGGTGACGATTTTCCATGCGCCGGGCGACCAGCCGGCCACCGGTCCGCAGATCTTTTCGCCTACCACCGCGCGCGAAGTGCGCGCGATGCTCGAAACCGTCGTGTCCGCGCAGGGCACGTCGCCGGATGCGGCAGTGCCCGGCTATCGCGTCGGCGGCAAGAGCGGTACCGCGTACAAGCACGGGCCGCACGGCTACGACCACTCCAAATATCGCGCGTCGTTCGTCGGCATGGCGCCGATGCCGAATCCGCGCATCGTCGTCGCCGTGTCGGTCGACGAGCCGACGGCGGGTAGCCACTTTGGCGGCCAGGTGTCGGGCCCGGTGTTCTCGGGCATCGTCGGCGATACGCTGCGCGCGCTGAACGTGCCGCCCGACATGCCCGTCAAGCAGATGGTGGTGTCCGACGATTCGGCGCCGCCCGCGCCCGGCGCGCCGTCCGCGCCGGCCGGGGCGAAGAAGCTGGCGACGAACCCCGGCGTGAAGAAGATGACCATTTCCGCCAACCCGAAAACCCATCCAGGAGTCGAGCGATGAGCGCGCTGCGCGAGCAACATCCAGCGCACCGGCAGATCGCCGACGCCCTCGCCTGGCTGCACGCGCACGTGCAGCCAGGCGCGCATCTGCACGCCGACACGCGCTCGCTCGCGGCCGGCGACGCGTTCTTCGCGTACGCGGTCGATGGCGCGGACAATCGCGCGTTCATCGACGCGGCGATCGAGCGCGGCGCGGCCGCCGTGCTCGTGCAACCAGAAGGCTTCGCCGGCACGCTCGACGCGTCCGTCGCGCATGCGGTACCGGCATTGAACGAACTCGCCGGCACGATCGCGAGCGCGTGGTATCGCGATCCGAGCGACGCGATGCTCGCGGTCGGCATCACCGGCACGAACGGCAAGACCTCGTGCAGCCAATGGGTCGCCGCGGCGCTGTCCGCGCGCGGCACGCGCTGTGCGATCGTCGGCACGCTCGGCACCGGCCTCGTTGGCCAACTCGTGCACACCGGCTTCACGACGCCCGACGCGCCGCAATTGCAGCGCAGCCTCGCGCAATTGCGTGACGCGGGCGCGCAGGCGGTGGCGATGGAAGTGTCGTCGCATGCGCTGCATCAGGGGCGCGTGAACGGCACCGCTTTCGACATCGCGGTGTTCACGAATCTGACGCAGGACCATCTCGATTATCACGGCACGTTCGAGGCCTATGAAGCCGCCAAGGCGCGCCTGTTCGCATGGCCAGAGCTGCGCGCGGCCGTGATCAATCGCGACGATGCCGCCGGCCGGCGTTTGCTCGCGAGCACGCGTGGTCACGCTCGCACCATCGCTTATGGCATCGAGGGCGAGCACGGCGACGCCGGCGCCACGAATGCGCCAGAAGCGGACGCGTGGCTGACCGCATCGAACGTGCGTGCGACTGCGACCGGCACCGCGTTTCATCTGAGCACGTCGGACTGGGGCAACGCCGACGTCGAAGTGCAAACGCTCGGCCTCTTCAACGTGAGCAATCTGCTCGCGGTGCTCGGCGTGCTGCTCGCCGCCGAAGTGCCGTTCGACGCGGCGCTCGCCGAACTCGCCAAGCTGGAGCCGGTGAACGGCCGCATGCAGCGTTTGGGCGGCCGACTGCAAAACGACGAGCCGCTCGTCGTGATCGATTACGCGCACACACCCGACGCGCTCGAAAAAACGCTCGAGGCCCTGCGCCCGATCGCGACCGCGCGCGGCGGCGAACTCGTCTGCATGTTCGGCTGCGGCGGCGACCGCGATGCGACCAAGCGTCCGCTGATGGGCGCGATCGCCGAGCGGCTGGCGGACAACGTCGTCGTGACGAGCGACAACCCGCGCAGCGAAGATCCGCTCGCGATCATCGAGCAAATTGCGGCGGGCATGCAGGATGCGTCGCAGGCGCGCCGCGTCGAGGACCGCGCGAGCGCGATCCTGCAGGCTATCCGCGGCGCCGCGCGTGAAGACGTGATCGTGCTGGCCGGCAAGGGGCACGAAGCCACACAGGAAATCATGGGCAAGAAACGCGCTTTCTCCGATCAGGACCACGCCCGCCTCGCGCTCGCCGCGCGGGCCACGCAAACTCGCGGAGGTGGCGAATGACGATGTTCTCGCTACGCGCAGCCGCCGCGCAGATTCCCGGCGCGAGCGTCACCGGCGACGACAGCGTGCGGTTCGAACGCGTGTCGACCGACAGCCGCAGCGCCGGCCCCGGCGATCTGTTCATCGCGATCAAGGGCGATCGATTCGACGCGCACGACTTCCTGCCGCAAGTCGCTGAGCGCAACGTCGCGGCCGTGCTGGTCGCGCGCACGCCGGAGAACTGGAGCGTGCCGGCGATCCGCGTCGCTGATACGCGCGCAGCGCTCGGCGCGCTCGCGCGCGGCTGGCGTCGTCAGTTCGACCTGCCGCTCGTTGCGGTCACGGGCAGCAACGGCAAAACCACGGTCAAGGAAATGATCGCGTCGATCTTCGCGGCCGCGGTCGGCACGGACGCGCGTCTCGCGACCGCTGGCAATTTCAACAACGACATCGGCCTGCCGCTCACGCTGTTCCGTCTGCATGCCGCGCATCGGCTCGCGGTGGTCGAGCTCGGCATGAATCATCCGGGCGAAACCGAACTGCTCGCGAAGCTCGCCGAGCCGACGGTCGCCGTCGTCAACAACGCGCAGCGCGAGCACCAGGAATTCATGGCGACCGTCGAAGCGGTCGCGCTCGAACACGCGAGCGTGATTCACGCGCTGTCGCCCGAAGGCACGGCAGTGTTCCCCGCCGACGACGCGTACGCGAGCATCTGGCGCGTCGCCGCTACCGGCAACCGCATCATCGACTTTGCGCTGAACAGCGCGGAGCGCACGACCGAAGCCGCGGTGCAGGGCACCTTCGACGGCAAGCGTTTGAGCATAGACACGCCGCAAGGCCGTCTCGACGTGACGCTGCAGGTGCTCGGCGATCACAACGCGCACAACGCGCTCGCGGCGACCTCGGGCGCGTTGGCCGCGGGTGTGTCGCTCGACGCGATCCAGCGCGGACTCGAATCGTTCGGCCCGGTGAAGGGCCGTCTGCAGGTCAAGCAGGCCGCGCTCGGCTCGCTCGCGGGCGCAACCGTGATCGACGACACCTACAACGCGAATCCCGATTCGATGCGCGCCGCGATCGACGTGCTCGCGTCGCGTGAATCGCCGCGTGTGCTCGTGATGGGCGACATGGGCGAAGTCGGCGACAACGGCCCGGCGTTTCACCGCGAAATCGGCGCGTATGCGAAAGAGCGCGGTATCGACGCGCTGTACGCGATGGGCGACGCCTCGCGCGACGCCTGCACCGCGTACGGCGCGGGCGCGCACCACGTCGCCGATGTCGGCGCGCTGGTCGCGCAACTGCAGCAGGCCGGTTTCGGCGCTGCCGCAACGCTTCTCGTGAAAGGCTCGCGTTTCATGCAAATGGAGCGCGTGGTGGACGCCGTTACGAGTCCACAACCCAACGCCGCGGGCTCGACGCCCGCCGCACATTAAAAGAAGGATCCAGGCATGCTACTGGCGCTGGCGCAATGGCTGCAGAATGACGCAAGCTTCTTGCGCGTGTTCAGTTATCTGACGTTTCGCGCGGTGATGGCGACCATCACCGCGTTGTTGATCGGGCTCGTCTGCGGCCCGGCGGTTATTCGCAAGCTGACCGCGATGAAGGTCGGCCAGGCCGTTCGCAAGGACGGCCCGCAAACTCATCTCGTCAAATCGGGCACGCCGACGATGGGCGGCGTGCTGATCCTGCTCGGCATCGGCGTGGCCACGCTGCTGTGGGCCGATCTGACCAACCGCTTCATCTGGATCGTGATGCTCGTCACGTTCGGCTTCGGCGTGATCGGCTGGGTCGACGATTACCGTAAGGTCGTCTACAAGGACCCGCGCGGCATGTCATCGCGCGAGAAGTATTTCTGGCAATCGGTGATCGGCCTGTTCGCGGCGGTGTATCTCGCATTCAGCGTGTCCGAGGCGAGCAACGTGCGCGTGTTCGACCTGTTCATGGCGTGGGTGCGCAGTGGCCTGTCGATGGGCCTGCCCGCGCGCGCCGACCTGTTGCTGCCGTTCTTCAAGTCGATCACGTATCCGCTCGGCGTGTGGGGCTTCATCGTGTTGACGTATCTGGTGATCGTCGGCGCGAGCAACGCGGTGAATCTGACCGACGGCCTCGACGGCCTCGTGATCATGCCGGTCGTGCTGGTCGGCGGGTCGCTCGGTGTGTTCGCGTACGTGATGGGCAGTTCGGTCTACTCGAAATACCTGCTGTTTCCGCACATTCCCGGCGCGGGCGAATTGCTGATCTTCTGTTCGGCGATGGGTGGCGCGGGGCTTGCGTTCCTGTGGTTCAACACGCACCCGGCGCAGATGTTCATGGGCGACGTCGGCGCGCTCGCACTCGGCGGCGCGCTCGGCACGGTCGCGGTGATCGTGCGTCAGGAAATCGTGCTGTTCATCATGGGCGGCATTTTCGTTGCGGAGACGCTGTCGGTGATGTTGCAGGTCACGTGGTTCAAATACACGAAGCGCCGTTACGGCGAAGGGCGGCGGTTCTTCAAGATGGCGCCGCTGCATCATCATTTCGAATTGTCGGGCTGGAAGGAAACACAGGTGGTCGTGCGGTTCTGGATCATCACGTTGATGTTGTGCCTATTCGGTTTGTCCACTCTCAAATTGCGTTAAGCAGCAGTATTTAAGGAAGCAGGCGATGTTCGGCGAGAAGTTTCGGGATCGGCAAAAGCCGATGGTGCTCGTGCTGGGACTGGGTGAATCCGGTCTCGCGATGGCGCGCTGGTGCGCCAGGCACGGCTGTCGGCTGCGCGTGGCAGATACGCGCGAAGTGCCGCCGAACCTGTCCGCGCTCGAAGCGCATGGTGTCGATGCCGATTTCGTCGGCGGTCCGTTTTCGCCGGTGCTGCTCGAAGGTGTCGAACTGGTCGCGATCAGCCCGGGGCTGTCGCCGCTCTCCGCCGATTTGCTGCCGCTGATCACGGCGGCGCGCGAGCGGGGCATTCCGGTGTGGGGCGAACTCGAACTGTTTTCGCAGGCGCTGCGCACGCTCGGTGAGTCCGGCTACGCGCCGAAGGTGATCGCGATCACCGGTACGAACGGCAAGACCACGACCACGAGCCTGACCGGCCTGCTTTGCGAACGCGCGGGCAAGAAGGTCGCGGTGGCGGGCAACATCAGCCCGTCGCTGCTCGACAAGCTGTCCGAAGCGATCGATCAGACCGCGCTGCCCGACGTGTGGGTGCTCGAACTGTCGAGCTTCCAGCTGGAGACCTCGCATACCTTTACGCCGGACGCGGCGGTCGTGCTGAACATCACGCAGGATCATCTGGACTGGCACGGCGGACTCGATGCGTACGCGGCCGCGAAGGGCCGCATCTTCGGTACACGAACGGTGCGCGTGCTGAATCGCGACGACGCCCGTGTGATGTCGCTTGCGCCCACCAGCGGCGAGGCGGAGGTCATCACGTTCGGCGTGACCGAGCCGAAGAACGACGGTGACTACGGCCTGTTGCGCGACAACGGCATGGTGTGGCTCGTCGAAGCACAAGATCGTGATGCGACCGACGAATCCCCCAAGGGGACTTCCTTCGGGGCGTCCACGCCGAAGCGCCGTCGCAAGAACGAAGCAGCCGCAACGCCCGACATCGCGCTGAAGCGTCTGATGCCCGCCGACGCGCTGCGCATCCGCGGCCTGCACAACGCCGCCAACGCATTAGCCGCGTACGCGCTCGCGCGTGCGATCGGTCTGCCCGGCGCGCCGCTGCTGCACGGCCTGCGCGAATACCGCGGCGAACCGCATCGCGTGGAACTGATCGCGTCGATCGACGGCATCGACTACGTGGACGACAGCAAGGGCACCAACGTCGGCGCGACGGTCGCCGCGCTCGATGGTCTCGCGCAGCGCGTCGTGCTGATCGCGGGCGGCGACGGCAAGGGCCAGGAATTCGAGCCGCTCGCCGCGCCGGTGATGCGTTGGTGCCGCGCGGTGATGCTGATCGGCCGTGACGCGCCGCAGATTCGCGAGGCGCTCGAACATTGCGGCGTCGCGATGACCGATCACGCGACGCTCGAAGAAGCGACGCGCGCGGCCGCCGCCGTCGCGCAGCCCGGCGACGCGGTGCTGTTGTCGCCCGCGTGCGCGAGCTTCGACATGTTCAAGGGATATGCACATCGTGCGGCGGTATTCCGCAGCACGGTCGAAGATATCGCGGCCGAACGGGGGACGATGATATGAGCTGGTCGGAACGTTTCGGCTCGCGCGAAGCCACCGGCGGCAACGGCGCCGCCGCAGGTACGTCTACCCGCACGACCACCCGCACGGGCGGCAGCGGTCTCGCGAGCGCGGTCAACGGCGTGCGGCCGCTGCGCTCGCGCATGCTCGACTACGACCACTCGCTGCTGTGGGTCGTCGTCGCGCTGCTCGGACTCGGCATCGTGATGGTGTACTCGGCGTCGATCGCGATGCCCGATTCGCCGAAGTACGCGTCGTACCGCGACTGGGCGTTCCTCGTGCGCCAGATCGTCTTCGTGCTGATGGGCTCGGCGGTCGGCATCGTATCGTTCCGCATTCCGATTTCGACGTGGGACAAGTACGCGCCGAAGCTCTTCCTGATCTCGCTCGTCGCGCTCGTGATCGTGTTGATCCCGCACGTCGGCAAGGGCGTGAACGGTGCGCGCCGCTGGATTCCGCTCGGCATCACGAACATGCAGCCGTCGGAAATCATGAAGCTCGCGGTGACGATCTACGCGGCGAACTACACGGTACGCAAGCAGGAATACATGCACAGCTTCGCCAAGGGCTTTCTGCCGATGGCGGTCGCGGTCGGCCTGGTCGGCGCGCTGCTGCTGCTCGAGCCGGACATGGGCGCGTTCATGGTGATCGCGGCGATCGCGATGGGCGTGCTGTTCCTCGGCGGCGTGAACGGCAAGCTGTTCGGCGGTCTCGTCGCGACCGCGGTGGGCACGTTCACGTTGCTGGTGTGGGCGTCGCCTTGGCGTCGTGAGCGGATTTTCGCGTACCTCGATCCGTGGGACGATCGCTACGCGCAGGGCAAGGCGTATCAGCTGACGCACTCGCTGATCGCGTTCGGGCGTGGCGAGTGGTTTGGCGTCGGTCTCGGCGGCAGCGTCGAGAAGCTCAACTATCTGCCCGAAGCGCATACCGACTTCATTCTCGCGGTGATCGGCGAGGAACTGGGTTTCGTCGGCGTGCTCGTCGTGATCCTCATGTTCTACTGGATCGTGCGCCGCTCGTTCGAGATCGGCCGCCAGGCGCTTGCGCTCGATCGCACGTTCGCGGGGCTGGTCGCGAAGGGCGTCGGCATCTGGTTCGGTGCGCAGACCTTCATCAACATGGGCGTGAACCTCGGTCTTTTGCCGACCAAAGGCCTCACGTTGCCGCTCGTCAGCTACGGCGGGTCGGGCATCTTGCTGAACTGTGTCGCGATCGCCGTGCTGATGCGAGTGGATTACGAGAATCGTGTGTTGATGCGCGGGGGCAAGGTATGACGGCTCTGCCACAACGCACGCTGATGGTGATGGCCGGCGGCACCGGGGGACACGTGTTCCCGGGGCTCGCGGTCGCGCATCTGATGCAGGCATGGGGCTGGAAAGTCGTATGGCTCGGCAACCCCGCGGGCATGGAAGCGACGCTGGTACCGAAGCACGGCATTCCGATGGAGTACGTGCGCTTCGGCGGCGTGCGCGGCAAAGGTCTGAAGACCAAGCTGATGCTGCCGGTCAACCTGCTGCGCGCGTGCACGCAGAGCCTGAGTGTGCTGCGTCGCGTGAAACCCGACGTCGTGCTCGGCATGGGCGGCTACATCACGTTCCCGGCCGGGCTGATGACCGCGCTGAGCGGGTGCCCGCTCGTGCTGCACGAACAGAATTCGATCGCCGGTCTCGCGAACAAGGTGCTCGCGAAGCTCGCGAAACGCGTTCTGGTCGCGTTTCCGAATGCGCTGCCGCACGGCGAATGGACCGGCAATCCGATTCGTGAGGAACTTGCGCGCGCGAATGCACCCAAAGCACGCTACGCGCAGCGTAACGGTCCGCTGAACGTGCTCGTCGTGGGCGGCAGTCTCGGCGCCGCCGCGTTGAACGAAGTCGTGCCGCGTGCGGTCGCGCTGTTAGCGCCCAATGAAAGACCGCGCATCGTGCATCAGGCGGGTGCGAAGCATATCGACGCGCTGCGCGAGAACTACGCGGCCGCAGGCTTGCAGGCAGGCGCGGACGTGTCGCTCGTGCCGTTCATCGACGACATGACGAGCGCCTATGCGCAGGCCGATCTGGTGATCTGCCGCTCGGGCGCGATGACGGTGTCGGAGATATCGGCGGTCGGCGTCGCGGCGCTGTTCGTGCCGTTCCCGTACGCGGTCGACGATCACCAGACCACTAATGCAGCGTTTCTCGCCGACAACGGCGCGGCGCTGGTCGTGCAACAACGCGACCTGTCGGCGGAAAAGCTCGCCGACTGGTTGCGCAGCCAGACGCGGGAAAGTCTCGCGGAAATGGCGGAGCGTTCGCGCTCGCTCGCGAAACCGGATGCCACCGAACAGGTCGCGCAGATCTGCGCGACGGTGGCAGGTGCGGGTTCGATGGCGGGCGTGAGCCCAGAAGGAAAGCAATGAAACACATCGTCAAACACATTCATTTCGTCGGCATCGGCGGCGTCGGCATGAGCGGCATCGCCGAAGTGCTCGTCAATCTCGGCTATCAGGTGAGCGGCTCGGACCTGTCGGGCAACGCGGTCACCGAGCGCCTCGCCGGGCTCGGCGCGCGCATTTCGATCGGGCACGCGGCGGAGAACATCGAAGGCGCGAACGCGGTGGTGGTGTCTACCGCGGTGCGCAGCGACAACCCGGAAGTGCTGGCCGCGCGTCATCGCCGCATTCCGATCGTGCCGCGCGCGGTGATGCTCGCGGAACTCATGCGACTCAAGCAGGGTATCGCGATCGCCGGCACGCACGGCAAGACCACGACCACGTCGCTGGTCGCGAGCGTGCTCGCCGCGGGCGGGCTCGATCCGACCTTCGTGATCGGCGGCCGGCTGATCAGTGCAGGCGCGAATGCGCGTCTGGGCACCGGCGACTTCATCGTCGCCGAGGCGGACGAATCGGACGCGTCGTTCCTGAACCTGTTTCCGGTCATCGAAGTCATCACGAACATCGACGCCGATCATATGGATACCTATGGTCACGACTTCGCGCGTCTGAAGCAGGCGTTCATCGAATTCACGCACCGTCTGCCGTTCTATGGCATCGCGGTGCTGTGCGTCGACGATCCGAACGTGAAGGAGATCCTGCCGTTCGTGTCGAAGCCGATCATCCGCTACGGTTTCGCTGCCGAGGCGCAGGTACGCGCGGTCAACGTCGAAGCGCGCGAAGGCCGCATGCATTTCACCGTGATGCGCGAAGACGCGGCGCCGCTCGACGTCACGTTGAACCTGCCGGGCGAGCACAACGTGCAGAACGCGTTGGCCGCCATTGCAATTGCGACTGAACTTGAAGTGAAAGATGCCGATATCCAGCGAGCGCTCGCGGATTTCAACGGCGTCGGCCGACGCTTCCAGCGTTACGGCGAAGTGCCGGTCGTCAGTGACGGTGAGGCCGCGGGCTCCTACACGCTGGTGGACGACTACGGTCACCACCCGGTCGAAATGGCCGCCACGGTGGCGGCGGCGCGCGGCGCATTTCCGGGCCGGCGCCTGGTGCTGGCGTTCCAGCCGCACCGCTTCACGCGTACGCGTGATTGCTTCGAGGATTTCGTGAAAGTGCTGTCGACCGTCGACGCGCTCGTGCTGACCGAAGTCTATGCGGCCGGCGAAGCGCCGATCGTCGCCGCGGACGGCCGCGCATTGGCGCGCGCGCTGCGTGTCGCGGGCAAGGTCGAGCCGGTGTTCGTCGATACGGTCGATGAAGTGCCGGACGCGCTCTCTACGGTGGTGCGCGACGGTGATGTGGTGATTACGATGGGCGCGGGTTCGATCGGCGGTGTGCCGGGTCGCCTCGCTCAGGAACTGAAGGTGTGAGATGAGCAGTATTAATCAGGATCAACTCGCCAAACAATTCGGCAAGGTGGCCGTGCTGCTCGGTGGTAATTCCGCCGAGCGCGAAGTGTCGCTCAATTCCGGACGCCTCGTGTTGCAAGGTCTGCGCGACGCCGGCGTCGACGCGCATCCGTTCGATCCGGCCGAGCGTCCGTTGTCGGCATTGAAGGAAGAGGGCTTCGTGCGCGCGTTCAACGCGCTGCATGGCGGCTACGGCGAAAACGGGCAGATCCAGGGCGCGCTCGATTTTTACGGCATCCGCTACACCGGTAGCGGCGTGCTCGGCTCCGCGCTCGGTCTCGACAAGTTCCGCACCAAGCTCGTGTGGCAGCAGCTCGGCATTCCGACGCCGCCGTTCGAAGCGGTGCTGCGCGGTGACGACTACGAAGCGCGCGCGAAAGAAATCGTCGCGAAGCTCGGTCTGCCGCTGTTCGTGAAGCCGGCGAGCGAAGGTTCGAGCGTCGCCGTGATCAAGGTGAAGAGCGCGGACGCGCTGCCGGCCGCGCTGATCGAGGCCGTGAAGTACGACCGTATCGTCGTGGTCGAGAAGAGCATCGAAGGCGGCGGCGAGTACACCGCGTGCATCGCCGGCAATCTGGATCTGCCGGTGATCCGCATCGTGCCGGCCGGCGAGTTCTACGACTATCACGCGAAGTACATCGCCAACGACACGCAGTATCTGATTCCGTGCGGTCTGGGCGCCGCAGAGGAAGCGCGCCTGAAAGTGCTCGCACGCCGCGCGTTCGACGTGCTCGGCTGCACCGACTGGGGCCGCGCGGACTTCATGCTCGATGGCGAAGGCAAGCCGTACTTCCTCGAAGTGAACACGGCGCCTGGCATGACCGATCACTCGCTGCCGCCGAAAGCGGCGCGCGCGGTCGGCATCAGCTATCAGGAACTCGTGGTCGGCGTGTTGGCGCTGACGCTGCAGGATTAACCAAGGTAACGCAAGCAACACCATGTGGAACAACGTTCGCCAGCTCAATCTCGCCACCAACGCGCTGCACGCGTTGCTGGTGCTCGTGCTGCTGGCGGCGGGCGGTTACTGGCTGATCCAGCGCCCGAATTTCGCGCTGCGCGAGATCCAGATCGACGGCGACACCGAGCACATCAATTCGCCGACGGTGCGCGCCGGCGTGGTGGGGCGCCTGAAGGGCAACTACTTCACGGTCGATCTCGACGCCGCGCGGCAGGCGTTCGAACAGATGCCGTGGGTGCGTCACGCGAGCGTGCGGCGCGTGTGGCCGAATGCACTGGCTGTCACGCTCGAGGAGTACAAGCCGCTAGGGACGTGGGGCAGCGATCAGCTGGTGAGTGTGGACGGCGAGCTGTTCACCGCGAACCAGGGCGAGCTCGACGAAGAACTGCCCGCGTTCGACGGCCCGGACGGTACGGCGAAGGAAGTCGTCGCGCGGTATCACGACTTCCAGAAGTGGTTCGCGGCGATCAACGCGACGCCCGAGGAAGTGACGCTGTCGCCGCGCTATGCGTGGACGGTGAAGCTGTCGAACGGCACGCGGGTGGAGCTGGGCCGCGAACGCAATCAGGACACGCTGGCCGATCGCAGCAAACGCCTGACCGCGGCATGGGGCGCGGTGACGCAACGTTGGGGAAAGGATATCGAGAATGCGGACTTGCGCTATCCGAACGGTTTCGCGATTCGTGCCGCTGGCATGCGCTTCATCAGCGAACCCGACAAGGGCAAGAAGTAAACGGACATCACACGCACTGAGCACGCTATGAGTAAAGACTATAAGGATCTGCTGGTCGCCCTCGACATCGGGACGTCGAAGGTAGTGGCCATCGTCGCCGAGTTGAAGGGCGAGGGTCACTACGAGGTGATCGGTCTCGGCCAGAGCGAATCGAAGGGGCTCAAGAAGGGCGTGGTGGTGAATATCGAAGCCACCGTGCAGTCGATTCAGCGCGCGCTCGAGGAAGCCGAGCTGATGGCCGACTGCAAGATCACGAACGTGTTCACCGGGATCGCCGGCAGCCATATCCGCAGCTTCAATTCGAGCGGCATGGTCGCGATCAAGGAGAAGGAAGTCACGCAGGCCGACGTCGCGCGCGTGATCGAAACGGCCAAGGCAATCAACATCCCGACCGATCAGCAGGTGCTGCATATCCTCACGCAGGAATTCATCATCGACGGTCAGGAAGATGTGCGCGAGCCGATCGGCATGAGCGGCATCCGCCTCGAAGTGAAGGTGCATATCGTCACCGGCGCGGTCAGCGCGGCGCAGAACATCGTCAAGTGCGTGCGCCGCTGCGGCCTCGAAGTGAACGACCTGATCCTGCAGCCGCTCGCGTCGTCGCTCGCGGTGCTGACGGAAGACGAAAAGGAACTGGGCGTGGTGCTGGTCGACATCGGCGGCGGCACGACGGACATCGCGATCTTCAGCGAAGGCGCGATCCGCCACACGGCCGTGATTCCGATCGCCGGCGATCAGATCACCAGCGACATCGCGATGGCGCTGCGCACGCCGACGCCGGATGCCGAAGACATCAAGGTCGATTACGGCATCGCCAAGCAGGCGCTCGCCGATCCGGACGAGATGATCGAGGTGCCGGGTCTCGGCGAGCGCGGTCCGCGCACGCTGTCGCGCCAGGCGCTGGCGGCCGTGATCGAGCCGCGCGTCGAAGAACTGTTTTCGCTCGTGCAGCAGGTGGTGCGCGAGTCGGGTTACGAAGAACTGCTGAGCTCAGGCGTCGTATTGACGGGCGGCGCGTCGATGATGATCGGCATGGTCGAGCTCGGTGAGGACATTTTCCTGAAGCCGGTGCGCATTGGCGTGCCGGAGTACGCGGGCGGTCTCGCCGACGTCGTGCGCAATCCGCGCTATTCGACGGCGATGGGCCTGCTCGTCGAAGGGCGCTCGCAGCGGATGCGCGGGCGCAAGGTTGCGGTGCAGTCGGGGTCGATGGGACAGGTGTTCTCGCGCATGAAGGACTGGTTCCTCGGCAACTTCTGAGCAAGGGTTTCGAGAAATTCGCGCTGGTGCCGGCGGCCGGTGCGCGACAGGAGGTTGCCCGATCTCCTGCCGGATAACGCCGAGTGGCAGTAACTTTTTATCTTGACGGAGGCAACATGGAATTCCAGATGCTGGAAACCGAAACGAGCGGCACCATCATCAAGGTCGTCGGAGTCGGTGGCGCTGGCGGCAATGCCGTTCAGCACATGATCAACAAAGGCGTGCAAGGCGTCGACTTCATCGTGATGAACACGGACGCGCAGGCTCTGTCGCGCTCGCGCGCCACCGCGGTGATCCAGCTCGGCAACACGGGGCTGGGCGCAGGAGCCAAGCCGGAAATGGGCCGCGCCGCCGCTGAAGAAGCACGCGAGCGTATCGCCGACGCACTGCGCGGCGCGCACATGGTGTTCATCACCGCCGGCATGGGTGGCGGCACGGGCACGGGCGCGGCACCGGTCGTCGCGCAGATCGCGAAGGAAATGGGTATTCTGACCGTCGGCGTCGTCAGCAAGCCGTTCGAATTCGAAGGCGGCAAGCGCATGCGCGTGGCGGAAGCCGGTTCGCAGCAACTGGAGGATCACGTCGACTCGCTGATCGTCGTGCTGAACGACAAGCTGTTCGAGGTGATGGGCGACGACGCCGAGATGGACAAGTGCTTCCAGTGCGCTGACGACGTTCTGAACAACGCGGTCGCGGGCATTGCGGAAATCATCAACGTCGACGGTCTTGTGAACGTCGACTTCGAAGACGTGAAGACCGTGATGGGCGAGCAGGGCAAGGCGATGATGGGCACGGCGACGGTCGCCGGTGTCGATCGCGCGCGTCTCGCGGCCGAGCAGGCCGTCGCGAGCCCGCTGCTGGAAGGTGTCGATCTGTCGGGCGCGCGTGGCGTGCTGGTCAACATCACGTCGAGCCGTTCGCTGCGTCTGTCGGAAACGCGCGAAGTGATGAACACGATCAAGAGCTATGCCGCGGAAGATGCCACGGTGATCTTCGGCGCCGTGTACGACGATGCGATGGGCGACGCGCTGCGCGTGACGGTCGTGGCAACGGGTCTCGGCCGTGCGGCGAAGAAGCAGCAATCGGCACCGATGACGCTGCTGCGCACCGGCACCGACAACCAGCCGGTCGGCGCGATGGCGCACGCAGCGTACGCACCGGCGGCAGGCCATGCCAGCACGGCCGACTACGGCGCGCTCGACACGCCGGCGGTGTGGCGCACGTCGCGCGATACGGCGGCCTCGCACGTGCAGGCGCTGCAGGAAAAGGGCGTCGATACGTACGACATTCCGGCATTCCTGCGCAAGCAGGCGGACTGAGCGCGCGGGCAGGCTTCGTTGCCGCGCTGCGAGTCGCATCGCAGGTGCAGCGCTGGCGGACGAATGCACGAGCGTGGCGGGTGAACGGCAAGCAGGTCGCGTATCGTCTGGTTCGCGGCGGGGGCAACTGCCCTCTGCGGATTCGCGAAGCGGACGGAGTGACTGTCGCCGCACGGTCTGGCTTATAGTTGAAAGGGCCGAACCGATATTCACTGCGACACGATGACGTGCGAGCGTGCTTCGCATCGATGCAAAGGACTGAGCATGATCAAGGAAGGTGAAAAGCTGCCCGACGCGACGCTCTTCGAGTATGTCGAAGACGACCGGGCGGGCTGCACGATCGGACCGAACAGTTTCGACGTGCGCGAGCAGACGGCGGGCAAACGCGTGGTGATCTTCGGATTGCCCGGCGCGTTCACGCCGACCTGTTCGGCCAAACATGTACCGGGCTATGTCGAGCATGCCGTGCAGTTGCGCGCTGCCGGCATCGACGAAATCTGGTGCGTGTCCGTCAACGACGCGTTCGTGATGGGCGCGTGGGGACGCGATCAGCACACCTCGGGCAAGGTGCGCATGATGGCGGACGGTAGTGCGGCTTTTACACGGGCGCTTGGTCTGGAGCAGGATCTGTCGGCGCGCGGCATGGGGATTCGTTCCCTGCGCTACGCGATGGTGGTCGACGACGGCGTGGTCAAGACGCTGAACGTCGAGGCTGCCGGCAAATTCGAAGTCAGCGATGCAGCGAGTATCCTCGCCACGTTGAGCTAGTTGCTGACGTCGCACCTTCGCCGCGGCCCGCGTGCTTATGCCGCGTGGCGTTAGGGCAACGGTGATTACGACGCTTTTGTGACAGGCCGTTACGCGGGCCGATGACCGGAAACGCCTCCGTTCCGGGGCATCGGCCCGTCACGCTTTCCGTCGCTAAGCCCAATGGGTAATGCAGCGAAACAGATTGTCACGTTCCCCGCAAAGACGCTGGTCTGGGGATTGGAGTATAATTGCGGCTATGGAATAAAAAATCCTGATTAGGATTTTCAATCGAACAGAAGACCACCATGTTGAAGCAGCGCACAATCAAATCGATCGTCAAGACGGTCGGCATCGGGTTGCACTCCGGCCGTAAAGTCAATCTGACGCTCCGTCCGGCGGGGCCGGACACTGGCATCGTGTTTTCGCGCGTGGATTTGCCCACGCCGGTGGACATTCCTGCGTCGGCGATGGCGATTGGCGATACGCGTCTGGCTTCCGTGTTGCAGAAAGACGGCGCGCGCGTGTCGACCATCGAGCATCTGATGTCCGCCTGCGCCGGTCTTGGCATCGACAACCTTTACGTCGACGTCACCGCCGAAGAAATCCCGATCATGGACGGCAGCGCGGGTTCGTTCGTGTTCCTGATCCAGTCGGCGGGTATCGAAGAGCAGAACGCGCCCAAGAAATTCATCAAGGTCACGAAGCCGGTCGAAATCCGCGACGGCGATAAGTTCGCGCGCCTCGATCCGTATTTCGGCTTCAAGCTCAAGTTCACGATCGACTTCCGTCACCCCGCCGTCGACAAAACCGGTCAGGCGCTGGAAGTGGATTTCGCCAACACGTCGTACGTGCGCGAAATTGCGCGCGCCCGCACGTTCGGCTTCGCGCATGAAGTGGAAATGATGCGTGAGCTCGGCCTCGCGCGCGGCGGCAGCATGGACAACGCGATCGTGCTCGACGAGTACCGCATCCTGAACAACGACGGTCTGCGTTACGACGACGAGTTCGTCAAGCACAAGATGCTCGACGCAATCGGCGACCTGTACGTGGTCGGTCACCCGCTGCTCGCGTCGTACACCGCGTACAAGTCGGGCCACGGCCTGAACAACGCGCTGCTACGCGAGCTGCTCGCGCACGAAGACTCGTACGAAATCGTCACCTTCGAAGACACGCAGAAAGCCCCGCGCGGCTTCGCGTACGAAACGCAGACGGCGTTCGCATAAAGCCAGCGTGACAGGCAGGCAAATGAAAAACGGCCCCTCGGGGCCGTTTTTTTCGTTCAGCGTTCAGCGATTGCGCCGATGCCGCGCGGCCATGCGCGCAAGCGCTTCCTGCAACGGCGACGGCTCGAGCGATTCGCTCAACGCCTGCAGCGCGGCGGCGCCGGCCGGCGTCATGCGCGCCTGTTTGACGGGCGGCGGTTCTTTCAGCGGCTGCGGCCGCACGCGAATTTTCAGCGACTGCACGGGCCAGCCGCGCTGCTGCAAATCCACCAGCAGCCGCGGCTCCAGATGCCGCAGACGCGCCGCAAGCGCGTTGTGCGCGGCGAATAGGGCCAGCACGCCCTCCTTGATGAAGCCGGGCTCGACACTCGTCGCCAGATAATCGGGCAAAAGCTCGCGCAGGTCCTTCTCGAGCGCGGCGATCTGTTCGACGCCCGCGCGCAGCGCCGCGAACGCGTCCGTGCGGCCGAGAACCTCGGCGAGCGGTTGCGGGCGGCGCAGATCGAACTGCTTCGGCGGCCTTGAAAAGGACGAAAAACGGCTCATGTTTGGCATTGACACGTGAGCTCGCCCCATGCGCGCTCACGCCGCGATTGTACCGCGCGGGCAGCTTGCGATGCCGGTCCGCGCCGCGCCGAAGGTTGCCCGACAGGGCCGGCCAGAGCCGGCGCCGTCACGGCTACGACACGAGCGCAGCCGGAGGCGCGTGCTAAAATGCCCGATTCGAATTCACTCTTGGACTAAGCCGCCGAGGACTTTCCGACCCAGGCGCGGTATGCGTGTAGCGCACACCGCGAGCCAGCCGAAGCCGCGACGCAGACACCGATCCGATGACCACCGGTTTTCTACAGAAGATTTTTGGCAGCCGTAATCAGCGGCTTGTCAAGCAATATCAAAAGACCGTCGCGGCGATCAATGCGCTCGAGCCGCAGATCGAGCAATTGACGGATGACCAACTGCGCGCCAAAACGGGTGAGTTCCGCCAGCGCGTCGCGAGCGGCGAATCGCTCGACAAGATCCTGCCGGAGGCGTTCGCGGTCTGCCGCGAGGCCAGCAAGCGGGTGCTGAAGATGCGCCACTTCGACGTGCAGCTGATCGGCGGTATGGCGCTGCACTACGGCAAGATCAGCGAAATGCGCACCGGCGAAGGCAAGACGCTCGTCGCGACGCTGCCGGTCTACCTGAACGCGCTGTCGGGGCGCGGCGTCCACGTGGTCACGGTCAACGACTACCTCGCGCAGCGCGACGCCGAATGGATGGCGCGTCTCTATAACTTCCTCGGTCTGTCGGTCGGTATCAACCTGTCGCAGATGGAGCACACGGCGAAGCAGCAAGCGTACGCCGCCGACATCACCTACGGCACCAACAACGAATTCGGCTTCGACTATCTGCGCGACAACATGGTCTACGAGACCGACGCGCGCGTGCAGCGTAGCCTGAACTTCGCGGTCGTCGACGAGGTGGACTCGATCCTGATCGACGAAGCGCGTACGCCGCTGATCATCTCCGGCCAGGCCGAAGATCACACCGAACTCTACGTGCGCATGAACGCGCTGCCGCCGCTGCTCGAGCGCCAGATCGGCGAAGAGAAGGCGGACGGCACCGGCGTCGAGAAGCCGGGCGACTACACGCTGGACGAAAAAGGCCGTCAGGTGTTCCTGACCGAGTCTGGCCACGAAAAGGCGGAGCGGCTGCTCTCCGAGTGGGGCCTGATCGGCGAGGGCGAAAGCCTGTACGCGCCGCAGAACATCACGCTGATGCATCACGTGTACGCGGCGCTGCGCGCGCACACGCTGTTCTTCAAGGACCAGCACTACGTCGTGCAGAACGGCGAAGTGATCATCGTCGACGAATTCACCGGCCGTCTGATGGCCGGCCGCCGCTGGTCGGACGGTCTGCACCAGGCGGTCGAGGCGAAGGAGCACGTGAAGATCCAGAGCGAGAACCAGACCCTCGCGTCGATCACGTTCCAGAACTACTTCCGCATGTACGCGAAGCTGGCCGGCATGACCGGCACGGCCGACACCGAAGCGTACGAATTCAACGAGATCTACGGTCTCGAAACGGTCGTGATCCCGACCAACCGTCCGCCCAAGCGGATCGACAAGCAGGATCAGATCTACAAGACCGCGAAGGAACGCTACGACGCGGTGATCCGCGACATCCGCGAGTGCTACGAGCGCGGGCAGCCGGTGCTGGTCGGCACGACGTCGATCGAGAACTCGGAGCTGCTGTCGCATCTGCTGAAGCAGGCCGGCTTGCCGCACGAAGTGCTGAACGCGAAGCAGCACGCGCGCGAAGCGGCGATCGTCGCCGAAGCGGGCCGGCCGCAACGCATCACGATCGCAACCAACATGGCCGGCCGTGGCACGGACATCGTGCTCGGCGGCAACGCGGAGAAGCAGGCGTCGTTCATCGAGCAGGACGAAACGCTCTCCGACGACGAAAAGCAACGCCGCATCCAGAAGCTGCATGACGAATGGCAGACGCTGCACGATCAGGTGAAGGCCGCGGGCGGTCTACACATCATCGGCACCGAGCGTCATGAGTCGCGCCGGATCGACAACCAACTGCGCGGCCGTGCTGGCCGTCAGGGTGACCCGGGTTCGTCGCGCTTCTATCTGTCGCTGGAAGATCCGCTGCTGCGCATTTTCGCGGGCGACCGCGTGCGCGCGATCATGGACCGCCTGAAGATGCCGGAAGGCGAGGCGATCGAAGCAGGCATCGTCTCGCGTTCGATCGAATCGGCGCAACGCAAGGTCGAGGCGCGCAACTTCGATATTCGTAAGCAATTGCTCGAATACGACGACGTGTCGAACGACCAGCGCAAGGTGATCTACCAGCAGCGCAACGAATTGCTCGAAGCGAACGACATCACCGAGACCATCACCGCGATGCGTCACGGCGTGATCGGCGACATCGTGCATCAGTTCGTGCCGGTGGGCAGCATCGAAGAACAGTGGGACGTGCCCGAGCTCGAAGAAGTGCTGCGCAACGAATGGCAGCTCGATCTCGCGATCCAGGAAATGATCAACGAGTCGAACTCGATCAGCCCGGACGAGATTCTCGAAGCGGTTGAAGCCGCCGCGGACGAGGGGTACGAGGCGAAGGTCCAGCTGGTGGGCCGCGAATCGTTCAGCGCGTTCGAGCGCTCGATCATGCTGCAGACGCTCGACCGCGCCTGGCGCGAGCATCTGGCCGCGCTCGACCATCTGCGTCAGGGCATCCATCTGCGCGGCTATGCGCAGAAGAACCCGAAGCAGGAATACAAGCGCGAGGCGTTCGAACTGTTCGCCGCGATGCTCGACGCGGTGAAGCTCGAAGTTACGCGCATCGTGATGAACGTGCAGATCCAGTCGCCGGAGCAGCTCGAAGCGGCCGCGGAGCAAATGGAAGAGCAGGGCGGTCATCTGGAGAATGTCGAGTTCCGTCATGCGGAGTTCGCGGAAGCCGGCGCCGCCGCGCCGGTTGCAGCCGAAGCGGCCACCGCCGCGATGATCGGCGACGCGATGAGCCATGGCCACGGCGCAGCGCCGCAGGCGGCCGTGCATATGCATACCGATAACGTGCCGAAGGTCGGCCGCAACGACCCGTGCCCGTGCGGTAGCGGCAAGAAGTACAAGCAGTGCCACGGCAAGATCGCATAATTGCCGACGCGGCGCGCTTCAGGGCGCGCCGCGTCGTTTTTGAGTGCCGCTTGGCCATTTTGATTTCGCGGGTGACCCGGCAACACGCCCGGGTCATCAGTTCCGTTTCCCCGATGCCGGCGTCCGCCGGCATTTTCTTCGACAGGTCGCGACCATGGCTGTCAACTTTCCCTCGATCGATCCCGCTCAACTCCACCCCGTCGCCGGCGTCACGCTAGGCTGGGCGGAAGCGCATATCCGCAAGCCGAACCGCAAGGACGTGCTCGTCATTTCCGTCGACGAAGGCGCGACGGTCGGCGGCGTGTTCACGCAGAACCGCTTCTGCGCGGCGCCCGTCACGGTCTGCCGGGAGAACCTGCAGCGCGTGCGCGCGGGCGGCAAGCCGATTCGCGCGCTGGTGATCAACACCGGCAACGCGAACGCGGGCACCGGTGAGCAGGGCCTCGCGGCGACGCGCGAAACCTGCGCGGAACTCGCGCGTCTCGCCGACATCGCGCCCGAGCAGGTGCTGCCGTTCTCGACGGGCGTGATTCTCGAACCGCTGCCGGTCGATCGTCTGAAGGCCGGTTTGCCGGCCGCGCTCGCGAACCGCAAGGAAGCGAACTGGTACGACGCGGCCCAGTCGATCATGACGACCGACACGCTGCCGAAGGCGAGCTCGCGCCAGGTCACGATCGACGGCCACACGGTCACACTGACCGGCATCAGCAAGGGCGCCGGCATGATCAAGCCGAATATGGCGACCATGCTCGGCTTCCTCGCGTTCGACGCGGCCGTCGCGCAGCCCGTGCTCGACGAGCTCGTGAAGCACGTCGCGGACCGCTCGTTCAACTGCATTACGATCGATGGCGATACGTCGACCAACGATTCGTTCATCCTGATCGCATCGGGCAAATCGAGCCTGCCCGCGATCACGTCCACCGATTCGCCCGCTTATGCAGCGCTGCGCGACGCGGTGACCGAGGTCGCGCAGAGCCTCGCGCAGCTGATCGTGCGCGATGGTGAAGGCGCGACCAAGTTCATGACCGTGCATGTCGAGGGCGGCTCGAGCGTCGGCGAATGCCGCCAGATCGCCTACGCGATCGGCCACTCGCCGCTCGTCAAGACGGCCTTCTACGCATCGGACCCCAACCTCGGCCGCATTCTCGCGGCCATCGGCTATGCCGGCGTGGATGATCTCGACGTCGGCAAGATCGATCTGTATCTAGACGACGTGCTGGTCGCGACTGCCGGCGGCCGCAACCCGGCCTACCGCGAAGAAGACGGCCAGCGCGTGATGAAAAAGAGCGAGATCGGGATTCGCGTCGTGCTCGGTCGCGGCAATGCGCAAGCCACGATCTGGACCTGCGACCTGTCGCACGACTACGTGAGCATCAACGCCGACTACCGCTCGTAATCAGGTTCAAAGCGCGGCCGCTGGCCGCCCACTTACCATGGACAAACTCGAACAGTTTCTGACCCGGGCCGAAGCCGTGCTCGGCCGCCTGGAAGCGATGCTTCCGCCCGCCGCGCCGGACATCGACTGGTCGGCCGCGGTCGCTTTTCGCTGGCGCAAGCGCCAGGGGCGCGGCTACCTGCAGCCGGTGCCCGCCATTTCATCGATCACGCTCGACGACCTGCAGAACATCGATCGCCAGAAAGGGCTGATCGAACAGAACACGCGCCAGTTCGTGCGCAGCCAGCCGGCCAACAACGTGCTGCTGACGGGCGCGCGGGGCACCGGCAAGTCGTCGCTGATCAAGGCGTGTCTGAACGCGTACGCGAAAGACGGCCTGCGTCTGATCGAAGTGGACAAGGACGATCTGCACGACCTCGGCGACATCGTCGATCTGATCGCGAAGCGCCCGGAGCGCTTCATCGTGTTCTGCGACGACCTGTCGTTCGAAGAAGGCGAGTCGGGCTACAAGGCGCTGAAGGTCGCGCTCGACGGCTCGGTCGCCGCGCAGTCCGACAACGTGGTGATCTACGCGACGTCGAACCGCCGCCATCTGCTGCCCGAGTACATGAGCGACAACGAGACTTACAAGCACACGTCGGACGGCGAGATTCATCCGGGTGAACTGGTCGAAGAGAAGATTTCGCTGTCGGAGCGTTTCGGGCTGTGGGTCAGCTTCTATCCGTTCAAGCAGGACGACTATCTGACGATCATCGCGCACTGGCTGCGTCATTTCGGTTGCGACGACGGCGAGATCGAATCGGCGCGCGGCGATGCGCTCGTGTGGGCGCTCGAACGCGGTTCGCGCTCGGGGCGGGTCGCGTGGCAGTTTGCGCGCGACTGGTCCGGCCGTAAGACGCCGGCATGAGTGACGCTAGCAAAAACGTGGGCAATAGTGCCGGCACCAACGGCGCCGGCCGTCCCGTCACCGAAGTCGCGGTCGGCGTGCTGGTGCAGCCGGATGGCCGCTATCTGCTCGCGCAGCGTCCGGCGGGCAAGCCGTACGAGGGCTACTGGGAGTTTCCGGGGGGCAAGCTGGAAGCGGGCGAATCGATCGAGGCCGCGCTTGCGCGCGAGCTGCACGAGGAGCTGGGAATCGAGGTCGAGGCGAGCCATCTGTGGCATACGCTCGAACACGATTATCCGCACGCCTATGTGCGCCTCTTCTTCTGCAAGGTGACGCAATGGTCGGGCGAGCCGCACGGGCGTGAAGGCCAGGCCTTCGTGTGGCAGAGCTTGCCTGCGGACGTCTCGCCATTGCTGCCGGCCACAATCCCGGTGCTGGAGTGGCTCGCGGCCGAGAACAGGTGATTGGTTGAAACAGAGCGACTGAAAAAGCCACGCGATAGCGGGCGCTGTCTCGGCAGCGTCGCGGTTCGCGTGGCTTTTACTGGCTCGCTCAGTGCGGGTTGTAGTCGCCGCGCGGCGTTTCCTCTTCGGACGAAGACCCTTCCTGTTCGTTGCCGCCAATCCGGTATTTTTCGGCGGCCCATGCGCCGAGATCGATCTGCTTGCAGCGCTCGGAGCAGAAAGGACGGAAGCGGCTCTCGGAGGTCCAGCGGACATCTTTACCGCAAGTAGGACATTTGACGACGGTAGGCATACGGTCGGACGGTCAATCGCAAACGGAACAAGTAACGAATATAGGGCTATTTCGCGCCGCTTCAAAGGCGCGTTCGGTCAAATCCGGTGTGCGCGGCGATTGTCAGGCGGTTACAGGCTGCAGAGCGTGAGCTGGAACGGCACGTCGACGTCGACCGCGCGCGGCCGCAGATCGCCGTCCTGCACCGTGAAGCGCACCCACAGCATGTACTTGTTGGCGCTCGCTTCGGGAATCACGCGCAATTCGGGCGCGACACGAACCTGCATCAATTGATACGAGCGGCCCGACAGCATTTGCTGATAGCTGCCTTGCATCGCCATCACCTTCGACGCCTGGCCCGACTCGCGCGCGAGCCGCAGTACGATGGTGGCCGCGTCGCGCAGCGGCAAAAGCGGCGTGACCCACTTGGCGATGTCCTGGCGACGCTGATCGGGATGCAACTGTTGCCACGCGTAATACGAGGGCAGGTCGAATTTGCAGGTGCCACCGGGGATGATCGCGCGGCTGCGAATGCTTGCAAGCCATTCGTTGTCTGCAAGATGCTGGCCGGTTTTGCCTTGCATCTGCGTGAGCCCCGCAAGGGTCTGCTCGATTTCGCCGAGTACCGCTTCGAGCGCGTTCTGCTCGATGCCCGGATTGCCGCGAAACGGCGCGAGCGTTTGCCGCTGGCGTTCGAGTTCTTTCATCAGATCCGACTTCAGATCCGCGCGGCCAGCTACTTCGGAGATTTCGAACAGCGTTGTCAGTGCGACGTGATGTTCCCGCGCGTCTTCCTGAGTCAGAAAGAACGTGAAGCGCTCGAACAGATCTTCGAGTCGCAACAGCGTCCGAATTCGCTCATTGAAGGGGTACTCGTAAAGGATCAAGCGGGCTCGCCTCGGGCGTGGTCGGTGACAGGAATGCAAAACATTCTAATGCCGTGGGACTACCCAGGCAATCACGCACGCTTTCCGCGTGCTTTCGCAACTTTTTTGTCAGTTCCCGGTGTTATGAGCGCTTCGGCTCTCGCATGCGCGCAAAGTTCAATTGTGTCGGTGACGACGCGTGCCGAAGATGCGTATCTGCCTTCACAGGGCATCGTGCGCTTGATGCTTGCAGCGAGGCCGACCTGGGGCCTCCGCGCGCTATGACGCGGCCTCACCCTTCGCGAGCGACAGATACGCTTGATGGTGAGCGTCCACCTGCGCTTCGAGCTTCAGGGGCGGCGCGTTGTCATTGACGATCACGTCGTCGGCGGCGGCGAGCCGCGCTTCGCGCGTGGCCTGGCGCGCGATGATCGCGAGCACCTGCTCACGGCTGAAGCCGTTGCGGCTCATCACCCGCGCGACTTGCGTGTCGATGCTGCAATCGACGGTGAGCACGCGATTCACACGGTTCTTCCAGGTCCCGGACTCGACCAGCAACGGCACCACGACGATCACATAGGGTCCTTTCGCTTCGCGCTCTTCGCGCTCGGTTTCCGCGCGAATCAGCGGATGCGTGATGGCTTCGAGACGTTTGCGCGCGGTGTCGTCGCTGAACACGAGCGTGCGCATGCGCGCGCGATCGAGCGAGCCGTCGGCGGCGACGAACTCGGTGCCGAATTCGGCGGCGATGTGCGGCATCGCCAGGCCATGCGGCGCGGTGATGCGATGCGCGATCACGTCGGTATCGACGAGCGGCACGCCGCGCGCGGCGAACAGATTGGCAACCGTCGACTTGCCGCTACCGATGCCGCCGGTGAGTCCCACAACGAACATGCTTCAGCCTCCCAAAGCAAGGTAAAGCGGCGTGCCGGCAAATAGCGTGAGCGCACCGCCCGCCGCAAGAAATGGCCCGAACGGCAGCGGCTCCTCGAAGCGCATACGGCCCCGCCACGTCGCCGCGAGGCCGATCACGGCACCGGCCACCGCGGCGACCAGCACGATTTGCGGCAGCGCTGGCCAGCCGAGCCACGCGCCGAGCGCCGCGAGCAGTTTGAAGTCGCCATAGCCCATGCCTTCGATACCGCGCACGAGCCTGAACGCCCAATGCACGGCCCATAACACCAGATATCCGAAGATAGCCCCGAGCACCGCATCATGCAGGTTCGTGAACATGCCGTTGAAATTGACGATCAGGCCGGCCCACAACAGCGGCAAGGTCAAGGAATCGGGCAGCAGATGCGTGTCGATATCGATCGCGCTCATCGCAAGCAACGTCGCGCACAGGCCGAACGCGGCAAGTGCCATCAGCGTCGGGCCGAAGGCCATCAGTGCGCCCGCGGCGAAAGCTGCGCTCGCGGTTTCGAGCAGCGGATAGCGTGCGCTGATGTGCGTGCCGCATGCGGAACAGCGGCCGCGTAATAGCAGGTAGCTCAGCACCGGCAAGTTTTCCCACGCACTCAGCACGTGGCCGCAATGCGGGCACGCGCTACGCGGCACCCACAGGTTGTAGCGCTCGGGCAGTCCGTCGCTGGGCTGCGGCGCGTCGGTGGCCTCGCTGATTTCGGCGCGCCACGCACGCTCGAGCATGATCGGCAGCCGATGCACGACCACGTTCAGGAAGCTGCCAATCACGAGGCCGAGCACGATCGCGAACGCGATCTGCACCCCGGCGGGCAGACTCGCGAGCGCGAGGCCGATATCGCCTGCAAAGCGGCCTGGCAGTAAGCCCGCGAGCAGGCTGGAGGAAGTTTGTGGCACGAGCGGTGGAGGAGCCTGTATGAATTGGATTCGGCTGCGATGCTACACCACGTTGCCGAGTTGAATAATGGGAAGATACATCGCGATTACGAGGCCGCCGACCAGCGTGCCGAGCACGACGATCATGAGCGGTTCGCACAGGCTCGATAGCGTGCCGATCCTGTCGTCGACCTGGCGATCCGCAAGTGACGCGACATCGAGCAGCATGCTGTCGAGCGCGCCGGATTCCTCGGCGACCGCAACGGGCTGCACGACCTCGGCAGGAAAGCAGCGGGCCGCGCGCATCGCCGCGGCGAGCCTTTCGCCGCGCCGCAGTCTGATGGCGATGCTCGCGGTCGCGCGATCGAAGAAGGCATTGCCGGTTGCCTGCGTGAGCGAATCGAACGCGTCGGCGAGCGGTGTGCCGGCGGACAGCAGGGTGCCGAGCGCGCGACTCCATCGCGCTGCGCACAGCGTGCGCAGCAGCGGGCCGGCCACTGGCAGGTTGAGCGACAGGCGAGCGAAGCGGATGCGCGCGCTTATCGATCGACGCAGCACGAATGTGATGGCCGAGCTCATTGCGAGTATCAGCACGAACAGCGGCACACTCCAGCGCGCGGCACCCGCCGAGAGCGCCAGCACGAACTGCGTCGGCGCGGGCAGCTTGGCGCCGAAGCCATCGAAGATCTGCTTGAACGTCGGCACGACCCACACCAGCAACGCGGCGGTAATCGCGATCGCGAGCAGCAGGATCGCGACTGGATAGGTGAGAGCCGCGCGCACCTTTGCACGCTGTGCGGCGGCGCGTTCGCGATCGTCGGCGAGGCGGGCGAGCACGGTGACGAGCGCGCCCGCCGCTTCGCCCACTTCGACGAGTTGGCAATACAGCGCATTGAACTGCGCCGGGTGCCGCTGCAAGGCCGCCGAAAACCGCAGGCCGGCGGTGATGTCGCGCGCGACCGTGCCGACGATGCGCGGCATGCCTTGCCGCTGCCCCGACGCCGGCGTCTGTGCGAGCAGTTCGAGCGCGGGCGCGAGCGGCAAGCCGGCACGCAGGAGACTGGAAAGTTGCCGCGTGAACAGCGTGACATCGGCCGCGCTGGTCTTCGGGCGTGGCGCCGGGCCTTGCGTTGCGACTTCGACGATAAAGAGGCTGTCGCGTTTGAGCAGCGTGCGCGCGGCACTCGCGTCGGGCGCGATCAGCGTGCCGCTATGGCGCTTGCCGTCCGCGTCGACGCCGCGCCATCTGAAGCGCAGGTCGGCTGAGACGGGCCGTGTCGGTGACTGCGCGGCGGTACTCATGCGACCTCCGTGGCGGCGAGCGCTTCGGCGAGACTGGTGGTGCCGTCGCGTACGCGCGCTAGCGCCGCGTCGCGTAATGTCGCGACCTGTTCGGTCTGCGCGAGGCGGGCCAGCTCGTGCGCACCCGCGCTTGCGACGATCAGCTCGCGCATCGCGTCGGAAACGGGCATCACCTGATGGATGCCGACGCGCCCCCTATAGCCGATGCCATGGCAAGCCGCACAGCCGGTCGCCGCATACGGTTGCCAGCCGTCGAGCTCCTGTTCGCCGAAGCCAGCGGCGTGGAGCGCCGTCGCCGAATGCGGCGCGGGTGCGCGGCACGCGACGCATAGTCGCCGCACCAGCCGCTGCGCGGTCACCATCCGCAGCGCGGCTGCAAGGTTGTACGGCTCGACACCGATATCGATGAGCCGCGCGATGGCCGCGGGCGCGTCGTTCGTATGCAGCGTGGACAGCACGAGGTGGCCGGTTTGCGCGGCCTTCACGGCGACGTCGGCGGTTTCGTTGTCGCGGATTTCGCCGACCATGATCACGTCCGGGTCCTGACGCAGGAACGCGCGCAGTGCGACCGCGAACGTTAGCCCGGCTTTTTCGCGCACGCTGACCTGGTTGATACCGGCCAGCTGGATCTCGGCCGGATCTTCCACTGAGCAGAGGTTGCGTGCCTCGCCGTTCAGCAGATTCAGGAAGCAGTACAGCGACAGCGTCTTGCCACTGCCCGTTGGTCCGGTGACGAGCATCAGACCGTGCGGCGCGCGGATCGCGGCGTCCACGGCTTCGCGCTGCCGCGGATCGAGGCCGAGCGAATCGAGCGAAAGATCAGCGGGCAGCGCGTCGAGCCGTCGTAGCACGAGCTTTTCGCCGAACAGCGTCGGCAGTGAATTAACGCGGTAATCCTCGAGTCGCCCGGGCGACGTCGCGAGGCGTAGCCGGCCGTCTTGCGGCACGCGTCGCTCGGCGATGTCCATGCGCGCGAGCACCTTCACCCGCGTGACGAAGGCATCGCGTAGATGCGCGGGCGGCCGCGGGATTTCATGCAGTACGCCGTCGATGCGCAGCCGCACACGCCAGCCGTGCTCGGCCGGCTCGATGTGGATATCGGACGCATTGCGCCGCGTCGCTTCGTGCAACGTGTCGGTCAACAGACGCACGGCCGGGGCGTTGTCCGGATCGTTTAGATTGGTTGCGCTGGATTCGCCGTCGGCAGCGAGTGGGCGCGGCAATGCCGCAGCGGTGGCAAAGGGTGTTTGCATGAGAGACCGGTAATGAGCCGCCTGTAGAACATGACGGCTTCATCTTCCGGATGCGGGCGTCCGAATGCCATTCGGCCATTCGGCTAATGGCGCGCGTCGTGAGCCTGTGCAATGCTGACCATGAATTAGCGAGCGACGGCCCTGGTTTCAGCCTGACCTTGCTTTTCCGGCCTTGGTGCGCGACGGCGGTTTGAACAGCTTGACGGTGCGGATTGCCTGATCGTCGCTGCGCATCACTTCGAGCTTGGTGTCGCCGATGCGCACGCAGACGTCGCCGTCGGGAATGTCTTCGAGAATTTCGAGAATCAGGCCGTTGAGCGTTTTGGGGCCATCGGTGGGCAGCGCGAGTTGCAGCCAGCGGTTCAGCTCGCGCAACGGCATGCTGCCCGCGACGATGCATTCGCCCGCTTCGTTCCAGCCGCCGCGCGAACTGGCGCCACGCGGAATTGACGTGGTGAATTCACCGATCAGCTCCTCGATGATGTCTTCCGGCGTGACGAGGCCTTGCAGTTCGCCGTATTCGTTGACGACGAGCGCGATGCGGTGCCGGCTCTCCTGGAAGTATTGCAACTGCTGGAACACCGGCGTGCCGCTTGGCACGAAGTACGGCTCGGCGAGCAGCTCGCGCAAGGTATCGCGTTCGAGCTCCTGGTTGTGCAGCGCTGACAGGGTCTTGCGCACGTGCAGCACACCGAGCACTCGGTCGATGTCGCCCTGGTAGACGATCAGCTTGTTGTGATAGCAGGTCTCCAGTTGATGCAGGATCTGTTCGAACGGTGCATCGAAGTCGAGCGCTTCGATGCGGCGACGCGGGATCATCACGTCATCGACCGAGATGTTTTCGAGGTCGAACAGATTCAGCAGGATGCTGCGGTGTTTGGTCGGCATGAAGCTGCCCGACTCGAGCACGATGGTGCGCAGTTCTTCGGTGGACAGTCGCTGATCGCGCGCGCCCTTTGTATTAATGTGCAGCACGCGCAGGATGCCGGTGGCGAACAGATTGACGAACCAGATCACCGGTTTCCCGATGCGCATCAATGGCGCGATCAGCAGGCTCGCGGGCAGCGCGATTTTCTCGGGAAAGGTTGCGCCGACGATCTTCGGCGTGATTTCTGCGAACACGATGATTAGGAAGGCGACGATACCGGTCGCGATCGACAGCACGAGGCTATTGCGGCCGAATGTATGCAACGCGAGCGATGTAGTCAGTACCGGAATGATCGTGTTGAACAGGTTGTTGCCGATCAGGATCACGCTCAGCAACTGATCGGTTTTCGCTAGCAGTCCCTGGGTAGTTTTCGCGCCGAGGGTGTTTTTGCTGGCGAGATGTTTGAGCCGATGACGGTTCAGCGCCATCATCGCTGTCTCGGAAATGGAAAAGAAGGCGGAGCAGACAAGCAGCAGAAGGACGGCGCCGATCTGCGCCCATAAGGGAAGTTGTTCCACGCGTCGTGAAAAATAAGGGAAAGGATGGAGAGAATATAGCAGAGGGGGCCATGCGCTCCGCCGTGAACGGCGGCTGGCGCCGCTCGAACGACAACGTCGCGACGTGCGCGCTGTGCCTACCTTGCCGGAGGAAAAGAATGCGGCGAAAGGCAGCACGACAGCGGCAAAAAGGTACCGCGCAAAACAAAAAACCGCCGAGCAATGCTGCGGCGGTTTTTGAACCTTGAGCTAACAAGGGGAAATCTGGTCGGGGTGAGAGGATTCGAACCTCCGGCCTCTACGTCCCGAACGTAGCGCTCTACCAGGCTAAGCTACACCCCGATTTGGTACTGCTGACTCGACTCGGACTAATTCGGCGTTTCAGTCTCGTTCAAGACTGTCTTGCCGTCGAGTAAGAACATAATTCTAGCAGGCTCTCTTTGAAAATGGAATGGGGAAATGAAGATATTGCTGCCGCGGCTGCTTGCGCTTCCTGTTTTGCGCACTCGAGCGTGTGGTCGAGCGCGCCCGATCGCGTGATCGCGTCGAAAATCGTATCGAAACGGTCGGTGCCACCTTGCTCGATGGCTTCACGCGCGAGCGCCGATTGCTCGGGCGTGCCGCGTTCGATCAGATAGATGAGCGGCAGCGTCGGTTTGCCTTCGCGCAGATCGTCGCCGGCATTCTTGCCCATCGACTCGGCCGTGCCCGTGTAGTCGAGCCAGTCGTCCATGATCTGGAACGCGGTGCCGATGCGGCGGCCATATTCGGCGGCGGCGGCTTCGGTTTTCGCGTCCGCGCCGGCGAGCACCGCGCCGAGTTGGGCGGCCGCCTCGAACAACTTTGCGGTTTTGTAGCGGATCACCTGCATGTAGCGGGCTTCGTCGACGTCGGCATCGTGCATGTTCAACAACTGCAGCACTTCGCCTTCGGAGATGATGTTGGTCGCCTCCGACAGAATTTCCATCACGCGCATCTTGCCCACGCCGACCATCATCTGGAACGAGCGCGAATACAGGAAATCACCGACCAGCACGCTCGCGGCGTTGCCGAACAGCGCGTTGGCGGTCTGGCGGCCGCGCCGCAGGTCGGACTCGTCGACCACGTCGTCATGCAGTAGCGTGGCCGTGTGAATGAATTCGACGACCGCGGCAAGCTCGTGCCGGTGTCCCGTCGTGTCGCCCAGCGCGCCCGCCACCAGCAACAGCAGCGCGGGCCGCAGCCGCTTGCCGCCGGCGCTGATGATGTACTCGGAAATCTGGTTGATCAGCATCACGTCCGACGCAAGACGTTGCCGGATGACGCGATTGACCTGCTGCATGTCTTCGGCGATCGGAGCAAGCAGGCTGGCGACGTTGGGGGAGGTGGTGGCAGTCGACGACATGATGGCTGAATTGGGTAGTGCCGCGAATTATAAGGCGATCGGGGCGCTTCCGGGTCGTCGGCTGCGGTGCTGATGCTTTCCGCATGGCGGGAGGGCCGCTCGCCAAGGGCGTCTGCGGGCCGCCGCGCGTCGCTGGTTTAGTCTCTGCGAGCGCCTGCGAGAGAGAGGGTGAGCCCGAACGGTAGGCGGTTTGGTAAGCAGGTTTTGACCGAGCAGCTAACTCTATGTATAATTGAGAGTTTCCGCGCGCGGTGCGTGGGAAAAATGAATACAGAGTGAGGTTTTCAATGTACGCGGTCATAAAAACCGGTGGCAAGCAGTACAAGGTTGCCGTCGGCGAAAAACTTAAAGTAGAACAGATACCGGCAGACATTGACGCTGAAATCACGCTCGACCAGGTTCTCGCAGTGGGCGAAGGCGAATCGATTAAGTTCGGTACGCCGCTGGTCAGTGGGGCTTCCGTCAAGGCTACCGTCGTGTCGCAAGGGCGTCACGCCAAAGTGACGATCTTCAAGATGCGTCGCCGGAAGCACTACCAGAAGCATGGCGGCCACCGCCAGAACTATACCGAACTGCGCATCGACGCGATCAACGCGTAAGCGCACCGGTTAAGGAGCACATCAAATGGCACACAAAAAGGCAGGCGGATCGTCCCGGAACGGCCGCGACTCCGAATCGAAGCGCCTCGGCGTTAAGGTTTACGGCGGCCAGGCTATCAACGCTGGTGGCATCATCGTGCGTCAGCGTGGTACGCGTATGCACGCTGGCGAGAACGTCGGCATGGGCAAGGATCACACCCTGTTCGCGCTGAAGGACGGCCACGTCCAGTTCTCGACGAAGGGCGCGGCGAAGAAGCACACCGTTTCCGTCGTCCCGGCAGCCTGAGTTTAATCAGGCACGGGCTTCAGGACCGGAAAAGGCCCCGCGAAGTTCGCGGGGCCTTTTTTATTGCGGCGTCTCTTTCGTGTGGCGCCGAAGCCGCGCAGCCGGCAGTTCATCGCCGGCGACTATGCCGTTCGGTCGATTGATCAACGCGCGGCGCGCGCGGCAAAATAGCAAGTATCCAATCAGTAACGCCCCTGCATCGAATCGGGCAGTACACCACGGGACGGAGTAACGCATGAAGTTCATTGACGAAGCGAGGATTGAAGTCATCGCCGGCGACGGAGGGGATGGCAGCGCGTCGATGCGCCGCGAGAAGTTCGTCCCGTTCGGCGGTCCCGATGGCGGTGATGGCGGCCGGGGCGGCAGCGTGATCGCGGTTGCTGACCGCAACATCAACACGCTGATCGACTACCGCTACGCGAAAAAACATCTGGCGCGCAACGGCGAAAACGGCCGTGGTTCAGATTGCTATGGCAAGGGCGGCGACGACATCACGCTGCGCATGCCGGTTGGCACGACCATCACGGACATGGAAACCGGCGAGCTAATCGCCGATCTGACCGAGCACAACCAGAGCGTGCAAATCGCGCAAGGCGGCGCCGGCGGTCTCGGCAACCTCCATTTCAAGTCCAGCACGAACCGCGCGCCGCGTCAAAAGACCGACGGCAAGCCGGGCGAGCGCCGCATGGTCCGCCTCGAACTGAAAGTGTTGGCCGACGTCGGTCTGCTCGGCATGCCCAATGCAGGCAAGTCGACGTTCATCTCGTCGGTGTCGAACGCGAAGCCTAAAATTGCCGATTACCCGTTCACCACACTCGCGCCGAACCTCGGCGTCGTGCGCGTCGGGCCGAGCCGCAGCTTTGTGATTGCGGACATTCCGGGGCTGATCGAAGGCGCGGCGGAAGGCGCCGGCCTCGGCCATCAATTCTTGCGTCACCTGCAACGTACCGGGCTGCTGCTGCATATCGTCGACATCGCACCGTTCGATGAATCGATCGATCCGGTCGCGGAAGCGAAGGCGATCGTCAACGAACTGCGCAAGTACGACGAAGAGCTCTATCAGAAGCCGCGCTGGCTTGTGCTGAACAAGCTTGACATGGTGCCTGAGGACGATCGCGAAGCGCGCGTGGCGGCTTTTCTCGAAGGTTTCGGCTGGGACGGTCCGGTGTTCGAGATCTCGGCGCTGACTGGCCAGGGCTGTGAAAATCTTTGCTATGCCGTGTTCGACTACCTCGCCGAGCACTCGGACGCGCAACGCGCGGCCGAAGCCGAAGACCTCGCCTCCGACGTGCGTTTCCGAGAGGGGACGCAAGTACCGGCCGCGACCCGCGAAGCCGGCACCGATCCGCAGGAATAACAACTCGAGCGCCGGCGCCTGCGGCGGGTGTCGGCATGCATCATGCGTCATCTTGGGAGACAGCGCACAATGCGTTCCGTCATCGCAGATTCACGGCGATTGGTCGTCAAAGTCGGTTCGAGCCTCGTCACGAACGACGGGCGCGGCCTCGATCATGCGGCCATTGGCCGCTGGGCCGCGCAAATTGCCGCACTGCGCGCGCAGGGCAAGGAAGTCGTGCTGGTCAGTTCGGGCGCGATCGCCGAGGGCATGCAGCGGCTCGGCTGGACCAAGCGGCCGCGTGAAATCGATGAATTGCAGGCGGCCGCGGCGGTCGGCCAGATGGGCCTCGCGCAAGTGTACGAAAGCCGCTTTGCCGAGCATACCATCCAGACTGCGCAGATCCTGCTCACTCACGCCGACCTCGCCGACCGCGAGCGCTATCTGAATGCGCGCTCCACGCTGCTCACGCTGCTGCGGCTCGGTGTTGTACCGATCATCAACGAGAACGACACGGTCGTCACCGACGAAATCAAGTTCGGCGACAACGACACGCTCGGCGCGTTGGTCGCCAATCTGATCGAGGGCGACGCGCTGATCATTCTGACGGACCAGCAAGGCCTCTTCACCGCCGATCCGCGCAAGAACCCGAACGCGACGCTCGTCCAGCAAGCCGACGCCGGCGCGCCCGATCTCGAGGCGATGGCGGGCGGCGCGGGCTCAAGCCTCGGCCGCGGCGGCATGCTGACCAAAATTCTTGCCGCGAAGCGCGCAGCCCATAGCGGCGCCAATACGGTGATCGCGAGTGGGCGCGAAGCGGACGTGCTGCTGAGACTGGCGGCCGGCGAGGCGATCGGCACGCAGCTGATCGCGCGCACCGCGCGCATGGCGGCGCGCAAGCAATGGATGGCCGATCACCTGCAGGTGCGCGGCCACGTCGTGATCGATGACGGCGCGGTCGAAAAATTGACCGCCGACGGCAAGAGCCTGCTGCCGATCGGCATCGTCGGCGTGCAGGGCGCTTTCGCGCGCGGCGAGGTGATCGCGTGTCTGAGCGCGTCGGGCCGTGAAGTCGCACGTGGTTTGACGAACTACAGCAGCGCGGAAACCAAGCTGATCCAGCGTCGTCCGAGCGGCGAAATCGAGTCGGTGCTGGGCTATATGCTGGAGCCCGAGCTGATTCACCGCGACAATCTCGTGCTGATTTGATCTTTCAGGATGCGAGCGCACAAAGCGCCGACAAAAAAGCCGTTCCAGCGCAGGCTGGAACGGCTTTTTGTCGTCATGTGTAGGCAACGGCGCCTGAATCAGGTGTGCCGCACAAACGGCCTCAATGAATCTGCGACGTCTGCGTGCGCTTGTAACGAATGTTCTCGACGATGCGCTGCGCGTTGCCGGTCGGAATCTTGTTCGCGCACATATAGTCCTGATACAGCGCGGCCTGGTACGCGTTCAGCGCACCGTTTTCGATGCGCGAAAACTGGTTCGCGACCGTCGTGTCCCAGCCGTCGTGATCGGCGTTGAGGCCCGCGTACTGACGCCATTCATACGTATCGCAGCGGATGCCCTCGTAATTGACGTTGCGCGCGCCGCCCGGGCTCGTGACGACCACCGTGTAACGCACGACACCGTCGTCGCCGACGCTGACCGATTTCGGGTCGATTGCGAATTGCAGCGGCGTATTGCCGGAGACCTCGAACGGCAGCAGGTTCGTGTCGGTGGGCAGCGGCGGCAACGTGTCGACCTTGTTTTCAACCCAGTTGCTCTTACGATCCAGCAGATAGACGAACTCGCTGTCGTCTTTATTGGTCGGTTTGCCGGCGCTCGAACAGCCTGCCAGCAGGGCGCCGGTGGCGACGCATGCCACGGCGAGTGCAAATGCTTTCAATCTGATTCCCTCGAAAGACGGACGCGGCCCGAAGGCCGCGCCAGAGAGAGGCGGCGTGAGCCGCCGCCTTGGAATGGTTAATCGCGCACCCCTCGTCGGACTGACGGGGCGCCGACCTCGTCGGCTTCGGCCGTTTCGTGCTCATGCTCCGGTGCAATGTTTGCATCCGGTGAGCCGGGGCCGCAATCCGGCACGACCAGCACGCGCGTCGAAGTTTCGACACTGACCGAACTTACGGTAGTGACGGTGGTGACCACCGTGCTTACCGCGGAATCCGGCGGGCTTTGCATCGACGACGCTATCCGAGGATAACGCGACCCATGATGCCCGCCAGGTTTTTCCGCACGCGGCGCAGGCCGGCGCATGAAACGGGACAACTCCGTCAGCGCCAACTGATACACATCCCGCTTGAACTCGATCACACAGTCGAGCGGTACCCAATACTCGTTCCAACGCCACGCATCGAACTCAGGGTGGTCGGTGGCGCGCAGACAGATGTCGCAGTCGCGTCCTACCATCCGGAGCAAAAACCAGATTTGTTTCTGGCCGCGGTAATGACCGCGTACTTCGCGCTTGATGAACTTGTCAGGCACCTCATAACGCAACCAGTCGCGCGTGCGACCGATCACCTTGACGTGCTCAGGAAGCAGTCCGGTCTCTTCGTGTAACTCCCGATACATCGCTTGCACGGGGGTCTCGCCATATTTGATGCCCCCTTGCGGAAACTGCCAGGAATGTTCACGGAGCCGTTTGCCCCAAAACACCTCGTTGTGCGCGTTCAAGAGGATGATGCCGACGTTCGGGCGAAAGCCTTCACGATCCAGCATACAACCACCTTCGAATCCTTTAAAATTGCTTTGATTATAAACAGATAACGGACCCTACGCACCGAATCGCATGAGATTGCCGCGATTCGCCGCAACAGCCCGTGTTTGCGGTAGCCTGTCGGTTTTGCGTGCCCGATCCCTTGCGAGAGGCTTTGCGCGGCGGTTTCGGCGCCGCACGGGGGCAGGGTGCCGCCAGTCGCGCGAACCCCGCTGGCTTCGCCGCTGATCTGTGTCGATTTTCCCCATGTTTTCACCTTTTCTGGCGGTCCCACCGGAAGCCGCCGCTTTTGGACACCTTGAATGAAAGCTTCCCGTTTCTTTATCGGCACCCTCAAAGAAGCGCCCGCCGACGCCGAAATCATCAGCCACAAGCTCATGGTGCGCGCGGGCATGATCCGCCGCGTCGCGGGCGGTATCTACAACTACCTGCCGGTCGGCCTGCGTTCGATCCGCAAGGTGGAAGCGATCGTGCGCGAGGAAATGAACCGGGCAGGCGCCATCGAGCTGTTGATGCCGGCCGTGCAGCCGGCCGAACTGTGGCAGGAATCGGGCCGCTGGGAAAAGTATGGTCCCGAGCTGTTGCGCTTCAAGGACCGCAAGCAGGCCGATTTCGTGATGGGCCCGACGCACGAGGAAGTCGTGACCGACATCGCGCGCAACCAGATCAAGAGCTATCGCCAGTTGCCGGTCAACTTCTATCAGATACAGACGAAGTTCCGCGATGAGATCCGTCCGCGTTTCGGCGTGATGCGCGGCCGCGAATTCATCATGAAAGACGCGTACTCGTTCGACAAGGACGCGGAAGGTCTGCGCGAGTCGTATCGCAAGATGTACGACGCTTACGTGCGCATCTTCACGCGCCTCGGCCTCGAGTTCCGCGCGGTCGCGGCGGACAACGGCTCGATTGGCGGCAGCGGCTCGCATGAGTTCCACGTGATCGCCGACACCGGCGAAGACGCGATCGCCTATTGCCCGAGTTCCGATTTCGCCGCGAACGTCGAGGCCGCCGACGCGCTGCCGCTGATCGCGCAACGCGCCGCGCCGGCCGAGGACATGAAAAAGACCGCGACGCCCGGCAAGGCGAAGTGCGAGGCGGTCGCCGAACTGCTGAACATTCCGCTCGAGCGCACGATCAAGTCGGTCATTCTCGCCACCGAAAACGAAGGCGCCGAGCCGACCATCTGGCTGCTGATGCTGCGCGGCGACCACGACCTGAACGAGATCAAGGTCGGCAAGCTGCCCGGCCTCGCCGACTTCCGCATGGCGACCGAAGCCGAGATCATCGAGACGTTCGGCACGCCGCCGGGTTATCTCGGTCCGATCAACACGAAGAAGCCGGTCAAGGTGATCGCCGACAGCACGGTCGCGAACATGAGCGACTTCGTGGTCGGCTCGAACGAGGTCGACTATCACACCACCGGCGTGAACTGGGGCCGCGACCTGCCGGAGCCGGTCGTCGCCGACATCCGCAACGTGAAGAAGGGCGATCCGTCGCCGGACGGCAAGGGCGTGCTCGACATCTGCCGCGGCATCGAAGTGGGCCACGTGTTCCAGCTCGGCACGAAGTACTCCGAAGCGATGAACGCGACCTGTCTCGACGAAACCGGCAAGCCGCGGCCGATGGAAATGGGCTGTTACGGTATCGGCGTCACGCGTATTCTCGGCGCCGCGATCGAACAGAATTTCGACGACAAAGGCATCATCTGGCCGGAGTCGATCGCGCCGTTCGAAGTCGTGCTGTGCCCGATGGGCTACGACCGCAGCGACGCGGTACGTGAGCAGGCCGACAAGCTGTACGCGGAACTCGTCGCGGCCGGCATCGACGTGATCCTCGACGATCGCGGCGAGCGTCCGGGCGTGATGTTCGCCGACTGGGAACTGATCGGCGTGCCGCATCGGCTGGTGATCGGCGACCGCGGGCTGAAGGACGGCAAGATCGAGTATCAGGGCCGTCGCGACGCCGAAGCGACGCTGCTGCCAGTCGCGGACGCCGCGCAGACCGTGATCGACAAAGTGCGCGCGGCGCTCGCGAACTAAGCGGGGCGGGCAGTGGAGTACACCTTCCTGTCCGCGACGGTGCTGCTGATCCTGATCACCGATCCGCTCGGCAACATCCCGATCTTCATTAGCTGTCTGCGTGGGGTGTCGCCGGAGCGCCGCACGGTGGTGATCCTGCGCGAGGTCGCGATCGCGTTTGCGATCCTGCTGGTGTTCATGGTGCTCGGGCAGAGCTTTCTGCGCATGATGAGCCTGAGTGACCAGTCGCTGCGGATCGGCGGCGGCATCGTGCTGTTTCTGATCGCGCTGCGCATGGTGTTTCCGCATCCGGACGGTCCATTCGGCGGCGACGCGCGCGGCGGCGAGCCGCTGATCGTGCCGCTCGCGATTCCGGCGCTCGCAGGTCCGTCGGCGTTGGCGACCGTCATGCTGCTGACCTCGCAGGCGCCGGGCAAGACGTTCGAATGGGTCGGCGCGCTGACCGTCACGATGATCATCTGCGCGATCGTGCTGATGCTCGCCGAGCGCATTCAGGCGTGGCTCGGTGAACGGGTGATGGCGGCGTTCGAGCGGCTGATGGGGCTGGTGCTCGTCGCGATTTCAGTCGAGATGATGCTCGGCGGGATCCGCTCTTTCGTGCACAAGTTGTAAGGCGGGAGCCGGTGCGCGAGCCGCCACCGTCGCAGCCATAAAAAAAGCAGCCGGGCAGGCTGCTTTTTTTCGCCGGTACGCGGATGCGCCGCTCACGCCCCCTCGGTCAACGCCCGAATGGTCGGCAGATTGCGCCAGTAGCCCTTCGCATCCATCCCGCAGCCGAACACGTACCGGTCCGGCACTTCGAAGCCGCAGTAATCAGGGCGCAGCGGCTTCGCCTTCGGAATGATCTTCTCGCACAGCACCGCGGACAGGAAGCGCTTCGCGCCCATCGCGAGAATGCGGTCGCGGATCGCGGCCATCGTCTCGCCTTCGTCGAGGATGTCGTCGAGCACGAGCACCACGCGATCCTTGACCGACTCGGCCGGCGCGACGCGCCATTGCATCTCGTTGCTGCCCTTCGTCGTATTGCGGTAGCGCGTCAGATGGATGTAGTCGAACTCGAGCGGGAAATCGAGGTGCGGCAGCAGCATGCCGGTGAACACCGCGGCGCCGCCCATCACCGACAGCACGAGCGGGAAGTCCTCGCTCATCTCGTCGCGGATGGCGGCCGCCATGCGGGTGATTGACGCAGTGACGTCCGAGGCCGAAACGATCTCTTCGGAATGTTGAAAAATCTGCAGGGCTTCTTCGCGGTTCATGACGTCTGACGGCCGATAACTGTATACGTAGTGTGAGTGGCAACATCCCGAGGGACGTTCCCGCGAGGGACGACGCGATGCGCTACAGAATAAACCCGCACGATGCCGAAGTCAGCCACGCCGCGCATCGGCGCGAGCGCGCGCCGGTCCCATCAAGCTTAGCGCATGCCGGGCATCATGCCCTTCATGCCGCGCATCATCTTCTGCAGGTTGCCGCCCTTGAGCTTCTTCATCATCGTGCGCATCTGTTCGTACTGGTTCAGCATGCGGTTGACTTCCTGCACCTGCACGCCCGCGCCCGCGGCGATGCGGCGCTTGCGGGTCGCCTTGATCAGTTCGGGTTTGGCGCGCTCGGCCGGCGTCATCGAGTTGATGATGCCTTCCATGCGGCGCATCTGCTTCTCGGCCTGGCTCATGTCGGCGCCGGCGGCGGCCTGCTGGAACTGCGCGGGCAGCTTGTCCATCAGCGACGACAAGCCGCCCATGCCCTTCATTTGCGAGAGCTGCGCGCGGAAATCGTTGAGGTCGAAGTCGCCGCCTTTCTTGACCTTGTCGGCGAGCTTCTGCGCGGCCTGCACGTCGACGCCGCGCTGCGCTTCCTCGACGAGCGCGAGAATATCGCCCATGCCGAGAATCCGGCTCGCCATGCGGTCGGGGTGGAATACTTCGAGGCCGTCGAGCTTTTCGGCGACGCCCACGAACTTGACCGGCTTGCCCGTCACGTGACGCACCGACAGCGCCGCGCCGCCGCGCGAATCACCGTCGAGCTTGGTGAGCACGACGCCGGTGAGCGGCAGCGCATCGCTGAACGCCTTCGCGGTGTTGACCGCGTCCTGACCGAGCATCGCGTCGACGACGAACAGCGTTTCCGCCGGCTTCAGCTCGGCGTGCAGCGCGGCGATTTCCTGCATCATCGCTTCGTCGATACCGAGACGTCCGGCCGTGTCGACGAGCAGCACGTCGTGATAGTGGCGCTTGGCCCAGTCGACCGCGGCGCGCGCGATGTCGACCGGCTTCTGGTTCGGCTCCGATGGGAAGAAGTCCGCGCCGACCTGCTCGGTCACCGTTTTCAGCTGCGCGATAGCGGCGGGACGATAGACGTCGCACGAAACCGTCAGCACCTTCTTCTTGTACTTCTCGCGCAGCAGCTTCGCGAGCTTGCCGACCGTGGTCGTTTTACCGGCGCCCTGCAGACCCGCCATCAGGATGATCGCAGGCGGCGTGACGGCGAGATTGAGTTCGGAGGCCTTGCCCTCGTAATCGCCGCCGATCACCGCGGTCAGCTCGCGCTGCACCACGCCGACGAGCGCCTGACCCGGCGACAGGCTGGCGATCACTTCCTCGCCGAGCGCCTTCTCCTTGACCTTCGCGATGAACTCGCGCACGACGGGCAGCGCCACGTCGGCCTCGAGCAGTGCGAGACGCACCTCGCGCAGCATTTCCTGGGTGTTCGCCTCGGTGAGCCGGGCTTCGCCGCGCAGCGTCTTGACGACGCGCGCCATCCGTTGAGTCAGATTGTCGAGCATGGGGAGCGATGAACGGTGGGGCCCGCGCAGCGCGCGAAGCAGAAGGCGTCGCGGGGAAGGGCCCTAGTGTAAACTTCGAATATGGATATTGTACTGTATGCCCTCACCGCGCTTCTCTACGGCGGTCTTGCCGTGGCCGGCTGGCGCTCGCACCGGCACGCGGCCGTGCGTCCGCTGCTCGAGAGCGTGCCGCCGCTGCCCGATCAAGCCGTGCACGCGGGCGCTCTGGTGGCCTCTGGCATGAGCGCGCCCGGGCGCGCGCTGTTATTCGTCGCGCTGCTCGCTCACGGCGTACTGCTGCATACCACGATCTTCCCGCAGAACGCGATGGTGTTCGGCTTCGCGTTCGCGCTGTCGGCGATGTTCTGGCTCGGCGCCGGCATCTACTGGATCGAAAGCTTCTTCTTCCCGCTCGACGGACTGCGCCTGCTGGTGTTGCCGCTCGCGTGCGCCGCATCGCTGCTGCCGCTCGCGTTCGGCGGCGTGCGCGTGCTGCCGTATGCGGCCGCGCCGATGTTCAAGCTGCACTTCCTGATCGCGAACATAGCGTACGGTCTGTTCGCGATCGCCGCGCTGCACGCGGTGCTGATGCTGGCGGTCGAGCGGCGTTTGCATTCGATGCGCGGCGCTCTCGCGCAGCGACACGCGGCGTCGGGCAACGGCTGGTGGTCGAGCTGGCTCGACACGCTGCCGCCGCTGCTCACACTCGAGAAGCTGCTGTTCCGTCTGATCGGCGCCGGCTTCGTGCTGCTTACGCTGACGCTGCTGTCGGGCATCCTGTTCAGCGAGCAACTGCTCGACCGCGCGTTGCGGCTCGATCACAAAACTGTGTTCGCGATTCTTTCGTGGGTGATGTTCGGCGCGCTGCTGACGGCGCGCAAGGTGTCCGGCTGGCGCGGCCGTGCGGCATTGCGCTGGGTGCTGGCCTCGTTCGTCGCGCTGTTGCTCGCGTACGTCGGCAGCCGTTTCGTTTTAGAGGTGCTGTTGCACCGGCCTGTAGTGTGAGCGTCCCCATGCGACAAATCTTTTTGCTGATTCTGCTGTTCATCGTCGGACAGTGGCTCGTGAAGGCACTGCGCCGCCACGACACGCAACGCACCGGCGCGCGCGGCGCCAACGGTGCCGGCGCCGCGAATGGCGGCGCGCGTTCTTCGAATGGACAACAGCCGCAGCTTGCCGAACCGATGATTCGCTGCGTCGAGTGCGGCGTGCACGCACCGAAGAGCGATTCGGTCAGCGTCGCGGGGCAGGCGTTCTGTTGCGCCGCGCACGCGCAGCGTCACGGCGCGCGTCCGAGCGGCCGCGACGCCCGATGAGCGACGTCTTCACCGTCGATGCCGACGGCTGGGTTCCCGCCGCACGCAAGCTCCCCTCGCCGAACTTCGAAGCGCGGCCGCAAGGCGCGGTGCCGACCCTGATCGTCGTTCACAACATCAGCCTGCCGCCGAACGAGTTCGGCGGCACCGCGATTGCCGAGCTGTTCCAGAACACGCTCGACTGTGACGCTCACCCGTACTACGACTCGCATCTGCGCGGCGTGCGTGTGTCCGCGCATTTCGTGATTCATCGCGACGGCGCGCTCGAGCAGTTCGTGTCGTGCAACGAGCGCGCGTGGCACGCGGGACCGTCGAATTTTTTCGGCCGCGAGCGCTGCAATGATTTCTCGATCGGCATCGAGCTTGAAGGCAGCGACACCACCGCCTTCGAAGCGGCGCAATACCGCACGCTCGCCGCGCTAGTGAGCGCACTGAAGGCGCGCTATCCGATCGACGCGCTTGCTGGTCACTCCGACATCGCGCCCGGTCGCAAGACCGATCCCGGTCCACATTTCGAGTGGCCGCGGCTGCAACGCGACACGTTGCTCGACGGTCGGTATTTCCCCTATCTCAAGTTTTCCGAAACGCGGTAATCCCCCTTCGCACGATCTTGCGTGATCCGCAGAGAACGAGGCGCAGCCTGCTTCTCCGGGGAGCTTATGCGCGTCGCGCGACGCAAAAGTCAAGACTTCGAACGCAAATAAAACGGTTTGACCTGTCTCGAATCTCCACTATACTTGGTGCCGACAACTGAGTTTCGCACTATATCTTGTGTTGTGCTGTGAATAACCATGTGCATAACCGAGTGAATAAGAGTGGATAAGTCTGCGGCGCCCCGCTCCCCGAGCACGGCGCCGCAAGCATTCCAGGCAGCGAAAAAAATTCCTGGGGCGCAGCCGTTGGGGGATCTCCGGCCGCATCCAGAAGCATTCAGGAAAGGACCAGCCAGTGATCGCGACCGACCCGATGAAGACCGTCATCAAATCGAACCAGGCTTCCTCGCAGTTGCATCCCGCCAACCGGCGTAGCCGGCCTTCCTGCACCTCATCGCTCGCGCACGCGACGGCGCGGCGTTCGATTTAATCCGCGGCACCCGCCGCCATTTCCAAGACCAGGAGCTTTGCACATGCAAACCACCGACAACGTGACGACCCGGTACGAGGGCTCACCGACTGGCCAGGCTTTCGGCCAGACTCACGGCGCACAGTCGCTCGCGCCGCAAGCGAGCTACGCCGACTACAAGGTGATCCGCCGCAACGGCACCGTGGTGTCGTTCGAGCCGTCGAAAATCGCGATCGCCGTGACGAAGGCGTTCCTCGCCGTCAACGGTGGTCAGGGCGCGGCGTCGGCACGGGTGCGCGAACTGGTCGAGCAACTCACGCAGAACGTGGTGCGCGCGCTGCTGCGCAGCCGTCCGAACGGCGGCACGTTCCATATCGAAGACATTCAGGATCAGGTCGAACTCGCGCTGATGCGCGGCGGTGAGCACAACGTCGCGCGTGCTTACGTGCTGTATCGCGAGAAGCGCAACCAGGCGCGCGCACATGACGACCATGCAGATGCCGCGAGCACGCCGGGCCTGAACGTGACCGACAACGGCATCACGCGTCCGCTGGACATGGCCGCGCTGCGCGGCATCATCGAGTCCGCATGCGCGAACCTCGGCGACGCGGTGAGCGCCGAGCCGATCGTCGCGGAAACGGTGAAGAACCTGTACGACGGCGTGCCGATGAGCCAGGTGTACGACTCGGCCATCCTCGCTGCCCGCACGATGATCGAAAAGGACCCGGCTTACAGCCAGGTCACCGCGCGCATCCTGCTGCACACGATCCGCCGCGAGATCCTCGAAGAAGAAGTCACGCAAGCCGAAATGGGCGAGCGCTACGCCGAGTACTTCCCGCAGTTCATCAAGCGCGGCGTGCAAGCCGAGCTGCTCGACGACAAGCTGCTGCAGTTCGACCTGAAGCGTCTGGGCGCCGCGCTCGACGCGAACCGTGACCTGCAGTTCGGCTACCTCGGTCTGCAGACGCTCTACGACCGCTACTTCCTGCATCACGACAACGTGCGTATCGAAATGCCGCAGGCATTCTTTATGCGTGTCGCGATGGGTCTGTCGCTGAACGAGATCGACCGCGAAGCGCGCGCGATCGAGTTCTACAACGTGCTGTCGAGCTTCGACTTCATGAGCTCGACGCCGACGCTGTTCAACTCTGGCACGCGCCGCTCGCAGCTGTCGTCGTGCTACCTCACCACGGTCGACGACGACCTCGACGGCATCTACGAAGCACTCAAGGAAAACGCGCTGCTGTCGAAGTTCGCCGGCGGTCTCGGCAACGACTGGACGCGGGTGCGCGCGCTCGGCTCGCACATCAAGGGCACCAACGGCAAGTCGCAGGGCGTGGTGCCGTTCCTGAAGGTCGTCAACGACACGGCGGTCGCGGTGAACCAGGGCGGCAAGCGCAAGGGCGCGGTGTGCGCGTATCTCGAGTCGTGGCACCTCGACATCGAGGAGTTCCTCGAGCTGCGCAAGAACACCGGCGACGACCGTCGTCGCACGCACGACATGAACACCGCGAACTGGATTCCCGACCTGTTCATGAAGCGCGTGATGGAAGGCGGCGACTGGACGCTGTTCTCGCCGTCCACCTGCCCGGATCTGCACGACAAGTTCGGCGCCGAATTCGAAGCGGCTTACACGGCTTACGAAGACAAGGTCGCGCGCGGCGAGATCAAGCTGTTCAAGAAGCTTCCGGCGGCGCAACTGTGGCGCAAGATGCTCGGCATGCTGTTCGAAACCGGCCATCCGTGGATCACGTTCAAGGACCCGTGCAATGTGCGCTCGCCGCAGCAGCACGTCGGCGTCGTTCACTCGTCGAACCTGTGCACGGAAATCACGCTGAACACCAGCGACGCCGAAATCGCCGTCTGTAACCTCGGCTCGGTGAACCTCGTCGCGCACCTGAAGGAGCAGGCCGACGGCACGGTGGCGCTCGACCACGACAAGCTCAAGCGCACGATCAGCGTCGCGATGCGCATGCTCGACAACGTGATCGACATCAACTACTACGCGGTCGCCAAGGCGCGTAACTCGAACCTGAAGCACCGTCCGGTCGGCCTCGGCATCATGGGCTTCCAGGACTGCCTGCACGTGCTGCGCACGCCGTACGCGTCGCAGGAAGCGGTCGAGTTCGCCGATCGCTCGATGGAAGCGGTTTGCTACTACGCGTACTACGCGTCGACCGAGCTCGCCGAAGAGCGCGGCCGCTACTCGAGCTACCGCGGCTCGCTGTGGGATCGCGGCATCCTCCCGCAGGATTCGGTGGCGCTGCTCGCCGAAGCGCGCGGCGGTTATGTCGAGGTCGATTCGAGCGAGTCGATGGACTGGCCGGCGCTGCGCTCGCGCATCGCGACCTACGGCATGCGCAACTCGAACTGCGTGGCGATCGCGCCGACCGCGACGATCTCGAACATCATCGGCGTGTCGGCGTGCATCGAGCCGACCTATCAGAACCTGTACGTGAAATCGAACCTGTCGGGCGAGTTTACGGTGGTCAACGACTACCTGGTGCGCGACCTGAAGGCGCGCGGTCTGTGGGACGAAGTGATGGTCGCCGACCTGAAGTACTTCGACGGCACGCTGTCGCGCATCGACCGCATCCCGGCCGACCTGCGCGCGATCTACGCGACCGCGTTCGAAGTCGATCCGGTGTGGCTCGTCGAGTCGGCCTCGCGTCGTCAGAAGTGGATCGACCAGGCGCAGTCGCTGAACATTTACATGGCGGGCGCATCGGGCAAGAAGCTCGACGAGATCTACAAGCTCGCATGGCTGCGCGGTCTGAAGACCACCTACTACCTGCGCACGATGGCGGCGACGCACGTCGAGAAGTCGACGGTCGCGCACGGCGCGCTGAACGCGGTGAGCTCGGGTCATGACGGCTCGGGTGGCGCAGGCGGCGCGGCAGGCGGCTTCGGCGTGGGCGGCGCGACGGGTGGTGTGGCGGGTGGCGTGAGCGGCGGCTTCCAGGCAGCGGCAGCGACTGCCGCGGTCGCAGTCGAAGCGGCACCCGAAGCGGATGGTCCGGTCTGCATGATGCGTCCGGGCGATCCTGGCTTCGACGAGTGCGAGGCTTGCCAGTAACTAGAGGCAAGCAGCGGGAGCGATGCTTGCTAACTGCACACGAGGGTCGTAGGTGATGACCCGCAGGCGGCGAGCGACGCGCCCCGTTGATGAAGTAGAAGCAGGTCGATGAGCGGTGAGCAGTATCGAAGTCTCACCGCTCGTCGATGCAGCGAAGCAACACAGCAGTTGGCAACACCAGACGATCGCTCGACATGGCATCGCACCTCAACCGCCAACGCTGACGCAACACGCTCGACGCGGCTCACCGCCGACTCTCGCGATGAGCGATTCGCGCGGCATCGACCGGTCCATCGAGCAGTCGGCGGATGCCGCGAACACGCTGCGCAATACATATAGATAGAGCAACGAAACGTCGTCTCGAAACGTTGCTCTTCGAGTTCGCAAAGGACCTCGGCAACACATGTTCAACACGCGATCATCACGCGTCACTCGATGCGTGACTGCATGAGTCACACGCAGCATGTCGAACAAAGTGTTGTATGAACGTAGCAACGCGAATCGAAAACAGGAATTTTCGCGAGTGAGCTCTTTTATCGCTCGTGAAAAGATGGTACAAACCGTTCTAAATTGATGGTGACATTTATGCTCAACTGGGATGACGAGATCACTGCCGTAACTCCCTCGAGCGCGACGCAACCGAACGTGTTGCGCAACGCTGCGGGGTCGGTTGTGGGTTCGCAAATCGGAACGCGTTCCGCTCCTCATGCTCCATCCGCTCAAGAAGTCTTCGCGAACGACATCGCTGTCGCTCCCGTCGCTCATGCTGCCAACGCGGCGGCCGCTTCCGAAGCGCGCGTCAATGTCGCCGACAAGCGCATCATCAACGGCCAGACTGACGTCAATCAGCTGGTGCCGTTCAAGTACAAGTGGGCCTGGGAAAAGTATCTGGCGGGTTGCGCCAACCACTGGATGCCGCAGGAAGTGAACATGTCGCGCGACATCGCCCTGTGGAAAGACCCGAACGGGCTGACCGAAGACGAGCGCCGCATCGTCAAGCGCAACCTGGGCTTCTTCGTGACGGCCGACTCGCTCGCCGCCAACAACATCGTGCTGGGCACCTACCGCCACATCACGGCGCCCGAATGCCGCCAGTTCCTGCTGCGCCAGGCGTTCGAAGAGGCGATCCACACGCACGCTTACCAGTACATCGTCGAGTCGCTCGGTCTCGACGAGGGCGAAATTTTCAACGCGTATCACGAGGTCCCGTCGATCCGCGCGAAAGACGAATTCCTGATTCCGTACATCCACGTGCTGACCGACCCGGCCTTCAAGACCGGTACGCTCGAAGCAGACCAGACGCTGCTGCGCTCGCTGATCGTGTTCGCCTGTGTGATGGAAGGCCTGTTCTTCTACGTCGGCTTTACGCAAATCCTGGCGCTCGGCCGCCAGAACAAGATGACCGGCGCGGCGGAGCAGTACCAGTACATCCTGCGCGACGAGTCGATGCACTGCAACTTCGGCATCGACCTGATCAACCAGATCAAACTCGAAAACCCGCACCTGTGGACGGCTGAGTTCCGCGCCGAAATTCGCGCGATCTTCCAGCAGGCGGTCGAGCTCGAATACCGCTACGCCGAAGACACGATGCCGCGCGGCGTGCTCGGCCTCAACGCGTCGATGTTCAAGAGCTATCTGCGCTTTATCTGCAACCGCCGTTGCCAGCAGATCGGTCTCGATCCGCTGTACCCGAACGAGGAAAACCCGTTCCCGTGGATGAGCGAGATGATCGACCTGAAGAAAGAACGCAATTTCTTCGAGACGCGAGTGATCGAATATCAGACTGGCGGTGCGCTTTCCTGGGAGTGAGCCGGGATTCGCGTCGCGGATGGTTTCATTGATGGGGATGCCGCCGCCTGTGGCCGCGGCGCCCCGGGTTAGGAGCAGAACGGCCTGATGCAAAGCGTGCCCGGTGCCTTGACGGCCCACAAACATGACAGGCACTTTGCGGACCCTTCAGTGGGATGGGCAAACTTCCCCCCGGAAAAAGCCGCTGGCGTCGTTGCCGGCGGCCCGATCAAGCAATTGCCGGCGTCGCGTCGCGACGCCGACCAGATTTGGCGCGCGGTGCCTTGGGGCACGGCGCGCCTTACCGCATTCATTAGCGTAAGCGCGTTGCACCTGCGTACGCCGATGAATAGCCCGCTTCGTAGCGCGCGCCCTGAGAAGCGTCCGCGGGAAGCGGGTTTTGACGAAGGGTGTAGTTTGAACTGACCTCATCTGAAAACCTGAAGGAGAAAATGATGGCAACTGCAAAGAAAGCCGCGGCCAAGAAGACCGCAGCAAAGAAGACCGCAGCCAAGAAGGCTGCTCCGGCTAAGAAGGCTGCTCCGGCCAAGAAGGTCGCCGCGAAGAAGGTCGCAGTGAAGAAGGTCGCAGCGAAGAAGGTTGCAGCGAAGAAGGTCGCGGCAAAGAAGGCAGCACCGGCGAAGAAAGCCGCAGTGAAGAAGGTCGCGGCGAAGAAGGTCGCAGCCAAGAAGGTCGCGGCGAAGAAGGCAGCACCGGCGAAGAAAGCCGCGGTGAAGAAGGTCGCAGCAAAGAAGGTCGCAGCGAAGAAGGCGGCACCGGCGAAGAAGGCCGCAGCGAAGAAGGCAGCACCGGCGAAGAAGGCCACGGCGAAGAAGACCGCTGCCAAGAAGGCCGCGCCTGCGAAAAAGGCTGCAGCCAAGAAAGCTGCACCTGCCAAGAAGGCTGCCGCGAAGAAGGCCGCTGCGCCTGCGAAGAAGGCTGCACCTGCGAAGAAGGCTGTCGCCAAGAAGGCCGCGCCTGCTCCCGCTGCTGCGCCTGCTGTCTCGAGCGCACCGGCGGCGACGGTGAAGACCGCGCTGAACCCGGCAGCGGCATGGCCGTTCCCGACGGGCAGCCGTCCGTAAGCGGTAGCTGTAGCAGTACGTCGACTCATCGCACGATGTGTCGGATGACCGGGTCGTGCTCGAGCTGTTGCGAGCGCCACCCGGTCAATGTCCCGTTACCGGTGTGCCGGTGGCGGGTTTTTTTTTGCCCTCACCTGAAAGAAAAACACGCATGGACCCGTGAGGGCGCATGCGTGTGATGTCGTCGTCGCGGCGCTGAACTACGCGCGGCCGCGCGGGAGGGGGAACTGCGCTTAGTGCGTGACGCGCGTGACGCCGCCGCTCGACAGCAGCCTCACGCGATCGCCGGCGCGGAAGATTTCGCCGGTGGCAGTCTGGGTGATGGCGCGCATGTCGCCGTTGTCGAGCCGCACGGTGATTTCAATGCCGTCGCGCATCGCCACACGGTTTTCGATCGCATTGCCGGCGACCGCACCGCCGATGCCGCCGACGATACCCGTCGCGACCTGGCCACGTCCGCCGCCGAACGCAGTGCCGGCGAGCGCGCCGAGCGCAGCGCCGCCGAGTGCGCCGATGCCGATCGGCTGACCTTCGTTCGTGCTGATGCGCACCGCGCGTACGCTCTCCACCGTGGCCATGCGAACCGTCTGTTCGCGCTGCGCCTGCGAAGCGGTGAAAACGTCGGGAGAGCTGCTGTTGACCGCACATCCCGACATGGCCAGCGAACCGGCGATCACGGTGGCGACGATCAGGCGACTCGAGGTTCTCATTCCCAAACTCCCATAGCACGCGATATCAGTGCAGGTCGTATCCGAAGGCCTGCTTGAACCGCTCGTTGATTTCCGCCCGGCTGGGCGCGTAGTTTTGCGGGCCTTGATGCTCGATCTTCAGTGCGCCCATCAGGCTGGCGAGACGGCCGGTGGTGGCCCAACCGAGGCCCTTCTCGATACCGTAGAGCAAGCCGCCGCGAAACGCGTCGCCGCAACCGGTGGGATCGAGTACCCGCCTGGCCGTGACCGCCGGGATCTCTTCGATACCGCCGCCGTGATGGATCTGAGCACCCTTCTCGCCGAGCGTGATGATCAGCGCATCGACCTTGCTCGCGATCTGCTCGATCGACCAGCCGGTCTTGTTGCTCACCAGCGCGGCTTCGTAATCGTTGACCGCTACATAGGTAGCAAGTTCAATGACGCGCCGCAGCGTCTCGCCGTCGAACAGCGGCAAGCCCTGGCCCGGATCGAAGATGAACGGCACGCCTGCGGCGGCCAGCTGCTCGGAGTGTTGAACCATGCCGTCATAGCCGTCCGGCGCAACGATGCCGAGCGTCAGGCCCTTCACCTCGTCGGCGCGGTTCTGATGCGACTGCATCATCGCGCCCGGATGGAACGCGGTGATCTGGTTGTTCTCGAGGTCGGTCGTGATCATCGCCTGCGCCGAGTAGGTGTCGGGCACGACGAGCACGTTTTCCGTCGACAGGCCGAGCTCTGCGAGCCGGTCCAGATAGAGCTGCGCGTCGACGGCGCCGATCGCGCCCATGATGCGCGCGTCGCCGCCGAGCAGATTCAGCGCATACGCAATGTTGCCCGCGCAGCCGCCGAACTCGCGACGCATGGTCGGCACGAGAAAGCTTACATTCAGGATGTGGACCTGCTCCGGCAGGATGTGCTCCCGAAAGCGGCCTTCGAAGGTCATGATGTTGTCGTACGCGAGCGAGCCGCAGATGAGCGTAGCCAAGGCGAGCGTTCCTGTATGAAAACGGTGGGATGGGAAGACAGACGCGCCGCGCCGGCGGCGCCGCGCGAGGCGCGGCGCCGTCGTTCGCGCGCGAGAGGGCTTACTTCAGCGCGGCGAGCGCTGCGTCGTAATTCGGCTCGTTCTTGATCTCGCCGACCAGCTCGGCGTGCACGACCTTGTCGTTCTCGTCGAGCACGACGACCGCGCGCGCGGTCAGGCCGGTCAGCGGACCGCTCGTCACGTCGACGCCGTACGCCTGCGCGAACTCGCGGCCGCGGAACGTCGACGCGGTGACCACGTTCTCGATGCCCTCGGTCGTGCAAAAGCGCGACGCCGCGAACGGCAGGTCGCCCGACACCACGATCACGGCCGTGTTGCTGAGCTTCGCGGCGGCTTCGTTGAATTTGCGCGTCGACGTCGCGCAGGTCGGCGTGTCGAGACTCGGGACGATGTTGAGCACCTTGCGCTTGCCGGCGAAGTCGGCGAGCGTCAGCGGCTTCAGGTCGCGGCCGACCAGCGAGAATGCGGCGGCCTGCTGGCCGACCGACGGGAACGTGCCGCTTACTTCGATCGGGTTGCCACCCAGCGTGACTTGACTCATGTGTTGTGCTCCGAAAAGGGCGTCAGTGACGACAATGATGCGCCCGCTCGGGAGCGGGCGCGCGAGGGTGCGTTACGGATAAAAAATCTGTACGCGAAAATTGGAGGCGATCGCGGTGCCGGTGTCGAGGTGCACGATCATCGTCTGCGTCGCGTGCGCGGGGAGGCCGGCCGCGATCACGGTGCCGGGTGGCACGTAATCCTGCGGCCATAGCACGCGCCGCACTGCGACGTTGTTCTGATCGTCGAGCAGCGTGAGTTCGATCGCGGGATAGGCGAGCGCGATGTTCAGGCGGTTGTGCAGCGGCATCTTCAGCTCGAGCTTGTGCGGACCGTCGATCTGCCGCAGATCGGAGGGCTCGACCAGCAAGCCTTCGATGTCGTGCGGCGGCGTCAGCTGGCAGCCGAGATGCGCGCAGGCCTGCGCATACAGGATCTGCGAGCGCGGCACGTTGACCATGATGGTCTCGCGTTGCCACCACGCGAGTTGCGCGAGCAGCGCAATGACCAGCAGCGCGGCGAGCACCACGCCGGCGACGATCCAGCCGACGCGCCCGGCGTCCACCGGGCGGGTTTCGCGCATCACCGGGAACGGATCGTCGCCAGCGCTGATCGGCGGATTGACCGAGAACGGCTCGCCGCTCGATGGGGTGGGCGCCGGACCTCCCGGCGGGCGCGGGCCGCCAGGGCCGCCGGCGCCGGAAGCGCCCGCGGCCGCGCCGAAACCGGCCGTACCTAAGCCGGCCGCACCCAAGCCGGCCGCACCGAAATGCGGTTCGTTGTCGCGCATGTCATGCAGGCCTGCTGGCTCGCGCCGCGCGGGTTCGTCGAGCGTGGACGGTTCGGGGCGTTCGACCTTGCGCCAGACGCGCGGCGCTTCGTCTTCGACTCGCGGTGGGGCAGCAGGCGCGGAGGGCGGGGCGACAGGCGGTTCATCGACCGCTTCGTCGGCGGGATAGGCGAACGGTTCGAGCGGCGCGTCGGCCAGCGTCGGCTCATCGTCCGCGGGTAGCGGTGCCGAGAAAGCGCCAGCGCGCAGTTCAGGTTCGGTGGCCTGGCGCGGCGTGCCCGACTTGACGGTTGCGTGCCCGGTGCCGCCAAGCGGCAGCGGCGCGAGCGGCACGCTGCTCGCGTGGTCGCGCAAACGGGAGTCGAGCGTGCTGCGTGAAATGCTGGTGGAGTCCTGTTCCGGAGCCGGTGCTCCCGAGGCCCATGCGTCACCACTAAAGTCCGGGCCTGGTTGCCGCACTCCCGACAGCGCTTCGATCGCCGCCGCGGCGGCAACCGGTTTGGCCGTGGAAAAATCGCCGCCTTCCGGGACGTCGAACAGACTGCTCGACGCGTCGAAGACTTCCTGACAGTGCCCGCACCGCACGAGGCCGCGGCGCTGAGCAAGCTGCGCCGGTTGCAGACGGAAAACAGTTTCGCAGAAGGGGCAACGCGTCGCCAGGTGCATATCGAGCCGTTGAGCCAGAGGCCGTTAGGTTGACAATACGCCTTATTCTAATTGCTTTCGCGGCGCGTTCCGGCGAGGCACACCCAACCTTCATGTTCGCGCCACACGCTGATATCGATCCAGCGCGCGTAGACCTGCGCGACTTCGTCGGCCTGGCGCGCAAGGATGCCCGACAGCGCGATGCGACCGCCCGGCTTCACTTTCGACGACAGCATCGACGCCATCAGCTTCAGCGGATTCGACAGAATGTTCGCGACCACCACGTCGAATTCGCCGGCCGGGCAGGCATCGGGCAGGCCATAGGTGACTTCGGCGTGATTGCGCTCGCTATTGTGACGCGCCGATTCGACGGCCTGCGGATCGATGTCGATGCCGATCACCGGATCGGCGCCGCACTTCTTCGCGAGAATCGCGAGAATGCCGGAGCCGCAGCCGTAGTCGAGCACGGACTGGCCGGGCTTCACCGACTGCTCGATCCACTCCATGCACAGACGCGTGGTGGGGTGGCTGCCGGTGCCGAACGCGAGGCCCGGATCGAGTTCGAGCACGAGCGCGTCGGGGTCCGGCGCATCGTGCCACGACGGCACGACCCAGATGCGCTCGCCGATCTGGATCGGATCGAACTGCGACTGCGTGAGCCGCACCCAGTCCTGCTCCTCGACCTCGCGCACGGTATAGGCCGGCGCGGAATCGAGTCCGATTTCGTTGGTCGCGGCGGTTAGCAGCACGGCCGGATCGTGCTCCGGCGCGAGCAGCGCGATCACGCGCGAATGCTGCCACGCCGTGCGATCCGGCGTGAGACCGGGCTCGCCGAACAGCGGCTGCTCGTCGGGCGTGTCGGCGTCGGCGTCTTCGACCGACACGGACAGCGCGCCCAGCTCGAGCAGCGCGTCGGACAACTCCTCCGCGTGCTCGCGCGCCAGTTCGGCGACCAGTTCCCGATAACTCATGACTTACGCTTCTTCCGCGACCTGCTGACGCGCGGCCAGCCGGTTTTCGAGGTAGTGGATGCTGGTGCCGCCTTCGACGAACTTCGCGTCGAGCATCAGCTCGCGGTGCAGCGGGATGTTGGTCTGAATGCCTTCGACCACCATTTCCGACAACGCGATGCGCATCCGGCTGATCGCCTGTTCGCGCGTGGCGCCGTAAGCGATCAGCTTGCCGATCATCGAATCATAGTTCGGCGGCACGAAATAACCATTGTAGGCGTGCGAATCGACGCGGATGCCGGGACCGCCCGGCATATGCCACGACGTCAGGCGTCCCGGCGACGGCGTGAACTTGAACGGATCTTCGGCGTTGATCCGGCATTCGATCGCATGGCCGCGGAACTGGATGTCGCGCTGACGGAACGCGAGCTTCTCGCCGGCCGCGATGCGGATCTGTTCCTGCACGATGTCGACACCTGTGATCAGTTCGGTCACCGGATGCTCGACCTGCACGCGCGTGTTCATCTCGATGAAGTAGAACTCGCCGTTTTCGTACAGGAACTCGAATGTGCCCGCGCCGAGATAGCCCATTTTCTTGCACGCATCCGCGCAACGATCGCCGATGCGGTCGATCAGACGGCGCGCGATGCCCGGCGCCGGCGCTTCCTCGATCACTTTCTGGTGACGGCGTTGCATCGAGCAGTCGCGCTCGCCGAGCCACACGGCGTTCTTGAACGAGTCGGCCAGCACCTGGATTTCGATATGCCGCGGGTTCTCGAGGAATTTCTCCATGTAGACCTGCGGGTTGCCGAACGCGCGGCCGGCTTCCTCGCGGGTCATGTTGACCGCGTTGACGAGCGCCGCTTCCGTGTGGACCACGCGCATGCCGCGGCCGCCGCCGCCGCCCGCCGCCTTGATGATGACCGGGTAGCCGATCTGGCGGGCAATCTTCACGATCTCCTTCGGATCGTCCGGCAGCGCGCCTTCCGAACCCGGCACGCAGGGCACGCCGGTCTTGATCATGGTCTGCTTGGCGGTGACCTTGTCGCCCATCATGCGGATCGTTTCCGGACGCGGGCCGATGAAGGTGAAGCCGGACTGCTCGACGCGCTCGGCGAAGTCGGCGTTCTCCGACAGGAAGCCGTAGCCGGGGTGGATCGCTTCCGCGTCGGTGACTTCGGCCGCGCTGATCAGCGCGGGCATGTTCAGATAGCTCAGATTCGACGGGGCCGGGCCGATGCAGACCGCCTCGTCGGCGAGCTTCACGTACTTGGCTTCCTTGTCGGCTTCCGAGTAGACGACGACCGTCTTGACGCCGAGCTCGCGGCAGGCGCGCTGGATACGAAGCGCGATCTCGCCACGATTGGCAATGAGGATTTTTTCAAACATAGCGGGTTTTCGACTCATCAATGGGCGCCGGGTCGGTCAAGACGCCGGCTGCCGCAGAGGACCGGTCGCGCGCCTCGGGATGAGCGGCGCGCGGGCGGCGAATGGTGCGTGCCGCGTTAGCCGACCACGAACAGCGGTTGGCCGTACTCGACCGCCTGGCCGTTTTCGACGAGGATTTCCTTGACCACGCCCGACTTGTCCGCCTCGATCTCGTTGAGCAGCTTCATCGCTTCGATGATGCAGATGGTCTGGCCTTCCTTGACCGTGTCGCCGACCTGCACGAACGGATCGGCACCCGGCGACGGCGCGCGGTAGAACGTGCCGACCATCGGCGAGGTGACGACGTGACCCTGCGGCGCGGCGGCTGCCGGCGTAGCGGGAGCGTTCGCGGCGGCCGGCGCTTCGACTGCTGCCGGCGCGGCTTGCTGGAATTGCGGTGCAGCGTACGAGGCGGACGGTTGGACGTAAACCGGCGGCGCATTCTTGACGATGCGGACCTTGCCTTCGCCCTCGGTCACTTCGAGTTCGGAAATACCGGACTCCGAGACGAGGTCGATCAGAGTTTTGAGTTTACGTAGATCCATCAGGGTGCCCCTTTCAATGCGTAGTGTGCCGGCGCGTGCAAACGTGCAGTAGCCGGCTCAAATTGGACGTGTTTGGATTCAGCCGCGCGACGTGCCGGCGGTGAGCCGGTCGAGCGCGAATTCGAGCGCGTACAGGTACCCCTTCCAGCCGAGGCCGCAAATTACGCCCTCTGCCTGGTCGGAGAAATACGAGTGATGCCTGAACGGTTCCCGGCGATGCACGTTCGACAGATGAATCTCGACGAACGGGATGCCAACCCCCGCTAGTGCGTCCCGAATTGCCACGCTGGTATGCGTGTACGCGGCGGGATTGATCAGGATGAAATCGGTTTGCTCGGTGCGGGCCGCCTGAATGCGGTCGACCAGCGCGCCTTCGTGATTGCTCTGGAACGACGCAAGCTCGACGCCTGCATCGGCTGCACGGTCCGCTAGCGCCTGATCGATCTGCGGCAGGGTCACGCGACCGTAGACCTCGGGTTCCCGGGTACCGAGAAGGTTGAGGTTGGGTCCGTGCAGTACCAGCAGGCGCGTCATGGTCGCTTCTTTTTCCGTGGAATTGCGCGCACTTTAGCGCTGATTAGAGAAACTTGTCTAGTTTCGTGCGCGTACGCGGCGACGGCCGGGGCGGCCCGCCGCCCAGCCGTGAGCCGAACTTCACTCAAATTCGGGGATTATCCGCGCATTTTCGCTCGTTCTGCACGCAAGCGGGTGCCAAAAGCGCAGCGTCAGAAATCGGGGAAATTTACAGCGTGTCGAGCGTCTGGCGCAGGGCCGTGGGGTCGATCTGGCCCAATTTTGTCGAGCGGATGTTGCCTTTTGCGTCGATCACGACGGTAAACGGCAAACCTCCCGCATTGTTGCCGAACGCGCGCGCGAGGTCGGCGCCGCCGAAGCCGGTCACGTAGATCGGGTACGCGACCTTGACCTTCTGCAGGAAGGTCTGGATGTTCTTTTCCGAGTCGACGCCGAGACCGACGAACTGGATGCCTTTCTTCGCGTATTCGCGCTGGATCTGCGACAGCTCAGGCATTTCCTGGACGCACGGGCCACACCACGACGCCCAGAAGTTGACGACGATCGGGTGGCCCTTGAGCATGCTCAGCGACTGCGGCTTGCCGTCGACATTCGTGACCGGCGCGCTCCACAGCTGCTGGACGGGGCTCGCATGGGTGTCAGGCTGTGATCCGCCCTGCGCCGCGTACGCGACGTCGGTACCGCGATTGAGCCAGTGATTGGCCAGCACGCCGCCGCCCGCGGCGACCAGCGCGACGGCCGCGCCCGCCAGCATACGTCTTGTGTTCATCGTGCTCCGTTCTGTCTGGTCAATTGGTGAAGGACGGCACCTGGTCGCCGTCGAGCAGCGCCTGCACCGCCGGCAAATTCGCCCGCGCCGTGCGGCCGCGCGCGTCGGCGCGCACCGCGCCGCGCAGGTCGTCGGTTTCATACAGCGCGACGTGGATGCCGACCGGCTCGGCGTTGCGATCGTCTGCCGGGCGCCACAGAAAGCTCAGCGTCTCCACATAGCCGCGTCCCGCGAAATGGCGCGTTTCCGACACGTCGTACTGGATGTTCGCGTTCAGCATATAGATCGCGACTTCCTTCGGGTTGTCGCAAAACACCTGCAGATGGACGTCCGAATGCTCGCCGGCCGTGCCGCCGAGCACCGCGCCCGTCAGATACGGATTGAACGGCGCGAGCCGCTCCATCCATTCGACCGCGATCACACGCAGCCGCCGCAAAAGCGCCGGCTGGCTGTCGCCCTGGAACAGCGACTGATATTCGCGGATTTCTTCTTCGATCTGGTCGTTGTCCGGCAGCCATTCGCCGGCGACACGGGTCTCGCCGACGACCTGCCGGGCCGCCTTGCGCTTCGCGCTGGCGTAGTCCAGACCGTCTTCGGCAATCAGGCGCGCAGCCGCGATCGCGATTTCCTCGCGCACGCGTTGCGGATCGAAATGTGATTTGCGGACCATCCCTGCATCATACTAGATCGGGCCTGGCGACGCGGTCGGGTGACGCGCTCGGGCGGCCCGGACGGGGCGGCGCCGGGCGTGGCCCGCAGGGGCGGCGCGCGCCGTGTCGGTTACAATAGGCGTCCTTTGCAGACGGTCGTTCCGGCCGTCCTGCGGCCTCCCATCCCTCGCAAAAAACGCCCCCACGGCACGACAGGCTTATGCATATCCACATCCTCGGCATCTGCGGCACCTTCATGGGCGGACTCGCGGTGCTCGCGCGCAATGCGGGCCACACGGTGACCGGCTGCGACGCCGGCGTCTATCCGCCGATGAGCACGCAGCTCGAGGCGCAAGGCATCCGCCTGATCGAGGGTTACGACGCGGAACAGCTGAACGGCCTGAACGCGGATCTATTCGTGATCGGCAACGTGGTCACGCGCGGCAACCCGCTAATGGAAGCGATTCTGGACCGCGGCCTGCCGTACGTGTCCGGTCCGCAGTGGCTCGGCGAGCACGTGCTGAACGGCAAATGGGTGCTGGCCGTGGCCGGCACGCACGGCAAGACCACCACGAGCTCGATGCTGACCTGGCTGCTCGAAGACGCAGGCCTGAATCCGGGCTTTCTGATCGGCGGTGTGCCGCTGAATTTCGGCGTGTCGGCGCGGCTCACCGATTCGAGCTTCTTCGTGATCGAAGCCGACGAATACGACACCGCATTCTTCGATAAACGTTCGAAGTTCGTCCATTACCGCCCGAAAACGGCGGTGCTGAACAACCTCGAATTCGATCACGCCGACATCTTCCCCGACCTCGCCGCGATCGAAACCCAGTTCCATCATCTGATCCGCACGGTGCCGCGCCTCGGCCGGGTCGTCACGAACGGCCGCGAGGACGCGCTCGAGCGCGTGCTGACGCGCGGCTGCTGGAGCGAGGTCGAGCGCTTTGGCGTCCAGGGTGGCTGGGAGATCCAGCCGGCGGAGCAGGGCGTGCCCGTTGACGAACGGTTTGCCGTCTATCACAACGGCGAGCGCGTCGGCGTGGTCGACTGGCAGGTGCAGGGCGAACATAACCGCATGAACGCGCTCGCCGCGATTGCCGCCGCCCGCCACGTCGGCGTGCCGCCCGCGCAGGCCGCGAAATCGCTGTCGAGCTTCCGCAACGTGAAGCGCCGCATGGAAGTGCGGGGCAGCGTCGACGGCGTGACCGTATACGACGACTTCGCGCATCACCCCACCGCGATCGAGACGACGGTGGCCGGGCTGCGTGCGCGCGTCGGTCGCGACAACACGCGAATTCTCGCGGTGCTCGAACCGCGCTCGAACACGATGAAGCTCGGCGTGATGAAAGCGCAACTGCCGGCAAGCCTCGCCGACGCCGACCTCGTGTTCGGCTACGGTGCGCCGAGCGGGCGCGACGCGCTCGGCTGGAACCTCGGCGAAGCGCTCGCGCCGCTCGACGGCAAGGCCCAGGCGTTCGACAACCTCGACGCGCTCGTGAAAGCGGTGGTCCACGCGGCGCGCCCCGGCGATCAGATTCTGGTGATGAGCAATGGCGGCTTCGGCGGCGTGCATCAGAAGCTGCTCGACGGTCTTTCGACGCGAGGCGCGTCGTGATTCTCTATCTGCACGGTTTCCGTTCGTCGCCGAATTCGTTCAAGGCGCGTCTGCTCGCGGCGCGTCTTGCCGAACTGGGCCGCGCCGACGAGTGGTGCTGCCCGATGCTGCCGGTGTCGCCGTTCGAAACCGTGGTGCTCGCCGAATCGCTGGTCGCCGACGCACGCGCGAAGGGCGATGCACGACAAGTGACCGTGATCGGCAGTTCGCTGGGCGGCTACTTCGCCACGCACCTGGCCGAGAAGCACGGCTGGCCGGCCGTGCTGCTGAACCCGGCGGTCGTGCCGCAGCGCGACCTGAGCGCGTATCTCGGCGAGCAGCCGTTGTGGCATGGCGGCGGCAGCATCGTCGTCGAGCCGCATCATCTGGACGAATTGCGCGCGCTCGGCGTCGCGTCGATCACGCGGCCCGAACGCTATTATTTGATGGCAGCCACCGGCGACGAAGTGCTCGACTACCGCGAAATGCTCGCGCACTATCCGGGCGCGCGCACCACGCTGATCGAGGGCAGTGACCATGCGATCAGCGAGTTCGCGCAGTACCTCGACGACGTGCTGGCCTTCTGCGACGGCGAAGACGTCGAGCCGCCGGCGCCGCGCGCGGCGGCCTGACGGCGCGCCAGGGCGGCGGCACCGATGCCTGCAAGGACATCAGCCGTAAAGACACACCGACCGCAACCGCTGGTCGCAAGATTCAACCCGCTGGCACGCGCAGTGCGCGCCGCGGATTCACTATCACGAACAGGTTGCCGTGCCGCGCATGCAGTGATCGATCGCCACAGGGCGTCGGGCGCGCCGGCAGATGCAAGTCAGAACGAGAGTATTGAGTGAACGTTTTCTTCGAGGAATCGGGCAGTTTCAAGGCCGGCAGCGTGCTGTCGCGTCAGGGTGACGCGTTTCAGGTCGAGTTGCCGGGCGGCCGGCGCGCGAAGGTGCGCGCGAAGGATGTGCTGATCGAGTTCGAGAAACCCACTGCGGCCGAACTGATGCAGCAGGCCGACACGTTGGCGCAGGAGATCGATCTGGACTTCCTGTGGGAATGCGCGCCGGACGATGAATTCCCGTTCGCGACGCTGGGCGCCGAGTACTTCGGCGCGAGCTTCGGCGCGGTCGAGCGCGCGGCGCTGGTGCTGCGCATGCACGGCTCGCCGGTGTACTTCCGGCGCAAGGGCCGCGGCATGTACCAGCGCGCGCCGCAAGAGCAGCTGAAGATGGCGCTCGCGGGTCTCGAGCGCAAGCGCCAGCAGGCGCTCGTGCAGGCGCAGTACGAAGAAGAGCTGAAGGCAGGCCGTCTACCGGAAGCGTTCGCGGGCGGCAAGGGCCTCGCGCTCCTGACTAAGCCCGACAAGAACACGATCGAGTACAAGGCGCTCGAAAACGCCGCGGCCGCGCGCGGCATCTCGCAGGCGCGGCTGATGCTCGAATGCGGCGCGATCGCGTCGCCGCGCGCGCTGCACGAAGCGAAATTCCTGTCCGAGTACTTCCCGCATGGCACCGGCTTCCCGTCCGTTGCGGCCGCGAACGTGCCCGACGATCTGCCGCAGGCCGACGTCGAAGCGTTCTCGATCGACGACATCACCACGACGGAAATCGACGACGCATTCTCGGTCGAGCATCTGGCCGACGGCCGTGTGCGGATCGGCGTGCACATCGCCGCGCCGGCGCTCGGCATCCAGCGCGGCGACGACGTCGATGCGATCGCGCGTGCGCGTTTGTCGACGGTCTACATGCCCGGCGACAAGATCACGATGCTGCCCGACAGCGTCGTCGACACCTTCACGCTCGGCGAGGGCGACTATCGGCCAGCGCTATCGCTGTACGTGATCGTCAATCGCGAGACGCAGGAGATCGTCGCGAGCGAAACGCGCGCCGAGCGCGTGTTCGTCAAGAGCAACCTGCGCCACAACACGCTCGACGAAGTCGTCACCGAGGAGGCGCTCGCCGAGGGCACCGGCGAGTATCCGCACAAGGACGATATCGCCGTGCTGTGGCCGTTCGCGCAGGCGCTGTTCGAAAAGCGCCAGACCGCGCGCGCCGGCTACGGCCTGCGTCGCGAAGTGCAGCGCAATACCGATTTCAATTTCTACGTCGACGGCGAGCACATCACGATTACGCCGCGCCGGCGCGGCTCGCCGCTCGACACGATCGTCGCCGAGCTGGCGATTCTCGCGAACTCGTCGTGGGGCGCGTTCCTGCACGATCACGGCGTGCCGGGCATCTATCGCACGCAGCGCGCGTTCGGCGCGCCAAGCGGCCCGAAGCGCACGCGCATGCAGACCAACGCCGCGCCGCACGAAGGGCTCGGCGTCTCGCAATACGCTTGGAGCACGTCGCCGCTGCGCCGCTACGTCGACCTCGTGAACCAGTGGCAGCTGATCGCGTGCGTGCAGCATGGTGTGACTGCCAAGCTCGCCGCGCCGTTCAAGCCGAAGGACGCCGATCTGTTCGCGGTCGTGCAGGGCTTCGACGACACCTACACCGCATATGCCGACTACCAGCGCCGCATGGAGTACTTCTGGTGTCTGCGCTGGCTCAGGCAGGAAAACCGCAAGCAGGTAGTCGCATCGGTTGTGAAGGGCGATCTCGTGCGTCTCGAGGAAATTCCGCTGCTGCTGCACGTGCCGGGTCTCGGCGTGCATGCGCGCGGCACGCGTTTGCAGCTGGAAGTGATGTCGATCGACGAACTGACGATCGAAGCGTCTGTGCGTCTGTTGCACGTGCTCGATGCGCCGACCGTGACGAGCGGCGCCGAAGCCGAAGAAGGCGAGGACGAGGGCGACGAAGAGTTGCTCGACGCAGCGGACGACAGCGCCGAAAGCGAAGCGGAGGCGCAAGCGGAAGCCGACGGCGGTAATCCGAACGACAACCCCGGCGCCGACGAATCCGCGGCAAGCGGCAACGGCAACGGCAGCGGCAACGGCAACGACGCATCGAACACCGCCGACAACGACCAACACATCACGGAGCCGGGACGATGAACGGCAACCCAACGCGCGATCGCTACGCGGTCATCGGCAACCCGGTCGGGCATAGCAAGTCGCCGTTCATCCACGGCCGCTTCGCCGCGCAAACCGGCGAGCCGATCGAGTACGGTCATCTGCTCGCGCCGGTCGACGCGTTCGTGCCGCACGTGCGCGCGTTCATCGAAGCGGGCGGGCGCGGCCTGAACGTGACGGTGCCGTTCAAGCTCGACGCGCATGCGTTCGCGAACACGCTGTCGCCGCGCGCGGCGGCGGCCGGCGCGGTAAACACGCTGAGGGTCGACGCCGACGGCATCTACGGCGACAACACGGATGGCTTCGGCCTCGTGCGCGACATCGAGGTGAATCTCGGGGTGTCGCTGAAAGGCGCGCGCATCCTGCTGCTCGGCGCGGGCGGGGCCGCGCGCGGTGTCGTGCTGCCGATGCTCGACCGCGCGCCGCATACGCTGACGATCGTCAACCGCACGGCGCAGAAGGCCGAGGCGCTGGTCGATCAGTTCGCGCAGGCAGCCGGCGACGCGCGCTGCCGGCTGAGCGGCGGCAGCGCCCGCGCGATCGAAGCGGGCCAGTACGACGTGATCGTCAACGCGACCGCGGGCAGCCTCGATGCGTCGCTGCCCGAGTGCGACGACCGCGCGTTCGGCAACGGCACGCTCGCTTACGACATGATGTACAGCGCGCATCCAACTGTCTTCATGCAGCACGCGGCGAAGCTCGGCGCGCGCGGCGCCGACGGTCTCGGCATGCTGGTCGAGCAGGCGGCCGAATCGTTCTATGTGTGGCGCGGTGTGCGCCCCGATGGCGCGCCGGTGCTCGCCGAATTGCGGGCGCTGCTGACGGCGCCGTCGCCCGCATAACGTCAGCGCGCGGACAGCACGCACCATGACAGCGACGCGGCGCGCCAGCGGTTCGCGCGGCCAGGCCGGCCCGCTGCGCTGGCTCGCCTGGCTGATCGCGGTCGTGGCCATCGCCTGGCTCGCGACGCAGGCGTACTACTTCGCGCAGATCGCGATCTGGAACGTCGTCAATCCGCGCTCGACCGCGTTCATGCGCTCGGACGCGTGGCGTCTGTCGCAGGACCGGCCGGATCTGTCGGTGCAGCGCACGTGGGTGCCGTACGAGCAGATTTCCCGCAACCTGAAGCGCGCGATCATCGCGTCCGAGGACGCGAACTTCGTCAACAACAAGGGCTACGAAACCGACGCGATGTTGCAGGCATGGGAGCGCAACAAGGCGCAAGGCCGGATCGTGCGCGGCGGCTCGACGATCTCGCAGCAACTCGCGCGCAATCTGTTCCTGTCGCGCGAGAAAAGCTATATCCGCAAGGGCCAGGAGCTGATCATCACGTGGATGCTCGAAACGCTGATGGACAAGCAGCGCATCTTCGAGATCTATCTGAACTCGGTCGAATGGGGCAACGGCGTGTACGGCGCCGAGGCGGCCGCGCAGTACTATTTCAAGACCTCGGCGAGCAAACTCACGGCCGCGCAGTCCGCGCGGCTCGCGGTGATGCTGCCGCGCCCCAAATATTTCGATGAACACCGGAATTCGGCGTATCTCGCACAACGCGCGCGAGTCATCGCGCGGCGGATGGGCGCGGCCGAATTGCCGGATTGAAAAGCGCCGTCGATCTCCTGGTTTTCGGTTCCGAAGCCCGCCTCGCGCGGGTTTTTTTGTGTCTTTTCGCAGGGGCATGGCGTCTCGCTAAACGGTTGATCGCCAACTAAAATCTCAGTATCTGGACTCAACATTCACATATTGGTGATTCTCAAAAGTCGCCCTACAATCCAAGCCAACATGCATCGCAAGTAGACGCTCCAGCGCGCCGAAACAGCGAACTGCGACAGAAAAACCGGAGACGAGGCCAACATGTCTGGCAGCCAACCACAGCAGCCGCGCGAGCGCGGCGCCGCACGCATTCCCGCCCTGTGCTCCGGCCCCGCGCGCTAAGCGCAGAAACCATCGGAAAGCGAATCGCCATGAACAAAGCGATGCCTACTCACGGGGCTAGCCCGGCCGAGGCGGCGCCGGGGTCGAACGGCGGGCCGGACAGTGCCGCGAATCCCGCGCCGCGCGAGGCTTCAGCCGTCACCGCCAATGTCGCCGCCAGTGCGTCCGCTACCGCGAGGGCGTCGCGCCCGGTGCAGCGCGCGGCAACCGTCGACGGACTCGGGCTGCCGGTCACATTGCTGGAAATCACGCCGCAGCAGGCCGGCACACAGACACTGTTGCGCGGCCTCGCGATTCTCGAGGCGGCGGCGGCCGGCGTGCGCGATCTGCGCAGCTTCGGCGCCGCGCTCGGCACCACCCGCAGCACCACGCATCGACTCGTTAGCAGCCTCGTGCAGGCGCGCTATCTGCGTCAGGTGCAGGGCGGCTATCTGCTCGGGCCGAAGCTGATCGAGCTCGGCACGATCGCGCTCGAACAGATGCCGCTGACGGCCGTCGCGCGTCCGCATCTGCAGTCGCTGGCCGAGCAGACGCTCGACACGATCCACCTCGGCGTGCGCGATGGCGACGACGTGCTGTACATCGACAAGATCCCTGGCACGCGCGGCCTCGAAATGCGCTCGCGCGTCGGCCATCGGATGCCGCTCGCGTCGACCGGCATCGGCAAGGCGATGATGCTCGACCTCGCGCCGGACGCATGGCAGTCGCTGTTCGACGCGTCGCGCCGCGCGCTCGCGGGGGTCAGCTTCAAGCCCGACAACCGCCCCGACGCGCCGACCTTCCTGCAGCGCATGACGAACTACGCGGCCGGCGGCTACACGTTCGATCTCGAAGAGAACGAAGCGTCGATCCGTTGCGTCGCGGCGCCAGTGCGCGATGCGTCGGGCGCGATCGTCGCGGCGTTGTCGGTGGCGAGCACGATTCCGTATATGCCGCTCGAACGGATGGACGAACTGATTCCGGTCGTGCAGCGCGAGGCGCGCGCGATTTCGGAAGAACTTGGTTGGCGCGCACCGCAACCGGCCACGCGCAGGATCAAGCGATGAAACAAGCGGGCACCGCCACGCTGGCGAACCACCAGGCGCCCGCCGCGCCCACCTCGGGCGGGGAGCCGGACGCGACCGATGGCACAGATACCGCCGCCGTCGATTTCACGCATGCCGCGCTGATCGCGCTCGACTGGGGCACGACGTCGCTGCGCGCCTATCTGTTCGACGCGCACGGTCGCGTGCTGGCGACGCGCGCATCGACGGCCGGCATCATGAATCTGCCGCGCAGCGCGGCCGAGAGCGGCTTCGACGCGGCGTTCGACGACGCCTGCGGCGCGTGGCTCGAGCACGCGCGCGGCGTGCCGGTGATCGCGGCGGGGATGGTGGGCAGCGCGCAAGGCTGGCTCGAAGCGCCGTATGTCGAGACGCCCGCCAACGCCGATGCGCTGGTGGCCGGCATCGTCCGCGTGCCGACCGCGCGCGGCGCGACGCTGCACATCGTGCCGGGCGTGCTGCAACGCGGCGAGTTGCCGAACGTGATGCGCGGTGAGGAGACACAGATTTTCGGCGCGCTCAGCGCGGACGCGAACGGCGCGCAAGACGCGAGCGCGGTCGACAGCAACGCCCGTTCACTGATCGGCCTGCCTGGCACGCACGCGAAATGGGCGGTCGTGCAAGCGGAGCGCATCGAGCGTTTTCATACCTTCATGACCGGCGAGGTATTCGCCGCGCTGCGCGAGCACACCATTCTCGGCCGCACGATGGTCACGCCCGATCGGCCGGATACCGGAGCATTTTTGCGCGGCGTGAACATCGCGCGCGAGAAAGGTCAGGCGGGCGTGCTCGCGACCGTGTTCAGCACGCGCACGCTCGGCTTGACCGGCGCGCTGTCGAGCGAGGCACAGCCCGACTATCTGTCGGGCCTGCTGATCGGACACGAACTCGCCGGCCTCGAAGCGGTACTCGCGCAGCAAGGCAGCTCGCTCGCTCAGCAGAGTCTGCGGCTGATCGGCAACGACGCGCTGTGCGAGCGCTACCGCCTCGCGCTCGCGCAATTCGGCTGTCTGCGCGCGGAGCCGGTCAGGCACGCGACCGAACGCGGCCTGTGGCGCGTTGCCGTAGCAGCGGGGCTCGTGCAGCCGTCCGCGCAGGCGGCGCGCGCGGGCTGACCGGCGGTAGAGCCCTTTACGACGCTCACGAAACAAGGAACCGACATGCAACCACATATCAATCTGCCCGGACCGTACATGCCGCACGCGGGTCTGATCGCCGCGTTCGAAGTCTGTCCGCTGATCGCGATCATGCGCGGCGTCACGCCCGCCGACGCGGCCGATCACGGTCAAGCGCTGTACGAAGCGGGTTTCCGCATCGTCGAAGTACCGCTCAATTCGCCGCAGCCTTTCGACAGCATCTCCGCGATCCGCAAGGTGCTGCCGGCCGACGCGATCGTCGGCGCGGGCACCGTGCTGCATCCGCTCTACGTCGACGAAGTGAAGTCGGCGGGCGGCGAGCTCGTCGTGATGCCGCACAGCGACCCGGAAGTCGTGATCGCCGCGAAGGCGCGCGGCCTTGCCTGCGCGCCCGGCGTCGCGACGCCGACCGAAGCGTTCATCGCGCTGAAGAACGGCGCCGACGTGCTGAAGATGTTCCCCGCCGAGCAGCTCGGCTGCCAGGTCGTCAAGGCATGGCGCGCGGTGATCGCCGCGCAGGTGCCGCTCGTGCCGGTCGGCGGCATCAACCCGGACAACATGGGCCCGTTCCTGAGCGCCGGCGCCAACGGTTTCGGCCTCGGCTCGGCGCTGTACAAGCCGGGCCAGAGCGCGGCGGTGACCGCGTCGCATGCGAAGGCGTTCATCAACGGTCTGCGGATCGCTCGCGCAGGAGCGAAGAAATGAACCGGCTCGCCGGCAAAGCCGCTCTCGTGACCGGCGCCGGGCGCGGCATCGGCGCGGCGATCGCGCTCGCGTTCGCGCGCGAGGGCGCGGCGGTCGTGCTGGCGGAACTCGATCTCGACACGGCGCAGCGCACGGCCGCGCGGATCGAGGCGGAACTCGGCGCCGGCGCGCGCGTGCTCGCCGTGCAGACCGACGTGACCCAACCCCCGTCGCTGCGGCATGCGGTGAGCGAAGGCGAGCGCGCGTTCGGTGTGCTCGACATCCTCGTCAACAACGCGGGCATCAACGTGTTTTGCGATCCGCTGACGATGACCGACGCCGACTGGCGGCGCTGCTTCGCGGTCGATCTCGACGGCGTGTGGAATGGCTGTCGCGCGGTACTGCCGGGGATGGTCGAACGCGGCGCGGGCAGCATCGTGAACATCGCGTCGACCCACGCGTTCAAGATCATTCCGGGCTGCTTTCCGTACCCGGTCGCGAAGCATGGCGTGATCGGCCTCACGCGCGCGCTCGGCATCGAGTACGCGCCGTGCAACGTGCGCGTGAACGCGATCGCGCCGGGCTACATCGAGACGCAGCTGACGCACGACTGGTGGAACGAGCAGCCCGATCCGGCCGCCGCGCAGCAGGCGACGCTCGATCTGCAACCGATGAAGCGCATCGGCCGCCCGGAGGAGGTGGCGATGACCGCGGTGTTCCTCGCGTCGGACGAGGCGCCGTTCATCAACGCGAGCTGCATCACCGTCGATGGCGGCCGCTCGGCGCTGTATCACGACTGAATTCGCATCGCGAAGAGACGCACAGAACACCGGACGACGCGCTGGCCGCGTGTGTCAGGACCGGTATAAGAAGACGCGGCCGATTACCTTCTCGTTATCAATTAGTCAGGAGACACGCATCATGAAACGTAGAATTTTCCTCACGCTGGCAGCGGCGGCGACGGGTGTGCTCTTCAATGCGCCGGTCGCACAGGCAGCCGATACGGTCAAGATCGGCTTCGTCGTGAAGCAACCGGAAGAGCCGTGGTTCCAGGACGAATGGAAGTTCGCCGAGATCGCCGCCAAGGACAAGGGCTTCACGCTCGTGAAAATCGGCGCGCCGTCGGGCGAGAAGGTGATGAGCGCAATCGATAACCTCGCCGCGCAGAAGGCGCAGGGCTTCGTGATCTGCACGCCCGACGTCAAGCTCGGGCCGGGTATCGTCGCGAAGGCGAAGGCCGACGGCCTGAAGATGATGACGGTCGACGACCGCCTCGTCGACGGCGCGGGCAAGCCGATCGAAGCGGTGCCGCATATGGGCATCTCGGCGTATAACATCGGCAAGCAGGTCGGCGACGGCATCGCGGCTGAAATCAAGAAGCGCGGCTGGGACATGAAGGACGTCGGCGCGATCGACGTGACCTATGAGCAGCTGCCGACCGCGCATGACCGCACCACCGGCGCGACCGACGCCCTCGTCGCCGCGGGCTTTCCGAAAGCGAACATCGTCACCGCGCCGCAAGCGAAGACCGACACCGAAAACGCTTTCAACGCCGCCAACATCGCGTTGACGAAGAACCCGCAGTTCAAGCACTGGGTCGCTTACGCGCTGAACGACGAAGGCGTGCTCGGCGCGGTGCGCGCGGCGGAAGGCCGTGGCTTCAAGGCCGACAACATGATCGGTATCGGCATCGGCGGCTCGGACTCCGCGCTGAACGAGTTCAAGAAGCCGCAGCCGACGGGTTTCTTCGGCACCGTGATCATCAGCCCGAAGCGCCACGGCGAGGAAACCTCGGAACTGATGTACTCGTGGATCACCCAGGGCAAGGAGCCGCCGCTGCTGACGCTCACGACCGGCATGCTGGCGACGCGCGACAACGTCGGCGAAGTGCGCGAGAAGATGGGCCTCGCGTCGAAGTAATCGCGGGTCTTGCGGTGACATGAAGTACACCGCCGGCGCGCCGCTTTCTCTGCCAGTTGCGGAGGGCGGCGCGCGTACGGTCTACATGAGGGATGAGGAGGCGAAGTGTCAGCGACGCTACGTTTTGACAATATCGGCAAGGTTTTTCCAGGCGTGCGTGCGCTCGACGGTGTGTCCTTCGACGTCAACGTCGGCCAGGTGCACGGCCTGATGGGCGAAAACGGCGCGGGAAAATCGACGCTGCTGAAAATTCTCGGCGGCGAGTATCAGCCCGATTCGGGCCGCATGATGATCGACGGCAACGAGGTGCGCTTTCCGAGCGCGGCCGCCTCGATCGGTGCCGGCATCGCGGTGATTCACCAGGAACTTCAGTACGTGCCCGACCTCACGGTCGCGGAGAACCTGCTGCTCGGCCAGCTGCCCAATTCTCTCGGCTGGGTCAACAAGCGCGAGGCGAAGCGCTTCGTGCGCGAGCGGCTCGAAGCGATGGGCGTCGCGCTCGATCCGAACGCGAAACTGCGCAAGCTGTCGATCGCGCAGCGGCAGATGGTCGAAATCTGCAAGGCGCTGATGCGCAACGCGCGTGTGATCGCGCTCGACGAGCCGACCAGCTCGCTGTCGCATCGCGAGACCGAGGTGCTGTTCAAGCTGGTGCGCGATCTGCGCGCCGACAATCGCGCGATGATCTACATCTCGCATCGGATGGACGAGATCTACGAGCTGTGCGACGCGTGCACGATCTTCCGCGACGGCCGCAAGGTCGCGTCGCATCCGACGCTCGAAGGCGTGTCGCGCGACACGATCGTCAGTGAGATGGTCGGGCGCGAAATTTCGGACATCTATAGCTATACGGCGCGGCCGCTCGGCGAAGTGCGTTTCGCGGCGAAGGCGATCGAAGGTCATCCGCTCGCGCAGCCGGCCAGCTTCGAGGTGCGGCGCGGCGAGATCGTCGGCTTCTTCGGACTCGTCGGCGCGGGCCGCAGCGAGCTGATGCATCTGGTGTACGGCGCCGAGCATCGCAAGGGCGGCGAACTCGTGCTCGACGGCAAGCCGATCAAGGTGCGCAGCGCGGGCGAGGCGATCAAACACGGCATCGTGCTGTGCCCCGAGGATCGCAAGGAAGAGGGCATCGTCGCGATGGCGAGCGTCGCGGAGAACATCAACATCAGCTGCCGCCGTCACTATCTGCGCGCGGGCGTGTTTCTCGATCGCAAGAAAGAGGCGCAGACGGCGGACCGTTTCATCAAGCTGCTGAAGATCAAGACGCCGCATCGCCGGCAGAAGATCCGCTTCCTGTCGGGCGGTAATCAGCAGAAGGCGATTCTGTCGCGCTGGCTCGCCGAGCCTGATCTGAAAGTCGTGATTCTCGACGAACCGACGCGCGGCATCGACGTCGGCGCGAAGCACGAGATCTATAACGTGATCTATCAGCTCGCCGAGCGCGGCTGCGCGATCGTGATGATTTCGTCGGAATTGCCGGAAGTGCTCGGCGTGTCCGACCGGATCGTCGTGATGCGCCAGGGCCGCATTTCCGGGGAGCTCGCGCGCAAGGACGCGACCGAGCAGTCGGTGCTGAGCCTCGCATTGCCGCAGAGCTCGACCGCGCTACCTGGTGAGTCGAACACGAACGCGAACGCGGCCAACCAGAGCGGCTCGCGCGCGGCCTGAACCTTATCCGGACGAGAGTCCGCAACCCGTGGGGACGGGGAGGAGTATTGAACATGCAAGCCAGAGAAAACCTCGCGCAGCAGGCCGCCAAGAGCGCGGCCGACGCGCTGATTCCGCAGCCTACCGACAAGGCCAAGTGGTGGCAGCAGATCACCGAGTACAGCCTGATCGTGATCTTCATCGTGATGTTCGTCACGATGTCGCTGACCGTCGATCATTTCTTCTCGATCGAGAACATGCTCGGCCTCGCGCTGTCGATCTCGCAGATCGGCATGGTCGCGTGCACGATGATGTTCTGTCTCGCGTCGCGCGACTTCGACCTGTCGGTCGGCTCGACCGTCGCGTTCGCCGGCGTGCTGTGCGCGATGGTGCTCAACGCGACCGACAGCACGGTCATCGCGATCATCGCGGCGGTCGCGGCGGGCGCGGTGATCGGCTTCGTCAACGGCGCGGTGATCGCTTATCTGCGCATCAATGCGCTGATCACGACGCTCGCGACGATGGAAATCGTCCGCGGCCTCGGTTTCATCGTGTCGCATGGTCAGGCGGTCGGCGTATCGTCGGATACCTTCATCGCATTGGGCGGCCTGACGTTCTTCGGCGTGTCGCTGCCGATCTGGGTCACCCTGATCTGCTTCATCGTGTTCGGCGTGATGCTGAACCAGACCGTGTACGGCCGCAATACGCTCGCGATCGGCGGTAATCCGGAAGCGTCGCGCCTGGCCGGTATCAACGTGGAGCGCACTCGCGTCTACATCTTCCTGATCCAGGGCGCCGTCACCGCGCTCGCCGGCGTGATTCTCGCGTCGCGTATCACGTCGGGTCAGCCGAACGCCGCCGAAGGCTTCGAGCTGAACGTGATCTCCGCGTGCGTGCTCGGCGGCGTGTCGCTGCTGGGCGGCCGCGCGACGATCTCCGGTGTCGTGATCGGCGTGCTGATCATGGGCACGGTCGAGAACGTGATGAACCTCTTGAACATCGACGCGTTCTACCAGTACCTGGTGCGCGGCGCGATCCTGCTCGCGGCCGTGTTGCTCGACCAGTTGAAGAACCGCGGCTCGCGCGACTGAGTCGCTTTCACCTCATCCCAAGCTCATAAAGGAATCGAACGATGTCGTCTCCGGCCAATGCAAACGCCAGCCTCTCTGACACCGCGTACGCGCGCTATCCGAGCCTCGCCGACCGTACGGTGCTGATCACGGGCGGCGCGACCGGCATCGGCGCATCGTTCGTCGAGCACTTCGCGGCGCAGGGCTCGCGCGTCGCTTTCTTCGATATCGATGCGAGCGCCGGCGAAGCCCTCGCCGACCAGCTCGGCGATTCGAAGCACAAGCCGCTCTTTCTCCCGTGCGATCTGACCGATGTCGACGCGCTGCAAAAAGCGATCGCCGACGTGAAGGCGGCGCTGGGTCCGATCCAGGTGCTGATCAACAATGCGGCGAACGACAAGCGCCATCAGATCGCCGACGTGACGCGCGAGTCGTTCGACGCCGGCATCGCCGTGAACATCCGCCACCAGTTCTTCGCGGCGCAGGCCGTGATGGAAGACATGAAGGCCGCGCGTAGCGGCTCGATCATCAACCTCGGCTCGATCAGCTGGATGCTGAAGAACGGCGGCTATCCGGTGTACGTGATGTCGAAGTCGGCGGTGCAGGGGCTCACGCGCGGGCTCGCGCGCGACCTCGGCCACTTCAATATCCGCGTCAACACGCTGGTGCCGGGCTGGGTGATGACCGAGAAGCAGCTGCGCCTGTGGCTCGACGACAACGGCCGCCGGCAGATCAAGGAAGGCCAATGCATCGACGCCGAGCTGATGCCGGCCGACCTCGCGCGCATGGCGCTATTCCTCGCCGCCGACGACAGCCGCATGATCACCGCGCAGGACATCGTCGTCGACGGAGGCTGGGCGTGAGCGGCAGCCCGCGCGTGCAACGGGCCACGCTGCTGCTCGACGCGCAGTGCGAACTCGGCGAAGGCGCGACCTGGTGCGCCCGCAGCGGCCGTTTCTACTGGACCGACATCGAAGGCGCGCGGCTGTGGCGCTACGATCCGGCCGACGGCCGCAGCGATTCGTTCGACATGCCCGAGCGGCTCGCCACCTTCGCGCTGTGCGAAAACCCGCGCTACGTGCTGCTCGGGCTCGCATCGCATCTCGCGTTTTTCGATCTGGAGAAGGGCAGCACGCAGCACATCGTCGACGTCGAGCCCGGCATGAACACGCGCGTGAACGATGGGCGCTGCGATCGGCAAGGGCGCTTCGTGTTCGGCACCAAGGACGAAAGCGGGCAACGGCAGACGGTCGCCGGCTTCTATCGGTTGAATCACGATCTATCGCTCGAACGCTTACCGTTGCCAGCGCCGGCAATTTCGAACAGCATCGCATTCAGTCCCGACGGCGCGACGATGTACTACTGCGATTCGCCGACGCGTGAAATCCGCGCGTGCGACTATCGCGCCGATGGCAGCATCGCGAACGATCGCCTGTTCACGCGTCTAACCGATGCGAACGGCATCCCCGACGGCTCGACCGTCGACAGCGACGGCGGCCTGTGGAACGCGCAGTGGGGCGGCGCGCGCGTGGTGCGCTACGGTCCCGACGGTGTGGAAACCGAGCGCATCGACGTGCCGACCACGCAGCCTAGTTGCGTCGCGATCGGCGGTGCCGCGCTCGGCGAGGCCCCGGGCAGCGCCCGGGGCGAGACGGCGCTCGACACGCTGTACATCACGAGCGCCTACGCCGAACTCGATGCAACGGCGCGCGCGGCCGATACGCTCGCGGGCGACCTGTTCGTCGCGACGCTTTCACGGCGTGGTGTTGCGGAACCGCTGTTCCAGGGCGCGCCTATCTAGCGCAGAATGACGCAGCCCCGGCCGCGCGCCGGGGCCGCGATCCTGAAGGTGAAGCAGAAGTCGATGTGGCAGTTTCGGTCCGCGAGCGATACGCCCGCGACCGGCCGGCAACGAATCGGCAGCATGCAGTTCGGACTCGAGGCGAATTGGTCATAAAAAATCGCCCGCAACTCCCGTCGACCCTGACGGCAACGTCCCACGCCTCTCGATGGAGCCAGATATGACTGTTGCGAATCTCGTTTCAGCCTCATCCCCAACCTCTCAAACGCGACGCTCGCGACTTGCCGCAGCGGCCAATCCCGTGCTGGCGGGCCCGAGCACGTCGGCGGTGGCGCTCGGCGAAGGCAGTGCCGGCGATGTCGCGTGCATCACGCTCGCCAACTCGCAATTGCGTCTCGATGTCGCACCGACGCTCGGCGGCGGCGTGACCCGCTTCGACTGGCGCGACGACGGCGCACTGACGCCGATCTTCCGGCGCTGCAGTCAAGTCGGCGTCGATACGGAACCGAACCAGCTTGCCTGCTATCCGCTGTTGCCGTACTCGAACCGCATCGGCGGCGGTCATTTCAGCGTGGGCGGGCGGCGCGTCGAGGTGCCGCGCAACCGCGCCGAGGAACCCCTGCCGATTCACGGCGACGGCTGGCTCGCGCAATGGGAGGTGCTCGACGCGGGCCGCGAGCACGTGCGCCTCGCGCTCGAGCGCAGCGAAGGCAAGCCGTACGCGTTCCGCGCGACGCAAACCTACACGCTCGACGGCCCGACGCTCGTCATCGCGCTCGAAATCGAAAACGCCGGCCGTGAGACGCTGCCGTTCGGGCTCGGCGTGCATCCATTCTTTGTGCGCGACGCGGACACCGAGCTATCGGCGGCGGCTGGCGGCCTGTGGCTGTCGGGCGACGACTGGCTGCCGGTGCGCCACGTGCCGGCGCCGCCCGCGTGGCAGTTCGGCGTCGCGTATCCGCTGCCGGAGACGATCGTCAATCACGCGTTCACCGGCTGGAGCGGCCAGGCGGCGGTGGTGTGGCCGAAGCGCCGGCTGTCGCTGAACATCGCCGCCGATACCGACTACTACGTGCTGTACACGCCGCCCGGCGAAGACTTCTTCTGCTTCGAGCCGGTCGATCATCCGATCAATGCGATGAACCTGGCCGGCGGCGCGAGCGAAAACGGCATGACGCTGCTCAAGCGCGGCGAGCGGTTGACGCGCACTTTCCGCTTCACCGTCGAGCGGACTGGGCTGCGCTCGATGCCGGGCGGGCGTGGCGCGCGGCGCAGGCAGTAGTTGTCGCCGCAGCCGCCGGGCCGCCGGAAGGGCGGCTGGCGCTGCTACCGCCAATGAGGTGCGGGCCGCGCGGTGACCGCCATCGACGGATGGCGATCGTGGGACGGGTAAAATACGCGCCTCCCCCGAATACAGGCTCGCCGCGAGACTCACCATGTCCAACTTCATCCAGACACTCAACGACGCCTGGCAGCGCACGAACTCGCTGCTGTGCGTTGGGCTCGATCCCGAGCCCAGCAAATTTCCGGGCGCGCTCGCGGGCCGCGCCGATGCGATCTTCGAGTTCTGCCGCACGATCGTCGATGCAACCGCGCCGTACGCGTCGTCGTTCAAGCCGCAGATCGCCTACTTCGCCGCGCATCGCGCGGAAGACCAGCTCGAGCAGCTGATCGCCCACATTCACGCGAACCATCCGGGCCTGCCGGTGATTCTCGACGCCAAGCGCGGCGATATTGGCAGCACCGCCGAGCAGTACGCGCGCGAGGCGTTCGAGCGCTACCAGGCGGACGCGGTGACGGTCAATCCGTACATGGGTTTCGATTCGATCGAACCGTATCTCGAGCACGCGGGCAAGGGCGTGATCGTGTTGTGCCGCACGTCGAACGCGGGCGGCTCGGACTTGCAGTTTCTCGAGACGGGCGGCCGGCCGCTGTACCAGGTCGTCGCTCAACTGGCCGCGCAGAAGTGGAATGCGAGCGGCCAGCTGGGGCTCGTGGTCGGCGCGACGTTTCCGAAGGAAATCGAAGTGGTGCGCGGGATCGTCGGCGACATGCCGCTGCTGATTCCGGGCATCGGCGCGCAAGGCGGCGACGTGCAGGCCACCGTGAGCGCCGGACGCACCGCGAACGGCACCGGCATGCTGATCAACTCTTCGCGCGCGATCATCTACGCGGGCAAGGGCGACGACTTCGCGCAAGCGGCCGCGCAGGCCGCGAAGGACACCCGCGACCGGATCAACGCGTTTCGTTGATTCGGCGGACGGTCCCGCGCCGGGCCGTGCGGCGCGTCAGCGCGCCGGTCCGAGCCGCCCGATCAACTCCGCATGGCGCGGATGCCGCGCCTTCAGCGCATCGACCTCCGCGAGTTCGAACTCGCTGAATTCGAAACCCGGCGCGACCGTGCAGCCGACCAGCGCGAACGACGCCGGATCGGCGCACTCAGCCGCGAACCACATGCCGGCCGGCACGACGGCCTGATACACCGTGTCGGGATGCGTGAGCGGATTGCCGAGCCGGTGCGTAACGAGCGCACCGCCGGCATCGCTTTCATCGAGCACGTGAACCAGCAGCGGCTCGCCGGCGTAGAAATGCCAGACCTCGTCGGATCGGATCCGATGCCACGCCGAATGCGCGCGATCGCACAGCATGTAATAGATCGCGGTCGACGCCGCACGGGTGTTCTCAGTCTCGCTCGCTTCGCCGGCGCGCAGCACGCGCGCGGCCGAGCGATAAGTCTCCGCGAAAAAGCCGCCTTCAGGATGTGGCTTCAGGTCGAAGCGACGGATCAGGTCATCAGCGATGGTGCGCGAATCCGGCATTGTCCGCCTCTCCAGTAATAGTCAGGCGCCGCTCAATGCTCGCGTTCGTCGAGTAGCGCCAGCAGACCGCGCAGCGCGTGCGCTGCCGCCTGCACGCGGATCTGCTCGCGATCGCCCTTGAAAATCTTCGTTTCCACCGACGTATGCAGCCGGTTGGTCCAGCCGAACGACACCATGCCGACCGGCTTGGTTTCGGTGCCGCCACCGGGCCCAGCGACGCCGGTTATCGACAGCGACACTTGCGCGCGGCTGTTGCGCAGCGCGCCTTCGGCCATCGCTCGCGCGACCGGTTCGCTGACCGCGCCGTGCTTTTCGATCAGGTCGGCCGGCACGCCGATCATTTCACTCTTCGCCTGGTTCGAATACGTGACGAAGCCGCGTTCGAACCAGCCACTGCTGCCGGAGATGTCGGTGATCGCGGTCGCGACCATGCCGCCTGTGCAAGACTCGGCGGTCACGAGCATCAGGCGCTCGTCGCGCAGACGGTTGCTCACGCGGATCGCAAGCTGGTGAACGACGGAATCGGTAGGCATGGCGTCAGTCAATCCGGAAAACGAAGCCGGCCGTGAGGCGCGGCGAACGGCAGGGGCCGGGTGGCGACCGAAAGAGTCGAACGGTACTCAGATCGCGGTCGGGCAGCGCTCAAACCGACATTCGCCACAGCGCAATCACGAGTAACGTGAAGAACGCGGCGATCAGGTCATCGAACATGATGCCAAAGCCGCCTTTCAGCCGGCGGTCGAAGTAGCCGATCGGTGGCGGCTTCACCATGTCGAAGAAGCGGAAGATCACGAACGCCCACATCTGAGCGGCGAGCGTGGCAGGCGTGACCATCAGCAGCACGAGCCAGAACGCGACGATTTCGTCCCACACGACCGCCGACGGATCCTCGACGCCAAGCCGCTTCGCCGTAAAGCCACACAGCGCGATGCCGGCGAGAAAGCCGACGCCGATCAGCACGCCCCATTCGATAACGGTCAGATAGCGGCTCAGTACCACGAAGGACGCCCAACCGAACAGGGTGCCGATCGTGCCCGGCGCGACGGGCGACAGCCCGCTGCCGAAGCCGAGCGACAGGATGTGGACTGGGTGCGACAGCATGAAGCGCGCGGTCGCGCGGCGTGGCTTAGCGGGCTTCGGCGCGCGCGGTCCTGGTACTTGCGGCGGCTCGCTGCCGAGGAAGTCGTCGGCGGGGCCGAGCGGGGGGTCATTCTGCATGAAAGTGATCGAAACCTTGCAAGGTCAAAGTGAGCGGCACGCCGGTGGCGTTGCGCCACGCGATGGCCGGGCGGTCGGTGGCCGCCTCCAGTGCGCTTATTGTACCGATGCGAGTGACCGGCACAGTGGCCTTGTGCGCGGCGGCCTCGACCGCGGCGCGCGCGGCGCCGGGCGCGGTGAAGCACAGCTCGTAATCGTCGCCGCCGGCGAGCGTGCAGCGCTGCTGGACCTCGGGCGGCAGGCGGCGCAGCGCGGCCGAGCGCGGCACCGCGTCGACGTCGACGCTCGCACTTACCGACGAGCGCTCGAGGATATGCAGCAGATCGCCGGCGAGTCCGTCCGACAGGTCGAGCGCCGCGTGTGCGACGCCGCGCAGCGCGAGGCCGAGCGCGATGCGCGGCTCGGGGCGTTCGAGTGCCTGGCGGAACGCCGCGGCGTCGTTCGGATCGGCGGCCCATTCGCCGCGCTGCACGCCGAGGCCGGCGCGCGCGTCGCCGAGCGTGCCGGAAATCCAGATGTCGTCGCCGGGTTGCGCGGCATCGCGGCGCAATGCCGTTTGCGGCGGCACGCTGCCGAACACCGTGATGCACAGATTGAGCGGTCCGCCCGTCGTATCGCCGCCGATCAGCTCGCAACCGTAGCGCTCGGCCAGCGCGAACAGGCCTTCGCTGAACCCCGATAGCCAGGCTTCGTCGGCTTGCGGCAGCGAGAAGGCGAGCGTGAACGCCTGCGGCTGCGCGCCCATCGCGGCGAGGTCCGACAGGTTGACCGCGAGCGCCTTGTGACCGAGCGCTTCGGGATCGATATCGGCGAAGAAGTGACGGCCTTCGACCAGCATGTCCGTCGATATCGCGAGCATTTCGCCGGCAGGCGGGGCCAGCAACGCGCAGTCGTCGCCGATGCCGAGCGTGCCGTCTTCGGTAGCAGAGGGCCGCGCGTGGGCGGCGCGGCGGGCGAAGAAGCGGTCGATCAGCGAAAACTCGGAAAGCATGATGGCGGACGATGAGCGGAGAAGGATCGTAGAAATAGCGTAGGTGACCAGGTTCGAGCGTAATGCCCCCTTCGCAAGCACCGGACCACCCCGTGCGACGGGCAACGCGCTTTCACGCTGTTTCAGTCGCGGCAGTTGTACCCGTATTGAAGGAATTGCGTAGGCAATTGGGGCTACAATGCCGTCGAACGTCTATTCTAATCTGCACTCCGAAGCCCGCCTTATGTCGAATCCCGTCAATACCAAACTCCGCGAAGCAGCCCTCGATTACCACGAGTTTCCGACTCCCGGCAAAATCGCGATCGCCCCGACCAAGCAGATGATCAACCAGCGCGACCTCGCGCTGGCGTATTCGCCTGGCGTCGCATTTGCGTGCGAGGAAATCGTCGAGAGCCCGCTGAACGCCGCGCGCTTCACCGCGCGCAGCAACCTCGTCGGCGTCGTCACGAACGGTACCGCGGTGCTGGGTCTCGGCAACATCGGCCCGCTCGCGTCCAAGCCGGTCATGGAAGGCAAGGCCGTCCTGTTCAAGAAGTTCGCCGGCATCGACGTGTTCGATATCGAGATCAACGAGACCGATCCGCACAAGCTGGTCGACGTGATCGCCGCGCTCGAACCGACCTTCGGCGGCATCAACCTCGAAGACATCAAGGCGCCGGACTGCTTCATCGTCGAACGCGAATGCCGCAAGCGCATGAAGATTCCGGTCTTCCATGACGACCAGCACGGCACCGCGATCGTCGTCGCGGCGGCAGTCACCAACGGTCTGAAGGTCGTTGGCAAGGACATCAAGGAAGTCAAGCTGGTTTCCTCGGGCGCGGGCGCGGCGGCGCTCGCCTGTCTGGACCTGCTGGTCGACCTCGGCCTGCCGCTCGAAAACATCACCGTGACCGACCTCGCGGGGGTCGTCTACAAGGGCCGTACCGAACTGATGGACCCGGACAAGGAGCGTTTCGCGCGTGAAACCAGCGCGCGCGCGCTCGCCGAGGTGATCGACGGCGCGGACGTGTTCCTCGGGCTGTCGGCTGGCGGCGTGCTCAAGCAGGACATGGTCAAGAAGATGGCCGCCAAGCCGCTGATCCTCGCGCTCGCGAACCCGACGCCGGAAATCCTGCCGGAACTCGCGCTCGAAGTGCGTCCGGACGCGGTGCTGTGCACGGGCCGCACCGACTACCCGAACCAGGTCAACAACGTGCTGGTGTTCCCGTTCCTGTTCCGCGGCGCGCTGGACGCCGGCGCGACGACGGTCACGCGCGAAATGGAAATCGCCGCCGTCAACGCGATCGCCGAACTGGCGCGCCAGGAGCAGAGCGACATCGTCGCGACCGCGTATGGCATCCAGGATCTGTCGTTCGGACCGGAGTATCTGATTCCGAAGCCGTTCGATCCGCGTCTGATCGTGAAGGTCGCGCCCGCGGTGGCGAAGGCCGCGATGGACTGCGGCGTCGCCGAGCGTCCGATCGAGGATATGGACGCGTACGCGCAGCATCTGCAGCAATTCGTCTACCACAGCGGCACGACGATGAAGCCGATCTTCCAGCTCGCCCGCAGCGTCGAGCCGGAGAAGAAGCGCATCGTGTTCGCGGAAGGCGAAGAGGAACGTGTGCTTCGCGCGATCCAGATCGTCGTCGACGAAAAGCTCGCCAAACCCATCCTGATCGGCCGGCCTGCCGTGATCGAACAGCGGATCGCGCGTTATGGCCTGCGGCTCGTCGCCGGGCAGGATTACACGGTCGTCAACACGGATCATGACGAACGTTACCGTGAGTTCTGGCAGGAATACGCGAAGATGATGTCGCGCAAGGGCATCACCACGCAGATGGCCAAGCTCGAGATGCGCCGCCGCACCACGCTGATCGGCTCGATGATGGTCAGGAAGGGCGAGGCGGACGGCATGATCTGCGGCACGGTCAGCACGACCCACCGCCATATCCATTTCATCGACCAGGTGATTGGCAAGAAGCCGGGCGCGAAGGTGTATGCGGCGATGAATGGGCTGGTGTTGCCGAATCGGCAGATTTTCCTCGTCGATACGCACGTGAATGTCGATCCGACGCCGGAGGAGCTGGCCGAGATCACGATCATGGCGGCCGAGGAAGTGCGTCGTTTCGGTATCGAGCCGAAAGTCGCGCTGGTGTCGCATTCGAACTTCGGTTCGAGCAACGCGCCGAGCGCACAGAAGATGCGCGATACGCTCGAGATCCTGCGTGAACGCGCGCCGGAGCTGCAAATTGACGGCGAAATGCACGGCGATGTCGCGCTCGACTCCAATCTGCGCCGCGAAGTGCTGCCCGATTCGACGCTCGAAGGCGACGCGAACCTGCTGGTGCTGCCGAACATCGATGCGGCCAATATCGCGTACAACCTGCTGAAGACGGCGGCCGGCAACAACATCGCGATTGGCCCCATCCTGCTCGGCGCGGCCAAGCCGGTGCACGTGCTGACGCCGTCGGCGACCGTACGCCGGATCGTCAACATGGCGGCGCTGCTGGTTGCGGACGTCAGCGCAACCCGCTAAGCGCGCATCGTGACCGGGCCGCGACAGGCCCGGCGCCGGTTCTCCGACCGGCGCGCCCTGAAAAAAAAGGCGTGCCCGCAATGGGCACGCCCTCGGGGCAAGCTGGGGATCGCCACCCCGAAAAATGGCAATGACACAGCCTTTCGGCTGAATGGTTCCAGGCTTTGACAACCGCGAGCGAGCGCCTCGGCCACCGGCCGCTTGCATCGCTTGCGCTGCGCTCGATCGCGGTTGAGCTCAGTTTAGCCTGATCGAGCTAAATATTCTGTCAAAAGTCGTCAAAGCCCCGATTGGCCGGCTTTGCGCGCCGTGAGGCGGGGTGTCGTCCGGCCGTCGAACGTTGATTCCAAAGGCTATTAGCGATACCCTTACGACTTTCATGGTCGTCAAACTCGTGGTCTGACAGCGGGGAAACCTGATACATGGCACGCAACTGGTTGCGCATGAAAGGCGTGCTGATCGGTGCTGCCGCGCTCTGCGCGTTGTCAAGTTCGGCGCCCGAGGCGCTGGCGCGAGACAACTCGGCGCCAGCTGCGGCGGAAGCGCAGGTAGGCACCATCGCGCTGGCGCAATTGCCGCGCGAAGCGGTCGATACGTTGAACCTCATTGCTACCGGCGGGCCTTACCCGTATCAGAAGGATGGCATCGTATTCGGCAACTACGAACGGGTGCTGCCCGCTCATCGGCGCGGCTATTACCACGAATACACCGTCCCCACGCCTCACGCGCGCAATCGCGGGGCGCGCCGCATCGTCTGCGGAGGTCCGCTACAGCGAACCGACAATTGTTATTACTCGGACGACCATTACACCAGTTTTAACCGTATTGTTGAATGACATTGGGATGAACGGCATGAGCGACAACATCTACGCGCACGATTCCGGAGTCGCGACGGATCTTTTCGCGGCCGGCGACGGCAATTTGTTCCAACGCGTCATGAAGATGCGCGCCGACGAGCAGGGTCGCGACAACCAAAGCGAGGCTGGCACGGTGGTTTCATCGAACGAAGAGCCCATGAGCCTTTTCAGGACGGTGCGGCCGAACATCGTGCAGTCGATCCGCGCGTTCCGCGTGCAGGATCTAGCCGACGAGGCCAACCACCTTGGCCAGCACTTTCTGTATGCATACTGCGCGAACGCCGCGTCGAAGCAGGAAGTGCTCGAGACGATCGCGACGTCGTTCCTGTTTCCCAAGCATTTCGGCAAGAACTACGACGCGCTCTACGACTGCCTGACCGACCTCGTGCACAAGGCCGGCGCGCAGCCCGGCTTCGTGATCGTGCTCGAACACCTGCCGATCGCGCAGAAATTCGACAAGGAAGGGCGCGAGACGCTGCTCGACGTGTTCCGCGAAGCGGCCGAATTCTGGGCCGAGCGCAAGGTCGCGTTCCGGGTGTTTTACTCGTTCGCCTGAGGCTCGTAGGATGTTTCACCTGTTCAGGCGTAGTTGATTGGCTGTGACGGCGAACGTCGCGCTACAGACGCTAAAGGCCCGCTAATTGGCGGGCCTTTGCTTTCGTGGCGGTGTTTGGCGCATAGCTCCCGCTTACCAACCGCCCCAGCGCGCCGCAAGCGCAGCAAGCACCGCGATCCCTGCGGTCTCGGTGCGCAGCACACGCGGTCCCAAGCCCACCGCGGCAAAGCCCTGTTCAACGGCGGCGGCTTCCTCGTCGGCGGAAAGGCCGCCTTCGGGGCCGATCAGCAGCGTCACGCCGCCAGGCGGCGGCGCGTCCGGCAGCGCCGTGAAACCGATGCTCGCGCGTGGCGACAGCAGCAGGCGCAACTCGTCGGGTGCCGGTTCGCGCGACAGGGTATCGAGCCAAGCGCCAATCTCACACACCGGCATGACGTCCGGCAGCCGATTACGCCCGCACTGTTCGCACGACGCCCGCACCACACCTTGCCAGTGCTGCTGCCGCCGTTGCGCGCGCTCGCCGGTCAGCCGCACGACGCTGCGTGCGGTCGCGAGCGGCACGAAGCCAGAGGCGCCGAGTTCGACCGCCTTCTCGATCAGCCAGTCCATCTTGTCGCCGCCGGCGATGCCTTGGGCGAGCGTCAGCCGATACGGCGGCTCGACCTCGACCGCGCGAAATTCGCCAATTTTCACGCGAGCCGAACGGCGCTCGACCTCGACGAGTTCGGCGCCGTATTCGCCGCCCTGGCCGTTGAACAGCACGAGCGAATCGCCAGGCTGCAGACGAAGCACGGCCACGTGGCGGACGACGTCGTCGGGCAATGCGATCACGTCGTCGGGGTAAAGCAGCGCGTCAATAAAAAAACGGGGCATCGACGAATGACTCTCGGATTCAGGAAAGGTGGCGGGCGAGCGCCCAGCGATAGCCGTCGATATCTTCGACCTGCGCGAAGCGGTCGCCCCAGAACTGGTCCTGCGGTTCGCTCAGCGACTTCGCGCCAGCCGCGAGCGCGCGAGCATACACGGCATCGACGTCCTCGACATAGACATAGAACGATTGCGGCGCAATCGTGCCCGCGCTTTTCGGCGTCTTCGCGGTCGAGCCGAACGCGCCTTCGGGTGCGAACATCACGATCAACTGGCCTTGGTAGGTCATCTCGACGTGCATGACGACGCCGTCGTCTTGCACGCTGTCGCGCACGTCGAAGCCGAACGCCGCCGAAAAAAACGCCGTGGACGCGCGCGCATCGCGCACCGTCAGATAGGGGGTCAGCCAGGGCACACCGGCGGGGCGGGGGGCGGTCATGGAGTTCTCCGGATTTCGTCGGGCAGCGTGCGACTGTTGCGGGTTTCGCTCGGGCGCGGCATGCCGGCTTCGCTCGAACTGGTTCGCTCCAGGTGCCCACGCTTCAAATGGATGGTTTCGTCGTCGGACTCAGTTTATCGCGCGCCGTTCGCGCTGCCGAGAGTAGCCCCGCGTGCAGGGCCGGTTCGTCATGACGCAGCGAATCGATGCCGCGCGCGGCGAGACGTTCGACGAGCGGGTGAATCGGGCGAGTCGTCGCGGAACTCGATAGGCATCCGGGCATCGAGCGGATCGAGGCGTGCATGAGGAAATCCGTAGACGGCGTCGGCACAAGGCTGGAACAATAGCGGGGCGTTCACGGCGGGCGGGCTCGATCGGCAGCGTGGGCAAATCAGCTGCTCGAATCGTGAATGCCGCCGCCGGGCGTAGTGCGTTGAACCGCGCGGCCGGGCGGCTTTCCGGCCGGCTAGGGGTTAACCTTCTGCTAGAATGTGACGCTTTCAGCCTTGTCCGCTTGCTCTGCCCGTTTCGCGTCTCCTGGCGCCGCATCGTGCGCCGTAGCGAACTGGCCGCCGAGCTTCCGGGCCTCAAGCGCGCCCCGCTTTCTGACTCTGTCTCCGGACTCGACATGACGACCCCGTCTCCCGCACCCACTTCCCTGATGGCCAACGCGATCCGCGCGTTGTCCATGGACGCCGTTCAAAAGGCGAACTCCGGCCACCCCGGCATGCCGATGGGCATGGCCGAAATCGGCGTTGCCCTGTGGTCGCGTCATCTGCGCCATAACCCGAAGAACCCGCAATGGGCCGATCGCGACCGCTTCGTGCTGTCGAACGGTCACGGCTCGATGCTGCTGTACTCGCTGCTGCATCTGACCGGCTACGACCTGCCGATGGAAGAGCTGAAAAACTTCCGCCAGCTCCATTCGAAGACGCCGGGTCACCCGGAATACGGCATCACGCCGGGCGTCGAGACGACCACCGGTCCGCTCGGCCAGGGCCTCGCGAATGCGGTCGGCATGGCGCTCGCCGAGTCGCTGCTCGCCACCGAATTCAACAAGCCCGACGCGAAGATCGTCGACCACCACACGTACGTGTTCGTCGGCGACGGCTGCCTGATGGAAGGTATCTCGCACGAAGCGTGCTCGCTCGCAGGCGTGCTGAAGCTGAACAAGCTGATCGCGTTCTACGACGACAACGGCATCTCGATCGACGGCGAAGTGGTGCACTGGTTCCACGACGACACGCCGAAGCGCTTCGACGCGTACGGCTGGAACGTGATCCCGAACGTGGTCGGCCATGACGTCGACGCGGTCGACGCGGCGATCAAGCAAGCGAAGCTGTCGGACAAGCCGACGCTGATCTGCTGCAAGACCGTGATCGGTGAAGGCGCGCCGACCAAGGCGGGCTCGCACGACTCGCACGGCGCGCCGCTCGGCGACAAGGAAATCGCGGCAACGCGCGAAGCGATCGGCTGGAAGTGGGAGCCGTTCGTGATTCCGCAGGAAGTCTACGCGGCATGGGATGCGAAGGATGCGGGCGGGCGCCTCGAATCCGAATGGGACAAGGCGTTCGCCGCCTACGCGGCCAAGTATCCGCAGGAAGCGGCGGAGTTCAAGCGCCGCAGCGCGAAGCAGCTGCCGGCCGACTGGAAGGACAAGGCAAAGGCGATCATCGCCGGCGCGAACGAACGCGCCGAGACCGTCGCGACGCGTAAGGCGTCGCAGCAGGCCATCGAAGGCCTGTCGGCCGTGCTGCCCGAACTGCTCGGCGGTTCCGCCGACCTGACCGGCTCGAACCTGACCAACTGGAAGGCCGCGAAGCCGGTGCGCGTGAACGCCGAAGGCCGTGCCGCCGGCAACTACGTGAACTACGGTGTGCGCGAATTCGGCATGAGCGCCGCGATCAACGGCGTCGCGCTGCATGGCGGCTATAAGGCATTCGGCGGCACGTTCCTGACGTTCTCGGACTACAGCCGCAACGCGCTGCGCGTCGCCGCGCTGATGAAGTCGCAGTCGATCTTCGTGTTCACGCACGACTCGATCGGTCTCGGCGAAGACGGCCCGACCCACCAGTCGATCGAACACGTCGCGAGCCTGCGCCTGATCCCGAATCTACAAACATGGCGTCCGGCTGATACGGTCGAAACCGCGGTGGCCTGGACCCATGCGATCGAACATGAAGGTCCGTCGTGCCTGATCTTCAGCCGTCAGAACCTGCAGTTCAACGAGCGCACCGACGCGCAGATCGCCAACATCGAGAAGGGCGGCTACGTGCTGCGCGACTGGGACGAAGAGATCGTCGCGCGTAAGATCATCCTGATCGCGACGGGCTCCGAAGTCGAACTGGCGATGAAGGCCGTCGAGCCGCTCGCGCGCGAAGGCATCGCCGCACGCGTCGTGTCGATTCCGTCGACGACCGTGTTCGACAAGCAGGACGCCGAGTACCGCGAACGCGTGCTGCCGCACGGCGTGCGCCGCGTCGCGATCGAAGCGGGCGTGTCGGATTTCTGGCGCAAGTACGTGGGTCTGGAAGGCGGCGTGGTCGGCATTGACACGTTCGGCGAATCGGCCCCGGCAGGTGTGCTGTTCAAGCATTTCGGTTTCACCGTCGAGCACGTGGTGGCGACGGTCAAGGCCGCTCTCGGCTGATGGTTGCGTCGCGTTGCCGTCGCGCCCCTCGTGGTTGCGCGGGGCAACGCACCGAACCGGATGTCCGACCAGGCGAACATAAACGGATTTTTTAGCCATCAGGAGATACATCATGACGATTCGCGTCGCAATCAACGGCTACGGCCGGATCGGCCGCAATACCCTGCGCGCCTTCTATGAAAACGGCAATAAGCACGATATCGAAATCGTCGCCATCAACGATCTGGGCGATGCGAAGACCAACGCCCACCTGACGCAGTACGACACCGCGCACGGCAAGTTCCCGGGCCAGGTGTCGGTGGACGGCGACTACCTCGTCGTGAACGGCGACAAGATCCGCGTGCTGGCGAACCGCAACCCGGCCGAACTGCCGTGGGGCGAGCTGGGCGTCGACGTCGTGATGGAGTGCACGGGCTTTTTCACGACCAAGGAAAAGGCCAGCGCGCACATCAAGGGCGGAGCGAAGAAGGTCATCATCTCGGCGCCGGGCGGCAAGGATGTCGACGCGACCGTCGTCTACGGCGTGAACCACAACGTGCTGAAGGCATCGGACACGGTCATCTCGAACGCATCGTGCACGACCAACTGCCTCGCGCCGCTGGTCAAGCCGCTGAACGACAAGATCGGCCTCGTGAACGGCCTGATGACGACGATCCACGCGTACACGAACGACCAGGTTCTGACCGACGTGTACCACGAAGACCTGCGCCGCGCGCGTTCGGCCACGCATAGCCAGATCCCGACCAAGACCGGTGCGGCATCGGCGGTCGGCCTCGTGCTGCCGGAACTGAACGGCAAGCTGGACGGCTACGCAATCCGCGTCCCGACCATCAACGTGTCGGTCGTCGACCTGTCGTTCATCGCCGCGCGCGACACGACGGTCGAGGAAGTCAACGCGATCATGAAGGAAGCGTCGGAAGGCGCACTGAAGGGCGTTCTCGGTTACAACGACGCACCGCTCGTGTCGATCGACTACAACCACAACCCGGCTTCGTCGACGTTCGACTCGACGCTGACCAAGGTGTCGGGCCGTCTCGTGAAGGTGTCGAGCTGGTACGACAACGAGTGGGGCTTCTCGAACCGCATGCTGGACACGGCTGTGGCGCTCGCGAACGCGAAGTAAGTTTCGGGTTTCACGCTGCATGAAAGCCGCTCCTCGGAGCGGCTTTTTTTCGTCTGCGGTATCGGCGCGACGGCTACGGCGTCGGGAAATAGACGCCCGCGCGCTGCGCGGCGTTCGCGATGTGCGTCTCGATCGCCTTGCCGGCCGCGAGCGAATCGCGGGCCTTCAGCGCGTCGAGAATCGCGCGATGCTCGGTGTAGGTGGACAGCACCCGCTCGCGCCGGTAGAACGGCATGCGCTGGCTTTCCTTCATGATCTCGGCGCTGCTGCGCAGGATCGACTCGATCGCGGCATTGCCTGCGATGCTTACGATGCGCATATGGAACGCGTAGTCGAGCCGCGCCGCTTCGTCGAGTTCCTCGCAGGCGAGCGCGCTTTGCATCGCGGTGACGTTTTCCTCGAGCCACGCGAGGTCGTCGTTGGTGACCGCGAGCACCGCCATGCGCGCAACGAAGCCTTCGAGCGCGTAGCGCATCTGATACGTGTCGGGCAGCGACGACTGCTCGGCGAAACGCCACGCCTGAGCGGCTTTCGCCTGCGCGCTTTCCACGTACACGCCCTTGCCCGGCCGGATTACCAGCAGGCCGAGCGCTTCAAGCGTGGAGAGCGCTTCGCGCAGTGACGCGCGGCTGATCGACAGTTCATCGGATAGCTGGCGCTGCGCCGGCAGCAGGCTGCCCACCGGATAGACGCCCGCTTCGATGCGTTCGCGGATGGTCGCGATGGCCGCGTCGGTGACGGTGTGCGGGACGCTTTTCATAAAAGCTCACTTGGTGGCGTGGTCTGACCGCAATTCTAATCCTTACGAGAAAGAAGGCGCGCTTCCGGCCGTCTGAAATCCCGAATCCGACTCGAAAACGCCGAAAAAACAACGGGTAAACACTGTTCGATCAATCCTTGACGGGACTATATCGGCTTCCTACTATTCGCCATAACAGTTCTGGTCGGACCAGTCTGAACAGAAGTGACCGAGACAACCATCCGCAGGAGGAAGCCGTGTTGAAATTCTTCAATTCGCTATTTGGCCGGGTCGTGATCGCGCTCGTGGTCGGCATCGTGCTCGGTGCCGTGTTTCCGCATTTCGCGCAGTCCTTGCGGCCGCTTGGCGACGGTTTTCTGAAGCTGATCAAGATGGTGATCGGGCCGATCGTGTTCTGCGTGGTGGTGAGCGGTATGGCGCATGCGGGCGATCTGCGCAAGGTCGGCCGCGTCGGTTTGAAGTCGGTGATCTACTTCGAGGCGATGACGACGATCGCGCTCGTGATCGGCGCGGTGCTCGCTTACGCGACGCGTCCGGGCGCCGGCATGAACGTGAACCTGAGTTCGCTCGATGCGGCGTCGCTCACGACCTATACCGAGCACGCGAAGAGCCTGAAGGACACCGCCGGCTTTCTGCTGAAGATCATCCCCGACACGGCGATCAACGCGTTCGCGACCGGCGACATCCTGCAGATCCTCGTGTTCTCGGTACTGTTCGGCTCGGCGCTGTCGCTGCTCGGCAAGCGCGCGCAACGCGTGAGCGGGTTGATCGATGAGCTGTCACAGGTGTTCTTCCGCGTGATGGGCTTCATCATCAAGCTCGCGCCGCTCGGCGTGCTCGGCGCGATCGCGTTTACGACCGGCACCTACGGCGTCGAGTCGCTGAAGCAACTCGGCATGCTCGTGCTGGTGTTCTACGCGAGCTGCGTGGTGTTCGTCGTGCTCGTGCTCGGCGCCGTGATGCGGCTCGCCGGCTTCAGCATCTTCAAGCTGATCCGCTATCTGCGCGAAGAACTGTCGATCGTGCTCGGCACCGCGTCGTCCGACGCCGTGCTGCCGCAGATCATGCGCAAGCTCGAATGGATGGGCGTCAAGGATTCGACGGTCGGTCTCGTGATTCCGACCGGCTACTCGTTCAACCTCGACGGCTTCTCGATCTATCTGACGCTTGCGGTGCTGTTCATCGCGCAGGCGACCAACACCCCGCTGTCTATTCATGACCTGATCGTCGTCGTGCTGGTGTCGCTGGTGACGTCGAAGGGCGCGCACGGCATACCCGGCTCGGCGATCGTGATTCTGGCTGCGACGCTCTCCGCGATTCCCGCGATTCCGGTGCTCGGTCTCGTGCTGATTCTGCCGGTCGACTGGTTCGTCGGCATCGCCCGCGCGCTGACCAACCTGATCGGCAACTGCGTCGCGACGGTGGTGGTCGCCGTGTGGGAAAACGATATCGACAAGGCGCGCGCGCACCGCGTGCTGAATCGCGACGCGGCGCTGCGCTATGTGCCCGCTGTCGACGACACGCTCGCCGAGCCGGGTGCGGGCGAACACGCGCCGGCAGTCTGACGGCGGCGCGCCGGCTCTGGTCTGACCAGACTAACCGGCATCGTCTTCAGACGGAGTTTTTTCGCAAACCGGCGGCTGCCGTGGCGCCGCCGGCCGTTTCTGACCTCTTCCACACTGACCGACATCATGGCCAACCCGATCCTCGACCCGAACGCCCCCGTCTTCACGCGCCGCTACATGAACCTCGCCGATCCGCGCCTCGGCGCAAAGGCGCTGTTCGCGAGCGACGAATTCTTCGCGCCGAAAGAGCGCATGCTCGAGCCGCAGCCGGCGGTGTTCATCCCCGGCAAATACGACGACCACGGCAAGTGGATGGACGGCTGGGAGACGCGTCGCAAGCGTACGACCGGCCACGACCATTGCGTGATCCGTCTCGCGCGGCCGGGCGTCGTGCATGGCGTCGATCTCGATACTAGCCACTTCACCGGCAATTTCCCGCCGGCGGCGTCGATCGATGCCTGTCACAGCGACGCTGACGTGCCGCCCGAGCACGCCGACTGGCAGCCGCTGGTGCCGGCGACGACGCTACAGGGCAACCAGCATCACTATGTTGAAGTGAAAGACGCGCGCCCGGTCACCCATCTGCGGGTGAATCTCTATCCGGACGGCGGGCTCGCCCGACTGCGCGTGTACGGCCAGCCGCAGCGGGACTGGAGCCGCGTCGAGCGCGGCACGCTGCTCGATCTCGCCGCGATCGAAAACGGCGCGTACCTCGTCGCCGCGAACAACCAGCATTTCGGGCCGGCCTCGCAGATGCTGATGCCAGGCCGCGGCGTGAACATGGGCGACGGCTGGGAAACCCGGCGGCGTCGCGAGCCGGGCAACGACTGGGCGATCGTCGCGCTCGCGCGGCCCGGCGTGATCCGCAAGATCGAAGTGGATACGGCGCACTTCAAGGGCAACTTCCCGGACCGCTGCTCGCTGCAGGCGGCATCGGTGACGGGCGGCACCGACGATTCCCTCGTCACGCAGGCGATGTTCTGGCCGGTGCTGCTCGGCGAACAGCAGCTGCAGATGGACCACGTGCACACGTTCACGGACGACCTCGCCGCGCTCGGGCCGGTCACGCACGTGCGCTTCAACATCTTCCCGGACGGCGGTGTGTCGCGCCTGCGTCTGTGGGGCGAGATCGCTTAACGCACGCAACATCAGGGAGCGGCACGCATGAAGATCCTGCAGATGGAACGCCTGACGCGCACGGCCTTCGCGCCGTTCGGCGACGTGATCGAACTCGACGGCGCGCGTCATTTTCCGATCAATGGCGGCACCACCGAGCGCTATCACGACCTAGCGCGCGTCGACGTGGCGGAGCAGGGCGGCCGGCCGCTCGTCAATCTGTTTCGCGCGCAGCCGCGCGCGCTCCCCGTCGAGATCACGATGATGGAGCGGCATCCGCTCGGGAGCCAGGCTTTCATTCCCTTACGCGCGGGCCGCTATCTGGTGGTGGTCGCGCCGGCCGGCGAGTTCGACGCCACGCGGATGCGCGCGTTCTGGACCGACGCGTGGCAGGGTGTCAATTACGCGAAAGGGGTCTGGCACCATCCGCTGCTCGCGCTGGATCAGGTCAGCGACTTCATCGTCGTCGATCGTGGCGGCGACGCGCCGAATTGCGACGAATTGCAGTTGGCCGAGCCGTGGCGGCTCGCCTTCGAGCCGAGCGTGGAACCGGTCGGATAGCCGTATTCGCCGTCCGTCGCCTGAACAAAAAAACCCGACCGATTCTCATCGGCCGGGTCTTTCTTCTGACTTGCCAGGCCGCGTATTCGCACGCGGCCAGCGATGCATCAGTGCTTACGATGCGGGCAATTTTCCTTCGTGCACGCCCCATACAGTGCCAGCGCATGCTCCTGCAGCTTGAAGCCGCGTGCCTTGGCGATGGACTGCTGACGACTTTCGATTTCGGGGTCGAAAAACTCTTCCACGAGCCCGCAATCGAGGCACACGAGGTGATCGTGGTGCGTCCCCTCGTTCAGTTCGAACACCGCCTTGCCCGACTCGAAATTGCTGCGCGAGAGCAGGCCGGCCTGCTCGAATTGCGTCAGCACGCGATACACGGTGGCGAGACCGATATCGAGTTCCTCGTGCAGGAGGTTGCGATATACGTCTTCGGCGGTTAGATGACGTACCGGGCTGTGTTGGAAAATCTCAAGGATTTTGAGGCGCGGAAGGGTCGCCTTGAGCCCGATATTCTTGAGATCGGTTGGATTGGTCATGACAAGGGATCCCTAGAGTACAATGCTGGGCTCTCATAGTAATGTGTTTTGCCGTTCTGGTCATTTTCGATGGAATGAGCGCGGCCCGCAAGCGGGCCCGCACGGTGAGTGAAATGATTTCTAAATCTCAATTGATCTACCGGGGGAGCCGCATGCGGGGTACCTTGATCGCGGTTGCGACTGTCGCGGTTCTTGCCGGATGTTCCACGTACGACAGCCTGACCCAGCGCGTTGCCCAAAGCATTACGCCGTATCGGATTACGGTCGTGCAAGGTAACTTCGTGTCGCAGGAAATGGCCGGCCAGATGAAGGTCGGCATGACGCGCGCACAGGTGCGTCAGGTGCTCGGCACGCCGCTGTTGACCGACATGTTCCACGCGGATCGCTGGGACTACACGTTCTATTTCAAGCGTGGCAACACCTCGATCGTTCAGCAACGCGACTTCGTCGTGTTCTTCTCGGGCGACACCGTGACCCACTGGACGGGTGGCGAGGATCTGCCGACCAATCTCGAATTGCTGGCCGAAATCGACGGCGACCGCAGTGGCCGTCGCTCGAACGCTACGCCGGCGAGCGCGGCCGAGGCCGCCAGCGCCGCAGCCGCCGCAAGCGGGGCTGCCGCCGCGGCGCCGGTCACGGTGGACACGACGCGCTCGCCGTCGGTCGAAGGCGCCCAGGAAGCCGCCACGCCGTCCATGGACGCCAACGCGGAAGCTGCCCAGGCGGCCAATCGCGCGACCAGCGCGGTGTCTACGCCGAGCGGCGCGCCGTCCGTGCGTCCGGCCGTGCCGAGAGCGGGCGCTGGCGGGATCCCGACGCAAGGCCCGACGGCCGGTGGTCAGCCGCAGTTCCAGTTCAAACGCCCGCCGCCGCCGGCGCCGGAAAACGAGAGCAACCCGGTCGGCCCGACGGGCTCGCAAAGCGGCGACAGCTCGACGCCGAGCGCTTCGCCGTCAACGTCCGGAACGAGCAACTGATCCGCTTGTCGGTGTTGTGAGGCGGGCTGCGCGCAGCATGTGCGGCGCCCGCCAGATGTGTGTTCGTCCGGTGTCAGGCGAGGCCGGAAATGCGCCGCTTGGGCCGCATGAACCTGTTGCCGCAGTGCGCCGCGGCAGTGGCTCGCCGCAGCGGGCGGTATCAGTCAGTCACCGGAGCGAGCCGTCCCGGTTGGCCCCGGGCGTTGGCTTCAGCAGCGAGCCGCCCGGCCTTGTCGCAAGATCGTGTCGCCTGTCGCCGCTTGTCCCTATATCGACCGGGCGCATTCCCCGGCACACTGGTCGGTGCATTCGCCGGGCCGCGTTTGCCGGGCTCCATCCCGGTTGACTCTTTTCGAATCCTCATCGTCATGAAAATTGCCATTGCAGGCGCATCGGGCCGTATGGGCCGCATGCTGATCGAAACCGTCCTCAACGACGCCGACACGACGCTGTCCGGCGCGCTCTGCCGCACGGGCGCGGCGCAGGTTGGCCAGGACGCCGGCGCGTTCCTCGGCAAAGAGACGGGCGTGCTGCTGTCCGACGATATCGAGCGCGTGTTTGCCGAATCCGACTACCTGATCGACTTCACGCGCCCGGACGCGACGCTCGCGCATCTCGAAGCCGCGCAGCGCCATGGCGTGAAAATGGTGATCGGCACGACCGGCTTCGACAACGCGCAAAAAGCGCAGCTGCGAGCGGCGGCGCAGAAGATCGGCGTGGTGTTCGCGTCGAACATGAGCGTCGGCGTGAACGTTACGCTGAAACTGCTCGAATACGCGGCGCGGCACTTCTCGACCGGCTACGACATCGAGATCATCGAGGCGCATCATCGCCACAAGGTCGATGCGCCGTCCGGCACCGCGCTGACGATGGGCGAAGTGATCGCGGGCGCGCTCGGCCGCAATCTCGACGACTGCGCGGTCTACGGCCGCGAAGGCGTGACCGGCGAACGCGATCCGTCGACGATCGGCTTCTCGGCGATTCGCGGCGGCGATATCGTCGGCGATCATACGGTGCTGTTCGCAGGCATCGGCGAGCGCATCGAGATCACGCACAAATCGGCGAGCCGCCTGTCATATGCACAAGGCGCGCTTCGTGCTGTACGCTTCCTCGAAGGCCGCGACAACGGCTTCTTCGACATGCAGGACGTGCTCGGCCTGCGTTGAGCGAAGTTCGTTGCGCATAGGCGGGGCAGCGCATCCCGAGCGCGCCCTCCCGAAGTCACTTTCCTAACGCGAGGTCAGATGGCAGGCAGCAGCGGCATCATCCATTACCTGCAAACGAGCGACGCGATCACGCATGCCGTCGCCTACGTGCTGCTGGCCATGTCGATTGCGAGCTGGTGTTTTCTGATCGTCAAGAGCTGGATTCTGGCGCGCGCGAAACGCCAGTCCTCGCGGGCGATCGCGCGCTTCTGGCAAGCGCCGACGCTCGCCGAAGGCGTCGCCATCCTGCGCCGCACCGACCGTGAGCGCGTGTTCGCGCCGCTCGCCGAAGCGGCGCTCCATGCGGCCGAGGTCGACATTCCGGGCGCGCTGCTCGCGCGCGTCGAGCGCAGCGAACGGGTGCTGCGCGCGCTGCGCCAGGCGCTCGCCGCGTCGCAGCGGCGGCTCGAGTTCGGTCAGGTGCTGCTGGCGTCGGTGGGCAGCACCGCGCCGTTCGTCGGTCTGCTCGGCACCGTATGGGGCATCTATCACGCGCTCGGCAGCATCGCGGCGAGCGGGCAGGCGCAGATCGAGAACGTCGCGGGACCGGTCGGCGAGGCGCTGATCATGACCGCGTTCGGTCTGGTGGTCGCGATTCCGGCGGTGCTCGGGTACAACGTGCTGGGCCGCCTCGTGCGGCAATTAACCGAGGAGCTGGACGGTTTCGCGCACGATTTGCACGCGTACGTGTGCTCCCCCGAGCATGCGCCGACGCCGCCCCGCGCGCAGCAGGCGGCGCACGAGGCGCACCGCTGACGCTTGGCGTGCGGCGGGCAGGGCCAAGCTCAGACGCAAGGAGGCGACATGGCATTCGGCGGACTCGAGAAGAAGCAGACGGCCGCGCCGATGGCCGAGATCAACATGACGCCGCTGATCGACGTGATGCTGGTGCTGCTGGTGATTTTCATCATTACCGCGCCGCTGTTCTCGCACGCGATCCGGCTCGATCTGCCGAAGGTCGCGGCGGCGCCCGCGCGCCAGACCCCCCAAACCATCTCCCTGTCGATCGACGGCGCCGGCAAGCTCTACTGGAACGGCAAGCCGATCACGCTCGCGCAGATGCGCGTGCAGTTCGCCGAGGCCGGCAAGCAGGCGGACCAGCCGGACATCCAACTGCGCGCGGAGCGTTCGACGCGCTACGAAGTAATCGCGCAGGTGATGGGCGCCGCGCAGCAGGCGGGGCTCGAGCGGATCGGCTTCGTGACGGACCCGCCGCCGCCCGCCGCGCAGCACTGAGCATCACCGGGCGCTGGCGGGCGCGCAGCGCGTTGACGAATCCGGCACACCCCGCCCCGCACCATGCCGCGCGTAGCGGCGCACCCGTCCGCGAACGGTATAATCAGCCCTTTCCCCGCCGAAGGGGAAACGACGCAACGACATTCTGCAGAGCACCGGGCCGGTGCGAAAGCACCGAACCTAGCGATCCCATCACACCATGCACGAAAAATACGTTCCCTCCGACGTCGAAGCCGCCGCGCAAGGGCAATGGCGCGCCATCGACGCCTACAAGACGACGGAAACCACCGACAAGCCCAAGTTCTACTGCGTCTCGATGCTGCCGTATCCGTCGGGCAAGCTGCACATGGGGCACGTGCGCAACTACACGATCAACGACGTGATGTACCGCTATCTGCGGATGAACGGCTACAACGTGCTGATGCCGATGGGTTGGGACGCGTTCGGCATGCCGGCGGAAAACGCCGCGATGGCCAACAACGTGCCGCCCGCGCAGTGGACCTACGACAACATCGCTTACATGAAGAAGCAGATGCAGTCGATGGGTCTCGCGATCGACTGGTCGCGCGAAGTCGCGACCTGCAGCCCCGACTACTACAAGTGGAACCAGTGGCTGTTCCTGAAGATGCTCGAAAAGGGCATCGCGTACAAGAAAACCGGCACCGTGAACTGGGACCCGGTCGACCAGACCGTGCTCGCGAACGAGCAGGTGATCGACGGGCGCGGCTGGCGCTCGGGTGCGCTCGTCGAAAAGCGCGAAATCCCGATGTACTACATGCGCATCACGCAGTACGCCGATGAACTGCTGAACGATCTCGACGGCCTCGGCTGGCCCGAGCGCGTGAAGATCATGCAGCAGAACTGGATCGGCAAGAGCTTCGGCGTGAACTTCGGCTTCCCTTATGAAATCGACGGTGAGCAGAAGCTGCTGCGCGTGTTCACGACGCGCGCCGACACGATCATGGGCGTCACGTTCTGCGCGATCGCCGCCGAGCATCCGCTCGCCACGCGTCTCGCGCAGGACAAGCCGGAACTGCAGGCGTTCATCGACGAATGCAAGCGCGGCGGCGTCGCCGAAGCCGACGTCGCGACGATGGAAAAGAAGGGCATGGCCACCGGCTTCTACGTCACGCATCCGCTGACGCACGAGCAGGTCGAGGTGTGGATCGGCAACTACGTGCTGATGACTTACGGCGAAGGTGCGGTGATGGGCGTGCCGGCGCACGACGAGCGCGACTTCGCTTTCGTGAAGAAGTACGGTCTGCCGGTGAAGCAGGTGGTCGCGGTCGAGGGCAAGGAGTTTTCGACTGAAGCCTGGGCGGAGTGGTACGGCGAGAAGGCCGGCACGCTGGTCAACAGCGGCAAGTACGACGGCCTCGCGTACGACGAAGCGGTGGACCGCATCGCCGCCGATCTTAAGGAACTCGGCCTCGGCGACAAGCAGATCACGTGGCGTCTGCGTGACTGGGGCGTGTCGCGCCAGCGTTACTGGGGCACGCCGATTCCGATCATCCACTGCCCGAAATGCGGCGACGTGCCGGTGCCGGAAAAAGACCTGCCGGTCGTGCTGCCGGAAGACCTCGTGCCGGACGGCACAGGCAATCCGCTCGCGAAGTCCGAAGCGTTCCTGAACTGCACGTGCCCGAGCTGCGGCGGCGCGGCGAAGCGCGAAACCGACACAATGGACACCTTCGTCGATTCGTCGTGGTACTTCTATCGCTACGCGTCGCCGGATGCGAAGACGATGGTCGACGAGCGCACCGATTACTGGGCGCCGATGGATCAGTACATCGGCGGTATCGAACACGCGATCCTGCACCTGTTGTACTCGCGTTTCTGGGCGAAGGTGATGCGCGACCTCGGCCTCGTGAAGTTCGGCGAACCGGCCAAGAACCTGCTCACGCAGGGCATGGTGCTCAACGAAACCTACTACCGCGAAAACGAAGCGGGCAAGAAGACCTGGTACAACCCGGCGGACGTCACCGTCTCGTTCGACGACAAGGGCCGCCCGGTCGGCGCGGTGCTGAACGCCGACGGTGAGCCGGTCGTGCTTGGCGGCGTCGAGAAAATGTCGAAGTCGAAGAACAACGGCGTCGCCCCGCAGATGCTGATCGATCAGCACGGCGCGGACACCGCGCGTCTGTTCGTGATGTTCGCGGCTCCGCCCGAGCAGCAGCTCGAGTGGTCGGGTTCGGGCGTCGAAGGCGCGAGCCGCTTTCTGCGTCGCGTGTGGAACTTCGGCTACACGAACGAAGCCGCGCTGCGCACGGGCGGCCAGTTGGACGCCGCACAATTCAACGACGCCGACAAGGCGCTGCGTCGTGAGATCTATAGCGTGCTGAAGCAGGCCGATTTCGACTATCAGCGTCTGCAGTACAACACGGTGGTATCGGCCGCGATGAAGATGCTCAACGCGCTCGATGGCGCGAAGGGCGCGCAGACGGCAGTGCTGCGTGAAACTTACGGCGTGATGCTGCGTGTACTGTATCCGGTCGTGCCGCACCTGACGTTCCAGCTGTGGCAGGAGCTCGGCTATGCCGAGGAATTCGGCCCGCTGCTCGACGCGCCGTGGCCGAAGGTCGACGAGAAGGCGCTCGAACAGGCCGAGATCGAACTCGTGCTGCAGGTGAACGGCAAGGTACGCGGCGCGATCACGGTAGGGAAGGACGCATCGCGCGACGCGATCGAGCAGCAAGCGGCCGCGCACGAAATGGTCGCGAAGTTCAGCGAAGGCAAGGCGCCGAAGAAGATCATCGTGGTGCCGGGCCGTCTCGTGAACGTGGTCGTTTGACGTTCCGAGCCCTCATCCGGCAGATGGAGCGCCGCCCGTCCGGCGGCGTTCCTCGGCATTGCGAATCCACTGCGAACCGGGAGCGAATGTGACTCGCAGATCGTTTTTGACGCTCGCTTGCAGCGTAATGATGTTGTCGGCCTGCGGCTTCCAGTTGCGCGGCCAGCAGGACTACGCGTTCAAGCGCCTCTATGTGTCGGGCGGCTCGCCCGCGGCCATCGCGCGCTTCACGCGCATCGTGCAGGGCGGCAGCGACACCGTGGTGGTCAACTCGGTCGCCAATGCCGACGCGATCCTGCAAATCACGCAGAACCGCAACCTCAGCACGCTGACGCTGAATTCGCTGGGCGTCGTCGCCGAGTATCAGCTGAATCTGCAGATGACCTACACGCTGACCGGCAAGGACGGCACCGTGCTGATTCCGGGCAGCGTTATCGCGCTGAACCGCGCGATGACCTATAGCGACCAGTTCTCGCAAGCGAAGGCCGCCGAGTCCGACATCCTGTTCGCCGACATGGAAAACGACGCGGTCGATCAGCTGATCCGCCGTCTCGGCGTGGTGCGCTCGCTGCATCCGACGCCGGCCGAGGCCGTGCCGGGCATCGTGCCGCGCGCGCCGCTGCCGCCGCCGCCGCTGTGAGCATCGCGCCGTTCGTGAGTCGTCGAATCTCATCCATCCCGTCAACCGCCAGCCATGCAACTGCGACCTGACGCGCTCGAAGCGCATCTCGCCAAAGGCCTCGCCGGACTGTACGTCGTGTACGGCGACGAGCATCTGCTCGCGCAGGAAGCGTGCGACCGCATCCGCGCGGCGGCGCGCGCGGCAGGCTTCACCGACCGCTCGGTGTTCACGGCCGAGCGCTATTTCGACTGGAGCTCGCTGCTCGGCGCGAGCCAGTCGATGTCGCTGTTCGGCGACCGTCAACTGGTCGAATTGCGCATTCCATCGGGCAAGCCGGGCAAGGAAGGCGCCGACGCGCTGAAGGCCCTGGCATCCACCGTCAACGACGACGTGCTAACGATGATCACGCTGCCGCGTCTCGATGCGGCCACGCAGAAGTCGGCATGGTTCACCGCGCTCGCCGATGCGGGCGTCGCGCTGAAGATCGATCCGGTCGAGCGCGCGCAGCTGCCGAACTGGGTCGGACAGCGGCTCGCGGCCCAGGGTCAGCGCGTTGCAGCCGGCGAGGAAGGGCGGCGCGCGCTCGCGTTCATCGCCGAGCGCGTCGAGGGCAATCTGCTTGCTGCGCATCAGGAAATCCAGAAGCTCGGGCTGCTGTATCCGAGCGGCTCGCTGAGCTTCGATCAGGTGCAGGACGCGGTGCTCAACGTCGCGCGTTACGACGTGTTCAAGCTCAATGAGGCGATGCTCGCGGGCGACGTCGGCCGTCTCGCGCGCATGCTCGACGGCCTGCGCGGTGAAGGCGAGGCTGCGGTGCTCGTGCTGTGGGCCGTCGTCGAGGAAGTGCGCACGCTGTTGCGGATCAAGCGCGGCGTCGCGGCCGGCAAGCCGCTCGCGATGCTCACCCGCGAGAACCGCGTGTGGGGTCCGCGCGAACGGCTGATCGGACCGGCGCTGTCGCGTGTCAGCGAAGCGGCGCTCGAGAAGGCGCTCGCGCTGGCGGCGCGGCTCGACCGGCAGGTCAAGGGCTTGTCGGGCGGCACGCCGGGCAATCATCGCAACGATCCGCCGCCCGATCCGTGGGACGGCCTGTTCGAACTCGCAATGACGGTGGCCGCGCCAAAACCGTCGGCGGCGTCGCCAGTGCCGCCGCGAGCTCGGGCGCCGACTGCGGCGCCAGCGCGGCGGCCAATCTAAACAGCCAGGCGCGGGAGAGTTCCAGCGGCGATTGCAATCGCACAGCAACCGTCAATCGCGTCACATGCAGACCGCCGTGTTTCCCATGCCACGGGCTCAACACAACGCAACGGCAAACCCCGCGACAGCACAGCGCACCCGCTGCCCCCTCGCGAGCAAAGCCCCGGTACCCGACTTACAATCGTTTGATCTTTCGCTAATCTTGCCCGACCACCGTACGCCAACGTGCGGGGCATCACGAGAATGACCATGGATATCGACCAGTACATGACCGACCTCGGCCAACGCGCTCGCCAGGCTTCGCGCGCGATGGCGCGGGCGTCGACCGCCGCGAAGAATGCCGCGCTTGCAGCCGTTGCCGAGGCGATCGAACGTGATGCCGATCTGCTGAAGGCCGCCAACGCGCGCGACCTCGAACGCGCCCGCGGCAAGGGCCACGACGCCGCATTCATCGACCGTCTGACGCTGTCCGACAAGGCGCTGAAGACGATGGTCGAAGGCCTGCGCCAGGTCGCGGCGCTGGCCGATCCGATCGGCGAAATCAGCAATCTGAAGTATCGACCGAGCGGCATCCAGGTCGGCCAGATGCGTGTGCCGCTCGGCGTGATCGGCATCATCTACGAATCGCGCCCGAACGTGACGATCGACGCGGCCGCTCTGTGCCTGAAGTCGGGCAACGCGACCATTCTGCGCGGCGGCTCGGAAGCGCTCGAATGCAATACCGCGCTCGCCAGGCTGATCGGCGAAGGGCTCGAAGCAGCCGGTCTGCCGCAGGACGCGGTGCAGGTGGTCGCGACGCCGGACCGCGCGGCGGTCGGCAAGCTGATCACGATGACCGAATACGTCGACGTGATCGTGCCGCGCGGCGGCAAGAGTTTGATCGAGCGTCTGATGAACGAAGCGCGCGTGCCGATGATCAAGCACCTCGACGGCATCTGCCACGTCTATGTCGACGATCGCGCGGACCTGGCGAAGGCGCTCAACGTCTGCGACAACGCGAAGACGCACCGCTACGGCACCTGCAACACGATGGAAACGCTGCTGGTCGCGCGCGGCGTCGCGGCCGAAGTGCTGCCGCCGCTTGGGCAATTGTATCGAGGCAAGGACGTCGAGCTGCGCGTCGATGCGGCGGCGCGCGCGGTGCTGGCCGATGCGGGCGTCGGCCCGCTGGTCGACGCGACCGAGGAAGACTGGCGCACCGAATATCTGGCGCCGGTGCTCGCGATCAAGGTGGTCGACGGCATCGACGCGGCGATCGAGCACATCAACACTTATAGCTCGCAGCACACCGATGCGATCGTTACCGAAGACCACGACCGCGCGATGCGCTTCCTGCGCGAAGTCGATTCGGCGAGCGTGATGGTCAACGCGTCGACGCGTTTCGCGGACGGCTTCGAGTTCGGTCTCGGCGCCGAGATCGGCATCTCGAACGACAAGCTGCACGCGCGCGGCCCGGTCGGACTGGAAGGGCTGACTTCGCTGAAGTACATCGTGCTCGGGCACGGCGAAGGTCGTCAATAAGCGCGCAGCGAAGCACCGCCACAACGAACACAACAACAAGAACCACAAGGACCCCCGCCGATGCTTTGGGTAAAGACGTTTCACATCGTGTTGATTGCCTCCTGGTTTGCCGGCCTGTTCTATCTGCCGCGCATCTTCGTCAATCTGGCGATGGAAACGGAACCCGCCGCGACGGCGCGTCTTCTGCTGATGGCGCGCAAGCTGTTCCGCTTCATGAGCTTCATCGCGGTGCCCGCGATCGCGTGCGGCTTGTGGTTGTGGCTCGTGATCGGCATCGGCAGCGGGCAGGGCTGGATTCACGCGAAGGTCGGCGTGGTCGTGCTGCTCGTCATCTATCACGCGTATTGCGGCGTGCTGCTGCGCAGGTTCGAGCGCGGCGAAAATCGCCGCTCGGACAAGTGGTATCGGATGTTCAACGAGCTGCCGGTGCTCGGTATGCTCGCGGCGGTCGCGCTGGTGGTGATCAAGCCGTTCTGAGCGGCTGACGGCGTTAAGCTGGGCGCTGGAAAAGACAAAAGGGCGGTGTGCCGGTTGAATGGCACACCGCCCTTTTTCGTTATGCCCGTCGTTCCACTCTTATCGGAGCGGATTACCCCTGTGAGTTCACCCGCCGCCGGTGTATCACTTCCTTCGTCTGCGCGAGCTTCTCCACCAGTTCGGGCCCGCGGCTCAGCGCGACGCCGACCGCCAGAATGTCGCCGATCGCCAGATGCGACACGCGCGAGGTCATCGGCGAAAAGATGTCGGTGTCTTCGTCGACGTTCGCGAAGAGTCCCACGGTCGCGAGCCGGGCGAGCGGCGAGTTGCCGTGCGTGATCGCGATCACCTTCGCGCCCGTGTTCAGCGCGGCCCTCGCGGCATCGATGATGTCGCGCGTGCGGCCCGTGTTGGAAATCGCGACGACCACGTCCCCCGGCCCGAGCAGCGCGGCCGACATTAGAAACGTATGCGGGTCCGAATACGCGACGCTCGGCATGCCGAGCCGGAAGAACTTGTGCTGCACGTCGAGCGCGGCGATGCCCGAGCCGCCCGCGCCATAGAACTCGATGCGCTTCGCCTGCGCGAGCATGTCGATCGCCGCCGCGACGCTATCCGACGACAGATTGTTGCGCACCTGAATCAGCGCGCCGATGGTCCGGTCGAGCACTTTCGCGGCGACGCCCGGCGTCGGCTCGTCGGGCCGCACGTCGCGATAGACGGCGGGCACTTCGCTGGCGATGCCTTGCGCAAGCCGGATCTTGAATTCGCGAAAGCCGGAAAAACCGAGCGCGTGACAGAAGCGCGCGATCGTCGGCTGACTCACGCCGGCGCGCGCGGCGACCTCGGTCATCGACAGATCGAGCACCTCGCGCGGTGCCTCGATCACATAATCGGCCAGCTTGCGCTCGGACGGGCGCAGCTGATCACGCATCTCTTCCACCTGGGACAGCATCATCGGAAAACTCGCACTATGCTGAAGAACGTGTGGACTATATCCGATTGGTCGTTGGCGCACAAAAGCTATGTACAAAAACTACATATCGGCGCGTAAGTGTATTCCCTGGGTTTCGGCTGCAAAGCGCCGAGACGCCGCCAATTGGGCGACTCGGCGATTCTCGCGATGCGGCACCGCAACAGCGGTCGTATTTGCGATCATGTAGTTTTTCTACTAATATGGCGTGGTTCGATATCACAACCCCGCGATACCGCCTGGTGTCATGCGTGCGCCTGCCGCCAGCGACGAAGGAGCTCCGATGGTTTCCCCGCATTCGCAATTGTTGAAGGTCACGCAACGCGTGATCGAGCGCAGCAAGCCCACGCGTGAAGCGTATCTGGCCCGCATCCAGCATGCGCAGGGGCGCTTTCCGGCACGCGGCGCGTTGTCGTGCGCGAACCTCGCCCACGGTTTCGCCGGTCTCGAAGGCAACGACAAGCTCGTGATCAAGCAGATCCGCGAGCCGAACATCGGCATCGTGTCGTCGTACAACGAGATGCTGTCGGCGCACGCGCCGTACAAAAACTACCCGGACATCATCAAACAGGCCGCGCGCGAAAACGGCGGCGTCGCGCAATTCGCGGGCGGCGTGCCGGCGATGTGCGACGGCATCACGCAGGGCAACGCGGGCATGGAGCTGTCGCTGTTCTCGCGCGAAGTGATCGCGATGAGCACGGCCGTCGCGCTCACCCACAACATGTTCGACGCCGCGCTGTGCCTCGGCATTTGCGACAAGATCGTGCCGGGCCTGCTGATCGGCGCGCTGCAATTCGGCCATCTGCCGACCATCTTCGTGCCGGCCGGTCCGATGACGAGCGGCCTGTCCAACGACGACAAAGCCAAGACGCGCCAGCAGTTCGCGACCGGCCAGTGCGGCCGCGACGCGCTGCTCGAAGCGGAAGCGGCCGCATATCACAGCCACGGCACCTGCACGTTCTATGGCACCGCGAACAGCAACCAGATGCTGATGGAAGTGATGGGCCTGCATCTGCCGGGCTCGGCCTTCGTGCATCCGCACACGCCGCTGCGCGACGCGCTGACGGCCCAGGCCGCGCGCCGCGTGCTCGACCTGACGGTCGAGCGCGGCCAATACATGCCGATCGGCCATGTGATCGACGAGAAGGCGATCGTCAACGGCATCGTCGCGCTGCTGGCAACCGGCGGCTCGACCAATCACACGCTGCACCTCGTCGCGATCGCGCGCGCGGCCGGCATCGTGATCGACTGGGACGACTTCGACACGCTGTCGCAGGCGGTGCCGCTGCTCGCGAAGATCTATCCGAACGGCAAGGCCGACGTGAACCACTTCCACGCGGCGGGCGGCGTCGCGTTCCTCGTGCGCAATCTGCTCCAAGGCGGTCTGCTGCATGAAGACGTCAACACCGTCGCGGGCAAGGGCCTGAAGCGCTACACCGAGGAGCCCAAGCTGCTCGACGGCAAACTGCAATGGGTCGCGGGCGTCGAGGCGAGCGCGGATACCGCGGTGCTGCGCGGCATCCAGGAGCCATTCCAGCCGGACGGCGGCCTGCGTCTGATGCAGGGCAAGCTCGGCCGCGGCGTGATCAAGATCTCGGCGGTCGCGGCGCAGCATCGCAAGGTGAAGGCGCCGGCAGTCGTGTTCGATTCGCAGGAAGCGGTGCAGGAAGCATTCGACAAGGGCGAGCTCAAGCGCGACTTCATCGCGGTGGTGCGCTTCCAGGGCGCCCGTGCAAACGGCATGCCCGAGTTACATCGTTTGACGCCGCTGCTCGGTGTGTTGCAGGATCAGGGTTTCCATGTCGCTTTGGTGACCGACGGCCGTATGTCGGGCGCGTCGGGCAAGGTGCCGGCGGTCATTCATGTTTCGCCGGAAGCGTTGCTGCAAGGCCCGCTCGGCAAGGTCCGCACGGGCGACACGCTGGTCATCGACGCCGAAGCGGGCGTGCTCGACATCGAGATCGACGCAGCCGAATGGGCCGCGCGTCCGAACGCCGAGCCGCTGCATCAGGCGGACAACGAAGCCGGCTTCGGCCGCGAGCTGTTCGGCGTGTTCCGTGCGGCGGCGGCACCTGCGGAGCAAGGCGCGTCGGTGTTCGGCAAGCTGATCGGCGAGGGCGGCGCGCTCGACGGCCAGCACGGCCACGGCAGCCACCACAAGCACGGCGACAAGCACGCCCATCAATCGAGCAGCCATCACACGAGCACCGCGCAAGCCGGCGCGGCGCTGCAGAAACAAGGAGTCTGACTATGACGTCGAAAACAGTAAGCGATATCGTGCGCCTCGGCCCGGTGATTCCGGTGCTCGCGTTCGACACGGTCGAACAGGGCGAACACGTGTCGCGCGCGTTGCATGCGGGCGGAGTGAAGGTGCTCGAAATCACGCTGCGCACACCGGCGGGCCTCGGCGCGATCGAGCGTGCGTGCGAGCTCGCCGACGACATCGTGGTCGGTGTCGGCACGATCACGAAGCCCGAACATTGCGCCCAGGCGAAGAAGGCGGGCGCACAGTTCGGCGTGTCGCCGGGTCTGACCAATGACATGCACCAGGCCGCGCAGGATGTGGGTCTGCCGCTGCTGCCCGGCGTGATGACCCCGTCGGACATCATCCTCGCGCTCGAGCTCGGCTACGAGATCGTCAAGTTCTTCCCCGCGCAGCAGGCCGGCGGCGTGCCGATGCTGCAGGCATTCCACGGTCCGTTCCCGGCGCTGAAGTTCTGCCCGACCGGCGGCATCACGCCAGAAAGCGCACCGCACTTCCTGTCGCTGCCGAACGTGGTCTGCGTCGGCGGTTCGTGGCTCACGCCGAAGGCCGCGCTCGCCGCGCAGAACTGGGATGAGGTGACGCGCCTTGCGCGCGCCGCGAGCCAGTTGGCGGCGCCCGCACACTAAGCCCCACGACTCACCAGCGCATCGGTTGACTGAGCCGGGCCCAGGAGTCTCGTCGATACAGCCGCATCAGGCTGTCGCGCCGAGACTCTTTTTTGCTTGATATGCGTGCTGGATTTGCGCGCGTTTTTGAAACAAACAGTAAAATTCAGCGTCCGCGCGGCCAGCCGGGTTTTCAGGCATCGCGCAGGTTGCCGTGAGACGAAGTGCCGGCCGCATCCGCACTCTGAAATCAATAAACCAAAGGAGGGGCTTCATGGAATCTGCCCACGGAAGCATGTTGCTGGTCTACGCGTTGATCGCGATCGCGTTGCTGATCTTCATGATCACGCGCCTGAAGGTCTATCCGTTTCTCGTTCTTATCATCGTGTCGTTGCTGCTGGGCCTCGTGGCCGGCATGCCGATGCAGACCATCGTCAAATCGTTCGAAACGGGTAACGGCAACACGCTCGGGCACATTGCCATCGTCGTCGGTCTCGGCACGATGCTCGGCAAGATGATGGCCGAATCGGGCGGCGCCGAGCGCGTCGCGACCACGCTGATCAACTGGTTCGGTGAGAAACACATTCACTGGGCGATGATGGTCGTCGCGATCATCGTCGGTTTGCCGGTGTTCTTCGAAGTCGGTTTCGTGCTGCTGATTCCGATCGCGTTCAACGTCGCCAAGCGCACCAACAAATCGCTGCTGCTGGTCGGCCTGCCGATGGTCGCGGGTCTGTCCGTCGTGCATGGGCTGATTCCGCCGCACCCGGCCGCGCTGCTCGCCGTGCAGGCGTATCACGCGGACATCGGCAAGACGATCGCCTATGGTCTGATCGTCGGCATCCCCTGCGCGATCGTCGCCGGTCCGCTGTTCGCGCTGCTGGTGAGCCGGCATATCCAGTTGCCGAAGGAAAATCCGCTTGCCGCGCAGTTTCTCAGTCACGACGCGAATAACGGCAACGGCGTGGCAACCAACACACCGAAGCGCGAACTGCCGGGCTTCGGCATCACGCTGGCCACGATCCTGTTGCCGGTGGTTCTGATGCTGGTCGGCAGCTGGGCCGACCTGGTGTTCGAACCGAAGACGCTGCCGAACGATCTGCTGCGCTTCTTCGGCAACACCGACGTCGCGCTGCTGACGGCCGTGCTGGTCAGCTTCTGGACCTTCGGCGCGAGCCGCGGCTTTAACCGCGAGCAGATCCAGAAGTTCTGCGGCGAGTGTTTGGCGCCGATCGCGGGTATTACACTGATCGTCGGTGCGGGCGGTGGTTTTGGCCGCGTGCTGTTGGATAGCGGCATTTCGAAGGAAATCACCAACGTTGCGACCGCGGTGCATCTGTCGCCGCTGCTGTTCGGCTGGATCGTCGCGGCGATGATCCGTCTCGCGACCGGTTCGGCCACCGTTGCGATGACGACCGCCTGCGGCATCGTCGCGCCGATCGCGGCGGCGGGCGCGGTGCAAGTGAAGCCGGAACTGATGGTGCTCGCGACCGGCTCGGGCTCGCTGATCTTCTCGCACGTGAACGACGGCGGCTTCTGGCTGATCAAGGAATATTTCGGCATGACGGTGGTGCAGACCTTCAAGACCTGGTCGCTCCTCGAAACCATCATTTCGATAATGGGGCTGGCCCTGACCTTCGCACTCGCGGCGGTCCTGTAAGGAGTTTCAAATGATTCTGATCGCAATGGGCGTGTCGGGCGCGGGCAAGTCTCTGATTGGCGAAATGCTGGCGGCGCGTCTGCATTGCACGTTCACCGACGGCGACGCGTTCCATAGCGCGGCGAACAAGGAGAAGATGCACCACGGCATTCCGCTCACCGACGAAGACCGCTGGCCGTGGCTGAAGACGATCCGCGCAGCGATCGAGGAAAGGCAGAAGGCGGGCGAGACGGCGGTGTTCACGTGTTCGTCGCTGAAGCGCTCGTATCGCGACATTCTGCGTGCCGGCGACAAGGACGTGTGCTTCGTCTACCTGAAGGGTTCGCGCGAGGTGCTCTCGGAGCGTCTCGGGCATCGCACCGGGCACTTCTTCGATCCGTCGCTGCTGCAAAGCCAGCTCGATACGCTCGAGGAGCCGGGTGACGATGAAGCGATCACGGTCAGCATCGATCTGACGCCGGAGCAGATCGTCGACGAGGCGCTCAGGCAGCTCGAAGCGCGCTGAGTCTTTGATTCCCCGCGTTCCAGTTTCGAACGCGGGACGAAAAAAAGCCGCTCCTCGGAGCGGCTTTTTCCATGAGCCGAAGCTGGACCAGCCGATCAGGCGATCCGCTTCGCCAGGTCGACGGCCTTGCCGATGTACGAGCCGGGCGTCATTTCGAGCAGACGGTCCTTCGCGTCCTGCGGAATCGCCAGGCCGCCGATGAAGCTCTGCAGCGCCTCGCGCGTGATGCCCTTGCCGCGCGTGAGTTCCTTCAGCTGCTCGTACGGATTCTCGATGCCGTAACGGCGCATCACCGTTTGCACCGGCTCGGCCAGCACTTCCCAGCAGTTGTCGAGGTCTTCGTTCAGACGTTGTGCGTTCACTTCGAGCTTGTCGAGGCCGCGGATCAGCGAGTCGTACGCGAGCAGCGAGTAGCCGAAGGCGACGCCGATGTTGCGCAGCACCGTCGAGTCGGTCAGGTCGCGCTGCCAGCGCGACACCGGCAGCTTGTCGGCGAGATGGCGTAGCGTCGCGTTCGCGAGGCCGAGGTTGCCTTCGGAGTTTTCGAAGTCGATCGGGTTGACCTTGTGCGGCATCGTCGACGAGCCGATTTCCCCAGCCTTGGTGCGCTGCTTGAAGTAGCCGAGCGAGATGTAGCCCCACACGTCACGGTCGAGATCCAGCAGGATCGTGTTTGCGCGCGAGATCGCATCGAACAGCTCGGCCATGTAGTCGTGCGGCTCGATCTGGATCGTGTACGGATTGAAGGTGAGCTTCAGGCGATTCTCGACGACGTCCTTCGAGAACGCTTCCCAGTCGAACTCCGGATACGCGGACAGGTGCGCGTTGAAGTTGCCGACCGCGCCGTTCATCTTGCCGAGCAGCTCGACCTTGGCGATACGCTCGATCGCGCGTGCGAGACGCGCGGCGACGTTGGCGATTTCCTTGCCGAGCGTGGTCGGGCTGGCCGGCTGGCCGTGCGTGCGCGACAGCATCGGCTGGGCGGCTTGCGCATGCGCGAGCGCGATGAGGCGTTGATGCACCGAGCGCAGCGCCGGCAGGATCACGTGTTCGCGCGCGCCGGCGAGCATCAGGCCGTGCGACGTGTTGTTGATGTCTTCCGACGTGCACGCGAAGTGAATGAACTCGCTCGCGCGCTCCAGTTCTTCCTGACCCTTCACCGATTCCTTGAGCCAGTACTCGACGGCCTTCACGTCGTGGTTCGTCACGCGCTCGATTTCCTTGATGCGCGCGGCGTCGTGCGCGGTGAAGCGCTCGGCCAATTGCAGCAGGAACTGCTCGGACGCCTCGGAGAAGCGCGGCACTTCGGCGAAGCCGGCGCGCGACAGCGCGATCAGCCAGTGGATTTCGACCGTCACGCGATTGCGCATGAAGGCGGCTTCCGAGAGCCAGTCGCGCAGGGCTTCGGTTTTGGCGGCATAGCGGCCGTCGAGCGGGGAGAGCGCGTTCAGCGCGAACAGGGTGTCGGGGCGGGTGTCGGACATGATGAGGACCGGGTTGAGGCGCAGGTTGAGGCGCGGGTTAAGGCACTGAGCGCTCAGCGAGCGGATCGGAAACGGAGGGAACCGTGGATTTTACCACTGTGATGCGATGCGCCCGTCCGGATGCGTCGACCGCACTTCGCGCCGCTAGAATGCAGACTTCTTCCCTCTCGCAGGCAAACGCACTCGCATGGAACTGAAATGGCTCGAAGACTTCATTTCGCTCGCGGAAACACGTAGCTTCAGCCGCTCGGCCGAACTGCGCCACGTCACCCAGCCGGCTTTCTCGCGCCGCATCCAGGCGCTCGAAGCGTGGCTCGGCACGGAACTGATCGACCGTTCTGTTTATCCGACGCGGCTCACGGCGGCCGGGCAGGTGTTCAACGAGCAGGCGCTCGCGATGCTGTCGCAATTCCACGAGGCGCGCGCGCTGCTGCGCGGCCACACGGCGGCGCCGCAGGCGACGATCGAGTTCGCGGTCCCGCACACGCTGTCGCTGACTTACTTTCCGCGCTGGCTGCAGCGCATCGAGGCGCAGATGGGCCCGATCCACACGCGGCTGCGCGCGCTGAACGTGCACGATGCGGCGCTGTCGCTGGTCGAAGGCGGCTGCGATCTCATGATGGGCTACCACCATCCGAGCCACCCGGTCGCGCTCGATCCGGCGCGCTACGACATGCTGACGCTCGGCCACGAGCCGATCAGCCCGTTCTCGGCGCCGACCCGCGCGGGCCGTCCGCGTCACACGCTGCCTGGCTCGGCCGACGCGCCAGCGCCGTATCTGTCGTACACGCCGAACGCGTACCTCGGGCGCATGACCGAGGTGATTCTCGCGAACGCGCCGGAGCGCCTGTACCTCGACCGGCTCTACGAAACCGACATGGCAGAGGGGCTGAAAGCGATGGCGCTCGCGGGTCACGGCATCGCGTTTCTGCCGCATAGCGCGGTCGAAGATGCGGTGGCCGAAGGCCGGCTGATCCGCCTCGATCGCGCGACGCGCGGCACACCCGAAGGGCAGCTGACGCTCAGCATGGAGATTCGCCTGTACCGCGACAAGCTCGCCGCGAAAAGCGACGACGCGCGCCAGATCCTCGTGCGGCAGTTGTGGGACGTCGTGTCGGAGGAACTCCGGCAAAGCGCCGCCTGAAACGCGGCATAAAACTGAAGCTCGAACCTGCGTCGCCGCGACGCGAATTTGCGGCTTTCCGAACGTTATGCAAGAAAAACATAACCGGATAAGGAAACGGCATTGGATTTCAATACGGCGTTTTTCCACAATGCCCGTACTCGATCAAACGCCGGAGCGTTCATGTCATCCCAGCAACAAGCCGCAGAATCGGCACAAGCCGCCTCAACGTTGCAGTCCGTTCCCTCCTACCTCAACAAAGAAGATCTCGGCCCCTGGGGCAACTACTTGCGCCAGGTCGACCGCGTCGCGCCCTACCTCGGCTCGCTGTCCCGCTGGCTCGAAACCCTGAAGCGCCCGAAGCGCATTCTCGTCGTCGACGTGCCCATCGAACTCGATAACGGCACGGTCGCGCACTTCGAGGGCTATCGCGTGCAGCACAACGTGTCGCGCGGTCCGGGCAAGGGCGGTGTACGTTATCACCAGGACGTTACGCTCTCCGAAGTGATGGCGCTGTCCGCGTGGATGTCGGTGAAGAACGCGGCGGTGAACGTGCCGTACGGCGGCGCGAAAGGCGGCATCCGCGTCGATCCGCGCACGCTGTCGCGCGGCGAGCTCGAGCGTGTGACGCGCCGCTACACGAGCGAGATCGGCATCATCATCGGACCGAATACCGACATCCCCGCGCCGGACGTCAACACGAACGAGCAGATCATGGCGTGGATGATGGACACGTACTCGATGAATCAGGGGCAGACGGCCACCGGCGTCGTGACCGGCAAGCCGATCACGCTCGGCGGCTCGCTCGGCCGCCGCGAGGCGACCGGCCGCGGCGTGTTCGTGGTGGGCTGCGAAGCGGCTCGCCGCATCGGTTTCGATATCGAAGGCGCGCGTATTGCGGTGCAGGGCTTCGGCAACGTCGGCGGCATCGCCGCGCGTCTGTTCCAGGAAGCGGGCGCGAAGGTCGTCGCGGTGCAGGACCACACCGGCTCGGTGTACAAGTCCACCGGCATCGACGCGGTCGCGCTGCTCGACTACGTCGCGAAGAAGGGCGGCGTCGGCGGATTCCCTGAAGCCGACGCGATCACCGCTGACGAGTTCTGGACCGTCGAATCGGACATCCTGATTCCGGCGGCACTGGAAAACCAGATCACCGAAAACAACGCAGGCAAGATCAAGACCAGGATCATCGTCGAGGGCGCGAACGGCCCGACCACCACGGCGGCCGACGACATCCTGCACGATCGCGGCATCCTCGTGATTCCGGACGTGGTCGCGAATGCGGGCGGTGTGACAGTGTCATATTTCGAATGGGTACAGGACTTTTCGAGCTTCTTCTGGACCGAGGACGAAATCAACGAGCGCCTCGAGCGCGTGATGCGCGAAGCGTTCGCGGCGGTGTGGCAGGTTTCGAGCGAGCAGAACGTGTCGGTGCGCACGGCGGCGTTCATCGTCGCGTGTAAGCGGATTTTGCAAGCGCGCGAGATGCGCGGCTTGTATCCCTGATGGACCCTGTCCTATCTTGTTGGAAGCGGCGGTGAGGCGGCCCGGTATCCGGGCCGGGAGGCGAAACCGTCGAAATTTTGTGCATCAGCGCGGTCCACAAGACGGCGTGTTTGACCGGCGGGCGGCATCCTATCGATGCCGCCCGCCTTCTCGTATGTGCGAAACGGCTGTGCGACCGCGCCGCGGGCCCATCGCGGCGTGCGCGCAACAGCATGGTTAATAGGAATACTTTCAGAAAAATTACTTTGTTACACTGGCGCCGGTTCTTGCCAAGGAGATCAAGATGAAGGTTAAAAAAGCTGCACTGTTGCTCGCCACTCTCGGATTGTTTACGGTTGGCGCGCATGCGCAAGACTCGGGGACGCTGAAAAAGATCAAGGATACCGGCGTCATTTCGCTGGGCCATCGGGAGTCGTCGATTCCGTTCTCGTATTACGACGACAAGCAGAACGTGATCGGCTACTCGCAGGATTACGCGATGAAGATCGTCGAGGCCGTCAAGCAGAAGCTGAACATGCCGAACCTGAAGGTGAAGCTCGTGCCGGTCACGTCGCAGAACCGTATTCCGCTCGTGCAGAACGGCACGGTCGACATCGAGTGCGGCTCCACCACGAACAACCTCGAGCGCCAGCAACAGGCTGCCTTCACGAACACGATCTTCGTGATCGGCACGCGGTTGATGACCAAGAAAGATTCCGGTATCAAGGACTTCCCGGACCTGAAGGGCAAGACGGTCGTGACGACCGCCGGCACCACGTCCGAGCGCCTGCTTCGCAAGATGAACCAGGACAAGAGCATGGGCATGAACATCATCAGCGCAAAGGATCACGGCGAGTCGTTCCTGACGCTGTCGACGGGCCGTGCCGCCGCGTTCATGATGGACGACGCGCTGCTCGCCGGCGAGCGCGCCAAGTCGAGCAACCCGAACGATTTCGTGATCGTCGGCACGCCGCAATCGCGTGAGGCTTACGGCTGCATGCTGCGCAAGAACGACGCCGACTTCAAGAAGGTCGCTGACGACGCGATCGCGAAGGTTCAATTGTCGAGCGAAGGCGAAACGATCTACAAGCGCTGGTTCGAATCGCCGATCCCGCCGAAGGGCCTGAACCTGAACTTCCCGATGAGCGACGACATGCGTGCGCTGTTCAAGAATCCGAACGACAAGGCAATCGACTAAACCCTAGCTGCTTTTTCGACACTTTCGAAACGCTGAACGGAACGGAAGGGGCCACGCGCTTCTTCCGTTTCTTTTTGCCGGAGTCTTGGTCATGTCATATCACTGGAACTGGGGCATTCTGCTGAGTCCCGTCTCCACGGGCGAGCCGACCACCTACCTGGGCTGGCTGCTCTCGGGGCTGTGGGTGACGGTCACCGTGTCGCTGTCGGCATGGGTGATCGCGCTGATCGTCGGCTCGCTGTTCGGTGTGCTGCGCACGGTGCCGAACAAATGGGCGTCGGGCGTCGGCACCGTCTACGTCGCGATTTTCCGTAACATTCCGCTGATCGTGCAGTTCTTCATCTGGTATCTGGTGATACCGGAGCTGCTGCCCGTGTCGATCGGCACCTGGTTCAAGCAATTGCCGCCGAGCGCGCAGTTCTTCTCGGCGTCGATCGTGTGTCTGGGCCTCTTCACCGCCGCGCGGGTGTGCGAGCAGGTGCGCTCGGGCATCAACGCGTTGCCGCGCGGCCAGCGTGCGGCCGGTCTCGCGGTGGGCTTCACGCAATGGCAAACGTATCGCTACGTGCTGCTGCCGGTCGCGTACCGGATCATCGTGCCGCCGCTCACCTCCGAGTTTCTGAACATCTTCAAGAACTCAGCGGTTGCCTCGACGATCGGTCTGCTCGATCTGTCCGCGCAGGCGCGTCAGCTGGTCGACTACACGTCGCAAACTTACGAGTCGTTCATCGCGGTCACGGTCGCATACATGCTGATCAACGTGATCGTGATGCTACTGATGCGCTGGGTCGAAGCGAAGTCCCGGCTGCCCGGCTATATCGGAGGCAAGTGATGCATCATTTCGACTGGAGCGGTATTCCGGGTGCACTGCCTACGCTGTGGACCGGCGCGATCATCACGTTCAAGATCACGCTCGTCGCGATCGTGTTCGGCATCATCTGGGGCACCATTCTCGCGATGTTTCGACTGTCGTCGGTCAAGCCTCTCGCATGGTTCGCGCAGGGCTACGTGACGCTGTTCCGTTCGATCCCGCTCGTGATGGTGCTGCTGTGGTTCTTCCTGATCGTGCCGCAGGTGCTGCAAAGCGTGCTCGGTCTGTCGGCCGACATCGACATCCGGCTCGCCTCGGCGATGGTCGCGTTCTCGCTGTTCGAGGCTGCGTACTATTCGGAGATCATCCGCGCCGGCATTCAAGCGGTGCCGCGCGGCCAGGTCAACGCGGCGTTCGCGCTCGGCATGACCTATGGGCAGGCAATGCGTCTGATCGTGCTGCCGCAGGCGTTTCGCGCGATGGTGCCGCTGCTGCTCACGCAAGGGATCGTGCTGTTTCAGGATACATCGCTCGTGTACGTGATCAGCCTTGCCGACTTCTTCCGCACGGCCACGAATATTGGCGATCGTGACGGCACGAATGTCGAGATGGTACTGTTCGCGGGTGCGGTTTATTTCGTGATCTGCGTGATCGCGTCGAGCCTCGTCAAAGGTCTTCAGAAAAAGGTCGCAAGATGATCTCTATCAAGAATGTTTCGAAGTGGTACGGCCATTTCCAGGTGCTGACCGACTGCACGACGGAAGTCAAGAAGGGCGAAGTGGTCGTGGTGTGCGGGCCGTCCGGCTCGGGCAAGTCCACGCTGATCAAGACCGTCAACGGCCTCGAGCCGTTCCAGAAGGGCGAGATCGTCATCAACGGTCAGTCGCTGACCGACAAGAAAACCAATCTGTCGAAGCTGCGCTCGAAGGTCGGCATGGTGTTCCAGCACTTCGAGCTGTTCCCGCATCTGTCTATCGTGCAGAACCTGACGCTCGCGCAGGTCAAGGTGCTCGGCCGCTCGAACGACGAGGCGACCGCGAAGGGCCTCAAGCTGCTCGATCGCGTCGGTCTGCGCGCGCATGCGGACAAGTATCCGGGGCAGCTGTCCGGTGGTCAGCAGCAGCGCGTGGCGATTGCGCGAGCGCTGTCCATGGACCCGATCGCGATGCTGTTCGACGAGCCGACTTCGGCGCTCGACCCAGAGATGATCAACGAAGTGCTCGACGTGATGGTCGAACTCGCGCAGGAAGGCATGACGATGATGTGCGTGACGCACGAAATGGGCTTTGCGAAGAAGGTCGCGCATCGCGTGATTTTCATGGACAAGGGCTTGATCGTCGAAGACGACCGCAAGGAAGACTTTTTCGCGAATCCGAAGTCGGATCGCGCGAAGGATTTTCTCGCGAAGATTCTGCACTGAGCTTCGCTGCGCGGGCCTCGTTGCCGAGGCTTGTGTGGGGATGAGAAAAAGCCGCTCCGTGGAGCGGCTTTTTGTTGCCTGGCTGAGGGCGACGTCAGCGGTTCATGACTCGAACGCCGCCGCATCATCCGCGGCTTCGAGATCGGTTTCGCTGTCGGGCGAAAGCGTGGTTCCGCGCGTGCTCACCGGCTGCGCGCCGTTCGACGCCGCGATCGTCGTCGCCGATGCGGATGCATCGAGGGCCGGATTGCGCAGCTTTTCGAGCACCGAGTCCGGCACCGGGATATTGGCCTGGCCGATCACTTCGCCATGCCGGAACATCAGCAGATCGCCGGGCTTGAACGCGGTCCACACTTCGTTGTCGGTCAGCGGCTTGGTCGCGATGACGGCGACGCGGTCTTCGGGTGTCGTGTATTTGGCGAAGTCGATCGATACGTCCGCGTCGACCAGATGCGCGGTCGAAAACGGCCAGTGACGCACGAGGTAATGCAGATGCGTCGAGCAATGCGCAAACAGCGCCTGGCCGTTCGACATCAGGAAATTGAACACGCCGTATTGCGTGATTTCACGCGTGAGCGCCTCGAGCGCGCCGAACAGCTCGTCAAGCGGCGGCTGCTGCGTGCCCGGAAAAGCCTTGCGCAAACCTTGCAGCAGCGCGCAGAACGAGAGTTCGCTGTCGGTCGTGCCGACCGGCTGATACACGCCGTTCAACTCCGGCGCGTAGCCCTGCAGATCGCCGTTATGCGCGAAGATCCAGTGACGTCCCCACAGTTCGCGCATGAACGGGTGGCAGTTTTCGAGCAGGATGTGCCCTTGCGTCGCCTTGCGGATGTGCGCGATCGTGTTTTTCGATTTGATCGGGTAGCGCTTGACCATCTCGGCGATCGGCGAGGTGGCCGACGATTGATGATCGATGAACAGGCGGCAGGCCTTGTCTTCAAAGAAGGCGATGCCCCAGCCGTCGGCGTGGTGATCGGTGACGCCGCCGCGCGCCGCAAAGCCGGTAAAGGAAAACGTGACGTCCGTCGGCGCGGCGCAGTTCATTCCGAGAAGTTGGCACATGTTGCAGGTGAGCCTGTGAACGGAGCGAGCCGTTACAATGATGATTTTCCAAGCATATCACCGAGCCGGAGACGCCAAATAGCAAAATTGACACGTGTTTGGGCCGCTACAACGCGGTTTGACCGGTCGATCAGCGAGGCGCGCGAAGTCTCGTATTCCTGCCATGACTGCTTCCAACGTTTCCCCCGATTCCGTCACGCTGGTCCGCCCGGACGACTGGCACCTGCACGTGCGCGACGGCGCGATGCTCGCGGCCGTGCTGCCTGACACCGCGCGCCAGTTCGGCCGCGCGATCATCATGCCGAACCTGAAGCCGCCGGTCACGACGACCGGGATGGCGAGGGCGTATCGCGAGCGCATCATCGCCGCGATTCCCGAGGGCGCGAAATTCGAGCCGCTGATGACGCTGTACCTGACCGACAACACGCCGCCCGACGAAATCCGCCGCGCGCGCGAGAGCGGCTTCGTGCACGGCGTGAAGCTCTATCCGGCGGGCGCGACGACGAACTCCGACGCGGGCGTCACCGATCTGATGAAGTGCGCGAATACGCTGGAAGTGATGCAGGAAGTCGGCATGCCGCTGCTCGTGCACGGCGAGGTGACGGATTCGGACATCGATCTGTTCGACCGCGAGAAGGTCTTCATCGATCGCGTGATGATGCCGCTGCGCCGGGCGTTTCCGGCGCTGAAGGTCGTGTTCGAGCACATCACGACGAAGGACGCGGCAGACTACGTCCGCGAGGCGGGCGTCGCGCCGGAACTGCTAGGAGCTACGATTACCGCGCACCATCTGCTGTACAACCGCAATGCGATTTTCCAGGGCGGCATCCGTCCGCATTACTACTGCCTGCCCGTGCTCAAGCGCGAGACGCATCGCGTCGCGCTGGTCGAGGCCGCGACCTCGGGCGATCCGCGTTTCTTCCTCGGCACCGACAGCGCGCCGCATCCGAAGGGACTGAAGGAGCACGCGTGCGGCTGCGCGGGCTGCTACACCGCGCTGCACGCGCTCGAGCTCTACACCGAGGCATTCGACAAGGCCGGCGCGCTCGACAAGCTCGAAGGCTTCGCGAGCTTTCACGGGCCGGACTTCTATCGTCTGCCGCGCAATACGGAGAAGATCACGCTGCGTCGTGAGGAATGGACGCTGCCGGCCGAGCTGCCGGCTGGTGATACGCCGGTCGTGCCGCTGCGCGGCGGCGAATCGATTGGCTGGCGTCTCGTTTGAGGCTACGGCAGATGCCCGAGCGTGAGGCGGGGCAGCGCACTGCCAATATTGATGTGGCGGCGAACGCGGGCTTCGCGCTAGCGCATGAAGCCGCGGCCAAAGCTGCGCGCGGCATGGCAACCGAGCCTGTGCCAGCAGGCTTCGCCGCAATCGACTGGTCGGCGCCGTGGTTCGCGCAATTCGCCGCACGCGGTCAGCGTTGGCAGCAAGCCGCGCTGACCGGCTACGCTGACCTGCTCGCCGCGATGAATGCCGACGCGGCCCAGATGCAACAGACCACCGGCCGCGGCCAGCGTCTCGCGTTTATCGCGCAGGACGATCTGCCACCGGGCGCCGCGTACGAGGGGCATATCGCGTCGACCGGTTGCGTGCCGACGCGCCACAATCTGCACGACTTCTTCAACGGTTCGATGTGGTTCGCCTTTCCGCGCATCAAGGCGGCGTTGAACGCGCGCCAGTCGGCGGAACTCGACGTGCGCGGCGTCGGCTCGACGCGTGGCGGCGTGCGCGACATGCTGACTCTGTTCGACGAAAATGCGCTGCTGTTCGCTTGCGCCGATCCTGCGCTGAGCGCCGCGCTACGTGGTTTCGACTGGCAAACGCTGTTCGTCGCACGGCGCGATGCATGGGGGCGCGCCTGCGAAGTACGTTGCTTCGGTCATGCGCTGCTGGAAAAGCTGATCGCGCCATTCAAGGGCTGCACCGGCCATGCGTGGATCGTCGACGTTCCGGCCGAATATTTCGATTGGGACACCCCGGCGCGCGACGCATGGCTCGATGAAGTGGTCAGCACGGCGGTGCTCGGCACCGACGCTTTGACGAGCCGCCTGTTCGCACCGCTGCCGGTGCTCGGCATTCCGGGCTGGTGGCCCGAGAACGAATCACCCGCGTTCTACGACGACACGACCGTGTTCCGAGCGGGGCGGCGCAACCGCTAGGCGCTTTTGCGTTCGGTGTTAAAATCCGCGCCAGCAAAGCAGGCCAGGCAGTCGCGGCCTCGACGGCTTCGGCCAACGAGGGCGAGGAAAGTCCGGACTCCACAGGGCAGGGTGATGGCTAACGGCCATCCGTGGCGACACGCGGAACAGGGCAACAGAAAGCAAACCGCCGATGGCCCGGCGCAAGCCGGGATCAGGTAAGGGTGAAACGGTGCGGTAAGAGCGCACCGCGGCTGCCGCAAGGCAGACCGGCACGGTAACCTCCACCCGGAGCAATTCCAAGTAGGCAGGCGCGCATCTTCGCGATGCAGGACGGGGCCCCCGTCTCGTCTGCGGGTAGGAAGCTTGAGCGCGTCAGTAATGGCGCGCCTAGAGGAATGGCTGCCACGCGCGTCGCGTCTCCGGACGCGGCGTGCGCACAGAATCCGGCTTATCGGCCTGCTTTGCCGCTGAATAAGAAAAGCCGGCGTCCGTTGGGACGCCGGCTTTTTCATTTGGGGGCGCGGATGCCGGCCGTGGCCGCCATCGCTACCGTGCTCAGAGCGCGACGATGTCGAACGAATGCGTGAGCTCGGCGGTCTTCGCGATCATGATCGACGCCGAACAGTATTTGTCGTGCGACAGATTGATTGCGCGCTCGACAGTCGCCGGATTCAGATTCTTGCCCGTCACCGTGAAGTGGAAGTGGATCTTCGTGAACACTTTCGGATCTTCGCTTGCGCGCTCGGCCTTCAGTGTCACCGAGCAGCCGGCGATCTCCTGGCGGCTCTTCTTCAGGATCATCACGACGTCGTAGGCGGTGCAGCCGCCGGTGCCGAGCAGCACCATTTCCATCGGACGCGGCGCGAGGTTGCGTCCGCCACCCTCGGGTGCGCCGTCCATCGCCACCAGATGACCGCTGCCCGTCTCGGCCGCGAACGCCATCCCGTCTTGTCCCATCCAGCTTACTTTGCATTCCATGCTGTCACTCCCACCGCGCATCGCTTTGTCGAGACGGCATTGTAGCCCGGTGTCTGACAATTAGCTCAGGCCGACCGCAGCCGGTGTCCATGCACACTGATTGCTTTCTTGCTGCGGTGCGGAATGGACCGCCGATTTCCTGGTCCCACGCCCCGTTTAGGGGTTTTACTCTAGGGGATATCTGTTGCTGTTCGAATTATTCCACCCTTAGTGCTTGATCCAAAAGGAGTTTTTCCAAACGTTAGTCGCACACCGAGTATTCCACATGATGAAATCACATTTCGCAATGCAAATGTTCTTGCGTTGCACAAGGGCCACTCTTATAATCCACCCATCGTTGCAGCAGTTCTGCAACCTCCGCTGTCTCCTCCACCTCCTCCTTTGGTGGATTAAACCCGAACCACTTGTTCGGGTTTTTTTTCGCCTGGCTTTGTCCGCCGTTTTGCCCCGATTTCGGACCGCTCATGGAGAGCGCATCGCACGTTTTGACTTGCGAGTAGAAATTCCTTTATAATTCAGGGCTTTTCCGCATCCGCGCCCGCGGAAGAAGAACCAGGGAGAGCCTGCACGCGCCTCGATGCGCAAATTACAAGCAGGAAAGAACACATTGGGCGCAGCAATTTTTTTGGATCGATCATGAAGACGTTTTCCGCAAAAGCCCATGAGGTGACGCGCGAATGGTACGTGATTGACGCGACGGATAAGGTTCTCGGGCGTGTCGCCAGCGAAGTGGCACACCGTCTTCGCGGCAAGCACAAGCCTGAATTCACTCCCCACGTCGACACCGGTGATTTCATCATCGTTATCAATGCTGGCAAGCTGAAGGTCACGGGCAACAAGGTTACCGACAAGAAGTACTACCGTCACTCGGGCTACCCGGGCGGTATCTATGAAACGACGTTCGGCAAGATGCAGGAACGCTTCCCGGGCCGCGCGCTCGAGAAGGCGGTCAAGGGCATGCTGCCGAAGGGCCCGCTCGGCTACGCGATGATCAAGAAGCTGAAGGTCTACGCTGACGCAACGCATCCGCATTCGGCACAACAGCCGAAGGCGCTCGAGATCTAAGGGGAGCCCACATGATCGGTAACTGGAATTACGGCACGGGCCGCCGCAAGAGCGCCGTCGCTCGCGTGTTCATCAAGGCAGGCAAGGGCGACATCGTTGTGAACGGCAAGCCCATCGCCGACTACTTCTCGCGCGAAACGTCGCTGATGATCGTGCGTCAGCCGCTGGAACTCACGAACCACGGCACCACGTTCGACATCAAGGTCAACGTGACCGGTGGCGGTGAAACGGGTCAAGCCGGTGCGGTTCGCCACGGCATCACCCGCGCTCTGATGGACTACGACGCAACGCTGAAGCCGCAACTGTCGAACGCTGGCTTCGTTACGCGTGACGCTCGTGAAGTCGAACGTAAGAAGGTCGGCTTCCACAAGGCACGTCGCCGCAAGCAGTTCTCGAAGCGTTAATCGTTTCGGGCGCAATCCGGGGCTTCACGCCGGTTTGCAGCAAAAGCCGCCAACGCCACGAGCGAAGGCGGCTTTTTTTATGCTTCGCTGGCGTTCGCGGCCTGGTCTCGTTCGCTCAGCGGCAACGGCTCGCCTTGCATCGACCTTGCAACAAGAACCCATTGATTTTGTGGGCATCAGCACGATATCCGGAACAGCCCTACAATATCGGCTAAAGCTTTTTGGAGAGTTCGAATGAACGCAGTCACCGACACCCCCGTGACCGAGATGCCGGCCCCCTTCGTCTTCACCGACGCAGCGGCGGACAAGGTCAAGCAACTGATCGATGAGGAAGGCAACCCGGAGCTCAAACTGCGCGTGTTCGTGCAGGGCGGCGGCTGCTCGGGCTTCCAGTACGGCTTCACGTTTGACGAAGCGATCAACGAAGACGACACCGTGATGAACAAGAGCGGCGTGCAGCTTCTGATCGACTCGATGAGCTACCAGTACCTGGTCGGCGCAGAGATCGACTACAAGGATGACATCAACGGCGCGCAGTTCGTCATCAAGAACCCGAACGCGACCACGACCTGCGGTTGCGGTTCGTCGTTTTCGGTCTGAGCGGTAAAAGGCTCATTAAACCACAGGGAAAACGGGGCCTCGGTCCCGTTTTTTTATTGGTTCCGTGCCACCGAAGCAGCGCGCGACGGCAAAAGGCGTCGGTTTCTTCGCCTTGACCTCTCATCAGCGCGGATAAATCGCCCCCAGAACCCGCTCCGCGGACGCCCCCGTCACGCTTGGCAGACTGCCCGGCAGACGCGCGATGCAGCGCATCGCGAGCCATGCGAACGCGAGCGGTTCGACCTGGCTCGGCGGCACGCCCAGCGCGTCGGTCGTCAACACGGGCACGCCGCTTACGCCGCTGTCTTCGAGCGCCTGCTGCAACGCCTTCATGATCTCCGGATTGCGCGCGCCGCCGCCACACACGTACACGGCCCGCGCGTCGGATGCATGCCGCTCGATCTCGCGCGCAACCGTCACCGCGGTCAGCGCGACGAGCGTCGCCTGTACGTCGGCCGGTGCGAGCGCGCCGAACGGCTCGAGCTTCGCATCAAGCCATGCTGTGTTGAACAGATCGCGGCCGGTGCTCTTGGGCGGCTGTTCGGCGAAGAACGGCTCGTCGAGCAGTGCGTTGAGCAGCTTGCGATCGACCTGGCCGCTCGCCGCGAAATGACCGTTTTCGTCGAATGGCTTGCCAAGATGGCGCTCGGCCCAAGCGTCGAGCAGCGCGTTCGCCGGGCCGCAGTCGAAGCCGCGCACCCCGCCGGTCGCGTTCAGGATCGTGATGTTGCTGATGCCGCCAAGATTGCAGACGACACGCGTTTCGTTCTTCGCCCCGAAGATCGTCGCGTGAAAAGCGGGCACGAGCGGCGCGCCCTGGCCGCCCGCCGCGACGTCGCGGCTGCGGAAATCGGCGACCACGTCGATATGCAACATCTCCGCGAGCAGCGCCGGGTTGTTGATCTGCCGCGTATAGCCCTTTTCGGGCCGATGCCGCACGGTCTGCCCGTGCACGCCAATGGCACGGACCTCGTCGGCCGATACGCGGCTATCGCGCAGCAGATCGTGGCAGCACACCGTGTAGCGCGTCGCTAGCGCGTTGGCGGCGAGCGCTTCGCGCTCAATCTCGTTGTCCCCCGGCTGTTGCAGCGCGAACAGCGCCTCGCGGATGCCGGCCGAAAAGCCGACGAACGCCTCGGCCAGCACTTCGGGCGGTTTCCCCGTGGCAAACCGGACGGCGACGCCGTCCACACCGTCCATGCTGGTTCCCGACATCAGTCCGAAATAGATGCCGTCTGCGGGATCTTGCGCCACGTCGCTGCTCCTGTCGATGTTCATTGCGATTCGTTGTAGCAGATTATCGGCGCAAACGCCGTAGGTGACGCGAGCCGCAACGAAATCGCCCGTCGCGGGGCCGCACAGGGCGTGTCAATGGGCGCGGCGGCGCGCATCTATGGGACAATCCTGTTTTTTCGCGACTTCACGTTTCCAGCATGAGCACCGAGTCCACCCAGCCCAATCCCGCTTCCGCCTTCCCGATCACCGACGAAGTCCGTCACGCGCTCGCCGTGACCAAGCGCGGCGTCGACGAACTGCTGATCGAAGACGAATTCGCGCAAAAACTCGCGCGCAGCGCGGCGACGGCCACGCCGCTGCGCATCAAGCTCGGGCTCGATCCAACTGCACCCGACATCCACATCGGCCACACGGTCGTGCTGAACAAGATGCGCCAGTTGCAGGACCTCGGCCACACGGTGATTTTCCTGATCGGCGATTTCACGTCGCTGATCGGCGACCCGTCCGGGCGCAACGCGACCCGACCGCCGCTCACGCGCGAGCAGATCGAATCGAACGCGAAAACCTACTTCGAGCAGGCCGCCCTCGTGCTCGATCGCGACAAGACCGAGATCCGCTACAACAGCGAATGGTCGATGCCGCTCGGCGCCGACGGCATGATCAAGCTCGCGTCGCGCTACACGGTCGCGCGCATTCTCGAGCGCGAGGACTTCACGAAGCGCTTCCAGGGCGGCGTGCCGATCTCGATCCACGAATTCCTGTACCCGCTGATGCAGGGCTACGACTCGGTCGCGCTGAACGCGGACCTCGAACTCGGCGGCACGGACCAGAAGTTCAACCTGCTGGTCGGTCGCGAGCTGCAGAAGCAGTACGGCCAGGAGCAGCAGTGCATCCTGACGATGCCGCTGCTCGAAGGGCTCGACGGCGTCGAAAAGATGTCGAAGTCGAAGAACAACTACATCGGCATCAGCGAAAAGCCGACCGACATGTTCGGCAAGCTGATGAGCATTTCCGACACGCTGATGTGGCGTTACTTCGAGTTGCTGTCGTTCCGTCCGATGGACGAAATCGCCGGCTTCAAGCGCGAGGCCGAGGCGGGCCGTAACCCGCGCGACTTCAAGGTGATGCTCGGCCAGGAAATCGTTGCGCGTTTCCACTCGCAGGCGGATGCCGAGCGCGCGCTCGAGGACTTCAATCATCGCGCGAAGGGCGGCGTGCCCGACGATATTCCGGCCGTGACGCTCGCGGGCGCACCGCTTGCGATCGGCCAGCTGCTGAAGCAGGCGAACCTCGTGCCGTCGACGAGCGAGGCACTGCGCAACATCGAGCAGGGCGGCGTGAAGATCGATGGCACCGCGGTGTCCGACAAAGGCCTGAAGGTCGAAGCGGGCGAGTACGTCGTGCAGGTCGGCAAGCGCCGCTTCGCACGCGTGACGCTGACGGCGTGATCGCGCTGATCCAACGTGTGCGGCGCGCCGAAGTGCGCGTCGCCGATCGGGTAACCGGCGCGATCGACGCCGGCCTGCTCGCGCTCGTCTGCGCGGAGCGCGGCGACACCGAGGCCGTGGCCGACAAACTGCTCGCCAAGGTGCTCGGCTACCGCGTGTTCAGCGACGCGGCCGGCAAGATGAACCTCTCGGTGCAAAATCTCGACGGCACAGGGCGCGCGGGCGGCCTGCTGCTGGTGTCGCAGTTCACGCTCGCGGCAGATACCAACAGCGGCCTGCGCCCGAGCTTCACGCCGGCCGCGCCACCCCACGAGGGCAAGCGCCTGTTCGACTACTTCGTCACGGCGGCGCGCGCCAAGCATCCGATCGTCGAGACCGGTGAGTTCGGCGCGGAGATGCAGGTGTCGCTTGTCAACGACGGGCCGGTCACGTTCTGGTTGCAGACCAACGCGTAAAAGAGCGCAAACGGTGCGAGCGCGCAGTCGCGGCATGCGAGCCGCGCCGCCGCTTTTTGCGACAATAGCCGTGGACACAACCGCGAACGGCACCTCTCTCTCATGACGACGCAGATCCTGTTTATCCGGCACGGCGAGACCGACTGGAACCGCATCAAGCGCATTCAAGGCCACATCGACATTCCGCTCGCGACGACCGGCATCGCGCAGGCGCAACGTCTCGCGCAGCGCCTCGTCGCCGAGGCGAAGCAGGGCGCGCGGCTCGACGCGATCTATTCGAGCGACCTGCAGCGCGCGCAGCAGACCGCGCAGCCGATCGGCGAGGCGCTCGACCTGCCGCTGCAATCGCGCGAGAACTTGCGCGAGCGCTCGTACGGCGCGTTCCAGGGCCATGACAGCGACGAGATCGCGCTACGTTTCCCCGACGAATACGCGCAGTGGCAAACCCGTGATCCCGGCTTCGCGCCGCCCGGGGGCGAGTCGCACCGCGTGTTCTACCACCGCATCATGCACGCGATCGAGCCGCTCGTCGCCGCGCATCCGGGCGGGCGCATCGCCTGTGTCACGCATGGTGGCGTGCTCGACTGCGTGCACCGCTTTGCAACCGGGATGCGGCTCGATGTACCGCGCGACTATCCGCTGCTGAACACCAGCCTGAACGTCGTGGATTACGGGAACGATCGCGCGACGATCGTGACGTGGGCGGACGTATCGCATCTCGAAGCCGGCAGCGCCGACGATGACGGTTTCAGGAAGGGACCGCAGTCGAAGCGGTAAGCCGAAGCCGACAATGGCCCGGCTCGCGCGGCGCGATCAATCCTGCCGCCGCACCGCCGCCGCGCGCCGCCGCGCCCGCTTCGATACGCCATTGATCAACGCCCAGCGGATTACCGGCGCGACGACCCGCACGCCAGGCCGTGCGAGAGTTCGACGCAGCACCGCGTAGCGATTCAGATCGAGCATCGACTGCGCCCAGTCGGGCAACAGATCGACGCCCGCGTTGAGCATCAGCGTGCCGGCGGGCCGCATCGCGAAGCTCGGTGCCGGAGCGTTCATCAGAATCCTGACGACTTCGCGCGTGCGCTCGCTGGCGACGAGGGCGGGCCGCATCGCGAGCAGGTAGGCCTCGATCTCGGCGCGCGAGCGCGGAATATCGACGGCGCCGAGCATTTCCGCGATGCGCGCGGTTTCCGCGAAGTATTGATCCTGCGCGGCGACCGACAGCACCGGATTCACATAGCGCAGATGCGCGGTCATGAAGCTCGACACCTCCGCGACGTGCACCCACGTCAGCAGCGCGGGCTCACTTGCGCGATACGACTGGCCGTCCGGTGCGACGCCGGTCACGTCGAGATGAATGCGCTTCACACGCTCGATCAACGCGAGCGCATCGCTCTTGCTGCCGTACGTCGTGCCGGCGATGAACGTCGCCGTGCGACGCAGCCGGCCCAGGATGTCGGTGCGAAAACTCGAGTGGTCCCACACGCCCGCGAGCGCGAGCGGATGCAGCGCTTGCAGCAGCAGCGCGCTGATGCCGCCCGCCATCATCGACGTGAAGTCGGCGTGGACTTTCCAGCAGACGGAGTGCGGCCCGAACAGGCCGGGGTCGCCCGGCGGCGACGAGTAATCGAGCACCGGTCCGCTACCGGTCGTCAGATGGGTGACGCTCGCGGCGAGTTTCGAGCGCAGGCGGTGGGTGAGGCGCGCCGCGAAATTGCCGGACGGGTCGCCGGCGGGATTGACGGGTGAACGGTTGGAAGGGCCGGGTTGCTCGGTCTGATCGGACATCCTGGTCGGCCTCGTCGTGTGACTCAATTCGTTGAATTCCACAGACCCGGCAGCGCGCTCGACGAATCCGGCGCGGCCAGCCCGAAGTGCCTATACGTGAGCAGAGTGGCGACGCGGCCGCGCGGCGTGCGCTGCAGGAAGCCCTGCTGGATCAGATACGGCTCGAGCACGTCTTCGATCGTGTCGCGCTCCTCGCCGATCGCCGCCGCGAGATTGTCGACACCGACCGGGCCGCCGTCGAACTTGTACAGGATCGCTTCGAGCAGCTTGCGGTCCATCAGGTCGAAGCCGACCGCGTCGACGTCGAGCATGCTGAGCGCGGCGTCGGCCACCTGCGCGGTGATGTTGCCGTCGGCCTTTACTTCGGCGAAGTCGCGCACGCGCCGCAGCAGGCGGTTCGCGATACGCGGCGTGCCGCGCGCGCGACGGGCGATTTCGAAGGCACCGTCCGGATGGATCTGCGCGCCGAGCAGCGCGGCCGAACGCGTGACGATGCGCGCGAGCTCCTCGGCGTTGTAGAACTCGAGTCGCGCGACGATGCCGAAGCGGTCGCGCAGCGGATTGGTCAGCATGCCCGCGCGCGTGGTCGCGCCGACCAGCGTGAACGGCTGCAGATCGAGCTTCACGCTGCGCGCGGCGGGCCCTTCGCCGATCATGATGTCGATCTGATAATCCTCGAGCGCCGGATAGAGGATTTCCTCGACGACCGGTGAGAGCCGGTGAATTTCGTCGATGAACAGCACGTCGTTGGCTTCGAGATTGGTGAGCAGCGCGGCGAGGTCGCCGGCGCGTTCGAGCACCGGCCCCGACGTTTGCCGCAGATTGACGCCCATCTCGCGCGCGATGATGTGCGCGAGCGTGGTCTTGCCGAGGCCTGGCGGGCCGAACAGCAACACGTGGTCGAGCGATTCGGAACGGCGCTTCGCGGCCTCGATGAAGATTTCGAGCTGGCCGCGGACTTTCTCCTGCCCGACATATTCGTCGAGCTGACGCGGGCGCAGCGCGCGTTCGAACGCTTCTTCGTTCGGCGACACGGGCGTGGCCGCGATGATGCGCTCGGCGGCGAGTTTGTCGGTTTCGATCATCCGCTCATTGTACCGCGCGCGGATCGCGCATCAGCCCTTCGAGAGCGCCTTCAGTGCGAGCTTGATGCCCTCGGACACGCCCGTGCCGGCCGGCACGTTCTTGATCGCCGCGAGCGCTTCTTTTTCCGAGTAGCCGAGCGCGAGCAGCGCATTGAGGATGTCCGACGCATGGTCGGATGGCGACGCGGCGCCCGCCATTGCGCCGAGGTCGGCGCCGAGCTTGCCCTTCAGTTCGAGCAGCAGCCGCTCGGCGGTCTTCTTGCCGATGCCCGGCACACGCGTGAGGCGCGCGGCGTCCTGCATCGTGACAGTCTGCGCGAGCTCCGCGACGCTCATGCCCGACAGCACCGCGAGCGCCATGCGTGCGCCGATGCCGGAAATCTTCAGCAGCTCGCGGAAGGTCGCGCGTTCCTGCGCGGTGCCGAAGCCGTACAGCAGATGCGCGTCTTCGCGCACGATCATCTGGGTGAGCAGCACGATGCGCTCGCCGGTCGACGGCAGGTTGTAGAACGTGCTCATTGGCACGTCCACTTCATAGCCGACGCCGTTGCAGTCGACGAGCAGATGCGGCGGGTTTTTTTCCAGCAGAACGCCGGCGATGCGACCGATCATGGCGGATTACTTTTCAGAGTCGGATGGGAATGCGCGAGTGTAGCGCAGCGGATCGGCGGCGCGAACGGCATCGCGTGTCTACGTTGCGCTAGCCGACCAGACGCCCGCGCCGCACCCGCAGACCCTTCTTCGCGAGCGCCGGTGCGATGCCGCCTAGCGTGCTCAGCGTCGAGCCGCCGTGCGCATGGCAGATGGCCATGCCGAGCGCGTCGGCGGCGTCCGTGCCCGGCACGCCCGACAGGCTCAAGAGCCGCACGACCATCTGCTGCATCTGCTCCTTGGTCGCGCGGCCATAGCCGACTACTGACTGCTTCAGCTGCAGCGCGGTGTATTCGGCGACCGGTACGCCGCCCGCGACGAGCCCGCAGATCGCGGCGCCGCGCGCCTGGCCGAGCAGCAGCGTCGACTGCGGATTGACGTTGACGAAGACTTTTTCGATCGCCGCCTGATCCGGCGCGTGCTCGCGGATCAGCGTCGAGATGCCTGCGAAGATGGTGCCGAGCCGCGACGGCAGATCGGCGTCGGCGGTGCGGATCACGCCGCTCGCGACGTAGCGCAGTGTGTGGCCGTGTTGTTCGATCACGCCGAAGCCGGTCACGCGCAGGCCGGGGTCGATGCCGAGAATTCTCATGAAGTGCCGCACAAGCGATAAAAACCAGGTGCCTGCGATACTACAACGAACGCGGCGTGCGGCGGGCCGCTGGCAGCATGCCTGGCGGAATAAAAGCTGCTAAAGGCTTTGCACGAGGAGGGCGATCGGGAATGGAGCGCTACCGCAATCTCAGCCGCGACTCGGGCGTCGACGCCTATGAAATCGGCGACGATTTCATCAAGGTGCGCTTTCGGCCGGGTGTCGTGTATTGGTACACAGAGGCAAGTGTCGGCGCCGAGCATCTCGCGGTGCTGACGCGTCTCGCGCGGCGCGGCCAGGGTTTGGGCACGTACATCAGCCAGCATGCGCAAGTGCGGGACGGTTACGCCCGCAAAGAGCCGGACGATTGAACGCGTCGCCGCAAAACGAAAGGCCCGGCGGGACAACCCGCCGGGCCTTTTTTCAGCTACCGAACTTCAGCCGATCAATGACGGAAGTGACGCACGCCCGTCAGCACCATCGCGATGTTGTGCTCGTCGGCGGCCATGACCACTTCGTCGTCGCGCACCGAGCCACCCGGCTGGATCACGCAGGTCGCGCCTGCAGCGACCACGACGTCGAGACCGTCGCGGAACGGGAAGAACGCGTCCGATGCGACCGCCGAACCGGCCAGCGTCAGGCCGGCGTTCTGCGCCTTGATGCTCGCGATACGCGCCGAGTCCACGCGGCTCATCTGACCCGCGCCGACGCCGAGCGTCATGCCGTTCGCGCAGAACACGATCGCGTTCGACTTCACGTACTTCGCGACACGCCATGCGAACAGCAAATCGTCCATTTCCTTCGGCGTCGGATGACGCTTCGTGACGACGCGCAACTCGCGCGGCTGCACGTTCTTCGAGTCGAGCGACTGCACCAGCAGGCCGCCACCGACGCGCTTCAGATCGAAAGTGTTGTGGCCTTCGCCCAGCGCGATTTCGAGCAGACGCACGTTCTGCTTCGCCGCGAACACCTGACGCGCTTCGGCGCTGAACGACGGCGCGATCAGCACTTCGACGAACTGCTTCGCAACGGCAAGCGCCGCCGCTTCGTCGACTTCACGGTTGAACGCGATGATGCCGCCGAACGCCGAGGTCGGGTCGGTCTGGAACGCCTTCGAGTACGCTTCGTGCGCGTTCGCGCCCACCGCAACGCCGCACGGATTCGCGTGCTTGACGATCACGCAGGCCGGCACGTCGAAGGTCTTCACGCATTCCCACGCCGCGTCGGAGTCGGCGATGTTGTTGTACGACAGTTCCTTGCCCTGCAACTGGTTGTAGTTCGCGAGCGCGCCGTCCGGCACGGTCAGGTCGCGGTAGAACGCTGCGCTCTGGTGCGGGTTTTCGCCGTAGCGCAGGTCCTGCACCTTGTTGAACGCCATGTTGAAGGTGGCCGGGTACTCGTTGCGCGACGAGTGCTGCAACTCGTCGGTCAGGCTCGTCAGGTAGTTCGTGATCGCGCCGTCGTACTGCGCGGTGTGCGCGTACACCTTGGTCGCGAGACGGAAGTTCGTCTTGTACGACACCGTGTTGCCGTTCGCTCGCATTTCGTCGAGCACGACCGCGTAGTCGGCCGGATCGACCACCACCGTCACGTCACGATGATTCTTCGCGGCCGAGCGCAGCATCGTCGGGCCGCCGATGTCGATGTTCTCGATCGCGTCTTCGAGCGAGCACTGTTCCTTCGACACGGTCTGCACGAACGGGTACAGGTTCACGACCAGCAGGTCGATGGTCGGAATGTCGTGCTTCTCGAGCGCGGCCATATGCTCGGGCAGATCGCGGCGCGCGAGGATGCCCCCGTGCACCTTCGGATGCAGCGTTTTCACGCGCCCGTCGAGCATTTCCGGGAAGCCCGTGTAGTCGGCGACTTCGGTGACGGACAGGCCCGCGTCCGCGAGCAGTTTCGCGGTGCCGCCGGTCGACAGGATCTTGATGCCAAGGTCCGACAGCGATTTGGCGAAGTCGACGATGCCGGACTTGTCGGAAACGGAGATGAGCGCTTGCTTGATCATGATGAAGACGAAAAGCCGAAGGGGAAACGTGGCAGGGCGCGAGAAACTGCAACGCGCTACAGCAAACCGTGTTGTTGCAGCTTCTTGCGCAGCGTATTGCGGTTGATGCCGAGATACTCGGCGGCCAGCGACTGGTTACCGTTGGCCTGCTCGAGCACCACTTCGAGCAAGGGTTTTTCCACGCATGAAATGACCATGTCGTAGACGTCGTGCGGATTGGAGCCGTCGAGATCCTGGAAATACACATCCAGGCTGTCGCGGACAGATTGTTCGATGTTGTTCTTGCTCATGCTGCTAGTCGGTCGGTGTTGTCCTCGCCCTGGCTGTCGAGCCCGGGGTTGCCGGGCGCTTCGTCGACGTAGACGAGGCGGTCTGAGATCGCCTTTTGCGCGTCAAAGAACTCGTTGACGGCGAGGAGTTGTTCGCGCGTGGTGTCCAGCGTATTCATGCGATGCCGGAACAGGTTGGCGCCGGAAAGGCCGCGAGTGTACCAGCCGATGTGCTTGCGCGCAGTGCGGACACCGGTAAATTCCCCGTAAAAAGCGTAGTGATCTTCGAGATGTTCGTTCATCACCTGCTGGATTTCGTCGATGCGCGGCGGCGGCAGCAGCTCGCCCGTTTGCAGGAAATGTTCGATCTCGCGGAACAGCCACGGACGACCCTGCGCGGCCCGCCCGATCATGATCGCGTCCGCGCCGGTCGCGGCCAACACCTCGCGCGCCTTTTGCGGCGACGTGATGTCGCCGTTCGCGACGACCGGAATGTTGACCGCCGCTTTCACGGCGGCGATGGTTTCGTACTCGGCGTCGCCGTGGTACAGGTCGGCGCGCGTGCGGCCGTGCACGGTCAGCATCGAAATGCCCGCGGCTTGTGCGAGACGCGCGACGTTCAGCGCATTCTTGTTCTCGCGATTCCAGCCGGTGCGGATTTTCAGCGTGACGGGTACCGCGTCGGGCCCGACGCCAACTGCGTTCACGACAGCCTCGACAATGCGCTGCACGAGCGGTTCGTTCTGCAGCAGCGCCGAGCCGGCTGCCACGTTGCAAACCTTCTTGGCCGGGCAGCCCATGTTGATGTCGATGATCTGCGCGCCGTTCGCGACGTTGTAGCGGGCGGCCTCGGCCATCATGTCCGGGTCGGCGCCAGCGATCTGCACCGCGATCGGTTCGACCTCGCCCTCGTGATTCGCGCGGCGCATGGTCTTTTCGCTTTTCCACAACTGAGCGTTCGACGCGACCATTTCCGACACCGCGTAGCCCGCGCCGAGCCGTTTGCACAGCTGGCGGAACGGCCGGTCGGTCACGCCGGCCATCGGGGCGACGAACAGGTTATTGCGCAGAATGTGGGGGCCGAGAATGGGCATGACGTGAGCGTGCGCCGACGTCGGGTCAGATTTGACAATCGTGACGGCCGGCGCAGCGCGAAATGCGAGGGAAAAGCACCATTTTAGCGTTAACGGGTTGCCGGGACTCGCGAACCGGGTCTCGTAACCTGTTAAATCTTCTATGAAAGTCGCGCGGCTCATAGAGCCGCGCGGCGTTTTGCGTCCTTAGCGGCGCTGGCCGAACATCATCTGGCGGGCGAGCGCGGTTTTCACCGGCGGGACGAATTCGAGTGCGGTCAGCGCGAGGCCGCGCAGTACCGCGAGCGGCGCGAAGTCGATGGTAAACAGGCGCGCGAGCGTGTCGGTCGAACCGATCGTCAGGCGCCGGTCGAGCGCGCGGCGCTGCGCGAAAGTGGCGAGCGCGAGCGGTGTCGGGCCCTCGGCCGACAGCGCATCGGCGAGAGCGTGCGCGTCTCGCAGGCCCAGGTTGAGGCCTTGGCCCGCCACCGGATGCAAGGTCTGCGCCGCATTGCCGATCGCGACGATGTGGCCGTTCACGAGCGTGTCGACCGTGTTGAGACCGAGCGGAAACGACGCACGGCCCTTGATGTGCGTAAAGCGGCCCATGCGGTCGCCGAACGCGGCATCGAGCTCGCGCAGGAACGCTTCGTCGGAGAGCTGAGCGCGGCGCGCGGCTTCGTCGGGCGCGCAGCACCAGACGAGCGCGTAGTCGGCGCCGCGCACGCCGCCCATCGGCAGCAGCGCGATCGGGCCTTGCGACGTGAAGCGCTCCCATGCGACGTGCGGCTGCGGTGCGGACACGGTGACCGTGCCGACCAACGCGGTCTGGCCGTAGTCGCGCGAGCCGGCGTGATTTTTACCGATGCTGCGTGCGCCGGCGTCTTCGCCCGTGGCGCGGCTCGGGTTTTTCGCGTGCTTCTGGTCGCCGAACAGGCCGCCCTCGGCGTTCACCAGAATACGCGTGCGCAACTGGCGCGCGACGCCCGCGGTTTCGATCGGCAGCGTGACGCCGTCGAGCTCCTGAACCGGCGCACCGGCCGACGTCGAGCGGAACCAGTGGACCGGCGTCGCGTGCACGGCGTCGGCGAGGCCATGCACGATCGAGCCGTAACGCAGCACGTAGCCGAGCGCGGGCAGGCCGTGCTCGCGATGATCGATCAGCGTGCGGCCGAAATGACCGCGCTGCGACACGTGGATGCGCTCGATCGCGGTGGCGTCGGCCGGCCAGCGCAGCGGCTCGAGGATCATCCGGCTGCCGTGCGAGACCGCGATCGCGCGCGGATCGGCGATCGAGTCTTCCGGCTCGCGCGCGTCGACGAGCGCGATCTTCAGCTCGCGCGTCACGCTACGGCGCGCGAGCCAGCCGGCGAGCGCGAGGCCGACCGGACCGGCGCCGACGATCGTCACATCGAAATCGAACCCTTGCTGGTGGGAGGCGGGCCTCAGGATCACCGCCGATGGAGACGCTTCATTCATCGCCGATCAGGTCCTCTGTTGATGAGCCGCTCGTGCTTCCTGCATCAGCGCCTCGATCTCGTCGGCGGCGACCGGCACGTCGCGCGTGATCAGCTCGCAGCCGGTCGGCGTGACGATCGCGTCATCCTCGATGCGGATGCCGATGTTCCAGTAGCGCTCGGGCACACCTTCGGCCGCGCGCACGTACAGGCCCGGCTCGATCGTCAGCGTCATCGACGCGCGCAGCGTGCGCCACGGCAGCGCGCCCGCTTCGTCGCGCGGCGCGCCGCGCTCGCGGTAGTCGCCGCAGTCGTGCACGTCCATGCCGAGCCAGTGGCCAGTGCGGTGCATGTAGAACGGCGCGTAGGCGCGCTCGGCGATCACGTCGTCGACCGATGCGAACTTCGCGCGCGGCACGATGCCGGTGTCGAGCAGCCCCTGCGAAAGCACGCGCAGCGCGGCCTGATGCGGATCGTCGAAGCTCGCGCCGGCGCGCGTCGCATCGACGGCGGCCTGCTGCGCGGCCAGCACGATGTCGTACAGCTCGCGCTGCGCCGGCGTGAACCGGCCGCTCGCCGGGAACGTGCGCGTGATGTCGGACGCATAGCCGTCGAGTTCGCAGGCCGCGTCGATCAGGATCAGGTCGCCGTCGCGCGCGATCGCGTTGCCGGCGGGGTAGTGCAGCACGCACGCGTTCGCGCCGGCCGCGACGATCGACGTATAGGCCGGCGCCTGCGCGCCGAACTTGCGGAACGTATAGAGCAGTTCGGCCTCGAGCTCGTACTCGCGGATACCGGGCCGGCACGCGGCCATCGCGCGACGATGCGCGGCCGCCGAAATCTGCCCGGCGCGGCGCATGATCGCGAGCTCGTGGTCGTCCTTGACGAGCCGCATCTCGTCGAGCAATGGCAGCAGATCGCGCGCGGCCGTGGGTGTGACGGTGCCGCTGCGGCTTTGCGCACGCACCGCGTCGAGCCAGCCGCGCACCTGCCCGTCCAGATGCGCCGAGGTGCCGAGCGCATAGTGCAGCGCCGGCTTGTCGGCGATGATGCGCGGCAACTGCGTGTCGAGTTCGCCGATCGGGAACGCGGCATCGAGCCCGAATGCTTCGCGCGCGCCGTCGGGGCCGAAGCGGAAGCCTTCCCACGTTTCACGCTCGACGCTCTTTTCGCGGCAGAACAGCACCGACGCGGGCGCGCCGGGCGCAGCGCTGGCATCGAGCACCAGCAGCGCTTCGGGCTCGGTGAAGCCGGTCAGATAATAGAAGTAGCTGTCGTGGCGGTACGGATAGTCGGTATCGCGGTTGCGCAGCGCTTCCGGCGCGGTCGGGACGATGGCGACGCCGCCGCCCGCGGCGCGCAGCGCGGCGAGAACGCGCTCGCGGCGCGTGCGGTGGACGTCGATGGCGATGGTGGGTTCGGTCGGCTGGTTCATCGTGCGATTGTAGCGCCGCGTGTCTCCTGGCCCCATTCTCCGCGCACGACATCGACTCCCTTTGTGCGGATTCCGACGGCGCGGCGGCCGCCGTCATGTTGCAATCCGTCCACAGCGGCTCGGCGAGCAGTTCGCGAAGATGCCGCCAGCACGTTCGCGAAAGCCTTAGACCACTTATACTTTCGCCGGATTCAGAAAAAGGCAGAAGGTCATGATGAAACTCATCGGTTCGTTCGGCAGCCCGTATGTGCGTAAAGCGCGCATCGTGCTCGCCGACAAGAAGATCGACTACGAACTGGTGCCCGAGAACGTCTGGGCGCCGGATACCCGGATTCACACCTTCAACCCCCTCGGCAAGGTGCCGTGCCTCGTGATGGAAGACGGCGAAGCCGTGTTCGATTCACGCGTGATCTGCGAATACGTCGATACGCTGTCGCCGGTGGGCAAGCTGATTCCGCCGTCCGGGCGCGAGCGCATCGAAGTGCGCTGCTGGGAGGCGCTCGCCGACGGCGTGCTCGACGCGGCCGTGCTGATCCGGCTCGAAAGCACGCAGCGGGCGCCCGAGCAGCGCGTGGACGCATGGGTCGCGCGGCAGCAGCGCAAGATCGACGAAGCGCTGATCGCGATGTCGCAGGGGCTTGGCAGCAAGCCGTGGTGCGCGAGCAATCACTACACGCTGGCCGACATCGCGATGGGCTGTGCGCTCGGCTATCTGGACTTCCGTATGCCGGAACTGAACTGGCGCGAAGCGCATCCGAACCTCGACAAGCACTTCCAGAAGCTGTCGCAGCGGCAGTCGTTCATCGATACGGCGCCGAAGGATTGATGAAGCTCGAATGAGCATAAAAAAATGCGCCTGCATGTCAGGCGCATTTTTTTTGCGGGCGGTGTTCGTTTGACGTGGGCGCCGGCGTTACCGCTTGCCGTCGCGCCGCCGCGCGATCCCCGGTCCGAACGCGAAACCGATCGCGAGCAGCAGCACCGACACCGCGAGCACCGTGTTGTTGCCGCTCGTCACGTAAGGTGTGTTGCCGGCGGTGCCTTGCACGTTGACGTCGAGCGAGCCGACCGTGTATGGCGTCAGGCGGCCGATCACGCGGCCGTTCGCGTCGATCGCGGCGGTCATCCCGGTGTTGGTTGCGCGCAGCATCGGCCTGCCGGTTTCGAGCGAGCGCATGCGCGCGATCTGCAGATGCTGGTCGAGCGCGATCGTGTCGCCGAACCACGCGAGATTGGTCGAGTTGATCAGCACGCCGGCGGGCGTCGCGTTCTCGCGCAGCGTGCGCGCGATTTCCTCGCCGAAGATGTCCTCGTAGCAGATGTTCACCGCGACCGGCTGGTTATGCACCATGAACGGTTTTTGCACAGGCGGTCCGCGGAAGAAGTCGCCGAGCGGAATGTTCATCAGGTTCACGAACCAGCGGAAACCCCACGGCACGAATTCGCCGAACGGCACCAGATGGTGCTTGTCGTAGCGGTAGATTTCGTGCGAGCCGGGCGTGACGCCGAACAGGCTGTTGGTGTAGTCGACCACCCGGCCGTCCGGCGTGATCGTGCCGCCGATCGCGCCGAACAGCAGCGAGCTGCCGGTCGAATTGGTGAATTGGCGGATCGCGGCCGCGAAGTTCGGCGGCAGTTGCTGCGCGAGTACGGGGATCGCGGTTTCCGGCGTGACGATCAGATCGGCCGGCTTCGACGTGATCATTTTCTGATACTCGTCGACCGCCGCGCGCAAGCCGGCTTCCTCGAATTTCATCTCCTGCTTCACGTTGCCTTGCAGCAGGCGCACCGTCAGCGGCGCATTGGCGGGCGTCGTCCACTGCACGAGCGGCAGCAGCAGGCCGATCACGAGCAGCGCGAGCGCGACGCAGGCTGGCACGGCGATGGCGGCAACGCGCGTGCCGCGGCCACGCGCGGCGCGGCTGTCGACGTCACCAGCGGCGCCGGCGTTCGGCTCGCGCGAGTCGTTGGCACGCCCGGGGCGCCACGACGGCAGCAGCGCCAGCAATGCCTGCACGATCAACGCGGCCGTCAGCGCGACCATCCAGCCGACGCCATATACGCCGACCACGGGCGCAAACCCCGCCAACGGGCCGTCGACTTGCGCGTAACCGGTGGCGAGCCAGGGAAAGCCGGTGAACACCGTGCCGCGCAGCCATTCGCCGATCGCCCACGCGCTGGCAAAAGCCAGCGCGCCGTGCCAGGTCGGCGAGAATGGCGCGCGGTCGTCGGCCGCGCCGTTGCGCGCATGGCCCGCGCAGAACGACCATATCCCCGCGGCGAGCGCCGGGTAGAGCGCGAGATACAGCGAGAACAGCACGAGCGCCGTGCCGGCGAGTGGCGCCGGCATGCCGCCGTAGTAGTGCATGCTCACATACAGCCACCAGACCCCGCTCACGAAGTTGCCGAAGCCGAACGCGCCGCCCGTCAGCGCGGCGCTTTTCCAGCCGGTGCTGCGCGTGAGCCACGCGAAGAAGAACACGAAGATCGCGAGTTGCAGCCAGCCGCCATGCGGCGTCGGCGCGAACGACAGCGTATTGGCCGCGCCCGCGGCCAGTGCGACGAGGTAGTGCCAGCGCGGCAGCGCGCGGCTGCGCGTGACGTCGTCGGTGGCAGCGGGGGCGGGAGCGCTCACGCCGCGGTGCGAACGGGAAGTGATCGGGTCGGCCATTGTTGCGCGGTCGGCGTCGGAAGTTGAAAGGGTAAATCAGCAGGCAAACGAGTCGGCCACATGCGCCCGCAATAACAACGCGCGGGCGCTCGGGCCGTGCATCGGCCCGAGCCGCCGGCTCAGGTCTGCACGTGCTGCGACTCGCGTTCGCGCTGGCCCGCGAGCGGGTCGCGGCGCACCAGCAGCATGTGGATCTGGCGGGCGTCACCGCGCAGGATCTCGAAGATCAGATCGTCGAGGCGCACTTTCTCGCCCCGATGCGGCACCCGGCCGAAGTGATGCGTGACCAGCCCGCCGATCGTGTCGACTTCTTCGTCTGAATAATGCGTGCCGAAGGTGTCGTTGAACTGCTCGATCTCGGTCAGCGCGCGCACCCGGAAGCGTCCGTCCGGCGACGCGATGATGTTGCCGCTTTCCTCGTCGAAATCGTATTCGTCCTCGATGTCGCCGACGATCTGCTCCAGCACGTCTTCGATCGTGATCAGGCCCGCGACGCCGCCGTATTCGTCGACGACCACCGCGAGGTGGTTACGGTTCACGCGAAAGTCGTGCAGCAGCACGTTCAGCCGCTTCGACTCGGGGATGAACACGGCCGGGCGCAGCATGCCGCGCACGTCGAATTCTTCTTCGGCGTAATAGCGCAGCAGATCTTTCGCGAGCAGCACGCCGATGATGTTGTCGCGATTGCCCTCGTAGACTGGATAGCGCGAATGCGCTTTCTCGAGCACGTAGGGGATGAATTCGGCGGGATTGTCGGCGATGTTGATCGCGTCCATTTGTGCGCGCGGCACCATGATGTCGCGCGCGCTCAGTTCCGAGACCTGGAACACGCCTTCGATCATCGACAGCGAGTCGGCGTCGATCAGGTTGCGCTCGTGCGCGTCCTGCAGAATTTCCAGAAGTTCGGCCCGCGAGTCGGGTTCGGGCGAGATGAAGTCGGTCAGGCGTTCGAGCAGCGAGCGCTTTTCCTGCGGTTTGTCGAGATGGCGTCCGGTATGGCGTCGACTGGGATACGTGTCGTTCATGGTAGTGCGCCCGGCGAGACTGGGCGCGCTGTTACAGAGCGTTAAGGATACACCAGGCACATGGCGGAACCGTGTCCGGCCGGGCCTGGCGATGAGTGAAGCCGAGGTGAAACGGCCGCGCCGCGAAGGCGGAGCGTGGAATCATCCTAACCGATTACGCGGTCAAAAGCGCTCGCCGGCAAAAAAGTCGCGGGTGGGGTTTTCGCCGAGATGACGAAATTACACGACCGGCTTGCAGCGCGCGAGCAGCGCTTCGAGCGCGCGGTCCGGCATGCCGCTTTCGCGCAGCGCATGCACGGTACGGCTTACGTAGTCGAAAGTCGTGCCGTAGCGGCCGCTCGCGCAGCCCAGCACGGTCTGAATGATGTCGTCGCGCAGCTTGCCGGTGTAGCTCGGCACGTCGCGGCGCATCACGAAGGCGAGCGCGTCGACGCGCCGGCCGTCCGCGAGTACGCACGGCAGCCACGCGGGACGGTACGAGCCCATCGGCATTTCGCGGCGCCACAGTGCTTCGAGATGCGGCATCGAGCCATCGGCTGCGAGCCGGAACGCCATGCCGGTGCACGAGCCGCCGCGATCCAGCGCGAGCACGAGGCCGGGCTGCTCGGGCGTGCCGCGATTCACACGCGACCACAGATAGAGGCCGCGGTGATAGCCGTGCACCTTCGAGCGCATCGCTTCGACGGTGGGCAGTCCCGGGTTCCAGATCAGCGAGCCATAGCCGAACAGCCACAGATCGCTCTGGCGGTCCCAGCCGCGCAACGTGCATTCAAGCGACGCGCGCAGTTCGTCGTCAGTCAGAAGCCGCGAGTCGCCGAGCACCGGCGGGTAGTCCGGACAGCGCACGGGAATCTCGGTTTCGGGGGACGGAGTGCTCACGGTGGGTTCGGTTGGAGGAGGGGCGGGGACGTCTATTGATAAGGGTCCGGAAAGCCGAGCCTGGCGAGGATTTCGGTTTCGATCGCCTCCATTTCCTCGGCTTCTTCTTCAACCTCGTGGTCGTAGCCTTGTGCATGCAGCGTGCCGTGCACGAGCAGGTGCGCGTAATGCGCGGCAAGCGGTTTGCCCTGCTCGGCGGCTTCCTTCTCGATCACCGGGCAGCACAGAATCAGATCGCCCGTCACCGGGTCGTCTTCCGATTCGGCATAGGCGAAGGTCAGCACGTTGGTCGCATAGTCCTTGCCGCGATAAGTGCGGTTCAGCGTGCGGCCTTCTTCGGCGTCGACGAAGCGAACCGTCAGTTCGCCGTCTGCGAACAGCGCCGCCTTGATCCAGCCGGCCACCGTCGCGCGCGGCAGTAGCGCCTTGTGTTCCGGCCAGGCTTTGGCAGCGGGGAATTGCAGGCTCAGCGTTAGTTTTGGGGTGCGGCTCATGCGGTTTCTGTGCGTGGCGTTCGTGGCTCAGTCGTTTTTTGCGGCGTGGCGGCGAGGCCACGCGGGCCTCGCGCTGCGAAGCGCATCGCTTTAGCGCGAATCGGCCGCGGCGGTCGATTTCTGCGCATGCGCATCGTACGCCTCCACAATTCGCGCGACCAGCGGATGGCGCACCACGTCCGCGCTCGTGAAGCGCGTGAGCGCGATGCCGCGCACGTTCGCGAGCACTTGCTGCGCTTCGATCAGCCCGCTCTTCTGGCCGCGCGGCAGGTCGACCTGGGTCGTGTCGCCGGTGACGACCGCCTTCGAGCCGAAGCCGATCCGCGTGAGGAACATCTTCATCTGCTCGGGCGTGGTGTTCTGCGCCTCGTCGAGGATGATGAACGCGTGATTCAGCGTGCGGCCGCGCATGTACGCGAGCGGCGCGATTTCGATCATCTGCCGCTCGAACATCTTCGCGGTTTTGTCAAAGCCGAGCAGGTCATACAGCGCGTCGTACAGCGGACGCAGATACGGATCGACCTTTTGCGCCAGATCGCCCGGCAAAAAACCGAGCCGCTCGCCTGCTTCGACGGCCGGGCGCGTCAGCACGATGCGTTTGACCTGGTCGCGCTCGAGCGCGTCGACCGCGCAGGCCACCGCGAGGTAGGTCTTGCCGGTGCCGGCCGGGCCGACGCCGAAGGTGACGTCGTGCGACACGATCTGCTTCAGGTACTCGCGCTGCGCCGGCGTGCGGCCGCGCAGATCCGCGCGCCGCGTGTACAGTTTCGGGCCGTATTCCTCGAAGTCATCTTCGCTCGCATCGGCATCGGCGGGCTGGTCGAACGGATGATCGGGATTGCCGGTGAAGCGCGTGTCGACGGCGTCGCCGCCATTGCCATTGCCGTTGCCGTTCGAACGATGGCGCGCCGGATGGCGCACTTCGACGAGCGCGAGCTGGATGTCGTCGACTGACAAGGGCTCGCGTGCGCTGTTGTAGAAGTTTTCGAGCGCGGTGAGCGCGAGTTTCGCGCCGCGCCCGCGGATCGTGATGCGGTGGCCACGGCGCTGCAGGGTCACGTCGAGCGCCTGCTCGATCTGCCGCAGATTTTCGTCGAGCGGTCCGCAGAGGTTGGCGAGCCGCGCGTTGTCATCGCGCGGTGCGGTGAATTCCAGATGCTGCTGAGTGGTCTTCAAGGCGGTGAGTCGATCCTGTCGGTTGCGATACTCAGAATGTCGGTCAGTGCGCTTAGCGTGCTCAGTGCGTCACGGCGGCGCCGTCGTCGTGAACCATCACCAGTTCGCCGCGCAGCGAGTGCGGGTACGCGTGCACGATCTTCACGTCGACCATCTGACCGATCAGCCGTGCATGCGACGCCACCGACGCCGGGAAATTGACGACGCGGTTGTTCTCGGTGCGGCCCGCGAGCTCGTTCGGGTCCTTGCGCGCCGGGCGCTCGACCAGAATGCGCTCGATCTTGCCGACCATCGCGTCGCTGATGCGCTGCACGTTCTCTTCGATCGTGGCCTGCAGATGCTGCAGACGTTTCAGCTTCACCTCGCGCGGCGTGTCGTCGTGCAGGTTCGCGGCCGGCGTACCGGGGCGCGGGCTGTAGATGAACGAGAAGCTCGTGTCGTACTTCATCTCTTCGACGAGCGCCATCATCTTCGCGAAGTCTTCCTCGGTCTCGCCGGGGAAGCCGACGATCATGTCCGTCGACAGCGACAGATCCGGGCGGATCGCGCGCAGCTTGCGGATCACCGACTTGTACTCGAGCACGGTGTAGCCGCGCTTCATTGCCATCAGGATGCGGTCGGAGCCGTGCTGCACGGGCAGATGCAGGTGACTGACGAGCTTCGGCACCTTCGCATAAGTGTCGATCAGGCGCTGCGTGAATTCCTTCGGATGCGACGTCGTGTAGCGAATCCGTTCGATGCCGGGGATGTCCGCGACGTATTCGATCAGCGTCGCGAAGTCGGCGATCTCGGTCGAACCGACCGTAAGCGCGCCACCGAATTTGCCACGATAAGCGTTCACGTTCTGGCCAAGCAGCGTGACTTCGCGCACGCCCTGGTCGGCGAGGCCGGCGATTTCGGTCAGCACGTCGTCGAGCGGACGCGACACTTCCTCGCCGCGCGTGTACGGCACGACGCAGTAGCTGCAGTACTTGCTGCAGCCTTCCATGATCGACACGAACGCGCTCGGACCTTCGACGCGCGCCGGCGGCAGGTGATCGAACTTCTCGATTTCGGGAAACGAAATATCGACCTGCGCGCGGCCGCTCGCGCGACGCTCGTCGATCATCTGCGGCAGGCGGTGCAGCGTTTGCGGACCGAACACGATATCGACGTACGGCGCGCGCGCGACGATCGATGCGCCTTCCTGGCTAGCGACGCAGCCACCCACGCCAATGATCAGATTCGGATTCGCGTCCTTCAGCTCGCGCACGCGGCCGAGGTCGGAGAAGACTTTTTCCTGCGCTTTTTCGCGCACCGAGCAGGTATTGAACAGGATCACGTCGGCGTCTTCCGGCGTGTCGGTCTTGACGAGTCCTTCAGCGGCACCGAGCACGTCGACCATCTTGTCGGAGTCGTACTCGTTCATCTGGCAGCCAAAGGTTTTTACATAAACTTTCTTGGTCATCGAATTTCGCCGGTCGCAGTGGTTAACCTGGGGGCGTCGTAAAAAGGTGAAGGAGGCCGCGGCGCGGGGCAGCGCGGCGCTTGATGGCCGGCTTGCGCGTGTCTTTGCAGCGTAACTGCATATTATAGCCCTTCACGCTGCGGGGGTTTTAGCGCTCATGAGGCGCTCATTGGCTGCTCCAGCGGCAGTCCCAGCGGGCTTCCCGGTTGATCCGACACCTGCGCGAAGCGCTCGGCGAGGAAATCGAGCAGCGCGCGCACGTTCGCCCAAGGCGCGTGAGTCGTCAGTTGCTTGCCTCCGCCATGCTGATAACAGTGTGACGATAACTTCGTTGGGCGCGGCGAGAGCCGATGCTATCTTGCCTCCACTTACTGCTCTTGCGCCGCTGGGCGGCGCTCTGGAGGCCAATATGCATTCCCCGCTCGCGCTGGTCCGCGATCCTTCGGCCGATGGCGATACCAACGCCGCGCCGCGCTCTGCCGAACCGTTCGATGCGCTCGAACAGCTGGTCGGCGTGAATCTGGCGCGGCTGCGCGCCGAACGCCAGCTTTCGCTCGATGCGCTGGCGCGCGCGTCCGGCGTGTCGCGCGCGATGCTCGCGCAAATCGAGTCGGCGCGCAGCGTGCCGTCGATCAAAGTGCTGTGCAAGGTGGCGGCGGCGCTGAAGGTGTCGGTGGCGGCGTTCCTGCGGCGTCACGCGACCAACGGCTTCGAGCATCTGCCGGCCGAGCGTTCGGCCCGCGTGGTCAGCGCGAACGGGCGCTACTCGGTGCGCCCGCTGTATCCCGACGACGAGTCGATCGCCGCCGAGTTTCACGAGCTGCGGATCGCGCCGCTGCATACGGAGGCGGGCATTCGCCGCGCGCCGGGCACGACGGTGAATCTGGTGGTCAGCGACGGCACGCTCGAAGTCAGCGTGCACGACCAGCGCCAGCTGCTCGCGACCGGCGACGCGATCGTGTTCGACGCCGACCAGCCGCACAGCCTGCGCAATCCCGGCGACACCGAGGCGCGCGCGTTTCGCGTGACGCTGCGAGCTGAGGCGCCGCCGCGCTGGGAAGTGCGGGCCGCGAGCGCCGCGCGCGATGAGGCTGCGTGCGAAGGCGTGCCGGGTTGAGAATCGACGGCATTCGAGGTTCTGGGGCAGCTCGGGGCGTCGATGCAGGGCCAACGCCGTCAGTAGGGTCTTTGTTCGTCGCGCTGCAGCGCTTGCGCGACTGTTGTATGCTTCGCCGGCCGGTCAAACCGGCAATCAGTGCGTCTTCAGGGCGGGGTGCAATTCCCCACCGGCGGTAGGCCGACAGCGCGACAGCGTGAGCCGGCAAGCCCGCGAGCGCCCGCATCGAGTGGTCTTCGCAGTAGCGGAGATTGCGGCGGGGTCAGCAGATCTGGTCAGAAGCCAGAGCCGACGGTGATAGTCCGGATGGAAGAAGATGTGCAGATAGTCATGTGCGTTCCGCGATGCCGCCCGTAGCTTGGGCGGCTGACTATCGTCCGCTTTCGTGCGGCGTGCCAGGCGGCAGCGCGTCAGTCTGTTTGCAATGCCCTGAAACGTTTTTCGCCCAACTTTTGCGATGAGCGTTTCAACATGTCCTTTGCTACTTTTCCCGCTCCGTCGACGATTGCAGACGATGCCTTCGCCGATCTTCCCCTGCTTGCCACCGAAGCCGTTCCGCCGCGTATCGCCGCCGCCTTGCAGGCACTGCGCGAGGGTCGCGCCGTGGTGCTGCAGGACGACCACGACCGCGAGAACGAAGCCGATCTGATCGTCGCGGCCGAGCGCCTGTCGGTCGAAACGATGGCGCTCCTGATCCGCGAATGCAGCGGCATCGTGTGTCTGTGCCTGCCCGACGACAAGATCCGCGCGCTCGAACTGCCGCCGATGGCCGTCAACAACGAAAGCCGTCACGGCACCGCGTTCACTGTGTCGATCGAAGCGCGCGAAGGCGTCAGCACCGGCGTGTCCGCGCAGGATCGCGTGACTACGATCCTCGCTGCGATCGCCGATACGGCCACGCCCGCCGACATCGTGCGCCCTGGCCACGTGTTCCCGCTGCGCGCGATGCCCGGCGGCGTGCTGGCACGGCGCGGCCACACCGAAGGCACCGTCGATCTGGCGATCCTCGCGGGCCTGACGCCGGCCGGCGTGCTGTGCGAACTGATGAACGCCGATGGCACGATGACGCGCGGTGCGGACGTCGAACGCTTTGCCGCGCAACACGATCTGCCGATGCTGACGATCGCCGAGCTGGTCGAGTTTCGCGAGACGCTCGCGCGGGTGCGCGAGGGCGCGCTGGCCGAGGCTTGACGGGCCATCATGCTTCGAGCGGCACGCAGTGCCATGACGCAAAAAGCCGGTTCTTCGCAAGAAGAACCGGCTTTTTTATCGGCGTTGCGCGAAACCGCTACGACTGCACGTCGCCGAACTCGCCGCGCACGCCCGCGTCGATCAGCGCCGGCAGTTCATCCATATGCTTGATGATTCGCGTGATGCCCATCGCGCGCAGCGCATCCGCATAGCCGTCCGGAATATGGCTCGCGCCGACGAAGGCGATCGTCTTCATGCCGGCCGCGCGCGCCGCGTTCAGGCCCGAGACGCTGTCTTCGACGACGAGGCAGCGCGCGGGCTCGACGCCGAGCGACGTGGCCGCGAACAGATAGACATCGGGATAGGGCTTTGGCCGCGCGACCTGCTCGGCGCTGAACACCCGCTCGCCGAAAATCTGCTGCAGACCGGCCCGCCGCACCGATGCGCTCACACGTGTCATGCGGCTGTTCGACACGACTGCGGCCGGCAGCGTCACGCGCTGCAGCGCGTCGCGCACACCGTGGATCGGACCGAGCGACGCGGCGAGCGCGAGCTCGACGTTGTGCTCGATCGTATCGAGGAAGTTCGCGGGCAGAGTGATGTCGAACTGCTTTTCGAGGCCGGCGAGAAAGCGCGAGGTTTGCTGGCCGAACGCGGTTTTGATGACGGGGGCGAAATCGATGCCGGGAAAGGTGGCCGTCAGCGTGTCGAACATCACGCGATCGGCGATGACTTCACTGTCGACGAGCACGCCGTCGCAGTCACAGATGAGGTGGTCGATCATGCCTGAAAAACGATAAGCGCAACGCGCGCGGGCGGCGGGTTGCGGGGCCCGCTCGCCGGGGTGAAAAGCGACATCATACGTGCTTTCGGACCACGTCCTTTCGATGTTCTGCGTGCCCGCGGCCTGACGACCTTACGGTGTATCGGCCCACGCCTTCGCCGCGCGGATCGCGCGCTGCCAGCCATCGAGGCAGGTCCTGACCTCCGCGTGCGGCAGCGCCGGCGTAAAGCGATGCTCGAGCTTCCACTGGCTCTTCAACTCGTCGATATCCTTCCAGTAGCCGACCGCGAGACCGGCCAGATAGGCGGCGCCGAGCGCGGTCGTCTCCGACACCTGGGGGCGCACCGTGTCGACGCCGAGGATGTCGGCCTGGAACTGCATCAGCAGATTGTTCGCGCACGCGCCGCCATCCACGCGCAGTTCGCCGATGCGAATGCCCGAGTCGGCTTCCATCGCCTTCAGCACATCGAGCGATTGATATGCGATCGAATCGAGCGCCGCACGCGCGATATGCGCGGAGGTCGTGCCGCGCGTGAGCCCGAACAGCGTGCCGCGCGCATGCGCGTTCCAGTGCGGAGCGCCGAGGCCGGCGAACGCAGGCACGAGATACACGCCGTCGCAATGCGGCACGCTGCGCGCGAGCGTTTCGATTTCGGCCGCGCTCCTGATGATGCCGAGGCCGTCGCGCAGCCACTGCACCACCGCGCCGGCGATGAAGATGCTGCCTTCGAGCGCGTAGTCGATACGCTCGCCGATCTGCCAGGCGATCGTCGTGACCAGATTGTTCTTCGATTCGATCGGTTTGGCGCCCGTGTTCATCACGAGGAAGCAGCCGGTTCCGTAGGTGTTCTTGACCATGCCGGACTCGGTGCACATCTGGCCGAACAATGCGGCGTGCTGATCGCCGGCGATGCCCGCGAGCGGAATCTTCGATGCGAACACGGTGGTCACCGTCGGTCCGTACACCTCCGACGATGGCCGCACTTCCGGCAGCATGTTGCGCGGAACGTCGAGTGCGGCGAGCAGTTCGTCGTCCCACTTCAGCGTATGGATGTTGAACAGCATCGTGCGCGACGCGTTGGTTACGTCGGTGATGTGCAGCGCGCCCTTCGTGAAATTCCACATGAGCCAGCTGTCGACGGTGCCGAACGCGAGCCGGCCCTGACGCGCTTTTTCGCGCGCGCCTTCGACGTTGTCGAGAATCCAGCGGATCTTGGTCGCCGAGAAGTACGAGTCGATCGGCAGACCGGTCTTCGCGCGCACGCTCGCTTCGAGACCTTGCGCTTTCAGTTCGTCGCAGAAGTCGGCGGTGCGGCGGTCCTGCCAGACGATCGCGTTGTAGATCGGGTGGCCGGTTTCGCGATCCCACACGATCGTGGTTTCGCGCTGGTTCGTGATGCCGATCGCCGCGATCGACGTGCCGTTCATGCCGGCTCGCGTGACCGCCTCGGCGGCGACGCCGGCCTGGGTCGACCAGATTTCCCGCGGATCGTGCTCGACCCAGCCAGGCTGCGGGTAGATCTGCTGGAATTCCTTTTGCGCGCTCGACACGACGTTGCCGCGCCGGTCGAACAGCATCGCGCGTGAGCTGGTGGTGCCTTGGTCAAGCGCGAGGACGTACTGATCCTGCATTGTCTCTTCTCCATGCATGTTATGGATCGCCGGATCGTTTGGCCGGCGATGCGAGCGGCGTGTTGTTGCGAGCGAGCCGCCATAGTTTGAGGGTGCGTGCCGGCGTCGTCCAGCCGAAGCTGCGGTGGGTGGCCGGCTCCGCTCGCCGGGTGTCGTCTGCCGCGTCGCCTAGCAGGCTGTTGAAAAGCGCCCCGTCATGACGACCGAAGCTATGTTCAGGAGACTTGCGCGTGCGATATTGCGCTGAATTAACGGTTCACCGCGCGATCTGCGCGGGGCAGGCGCACGCATGCGGCTCGTCTGGCGCGCAGTCTTCGCGCATTGGCGGCTCATCGCGTCGCTCCTCGCGGCACCATCCCTGGCATTCGGGCCATGCGGGTCAGATTGCTCGCAACCATCGTCAGCTTGAAGTGCTGGTCGACGCGCTTGAGGCCGCGATAGACCGTCTGCCGGATCCGCCCGATGGTTTTGCCCCAGCCGAAATGCTCTTCGATTCGTTTGCGGATGATCTGGCTAGTCCGGTAGCCCGCATGCCGCGAAGTGCGACCGTCGATGGCGCTGCCGCCCCAACGCTCATCGTTGCGCGCGACATGCGGTGTCACGTTGCGAGCGCGGCAATCGTTCACGAAGTCACGGGTGTCATACGCCTTGTCGGCGCCAACTGTCTTCGCATGAGTACCTGGCACGCAATCGAGCAATTGCAATGCGCTGGCCCGCTCGGCAAAACCATCTGCGTGACTAACCACGGCGCCGACCACCAGCCCCGAGCGATTCTCCATCAGGATGTGCCCGTGGTAGCACAGGATGGCCGGGCTCTTGTGGCTCTTCTTGAACAATCGCGCCTCCGGATCAGTAGTCGACTCGTGCGTGGCATTGCTACGTCGCTCGCCTTTCCAGTCGGTGTCGGCGTTGCGGCCACCGCCGGCTGGCGGACCATCGTCCGGGCCGTCCTTGCGGCGGAAGCTTTTGTGACTGGCCCACGCCTGAATCAGCGTGCCGTCCACCGAGAAATGCTCTCTCGACAGCAAGCCCCGCTTGTCCGCCAGGCTCATGACTTCGGTGAAGAACGCTTCCACGACTTCATGCTCCAGAAGCCGGTCGCGGTTCTTCGAGAACACCGAGTGGTCCCACACGGCGTCCTCAATCGCCAGCCCGACAAACCAGCGGAACAGCAGGTTGTAGCGCATCTGCTCCATCAGCATGCGCTCGCTGCGTACGGAGTAGAACACCTGCAACAGCAGCGCCCGCATCAGCTTCTCAGGCGCAATCGAGGCACGACCGGTGTCCGCGTAGATGACGCTGAACAGCCCGTTGAGCCGTTTCAACGCATCATTCACCAGCAACCGGATCGGTCGCAACGGGTGATCTGCCGGGACGAAGTCCTCGAGCTTGACCGTCGTGAACAGGGGTTCCTGCATCTCGTCCATTCCGCGCATCGCATCCGCTGCCAAAGATCATGAACACGATATCCATAACGCCCGTCCTTCAAACCCCGTTTACACGGGATCCAAATTCAACAGCCTGCTAGGCGCTCTGCCGGACCGGTTCGCGCGCGAACCACGCGTCGATGTCGCGCGTGATTTGCTCGAGCGTGTCCGGCTCGACATGCAGGCCGAGCTTCGAGCGGCGCCACAGCACGTCCTGCGCGGTGCGCGCCCATTCGGTATCGCGCAGATAAATCAGCTCGGCTTCGTGCAGACCCGGCGCGAACTCGCGACCGAGCTCGGCGCGCGAGTGCGCCGAGCCGATCACGCGATTCGCGCGCGTGCCATACGCGCGCGCGAGCCGATGCGCGAGCGATGCCGGCAGCCACGCATGTTCGCGCGAGAACTCGCCGAGGAAGCGATTGAAGTTCGCCTGCGCGATGTCGCCGCCCGGCAGCGGCGCGTCGGCGGTCCACGCGGGCGCGCCGTGGTGCAGCGCGTCGGTGAGCGTATCGACGGCCTGCTCGGCGAGCTTGCGAAAGGTCGTGATCTTGCCGCCAAACACCGACAGCAGCGGCGCCTCGTTCGCGGGCGCATCGAGTTCGAGCGAGTAGTCGCGCGTGACCGCCGACGGATTGTCCGCGTTCTCGTCCTCCAGCAGCGGGCGTACGCCCGAATAGCTCCAGCGCACGTCGGCGGGCGAGATCTTCTGCCTGAAGTAGCGGTTGATCGAATCGCACAGGTACTGCGTTTCGTTGGCGTCGATCGCGACTTGCGACGGGTCGCCGCGATATTCGAGGTCGGTCGTGCCGATCAGCGTGTAGTCGTGCTCATAGGGAATCGCGAAGATGATCCGCTTGTCCGGGTTCTGGAAGATGTACGCGTGGTCGTGCTCGAATAGGCGCCGCGTGACGATGTGGCTGCCCTTGACGAGCCGCACGCTATGCGACGACGGCCGGCCGAGCGCGCCTTGCAGCAGCTCGCCGACCCACGGGCCCGCCGCGTTCGCGATCGCGGCGGCGCGCACGTCGAGCGTCGTGCCGTCCGCCCCTTGCAGTTGCGCGCGCCACTCGCCGCCCGCGCGCACGGCGTTGAGCAGCTTCGTGCGCGTGAGGATCGTCGCGCCGCGCTCGTGCGCGTCGAGCGCGTTCAGCACGACGAGGCGCGCGTCGTTGACCCAGCCGTCCGAATAAACGAAGCCGCGCTTGATCGTTTCGACGAGTGGCGCGCCGGCCGGATGCCGGCTCATCACGATGCCGCGCGAGCCCGGCAGCAGCTCGCGTTTAGCCAGATGGTCGTACAGGAACAGACCCGCGCGGATCAGCCAGGCGGGGCGCAGTTCGGGCATGTGCGGCATCACGAAGCGCAGCGGCCAGATGATGTGCGGCGCCGCGCGCAGCAGCGTTTCGCGCTCCTGCAGCGCTTTGCGTACGAGCCCGAACTCGCGGTACTCGAGGTAGCGCAGCCCGCCGTGGATCAGCTTGGTGCTCGCCGACGACGTGTGCGCGGCCAGATCGTCCTGCTCGCACAGCAGCACCGACAGGCCGCGGCCGGCCGCGTCGCGGGCGATGCCGGCGCCGTTGATCCCACCACCGACGACGAGCAAATCGTATTTCGTGCCTTGCGTCACCTGCTGAGCCCTCTGGATCGAATCTGGAAGTCAGTTGGAAAGCTAATTGAACGAATCATGTTCGTTTTCGAACTTTAATGAACATATTCGAAAAAGTAAAGTTCGCTTGATTTGCACGAACGTGGATCGAATGGCGACCGAGTGGCGTAACGCGCGAGCGCGGACGATACTCTTGGCAGCAGCCATTTCGAGGTGATGAATGCGAGGATTTTTGATGATCGGCGCTGCCGCGCTTCTGGCAGGATGCGTGAGTACGCCGAGTCTGGAAGGGACGAGGGGCGCGACGTCGTTCGAGGCGTTGCAGAAGATGTGCTCGCCGCAGACCGTCGACTACGGCCACGACGCGCAGATCGTCTACGAGACGTTCTTCGATGCCTATGTGGCGAACCGGCGCGGCCGGCTGTCGAATGACGACTTCTGCGCGTTCCAGGCGTCGATCGCGCAGCGCCATGCGAGCGAGGGGACGAGCAGCGATCCGAAGGTGCGCAACCAGTGGGTCGAGTTCTTCAACGAGCAGCGCGCAAGGGCGCTCAGCTGGCGGGCGACTGTCGACCCGACCTTGCGTAGCGGCTAAGTGGCAGCGGGTTGACTGTGGGCCCGACTCTCGCGCCGCCTGCCAGGCGCACCGGTTCACTTTTGCGGCGCCAACGCTCCGCGCCACAGCATGCGCAGGATCTGCGCGAACACCGCTTCGCGCGACGGCTCATGTGCGCCGTCGTCGGCGGAATCGGCGTGTCGGGCCGCCGGCGGCGGCAACTGGTTCGCGAGCGCGAGCATCGTGAAGCCGTGCAGACTCGTCCAGTACGCGTAGCCGATCAGACGCGGATCGCCTTCGAGAACACCCGCCTCGACGAGCCGCTCGAAGTGCGCTTCCAGCAGGCGCCACGCGCGTTGCGACGCCGCGGCCAGCTCGGGGTAAGCGCCTTGCTGTTGCGGCGTCTGATCGAACATCAAACGATAGGCGTGCGGCTCATCGAGCGCGAAGTCGACATAGGCCCGGCTGACGGCGCTGTGATCGATGGCGGGGGCGCTCGCGGGGATCGCTTTCGCGGCCGCTTCGAGGCGCGCGGCGAAGCGGTTGAACGCGGCGGCGCGGACCATCGCCAGAATTTCTTCCTTGTCGCGGAAATAGCGATACGGTGTCATCGCGCTGCAGCCGAGCTCCTTCGCCAGCTCGCGCATCGTCACGCCTTGTGCGCCGCGGGTCGCAAACGCGTTTTCCGCGACGCGTCGCATCGCTTCGCGAAACTGCTGGATGTCGTCGGCGGAGAGCGTCTTGGGCATGCGCGAGGTCGGGAAGAAGTCCGTCGCGCGAATTTACTGTGTAAATGAGATGCGCACAACAAAGGGCCGCAAAGGCGGCCCGCTGTCAACTGCAGGGGAAACTCACGAATAACGTTTGATGGCCCGCAATGCGGTGTCGCCGGTTTCCGTCACGCGCCATTCTTCGTTGCCCGATGCGAGGCGTTCGAGTTGCACCAGTTGGCGTTCGAGCAACGCATCGAGTTCTTCTCGGTCCATTTCGACCTGGTTGGGGGCGTCCTTGACGAGCAACAACGTGGCGAATTCATGCGGACTCAGCATCGTTCTCTCCATGTCAGCAAATTGCGGACAGCCTTGCAGTCGACCGGTAGGCCGGGGCGGGGGTCCGCTAAAGATCAGGGCGGGAGGTACGGCTTACACGACAGGTTCACACAACCGACGCCGTGCGAAACTCGCAACGTACGCTGGGGAACTGGAGTGTAGGCGAGCACCGATGAAACGCCAACATGGTCCCCGTAAATTTTCCATTTGACAATTGGCCGCGCGATAGGCGGTCCGGCCCTGCAGCCAAATTCTTGATTTCACGCGAGGTTTTGCGTGCACCGCAGCATGGCGGAGAACGCCTGGAATTATCCGGCGATGTAGATTTGACAATTCGCGGCGTTCAGAGCCTCGGCCATGTCGGCGGGTGGGGCGGCGTCGGTGAACAGCGCGTCGATCTGCTCGAGATGTCCCTGGCGAACTAGCGCGGGCCGGCCAAACTTGGAGTGATCGGCGGCGAGGAAAACGGTGCGCGCGTGCTCGATGATCGCCTCGGCGACACGCACTTCGCGCGTATCGAAATCGCGCAGCGTACCGTCCGTTTCGATGCTCGACGTGCCGATGATCGCGAAATCGACCTTGAACTGACGGATGAAGTCGATCGCCAGTTCCCCGACGATGCCCTTGTCCCACGGTCGCACGATGCCGCCCGTCACCAGCACTTCGCAGTCCGGGTAGCCGCTCATCATGCTCGCGACGTTCAGATTGTTCGTGATCACGCGCAAGCCGCGGTGGCGGTTCAGCGCGCGTGCCACTTCCTCGGTGGTCGTGCCGAGGTTGATGAACAGCGATGCCTGGTCCGGAATGTGAGTGGCCACCAGCGCCGCGATGCGTCGCTTCTCTTCATGGAACATGCGCTGGCGCGCGGTGTAGGAGACGTTCTCGGAACTGGTCGGCAGACTGGCGCCGCCGTGATAGCGGCGCAGCAGGTTTATATCGGCGAGCCAGTTGACGTCGCGGCGGATCGTCTGCGGGGTGACGTCGAAGTGGCTCGCGAGGTCGTCCACGGTCACGAAGCCGTCGCGTTGCACCCACTCCAGCAATTCCTGTTGCCGGGCGTTGAGAGTCAGGCGGGGGTCTCGTGTCATGTGTGGTGTGTCGTGGCTGTTGTGTCGGCGCGGTCCGTCGTCGTCATCAAGCGGCTGGCCGAAAGCCGGCCGTCGACGAACGCGGTTGCGGCTATTGTAAGACCATCGTGCCCTTTGTCCGCCAACTGGCGCAGTCCGCTGGAATTCGCCGAGAGCACTACGGATTTGCTCGATCCCCTCGTTCAGGCGCATTTCGCATTTATTCATTTAATAAATGAATTTGTTTTTTGGCGCGCTTCGCGATGCAATCCTGGGTTTCGCGATTTACCTGCTTTACAACCTTTCCCCTGATGTCCGGCGACTTTTTCGTGCCGGCCGCGCTTTCGAGAGTGTTCGACATGACTGGCTTCAGCAACTGGCAAAACCCTTATCCGACGCAACGTCTGCCCGTATTCGCACGCAATATCGTTTCGACCTCGCACCCGCTCGCCGCGCAGGCCGGGCTGCGCATGCTGTGGAAAGGCGGCAATGCCGTCGATGCGGCCATCGCGGCCGCCGCCGCGATCACGGTGGTCGAGCCGGTGTCGTGCGGCCTGGGCGGCGACGCGTTCGCGCTCGTGTGGGACGGCAAGAAGCTGCATGGTCTGAACGCGTCGGGCGTAGCGCCGGCCGCGTGGAACGTCGATTACTTCAAGCGCAAATATGGCGAGGAAAACGGCCTCGCGCAGCAGCCGAAGCGCGGCTGGGATGCGGTCACCGTGCCGGGTGTGATCGCCGGCTGGGAAGCGCTGCACCAGAAGTTCGGCAAGCTGCCGTTCGCCGACCTGATGGAGCCGGCCATCGAAATCGCCGAGCGCGGTCACGCGGTGGCGAGCATCGTCGCTTACAAGTGGGCAGCCGCGGTGCCTGAGCTGAAGGACCAGCCGGGCTTCGCGCAAACCTTCATGCCGCGCGGCCGTGCGCCCGAGGTCAGCGAGCTGGTGCGCTTCCCCGGTCACGCGAAGACGCTGCGCCTGCTCGCCGAGCAAGGCCCGCGCGCGTTCTACGAAGGCGAAATCGCCGAGCGGATTGCCGCGTTCGCGCGCGCAGGCGGCGGCGCGCTGAGCGCCGACGATCTGCGCAACTACCGCGCTGACTGGGTCGAGCCGATCGGCAAGGACTATCGCGGCTACACCGTGCACGAGATTCCGCCGAACGGCCAGGGCATCGCGGCGCTGGTTGCGCTCGGCATCCTGGAAAAGTTCGACGTGAAGTCGCTGAAGGTCGACAGCGTCGAGTCGCAGCATCTGCAGATCGAAGCGATGAAGCTCGCGTTTGCCGACGTGTATCGCTATGTCGCCGATCCGCGCTCGATGGAAGTCACGCCCGAGCAGATGCTGGACGACGCGTATCTGAGCTCACGCGCGAAGCTGATCGATCCGAAGCGCGCGACGCACTTCGACTTCGGCATGCCGATGGCGGGCGGCACGATCTACATGTCGGCCGTGGACGAGAGCGGCATGATGGTCAGCTTCATCCAGTCGAACTACATGGGCTTCGGCTCGGGTGTCGTGGTGCCCGAGAGCGGCATCGCGCTGCAGAACCGCGGCTGCGGCTTCTCGATGGACCCGAAGTCGCCGAACGTCGTCGAGGGCGGCAAGCGGCCGTTCCACACGATCATTCCGGCATTCCTCACGCAGCAGGTGAACGGCCAGCAGGAAGCGGTGATGAGCTTCGGCGTGATGGGCGGCGACATGCAGCCGCAAGGTCATCTGCAGACCGTGGTGCGCATGCTCGACTACGGACAGCAGCCGCAGGCCGCGTGCGATGCGCCGCGCTGGAAGGTCAACCGCGACTTCACGGTCGATATCGAGTCGACGCTCGATCCGAAGACCACCGAGGGCCTGCAGAAGCTCGGCCACACGATCAAGTCGGTCGACGATCCGTACATGGACTTCGGCTCCGGCCAGTTCATCTGGAAGCTCGATCGCAACGAGCCGGAGCGCGGCTACGTAGCGGCCAGCGACAGCCGCCGCGACGGTCTGGCGGCCGGCTTCTAGGCCACGACGAGGCAACGCGCGGAGCTGAGGTCCACACCGGAGCTCAGCTCAGACACCCGGGCAACAGGCGACGAACGCGCGGCATTCCGTATGCCGCGCCAATGCGCGCCCACCAGCCGCCTCGCCGATGCAGGCGAAGCCGCGCCCGACACAGCTATCACGCAGCAGACACGCAGGAGACCATCATGAACACCCCCGCGTCGCATTCGACAAGCGCTTCGCCTCACGCCGCGCCGCTTTCGAAAGCGATGGTGCGGCGGATCGTTTTCTCGTCGTCGATTGGCAACGCGCTCGAGTGGTTCGACTTCCTGGTTTATGGCTACTTTGCGACGATCATCGCGAAACAGTTCTTCCCGATGCAGGACGAGTGGCTGTCGACGCTGCTCGCGATCGCCACCTTCGGCATCTCGTTCCTGATGCGCCCGCTCGGCGCGATCGTGCTCGGCGTGTACGGCGACCGCAAGGGCCGCAAAGCGGCGCTCACGCTCGCGATCGCGCTGATGATGGTCGGTACTTTCACGATGGCCGTGATGCCACCGTTTTCGACGATCGGTCTCGCGGCGCCGCTGCTGGTGCTGTTCGCGCGGCTCGTGCAGGGCTTCGCGGTCGGCGGCGAGTTCGGCAGCGCGACCGCGTTCATGGTCGAACACAGCGCGACGCGGCGCGGCTACTACGCGAGCTGGCAGTTCGCGAGCCAGGGTCTCGCGGCGATCACCGCGGCGGCCTTCGGTTCGCTGCTGACCGCGTGGCTGCCGGCCGAGCACCTGAACAGCTGGGGCTGGCGTGTGCCGTTCGTGTTCGGTCTGCTGGTCGGGCCGGTCGGCTACTACATTCGCTCGCATCTGGACGAGACACCCGAATTCCTCGCATTGCGTGAAGAGCGGGCGGCTAGCGAAGCGGCCGGCGAACACAAGGCCGTGAACGGATCGAAGGACGCGTCGTTCGCGAATCAGTGGGTCAACCTGCTGCTCGCGATCGGCATCGTTGCGCAGTCGACGGTCGGGGTGTACGTGCTGCAGCTCTACATGCCGCTCTACGCGGTCAAGCAGCTGCATATGGCGGCGGCCGCCTCGTTCGGTGTGGTCGTGCTGAACGGCGGCATGCAGTTCATCTTCTCACCGATCATGGGCGCGCTGTCCGATCGCATCGGCCGAATTCGTATCATGCTGAGCACGTCGATCCTGATGGGCCTGCTGATCTATCCGATGTTCGCATGGTTGCAGGCACATCCGACGATTGGCTGGCTGCTCGTGCTGCAAGGCGTCGCCGGTATTTTCAAGGCCTCGTACTCGGGGCCGATGCCCGCGCTGATGTCGGAGATCTTCCCGACCCAGGTACGCTCGACTGGCCTTTCGATCGGTTACAGCATCGGCGTGACGATCTTCGGCGGCTTCGCGCCGACCATCGTCGAAACCTTCATTCATCTGACCGGCGACAAACTCGCGCCGAGTTATTACGTGCTGCTTGCGGCGGTGCTTTCGGGCGCATCGCTGATCATCGTTGCGCGGCGCATGCGTCGAGTGCGTCCCGTCTCGGGCGAGGTACAAGCTGCCTGAGGAAGAGCGGGCCGCCTGGGGGCGCCCGTGTCTCCAACCCGGCCGGACCTGGGTTGTGTCCGAAAAGCCAGCCTTTTGGGCTGGCTTTTTTTGCCTTGCGGACATCGTTTTTAATCCGCTGCAAGATTTCGACTATCTTGGAATCGGAACTGCGTCGTTGCGGCATGGTCTGTGCTGTGTGAACTGCATGGTCGGATATCTCCGGCTAACATGCAGGGTACAAGGGCCCAACTCTAATTCACGGCGTTGTATCCGGCACGGAGAACATCACGGCGAGCGCGGGGGCGGTTGCGAAGAACTCCACGGGTCGGTACAGCATGGGAGCAAGACACAATGCACACGGAGCTGAACCATGTCATGCCCTGGCGGATCGAGGACATCGATCTGACGCGCATCGACCGGCAGAAGGCCGCGGCCAACGAAGACCTGCTGCTGTTGCTGTGCGCGGCCTCGTTCATCGAAAGCGGCACTGATCTCTACACCAGCAATCTGAGTACATTTTTCAACGACGATCCGGAGGTCTCGGCCTGGCTCAACCACGAGTGGGAGCCCGAGGAAATGCAGCACGGCCGGGCGCTGCAGACCTATATCGCGTATGTATGGCCCGAGTTCGACTGGCACACCGCGTTCCGCAATTTCATGGGCGAGTATTCGCTGACGTGCTCGGTCGACGATTTCGAAAAGACCCGGGCGCTCGAGATGGTCGCGCGTTGCGTAGTCGAAACGGGTACCGCGACGCTGTATCGAGCGATCAACGAATGCTCGGATGAGCCGGTGCTCAAGCAGATCACCGACAACATCCGCACCGACGAAGTCCGTCATTACAAGCACTTTTTCAAGTACTTCAAGAAGTACAACCGGATCGAGGGCAACGGCCGGCTCGCGGTGCTCGGCGCGTTGATGCGTCGCGTGATGGAAATCAAGAACGAAGATTCGGAGATCGCATTGCGCCACGTGTTCGCGATTCGCTATCCGGAGCGCGTGCACGACTCCGCATATAACCGCGAGCGCGCGGCGCGTATCAATAAGCTGGTGCGGCGCAATCTGTCCGCCGACATGTGCGTGAAGATGCTGCTCAAGCCGCTCGATCTGCCGGCGCGCATTCAGCCGGGTGTGCATTATCCGCTCGCGAAGATCACGCAGCATGTGTTCTTTCGCTGAGCCTTGAAAGCGAAGCAAAGAGCAAAGCCCGCATCAGCCCGCATCAGCGGGCTTTGCTTTTTTCGAGGCATGATTGAGCTTTACCCCCCTCTTCGACTGGATCGATGGCATGAGCGATTCCTCTTCCGCATCACCGTCCGCGCGTCCGCTCGAACAGAATGTGTTCGACGAATGGCCGGCCAACGTGCGCGCGTTGTTCGACGGTTCGTCGCTTGCGGACAAGGTGGGCTTCACCGCCTCGCTGTTGAGCGTCGATGCGAACGGGCACGTGCGCACATCGCTGCTGAGCGTCGGCGAACTCTATGCACCCGACTCGCGCACGCTGTGCATTGCGCTATGGCCGCAGGCGCGCGCGACGGGCGCGATTGCGCAAAGCGGGCGCGCGGCGCTGAGCTTTGTATGCGATGCGGCGTTCTATCAGGTGCAATTGCGTATCGCGCCGCTGCCCGGTGTTGCGGGCGATGACAGCGGCCTCGTCTATCTGCTCGGCTCGATCGACACAGCGGAAGCGCAAAGCGCCCGTTATGCGCGCCTGACGGGCGGCATCACGTTCGAATTGCAGGGAGAGGGGAGTGCGGCGCTCGAGCGATGGGAACAGCAAATCGAGCATTTGAAGCGGGCTGCCGCCGCGAGCAGCCGTTAGTCTTCGAGCAGGGAAGCGCTAATGGCTGGTACGCACGCTGGCAGCCCTTAGGCCGAGCGGCGCTTAACGGCCGCGGTCGCCGTTGCGCGACGGTTGCGCGCCACGCGGCGCATCGTTGCGCTTCACGCCGCCGCCGAGCAACGCGCCCGGATTGCCGTTGGGCGAACGATTGCCTTGAGGCTTGCGCGGCGCGTGGTGCGCGGGAGCGCCATCATGCGCGGCGGCACGCGGCCGATCGTCGTGCCGCTGAGTATCGCGACGCGGCTGACCGCCATTGCCGGCCGGCTTCGCACCTTGCGGCCGCGGCGCGGGCTGAGCGTTAGACGCACGCTGTCCCGAACGCTGACCGGAGCCTTGAGCCGGCTTGGCCGATGCGCCACCACCAGCAGCGCCGTCACGACGCCCCGCGCCTTGTCCCTGGCGCTGCGAACGCCCGCCGCCACCCTGGCCGCGTCGCTGGATCGGCTCCGGCTTCGCGGTCGGATCCGGCTCGAAACCGGCGATCACTTCCTGCGGGACTGGACGCTTGATCAGCTTCTCGATGTCCTTCAGCAACTGCAGTTCATCGACGCACACGAGCGACACCGCCTCGCCCGTCGCGCCCGCGCGACCCGTGCGGCCGATGCGGTGCACGTAGTCTTCCGGCACGTTCGGCAGATCGAAGTTGACCACGTGCGGCAGCTGATCGATATCGATGCCGCGCGCCGCGATGTCGGTTGCCACCAGCACCTGCAGCGTGCCGTCCTTGAACTCGGCGAGCGCGCGCGTGCGGGCCGATTGGCTCTTGTTGCCGTGGATCGCGAGCGCGCTGATGCCGTCCTTCGTCAGCTGCTCGGCGAGGCGGTTCGCGCCGTGCTTGGTGCGCGTGAACACGAGCACCTGGAACCAGTTGTGCTGCCGGATCAGATGCGTGAGCAGCTCGCGCTTGCGGTCGCGATCGACCGGGTGAATCTTTTGCGCGACCGTTTCGGCCGTCGTGTTGCGGCGCGCGACTTCGATCAGGGCCGGTGAATCGAGCAGGCTGTCGGCGAGCGTCTTGATCTCATCGGAGAAGGTCGCCGAGAACAGCAGGTTCTGGCGCTTCGGCGGCAGCTTCGCGAGCACGCGCTTGATGTCGTGGATGAAACCCATGTCGAGCATGCGGTCGGCTTCGTCGAGTACGAGAATCTCGAGATGCGACAGGTCGATGGTCTTCTGCTGCATGTGATCGAGCAGACGGCCCGGCGTCGCGACGACGATGTCAACGCCGCGCTTGAGCGCATCGATCTGCGGATTGATGCCGACACCGCCGAACATCACGGTCGACTTCAGCTTCAGATACTTGCCGTACGCACGCACGCTTTCTTCGACCTGCGCGGCGAGTTCGCGCGTCGGCGTGAGGATCAGCGCGCGCACCACGCGCTTGCCGCCGGCGGCCGGCGCCATCGAATTGAGGCGCTGCAGGATCGGCAGCGTGAAGCCGGCGGTCTTGCCGGTGCCGGTTTGCGCGCCGGCGAGCAGATCGCCGCCGTTGAGCACGGCCGGGATCGCCTGAGTCTGGATCGGAGTCGGGCTGGTATAGCCGAGTTCATTGACAGCGCGGACCAGCGGTTCGGACAAGCCGAGGGAATCAAAAGACATAAAAGCTCTTTGCAATGCAGTTTCGCGAACGGCCCCGCTGAGCCCATAGGACCCCAACGGGGAAAAACCAGCGCGGCATCGACACGCCCGCATGGCGTGTGCGAGGCCGCAGCCCGGTTCCGTTCACGGAGAAATCGGCGGCACGCTCACAGATGTGCCGAATGTTTCAACGCGCTATGCAGACACGTCGACTGGCCTTAAGTTGCAATTCGTCGCCGTGGAACGTCACGCGACATAGCGCGCGACACTGACGAATTGACACAGACTGCCCGCCAGTACGAACAGGTGCCAGATACCATGTCCGTGGCGGATGCGCTCGTCGTTGATGAAGAAATAGATGCCGGCGCTGTAGATGACGCCGCCGGCCACGAGCCACGCGGTACCCGCGGCCGGCAATGCCTGCACCAGCGGGCGGACAGCTACGAGCGCGAGCCATCCCATCAACACATACAGCACCATCGACACGCTGCGGGTGCGTCGCCCGAGCGTGAGTTCCTGCACGATGCCGAGGGCAGCGAGCCCCCAGCTCACGCCGAATAGCGACCAGCCCCACGGTCCACGCAACGTGACGAGCGTGAACGGCGTGTAACTGCCGGCGATCAGCAGGTAGATCGCCGAATGATCGCATTTCTGCAGAATCGCCTTCAGTCGCGCATGGCTGACGCTGTGATACAGCGTCGAGATCGCATACAGCACGAACAGCATCGCACCATACACGCTGAAGCTGACGACCTTGTACGCGTCGCCGGCGAGCGCGCCCATCGTGACGAGCGCCGCCAGCCCCACCACCGACAGCACGGCGCCGACGAGATGGGTAATGCTGTTCAAACGCTCACCAAAGGGCACGACTCTTTCCTCCTGCACGGTCCATGAAGGCGACCACCAACACAAACAGGCCCACATGATACCGGTACTGAAAAAACGAAGGGCGCGGCCGCGAAACTCGCAGGCCGCGCCCAGGGTACGTCGAACCCTGCTTAGTCGAGCGGCGCCGAACGCAACTCGGCCACTTGCTGTGGCGACACGGCCGTACCGTGGTTGCCCCAGGACATACGGATGTACGTCACGACCGCTGCGACTTCCTGATTCGACAGAGACTGTGCGAACGGCGGCATGCCGTACGGATGCGGGTTCGCGTCCGTGCTCGGCGGATAACCGCCGTTCAGCACCATGCGGATCGGGTTGACCGCCGACGGCATCTGGATCGACTGGTTGTTCGCGAGCGGCGGGAATGCCGGCGGGCGGCCGAGACCATTGTCTTCGTGGCACTTCGCGCAGTTGTCAGCGTAGATCTTCTGACCTTGCTTCAGCAGTTCGCCGCCGAACTTTTCCGAGGTTTCGAGCTGCAGCGGTTCCGGTGCTTCGCTCTTCTGCGGAATCGTCTTCAGGTACGTCGCCATCGCGTTGATGTCTTCGGTCGACAGATACTGCAGGCTGTTGTGAACCACTTCGGCCATCGGACCGAACACCGCGCCGCGGGTCGACACGCCGGTCTTCAGCAGATCGGCGATATCCCTCAGGTCCCAGTCGCCGAGGCCGGCTTCCTTGTTCGACGTCAGCGACGGCGCATACCAGTTCTGCAGCGGAATCAGACCGCCCGCGAACGCCGCCGAGCTGACCGGGCCGCCCATCGCGTTGATCGACGTATGGCACATGCCGCAGTGGCCGAGACCTTCGACCAGATACGCACCGCGGTTCCATTCGACCGACTTGGTCGGGTCCGGCTTGAACTCGCCTTCACGGAAGAACAGCGTGCGCCAGCCGATCAGCATGTTGCGCTGGTTGAACGGGAATTTCAGTTCGTGCGGACGGCTCGGGACGTTGACCGGCGCGACGGAGCGCAGGTACGCGTAGATCGCGTCGGAGTCGGCGCGCGTGACCTTCGTGTAGCTCGTGAACGGGAAGCCCGGATAGAGCAGGCTGCCATCTTTCGAGCGGCCGGTGTGCATCGCGCGATAGAAGTCGTCCTGGGTCCACTTGCCGATGCCGTACTGGTCGTCAGGCGTGATGTTCGGCGTGAACATCGTGCCGAATGGCGTGGCCATCGGCAGGCCGCCCGCGAACGGCTGGCCGCCGCGCACGGTGTGGCAGGCGATACAGTCGCCCGCGCGGGCGAGATACTCGCCCTTCTTGATCAGGTCGGCCTGGTCCGCGGGCGTTGCCGCGACGGCCGCGCCGCTGCTATGCAGATGGTCGCCGCCCGACCACAGGACGGGAACGAGTGCGGCGGCCGCGACCACGACGACTGCAGAGAGGGCGAACAAAGACTTGCGTTTCATTTGAATGTCTCTCCCGGCGCCTTATTGCGGTTCGCTGCCGCAGGCAAGCGGAGTCTTCAAGGAGCGGGCCGGAGCCGGCACGGGGTTTTGCGGAGCCTGCTGCGTGGCAAGCCAGGCCGCGACGGCGTTCACGTCTTCGTCGCTAAGGCGCGTGGCGATGGTGTGCATGCAGTCCGGTGCGATCGCACGACGCGTGCCCGAACGCCATGAGCCGAGCTGCGCGCTGATGTAGTCGGCGTGCAGGCCCACGAGACCCGGGATCGCCGGTTCCATACCGGTCAGCGCCTTGCCGTGGCAGGCCGCGCAAGCGGGCACCTGCTTGTTCGCATCACCATGCAGCACGATCTGCTCACCGCGCGCGAGCGTGGTGGCCGAGACCGTCGGCCTGGCCGGCGTCGGATACGGCGGACGCTGCTGCGAGAAGAAGTTGGCGATCTGATGCAGGTAGTCGTCGGAGAGATACGTGACGAGGTAGTTCATCGGCGGGTACTTGCGGCGCCCTTCACGGAAGTTCTGCAACTGATTGAACAGATATCCCGCCGGCTTGCCCGCGAGACGCGGGAAGTAGTCATTGTCGGTGCCTTGCCCATGCGAGCCGTGGCAAGCCGTGCAGCCTTGCACGCGCGCTTCCATCGTGTCGGGGGCCTTCGGTTGAGTCTGCGCTTTCGCAGCGCTATAGACACCCGCGGAGCCGATCAGCAGAAGGGCAAGCAACGGGCGGAAGAGGCGTCTTGAAGACACGCGTAACTCCATCAGAATCGGGGACCTGACCGAACTTCGGGCGGCTCGGTGTGAAGGACAGCCGTCGCTGCGGCGACGCAGCATTCTATCATCGAAGGGTGATGGTGCCTATTTGCCGCATTAGATGCGGTTCCAGGTGTGACCGCCATGCGACAGTGTGTCGCGTTTGCCAGTTTCGGACTTCAGTTGCGTCGTGCGTCGTGATCAATATCGTTGTCTCATCAAGCAAGGTTGAACCGATCCCCGTGCGCGCCATCGAAGCGTACACTTCCGGGCTCGCCGGCCGTCGTGCAGACGATGCGCGTCGTCGGCCCGGCTCTGTTTCGTTCGTTCTCATCCGCTATCGGCCCCACATGAAGCTATTCGATTTCTCCTCATCGACGCTGCGAGCGTTGATGTCCGGCGCGGTGGCGCTGGCCATGTCATCCACCGCGTTCGCGCATGCGCATCTGATCTCGAGCGTGCCGGCCGCGAACGCCGAGGCCGTCGCGCCCGCCGACGTGACCATCCATTTCACCGAGCCGCTCGAGCCTGCGTTCAGCAAGATCACACTCGCCGATACAAGCGGCAAGCCTGCGACTTCGACCGCGTCGACGGTCGATAGCGCGGACGCCCGCGAGATGCACCTCGCGCTGCCTCAGCTGACGAGCGGCCGCTATTCGGTGCACTGGGTCGCGGTGGCCACCGATGGCCATCGTACGCAAGGCGACTTCGCGTTCAACGTCAAATGAACTTCGACGGACTGTGGATCGGGCAGGTCGCAATGGCCGCGCTCATGAACGTCGCGTTCGGCTTCGCCGTTGGCTCGGCGCTACTCGGCGCATGGCTCGCGAAGGACGGGCAGCAAGGCACTTCACCGGCGCGGCCCGGCTGGATGCGCGCACATCGCTCGATGCTCGCGGCCACCATCGTGCTGGTGCTCGCGGATCTCGGCTGGCTGCTGTATCAGGCGGCGTCGATGAGCGGCGTAGCGTTGCCCGCGGCATTCGGCATGGTGCCGACGGTGCTGACGCAAACGCATGTCGGCTATGGTTGGAGCGTCGCGTTCGGCGGCGCACTGGTGCTGCTCGGCACCGCGCTGAGCCACGGCACGGGCATGCTGCGTAACACGCTGCTGTGGCTCGCGGTGCTCGCGATTTCGGCGGGCAAGGCGTCGCTCGGTCATGCGGCCGATGCCGGCGTCGTATCGGCCGCGATCGGCATGCAGACGCTGCACGTGCTCGCGACGAGCGTATGGGGCGGTGTCGCGATGGCCGCGGGCTTCGCGGTGCTGCCGGCGCTCGGCGCATCGACCGCGCGCGGCATGCTGATTCGCACGGCGACCCAGGTGTCGAACGTCTCGCTCGTCGCGGTCGCGTTGGTGTTGCTGTCGGGCGTCTTCAATGCGGTGCGCGGCTCGGGCGGGTCGTTCGAAGCGATTCAGGCGAGCACGTGGGGACACGTGCTGACGTTGAAGCTCGTGCTGGTCGCGCTCGCGCTGGTGCTCGGCGCGCTGAACCGCACGTCGGCGCTGCCGCGCCTGCGTCGCACCGCGTCGACGATGGATGCGCATACCTTCGTCAACGTGATGTATCTGGAAGCGCTCGTGATGATCGGCGTGTTCGTCGTCGCGGCCGCGTTGTCGCACACCGTGCCGGCGTTCGCTGCGCTCGGCTGAACGCGCGGCGCGCCGCATAAAAAAGCGCCGCACTGCAAAGCACGTGCGGCGCAATACACACGGTCGCCTGGCTGTTGCCAGCGCACCCGCTACTACTCTTCAGGCAAGCAGCGCGTCGTCGCGCGCGCGTTCCAGCAATGCAGGCGTCAGTCGCATCACGCGGTCCGGCTCGCTGCGCGCTTACTCGAGGCCGAGGCGATGACCGAGAATCGGCGCGCAGAACAACGCGATCGCGCAGCCCGCGGCCTTCCCTTCGAGTTCGGCGCCGGCAGCGTGCGTGCCGACCATCTGCGTGAGCAGATCGAAAACCTGCGGCAGGCAGTACAGCACTGCCGCGGCGATAAAGAATTTCCCGACCACCGCGATGCTCCATCCGCGCTCGTAGGCGACCATCGCGCCGATGATGCGCAGCACGCCGAAGACGACCAGCGCACCGACCGCCGCCTGTTCGCGGATCAGATAGTCAGGAAGGAATTCGCCCATGGTGTTCCCCGCGGCATGCGTTGTCGGCATGCATTTCAGCAAGGAGCAGACCATGCGTCTGTCCGGTACCGAACAAACGTCGCGAGAGCCGGGCGGGATAAGGCTGTGCGGGGATCGAGGCAGGGAGGGGCGGCCCGCGCGTCACATAGCCGGAACGCGCGGGCGCAATGGCCCGCGAGTCACCATTCGGCCACGCTGCCGTCCGTGTGACGCCACACCGGATTGCGCCAGCGATGACCAACCTTCGCCATCTCGCGCACCTTTTCTTCGTTGACCTCGATGCCGAGGCCCGGGCCTTGCGGGATCGACACGAAGCCGTCTTCATACTTGAAGACTTCCGGGTTCTTGATGTAATCGAGCAGGTCGTTGCCCTGGTTGTAATGGATGCCGAGGCTCTGTTCCTGGATGAACGCGTTGTAGCTGACCGCGTCGATCTGCAGGCAGGTCGCGAGCGCGATCGGGCCGAGCGGACAATGCAGCGCAAGCGCGACATCGTAGGCTTCGGCCATCGCGGCGATCTTGCGGCACTCGGTGATGCCACCTGCGTGCGAAGCGTCCGGCTGGATGATGTCGACGTAGCCGCCCGACAGGATGTGCTTGAAGTCCCAGCGCGAATACAGACGCTCGCCGAGCGCGATCGGCGTGTTGGTCTGATTGACGATGTCGCGCAGCGCCTCGGCGTTCTCCGACAGCACCGGCTCTTCGATGAACAGCAGCTTGTACGGATCGAGTTCCTTGGCGAGCACCTTCGCCATCGGCTTGTGCACGCGGCCGTGGAAGTCCACGCCGATGCCGATGTTCGGCCCGACCGCCTCGCGCACCGCCGCGACGTTGTTGATGACGCCTTGCACCTTGTCGAAGGTGTCGATGATCTGCAGCTCTTCCGAGCCGTTCATCTTGACGGCCTTGAAACCGCGCTCGACCACCGCGCGCGCGTTGTTGGCGACATCGCTGGGGCGGTCGCCGCCGATCCACGAGTAGACCTTGATCTTGTCGCGCACCTGGCCGCCGAGCAGCGCATGCACCGGCACGCCATGATGCTTGCCCTTGATGTCCCACAGTGCCTGATCGACGCCGGCGATCGCGCTCATCGTGATCGGGCCGCCGCGATAGAAGCCCGCGCGGTACATCACCTGCCAGTGATCCTCGATCAGCAGCGGGTCCTTGCCGATCAGATAATCGGAGAGTTCCTCGACGGCCGCGGCGACCGTATGCGCGCGGCCTTCCACCACCGGCTCGCCCCAACCGACGATGCCCTCATCGGTCTCGATCTTGAGGAAGCACCAGCGCGGCGGGACGACGAAGGTTTCGAGCTTGGTGATTTTCATGGTGTGTGTCTCCTGACGATCGGCCGGAACGCAAAGAATTTTGGGAATTCCATGCTACAACAAAAGTGCATTTAAATACTATTAATAGTACTATTTGCCACATAGTGGTGAGATTTGGAATACTTGTTGCCGCGTTGCGCGACGAGACCACCACCCGCGAGGAGAAAACCATTCCGCACGATCTGCATGGACGAGTCACCCAACTGCTCGCGACCGCGATTCTGCGCGGCGACTATGCGCCGGAGTCGATCCTGCCTCGCGAAGCCGAGTTAATGGAGACGTTCGGCGTGAGCCGCACGGTGTTGCGCGAGGCGCTGCGCACGCTGACGTCGAAAGGGCTGATCGAATCGCGGCCGCGCGTGGGTACGCGGGTGCGGGTCAAGTCCGCGTGGAATCTGCTCGATGCCGATCTGCTCGACTGGTATTCGCGCGTCGCCGAGCCGATGGCGTTTGCGCTCAAACTGCAGGAAATGCGCGAGATGATCGAGCCTTACGCGGCCGGCCTTGCGGCCACCGCGTGCACCGATGACACGTTGGGCGCGCTTGCGGCCGCCCATGCCGCGATGGTGGCGGCGCGTAACGTCGATGAGTGGGTGCGTGCGGATCTGCAGTTCCATCTGAGCGTGCTGACCGCGTGCAGCAACGAATTGCTGATTCCGCTTGGCGCGCTGATCGAGCGCACGCTCGAGGCACAGTTGCGGCTCAATGCGAAACGCGCCGATGTGTTCAACGCGTCGCTCGCCGAGCACACGGCGGTGTACGACGCCATCCGCGCGCGCGATGCCGCCGCGGCGTACGCGGCGATGTCGTCATTGCTTGGCGTGACGCGCGGGCGAATCGAAGGCTGAGACGGACGGCGCCGCGCTCGATCTCAATCCATCGCCGCATGCGCGGCCGACGCATCCAGCGCTTTATGCGACGGCCGGATCAGCAGCAATAGCGGGATGACCAGCAGCGTTGCCACGAACATCAGCTTGAAGTCGTTCAGATACGCGACCATCGCCGCCTGCTGCGTGATCGACGCGTTCAGTGCCGCGATGTCGTAGCGCGAGCCGCCGTCGAGCATCGACTGCAGCGCCGGATTGAACGCGGTCACGTTCGCGGCGAGGTCCGCGTGCGAGATTTGCGTGTTGCGCGTCATCAGCGTCTGGACGATCGAAATGCCGATACTGCTGCCGATATTGCGCATCAAGCTATAAGTCGCGGTGCCGTCCGCGCGCAACTCCGGCGACAGCGTCGAGAACGTCAGTGCAGACAGCGGCACGAACACGAGACCGAGCCCGAAGCCTTGGATTACGCCTGGCCACACGATGTTCGACTCCGACAGCACGATCGTGTAATGCATCATCTGCCACAGCGCGAACGCCGAGATCAGGAAGCCGCAGAGCAATAGCAGCCGCGCATCGACGCGCTTGAGCAGCCGGCCGGCGATCAGCATCGCGACCATCGTGCCGGCGCCGCTCGGCGCGGTGACGAGGCCCGTGGTCGCGACCGGATAACCCATCAGGTTTTGCAGCATCGGCGGCAGCAGCGCGCGGGTCGCGTACATCACCGCGCCGATCACGAAGATGAAGAACGTGCCGGTCGCAAAGTTCGGGTCCTTCAGCAACTTGTACTTGAAAAACGAGCGCTCGCCGACGGTCGCCGTGTGGACGAGGAAAAACGCGAAGCTGATCGCCGCGACGAGCGCCTCGATCACGATCTCGGTCGATGAAAACCAGTCGAGCTGCTCGCCGCGATCGAGCATCGCCTGCAATGCGCCGATCGCGAGGCCGAGCGTGATGAAGCCGAACGCGTCGAACTTCACGTCGTGCTTGGGCTCGCGCTTCGGCAGGAAGGTCGCGACGCCGAACAGCGCGAACGCGCCGATCGGCACGTTGATGAAGAACACCCAGCGCCAGTTGTAGCTATCGGTGAGCCAGCCGCCGAGCGTCGGCCCGAGAATCGGTCCAACCATCACGCCCATGCCCCATACGGCCATCGCCTGGCCCTGCTTTTCACGCGGGTTGATGTCGAGCAGGATCGATTGCGAAAGCGGCACCAGCGACGCGCCGAAGATCCCTTGCAGCAAACGCGACACGACGATCTGCGGCAGCGTCTCGGAGAGTCCACACAACGCGGACGCCACCGTGAAGCCGCCGATCGCGATCAGCAGCAGCCGCCTGACGCTGAGGCGGTCCGCCAGCCAGCCGGTGAGCGGCGTGGCGATCGCGGCAGCGACGATATAGGAAGTCAGCACCCACGTGATCTCGTCCTGCGACGCGGACAGCGTGCCCTGCATATGCGGCAGCGCCACGTTGGCGATCGTGCTGTCGAGCGTCTGGATCAGCGTCGCGAGCATGATCGAGATCGTGATCATCGGCCGGTTGAGCAGCTCAGTGGCGCTCGCCGGCGTGGAGGCGGAAGACATGAAAGGTGGGGGAGGATCGATATCGTAAGCATGCTTAGTATATCGTCAATGTGTGTTTGCGCGATCGGGAGTTGTGCTGAAGCTGGAACGCATGCGCAGGCGCAGGCGCGCTGTAAGCCGAAGTGCTTCCGTATAATCCGCGCATGAAAACCCAATTCGAAGAGCGCTTCGGCTTTCTGATCTACGACGTCGGCCGGCTGGCGGGCAAGCGTTTCGACGATCATGCGAAGTCGTCGGTCGACCTGACTCGCGCGCAATGTCGCGTGCTCGCCTATCTCGGCCATTACGGCGAGATCAATCAGGCCCGGCTCGCGGATCTGCTGGAGGTCGCGCCGATCTCGGCGGGCCGGCTGCTCGACCGGATGGAGGAGGGCGGCTGGATCGAGCGGACCGCGAATCCGCAGGATCGCCGCGAGCGCCAGGTGCGCATGACGCCGAAGGCCGAGCGCACGCTCGGCAAGGCGCGCAAGGTCGGCGACGAGGTCGCGCTCGAAGCGCTCGATGGTTTCAGCGATGAAGAAGCGGCGCAGTTGATCGCGCTGCTCCAGCGCGTGCGCGGCAACTTGAGCCGGCTGGTGGATCGCTGAAGCGTCGCGGTGTTGGCGAGACGCTGAAGTCTTTCGCGCGAGCCCGAGCGACGCTGGCACGCGCTTCAAATCACGTTATTTGGATTCCGACGCTGGGGCGCCGCCGCTCGGCGGTACCAGCTCGTAACAGCCCGCCGCCGCCGTTTTCGCTTTTGCTTCCGGTTGCTGCGCATCGATGCATTTGAACGCGCTCTGATCGCGCTGCACGAAGATCGTGTCGGCCGGCCCGTTGTTGACCACGGCGACGATCTTGTAGCCGTCCTGCAGAAGCGTCGCGAGCATGGTCGAGCTGGCGCGCCATTGACCGTCGGAAGTGCTCGGCGTTTGGGCCTGTGCGGTGAGGACGGCGGTCGTGCCGGCGAGCGTGAGCGCAGCGGTGGTTGCGGCAAGCGCGACGGTGCGGAACGTCATTAAGGAACCTCCTCGAAGTTGCGACGGAATTGCGGAAGGAAGCCTGCCAGGTTCTGCATCGTGGACGCGCGTTGAACCTCCGGAGAGAACTTGCCAGACTTTCTCGGGGCGCTATTCTCTCAAGAGACGGAGCTGCCAACGAAACCCGCGGCGCTTCACTGCCCATACTCTGCGACGCTGCTGCTCGTCGTTCGTTCCATCGATCGCGATGAACGAGCCGAACCCAGCGCTGGGCATTTCCCACACTTCATCAGCAATTCTTGCGCCGCCGTCGATCACGCGCCACACGGGTATCCGACTCAGCCATGCCATAAGATGTAGCGGTCGTAGCGAACTGCGCTAGCGCTCGCATGCGCCGTGCCGTTTCGACCTGTTATTTGATGCCATCTATCGAATGCGAAACGAACCGCAAGTCAATGCCGTCCGGCAGATTCCACGCAGCGTGTGGGTTCTAGGATGTGTGAGTCTTTTCATGGACATCTCATCCGAAATCATCCACAGCCTGCTGCCGATGTTTCTGTTGGCGAGCCTTGGCGCCGGGGCCGGCGCGATTGGGCTCATCGAAGGCGTCGCGGAGGCCACGGCCCAAATCGTCAAGGTGTTTTCGGGAACGCTAAGCGACTACCTCGGCAACCGAAAGTGGCTCGCCGTAGCCGGGTATGCGCTCGGCGCGATGAGCAAGCCGCTTTTTGCCATTGCGTCGTCGGTGGGAGTCGTGGTGACGGCGCGCGTCATCGACCGTGTCGGCAAGGGCATTCGCGGTGCGCCTCGCGATGCGCTCATTGCAGATGTCACGCCGCAGCACCTGCGTGGCGCGGCCTTCGGCCTGCGCCAATCGCTCGATACGGTCGGTGCGTTTCTCGGACCGCTGCTGGCGGTTCTCATCATGCTGATCTGGGCAGACAATTTTCGGCTTGCGTTCTGGCTTGCCGTCATTCCTGGGGTGCTCGCGGTCGCGCTGTTGACGTTCGGTATCACCGAGCCTGAGCACGAGCCTCCTGCCCAAAGAAGCAACCCTGTGCGGTGGCAGAGTCTCAGTGACCTTGGTTTGGACTACTGGTGGGTCGTAGGGATAGGGGCTGTGTTCGCGTTGGCGCGATTCAGCGAGGCTTTTCTGGTTCTTCGTGCGATGAGCAGCGGCGTACCGATTGCGCTCGTTCCGCTGGTCATGGTGGTAATGAATGTGGTCTACGCGCTGTCCGCTTATCCATTCGGAAAGCTCGCGGACACGATGCGTCATACGCGGCTGCTGATCGGTGGTCTGGTCGTGTTGATCGGCGCCGACCTCGTGCTGGCACACGGCAGCCACTGGAGCATGGTCGTCGTCGGGGTAGCGCTTTGGGGGCTGCACATGGGGATGACGCAAGGCCTGCTCGCCACGATGGTCGCGCACACGGCGCCAGCGCATTTGCGTGGGACTGCGTTTGGTTTCTTCAATCTGCTGAGCGGCATCGTGACGCTGGTTTCGAGCGTTATCGCAGGTCAGTTGTGGGAACGTGTGGGTGCAGCCATGACGTTTTATGCGGGTGCGGCCTTCGGGCTGATGACCGTCGTGGCGCTTCTCTTTCACCCGACACCGGCCGGATCGGGTAACGACCTGAGTTGACGTGGCAGCGGTGAAAAACAAAAAAGCCGCTGTCCTTGTGGGACAGCGGCTTTTTCTTGAAGCTGGTGGCGAATCAGGGACTCGAACCCCGGACCTGCGGATTATGATTCCGTCGCTCTAACCGACTGAGCTAATTCGCCGAAAGAAGCGAGATTATGCTGGGGCAACCGGAGGCTGTCAACCCCCGGCGCACAAGTTTTTCAGATAGCCCAGACTGGCGGTCCGCTCAATCTTTTGCGTAGATATCCGAGTCCTTGGTCTCGCGCACGAACAGCATGCCGATCACGAAGGTGATCGCCGCGATGATGATCGGATACCAGAGCCCCGAGTAGATGTTGCCCCGCGCCGCGACGATCGCGAACGCGGTCGCCGGCAGGAAGCCGCCGAACCAGCCATTGCCGATGTGATACGGCAGCGACATCGACGTATAACGGATGCGCGTCGGGAACATCTCGACCAGCATCGCCGCGATCGGACCGTAGACCATCGTTACGTAGATCACGAGGATCGTCAGGACCACGATGCTCATCGGCCAGTTGATCTGAGCCGGATCGGCCTTCGGCGGGTAGCCGGCGGCCTTCAGCGTCGCGGCGAGCGTCTTCTCGAAGGCCTTGGCTTGCTCCTTCGCATCCGGGGCGCGGCCGTCGAACGTGTTGACGACCGTATCACCCACGCGGATCTGCGCGATCGTGCCGGCCGGCGCCGCGACGTTGTCGTAGTTCAGGCCGGCTCGCGACAGCGCGCCCTTCGCGATATCGCACGAGGTCACGAACTTAGCCGTGCCCACCGGGTTGAACTGGAACGAGCACTCGCCCGGATCGGCGATCACGACGATCGGCGACTTCGCGGTCGCGGCTTCGAGCGCCGGGTTCGTGTAGTGCGTGAGCGCCTTGAACAGCGGGAAGTAGGTCAGCGCGGCGATCAGCAGACCGGCCATGATGATCGGCTTGCGGCCGATCCGATCCGACAGCGAGCCGAAGAACAGGAAGAACGGCGTGCCGATCAGCAGCGCGAGCGCGATCATGATGTTGGCACTCGTGCCGTCGACCTTCAGCGTCTGTGTGAGGAAGAACAGCGTGTAGAACTGGCCCGTGTACCACACGACAGCCTGGCCGGCCGTCAGGCCGAGCAGCGCGAGAATCACGACCTTCAGGTTCTTCCACTGGCCGAACGCTTCGGAGAGCGGCGCCTTCGAGGTCTTGCCCTCGGCCTTGATGCGCGCGAACACCGGCGACTCATGCAGTTGCAGGCGAATCCACACCGACACCGCGAGCAGCAGGATCGACACGACGAACGGAATGCGCCAGCCCCAGGCGCCGAACGAGTCTTCGCCCATGAAAGTGCGTACGCCGAGGATCACGAGCAGCGACAGGAACAGGCCGAGCGTCGCGGTGGTCTGGATCCACGCGGTGTAGAAGCCGCGGCGGTTCGCCGGCGCGTGTTCGGCCACGTAGGTCGCGGCGCCGCCGTACTCGCCGCCGAGCGCGAGACCCTGCAGCAAACGCATCGCGATGAAGATAACCGGCGAAGCGATGCCGATCGCGGCATAGCCCGGCAGGAAGCCGACGAGGAACGTCGACAGGCCCATGATGATGATCGTGATCAGGAACGTGTACTTGCGCCCGACCATGTCGCCGAGCCGCCCGAATACGATCGCGCCGAACGGCCGCACCGCGAAGCCCGCGGCGAAGCTGAGCAGCGTGAAGATGAACGCCGCGGTCGGATTGACGCCGGAAAAGAAGCTCTTGCTGATGAAGGCCGCAAGCGAGCCGGCCAGATAAAAGTCGTACCACTCGAAAACCGTACCCAGCGACGATGCGAAGATCACCCGCTTCTCATCGCGCGTCATCGGCGCGTGCGAGAGTTGCCCGCCAACGGTAGCCATATGTCGTCTCCAATATTGATATACACACGGATCGCCAGCGCAGGCGTCCCCGTGCAACCGATTATTGGAGTGGAAACTTACGGCGTTCTGACTCGACGCCAAAACCTGGGGTAGTCCGGTAAACCGGCGAACAGGCAATCAATTTCGGTCATTGTGCGGCGATATTTGCGCAATCCGCGCTGAAATATCTCAAAAACACGCTGACGATCAAGCTGACGATCCGGCCGTGTTAGGGTAAGTCCCGCCCCCGTTCGAGCACCTGCAAGCTGACGCGCACCAGGGTGCCGGCGAGCCGCGGCGACTCCTGGTAGACGTTGTCGTCGATGGCGAGCTCGCCGCCGTGCATCGCCGCGATCTCGCGCACGATCGCGAGACCGAGGCCGCTGCCGTCGCCCTCGCGGCCCAGAATCCGGTAGAAGCGCTCGACCACGCGCGAGCGCTCGCTGGCCGGAATGCCGAGCCCGGTGTCCTCGACTTCCAGATGCACGAGCCGCGCCGGGGCGTCGTGGCGCACGCGCACGGTGATGCGGCCGCCCGCCGGCGTATACCGGATCGCGTTGTCGATCAGATTCGACAGCATTTCGCGCAGCATCACCGGATTGCCAGCGACTTCGACCGGCTCGTCGGGTGCTTCGTAGCCGAGGTCCATCTGCTTCGCGAGCGCGGCCTGCACCCATTCGCGCACCGCGCTGCGGGCGAGTTCGCCGAGTTCGACCGGCGTGAAGATCTGCCCCGACCGACGGTTCTCCGCGCGCGCGAGCGCGAGCAGCTGTGTGACGAGCCGCGCGGCGTGCTCGGAACTGGTCGCGATCTGTTCGAGCGAGCGATGCACCTCGGCCGACGCGTTCTGGCGCAGCGCAAGCTCGGCCTGCGTGCGCAGGCCGGCGAGCGGCGTTTTCATCTGATGCGCGGCGTCGGCGATGAAGCGCTTTTGCAGCTCCATGTTCTGTTCGAGGCGCGTGAGCAGATCGTTGAACGACGTGACGAGCGGCTCGATTTCCGGCGGCGCGCGGCGCGCTTCGAGCGGCGACAGATCGTCCGGCCGGCGCGCGCGGATATGCGCCTGCAGCGCATGCAGCGGTTCCAGCCCGCGCGACAGCCCGAACCACACGAGCAGGATCGCGAGCGGCAGAATCACGAACTGCGGCAGGATCACGCCCTTGATGATGTCGTTGGCGAGCTGGCTGCGCTTGTCGAGCGTTTCGGCGACCTGCACCAGCACGGGCTGCGCGCCCGGCGTCTGCGGAAACTCGACGGTCGTATACGCGACGCGGATGTCATTGCCGCGCAGCACGTCGTCGCGGAATTCGACGAGGCCCGGTGGCGGGCGGTCCTCCTCGTGCGGCAGCGGCATGTCGCGCTCGCCGGCCACCAGCTCGCCGCGCGTGCCGAGCACCTGAAAGAACACGCTGTCGACGTTGTCGGCGCGCAGGAAATCGCGCGTCGACTCGGGCAGCGACAGCTCCGCGACGCCGTTGACCGGATGGATCTGGCGCGCGAGCACATAGGCGTCGGTTTCGAGCGCGCGGTCGAACGGGCCGTTCGCGATCGACTTCGCGACCAGATAGGTGACCGCGAGGCTCATCGGCCACAGCAGCAGCAGCGGCGCGAGCATCCAGTCGAGAATCTCGCCGAACAGGGAGCGCGGACGCGCTTCGGCGGCGGCTTCGGTTTCGTCGGGCGGGGCGAACGGGTTGGCGTAGCGCGCGTCGCGCGCCTCGTCGAGGTCCGCCGCGTGCGCCGTGGCGCGATCAGCGCGTGCGGACATCGCTGGCCTCTATTTGTAGTGATGGCTCGCCGGCATCGCGGCAGACGACGGCGCGGTGGATGGTGGTGCCGCTTGTGCCGCTTGTGCCGTTTGCGGCTCGGAGCCGGCAGCGGCGGCGGGCGTGTTCGCATTCGCCGGCGGCGCCGCTTTTTCGAGGCAGTAGCCGAGCCCGCGCACGGTGATGATGCGCACGCCGCTCGGCTCGATCTTCTTGCGCAGCCGGTGCACGTAGACTTCGATCGCGTTGTTGCTGACTTCCTCGCCCCATTCGCAAAGATGGTCGACCAGCTGCTCTTTCGAGACCAGCCGGCCGATCCGTTGCAGCAGCACTTCGAGCAGACCGAGCTCGCGCGCGGACAGATCGATCACCTGGTCGTTGACATAGGCGATGCGGCCCACCTGATCGAACGACAGTGAGCCATGCCGCACGACGGTCGGGCCACCGCCGGCACCGCGCCGCGTCAGCGCGCGCACGCGAGCTTCGAGTTCGTTCAGCGCGAAGGGCTTGGCCATGTAATCGTCGGCGCCGAGGTCGAGGCCTTTGACGCGTTCGTCCACACTGTCTGCGGCGGTCAGGATCAGCACGGGCAGGTTCGAATTGCGCGCGCGCAGGCGGCGCAGCACCTCGAGCCCGGACATGCGCGGCAGGCCCAGATCGAGGATCAATAGGTCGAACGTCTGCATTGACAACGCGGTATCGGCTTCTACGCCGCTTTTGACGTGATCGACCGCATAGGCCGATTGGCGGAGTGATCGAACCAGACCGTCCGCGAGTATGCTGTCGTCTTCGGCAATCAGAATTCGCATGGTGCGCCAGCCTGGCTTTGCCGGCACCGTGGGGCTTGCCCCGGCGCGCAGCGGTCTCCGAACATTATTGTGGGTAGTGGGGGTGACGCGACAGTAAAAATGCGCGTTCGCATGATAATCGCGCTTGCCAAAACCACTGTTTTTTTATACAGTGTCTGCGTTTCGTGTGATGTCCTGCAGGCTCCGCTCAATTCGAGTGAAACCACGGGTGCACACCTGCCTCAGACGCCGTTCATCATAGCAAAGGACGATTCATGGAAGAAAGCAAGAAAGGCTCGGCTGGACTGACTGCTGAAAAGAGCAAGGCTCTCGCCGCCGCGCTCGCGCAGATCGAAAAGCAGTTCGGCAAAGGGTCGGTCATGCGGCTCGGCGCAGGTGAGGCAGTCGAAGACATCCAGGTGGTCTCCACCGGATCGCTCGGCCTCGACATCGCATTGGGCGTCGGCGGTTTGCCGCGCGGCCGCGTGGTCGAAATCTACGGTCCGGAATCGTCCGGTAAAACCACGCTGACGCTTCAGGTCATCGCCGAAATGCAGAAGCTCGGCGGCACCGCGGCGTTCATCGACGCGGAACACGCGCTGGACATTCAATACGCGGGCAAGCTCGGCGTGAACGTCGCCGACCTGCTGGTCTCGCAGCCGGACACCGGCGAGCAGGCGCTCGAAATCGCCGACGCGCTGGTGCGCTCGGGCTCGATCGACATGATCGTGATCGACTCGGTGGCGGCGCTGGTGCCGAAGGCGGAAATCGAAGGCGAAATGGGCGACTCGCTGCCGGGTCTGCAGGCGCGTCTGATGTCGCAGGCACTGCGCAAGCTGACCGGCACGATCAAGCGCACGAACTGCCTCGTGATCTTCATCAACCAGATCCGCATGAAGATCGGCGTGATGTTCGGCAACCCGGAAACCACCACGGGCGGTAATGCGCTGAAGTTCTACGCGTCGGTGCGTCTGGACATCCGCCGCATCGGTTCGATCAAGAAGAACGACGAAGTGATCGGCAACGAAACGCGCGTGAAGGTTGTCAAGAACAAGGTGTCGCCGCCGTTCCGCGAAGCGATCTTCGACATCCTGTACGGCGAGGGCATCTCGCGTCAGGGCGAAATCATCGACCTCGGCGTGCAGGCGAAGATCGTCGACAAGGCTGGCGCATGGTACAGCTACAACGGCGAGCGGATCGGTCAGGGCAAGGACAACGCGCGTGAATTCCTGCGCGAAAATCCGGACATCGCTCGCGAAATCGAAAACCGTATCCGCGAATCGCTGGGCGTCACCGCGATGGCGGACGCCGTGACTGGCGCGGGCGCTGAAGTCGCGGACGAAGAAGAGTAAGCATCACGTGATACGCAAAGGCCGGCCGCTGTCCGGTTCCGACTCTGGACGCCATCCGGACGGCCCGCGCGACACGGCGGATGGATCGCCAGATTCCGGCGATCCATTCGATCCGTTCGAATCGTTCGACGCACACGACCGCGCCTCAGGCCGCGGGCCGCAGCGTACACGGTCTGCATCCCCTGCAGCATCGTCCAGCCCGGATTTCTCCGGGCGCGATTCCCGCCCCCCCTCCGAAGTCACCTACAGCCGTTCGCGTCGCCAGGCCGACGAAGTGAAGCCGGGGCAGGCCGACCAAGACGACAGCAGAAAATCCCAACGCCCAGCCCGTTCGCTGAAAGCACGGGCGCTCGGCTATCTGTCGCGTCGCGAATATAGCCGCGCCGAACTCGCGCGCAAGCTGAAGCCCTACGTCGAGGAAACCGATTCGCTCGACACGGTGCTTGACTCGCTGGAAGCCGAAAACTGGCTATCGGACTCGCGCTTCGCGGAAAGTCTGGTTCACCGGCGCGCATCGCGGCTTGGCACGAGCCGCATTCTCGGTGAACTGAAGCAGCACGCGCTGAACCCGGCGGTCGTCGAAGAGGCGAGTGCGCAATTGCGTGCAACCGAACTCGCGCGCGCCCAGGCGGTCTGGCTCAAGAAGTTCGGCCAGCTGCCACAAACGCCGGCGGAGCGCGCGAAGCAGGCGCGCTTCCTGGCGTCGCGTGGCTTCTCCGGCGCGACGATCGGCAAGATCCTGAAGGGTATCGACGACATCTGGGACGGCGACTAGCACGTCAGCCCTGACGGCCGTCGATTGCCACGCCATAACCCGGCGCGAGGCCGTGCGCAATCGGGGCTGTCCCAAATACCCGTTATGCTAAAATCCAAAGGTTTTCCAATCCGGCCTTTCCTTCCCGCATGTCGCTCTCCCCGCCAGTGTCCCGTCAGTTGCGCCATCGTCGCGCAATCAGAGCGGAAGCTTACGAGCGAGCCGATGGCCTGTGGGATGTGGAAGCGTGCCTGACCGACGAAAAGCCTCGCGATGTGGCGCTTCCGTCGGGAATCCGGCCCAATGGTCAGCCGATCCATGAACTCTGGCTTCGCATCACCATCGATCGCAAGCTCAACGTCGTCGACGCCGAGGCGTCGTCCGACTGGGTGCCCTATCCAGGGTTATGCCAGGCCAGCAATCCCGCCTACCGTGCCCTCATCGGGCTCAATCTGTTCCATAACTTCCGTCGCGATGCTGCCCGTTTGCTGGCCGGCACGGCCGGTTGCACGCATCTCACCGAGCTGTGCGCGATGCTGCCGACCGCCGCGATCCAGGCGTTCGCCGGCGAAGTTTGGAACACCGATGAAGGCACGCCGGGCGCGAACGCGGGTTCGGGAGACGAATCGTCTAACGGCACAGGCGAGCATTCCAACGACAAGCCGCCATTCCAGCTGGGACGCTGCCATGCGCTGCGTTTCGACGGCGAGGCGGTGAAACAGTTTTATCCGCGCTGGTATGGCCACGCACCGCGTCCGGCGGAACGCGCGGCCTCGTCGGACGACGCGGCGGCCCGCGCACGAGGCGGCGACGCGTCGGCCTGAACGGCGGCAAAACGGAATCGAAGTTCTATCCAACTCTCAGACTGAAGGGAATCACGCATGAAGATTCACGAGTACCAGGGTAAGGAAATCCTGCGGAAATTCGGCGTCGCGGTACCGCGCGGCAAGCCGGTCTTCTCGGTGGATGATGCGGTCAAGGCCGCGGAAGAGCTCGGCGGCCCGGTGTGGGTCGTCAAGGCTCAGATCCACGCAGGTGGCCGTGGCAAGGGCGGCGGCGTCAAGGTCGCCAAGTCGCTGGAACAGGTTCGCGAGTACTCGAACCAGATCCTCGGCATGCAGCTCGTCACGCACCAGACCGGTCCGGAAGGCCAGAAGGTGAACCGCCTGCTGATCGAAGAAGGCGCCGACATCAAGAAGGAACTGTATGTCGGTCTCGTGATTGATCGCGTTTCGCAGAAGATCGTCGTGATGGCGTCGAGCGAAGGCGGCATGGACGTCGAAGAAGTCGCGGAAAAGACGCCTGAGCTGATCCACAAGGTTGCAGTCGATCCGTCGACCGGCCTGAAGGACTCGGAAGCAGACGACCTCGCGAAGAAGATCGGCGTGCCCGACGCTTCGATCCCGCAAGCCCGCGCGATCCTGCAAGGCCTGTACAAGGCATTCTGGGAAACCGACGCATCGCTCGCCGAAATCAACCCGCTGATCCTGACCGGCGACGGCAAGGTCATCGCACTCGACGCGAAGTTCAACTTCGACTCGAACGCGCTGTTCCGTCACCCGGAAATCGTCGCGTACCGCGATCTGGACGAAGAAGATCCGGCTGAAATCGAAGCGTCGAAGTTCGACCTCGCGTACATCTCGCTTGACGGCAACATCGGCTGCCTCGTGAACGGCGCTGGCCTCGCCATGGCAACGATGGACACCATCAAGCTGTTCGGCGGCGAACCGGCGAACTTCCTCGACGTCGGCGGTGGTGCGACGACCGAGAAGGTCACCGAAGCGTTCAAGATCATGCTGAAGAACCCGAACCTGACCGCGATTCTGGTCAACATCTTCGGAGGCATCATGCGCTGCGACGTGATCGCGGAAGGCGTGATCGCGGCGTCGAAGGCCGTGTCGCTGAAGGTGCCGCTCGTGGTCCGCATGAAGGGCACGAACGAAGACCTGGGCAAGAAGATGCTCGCTGAATCCGGCCTGCCGATCATCTCGGCGGACAGCATGGAAGAAGCGGCTCAGAAGGTCGTCGCAGCTGCTTCGGGCAAGGCGTAAGCCACCTGTCTACGGCGCATTTACCAGCTCATTTGCCAAAATGACGAGTGGCGGCGCGCGAGCGACACAGGCGTGAAGTATCGCGCCGGGTGGCGCTACCGCGCGACGCCAAACGAACAGAGGTCAATACATGTCGATTCTGATCAACAAAGACACCAAGGTCATCACGCAGGGCATCACCGGCAAGACCGGGCAGTTCCACACGCGTGCTTGCCGTGAATACGCAAACGGCCGCGAAGCGTACGTCGCGGGCGTGAACCCGAAGCGTGCGGGCGAAGATTTCGAAGGCATCCCCATCTACGCGAGCGTCGCTGAAGCCAAGGCTGAAACGGGCGCGACCGTGTCGGTGATTTACGTTCCGCCGGCAGGCGCTGCCGCGGCAATCTGGGAAGCCGTCGAAGCCGACCTGGATCTCGCAATCTGCATCACGGAAGGCATCCCCGTCCGCGACATGATCGAGATCAAGGACCGTATGCGTCGCGAAAACCGCAAGACGCTGCTGCTCGGACCGAACTGCCCGGGCACGATCACGCCGGACGAGCTGAAGATCGGCATCATGCCGGGTCACATCCACCGCAAAGGCCGCATCGGCGTCGTGTCGCGTTCGGGCACGCTGACGTATGAAGCAGTCGGCCAGCTGACCGCGATCGGCCTCGGCCAGTCGTCGGCAGTCGGTATCGGCGGCGACCCGATCAACGGTCTGAAGCACATCGACGTGATGAAGATGTTCAACGACGATCCGGATACGGACGCCGTCATCATGATCGGCGAAATCGGCGGTCCGGACGAAGCGAACGCTGCCGAGTGGATCAAGGGCAACATGAAGAAGCCGGTGGTTGGCTTCATCGCTGGCGTCACGGCGCCTCCGGGCAAGCGCATGGGCCACGCCGGCGCGCTGATCTCGGGCGGTGCGGACACCGCTGAAGCGAAGCTGGAAATCATGGACGCATGCGGTATCAAGGTCACGAAGAACCCGTCGGAAATGGCGCGGCTTCTGAAGGCGATGCTGTAAATCGAATCCGCGTGCCGTAGGCGCGCGATTTTGATACGCTTTCGAAGTCCTTTCGTGAGCGAGCGGTCCCGAAAAGCGGGGGAGTGCAGACTCCCCCGCTTTTTTTCGTCCGTGCTCGCGCCGTGTTTCTGTCCGCCCGGTCGATTTTTTCTTATTCTTTTTCCATGCTGGAATTCTTCACGACGCTCAATTGGGGCGCGGTCTTTCAGATCATCGTCATCGACGTTCTGCTCGGTGGCGATAACGCGGTCGTCATTGCGCTCGCCTGCCGCAGTCTGCCGCAGTCGCAGCGCATGCGCGGCATCGTGTGGGGAACCGCCGGCGCGATCGTGCTGCGCGTCGTGCTGATTGCGTTCGCAGTCGCGCTGCTCGACGTGCCGTTCCTGAAGTTCGCGGGCGGCCTGCTGCTGCTGTGGATCGGCGTGCGCCTGCTGGCGCCCGCGCACGACGTTCACGACAAGGTGAAGCCGGCCGACAAGCTGATCTCGGCGGTGAAGACGATCATCATCGCGGACGCGGTGATGAGCGTGGACAACGTGATCGCGATCGCCGGCGCTGCCGAAGCCGCGGAGCATGAGCACCGGTTGGCTCTGGTGATCTTTGGCCTCGTCGTGAGCATTCCGCTGATCGTGTGGGGCAGCCAGCTGATTCTGAAGCTGCTCGATCGCTTTCCGGGCATCGTGCTGTTCGGCGCGGGTCTGCTCGGCTGGATCGCGGGACGCCTGATGGTCAACGACCCGGCCGGCGACCGCTGGCCGATCCTCGATACGCCCGTCGCCGAATACGGGATGAGCATCGCGGGCGCGCTGTTCGTCGTGATCGTCGGTTATCTGTTGAAGCGCCGCAACGCGAAACGCGCGGCGGTGTGAGCATGGCATTGACGGTGCGCCGCTGCCTAAGCCGTGATGCCGTCCGAATGCAAGCCTGGCCATCCGGCTGACTGTGACGCGCGAGCGTCGCTCGCTACGATTGAAACGCCTGTTCCCGATCCACGGGCCGGGCGTTTCTCGTATCAGGAGTCTGCCGATGATCGTTACCTTGCCATATTCCCCTTACTCCCAATCGACGCAATTCTCGCGCAGGTCACGCCGCGCACGCTGGCGCGAGAATTGGTTCACGCGCCTCTGCCGGCGCTGCGGCCTCGGGTTCACGTTGATCGAGTTGATGATCGTGCTGGCGATCGTCGGCGTGATCGCCGCCTATGCGATTCCCGCGTATCAGGACTATCTGGCGCGCAGCCGGGTCGGCGAGGGCTTGTCGCTCGCGGCGTCGGCGCGGCTCGCGGTGGCCGAAAACGCCGCGAGCGGCAACGCGTTCAGCGGCGGTTATGCGTCGCCGCCTGCCACACGCAACGTCGAGTCCATCCAGATCGACGACGACACCGGCCAGATCACGATCACGTACTCGACGCGCGTCGCGCAGGCCGGCGCGAACACGATGACGCTGGTGCCCTCGGTGCCGGACAACGCCGATGCGCCGAGCGCACGCGTCGCGTTGAGCAAGGACACGGTGCAGACCGGTGCGCTGACGTGGGAATGCTTTGCGAGCGGCAAGAGCGCGTCGTCGCTGCCGGCGCCGGGGTCGGGGCCGATGCCGGGTGAAGCGCCGACGCTCGCCGCGAATCTGGCGCCGCCAGAGTGCCGTTCGTAAGGGGGCGGATGAACGAGCGAGGCGACGGCCGAGCGCTCACCGGACGACTCGTAGCCACAACGTAAAGGGCTGATTTGCAGCCTATTTCGGCCGAACCGGCGCACAGTGCAACGAAATTTTTGTATAGTGCGCCGGTTGGTGCGACACGCACGCTCGTGTCCGTTCGCTCACGTTACGAGCATCGACTGCAGTAAAGATGTGCTTGAGGCCCCTTCGGGGGTGATTTCTAGTAGCTGAGTGCGTGGTCCTTCGGGACTACGCCCCATATTTTTTTGTGAAGCGTGATTCGGGCTTGTCCAGCCGGAGAATCGCATTGTATTGACCTGATTACCGTCAGGTTCCGCCCAGTCAGCGGCTTCATCTCCGCCGACCAGGCGGGATGTCGTGTGCAATTCCTGCGCTTTAACAGCAACGGATTCGCAAACCGATACGAGCGAAAGCTCGGTGTGTCATTGTTTTGCCTTGCCTGATGTCCGGGTGAGGAAGGGAACCTGCTGTACGACCAGCAGTAGCCTAGGAAGACATGCGTCACTGGCAACGGTGGGGTGTGAAGCTCTTCTGACAATGTAGCCCCCGGAGGTTTCGGGCAGATCGGCTCCGCGAGGAACGATCTGGAGACTCCCAGCAGCAAGGGGGTTGAGGAGCTAGGCTGGCTGATATGGTTAATGTAAGTGAACTGCTGATAAACCTCGTAAGCACTGAGGAGCCAAAGCTGCTTGAACATTGGGCTCTAACCAAAAGGTACGTGGCTGGTTAATCCGCTCAACCGTCGGATTACGTCGTCACTTAGCCACCGGGGAAGAGGCAGAACCTACGTCAGTCGTGTGACATGCCGGGAACGTGGTAAGCCTGTATGGTTGCCAGCGCAGTAGGGCTGGCAGGCGAACCGCAAGGGACGCTGTTGATCGTGCAGGTAGGGGAGGACGGAAAAAGCGAAAGCCGGGCTGTAATGGTTCGGATAGGGGTTGGGACATCACCCCACGCGAAAGCGGGCAGACTTCCGTCTGGTCTACCGTCGCAAGACGGCTGACTACCCTCTGTAACTTGGTCAGATGCAGGAGCATGCGCCTGCATTGAGTTTTGTTGTTCCCCAGCGGGGTGTATCTGCCCCGCTGGGGGAGATGCGCCTTCTGTCTGGGGACTTTTCCAGGTAGGAGAGCAGCATGAAAGTATCTGGTCGAAAGACCGGATCTGCGCTTTCCCACGCGCCGGACAACTGGCACGCCGTAGATTGGCGTCGGGTTGAACGGAACGTGAGAGGGATGCAGATTCGAATTGCGAAGGCGACGCGAGAAAGTGACTGGCGCAGGGTGAAAGCCTTGCAACGGATGCTGACTCGCACGTTGTCCGCAAAGCTGTATGCGGTACGACGTGTTACGCAGAACCAAGGTGCGCGAACGGCTGGAGTCGATCGCGAGCTATGGGATTCGCCTGAAAGCCGATGGCTTGCTGTCGGCAGGTTGAAGCGGCACGGATATAAGCCTCTGCCTCTACGGAGAGTCTTTATCCCCAAGGCCAATGGGAAGGAACGCCCTCTGGGCATTCCGACCATGCAGGACAGGGCGATGCAAGCCTTGTATCTGCTGGCCTTGGAGCCGGTAGCAGAGTCGACGAGCGACCCGAACTCTTATGGGTTCAGGCTAAATCGTTCGACGGCTGATGCGATGTCTCAGATTTTCGTTGTCATGGCCCGTCGCCGTTCCGCGCAATGGGTACTTGAGGCGGACATCAAGGGATGCTTTGACCACATCAACCATGAGTGGCTGGAAAACAATGTCCCGATGGACAGGGTGATCCTTCGCAAATGGTTGAAGGCTGGCCTGATTTACAAAGGGCAGCTACAGGCGACGGAGGCCGGTACGCCGCAGGGAGGCATCATTTCCCCGACGCTGGCAAACGTGACGCTGAACGGGCTGGAACGCGAACTGATTGCGCACCTCGGTGCGAAATTTGGGATCGGGAAGGCGAACAAGCTGAAAGTGAATGTTGTGCGATACGCGGACGACTTTGTCATCACCGGCGACTCGCAAGAGATGCTGGAACACGAAGTCAGACCTTGGATAGAAACCTTCCTTGAGGTACGGGGATTGCAACTATCGCAGGAGAAGACCCGGATCGTTCACATTGACGAAGGCTTTGATTTCCTCGGGTGGAATTTCCGGAAGTATTCGGGAACGCTGCTCATCAAGCCGAGCGGGAAGAACGTGCGGACGTTCTATCGCAAGGTGGCGGATATCATCAGCGGTCACAAGGCGGTAAAGCAGGAGGAGTTGATCCGATTGCTGAATCCGATGCTACGAGGCTGGGCGCAATATCACAGCCCTGTAGTAGCCAAGCAGGCGTATAGCCGCATGGAGTCGCTGGTGTTTTACAGGCTCTGGCGGTGGTCGAAGCGGAGGCATCCGAACAAGAGCGCGGATTGGGTGAGACGGAAGTACTTTCACTCGCTCGGCAATCGGCATTGGGTGTTCGCCGCTCCCGTAGTTCAAGAGGACGGCAGCAAGGGTTTGCTTGAGCTGTACCAGATCAGCGGTACGGACATCAGGCGCCACAGGAAGGTCAAAGGGGAATTCAATCCGTTTGATCCAATGTGGGAGCAGTACAGCGAGCAATTGCGGCAGGAGCGCATGGAGTACTCGATGCGTTATCGCAAGCAATGGGTATCGCTGTACAAATCACAGGGCGGCTTGTGTGCGCACTGTGGTTGGGCTTTGACGAACGAGACCAGTTGGCACGACCATCATCTGGAATATCGGATGCATGGTGGGACCGACGCTCTGTCGAACAGGGTTCTGCTCCACCCCGACTGCCACCGGCAGGTACACGTTGGTAAACTTGTGGTAACTAAGCCGGCTCCGTCGTTGCTCTGACGGGGCTTTGTAAAGAAATATGTAGGCTTGAGCCGTATGCGGGGAAACTCGCACGTACGGTTCTTAGGGGGCCCCTTTTCCGCAAGGAAGAGGGGCTACCCTACCTGACGCCCACCGTTGATTCGATGCCCACCCCTTTCGCGCGCTACCTGTCTCTCGTACTGCTGGCTCTTGCGTTGATCCTCCCCTACGCGGTTGCCAACCATACGTATCCGATCCCAACTTTTTACGCCGAATTCACCTCGCTCGGGCTGTATCTGCTGACCGGGGCGGCCGTCGTGCTGATGGTCGCGACCACGCGGCCGCGCGTGAGCTTCGCGTCGCCCACGGTCGCGCTCGTGCCCTTGCTGTTCGGCCTCGTGCTGGTCGTGCAGACCTTCGTGCTGCCGGTCGCGAAGCCGTCGATGAACTGGCTCGGCGCGGGCTTCCTGCTCGCTGCGTGGATGGCCGTGCATGTGGGCTATGGCTTCGCGCGCGTGAAACTCGACGAGACCGCGTTGCGCTGGGCGGCGGGGGCGTTGATCGTCGGCGGTCTGTTCGCGGTGTTCAGCCAGGTGATCCAGCTGTTTCACCTCGAGACGCGTGTGGCGCCGCTCGTCGTTGCGTACAACCTCACCGTCGATCGCCGGCCGTTCGGCAACATGGCGCAGGCGAACCACCTCGCGACCTATATCGCGTTCGCGATGGCGGGCGCGCTGTACCTCGTGCAGACGCGCCGCATCGCGCTGCCTATCTGGCTGCTCGTGTCGACGATTTTCTCGGTCGGCCTCGCGCTGACCGTGTCGCGCGGTCCGTGGCTGCAGATGGGTGTGATCGTCGTGGCCGGCTTCTGGATGGCGTTCGCGCAGACCCGCAACGAACCGCAATCGCGCCGTAGCAACCGTGACTGGCTGGTGCCGATCGCGCTCGCGGTGCTGTTTTTCGTGGTCAATGCGGTGATTCGCTGGGCCAATGCGCGCTTTCACCTTGAACTCGGGCAGTCGGCGGCCGAGCGCTTCCAGGATGCCGGCCAGATCGCGCCGCGCATCGCGCTATTGAAATACGGCTGGACGATGTTCAAGCAGCATCCGCTGCTCGGCGTCGGCTGGGGCGAATTTCCGCGCTATCAGTTTGAGCTCGTCAGGCAACTGGGCGGCGTCGAAATCGCCAACAACTCGCATGACATCTTCGTCGATCTGCTCGCGAAAACCGGTCTGATCGGTCTAGGAATCGTGCTCGTGGGTCTCGTCGCGTGGCTCGTGCGTGTCGTGCGTGCGCCGCAAAGCGCCACGCGCGTGTTCGGCATCGCGCTGATCGGCGTGCTGACGATGCATGCGCTCGTCGAGTATCCGCAGCAGTACATGTTCTTCCTGTTGCCCGCGATGTTCGTGTTCGGCTTGCTCGAAACGCGGCCGTTGCGCGCGGTGCCCGCGAATCTGTCGCTCGGCGCGTTCGCGGTCGTGGTATTCGGCGGACTCACCGCGCTGTATCCGATCTATCGCGACTATGCGCGTGCCGAGGTGCTGTACTACGGCCAGCGTCCAGCCGAACAGTACAGCGCCGCCCCGTCGTTCATGTTCGGCGCGTGGGGCGAATACGGTCTCGCGACGCTGCAGCCGATGAATCCGCTGAACCTGCAACGCAAGCTCGCGATGCACAAGCAGGCGATCGCGCTATTGCCGGGCGAAACCGTGCTGCGTCGCTACGCGGTGCTGCAGGCGCTGACTGGCGATACCGCGGCGGCGCTCGATACGGTCGAACGCCTGCGGATTTTCGCCGAGGAGCTGAAGGACTGGCCCGCGCAGCTCGGCTATCTGTACCAGCTCGTCGACGAGCAGAAGTCGCTCGCGGGCTTCAAGGAGCAGTTGGTGAAGCGCTACGGCACGCCGGCAGCCGATGCGGTACCGGACGACGACAGCGACGAAGACTGATCGAACCACGGGGGCTCGAGCATGCTCCCGCCAAGGCAGGCCTCCGCGCCTCGAAGTTCAAAGCTCTGAATACTTCGCGGCGGTGCCTTTAGCCTTGTCGACGGGGTAGCGCGCTTCGTTCAGCTGCAGTTTTTCCGCTGCCGCGTCAACGAGATCGAAGCCCGCGGTATGGGCCACCAGCAGCAGGTACATGAAGACGTCGGCGCACTCGTGCCGGAGGTTCGTCGATTGCTCGGGATCGCTGAGCAACGTGTCGATCTGCGCGTCGGACTTCCATTGAATCGTCTCCAGAAGCTCGCCGGCTTCGATGCCGGTGGAGACGATCAGATTGCGCAACGTATGAAACTGCCGCCAGTCGCGCGCGTCGCGAAACGCCAGTAGCTGCTTGAGCAGTTCGTCGATGGTCATGTTGCTACCCGGATAGTTGTCGATCCGCGCTTCATGCTTGCGCGACCCAATCCCCCGACTTTCCCCCATGCTTCTCCATCACCTTCACATCGGTGATGGTCATGCCGCGATCCACCGCCTTGCACATGTCGTACACGGTCAGCAGCCCGACCTGCACGGCGGTGAGCGCTTCCATTTCGACGCCCGTGCGTCCAAGCGTCTCGACCTGGACCGTGCAATGCACGCCGGGCATCTGCTCGTCGAGTTCGAAGTCGGCCTTCACGCGTGTAAGCGCGAGCGGATGGCACAGCGGAATCAGATCGGCGGTGCGCTTCGAGGCCTGGATCGCCGCGATCCGCGCGACGCCGATCACGTCGCCCTTTTTGGCGTTGCCGTCGCGGATCAGCGCGAGCGTGTCGGGCAGCATGCGGATCGAGCCACGCGCAATCGCGATGCGCCTGGTCTCCTGCTTGCCGCCGACATCCACCATATGCGCGTCACCAGACGCATCGAAATGTGTGAGTTCAGGCATGGTTGACTCCTTCAGAGGGCGCCTATCATAGCAGTGCGGCGTGGCCCCGAATCGTCGTGGCGACTGGTTACACTTGCGCTGTGTCGTGCCCTGCGTTTTGCCTCGTACGCGTCCTTCGACGCCCTTGCCCGCTATCTTAGTCCGGGCCACGGGCGACTTTTTTTCGACTTCGTCAGACCGGCTTCGCGATGCGTTCAAAACGATTCCTCGCTGCGTTGCTATCCGTCGCCCTCGCAATGCCGCCCGGCGCGTTCGCGCAATCGACTGGCGGGGCGGCCATCACGCCGGGAACCTCGTCGTCCGAGGCGCCGCTCGTCAGCGGCCCCAGCGATGAGCATGCCGAGTCGATCCTGCCGCCCGACATCGCGCGCGGCGTGTTCGGCACCTACGGCGGCGCGCAGAGCCGTTTTTCCGATGGCGGCGCTAGCGGCAGCAATGGCGGCAAAACCGGCAGCAACGACTGGCGCGCGCCGATCGTCGCGCAGCAATTGCCCGATCTCGGCAGCGGCGGCGCCGGTTCGCTGACTCCACAGGCCGAACGCAAGCTCGGCGAGCGCGTGATGCGCGACATACGCCGCGACCCCGACTATCTCGACGACTGGCTCGTGCGCGACTACCTGAATTCGGTCGCCGCCAAGCTCGCGGCCGCGGCCAGCGCGCTGTACATCGGCGGTTATCGTCCGGATTTCGAACTTTTCGCGGTGCGCGACGCACAGATCAACGCGTTTTCGCTGCCGGGCGGTTTCATCGGCGTGAACACGGGGTTGATCGTGGCGACGCAGACCGAGTCCGAACTCGCGGCGGTGCTGGGTCACGAGATGGGGCACGTGCTGCAGCGGCACATCTCGCGGATGATTTCGAACGGCGAGCGCGGCGGCTACGCGGCGCTCGTCGGCGTGCTGTTCGGCGTGCTGGCAGGCGTACTCGCGCATAGCGGCGACCTCGGCAGCGCGATCGCGCTCGGCAGCGAGGCGTATGCGGTCGACAGCCAGTTGCGCTTCTCGCGATCGGCCGAGCAGGAGGCGGACCGCGTCGGCTTTCTGCTGCTCGCCGGCGCCGGCTACGATCCCTACGCGATGCCGACGTTCTTCCACCGGCTCGACCGCGCGGCGATGAACGACAACGGCATTCCGGCCTACGCGCGCACGCATCCGCTGACCGGCGAGCGGATCGCCGACATGGAGGACCGCGCGCGCCGCGCGCCATACCGGCAGCCGCATCAAGACTCCGAGTACGGCTTCGTGCGGGCGCGCGCGGGTCTGTTGGAAGGCCATTCGCGCAGCGAATACGCGGACGAGATTTCGCGCTTGCGCTCGGAAATCGAGGACCGCACCGCGCTGAACGTCGCGGCGAACTGGTATGGCATCGCGTACGGGCAGATGTTGCTCGAGCGCTACGACGACGCGGCCGCCTCGCTCGCGAACGCGCGCGCGACCTTCGTCTCGGGCGCGCGTGCGGAAGGCGAGCCCGAGCGCGATTCGCCGAGTCTCGACGTGCTCGCGACCGACATCGCGCGGAGTGCCGGTCACGCCGACGAAGCCGCGCGTCTCGCCGAGTTCGCGCAGAAGCGCTGGCCGCAGTCGAACGCCGCGATCGACATGCATATCCGCACGCTGCTGACGCTGCACCGTTTCGCCGACGCGCAGGCGCTCGCGAAGCAGGAAACCCGGGCGCACCCCGATCAACCCGCGTGGTGGCTGTATCTCGCGCAGGCGAGTGCGGGCAGTGGCGATGCGTTGACGCAGCATCGCGCGATGGCGGAGAAGTTCGCGCTGGAGGGCGCGTGGCCATCGGCGATCCGGCAGTTGAAGGACGCGCGCGACCTGAAGACGATCGGCTATTACGACCTCGCGACCGTCGACGCGCGTCTACACGAGATGGAGAACCGCTACAAGGAGGAGCGGCTCGACGAGAAGGGGTAGGGTGGACGCAGGCGCACGCCGGCGCGGGCGTCAGACCTGCGCCGCCGCCGGGCTCGCGACGAAGCCGAAGCGCGCGGCCACCTGATCGCGTCGCACGCTTTGCAGCGGCAGTGAGAGTTGAGCGCTCCAGTGGAATGCGCCGCTCAATGAGCCGTCGTCGGCGAGCGTCGCGTGATCGGAGAAGATCTCCAGATCGTGATCGTGCAGCGCCGCGATGCGTGCCGGCTGCGAGCGATCGGCGAACAGAATGCCGCCGTCTTCATCGACGAACACCGCCGCCGGCTCGAACGCGCCGCCGCCCTGGTCGTGCAGCGCGAGCGTGCCATCCGCGCGCGTGGACAATCTGACCACCCACGGCGTGTAAGCCAGCTCGACATAAACCCGCTGCGGCCCGTTCTGGAAATACCACTGCCCGCGCTCATCGGCCTCATAGTTCCGGTTGATGAATCCCAGCAGCGCCTCGTGCCGGATCGGCACGCCGTGCGCGCCGCTCGCCTGGGCCGCTTCGTCGCGCATGCGCCAGTTGCCGCGCCTGTCGAGCATCAACCAGCCCGTGCAACTCGGCACGTTCGGCCATTTGGCGAGCGACTGTTTGACGATGTCATCCATGATCGACGTGTCGCTCCAGATAGCCGAACACGCGCCGCGACAGCCAGTCGATGCGGCCCGGGAACGGCCCGGTCATGAAACCCGCGTGGCCGCCGTGCTCAGGCTGATAAAGCTCGACCGCCGCCGACACCTCATGTCGCGACGGCAGCGCTTCGGCCGGCAGAAACGGGTCATTGCGCGCGTTGAGCACCAGCGTGGGCACTTGAATGAGCGGCAGCAGCGGGCGGGTGGTTGCGGTGCTCCAGTAGTCGTCGGTATTGCGAAAGCCGTGCAGCGGCGCGGTCACGACGTTGTCGAACTCGTACATCGTGCGGCTCGCGAGCATCGCGTCGCGATCGAACAGGCCCGGGAACTGCTCGAGCTTCTGATTGGCCTTGTGCTTCAGCGTCTTCAGGAAGCTGCGCGTGTAGACGAGGCCGAAGCCCTGCGACAGCGCGCGGCCGCCCGCATGGACGTCGATCGGTGTCGAAATCGCGGCGGCGGCGGCTACCACCTGCGCCGCATCGTCTTGCCGCTCGCCGAGCCAGCGCAGCAGCACGTTGCCGCCGAGCGACACGCCCGCCGCGACCACCGGCCCTCGATGCGCGGCGCGCAGGCGGCGCAGGATCCAGTCGACCTCGTTGCTGTCGGCCAGATGGTAGAAGCGCGGCAGCCGGTTCAGCGGGCCGCTGCAGCTGCGAAAGTGCGGCACGACGCCGTGCCAGCCGTATTCGCGCGCGGCGGCCATCAGCGCGACCGCGTAGTGCGACGACGAACTGCCTTCGAGGCCGTGGAACAGCACGAAGAGCGGGGCGGTATCGGTGGGGGGCGCATCGTGCGCGACCCAGTCGAGATCGATGAAATCGCCGTCCGGCGTGTCCCAGCGCTCGCGCCGAAACGACACGGCGGGGCGGCGCGCGAACAACGACGGGACGATCGTCTGCACATGCCGGTTGGGCAGCCAGAGCGGCGCGCGGTACAGCAGCTCGACGGTCGCCTCGGCGGCGGCCGTCACCCTGGCGGGGGCCGTACCGGAGGAAGCGGGTTTATGTAACGTCGAACTCATACCGGCGGAAAAGCGAAAAAACGTGAGTCTGAATCTGTCGTGGTGCGGCGCGTCAGTGCAGCGGGCCCTGGCCATGCCGCATCTTGGTCGCGAACTGGCTGGCGGCCTCGTTCGGCATCGGGCTCGCGTGAATATGCGCAATGCGCCATTCGCCGCGTTCATGGACCATTACGTAGGTGGTGAAGACCATCGCGGGCGTGGCGGTCGGATCGGCCGGACGATGCGCTTCGGCAATCGCATAGACGACGGTGCCGAGGCTGTCGTAGACGCGGATGTCGAGCGGCTCGATCGACACCGGCAGCGCTTCGAGCTGAGCCTGCAAGCCATTGCGGATGTTCTCGAGACCGTGCAGATGCGAGCCGTCCGCGCAGATGCAGCTGACGAACTCCTCGTCGATCCACAAACCCATCAAGCTGTCGATATTGACCTCGGCGACGGCCTGATAGTAGGCGTTCAGGGTATCGGCGGCGGCTTCGAAGATATGGGCAAAACGTGGCATGGCTCGTCAGTCTCTAGTGCGCGGCGCGCGGTTGCGGGTCAGCGGTAGCGGGACGGTCCAGAGTGCCGGACCATCGCCCCCGGCGTCAGCTTGCCCGTGCCGCAAGGCGCGAACATGACGCGACGCGCTCGGGGGCGTGCGGTGTTGCGTGCAAGTACCAGTTGGCTCAGCGCTGCGCGAGCAGCATGCCGCGCAAATCGCCAAAAACCTGCTCGGCGCTCAACTGCTTCAGACAGTTCAGATGACCGAGCGGGCACTCGCGCTCAAAACAGGGGCTGCATTCGAGATGAAGCCATTGTACCTTCGCGAGCTCGGACAAGGGCGGGGTGTGGCGCGGATCGGTCGAACCGAAAACGGCCACGAGCGGGCGGCGCAGCGCGGCGGCGACGTGCATCAGGCCGGAGTCGTTGGTGACCACCGCGTTGGCCCGCGCGATCAGCGCGCAGGCCTCGCCAAGCGCGGTCTGGCCGCACAGGTTGCGCACGTTCGGCGCTTTTTCGGCGATCGCCTGTGCGAGCGGCGCGTCTTTCGGCGAACCGAGCGCGACGATCTGCGTGTACGGGAACGACTGGCCGACCATCTGCGCGAGCGCGGCGAAGTGCTCGGGCGGCCAGCGCTTGGCGGGACCGTACTCGGCGCCCGGGCAGAACACCAGCAGCGGCACGCGGGTATCGAGGTTGAAGCGCGCGGATACGCGCGACGCCTCGTTCAGATCCGTGTCGAGACGCGGCATCGGCAGATCTTCGGGGACCTTGGCGCCGGGCGCGTAGGCGAGGGCGGCGTAGTGGCCGACCATCGGCGGCCGCGCGTCCTTGCGCGGATTCGCGTGACGCACGTTCAGCATGCCGTAGCGACTCTCGCCGGTGTAGCCGATGCGCAGCGGAATGCCCGCCAGCCACGGAATCAGCGCCGACTTGAACGAGTTCGGCAGCACGTAGGCCGCGTCGTAGCCGACGTCGCGCAGATCGCTCGACAGCTGCCAGCGGCGCAGCATCTGCAGCTTGCCGTGGGCGAGATCGGTCGCGTAGACGTCGCGGATTTCCGGCATGCGTTCGAGCACGGGGGCGACCCAGCTGGGCGCGACCGCGTCGATGACGATGCGCGGATGCAATTTCACGAGGCGCGCAAACAGCGGCTGCGCCATCAATGCGTCACCGATCCAGTTCGGTGCGATAACCAACGCGCGACGCATCAGAGTGGGTGTCCGGTGTCGATAACAAGCGCCGCGCGCGATGCGCGTGGCACTCGGATGGGTAAAAGGGGAAAGCGGAAAGCCGCGCGGCGCGAGGGCCTCGCGGGTCGTGCGATCGAGCCTGCGGCGCGGCGAGCGCGCGATCGGAAAGTCGCGCCTCGTGCCGCTGAAGCCGGCTCAGGACCGCTCGATGCGCTGGATCAATGACCCTTGATCACTTCGCCGTCGCGCAGCTTGTAGCGCGTGCTGCAATACGGGCAACGCGCTTCGCCGTGCGACACGTCGATGAACACGCGCGGATGCGCGCTCCAGCGCGGCATGGCCGGATTCGGACAATATGCCGGCAGATCTTTTGCCGTCAGTTCGACCAGCGGCATTTCCTTGATTTCGCTCATGACACTTTCTCGTTGTATGCGGGGTGCTTGCAGTGCGCCGCCGATGGGCGGCGCGGCGCATCTCGAAACGTCGCTCAGATTTTCGTGAGCCAGTGCGCGTACTTCTCGCTCTTGCCGTTCACGACGTCGAAGAAGGCGGACTGCAGCTTTTCGGTGATCGGGCCGCGCACGCCGGCGCCGATCTTGCGATTGTCGAGTTCGCGGATCGGCGTGACTTCGGCTGCCGTGCCGGTGAAGAACGCTTCGTCGCAGGTATAGACTTCGTCGCGCGTGATGCGTTTTTCGATCACCTGGATGCCCATGTCGCGCGCGAGCGTGATCACGGTGTCGCGCGTGATGCCGTCGAGGCACGATGACAGGTCAGGCGTGTACAGCTTGCCGTTGTTGACGAGGAAGAAGTTCTCCCCCGAGCCTTCCGACACGTAGCCGTCGACGTCGAGCAGCAGCGCTTCGTCGTAGCCGTCGGCGATAGCTTCCTGGTTCGCGAGGATCGAGTTCACGTACCAGCCCGACGCCTTCGCGCGCACCATCGACACGTTCACGTGATGGCGCGTGAACGACGACGTCTTCACGCGAATACCCTTGGTGATGCCGTCTTCGCCGAGGTAGGCGCCCCACGGCCACGCGGCGATCGCGACGTGAATCGTGTTGCCCTTGGCCGACACGCCGAGCTTTTCCGAGCCGACCCAGATGATCGGGCGCAGATAGCACGTCTCGAGCTTGTTCTCGCGGACCACTTCGCGCTGCGCGGCGGCGAGCGTTTCATGGTCGAACGGCACGTCCATCTGGAAGATCTTCGCCGAGTTCAGCAGGCGCTTGGTGTGCTCCTGCAGGCGGAAAATCGCGGTGGCGCCGTCGGCCGTCTTGTAAGCGCGCACACCCTCGAACACGCCCATGCCGTAGTGCAGCGTGTGGGTGAGCACGTGGATTTTGGCATCGCGCCAGTCGATGAGCTTGCCATCCATCCAGATCTTGCCGTCGCGGTCGGCCATTGACATACGGTTCTCCAGCAGGTGCGTTATGAGGTGCGGCCATGAGCGCAGGACATAGCCGGGAGCGCTATTTTAGCGTCTTTTGCACACACAACGGGCATTTGGGCGCACCCCGGACGCTATAATCCAGCGCACGCATAAATCAACTCCGGATGCGCCAGCGGGTGGTCTCGCAAGCTGGCGCCGGCCCGGCCTTCTTGACGGCGTTCCCTGCGCCCGCAATCTTCGCCCGATGCTCGCTCGACTGTCCGACACCGATCGCCGCGCTTTTCGTGAAGGCGCGCGCGCCTATGCCCCCACGCTGATGGCGATTTTTTCCTGGGGCCTCGTGACGGGCATCGCGATGAGCAAGTCCGTCCTGACGCTGCCGCAGGCGCTCACGATGTCCCTGCTGTGCTACGCCGGTTCGTCGCAGCTGGCGGTGCTGCCGCTCCTCGCGGCGAAGCTGCCGGTGTGGACCGTGCTGCTGACCGCGGCGATGGTCAACACCCGCTTCGTGATCTTCAGCGTTGGCCTCGCGCCGCACTTCTCGTATCTGCCGATGTGGCGGCGCATCGTGCTCGGCTATTTCAACGGCGACGTGATCTATCTGCTCTTCGTCAAGAAGAGCTTTCCGACCGGTTACGTGCCGGGCAAGGAGGCGTACTTCTGGGGCATGGCGGTATCGAGCTGGCTGTCGTGGCAGGTGTCGTCGATCGTCGGCATCCTGCTCGCGAGCCTGATTCCGGACAACTGGGGGCTCGCGCTCGCCGGTACGCTCGCGCTGTTGCCCATCATGGTGTCGGCGGTCGCGACGCGCTCCACGCTGGCCGCGGTCAGCGTGGCCGCCATCGTGGCGCTGCTCGCGCTCGATCTGCCGTATCGGCTCGCGCTGCCGTTCGCGGTGATCGCGGCGATCGTCGCCGGCAGCGCAGCCGACCTGATGATCGAGCGCGCGGACCTGCGCCGCATCCGCGGCGGGAACGATCGCGCCGGAGATTCCCGATGACCTCAACGCAAATCTGGCTCGCCATCTTCGGCATGACCTTCGTCACCGCGCTCACGCGCGCGATGTTCCTGATCGGCGGCGAGCGCACGGTGCTGCCGGCGCGCGTGCAGAAGATGCTGCGCTACGCGCCGGCCGCCGCGCTCGCCGCCGTGGTGGTGCCCGACGTGTTGACGACACCCGACGGACTGTCGTTGGCGGCTTCCAATCATGAGCTTTACGCGACCCTCGCCGGCCTCGGCTGGTTTTTGTGGCGCCGCACCATGCTCGGCACGATCGTGACCGGAATGGTCGTGTTCACGCTGATGCGCGTCTTCCTGTGATGGTCCGGCTCCAAGTGTGGAGATGATGCCGCGCCGCGCGGCAGCGACGGCCTCGCGCTCAAATACGCGAGATTCGCCGCGTCGCGGTCAGATGGCCGTTGGGATCAGTTAAAATGCCCTTTTCCGGGTTGAGCGCGCCCCCGCAAGGCGCCTGGTGCCGCGGCCGGCCGCCGGCGCCCGATCCCGCGGAACCGTTGGGCCGAAGCGCCGGAGTTCGCCGCGCCTCGTCCCCGCGCGCTGTCCGCCACCGCCTTCTCATCAACTCGCATACTCAAGCCCATGAACAAGGTATTGCGTCTCTCCGACCTGATCGCCGAAGGCAAGCTGTCCGGCAAACGCGTGTTCATCCGCGCCGATCTGAACGTGCCGCAGGACGATCAAGGCAACATCACCGAAGACACCCGCATCCGCGCTTCCGTGCCGGCCATCAAGGCCGCGCTCGACGCCGGCGCCGCCGTGATGGTCACCTCGCACCTGGGTCGCCCGACCGAAGGCGACTTCAAGCCGGAAGACTCGCTCGCGCCGGTGGCGAAGCGTCTCGCCGAGCTGCTAGGCCGCGACGTGCCGCTCGTCGCGAACTGGGTCGAAAACGGCGTGAACGTCGCGCCGGGCTCGGTCGTGCTGCTCGAAAACTGCCGCGTGAACAAGGGCGAAAAGAAAGATTCCGACGAGCTCGCGCAGAAAATGGCCAAGCTCTGCGATATCTACGTGAACGACGCGTTCGGCACCGCGCACCGCGCCGAAGCGACCACGCACGGCATCGCGAAATATGCGCCGGTCGCCTGCGCGGGTCCGCTGCTCGCCGCTGAGCTCGAAGCGCTCGGCAAGGCGCTCGGCGCACCGAAGCGTCCGCTCGTGGCGATCGTCGCGGGTTCGAAGGTGTCGACCAAGCTGACCATCCTGAAGTCGCTCGCTGAGAAGGTCGACCAGCTGATCGTCGGCGGCGGCATCGCCAATACGTTCATGCTCGCGGCCGGCCTGAAGATCGGCAAGTCGCTCGCCGAAGCCGATCTCGTCGCCGAAGCGAAGGCGATCATCGACGCGGCCAAGGCCCGCGGCGCCTCGGTGCCGATTCCGACCGACGTGGTCACGGCCAAGCAGTTCTCGCCGACCGCGAAGGCCGAAGTGAAGGCCGTCGCCGATGTGCAGGACGACGACATGATTCTCGACATCGGCCCGGAAACGGCCAAGGTGCTCGCCGCACAGCTCGAGAAGGCCGGCACGATCGTGTGGAACGGCCCGGTCGGCGTGTTCGAGTTCGACCAGTTCGGCAACGGCACGAAGACGCTCGCGGACGCGATCGCGCGCTCGGCTGCGTTCTCGATCGCAGGCGGCGGCGACACGCTCGCGGCGATCGCCAAGTACGGCATCCACGATCAGGTCAGCTACATTTCGACGGGCGGCGGCGCGTTCCTCGAGTTCCTCGAGGGCAAGAAGCTGCCGGCGGTCGAAGTTCTGGAATCGCGGGCTTAACGTGGCGACGCGCTCCCCGGCGGCGAAGTCGACCAAGGCGCGTGGCGCGAAAGCGCCGCGCGGTAGCGCGACAACACCGGCACGGGAGCGCGCGACACGCGCGGCCGCTGCGTCGGCGACGCCCGGACAGGACGTGGCCGCCGAGGCGCTGATAGCGCCCGCGGCCGCCGACGCGGAGCAACTGCCAACTTCTTCACAAGCCGAATCTGGTCAACACGATTCGGCCCAGCCGGAACAGCCTTCCGGCAAGCAGGACAGCAAATCTCTGGCGCGCGAGGCGCCGGTCCCGAATACCGCATCACCCGCATCACCCGCCTCACTCCACAAAGCGACACCGGCCACAACCGGCGCGCGACCCCACGTAGCATCGTTCGATGCGCGAACTCCGCAGCAGCCCCGCAGCGCTCTTTCCAGCGATCCTATCCAGACGAGGAGACTCATGCATCGCGCCACCAAGATTGTCGCTACTGTCGGTCCGGCTTCCAGCACGCCGGAAATCCTGCTGCAAATGATTCAGGCAGGATTGGACGTGGTGCGGCTCAATTTCTCACACGGCACCGCCGACGACCATCGTCAGCGCGCCGAATACGTTCGCGAGGCGGCCCGTCAGGCGGGCCGCGAAGTCGCCATCATGGCCGACCTGCAAGGCCCGAAGATTCGCGTCGGCAAATTCGAGAACGGCCGCACGACGCTCGTCACCGGCAATCCTTTCATCCTCGATGCGGAATGCGAGCTCGGCAACGACGAGCGCGTCGGCCTCGACTACAAGGACCTGCCGCGCGACCTGAAGCCGGGCGACGTGCTGCTGCTCAACGACGGCCTGATCGTGCTCAACGTGCAGCGCGTGATCGGCCAGGAGATCCACACGATCGTGAAGATCGGCGGTGAACTGTCGAACAACAAGGGCATCAACCGCCAGGGCGGCGGTCTGTCGGCGCCCGCGCTGACCGCGAAGGACATGGAGGACATCCGCACGGCGATGTCGCTCGGTGTCGATTTCATCGCGGTGTCGTTCCCGAAGAACGCGACCGACATGGAAATGGCCCGCCAGCTCGCGAACATCGCCGGCGCGCCGTACGGCATCAAGCCGAAGATGATCGCGAAGATCGAGCGCGCGGAAGCGATTCCGGCGCTGCAAGGCATTCTCGACGCTTCGGACGGCATCATGGTCGCGCGTGGCGACCTGGCCGTGGAAGTCGGCAATGCCGCCGTGCCGGCGCTGCAAAAGCGCATGATCCGCATGGCGCGCGAGTCGAACAAGTTCGTGATCACCGCGACGCAGATGATGGAGTCGATGATCCACGCGCCGGTGCCGACCCGCGCGGAAGTGTCGGACGTCGCCAATGCGGTGCTCGACGGCACCGACGCGGTGATGCTGTCGGCGGAATCGGCGGCGGGCAAGTACCCGGTACAGACCATCGAGACCATGGCCGCGATCTGCGTGGAAGCGGAAAAGTCCGAGCAGTCGGAGCTCGACAAGGATTTCCTCGACCGCACGTTCACGCGGATCGACCAGTCGATCGCGATGGGTGCCCTCTTCACCGCTTACCACCTCGGCGCCAAGGCGATCGTCGCGCTCACCGAATCGGGCTCGACCGCGCTGTGGATGTCGCGCCACTGGACCCACGTGCCGATCTTCGCGCTGACGCCGCGCGTCGGCAGCGAACGCGCGATGGCGCTATACCGCAACGTGACCTCGCTGCATCTGGACACCAACACCGACCGCGACACGGCGCTGCAGCAGGCGCTCGAAACGGTGGTCGGCAAGGGCTACGCGTCGCACGGCGATATGGTCGTGCTGACGGTCGGCGAGCCGATGGGGCAGGCGGGCGGCACCAATACCTTGAAGATCGTGCGGGTCGGTGAACCGTACTGATCAGGCAGGACTGCTCGAACGGCACGGGCTCGATTGAGCGAAGCAGGCCGGCGAAACCCGCACGGTCCATGTGCGACGGCGCACCAAAGCGCCGGTGTCGCGGCGGGAACGCCGCCTGCTTCGCGATAAAATCGCCGCAAAAGATGCCGACGGCAAAAGAATTCGTTTCAATCCAAGGAGTTTAAGCATGCCTCTCGTATCAATGCGTCAACTGCTGGACCATGCCGCGGAAAACGGCTATGGCCTTCCGGCATTCAACGTGAACAACCTGGAGCAGGTGCAGGCGATCATGGCCGCGGCCGACAAGGTCAACGCTCCGGTCATCATGCAGGCGTCGGCTGGTGCGCGTAAGTACGCGGGCGAGCCGTTCCTGCGTCATCTGATCGAAGCGGCGGTCGAGTCGTATCCGCACATTCCGGTCGTGATGCACCAGGACCACGGTCAGTCGCCGGCAGTGTGTATGGCGGCGATCCGCAGCGGTTTCACCAGCGTGATGATGGACGGTTCGCTCGAAGCCGACGGCAAGACGGTCGCATCGTACGACTACAACGTCGAAGTGTCGCGCAAGGTCGTCGAAGCGGCGCACTCGATCGGCGTCACCGTCGAGGCGGAGCTGGGCGTGCTCGGTTCGCTCGAAACGATGAAGGGCGACAAGGAAGACGGCCACGGCGCCGAAGGTACGATGACGCGCGAGCAGCTGCTGACCGATCCGGAGCAGGCCGCCGACTTCGTCAAGCTGACCCAGTGCGACGCGCTGGCCATCGCGATCGGCACCTCGCACGGCGCCTACAAGTTCAGCAAGAAGCCGACCGGAGATATTCTCTCGATCCAGCGCATCAAGGAAATCCATCAGCGCATTCCGAACACGCACCTCGTGATGCACGGCTCGTCGTCGGTGCCGCAGGAGCTGCTCGCGGAAATCCGCGAATTCGGCGGCGACATGAAGGAAACCTACGGCGTGCCGGTCGAGGAAATCCAGGAAGGTATCCGTCACGGCGTGCGCAAGGTCAACATCGACACCGACCTGCGTCTGGCGATCACGGGCGCGATCCGCCGCTACATGGCGACCAACCCGGGCAAGTTCGATCCGCGCGATTACCTGAAGCCGGCGCGCGAAGCGGCGATGAAGATCTGTATCGACCGTTACACGCAATTCGGCTGCGAAGGCCAGGCTGGCAAGATCAAGCCCGTCTCGCTTGATAAAATTGCGGAGAAGTACAAGTCGGGCGAGCTCGCGCAAGTCGTCCGCTAAGCTGTAGTTTTGGCTCCGCGCCTGGCCGTTTGGCCAGGTTGTCGTCCGATCGCCGTTCCCGCATCATCGGGGGAACGGCGTTTCCCTTTTGTTCCGGTCACATTTTTTTGCCCCACTTTTAGCGAACCACGACGATGTCTACCCTTTACGAATCCACGCTCCGCTCGCTGCCGCTGCTCGGCCGCGGCAAAGTCCGCGACAACTATGCGGTGGGCAACGACCAGTTGCTGATCGTCACGACCGACCGACTGTCGGCGTTCGACGTGATCATGGGCGAGCCGATTCCGAACAAGGGCCGCGTGCTCAACGCGATGGCGAACTTCTGGTTCGAGAAGCTGCAGCACGTGGTGCCGAACCACCTGACGGGCGTCGCGCCCGAGTCGGTGGTCGCGCCGGACGAAGTCGAGCAGGTCAAGGGGCGCGCGGTGGTCGTCAAGCGTCTCGAGCCGATCCTCGTCGAAGCGGTGGTGCGCGGCTATCTGGCTGGCAGCGGCTGGAAGGATTACCAGGCCACCGGTTCGGTCTGCGGCGTGCAACTGCCGGCGGGCCTGCAAAACGCGCAGAAGCTGCCCGAGCCGATCTTCACGCCGGCTGCCAAGGCCGAGATGGGCCACCACGACGAAAACATCACCTACGACGAGATGGAGCGCCGCATCGGCACCGAGCTGTCGGCCACGATTCGCGACATCTCGATCCGCCTGTACAAGGAAGCCGCTGATTACGCGGCGACGCGCGGCATCATCATCGCGGACACGAAGTTCGAATTCGGTCTCGATAACCACGGCAAGCTGTACCTGATGGATGAGGCGCTCACGGCCGATTCGTCGCGCTTCTGGCCGGCCGACCAGTACCAGGTCGGCACCAACCCGCCGTCGTTCGACAAGCAGTTCGTGCGCGATTGGCTCGAAACCCAGCCCTGGAAGAAAGAGCCGCCAGCGCCGAAGCTGCCGGACGAGGTGGTCGCAAAGACGGGTGAGAAGTACCAGGAAGCGCTCGAGCGCCTGACCGGGCACAAGCTCGACTAATCTGATTGCGCGCGCCGTGTCAGGCGCGCATCGCCCGGAAACAAGGAAGCCGTAAAGATGAGTGAAGCACAAACCGCCCATAAGCATGATGCGCCGGTCGTCGGCGTATTGATGGGCTCCAGTTCCGACTGGGAAGTGATGAAAAACGCCGTCGCGATTCTGCAGGAATTCGGCGTGCCGTACGAAGCGAAGGTCGTGTCCGCGCACCGCATGCCGGACGAAATGTTCGCCTATGCTGAAAGCGCGCGCGAGCGCGGCATTCGCGCAATCATCGCGGGCGCGGGCGGCGCGGCGCACCTGCCCGGCATGCTGGCCGCGAAAACCACGGTGCCGGTGCTCGGCGTACCGGTCGCGAGCAAGTATCTGAAGGGTGTCGATTCGCTGCATTCGATCGTGCAGATGCCCAAGGGCGTGCCGGTCGCGACGTTTGCGATCGGCGAAGCGGGCGCCGCGAACGCGGCGCTGTTCGCGGTGTCGCTGCTGTCCGGCACCAGCGCCGAATACGCGGACAAGCTCGCTGAATTCCGCGTGCGCCAGAACGAAGCGGCGCACGCGATGGTATTGCCGGCGCTGTAAGCGCGCCGGTTGTTTGATAAGACGTCCCCTGTCCGACCCCCGGCCGGGTGCCCGTCGCTCGGTATGCGAGCGCGACGCGTATCCGGCCGCGACCGACCACCAAGATGAACCCTGACAACACACCGGTTTCACCGATTCTGCCCGGCGCATGGCTTGGCATGGTCGGTGGCGGCCAGCTCGGCCGCATGTTCTGTTTTGCCGCCCAGGCGATGGGCTATCGCGTTGCCGTCCTCGATCCGGACGAAACCAGCCCGGCGGGCGCGGTCGCCGACCGCCACCTGCGCGCGGCCTACGACGACGAAGCGGCGCTGACCGAACTCGCGCGGCTGTGCGCGGCGGTGTCGACCGAATTCGAGAACGTGCCGGCCGCGAGCCTCGACTTTCTCGGCAAAACCACCTTCGTGAGCCCGGCGGGGCGTTGCGTCGCCGTCGCGCAAGACCGGATCGCCGAGAAGCGCTTTATCGCGTCGTCGGGCGTGACGGTCGCGCCGCACGTCGTGATCGAGTCGTCGGATGCGCTTGCGGGGCTGGGCGATGCCGAGCTCGAAGCGGTGCTGCCCGGCATTCTGAAAACGGCGCGCATGGGCTACGACGGCAAGGGTCAGATTCGCGTGCGTAACGCCGAGGAAGTGCGCGAGGCGCATGCGTCGCTCGGCGGCGTGCCGTGCGTGCTCGAGAAGCGCCTGCCGCTGAAGTTCGAAGTGTCGGCGCTGATCGCGCGCACGGCGAGCGGGGCGTCGGTCGTCTATCCGCTCGCGCAGAACACCCATCGCGATGGCGTGCTGTCGCACACCATCGTTCCCGCGCCGGATGCATCGCCCGCGCTGGTGCAGCAGGCTCAACAGGCCGCGCTGCGGATCGCCGAGACACTCGGCTATGTCGGCGTGCTGTGCGTCGAGTTTTTCATTCTGGAAGACGGCTCGCTGGTCGCCAACGAAATGGCGCCGCGTCCGCACAACTCCGGCCACTACACGGTCGACGCGTGCGCGACGAGCCAGTTCGAGCAGCAGGTGCGCGCGATGACCAGCATGCCGCTCGGCGACACGCGCCAGCATTCGCCGGCGGTGATGCTGAACATCCTCGGCGACGTGTGGTTCCCGGACGGTCCGAAGCGCGCGGCGGTCACGCCGCCGTGGCAGGAAGTCGCGGCGATGCCGGCCGCGCGCCTGCATCTGTACGGTAAGGAAGAGGCGCGTTGCGGCCGCAAGATGGGTCACGTGAACTTCACCGCGTCGACGCTCGAAGAAGCCCGCACGGCGGCGCGCGATTGCGCGCGGCTGCTGCACATTGCTACCAGCTGAAGCGCGCGCCATGCCGGATCAACAGAAACCCGCCGAGGACGCCACCGACGCGTTGCCGGTCAGCGCCGCGCAGATCGAGCACGCGGCGGCCTTGCTCGACGCGGGTGGGCTGGTCGCGTTTCCGACCGAGACCGTGTACGGCCTAGGCGGCGATGCCGAGAACCCCGACGCGGTCGCGCGCATTTACGCGGCGAAGGGGCGGCCGGCCAATCATCCGGTGATCGTGCATCTCGCGCCGCATGGCGATCCGAACTACTGGGTCGAGCATTTGCCGGCCGATGCGCAACGCCTGATCGACGCATTTTGGCCGGGGCCGCTCACGCTGATCCTCAAGCGCGCCGCGCGGATTCCCGCGGCGGTCAGCGGCGGGCAGGATTCGGTGGGACTGCGCTGCCCGTCGCATCCGGTAGCGCAGGCCTTGCTCGAAGCGTTCAGCGCGTTGCGCGGCGGGCATGGCGGCGTCGCCGCGCCGTCGGCGAACCGCTTCGGACATGTGAGCCCGACCACCGCGCAGCATGTGCGCGACGAGTTCGGCAGCACGATTCATGTGCTCGATGGCGGCGCGTCGGATGTCGGCATCGAGTCGACGATTCTGGATCTGTCGCGCGGCTTTCCGGCGCTGCTGAGGCCCGGTCGCGTGACGCCGCAGGATATCGCCGACGTGCTTGGCGAGGCGCCGCGTCTGCCCGACGGGTCGGATGCGACCGCGCCGCGCGCGTCGGGCACGTTGAAAGCGCATTACGCGCCGCGCACGCCGCTCGCGCTGCTGCCGTTTGGCGAACTCGAGCCGCTGCTCGCGGTGCGCGCGCCGGGCGAGCGCGTCGCGCTGGTCGCGCGCGCGTCGCGTGCGGGACAGTGGGCCGATGCCGACGGCGTGCATTTCGTCGCGGCGCCGGAAGACCCGCACGTCTATGCGCGCGAACTCTACGGCTTGCTGCGCGCGCTCGATCGCGCGAACGTCACGCGGATTCTGATCGAGAAGCTGCCCGACACGATCGAATGGATCGCGGTCAACGATCGGCTCGGGCGCGCGGCAGCGGCATTCGAAGCGCAGCGCTGACGCTCTCGGCTCGCTGCGCTGCATAGCGTGGCTAGCGAAAAAAACGAAGGCCCGGCTCGTTCAACGAGCCGGGCCTTTTACCATTTGAGCAACCTTGACGCCGCGTTACTTCCCAAGCCCGCTAGCAGCGATCTGCTTCTCGACCTGCTGCGCGATCAGCGCTCCCGTATGCGTGGTCGGATGCACGAGGTCGGCGAAGATGTAGGTCTGGTCCGCGCCGGCCACCGTGTAGGTCTCCGGCGAACAGAACAGCGACGACGCGAGGGCGGTGCCGAAAGCCGCCGCCGTCTGGCCGGATGCGAGCACGCTCGGGTTCTTCGTCGCGTACGCGGTCGCGGCCGCAGCCATCGACGTCAGGTTACACGCGGTGCCCGTATTCGACACGGTGAAGCCGAGCGCCTGGTAGTTGGCCAACGTCTGGTCCAGCAGCGTGTATGAGTCCAGATAGATGACCTGCGAGGTCGACGCGAGGCCTTGCTTCAGCACGTTGTTGTAGGCTTGCACGAGCCCGTCGATGACTGCCTGGCCTTGTGCGCCCGCGGCGAGGCCTTGCGGCGTTTTCGCGATATCCGGCACGTTTGACACCACCACATGTTGCGCGCCTGCCGCGACGATCTTTTGCACCGTGCCGACGAACGTGGTCGCCGCGGTCACGATCGCCGCTCCTTGGGCCTGCGTGACCGACTGGATCGCGGCCGTTGCCGCCGCCTGCGCGTCGGCCGGGTTGGCGCCGTTAGCGATCGCCGTCGCCGCCGCTGCCGCTGCCGCCGCGCTGGCAGCCGAGATCGTTTGCACCGCGACGAAGATGTCGTTCGCGCCGCCGTTGATCAGCACGAGCTCGTTCGAATTGAAGCTGTTGTTGTGCGCAGACAGATACTCGCTGACCTGTGTCGTGACCGGCACCGTAGTCGCGGCCATGTTGTTCGGCGCGAAGCCGACGCCCGGCTGCAGATCGACACGCGAGCCGCCTTGCGCATAACCGAGACCGCCCGCCGCGGTGAGCGGGTTGCCGAAGCCGCCGACGTACGCGGGGGTGAGCGTGCCGCCATAGTACTCGGCGACCTTCTGCGTCCAGATTTCGCCCGGATTCGTCGTGAAGCGGCCGCCGCCCGTGCCGACGTTCGCCTGAACCGCCGCCTGGTAGGTGCCGACATCCGACAGGCTGTCGCCGAACGACACGACCTGCAGCGAGACGCCCCCCGGCGGCGTGTTGCTGCTCGAACTATTGTTGTCGCCGCCACCGCCGCACGCTGCGAGCGCTGCGAACGCTGCGCTCGCCACGGCGATCTGGGTGACGCGCAACCATTGCTGTTTCTTCGAAGCGGTTTGATTCATGTTGACTACATCTCCTCGTATGTGTGGCCCTTGATGCCATGTGTTGCAGGCGGCGTCCACCGCGTTGGCGGCGTGACGACAGCTTACAGAATCTTCTACGGCGTGCGCGATGTCCGCAGCGCGGCCATATGGTTTGGATTCAAGCCGGGTAGTTCGGCGGTGGCTTTGCTCATCGTGTCGTTCGCACCCGCATGCGGATGCGCGGCGTGGAGGCCGCTGGCGCCGCCAGGCATCACCGCGCGCTGCGCATGATAAGCGGCGGCCCAGGCTGGTGGCGCGAACAGCGCGCGCCACTTGTTGCGCCAGCCGCGCACGCTTGCGAAGTCCGCGGCCATCGACGCCCATTCGTGGAACGTCGCTTTCAGCGGGTTGTACGTGTAAAGCGGCTCGACGATGCCGTATTGCGGCGTCTCGTGCGGATCTTCGTCGACGTAGCTGCCGAACAGGCGATCCCAGATCACCAGCACACCTGCGTAATTGCGATCGATGTAGCGATCGTTGCGCGCATGATGCACACGATGGATCGACGGCGTGTTGAACACGTACTCGAGCCAGCCGAGCTTGCCGATCACCTGCGTATGCACGAAGAACTGGAAGCCGAGATTGATCAGTACGATCGCGACGATCTGCTTAGGGGCAAAGCCGAGGAACGCGAGCGGAATCCAGAACACCCACATGCCGGCGACCGGGTACATCAGGCTCTGGCGGAACGCGGTCGAAAAATTCATCCGCTCCGACGAGTGATGCACGACGTGCGCGGCCCACAGCCAGCGCACCCGATGACTGCAGCGATGAAACCCGTAATAGAGCAGGTCCTGCGCGACGAACAGCACGACGAACGACAGCCACGTCGCTGGCCATGTATGAATGCGGTAGTGCTCGTAGAGGAACGTGTAGACAGGGATGATCGCGAGCCACGCGAGCTTGTCGGCGGCCTGCTGCAGCAGCGCGAGCGTGGCGTTGCACAGCGTGTCGCGCCAGCTGTAGAGCCGCTCGGCCGGGCGCGTGCGGCTCACGTGCCACGCCTCCCAGCCGATGCAGGCAAGAAAGACGGGCGCCATGGCGAGCAGCAGCAATTCGGCATCGAATTGCATCGTGTCTCCCTTCCTGGTCCCTGACCGCCGCGCGGTCCGCGGCGGGTGGTGTCGTTATCGTTGGTGAAGGTCGCGCGGTCCGACGACCGGCGCCCTGCGCGGCAAGCGCGTGGTGCCGCGCACCGCATGATGCCCGACAGCGTACACGGTTAGAAGCTTGCCGCGCGCGGCATCGCTAGAAGGAATACTCAGTGGCCGCCGCGCTTGCGCGGGTTTTTCCTGGGCTTCTCGCGCACTTCCTCGATGGGCGCGGCGACCTTCGTGAAGCCCTGCGACGGGCCTTCGTACACCCATTCGAGCAGCGCGTCGTGCGCGGCGCGCGCCGCTTCGGAATGCGGATCGTTGATCAGGCTGACGACGATGTAGCTGTTGCCGTCGGCCGATGCGACGTAGCCCGCGATCGCGCGCACGTCGCGCAGCGTGCCGGTCTTGATGTGAGCGTTGCCGCCCGCGCCCTGGCTGGTCAGGCGGTTGCGCATCGTGCCGTCGACACCGGCGATCGGCAGCGAATCGACGAACACCTGCGCGACCGGGCTCGCGTTCGCGCGCTGCAGCACATCGGCGAGCGCGAGCGCGGTGATGTGCTCGTCGCGCGACAGTCCCGAGCCGTTGTCGAGCGACAGGTATTCGGTGTTCAGGCTGTCGCGGGTCAGGAAAGCTTCGACCGCGCGCGCGGCTTTCGCGGGCGTAGCGGGCGCTCTTTCCTCGGCGGCGCCGATGGTCAGGAACAGGTTGCGCGCCATCGTGTTGTTGCTGAACTTGTTGATGTCGCGAACGATGTCCGACAGCATCGGCCCGTCGTGCGTCGCGACGAGCTTCGCACCAGCGGGCACCGCGCCTTCGCGGGTCGTGCCCGTGAAAGTGCCGCCAGTTTGCTGCCACAGCGCGAGGAAGCCGCGCGCGAAGAACGTCGAGTGATCGAGCACGGCGACGTTGATCGTGCGCGAATCGCAACGCACTGGCAGGTCGCCGATGAACGACGCAACGAGCGTGCCGTCAGGCTGTGGCGTGACGGTCGGCGTCGGCAACTCGCCGCGGCATGGGCCGTTCGTCGCGCGCAACTGGTTGTCGATGCGCAACTGAGCGAGCGGGGGCAGCACGTCGATCGCCACCGTGCCGTCCGGCGATGGCGTCAGCGTGAACGACAGCGATTTGAACGCGTACAGCAGCGGATCGGGGCCGACGTTGTACGGTGCGTTGACGTCGTCGTCGAATGCGGGCAGGTCGCGGGTCGACGGATCGAAGTAGCGCTTGTCGAGCACCAGCGCGCCGTCGATGCCGTTGATGCCGGCCTTGTGAATCTTCTGCACGAGGTCGATCAGTTCTTCGGGCACGAGCTTGGGGTCGCCGGTGCCCTGGATGTACAGATTGCCGTGCAGCACGCCGTTCGCGTCGAGAGGGCCGTCCGCGTACGCGCTGGTGCGCCAGCGGTAGCCGGGGCCGAGGATCGACAGGCCTGCATAGGTGGTGACGAGCTTCATCGTCGAGGCGGGCATCATCGGCTTGCCGGCGTTCAGCGCGAGGATCGGCGTGCGATCGCCGACCTTTTCGACGACCACGCTGATCGACGACAACGGCACGTGCGCGCGGTGCAGACCGACCATCACCGGTTGCGGCAGTACCGTCGTGACGTTGACGCTCGGATGTGTGGCCTTGATGCGTGCCTGCGCGGCCAGCGGCAGCAGCGCGCCCGCGCCGAGCGTGGCGGCGCAGAGCCAGACGGCGGCGCGCGTCGCGAAGCGGTTAGGCATGAAGACTGCGCGATGGAGCATACGGCGCGAGCGCAGCGCCATACGGCGTGCGATGGAAGACAGAAAAGCGTGCGTCATGAACGGGTGAACGGGCAAACGGACGAGCGGGATTTCAAGGTGTGCGGCGTGCGCGGGACAATGAAACGGCAAGCTGGTCGGTTCGACGGCGCGGTAGCGCGCCGTCGCGCTACCCAACGGCCGTCGCGCGACGCAAAGCGCCCATTGTAGTGACATGCCGCGACGCTGCGGTGAAAAAAGCGCCACACACCGCGCAGGCCGGAAGCGGGCGCTAGAATGCGGCATCATCCAATCATTTGGAACGGACAACCATGCGCATCCTGCTAGTCGAAGATGACCGGATGATCGCCGAAGGCGTGCGCAAGGCGCTGCGCGGCGAAGGCTTCGCCGTCGATTGGGTCGAGGACGGCGAAGCGGCGCTGCACGCGGCGGCAGCCCAGCCTTACGATCTCGCGTTGCTCGATCTCGGTCTGCCCAAGCGCGACGGTCTCGAGGTGCTGCGCGCACTGCGCGCGCGCGGCAATGCGCTGCCGGTGCTGATCGTCACCGCGCGCGACGCGGTCGCCGATCGAGTCAAAGGCCTCGACGCCGGCGCTGACGATTATCTTGTCAAACCTTTCGATCTCGACGAGCTCGGCGCGCGCATGCGAGCGCTGATCCGGCGCCAGTCCGGCCGCAGCGATTCGACGATTCGCCACGGCAACTTGACCCTCGATCCCGCGTCGCACCAGGTCACGCTCGATGGCGCGCCGGTCGCGCTGTCCGCGCGCGAATTCGCGTTGCTCGAAGCGCTGCTCGCGCGGCCCGGCGCGGTGCTGTCCAAGAGCCAGCTCGAGGAAAAGATGTACGGCTGGGGCGAGGAGATCGGCAGCAATACCGTCGAGGTGTATATCCACGCGCTGCGCAAGAAGCTCGGCGCCGATCTGATCCGCAACGTGCGCGGGCTGGGCTACATGATCGCGAAGGACGCCTGAGCCGATGCGCTCGATTCGCCGACAACTGTTGTTCTGGCTGCTCGCGCTCATGCTGCTCGGTGTCGGCATCGCGGGTTGGCTGATCTACCGGCAGGCGCTCGCCGAAGCGAACGAACTGTTCGACTACCAGCTCGAGCAGATCGCCGCGGCGCTGCCGGCGGAACCGTTCTCGCAGGTGCTCGGCCGCGATACCGGCGACGAGGGCATCGTGCTGCAGATCTGGAACCGCAACGGCATGCTGATGTATTACTCGCGGCCGCGCGCGCCGCTCGCGCCGCGCGCCGAACTCGGTTTTTCGACCGAGCGCACCGACCGCGGCGAATGGCGCGTGTATGGCGCGATCGTCGGTGACAACGTCGTGCAGCTCGCGCAGCCGCTGTCGGTGCGCAACCGGCTCGCCGCCGATGTCGCGCTGCGCACGCTGTGGCCGCTGATCGTGCTGCTGCCGCTGCTCGGGCTCGCGGTGTGGGTGATCGTCGGCCGTGGGCTACAGCCGCTGCGGCGCGTGACGAGCGCGCTCGACACGCGTCATCCCGAAGCGCTCGATCCGTTGCCCGATCAGCGCTTGCCGCTCGAAGTGCGGCCGCTCGTGCGGGCGCTGAACGGGCTGCTGCAACGGCTCGCGACCGCTCTAGATATCCAGAAGGCGTTCGTTGCCGATGCCGCGCACGAATTGCGCACGCCGCTTGCCGCGGTACAGATCCAGGCGCAACTGGTCGCGCGAGCCAGGGACGACACGGCCCGCGGCGAAGCGCTCGCCGATTTGCAGGCGGGCGTCACGCGCGCGACGCGCCTTGCCGAGCAACTGCTCGCGCTCGCGCTCGCGCGCGCCGAGCCGGACGGCGCCGCCGTCGCCGGCATGCTCGATCTGCGCGAGCTGCTTCAGGAGTGCGTCGCGACCTACGCGCCGCTCGCGGTGAATCGCGGCGTCGACCTCGGCATCGAGGCGAGCGAGCCCGCCAGCGTGACCGGCGACGCCGAAGCGCTGCGCGTGATGTTCAACAACCTAGTCGACAACGCGACCAAGTACACGCCGCGCGGCGGCAGTGTCGACGTCAGCCTGCGCGTCGAGGACGGCCGTCCGGTGGTGCGGATCGCCGACAGCGGCCCCGGTATCGATCCGGCCGATCGCGAGCGCGTGTTCGACCGCTTCTATCGCGCGGGAGTGGGCGCGAATCGCGCGCGCACCGACGTGACGGGCAGTGGCCTCGGTCTCGCGATCGTGCGCCGCATAGCCACGCAACATCATGCTCAAGTCTCGCTCGGTGAATCGCCGACCGGTGGTTTGCAGGTCATCGTCCGCTTTTGATCATGGTGGTTTACTGTTCGGCTCGAACCGGCGTTTATGCCGTCGCGACGGGCTGTTGCGGCCGGTCCGATAAGGTTCCCGCGATCTGTCGCTGCTTAAGCCTCTTTTAAGTGACGCCCCTTACGCTCCTCGACATCCAAAGTCACTTTCTCCAGTCAGGAGCTCATGATGAACGCGAAAACCTTGTCCCGCGGCGCCGTTGCGGTAGCTGTGGCCGCTGCGCTTTCAGCCGGCTATGTGGCGGGCCATCGCGATGTGCCCGCACCGCAGATCATCTCGCCGGCGGAAGCCGCTGCGATGATGCCAGCCGAAGCTGCCGCCAAAACCGGTATCCCCGATTTCTCCGGTCTCGTCGAGACCTACGGTCCGGCCGTCGTCAACATCAGCGCGAAGCACGTGGTCAAGCAAACGGCAATGCGCGGTAATGGCGGCAACCGCCCTGGCAACCAGTTGCCGATCGATCCGAACGATCCTTTCTATCAGTTCTACAAGCGGTTCTTCGGCGGCGTGCCCGGCATGCAAGGCGGCGATGGCGGCGATGGCGGCGACGCGCCCGACCAGCCGAGCGCGAGCCTCGGCTCGGGCTTCATCATCAGCAATGACGGCTACATTCTGACGAACGCGCACGTGGTCGATGGCGCGAACGTCGTCACCGTGAAGCTCACCGACAAGCGCGAGTTCAAGGCGAAGGTGGTTGGCGCCGACAAGCAGTCCGACGTCGCCGTGCTGAAGATCAACGCGAGCGATCTGCCGACTGTGAAGATCGGCGATCCGCGCCAGAGCAAGGTTGGTCAGTGGGTCGTCGCGATCGGCTCGCCGTATGGCTTCGACAACACCGTGACCTCGGGCATCATCAGCGCGAAGTCGCGCACGCTGCCCAACGAAAACTACACGCCGTTCATCCAGACCGATGTGCCGGTGAATCCAGGCAACTCGGGCGGTCCGCTTTTTAATCTGCAAGGCGAAGTCATCGGCATCAACTCGATGATCTACTCGCAGACGGGCGGCTTCCAGGGCCTGTCGTTCGCGATCCCCATCAGCGAGGCGATCAAGGTCAAGGACGATCTCGTCAAGACCGGTCACGTGAGCCGCGGCCGTCTCGGCGTCGCGGTGCAGGGCTTGAACCAGACGCTCGCCGAGTCGTTCGGCATGCAGAAGCCGCAAGGCGCGCTGGTCAGCTCGGTCGACGCCAACGGTCCGGCGGCCAAGGCTGGCTTGCAGCCGGGCGACGTGATCTTGTCGGTGAATGGCGACGAAGTCAGCGATTCGACGGATCTGCCGTCGAAGATCGCAGCCCTCGCGCCGGGCAGTTCGGCAACGCTGAAAGTGTGGCGCGATAAGGCCAGCAAGGACGTGAAGGTGACGATTGGCTCGTTCTCGGACGTGAAGGTCGCGTCGGCGAGCAAGACCGATCAGCAGACCCAGTTGCAAGGCCGTCTCGGTGTCGCGGTGCGGCCGCTGACGCCGGAAGAGAAGAGCAGCGCGTCGGTGTCGCACGGTCTGCTCGTGCAGCAGGCGGGCGGTGCGGCGGCGAGCGCCGGCATCCAGGCGGGCGACGTGATTCTCGCCGTCAACGGCCGTCCGGTCACGAACATGGATCAGTTGAAGCAGATGATTTCGGGCGCAGGCAACAGCATTGCGCTGCTGATCCAGCGGGACAACGCGCAGATTTTCGTGCCTGTTGATCTCGGCTGATCCAGTTATCTGGGCGGTTCGAAGGGATCTCCCACCCCAGTTTGAGCTGTAGTAGCGATTGCCGGTCCTTTGCATTTACTGCAAGGACCGGCTTTTTTTTCGCCCGTCGGAACCGCGTTGCAGCGAGCGGCATGGACACGCCGAGGGGTGTCAGGCGGGTTGGTGCCACGATGGTCGTGCATGCTGGTCGACGCTGCGGAATGGTTGGCACATAGGTTGCTTCCATCGTTCAGGGTCTGGAAGGCCTCGAACAAGGAGAGCAAACCGATGAAAACCCAACGCAAGCAGCAAAGGAGCGTAGCCGCTGCGCTGTGCGCGGCGCTCACGCTCGGACTGGCGGGCGGCGCGTACGCGCAGCAGGCGGGCGTGACCGGTGGCTCGACGACCGACGACACCAGCGCGGGCAACACCAACGGCGGCGGTCTGCCGCAAGTCCAGCAGCAGGGCGACGTATCGTACGTATCGGGCGGTGTCGGCCTCGACGAATCGCGGGCGCTGCGACAAGCGCAAACCCAGTGGCCACTGACCTTGCGTTTCACCGGACCCAACGCAGAGTTTCTTGCCGATGTGCACGTGCGCATCGTGGATGCACATAACAGCGAAGTGCTGAACACGACGTCGCGCGGACCATTTATGCTGGTGCGCCTGAGCCCCGGCCGCTATACGGTGCACGCGAATTACAACGACAGCGAACAGACGCGCTCGGTTAGTGTGCCCGCGCACGGCAACGTAAAATCCGCGTTCACCTGGAACGTGAAGTAACGGCTCGATCCGTCCGCCGCTGCGCAGGAAGCGCGCGCAATCGGCCGGAGTTTGGCCGATAATGAACCCACGGGCGTGTCCCGTGGCTTTGCCGTTGTTGCGGCAATAGCCGGTAGTGCAGCGCACACCCCATCATGGAGCCTGGACATGAGCGATGCGTCGACATCTGCGGAACGGCCGGACGGCCATACCATCGTGATTCGCGACAACGGCCATCGCGTGCGCGTGATTCACGGCGGCGTGACGATGGCCGACACCCAGGCTGCGCTGACGCTATCGGAGACCGGCCTCGCCGACGTGTTCTATTTCCCGCGCGAGCACGTGAATATGGCCCGGCTCGAACGCTCGACGCACACGTCGCATTGCCCGTTCAAGGGCGACGCGTCGTACTTCCATCTGCGCACCGAAGACGGCGTGATCGAGAACGCGGTGTGGTGTTACGAAGCGCCGTTCGAGCAGGTCAGTCGCATCAAGGGCTATCTCGCTTTTTACGCATCGCGCGTCGACCGCATCGATCAGACGTCCTGATCCCGCAGTCGGCGCGTTCATCGGGGGAGGTTGTCATGGAACTGAACGACGCGTTACGGATTCCGCTGCCGCCGTCCGAGGTCTGGGACGCGTTGCAGGACCTCGCGCTGTTGCGTGCCAGCCTCGACAACTGCGAGTCGTTCGTGCGTCTCGCCCACGGCGAATACGCGCTGACGATGACTGTGCCGCTCGGCCCGTTGCGCGCGCATTATCAGGCGCACGCGCACGTTGCCGGCCAGGATTCCGGCCCGGCGGACGCGCAGCGCCGCACCATCAACTTCAAGGCACGAGCCGAGGGCATCGGCGCGTTGCGCGGTCAGATCGAAGTACGTTTGCGCGCGGATGACGGGCGCGAGCGCGGCACGCGCATCGATTACACGTTGTGGGCGACGTCGTCGGGTCCGCTCGCCGAGTTGCCGACGCGCCAGCTCGAGAACGCCTTGCGGCAGATCGCCGACGATTTTTTCGCCGAGTTCGACGCCGTCGTGCGCGCCAAGCACGGCAAGGGGCCGAACCGCGCGCGTGGCACGGCGCCGCGTCGCCAGTACGTGTTTTTGCGGCCGATCACTCTTGGCGGCATCGCGCGGCGCACGCGCATCGAGCACGGCCAGGCTCTGCCCGGACGCGCGGCAAGCGCGTCGCACAGCTGGTCGCATGGCGTGCCGCATCAAGAGCCTGGTCAGCATGTCGTGCCGTACTGGGCGTGGGCCGGGATGATCTTTCTGGTCGCGCTGTTGTTGTACGTCGCGCGCTGGCTCAGCGAGCATTGACGCCGCGCGGCGCGCGCAGCGCCTGATGCAATGCGCGATAAACATCCCCGCGCGACTACGAAATCCCGGCGGCGCACTACGAAATAGCGGTGCTCCCGCCACCTTCAACTAATCCCCGCGAAACTCCCGCCGCCACGCGCTGGGCGACGTTCGAAACGCGTCCGCGAAATGCTGCCGCAGCGAAGCGGCCGAGCCGAATCCGGCGCCCGTCGCGATCGCTTCGACCGACGCGTCGGTGCTTTCCAGCAGTTGTTGCGCCCGCGCGAGCCGCTGCGCGAGCACCCACGCGCCGACGGTCGTGCCGGTCGCAAGCCGGAACCGTCGCGTGAAGGTGCGGCGGCTCATCAACGCTCGCGCGGCGAGTGTGTCGAGCGTATGCGGCGCGGCCAGGTTGCCGCTCACCCAGTCGAGCAGGCCAGACAGACGATCGCCGCGCGGGTTCGGCGGCATCGGCTGCTGCACGTATTGCGCCTGACCACCCTGGCGATGCGGCGAGACGACCAGCCGGCGCGCGACGTGGTTAGCCACCCGCGCGCCGCAAATCTTGCGCAGCACATGCAGGCAGCAGTCGAGGCCGGCGGCGGTGCCGGCCGAGGTCAGCACGTTGCCGTCGTCGACGTACAGCACGTCGGGGTCCAGCCGCACGCGCGGGTAGCGGCGCGCGAAGTCGTCGGCCCAGGCCCAGTGCGTCGAAGCGGGCCGTCCATCGAGGATGCCCGCCGCGGCCAGCACGAAAGCGCCGAGGCACAGGCCGACAAGCAGCGCGCCGCGCGCATGCGCGGCCCTCAGCGCGTCGAGAAGCGCGGCGGACGGCGTTCGTCGGGATCGCGCCAGCTCGGCACGATGATCGTCTGCGCGTCGGCAAGCGCTTCGAGTCCGTGCGTGACCGCGATCGAGAAGCCCGCGGTCGTCGCGAGCGCGCCCGTCTCCACAGCGCAGACGCGGAAGTCGAACGCGGGGACACCGCCGCCGCGGCGGTCCTCGCCGAACACGACGCACGGCACCGACAGATGGAACGGGCTGATGCGATCGAACGCGACGACGGCGACGACGTGGCGCGGCGCCTGATCGGAGATATCGTCGGAAGATGCGAAGTTGGTCATGCCGCCCGCCTCATTCATGAATGCCAGAAGTATGGCCCGATTCTAGCGAAGCTTGTCATTTGGGCCGCTGTCGGCGGACGGGCAGCGGAGCAACAATGCCGTCATTGCCGTCGCGCCGCGGCCATCTCGCCGGGCGCGCGCCATCGACCGCTTTTCTGACAAGGAGCCCTGCCATGAACACACCTGCGCCGCGCCGTGCGCTGATCGTCATCGACGTGCAGAACGAATACGTGAGCGGCGACCTGCCGATCGAATTTCCGGACGTGCGCACGTCACTCGCCAACATCGCTCGCGCGATCGATGCGGCGCGCGCCGCCAGCGTGCCGGTCGTCGTCGTGCAGAACGTCGCGCCCGCCACCTCGCCGCTGTTCGCGCGCGGCAGCGCGGGTGCGGAACTGCACACGGTCGTGAGCTCGCGCGCTCATGACCATTTCGTCGAGAAGTCGCTGCCGAGTGCATTCGCCGGCACCGATCTGGCCGACTGGCTCGCCGCCCGGCAGATCGATACGCTCACCGTTACCGGCTACATGACTCACAACTGCGATGCGTCGACGATCAACCACGCGGTGCATGCCGGCCTCGCCGTCGAATTCCTGCACGACGCGACCGGCTCGGTGCCGTATGAAAACAGTGCAGGCTTCGCGAGCGCGGAGGAGATTCATCGCGTGTTCAGCGTGGTGCTGCAGTCGCGCTTCTCGGCGGTTGCGAGCACCGACCAGTGGATCGCGGCGCTAAACAGCCGCGCGCCGCTCGAGCGCGGCAACATCTATGCGTCGAATCAGGCGGCGCGAGCGCGCCGTGCGGTTGCCTGAACCCGGCGCGGGGGGCGGGTGGGCCGTTCCACAAATGAAAGCGGGCGGTTCACCGAACCGCCCGCTGTGCCAATCCTCAACCCTTGCGCGCCTTCTACGCCGCCTTTCTGCGCAACGCCGGACTGACGCGCAAGCCGTCGAACATCACTTCTACCATCTGCTGCGCGTGCGCGCCGAAGTCGGTCGCGTCGGGCAAAAACAGCATGTCGCGCAACGAGCCGCCGACGAACGCGTGCACCATCGCCGCGGCAAGTTTCGTGTCGAGGTCGGCGGGCATCTGGCCTTTCGAGATCGCGTTGCGCAGACCGCCCTCGAGCTTCGCGAGCCCCTCGCGCATATTGGTCTGATAGCGTTCCATCACCGGCCCCATCTCTTCGACCAGCTCGCACTTCAGGAACAGGATGTCGAACACGCGGCGACGGCGGGGATCGTTGGCGGTGTCGCGCAGGCAGACCACACAGATTTCCATGATGCGCCCGAGCGGATCGGTTTCGTTGGGATCGAGCGATGCCGCCTTCAACTCGTCGAGCGGCAGCAGCACGCGGTCGAACATTTCGGTGAAGAGCTCGCTCTTGTGGGCGAAGTGCCAATAAATGGCGCCGCGCGTCACGCCTGCGGCCTGGGCGATATCGGCCAGCGACGTGCGCGATACGCCCTTCTGGAAGAAGATCCGTTCGGCCGCATCGAGAATGCGGTTGCGCGTCTCCAGCGCCTCTTCTTTGGTTCTTCTGACCATATTGGTATGACCTGCGCTGATCCTGGGGTTTATGCGGGCGTTTTTAAGTCGGCCTGATGACAATTTGACTATTTCTGCACCAAATTGCGACGCGAATTTGCGGCCCCCGATCCCTGGAAGATATAAACGCACTTTTACATGCATTCGTGAATGTATATATAATAGCACCCCACGATCGGATAGCCCAAGCCGTGACGACCGGTTAATATCCGTCACTGTTGTCTTCCAAAACGCTATCGCAGCCGTCAAACGGCGGTGCTGTGCGGCATTCCCCGGTATGGCGCATTAGTAGCAGGGTGCCCTGCAGGCGCAGGTTTGCATCCGTGGGCTTCCGGTTGAGCGTCGAGAGACGCCTGTGTGCGCTGTCGTCCCCGGGGTAGGGATGCGCGCACTTTTTCATTCTCAGTCTTTGACAGAGGTCGCTCCATGCGCGTCGAACGGGTTTCATTCCGCTTAATCAGTGCCGCGACGGCTGCCATCTTGCTGGCGGCGTGCGGACCAAAACAATCTGCCCCGCCGCCCCAGACGCCCGAAGTCGGCGTCGTCACCCTCCAGCCGACGACCGTGCCCGTCGTCACCGAACTCCCCGGTCGTACCAGTGCCTTCCTCGTCGCGCAAGTGCGCGCGCGGGTCGACGGCATCGTGCTGCGCCGCGAGTTCACCGAGGGTAGCGAGGTCAAGGCCGGTCAGCGTCTGTACAAGATCGATCCGGCGCCCTTCATCGCGTCGTTGAACAACGCGAAGGCATCGCTTGCCAAGGCGCAGGCGAACCTCGTGACAACCACCGCGCAGGCCAGTCGCTACAAGGTGCTGGTCGCGGCGAACGCGGTCAGCAAGCAGGACTACGACAACGCGGTCGCCGCCGAAGGCCAGGCCGCCGCCGACGTCGCCGCCGGCAAGGCCGCGGTCGATACCGCGCAGATCAACCTCGGCTATACCGACGTGACCTCGCCTGTAACCGGCCAGATCGGCGTGTCGCAGGTTACGCCGGGCGCCTTCGTGCAGCAGAGCGCGGCCACACTCATGGCCACGGTCCAGCAGCTCGATCCGATGTATGTCGACCTCACGCAATCGAGCCTCGATGGTCTGAAGCTGCGCCGCGACATGCAGGAAGGGCGTCTGAAGACGACCGGCCCGGGCGCCGCGCAGGTCACGCTGGTGCTGGAGGACGGCCGCATCTATTCCGAGAAGGGCAAGCTGCAGTTCACCGACGTGACCGTCGACCCGGGCACCGGCTCGGTCACGGTGCGCGCGATCTTCAAGAACCCGAACCACGTGCTGCTGCCGGGCATGTTCGTGCGCGCGAAGATCGAAGAGGGCGTGAACCAGAACGCGCTGATCGTGCCGCAAGTCGGCGTCACGCACGACCAGAAGGGTCAGCCCACCGCGCTCGTCGTCGGCAACGACAACAAGGTCGAGCTGCGTCAGCTCGTCACCACGGGCACCTTCGGCTCGTACTGGGTGGTGTCGAACGGCCTGAAGCCGGGTGACCGCGTGGTCGTCCAGGGCACCGACAAGGCGCGTCCCGGCCAGCAGGTCAAGCCCGTGCCGGCGCAACTGCCCGGCACCCCGGCTTCCGACGCGGCCGCTGGCGGCGCCCAGACAGGTCAACCCGCGGCTCAGCCTGCCTCCGCCGCTTCGGGCGCGTAATAACAGGGAGCCCGCCTCATGGCAAAGTTCTTTATTGATCGCCCGATTTTTGCATGGGTGATCGCCATCATCCTGATGCTCGCGGGTCTCGCGTCGGTGTTCACATTGCCGATCGCGCAATACCCGACCATCGCGCCGCCGGCCATCCAGATCAGCGCAACCTATCCGGGTGCTTCGGCGGAGACGGTGCAAAACACCGTCACGCAGGTGATCGAGCAGCAGATGAGCGGTCTGGACCACCTGCTGTACCTCGCGTCGACCTCGGACGACTCGGGCACGGCCACCATCACGCTGACGTTCGCTGCCGGCACCAACCCTGACATCGCGCAGGTGCAGGTGCAGAACAAGCTGCAGCTCGCCACGCCGCTGCTGCCGCAGGCGGTGCAGCAGCTCGGCACCCGGGTCACGAAGTCGAGCAGCAGCTTCCTGCTGGTGATGGCGTTCGTGTCGACCGACGGCAGCATGAGCAAGTACGACCTTGCGAACTACGTCGCGTCGAACATCCAGGATCCGATCAGCCGTATCGACGGTGTGGGTACGGTGACGCTGTTCGGCTCGCAGTACGCGATGCGGGTCTGGCTCGATGCCAACAAGCTGAATAACTTCAGCTTGACGCCGCTCGATGTCCAAGCCGCGCTGCAGGCGCAGAACGTGCAGGTCGCGGGTGGCGCGCTCGGCGGCACGCCGTCGGTGCCGGGCCAGGTGCTGCAGGCCACGATTACGCAGGCCACGCTGCTCAATACGCCCGAGCAGTTCGGCAACATTCTGCTGAAGGTGAATCAGGACGGCTCGCAGGTGCGTCTGCGCGACGTGTCGCACATCGAGCTCGGCGGCGAAAACTACAACTTCGACACCAAGTACAACGGCCAGCCGACGGCAGGCTTCGGTATCCAGCTCGCCACGGGCGCGAACGCGCTCGCCACCGCGAAGGCGGTGCGCACGAAGATCGCCGAACTGTCGAAGTACTTCCCGCACGGTCTGGTGGTGCAGTACCCGTATGACACGACGCCGTTCGTGCGCCTGTCGATCGAGGAAGTGGTCAAGACGCTGCTCGAAGGTATCGTGCTGGTGTTCCTCGTCATGTACCTGTTCCTGCAGAACCTGCGCGCCACGCTGATCCCGACGATCGCGGTGCCGGTGGTGCTGCTCGGTACGTTCGCGATCATGAGCGTGGTCGGCTTCTCGATCAACGTGCTGTCGATGTTCGGTCTCGTGCTCGCGATCGGCTTGCTGGTGGACGACGCGATCGTGGTGGTGGAAAACGTCGAGCGGGTGATGCAGGAGGAGGGCTTATCGCCTCGCGAGGCAACCCGCAAGGCGATGGACCAGATTACCGGCGCGCTCGTCGGCGTGGCGCTCGTGCTGTCGGCGGTGTTCGTGCCGGTGGCGTTCTCGGGCGGTTCGGTCGGGGCGATTTACCGGCAGTTCTCGCTGACGATCGTCGCGGCGATGGTGCTGTCCGTGCTCGTCGCGTTGGTTCTGACGCCGGCGCTGTGCGCGACGATCCTGAAGCCGATTCCGAAGGGTCATCACGAAAAAGCCACCGGCTTCTTCGGCTGGTTCAACCGTACCTTCAACAGGAGCCGCGACAAGTATCACTCGGGCGTGCACCACGTGATCAAGCGCTCGGGCCGCTGGCTCATCATCTATATGGTGGTGATCTTCGCGGTGGGCCTGCTGTTCGTGCGCCTGCCGAAGTCGTTCCTGCCTGACGAAGACCAGGGCACGATGTTCGTGCTGGTGCAAACGCCGTCGGGTTCCACGCAGGAAACCACCGCGCGCGCGCTGAAGGACGTGTCGGACTACCTGCTGACCGACGAGAAGGCGATCGTCGAATCGACCTTCACGGTGAACGGCTTCAGCTTCGCGGGTCGTGGCCAGAACGCGGGTCTGGTGTTCGTGCGGATGAAGGACTACGCGCAGCGTCAGCATGCGGACCAGAAGGTGCAGGCACTGGTGCGGCGGCTGTTCATGCACTTCAGCGGCTACAAGAACGCGGTCGTGTATCCGGTCAATCCCCCGTCGATTCCTGAACTCGGCACCGCGGCGGGCTTCGACTTCCAGTTGCAGGACCGCGGGGGCATCGGTCACGCGAAGCTGATGGAAGCGCGCAACATGCTGCTCGGTCTGGCGGCGAAAGATCCGACGCTCGCGCAGGTGCGTCCGAACGGCCTGAACGATACACCGCAGTTCAAGGTGAGCATCGACCACGAGAAGGCTTCGGCGCTCGGCGTGTCGCTCTCCTCGATCGACCAGACGTTCTCGATCGCCTGGGCCTCGGCGTACGTGCAAAACTTCCTCGACACCGACGGCCGGATCAAGAAGGTGTACCTGCAGGGCGACGCGCCGTTCCGGATGAAACCGGAAGACGTGAATGCCTGGTTCGTGCGCAATGGCGCGGGCGCGATGGTGCCGTTCTCGGCCTTCACGAACACCGCGTGGACCTTCGGTTCGCCGAAGCTCGAGCGCTACAACGGTATCCCGTCGGTGGAAATCCAGGGTGCGGCCGCGCCGGGCAAGTCGACCGGTCAGGCGATGGTGGCGATGGAGCAGATCGTCACCAAGCTGCCTGCGGGTGTCGGCTACGAGTGGACGGGTCTGTCGCTGCAGGAGCGTCAGTCGGGCTCGCAGGCGCCGATCCTGTACGGCATCTCGATTCTCGTCGTGTTCCTGTGTCTCGCGGCGCTGTATGAAAGCTGGTCGATCCCGTTCTCGGTGATCATGGTGGTGCCGCTCGGCGTGATCGGCGCGCTGCTGGCCGCGACGCTGCGCGGACTCGAGAACGACGTGTTCTTCCAGGTGGGTCTGCTGACCACCGTGGGTCTGTCGGCGAAGAACGCGATTCTGATCGTGGAATTCGCGCGAGAACTGCAGCAGAGTGAAGGCATGGGGCCGATCGAGGCCGCGCTCGAAGCGGCGCGTCTGCGGTTGCGACCAATTCTGATGACCTCGCTCGCGTTCATTCTCGGCGTGCTGCCGCTCGCGATCAGTAACGGCGCGGGCTCGGCCAGCCAGCACGCGATCGGTACCGGCGTGATCGGCGGCATGTTGACGGCGACCTTCCTCGCGATCTTCATGATCCCGATGTTCTTCGTCGTGATTCGCGCGAAGTTCGGCGGTGAGAAGGAAGACCCGGACGAGGCGCTGCGCCACTACGAACAGCACCATCCGCACGATCCGCAAGGCGGCGCGACGGGTGGCACGACCGACGGGTCGAATGGCAATGGCTCGGGCAAGGATGGGCATTGAGATGCAAAAACACTCTTTGATTGCAGTGGCAGTCGCGCTGCTCGCCACGGGTTGCACGCTGGCGCCGCATTACCAGCGGCCCGCGGCGCCCGTAACGGCGACCTTCCCGACCGGCGGCGTGTACGACCAGCAGCCGGGCGCGCAGGGCGCGCGCAGCGCGGACGGCCAGGCCGCCGCCGACATCGGCTGGCGCAACTTCTTCGTCGATCCGCGTCTGCAGCAGCTGATCGAAATCGCGCTGAAGAACAACCGCGATCTGCGTGTGTCGGTGCTGAACATGCAGGCGTCGGCGGCGCAGTACCGCATCGTGCGCGCGGGTCTGTTCCCGACGCTCGACGCCGCGGCTTCGCAAAGCAGATCGCGCACGCCGAAGGATCTGACTTTCACCGGCGTGACGATCTCCAACACGTATTCGGTGGGCTTGAACGCGTCGTGGGAAATCGACTTTTTCGGGCGCGTGCAGAGTCTGAAGGATCAGGCGTTGGCCAAGTATCTCGGCACCGCGCAGGCGCGCAAGGCCGCCGAAATCGCGCTGGTCTCGCAGGTGGCGAACCAGTACATGACGGTGCTCGAACTGGACGATCTGCTGAAGGTCACGCAGAACACGCTGGTTACGGCGCAGGAGTCGTATCGCATCACCAAACTGCAGTTCGACAACGGCACGGGATCGGAACTCGATCTGCGCCAGTCGCAAACGGTCGTCGAGACCGCGAGCGCGAACCTGCAGTCGCAGATGCGTTTGCGGGCCCAGGCCGATAACGCGCTGGTGCTGCTGATCGGCGAGCCGTTGCCGGCGGATCTGTCGCCAGGCCTGCCGCTGAGCGACCAGAATCTGCTCACGGATATTCCGGCGGGCCTGCCGTCCGATCTGCTGACGCGTCGTCCGGACATCATGGAAGCCGAGGAGAATCTGCTCGCGGCCAACGCGAACATCGGCGCGGCGCGCGCCGCGTTCTTCCCTAAGGTCACGCTGACGGGGAGCGCCGGCACGTTGAGTCCCACGCTCGGCGGCCTGTTCAAGCCGGGTTCGGCGGCATGGAGTTTCGCGCCGTCGATCACGCTGCCGATCTTCGAGGGCGGTCAGAACATGGCCAATCTCGATCTCGCCAACATCGAGAAGAACGTGCAGATCGCCACCTATGAAAAGGCGATCCAGACGGCCTTCCGTGAAGTGGCGGACGGACTGGCCGCGCGCGGCACCTACGATGAGCAGATCGCGGCGCTCGAGCGGGATGTCGCGGCCGAGCAGCGCCGGCTGGATCTGTCGACCCTGCGTTACAAGAACGGGGTCGACAGCTATCTGTCGGTGCTGACCGCGCAGACCGCGCTGTACGTGGCTCAGCAGGCGCTGGTGACCGCGCGCATGGAGCGTCTGCAGAACCTGGTCACGCTGTATCAGGCGCTCGGCGGCGGCTGGATCGAGTACAACGGCGACCAGCCGCGTCCCGCCGACGCACCGGTCGACTACGGTGCGGCGAGCGCGCCGGTCGCGGCATCGGCGGCCACCGCGGGGTGAGCCCGGCAGGTTGATGAAACGCTGAAGCAAAACAAAAACGCCACGGCATGCCGTGGCGTTTTTGTTGATGCGCGGCGTTCGTTGCCGCTCGGCGCGTCAGCGACGCATCAAACGCTCAATGCAGATCCGCCGCCCGCAGCATCTCGTTGCCCTGCGGCTCGCTGCCCGCGCTATTGTCGAGATCGTGCCCGGCGCGGCGAAGCTCGCTCTTCGCCTTCTTCTCGCTCTTCACGCCGTTGAAGATCAGGTTCAGCACGACCGCCGACACCGACGCAAGCAGAATCCCGCTGTGCAGCAGCGGCGACAACGCCGGCGGCAGTTGCGAGAAGAAGTGCGGCGACACCACCGGCACGAGGCCGAGCCCGATGCTGACCGCGACGATGAACAGGTTGTGCTGATTCCTGACGAAGTCGACTCGCGACAGCACCTTGATGCCGTTCGCCGCGACCATGCCGAACATCACGATGCCCGCGCCGCCGAGCACGACCGCCGGCACCGACGCGACCACCTGCGCCATCTTCGGAAACAGTCCGAGCAGCACGAGGATCACGCCGCCCATCGCGCAGACGAAGCGGCTCTTCACGCCGGTCACGCCGATCAGCCCGACGTTCTGCGAGAACGACGTATGCGGGAACGAGTTGAAGATGCCGCCGATCAGCGTGCCGAGACCATCGACGCGCAAGCCGCGCACCAGCGTTTTCTGATCGACCGGACGATCGACCATGTCGCCGACCGCGAGGAACATGCCGGTCGATTCGATGAACGTGACGAACATCACGGTGACCATCGTCGCGATCGACAGCGGATCGAAGCGCGGCAGACCGAAGTGGAACGGCATCACGAAGCCCACCCACGGCGCGTGCATGACGCCGTCAAGGTTGACGCGGCCGAGCATCAGCGCGATCGCGAAGCCCGCGACGATACCGAGCAGCACCGAGATATTGGCGACGAAACCCCTGGCAAACTTGTTGATCAGCAGGATCAGCGTCAGCACGAGCAGCGACAGGCCGAGGTAGACCGGATTGCCGTATTCGGGATTGCCGACACCGCCGGCCGCCCAGTTGATCCCGACTTCCATCAGCGACAAACCGATCACCGAAATCACGACGCCGATCACGACCGGCGGGAAGAAGCGCAATAGCTTGCCGACCGCGGGCGCGAGCAGGATACCGATCACGCCGGCCGCGATCGTCGAGCCGAAGATGTCGAGCAGGCCGAGCGAAGGATTGGTGCCGATCGCGACCATCGGGCCGACGGCCGCGAACGTGCAGCCCATGATGACCGGCAGGCGGATGCCGAAGATCCACAGTCCGAGCGTCTGGATCAGCGTGGCGATGCCGCAGGAAAACAGATCGGCGCTGATCAGAAAGGCGACCTGATCTTTCGGCAGCTTCAGTGCGGCGCCGATGATGAGCGGCACCGCGACCGCGCCAGCGTACATGACCAGCACGTGCTGGATGCCGAGAGTAAGCAACTGGCCGGCCGGTAGGCGCTCGTCGCACGGGTGAACCGTGTTCGCTTGCATATCGTCTGTCTCCACCATCTCGTTTTGGGATGACTCCAAGGTATCGGGGACGAAAAGTCGCAACAAGACCATACGTGGCTATTCCGGCATTCCCGGCGACGATATGCACAGGCCTATTTTGAAAGGCAAATCAAAGCCGCGCGTGGGACGGATCGGCAGCGCAGCGGCGGCAAGCCCTATGCGGCGGCGATTGCCGGCGGTGCGTCGCGTGCGCGGCGCGGCTTCGTCGCTGGCGGGGATATGTGTGAGAATCAATGGCGTGTATCACGCTTCATGCATAGTCCTGTTTTGACGACGCTCGCCGCACGAGGGGGTTAACCCGCGAATGGGCTTCTTTCCGCGAGTTTTTCGACCCGTTCGCCGAACGTTCGCGGTGTCGCGGCGGCCTGGTTTATTTGCTTCGCTTGCATGTCTCGTCGCCAGCCTCGCTGGCTCCTTCCTCATCGTCATTCCAACGTCCCTGCGCTCATGAGTTTTCTCGGCATCGACCTCGGCACCGGCTCCCTGAAAGCGGCAATCGTCGACGAACATGGACGCGAGCAGGCGGTATCGAGCGTCGCGTATGCGCTGGTTACGCCGCACGCGGGTTGGGCCGAAACCGACGTCGAGACGTGGTGGAACGCGCTCGTCGATGCGATGGCGGGCCTGCCGCGCGAGCTGCGCGATGGCGTGCGCGCGATCGGCTTCTCCGGTCAGATGCACGGCGTCGTGCTGCTCGATGCAAGCGGCGCGGCGGTGCGGCGCGCGATGCTGTGGCCCGACTCGCGCGCGCTCGCCGTGCTCGACGCATGGGCGGAGCCGCAACCGAATCCGGTCGCGCCCGGCATGGCCGGTCCTCTGCTGCGCTGGCTCGTGCTGCATGAACCGGAGGCCGCGCGCCGCACGCGCTGGGCGCTGCAGCCGAAGGACTGGCTGCGCGTCGCGCTCGGCGGCGCGTGCGTAACCGATGCGTCCGACGCGTGCGCGACCGCGCTCGCTAATCCCGCCGGCGCGTGGGACACGGCGCTGCTGGAGCGGCTCGAGATTCCGCGCGAGTGGTTCGCGCCGCTGGCGTCGTCGTATGCGGCGTCGGGCGCGCTGTCGCCGCAGGCCGCGCAGGCACTCGGTTTGCGGGCCGGTATCGTGCTCGCGACCGGCGCCGCGGACACACCGTGCGCTGCGCTCGGCAGCGGACTCGCGCAGGACGGCGACGCGCTGCTGACGACCGGCAGCGGGGGACAGATCGTCGTGCTCGCGAACGACGAACCGGCGCCGCTGAAGGGTTTGCATCGCTATCGGGCGGCGAGCGATCACTGGTATCGGATGGCGGCGATGCAGAACGTCGGCATCGCGTTGGAGCGGGTGCGCGGGTGGCTGTCGTATGAGTGGGCGCAGGCTTACCGCGACGCATTCGGCGATGCCGCTGATGCAGCCGCCGATGCAACGGGTCACGCCGCGTCGACGCTGACTTTCCTGCCGTACCTGACCGGCGAGCGCACGCCGTGGCTGAACCCGCAGGCGCGCGGCGGCTGGCTCGGTTTATCGCTCGAGCACACGCGCGGGGCGATGATGCGCGCCGCGTTCGAAGGTGTGGCGTTCTCGTTGCGCGCCGGGCTCGACGCGATTCGCGCGAGCGGCGCACCGGTGACGGCGCTCAAGCTCGCGGGCGGCGGCTCCGTCGATGCACGCTGGCGGCAACTGCTCGCCGATGCGCTCGACGTCGAGCTGCACGCGGTCGATTGCCCGAACGCGGCACCGCGCGGCGCGGCGATCCTTGGCGGCCTCGCGTGCGGCCACTGGCTAACGCGCGATCTCGCCGCGCTCGCGCCGGGCGCGACGCGCGTCGCGGGTCCGCGAGGTGATGCGGCCCTTGCCGAACGGTATGCGCGCTTCGTCGAGCTGTACGGCCGGGTCGAGCCGTGGTTCGGCGGCGGGGCGCCACGCGAAGCGCAGTAGCAGCGGCGGCGCAGCCTTCGCGCGCTATGCAATACCATTACGCTTTTCGCGCGCCACGTGGTCGCCGGGCACGCGATGCCCATTTCGCATTCACGCACTCACGCACTCACGGACTGGGAGGAGGATTGACGATGAAGAGCAAAGCAGCAATCGCATGGAAAGCAGGCGCCCCGTTGACGATCGAGGAAGTCGAACTCGAAGGCCCGCGCGCCAGTGAGGTCCTGATCGAGGTGAAGGCGACGGGCATCTGCCATACCGACTACTCCATCACGCACCGTCTGCCGCTCGAGCGTATCAACGAGGGCTTTGATCTGATGAAGAAGGACAAGTCGATCCGCTCGGCCGTGCTCTACTAAGCGAGGAATCTAACGATGCTCGAACTACTATCGTCGCACGCCTGTCATGGCGGCGAGCAGCGCTTTTACCGGCACGAGTCGCGCGCGATCGGTCTGCCGATGCGCTTCTCGGTCTATCTGCCGCCGCAGGCATTGCATGAGAACGCGGGACGTGTGCCGGCGTTGTTCTATCTGGCCGGACTGACCAGCACGGAAGAAACGTTTCCGATCAAGGCCGGCGCGCAGCGCTTCGCGGCACAGCATGGGCTCGCATTGATCGCGCCGGACACGAGTCCGCGCGGCGCGGGCGTGCCAGGCGAGAGCGATGCGTGGGACTTCGGCGTCGGCGCGGGCTTTTATGTCGACTCGACCGAGGAGCCGTGGTCCAGGAACTACCGGATGTACTCATACGTGCGGGATGAACTGCGCGAGACGGTCGTGAACGAATTGCCGGTCGACGGCGAGCGCCTCGGCATCTTCGGTCACTCGATGGGCGGGCACGGTGCGCTGGTGCTCGCGCTGCGCAATCCGGACATTTATCGGTCGGTGTCGGCGTTCGCGCCGATCGCGGCGCCGATGCGTTGTCCGTGGGGCGAGAAGGCGTTCAGCGGCTATCTCGGCGAGAACCGTGAAGCGTGGAAGCAGTACGACGCGAGCGAGCTGGTCGCGCACGCGACGCGCAAGTTCGCGGCAGGGATTCTCGTCGATCAGGGACTCGCGGATCAGTTCCTGCCCACGCAGCTGAATCCCGACGTGTTCGAAGTGGCGTGCAAGGCCGCGGGGCAGCCGTTGACGTTGCATCGTCACGAAGGCTACGACCACGGCTACTACTTCATCTCGACATTCATCGAGGATCATCTCGCGCATCACGCGAAGGTGTTGCTAGGCTGAAAAACGTCGTAAAGCGCGGCGCGAAATGAAAAACGGCGACACGTGACGTGCCGCCGTTTTCATGTGATCGACGAAAGCGCCGCTCAATGCCGCTTCAGCAAACTCCCGCCATACACCGCCGCCGACAGCACGGTGATCCAGAAGCTCGTCGGCCAATCGGTATAGAACGCGAGCGTCAAGCCGAGCCACGCCTGCGCGAGTGCGAAGACGGCCGCGAGCACGAGACCGGTGGACAGCCGCGTGCTCAGGTTCTGCGCGGCGGCGGCCGGGCCTACCATCAGCGTGAACACGAGCAGCACGCCGACGATCTGTGTGCAGGCGGCAACGGCCAGCGCGGCGATCGCGAGAAACAGCACCGACACGCGGCGCAGCGACACGCCCTTCGCTTCGGCCAGCTCCGGCTGCAGCGACGCGAACAGCAGCGGCCGCATGATCGCCGCGAGCGCCACGAGACTCACTACACCGAGCGCGGCAAGCACCCCGAGCGTCGATGCATTGACGCCGAGCACGTTGCCGAACAGCAGCGCCGTCACCTGCGTCGCATACGCGGTGAAAAAGTGCAGAAACAGCAGCCCGAAGCCGAGCGACAAGGAAAGGATCACGCCGATCGCGACGTCGCGCCCAGCGAGCCGTTCGCCGAGCGCGCCCATGCCGACACCGGCCGCGAGCGTGAAGCCGATCATCCCCCAGATCGGCGAGATGCCGATCAGCACCGCGCCGGTCGCGCCGGTGAAGCCGACATGCGACAGTGCGTGGCCCGCGAAGGTCTGTCCACGCATCACCAGAAAATAGCCGACCACGCCGGCCAGCACCGCGACGATCCCCGACGCCGCGAATGCGTTCACCATGAAATCGTATTCAAACATCGTGCTTGTGTCCGTCGCGTGAATCTTGCGGGTTCAAGTGACTGTGTGAGTGGCCGTGTGAATGACCGTGGCCGTGGTCATGCGGGTAGCCGTGCGAATGCGTATGTCCGCCTTCCTCGTCGTCTTCGTGCTCGTGATCGTGCTTCTCGACTTCGACGCCGCCCGACATCACGAAGATGCGGCCGTTCACGCGCATCACGTCGATCGGCGAGCCGTACAGACGCGACAACACCGGCCGCGTGATCACTTCGTCGACGGTGCCGAGCGCCGCGACGCCGCTGCCGAGATACAGCACGCGATCGATCGAGTTCAGCAGCGGATTGAGTTCATGCGCGGAGAACAGCACCGAGATGCCGAGCTCCCGCTGCACGCGCCGCACGAGTTCGACGACGCTCTTCTGATGATGCGGATCGAGACTGATCAACGGCTCGTCGAGCAGCAGCAGTTTCGGATTGCCGAGCAGGCATTGCGCGAGCAGAAGCCGCTGCCGTTCGCCGCCCGACAACTCCGACAGCGGCCGCTTCGCGAGATTCGTCCCACCGACGAGTTCGAGCACCCGATCGACGTCCGCGCGCGTTTTCGCATCCGCATGCGGCAAGCCCCAGCGATGACCATCGGCGGCCATCGCGACGAAATCGCGGCCGCGCACACGGCGGCCGGCGAGCGCGCTGCGCGTCTGCGGCATATAGCCGATCGACGCGTTGCCGCGCTCGACCGTCTGCCCGAGCACGCGAATCGCGCCGGCCGCGGCGGGCACGAGGCCGAGTACCGCGCGCATCAGCGTCGTCTTGCCCGCGCCGTTCGGCCCGAGCACACCGATGAACTCGCCCTGGTTCACGTCGAAGCTGGTGTCGCGCAGGATCGTGCGGCCGCCCAGATCGAGCGTCACGTTGTCGAGTTCGAGCACGGGCGTGTCGCCGTGCGCGGTCGGTACGTCTGCCGGCGCACCTGCTGGCGTTCGATGGACAGTCGGAGTCATGGAGTCTGTCCTTTTGCGTTGGTCGCACCGTTCGGGCCGTTTGTATCACCCGCCGCGAGCGCCTTCTGCAGCGCGTCGAGCTGCGTCAGCATCCACGTCTGATAGGTCTTGCCGGCCGGCAGGGTTTCGGTGACGCTCACCGTCGGTACCTTCGATTGTTGCGCGAGCTTCAGCATGCGTCGGGTCAGCGCCTCGGTGGCCTGGCTGTTGTAGATCAGCACGCGCACGCGCCGCTCGCGCAGATCGCGTTCGAACGCGGCGATATCGGCCGCGCTCGCTTCGGTGTCGTTCATCGCGGCGAGCTGGAAGCGCTGGTTGCGCATATTCAGGCCGATCGCGTCCGACATATAGCCGAACACCGGCTCGGTCGCCGTGACCGGCAGGCCCGCATAGCGGCCATGCAGCTCGGCTACTTTCGCGTCGATCGGCTTCAGCGAATCGAGAAACTTCGCGAGGTTCGCATCGTACGCCGACTTGTGCGCCGGGTCAGTAGCGCTGAGCGCGTCGCTGACCGCGCGCGCGACTTTGGGCATCGTCGCCGGGTCATACCACAGGTGTGGATTGTCGCCACCTTTTTTGCCCACCAGATCGGCCGCGACGATCACGGTGCGCTGCGCGCCTTTCGACGCGGCTAGCAGCTTGCCCATCCACGGATCGTAGTCGGCGCCGCTGTAGACGATGAGACTCGCGTGCTGCAACGCGCGCGCGGTGGCCGGGCTCGCTTCGAACAGATGCGGGTCCTGGTCCGGGTTGTTGAGGATGCTGGTCACGTCGACACGATCGCCGCCGAGTTGCCGCACCACATCGCCATAAAAATTCTCCGCGGCGACGACCGAAATCTTCGCGTCGGCGGCGAACGCGCCATGGCCGAAGCCGAACGCCGCGAGCGCGAGCAGACAGGTGCGCAGATGGGTGCGTACAGACATCGAACCCTTCAGCGCGCGCTGCGCTCGGGACAACATCAAGCGGATCGTTTTCATCGTTGTTTCCTACTGCTTGAGAGTTTGAATGAGTTACTCGGGGTGGCAAGGCCAAATACAGCGCGGCGCCGCGCGTCTGATTACGACGAAGCGCCCGCTGCGCCGCCGCCAGGCTTCGCGGCTCGCGCACATAGCCCGCACAGGCCGCTCAACTCGATCACCTGGCGATGCACCTCGAAGCCATACGCGGGCGCGCTGTGCGACAGGCGGTCGGCGAGTTCGTCGCCGGGAATCTCGACGGTCGCGCCGCAGCCGTCGCACATCAGGAACTGGCTGCGATGCGGCACGCCGATTTCGCAGCAAGCGACGAATGCGTTCTTCGATTCGATCCGATGCACGAAGCCATGCGCGACGAGGAAGTCGAGCGCGCGGTAGACGGTGGTCGGCGGCATGCGACCGCGCTCGGGCGCGAGCGCGTCGAGCAACTCGTACGCGCCGACCGGCCGCTCGCTTGCGACGATCGCCGCATACACCTGGCGACGCAGCGGCGTCAGCGCGAGCCCCTGCGCCGCGGCGTGCGCATCCGCATGCGCGAGGCGCATGGCGTGCTGTTCGGCGAGCGAGGTAGTCATCGGCGTGAATCTCCTGGCGTGACGCCCCCGGCGGGCGACGAGGTCGAAATGATATAACGTATCGCGATTTTTTGTCAGCAGCGCGGATCTTCGCGGATTGGAAGCCTGCCGCGCTGCACCATCGAAATTCGTCCGCGTGCCTTGACATGACCCGGCCCGTATCCGATCATTCGATCACTAGCCGAGCAATTGATCGCACGATGAGCGTTCGCTCACTAGGCGCGAGGATGTAAAAACGAACCGGAGACAGGCAGTGGCACGATTGCAGGATAAGGTCGCCATTCTGACGGGCGCGGCCAGCGGTATCGGTGAAGCGGTAGCCCTGCGCTATCTCGACGAAGGCGCGCGCTGCGTGCTGGTCGACGTGAAGCCGACCGACAGCATCGGCGGCGCGCTGCGCGGCACCTACGGCGAGCGCGTGTTGAGCGTCAGTGCCGACGTCCGGCGCCGCGAGGACATCGAGCGCATCGTCACGAGCACGCTCGGCTGCTTCGGCCAGATCGACATCCTGTTCAATAACGCGGCGCTGTTCGACATGCGCCCGCTCCTCGACGAATCCTGGGACGTGTTCGACCGCCTGTTCGCGGTCAACGTGAAGGGCATGTTCTTCCTGATGCAGGCGGTCGCGCGGCAGATGGTCGAGCAGGGCCGCGGCGGCAAGATCATCAACATGTCGTCGCAGGCCGGCCGGCGCGGCGAGGCGCTCGTGTCGCACTACTGCGCGACCAAGGCGGCGGTGTTGAGCTATACGCAGTCCGCGGCGCTCGCGCTCGCGCCGCATAAGATCAATGTAAACGGCATCGCGCCGGGCGTCGTCGACACGCCGATGTGGAACGAGGTCGACGCGCTGTTCGCACGCTACGAGAACCGGCCGCTCGGCGAGAAGAAGCGCCTCGTCGGCGAGGCCGTGCCGCTCGGCCGCATGGGCGTGCCCGACGACCTGACCGGCGCCGCGCTGTTCCTCGCGTCTGCCGATGCCGACTACATCACCGCGCAGACGCTGAACGTCGACGGCGGCAACTGGATGAGCTGAACGAAGAGCAGGGAGCGGGCACGTTGGCTGCTCGGAGCGGCGCGTCATTCCGTCAAACGAACGCAGCATCACATAACGTATGAGAAAGGAGACAACCATGAAACCAGCTTTCAAATTCGCGCTGAAGGCGGCCGGTGCCGGCGCGGCCACCTGCTTCGCGCTGAGCGCATCGGCGGCGACGGTGACGATCGCGACACTGAACAATCCGGACATGATCGAGCTGAAGAAGCTGTCGCCCGCGTTCGAAAAAGCGAATCCGGACATCAAGCTGAACTGGGTGATCCTCGAAGAAAACGTGCTGCGTCAGCGCGCGACGACCGACATCACGACCGGCAGCGGCCAGTTCGACGTGATGACGATCGGCGCGTACGAAACGCCGCAATGGGGCAAGCGCGGCTGGCTCGCGCCGATCGCGAACCTGCCCGCGAACTACGACCTGAACGACGTCGTCAAGACGGCCCGCGACGGCCTGTCCGCGAACGGCCAGCTGTACGCGCTGCCGTTCTACGTCGAAAGCTCGATGACCTATTACCGCAAGGATCTGTTCGACAAGGCCGGCCTGAAGATGCCCGACCAGCCGACCTATGACCAGATCGCGCAATTCGCCGACAAGCTCACCGACAAGTCCAAGGAGCAATACGGCATCTGCCTGCGCGGCAAGGCGGGCTGGGGCGAGAACATGGCGTACGGCACGACGGTCGTGAACACGTTCGGCGGCCGCTGGTTCGACGACAAGTGGAACGCGCAGCTGACCTCGCCGGAATGGAAGAAGGCGATGACGTTCTATGTCGATCTGCTGAAGAAGGACGGCCCTCCGGGAGCGAGCTCGAACGGCTTCAACGAAAACCTGACGCTGATGTCGTCCGGCAAGTGCGCGATGTGGATCGACGCGACGGTCGCGGCCGGCATGCTGTACAACAAGCAGCAGTCGCAGATCGCCGACAAGGTCGGCTTCGCCGCGGCGCCGGTCGCGGTCACGCCGAAGGGCTCGCACTGGCTGTGGGCGTGGGCGCTGGCGATTCCGAAGTCGTCGAAGCAGGCCGATTCGGCGAAGAAGTTCATCGAGTGGGCGACCTCGAAGGAGTACATTGAACTGGTCGCGAAGGACGAAGGCTGGGCCTCGGTGCCTCCGGGCACGCGCCAGTCCACCTATGCGCGCCCCGAGTACAAGCAGGCCGCGCCGTTCGGCGACTTCGTGCTGAAGGCGATCCAGACCGCCGACCCGGATCATCCGACCTTGAAGCCGGTCCCGTACACCGGCGTCCAGTTCGTCGGAATTCCTGAGTTCCAGTCGTTTGGCACGGTGGTCGGGCAGAGCATCTCCGGCGCGATCGCCGGTCAGATGACGGTCGACCAGGCGCTCGCGGCCGGCAACGCGGCCGCGGACCGCGCAGTCAAGCAGGCGGGTTATCAGAAGTAACTGCGCAGAAATAACTGCGCTGCTGTAACCCGGCATGCCCGCCGCATCGACCGATGCGGCTCATGAAGCAGGGCGGCCGTTGGTCTGCGCCGTAAGCGATGCGGCGCGTGCCGTGCGTCATTCAGCACGGCATGCCGCGTCGCACACACGCGGCTCGGGCGAACGCTCCGCGCATTACCGAACAGGTGGTCCATCATGCGTCCTTTGCGCCTACCTTTGATGCACGCCCATCCCCAGACAGAAAAAGAACGCGAGGAGCGTAAGGCCAATTCGGCCCGCTGGCTCGTGGCGCCGTCGGTCAGCGTTCTCGTGCTGTGGATGGTCATTCCGCTCGCGATGACGATCTGGTTCTCGTTCTCGCACTACAACCTGCTGAATCCCGATCTGCGCGGTTTCGCAGGTTTCGACAACTACCGCTATCTCGCGACCGATCCGTCGTTCGGCCCGTCGATCGCGCACACGATCGAGCTGATCGTGTGGGTGCTCGTGATCACCGTGGTCGGCGGGGTGCTGATGGCGATCCTGTTCGATCGCAAGTTCTACGGGCAGGGCATCGCGCGCCTGCTCGCGATCGGGCCGTTCTTCGTGATGCCGACGGTCAGCGCGCTGATCTGGAAGAACATGATCCTGCACCCGGTGTATGGCCTCGTCGCGCAGGGCATGCGCGCGCTCGGCATGCAGCCGATCGACTGGTTCGCCGACTATCCGCTGACGGCGGTGATCATGATCGTCGCGTGGCAGTGGCTGCCGTTCGCGTTCCTGATCCTGTTCACGGCGATCCAGTCGCTCGACCAGGAGCAGAAGGAAGCCGCGAAGATCGACGGTGCGGGTCCGTTCTCGATGTTCTTCTACATCACACTGCCGCATCTGAGACGCGCGATCGCGGTCGTCGTGATGATGGAGACGATTTTCCTGCTGTCGATCTTCGCCGAGATCTACACGACCACGGGCGGCGGCCCCGGCAACGCGACCACCACGCTGTCGTATCTGATCTTCTCGCTCGGCCTGCAACAGTTCGACGTCGGTCTCGCATCGGCGGGCGGTATTCTCGCGGTCGTGCTGGCCAACATCGTGTCGTTCTTCCTCGTGCGGATGCTCGCGAAGAACCTGAAAGGGGAGTACGAAAAATGAGCCACGTTGCCTCTACTGCTGCATCGACGACCCAACCCGTCGCGTTGCCGACCAAATCGCCGTTCGACACGATTCGCCGCGGCATTCCCGGCGTGATCGCGTGGCTCGTCGCGCTGCTGCTGTTCTTCCCGATCTTCTGGATGACGATCACCGCGTTCAAGACCGAGCAGCAGGCCTACGCGTCGTCGCTGTTTTTCATGCCGACGCTCGACAGCTTCCGCGAAGTGTTCGCGCGCAGCAACTACTTCGCGTTCGCGTGGAACTCGGTGCTGATCTCGGTCGGCGTCACGCTGCTGTGCCTGATCCTCGCGGTGCCGTGCGCGTACGCGATGGCGTTCTTCCCGACGAACCGCACGCAGAAGGTATTGCTGTGGATGCTGTCGACGAAGATGATGCCGTCGGTCGGCGTGCTCGTGCCGATCTATCTGCTGTGGAAAAACAGCGGCCTGCTCGATACGGTGTCGGGTCTGATCATCGTCTACACGCTGATCAATCTGCCAATCGCGGTCTGGATGGCGTTCACGTACTTCGCCGAAATACCGCGTGACATTCTCGAAGCCGGGCGCATCGACGGCGCGGCGACATGGCAGGAGATCGTCTATCTGCTGATGCCGATGGCACTGCCCGGACTCGCGTCGACCGCGCTGCTGCTCGTGATCCTGGCGTGGAACGAGGCGTTCTGGAGCATCAACCTGTCGAGCTCGAACGCCGCGCCGCTGACCGTGTTCATCGCGTCGTATTCGAGCCCTGAAGGATTGTTCTGGGCGAAGTTGTCGGCCGCTTCGTTGCTGGCGGTCGCACCGATCCTGATCGTCGGCTGGCTGTCGCAGAAGCAGCTGGTGCGCGGCCTCACGTTCGGGGCGGTCAAGTGACGGCGGACCCGACGGCGGGTCCGGGCGTCGCGCGATATGCGTTGATCTGCGATTGCGACGGCGTGCTGATCGACAGCGAAGCGGTGGCCGCGCGCATGCTGGTGCGGGAACTCGAGGCGCGCTGGCCCGGCGTCGACGTCGAGCCGGTCGTGCTGCCGCTGCTCGGGCTGCGCATCGAGCGCGTGCTGCAGGACACCGCGACGCAGCTCGGCCAGCAGCTCGGCGCCGACGATATCGACGCGATCCGCCGCGCGGTCGAAGCGGCGGCGATCGATGCGCCCGCGGTAGACGGCATCGAGATGGCGCTGACCCAGGTGCCGCTCGTCAAAGGCTGCGCGAGCAATAGCTTCCGGCCGTACGTCGAGACGGTGCTGGCGCGCACGGGCCTGAAGCGGTTCTTCGGCGAGCGGTTGTTCTGCGCCGACGCGGTGCCGAATCCGAAGCCCGCGCCGGACGTGTATCTGGCGGCGGCGCAAGGCTTCGGGCTTGCGCCTGCCGCGTGCCTCGTCGTCGAGGACAGCGTGACGGGTGTCACGGCGGCGGCCACGGCGGGCATGGCGGTGCTGGGGTTTATCGGCGGCGGTCATGCGAGCGATGCGCAGATCGAGCGTCTGCACGCGGCGGGCGCGCGTCATGTATTCGACGATATGCGGCAGTTGCCCGACCTCGTCGCGCAATGGTCGCTGTCCGTGACGGCCGCGGCACCATGAGCGCGCGAACCTATGCGACACGACACGGCATCAGGTAGCAGCACGAAGTAACGAGCAGCATCGACAGCATTACACGGAGACACATCATGGCAAGCGTAACCTTGCGCAACATCAGAAAGGCCTACGACGACAACGAAGTGATGCGTGACATCAATCTCGACATCGCCGATGGCGAATTCGTCGTGTTCGTGGGGCCGAGCGGTTGCGGCAAATCGACCCTGATGCGGATGATCGCGGGCCTCGAGGACATCACGGGCGGCGATCTGAACATCGACGCCGCGCGCATGAACGACGTGCCGCCGGCCAAGCGCGGCATCGCGATGGTGTTCCAGTCGTACGCGCTGTATCCGCACATGACGCTGTACGACAACATGGCGTTCGGCCTGAAGCTCGCCGGCGCGAAGAAGCCGGAGATCGACGCGGCCGTACGCAACGCGGCGAAGATTCTGCATATCGACCATCTGCTCGATCGCAAGCCCAAGCAGTTGTCGGGCGGACAGCGGCAGCGCGTCGCGATCGGCCGCGCGATCACGCGCAAGCCGAAGGTGTTCCTGTTCGACGAGCCGCTATCGAATCTCGACGCCGCGTTGCGCGTGAAGATGCGCCTCGAGTTCGCGCGCCTGCACGACGAGCTGAAGACGACGATGATCTACGTGACGCACGACCAGGTCGAGGCGATGACTTTGGCCGACAAGATCGTGGTGTTGTCGGCGGGCAATCTGGAGCAGGTCGGCAGCCCGACGATGCTGTATCACGCGCCCGCGAACCGTTTCGTCGCAGGTTTCATCGGTTCGCCGAAGATGAACTTCATGGAAGGCATTGTGCAGTCGGTGTCGCGCGACGGTGTCGCGGTGCGTTACGAGACCGGCGAGACGCAGCGGGTGTCGGTCGAGCCCGGCGCGGCCAGGCAGGGCGACAAGGTAACGGTCGGCATTCGCCCCGAGCACCTGCACGTCAGCACGACCGAGGACGGTATCGAGGCACGCACGATGACGGTCGAATCGCTCGGCGATGCCGCGTACCTGTACGCGGAGTCGAGCGTCGCGCCGGACGGTTTGATCGCGCGGATTCCGCCGCTCGAACGTCATGCGAAGGGCAACACGCAGAAGCTCGGCGCGACTCCGGAGCATTGCCATCTGTTCGACAGCGACGGGAAGGCGTTCCAGCGCAAGATTGTTGAGGTGTTGGCGGCGTGATCGGGCGATGACGCATTGCGGAAACAGACGGCGCACTCAAGGCGCTGTCTTTCGAGGATGTTGGGCGCTTTGGGTTTCCGATGTGAAATAAAAGCAGGGAAAACCTCCGGACGGCGGGAGCCGTCCGGTTCGGGGAAAGCGACGCTATTCGCTCATGAGACCCTTAAGCTCATTAAGAAAAGACTCGGTGGTATGTCCCCACAGCGTCGGATCAACGCCCGCTCCATAGCTTCTTTCAAACGCACAATCCAGATCGGCCGAGTGCTCATCCATGAACGAATTGATTTCATGAATCAAATTCGAATAAGTGTGGGGGCTGTCCTTTTTGTAACAAGCCAAGATTTCGGCAATGGTTTCGCCAAAAAGGTCAAAGTCCTGACCAAAATATACGTGAAATATGCGGTGCATCGCGGGGTAGCGTTCGGGCGACATCGTTTTCCCTTCAGTCAATATAAGCGGTAAGCACGTAATATGGCATGCCATTATAGGGTTCGTACCTTAGAAAGACTGTCACTCTATTCATTTTCGTCAGCTTTCCTGTTCCCTCGATATCCCATATCCAACGTCGCCTGCGACGTGCTTAATCAGTGTAAGAGTAATATCTCGCGTCGGATTCTGCGCCCACGCGCGGAGTCTAATTGCGTTTGAAGACATAACTTCCGATATAGCCAATTCCGCAGTTCCGCGGTTTGTGAACGATGACACGACTTTCCGCTGCGGCTCATTTACCAGTCTTTCCCGCAACTGCGCTTCAGTCCTTCCGACATGTTTCAAAAGCGTATGTCCACCGATCCTGCTGCCCTCCTTCGCTTCATGCATGTCCAGGTTGATCCGGCCTACTGCTATGCGGGCGGCGCGCGCCGCCCTGATCAAGCCAGAGAAGCCGAATGGCACGGCGATATCGAGGGACAGGCCGATGTTGTTCGCCATGTCGGGGCTCGCTTGCATCGCTTCAGCGAGTTTAGTCGTGCCCCGCTGGGTCAGCGTGGCCGTGTCCTGACCCGTCCAGACCTGCCGCAGCCCAGCCGCCGCTGAGTCGGAGCCATGTATCCCGAATACGACACAGCCGGCTTTGCTCGCCATCGTCGGATCTGGCAAAGCGCACAGCACACCCGCGCCGACCATTTCCAGCACGCCGCCGACGACCTGTAACCCGCCCCAAAGCCGGTTGGAAAGCATCTCCGTCTGACTGATCGACTGGCGAGACAGCACGGCCGCGACTTGCGGAGCACTCAGTACAACCTTCACTCCTTCGGCGTTATCGGCACCGGGCATATTGAAACCCTCTGATGTTTTTGTGGGGCTCCAATGCTGACTTGCTGACCGCCTCTCAAGATTGGGACAACTCCGAATTTTCCGTAGGTCGGATGCGCGGTGCCTGTTTTGCGTGAAGCGGGAATAGCCAAAGCATTACGCTCGTTGCGACTGTTTCGTCGTAACGGAGCTACAGATAGTGCGAGCGCGGTGCCGTCTGACTGTCGGTCAGCGACAGCAGCTTTGGCGGCCCGGTATTGGCCGCCGAACAGCGCCTTCTCTCCGAATCATCCCTCGCCCATAGACGGACCGTGAATCCACCGGTTATCTTTCTCACCGCTTATTTGGATGTTTAATTGAGGCAAGTGAAAATGAGTTTAATCACCGATATCCTCGCGGCGAGAGGCCCAACGATGGTCAGAATTTCCGATGTACTGGACTATTCAGATGACCTGTCCTTGGCGCTGTCCAAATTCGGCCTGACGCCCGACGAGAAGATGCTTATGCCCCAGGATAGAGCCGGGGCCATTGCTATTCTTACGAATCTGCTATGGAAAGAACAGGCTTATGATTGTGAGCGCATGAACAGGGGTAAAGCGGAAGAGCTTGCTGAAAGAATAATTTCTGAAAATGAATTAAAAGACAGTAGGTATTTTTCAAACAAGGAATCGCCATTGTCGAATTCATGGAATGGTCTTACGGACTCGACATTTGACTCGGGTATTATTATAAGTAGTGGAGATGGTCAATATTTCTGTATCTGGTTTGAAGATGAAGATTGATTCGACGCCTTCAGATAAATCATGGAAAACCAGTCAACTTATCAAGATTACGAACTTTCAGGAGACGCAATCGCTGAGGTCGTTGAATGCTACAAACAGGGAACGCCTGTGGACGCGCATGAAAGGATGTTGTCTGAGATGGGGCGATTCAAGCGCGAGCACCCTGACCCGGACAGGGCATTTGAGGAGACTTACGGGCAGGACTTTTCGCCAGACCTGTGGGGGCGCACGGCCGCCTCATTTTTTGAGGAGTTGACGAGGCTCCTGAGCGAGTAAGCTTCCAACCGCGCCATCTTGCGGCGCGTCTACACCGATCGCCCGCCTTCTTCTGCGGGCGTTTTTTCACGCCTCCAACGCCGCCCGCGCACACAACTCATCCGTCACGAGCCCCGACAACCACCCACCCTTGAGCACCGCGATCAACGCCTCACGCTTGCGCTGGCCGCCCGCAAACCCGATGGTGGGCCGGCGTGGCGGCGCGTCGAGCGCGATGCTCGTCACGCGCCGGCCGGTCGGCGATTCGACGTGCGCGCCGGCCGCATCGATCGGCAGGCCCAGCATTTCGGCGACCGCGCCGTTGTGCATCAGCTCCTTCACCTCGCCTTCCGTGATGAAGCCGTCTTCGTGCAATGGACAGGTCATGCCGATGTTGCCGATGCCGACGAACGCCACGTCGGCCTGCGCGGACAGCGACTCGACGATCCGATAAAGACGGTGATTGCACCACTGCGCGCGCTCGGCCTCGCTGTCGGCGAGTAGCGGCGCGGGCAGCAGAAAATGCTTGCCACCGGTCTTTTCAGAAATGTGCAGCGCGACGTCGTAGCGGTTCGAGGAGCCGTCCTGCGCGATCGCCCCGACCATTGATACCAACCGGTGCTGCGGACGGTCCAGCTGCGCGATCTGATCGACCGCGGCCTTCAGCGTGCGGCCACTGCTGACTGCGACCACCATCGGCTTTTCCGCTGTCAGATAACGCTCCATCACCTGCGCGCCGGCCACCGCGAGCTTGCGGTCGAGTTCCTCGGGGGTATCGCCATCGATCGGCACGACCTCGCACATGCTGAGGCCGTAGCGCTTCGACAGCTGATCGGCGAGCGACAGACAATCGGCGAGCTTGTGATCGACCCGCACGCGGATCAGGTTCTTTTCGACCGCGAATGCGACGAGCCGCTGCGCGACCGGCCGCGACACCTGCAGCTTCTCGGCGATTTCGTTCTGGGTGTTGCCCGCGACGTAGTAAAGCCACGCGGCGCGCGTGGCGAGATCGAGTTTTTCTGTGGACCTGGGCACGATGAGATTTCGCTTGAAGTGTGCCGATGATAGCGGCCGGCGGCGCGTCTGTCGCGCAGGCCGGCCGCGGATGACGCTCAGGCGAGCGGGGCGCGGGCGGGATCGAACAGCGGCCGTACGTGGCGATACAGCGCGCGATACGCTTCGAGGCGCGTGCGCAATTCCGCGTGGCGGCGCGGATTCGGCGTGAACTCCTTTTCGACGGGCGGCTTGGTCAGCACGGTGGCCGGCTCGCCACCTGCCGCGAGCCAGCCGAGACGCGCCGCGCCGAGTGCCGCGCCGGTTTCGCCGCCGCCATGCTTGACGGTCACGGTGTCGAGCGCATCGGCGAGCAACTGGGCCCAGTAATCGCTGCGTGCGCCGCCGCCGAGCAGCGACAGTACCTTCGCTTCGGTGCCGGCCGCGCGCAGCGCGTCGAGGCCGTCGGTCAGCGCGAGCGTCACGCCTTCGAGCACCGCATAGCCGAGCAGCGCGCGGTCGGTAGCGTGAGTCATGCCGAAGAACACGCCTTGCGCGTAGGGGTCGTTGTGCGGCGTGCGCTCGCCCGACAGATACGGCAAGAAGAGCGGCGCGGTGGTCAACGCCTCGGCGGGCAGCGCCTCGATTTCGGCGAGCAGCGTCGGCTCGTCGGTCGACGTGAGCTTGCAGACCCAGCGCAAACAGCTCGCCGCCGACAGCACCACGCTCATCTGATGCCAACGGTCCGGGATCGCATGACAGAACGCGTGCACGGCGGAGGCCGGGTTCGGCCGGAAGCTGTCGCCGACCACGCACAGCACGCCCGATGTACCCAGCGACACGAAGCCGTCGCCCGGTTGCGTCGCGCCGATGCCGATCGCGCTGGTCGCATTGTCGCCGCCGCCGGCCGCGACGATCACGTCATCGCGCAGGCCGAATTCGCGCGAGAGTTCCGGCAACAGCGTGCCGGCCGGCGCGCTGCCTTCGCGCAGCGCCGGCATCTGGGCGCGCGTCATGTTGCAGGCCGCGAGCAGCGAATCCGACCAATCGCGTTTCGCGACGTCGAGCCACAGCGTACCGGCCGCGTCCGACGGATCGGACACCTTGCCGCCCGTCAGTTGCAGGCGCAGATAGTCTTTGGGCAGCAGCACGCAGGCGGTTTTCGCGAAGATCTCCGGCTCGTGACGCGCGACCCAGAGCAGCTTCGGCGCGGTGAAACCGGGCATCGCCAGATTGCCGGCGACGCTGTGCAGGTCCGGCGCACGCTCGGTCAGCTCCGCGCATTCCTTGTCGCTGCGCATGTCGTTCCACAGGATCGCGGGCCGCAGCACGCGATTCTCCGCATCGAGCAGCACCGCGCCGTGCATCTGCCCCGACAGGCCGATGCCGCGAATCTGCGCGAACTCGTCGGGATGACGCTCGCGCAACGCGGCGAGCGCGCTGCGCGTGCCCGCCCACCAGTCTTCGGGATTCTGCTCGGCCCAGCGCTGGTGTGGGCGCGAAACGGTGAACGGCGAGCCTGCGGTGCCGATCACGCGGCCATCGGAGGCGAGCAGCAGAACTTTCACTTCGGACGTGCCGAGGTCGATGCCTAGGTACATGGGAGCGAAACCTTCGTCGTTGGAGATGCGCTACTTTATCCGCACATCGCGCGCGCTGTCATGCGCATTAAGCCTGGCTCGTCAAGCCGCGCCGCGTTTCGCGAGCCAAGCGTCGACACGCGCGAGCGCGCCCGCGAGCGCCGCTTCGAGCTCGGGCGTCTGCGCCATGCCGCCCCACAGCAGCCGGTCGGCCGCGAATGCGCGCAGCGGATCGGGCGCCGTGAACAAGCCGTGGGCGACGCGCTCGTCCATCACGCCGTCCTGATACGCGTAGGGCAGCTTGCCCGTGTGCCAGCGCTCCAGAAAGCGGAAGAACAACGCGGGCAGCATCGCGGTCGCCGCCGGCGTAACGCCGCGCTCGAAGCATTCGGCGAGTGTCGGCGCGATGAAGCCGGGCAGCTTCGAGAAGCCATCCGCGGCGACGCGCTGGTTCGTGTCGAGAATATGCGGATTGCTGAAGCGCTCGAGCACGACGTCGCGATAGCGTTCGAGATCGAGCGGGCTCGGTGTCAGACACGGGATCACGTCCTCGGTCACGTAGTCGTATGCGAACTGGCGGATGTCGGCGTCGAGCGTGCCTTCGTGGATGTAGTTCAGGCCGACCAGCGTGCCCGCCCACGCGATGCAGCTATGCGTCGCGTTGAGGATGCGGATCTTCGCTTCCTCGTACGGCAGCACCGAATCGACGAGTTCCGCGCCGACCTTCTCCCAGGCCGGCCGTCCCGCGATGAAGCGATCTTCGATCACCCACTGGATGAACGCTTCGCCCATCACCGGGCTCGCGTCGTCGACGCCGGTCGCGGCCTTCACGCGCTCGCGCACGTCGGGCGTCGGACGCGGCGTGATGCGATCGACCATCGAGCACGGGCATGACGTATTGTCGTCGAACCATTGCGCGAGTTCGTTCGCGCCGCGTCGTTCGAGAAACTCGCTCATCCCCGCATGAAAGCGCTCGCCGTTGCTGCGCAGGTTGTCGCAGGTCTGCAGCGTGACGGGTCCCGCGCCGCGCTTCACGCGCGCGTCGAGAATCGCCGCGAGCGCGCCGTAGATCGTCGTGTGACCGCCGGCGAGGTCGGCGGCGAGATCCGGATTCGCGGTGTCGAGCCGGTCGTGTTCATCGAGGTAATAGCCGCCTTCGGTCACGGTGAACGCGATGATCTTGCAGGCCGGATCGGCACCCGCTTCGATCAACCCGTCGAGGCTTTCGCTCCACGGCAGCACGCGCTCGATCGAGCGGATCGTCTCGTAGGCGCGCTGGCCTTGCGGCGTGACCGTTTCGAGCGTGTAGACGCCGTTCTGCGCAGCGAGCGCTTCGAGCACCGGGTTCATGTCGCCGCGAATATTGCCGACGGTCAGCGACCAGTGCGGCTCGCTGGCCGCGCTCGCTTCGTTCAGCCGATGCAGATACCACGCCTGATGCGCGCGATGAAACGAACCCGCGCCGATGTGCAGGATCACGTGTGCGGCCGCGCCGCTGCCTTGCCCGCTGTTCATGTCGTGTCTCCGATGTCGGCCAGAGTTGGCGCTTCAGCGCTTACTCTGGTCCCATGCAACGTAGTTGCAATGTCCACCGCGCTCGTGGCGCGGGTTTTGTGCGTGCAGAGCATTTGCTCTGTATGTGAGCGAATGATCGTACCCGGCGAAACGAAAGTCAAGGCAACGGGGCGGGGTTTTGATGGCGCAGCGCGGCATGCTGGATGCGCGGGCGGCAGCGAGCAGTGTCCGAGGCGGGAACACGCGCTGCGCTCCTCATATTGCATTGCATCAAATTTGACCTCGCGCGCGTCCGGATAAACCCCGGTGCAAAAAAGTATCGGTCCGCGGTTTCTTTTTAAGTGGTCGCCAACGCGTTTGGCGGTTACTTTTTGCTTTACAAGATCAAGATCGGCGGCGCCTCACCCGTGCCGCTCCATGGAGGCAGACAGTGCAACCAGATCTCGAAATCGTGGCCGTACGCCACGACGAATCGTTCAAAGTGTGGTCGCATGGCTATCCGTATCGCACGGTGCGCTGGCACTTTCATCCGGAGTACGAGATCCATCTGATCGTCGCGACGACCGGCAAGATGTTCGTCGGCGATCACATCGGCAGCTTCGCGCCCGGCAATCTCGTGCTGATGGGGCCGAACCTGCCGCACAACTGGGTCAGCGACGTGCCCGAAGGCGAGAGCGTCGCGCAGCGCAATCTGGTCGTGCAATTCGGCCAGGAGTTCGTGTCGAACTGTCTTGAGAGTTTTCCGGAGTGGCGTCAGGTCGAGGCGATGCTTGCCGATGCGCGTCGCGGCCTGTCGTTCGGTCACGAGACCTCGGCGCAAATCAAGCCGCTCTTTCTCGAACTGCTCGGGGCGCGCGGACTGCGCCGGCTCGTGCTGTTCATGTCGATGCTCGAGATCCTGATGAACGCGCCGGATCGCGACACGCTCGCGAGTCCCGCATACCAGGCCGATCCCACCAGTTTCGCGGCGACCCGCATCAATCATGTGCTCGCGTATATCGGCAAGAACCTCTCGAACGAATTGCGCGAGTCGGAGCTTGCGCAACTCGCCGGCCAGAGCGTCAGCGCGTTTTCGCGTTATTTCCGCCGCCATACCGGGCTGCCTTTCGTGCAGTACGTGAATCGCATGCGCATCAATCTCGCGTGCCAGTTGCTGACCGACGGCGATCTGAGCGTGACCGACATCTGCTTCAAGGCGGGCTTCAACAACCTGTCGAATTTCAACCGGCAGTTTCTGGCCATGAAGGGCATGGCGCCATCGACGTTCCGCCGTTATCAGCAACTGAACGATGCGAGCCGCGACGCTTCCGAGCAAGCGGCCGCGCGTGGCCGGGGCATCGACAACGCGCCGGCGATCGTGCTCGCGCCGGGCTTGCCGCGTAGCGGCGTCGCCTATCCGGTCACATAGTTCCCGCCCGGTAGTCCGCTGTTTTAGTCCACTCGCGTTTCAACACGCATCGATCGCGCTGTGCGCCCACAGCGCGAGGGGGCGTGCTCACCTCAAAAAATGGAGACAACCATGAAGCCGTCTACTCTTTCGCACAATTCTTCGACGATGTTCGCGCGCCGCATCTGCGCGCTCGCGTTCGGTTTGTCGCTCGTCGCCGTATCGGCTGCGCAGACCGCGCAGGCCGCGCCGCTGAAAATCGGCATGACGTTTCAGGAGCTGAACAACCCGTACTTCGTGACGATGCAAAAAGCGCTGAACGACGCGGCCGCGTCGACCGGCGCGACCGTCGTCGTCACCGACGCGCATCACGACGTCAGCAAGCAGGTCAGTGACGTCGAAGACATGCTGCAAAAGAAGATCGACATCCTGCTCGTCAATCCGACCGACTCGACCGGCATCCAGTCGGCGGTCACGTCGGCGAAGAAGGCGGGCGTCGTCGTGGTCGCGGTCGATGCGAACGCGAACGGACCCGTCGATTCGTTCGTCGGTTCGAAGAACTACGACGCGGGCGTGATGGCTTGCGACTACCTCGCGAAGTCGATCGGCGGCAGCGGCGAAGTGGCGATTCTCGACGGCATTCCGGTCGTGCCGATTCTTGAACGCGTGCGCGGCTGCAAGGCGGCGCTCGCGAAGTCGCCGGGCGTGAAGCTCGTCGATACGCAGAACGGCAAGCAGGAACGCGCGACCGCGCTGTCCGTCACCGAGAACATGATCCAGGCGCATCCGAATCTGAAGGGCGTGTTCAGCGTCAACGACGGCGGTTCGATGGGTGCGCTGTCGGCAATCGAATCGTCGGGCAAGGACATCAAGCTGACGAGCGTCGATGGTGCGCCTGAGGCGATCGCCGCGATTCAGAAGCCGGATTCGAAATTCGTCGAGACGTCGGCGCAGTTCCCGGCCGACCAGGTGCGCATCGCGCTCGGCATCGCGCTCGCGAAGAAGTGGGGCGCCAATGTGCCGAAAGCGATTCCGGTCGACGTGAAAATGATCGACAGGAACAACGCGAAGGGCTTCAGCTGGTAACGCAAGCGCAGGCCGCCGCGCGTGGCGATCATGCGCGGCGGTGCGCAGCAAAAGGAACACGCGATGGATGCGCTTCTGAAGCTCGACAACATCAGCAAGAGCTTTCCCGGTGTGAAGGCGCTGCAAGGCATTCACCTGGAGATCGCGCGTGGCGAGATTCACGCGCTGCTCGGCGAGAACGGCGCGGGCAAATCGACGCTGATGAAAATTCTGTGCGGCATCTATCAGCCGGACGAAGGAACGATCACGCTCGACGGCGAGCAACGCCACTTCGCGAACTACCACGACGCGGTGGCCGCGGGCGTCGGTATCGTGTTTCAGGAGTTCAGCCTGATTCCGTATCTGAACGCGGTGGAGAATATGTTTCTCGGCCGTGAAATGCGCAATCGCTTCGGCCTGCTCGAACGCGCCAGAATGCGCCGCGCGGCGGCCGCGATTTTTCAGCGGCTTGGCGTTGCGATCGATCTGTCGGTGCCGATCAGGGAACTCTCCGTTGCGCAGCAGCAGTTCGTCGAAATCGGCAAGGCGTTGTCGCTCGATGCTCGCGTGCTGATTCTCGACGAACCGACCGCGACGCTGACGCCCGCCGAAGCCGCGCATCTGTTCACGATCATGCGCGAGCTGAAGCAGCAGGGCGTCGCGATGATCTTTATCTCGCACCACCTCGAAGAGATCTTCGAGGTGTGCGACCGCATCACGGTGCTGCGCGACGGCCAGTACGTCGGCATGACCGAGGTCGCGCAATCCGACGTGAGCCGGCTCGTGCAGATGATGGTGGGACGCCGCATCGAAAGCAGCTTTCCGCCGAAGCCGGCGCCGCGCGCCGATGCGAAGGTCGTGCTCGACGTCGTGCGCTTGCAGTTGTTCAAAGACAGCCCCGAGTTGAGCTTCACGCTGCGCGAAGGAGAGATTCTCGGTTTCGCGGGACTCGTCGGTTCGGGGCGCACCGAGACCGCGCTCGCGGTGATCGGCGCGGAGCGCGCGTACGTGAAGGAGATTCGCGTGAACGGCACCGCCGCAAAGCTCGCCGATCCGGCCGAAGCGCTGCGCGCGGGCGTCGGCATTCTGCCCGAGAGCCGCAAGACCGAAGGGCTCATTACCGACTTCTCGATCAAGCAGAACATCTCGATCAACAACCTCGGCAAGTACCGGTCGCTGCGTTTCTTCATCGACCAGCGCAGCGAGGCGCGCGCGACCGCCGACATCATGAAGCGCGTGGGCGTGAAGGCGCCGACGATGCACACCGAAGTCGCGACGCTGTCGGGCGGCAATCAGCAGAAGGTCGTGATCGCGCGCTGGCTCAATCACCACACCAACATCCTGATCTTCGACGAACCGACTCGCGGCATCGACGTCGGCGCGAAGGCCGAAATCTATCTGCTGATGCGCGAACTGACCGCGCGCGGCTACTCGATCATCATGATCTCGTCCGAGTTGCCGGAGATCGTCGGCATGTGCGACCGCGTCGCCGTGTTCCGGCAGGGCCGCATCGAAGTGCTGCTCGAAGGCGACGCGATCGAATCGAACGCCGTGATGACCTATGCGACCGCCGGTTCGCTTGGAGCTTCTCATGAACTTGCCTAATCCTTCCTCTTCGCCGAAAACATCGAGCGTCAGCAGCGACACGGCGGGCGCGCCGGTGCGCTTCACGTGGGCCGCGCTGAAGCGCTCGTCGCTGTTCTATCCGTTCATCGGCCTGCTGGTGGTCTGCATCGTGATGGTGTTCGCGAGCGATAGCTTTCTGTCGGCCGCGAACATCGAGAACGTGCTGCGCCAGGTGTCGATCAACGCGATCATCGCGGTCGGCATGACCTGCGTGATCCTGACGGGCGGCATCGATCTGTCGGTCGGCTCGGTGATGGCGCTCGCGGGCACGCTGTCGGCCGGGCTGATGGTCGCGGGCATGAACGGGGTGGCCGCGCTCGCGATCGGCCTCGCGGTCGGTCTCGGCTTCGGCGCGGCCAACGGCTTTTTCGTCGCGTTCGCCGGCATGCCGCCGATCATCGTCACGCTCGCGACGATGGGTATCGCGCGCGGCCTCGCGCTGATCTACACCGGCGGCTACCCGATCGACGGTCTGCCCGACTGGGTCAGCTTCTTCGGCAGCGGCAAGATTCTCGGCATCCAGGCGCCGGTCGTAATCATGGCGGTGATCTATGTGATCGCGTGGGTGCTGCTCGAACGGATGCCGTTCGGCCGCTACGTGTATGCGATCGGCGGCAACGAGCAGGCGACGCGCTTGTCCGGCGTGCGCGTCGCGCGCGTGAAGCTGATCGTCTACACGATCGCCGGCTTGACGTCCGCGTTCGCCGCGATCGTGCTGACCGCGCGTCTGATGAGCGGCCAGCCGAACGCGGGCGTCGGCTTCGAACTCGACGCAATCGCCGCCGTCGTGATGGGCGGCACGTCGATCTCCGGTGGACGCGGCTCGATCATCGGCACGCTGATCGGCGCGCTGTTACTCGGTGTGCTGAATAACGGCCTGAACATGGTCGGCGTCAATCCATACGTGCAGAACGTGATCAAGGGCGGAATCATTCTGCTCGCGATCTATATCAGCCGCGACCGCAGAAAGTAACGCTCACTTCCCCACATCTTTTTTGCAGGACCATGCAATGACGACTCCATCCGACCAGCAGAACATGACCGCCATCGTCTGTCATGCACCGAAAGACTATCGCGTCGAGCAAGTGCAGAAGCCACGCGCCCGCGCGCACGAGCTGGTGATCCGCATCGCCGCGTGCGGCATCTGCGCGAGCGACTGCAAATGCCATTCGGGCGCGAAGATGTTCTGGGGCGGCCCGAGCCCGTGGGTCAAGGCGCCGGTGATTCCGGGCCACGAGTTCTTTGGCTATGTCGAGGAACTGGGCGAGGGCGCGGCCGAGCATTTCGGCGTGCAAAAAGGCGAGCGCGTGATCGCCGAGCAGATCGTGCCGTGCGGCAAGTGCCGCTACTGCAAATCAGGCCAGTACTGGATGTGCGAAGTGCACAACATCTTCGGCTTTCAGCGCGAGGTCGCGGATGGCGGCATGGCGGAGTACATGCGGATTCCGCCGACCGCGATCGTCCACAAGATTCCCGACGGCATCTCGCTCGAAGACGCCGCGATCATCGAGCCGCTCGCGTGCGCGATTCACACGGTCAATCGCGGCGATCTGCAACTCGACGACGTCGTCGTGATCGCGGGCGCGGGGCCGCTCGGTCTGATGATGACGCAGGTCGCGCATCTGAAGACGCCAAAGAAGCTCGTCGTGATCGATCTCGTCGAAGAGCGGCTCGCGCTCGCGCGCGAATACGGCGCGGACGTGACGATCAATCCTCAGAAGGACGACGCGCTCGCGATCATTCGTTCACTGACTGACGGCTACGGCTGCGACGTCTATATTGAAACGACGGGCGCGCCGATCGGCGTGAACCAGGGGATGGACCTGATCCGCAAGCTCGGGCGCTTCGTCGAATTCTCGGTGTTCGGCGCGGATACGACGCTCGACTGGTCGGTGATCGGTGATCGCAAGGAACTCGATGTGCGCGGCGCGCACCTTGGACCTTATTGCTATCCGATCGCGATCGATCTGCTCGCGCGCGGACTTGTCACGTCGAAGGGCATCGTCACGCACGGCTTTTCGTTGGAAGAATGGGACGAAGCGATCAGGATCGCGAATTCGCTCGACTCGATCAAGGTGCTGATGAAGCCGCGCGCATGAATCTCGTGTGCGGCGTTTCAACGGAGACTCTATGAACTACGTCATCGGCGTCGATATCGGCACGCAGAGCACGAAAGCGTTGCTGGTCGACGAGCATGGCGCGATCGTCGCGCAGCATGCGTCGAGCTATCAACCCGATACGCCGAAGCCGTTGTGGGCCGAGCAGTGGCCCGCGGTGTGGCTGAAGGCCGTGGTCGAATGCGTGGCCGCGTGCGTCGGCGACGCGAAGGCGGCCGGCATCGCGCCGGGTGCGATCAAGGCGCTGTGCGTGAGCAGCCTGTACGGCGGCTCTGGCATCCCGGTCGATAACGACATGCGGCCGCTCGCACCGTGCCTGATCTGGATGGACCGGCGCGCGACCGCGCAGGTGGACTGGGTGCGCGAGAACGTCGATCTCGAACGGCTCCATACGATCACCGGTAATGGGGTAGACAGCTACTACGGCTACACGAAGATGCTGTGGCTGCGCGAGAACGAGCCGGACGTGTGGGCGCATACGCGCTACTTCCTGCCGCCGAACGCGTACGTGATCTACATGCTGACCGGCGAGGTCGCCGTCGATCACAGCTCGGCTGGCAATATCGGCGGCGTCTACGATATCCCGCGGCGCGACTGGTCGGACGAAGCGCTCGACATGCTCGGCATTCCCGCGACGATGATGCCGGAGCGGCTCGTCGAATCGTCGGAGGTGGTGGGCGGCTTGTTGTCGCAATGGACCGCGCAGCTTGGGCTCGATGCAGGCACGGCGATCGTCGCGGGCGGCGTCGATGCGGCGATGGCGACGTTCGCGGCCGGTGTCACGCGCGCCGGGCAGCACGTCGCGATGATCGGCACCAGCATGTGCTGGGGCTACATCAATCAGCGTGTCGACGCACGCCACGGTTTGGTCAGCATGCCGCACGTTTTCAACGGGCAGCACGATATCTACGTATTCGGCGGCGCGATTACCGCGGGCGCGTCGGTCAGCTGGTATCGCGAGCAGTTCTGTCACGCGGAGATCGAGGCCGCGCGCGCGACACCGCATGGCGATCCGCATCGGCTGCTCGAAGAAACGGCCGCGCAAGTGCCGGCCGGCGCCGACGGCGTGCTGTTCCTGCCGTATCTGATGGGCGAGCGAAGTCCGGTGTGGGATGCGAAGGCGAGCGGCGCGTTCGTCGGGTTGTCGCTGTTTCATACGCGTGCGCATCTGTATCGCGCGGTGCTCGAAGGGGTGTCGTTCGCGCTGAAACACAACATCGAGGCGGGGCGCAAAGGCGCGCAATCGCTCGACGACAAGCTGATCGTCGTGGGCGGCGCCGCGCATTCGGACCTGTGGATGCAGATCATCGCCGATGTCACCGGCTATCCGGTCTACACGATCGAGCAAGATGTAGAAGCCGCGATGGGCGCGGCGTTGCTCGCCGCGCTCGGCGTCAGCCTCGTGTCGCGCGAAGCGGCGCAAGGCGGCTGGGTCACACTGATCGAGCGCGCGCAGCCCGACGCACGGCGCATGGCGTTATACGAGCAGCGCTTCGGCGTGTACGTGGATCTCTATCCGGTTTTGAAGCCGGTCATGCATCGCTTGCAATCATCATGAACGCTACTTTCGATTTTTCCGGACGCTCGATCCTGGTGACGGGCGCCTCCAGTGGCATCGGCCGCGCGACGGTCGAGGCGCTGTGCGCGAGCGGCGCATCGGTCGTCGCGGCCGCGCGCAACGTGAACGAGCTCGCGCGGCTCGCCGAGGAAACCGGCTGCGAGCCGTTGAAGCTCGATGTTAGCGACGAAGCCGCAATCGACGAAGCATTCGCGTCGCTCGAACCGTTCGACGGTCTCGTCAATTGCGCGGGCATCGCGTTGCTGGAACGCGCGGTGGATACCACGGCCGCGAGCTTCGATCGCGTGATGGCGGTGAATGCGCGCGGCGCGGTGCTGGTCGCGAAGCACGTCGCGCGCGGCATGCTCGACGCGGGGCGCGCGGGCAGCATCGTCAACGTTTCGAGTCAGGCCGCGCTCGTCGCGCTCGACGATCATCTGAGCTATTCGGCGTCGAAGGCGGCGCTCGATGCGGTCACGCGCGCGTTGTGCATCGAGCTGGGGCCGCACGGGATTCGCGTGAATAGCGTGAACCCGACGGTCACGCTGACGCCGATGGCGGTGCTGGCGTGGAGCGATCCCGTCAAACGCGATCCTGCGTTGCAGGCGATTCCGCTCAGGCGCTTTGCTGAATCCGCCGAGGTCGCGGCGCCGATTCTGTTTTTGTTGAGCGATGCGGCGTCGATGGTTAGCGGGGTGTGTTTGCCGATTGATGGTGGTTATACCGCGCGTTAGGGGGTGTCAAGCGCCGTTGGTTGCCTGGTGAAATGAAAATAGACGTAAGCCCCGCCAGACGGCGGGGCCGTCCGGCGGGCGGTGGTGCAGGCTACTCACTCAGAAGAAGACGTTTAAGTTTGTCGAGAAAAGATTCGACGGTGTGACCCCACAGCGTCGGATCGAACTGCCTGCCGAATTCCTCCTCGAAGGCAGCGCCAAGATTTCCAGCGTGATCTCTCTTGAACCGATCTATGTCGGCCAGCTTTGCGTTAATCATTTCTGGCGTGCATCCGCTTGCACAAGTCCGCACCAACTCTTCAATTGTGTTTCCCCAGTAGTCGGAATCCTCGTTGAAGTAGACACCGATCAATTGATCCAGATCGTCGTATCTCATGTATCGCCGTCCAGTGCGAGGAAAATCAGGCTACTCGCTCAGGAGAAGACTCTTAAGTTTGTCGAGAAAAGCCTCGGTGGTTTGCTCCCACACCGTCGGATCGCACTGATAGCCAAAATTTTTCTCAAACGCGGCGTCGAGATTCCCAGCATGTTCGCTCTTGAATCGGTCTATCTCGGCCACCGTCGCATTAATCTCTTCCTGTGTGCACTCGCATGTAAAAGACAAGACCAATTCCTCGATTGTGTTGCCAAAAAAGGTCGAAGTCTTCATGGAAGCGGCCACAAATCAATTGATACAAATTTTCGTATCTCATATATCAATATCCATGTGAAATTCAGCCTTCGATCATAGCCGTGAGAATGTAGTACGGCATCCCGTTGTACGTCCCGTGCTTCAAGATGACCTTCACTTTACTGCTGTCCACTAGGGTGTCAGTCTTCTGGCAAAGCGCAAAGCGCAAAGCGCACCCGCACCGACCATTTCCAGCACGCCGCCGACGACCTGTAAACCGCCCCAAAGCCGGTTGGAAAGCATTTCCGACTGGCTGATCGACTGACGAGATAGCACGGCCGCGAGTTGCGGAGCACTCAGTACAACCTTCACTCCTTCGGCGTTATCGGCACCGGGCATATCGAAACCCTCTGATGTTTTTTATGGGGTTCCGATGCTGCCATGCTGACCATCTCTCAAGATTCGGAGAACTCCGAACTTTCCTCAGCCCGATGAACGGTGCCTGTTATGCAACAAGCGGGAATAACCGCGGCATTACGCTTGCCGTGATTTACCGGTCATACCCTGTCTGACACGCGCCAACCGTTACAGCATCGTCCGCACATGCCACAACTCCGGGAACAGCACGACATCGAGCATCTTGCGCAGATACGGCGCGCCGCTAGTGCCGCCGGTGCCCTGCTTGAAGCCGATGATGCGCTCGACGGTCGTCACGTGGCGGAAGCGCCATTGGCGGAACGCATCCTCGAGATCGACCAGTTCTTCCGCCATCTCGTACAGCTCCCAATGCTCGGACGGATTGCGATACACCTCGAGCCACGCGGCCTCCACCGACGCATCATGTTCAGTAGGCCTGGTCCAGTCGCGTTCGAGCCGCGTGGGCGAAATCTTGAAGCCGCGACGCGCCAGCAGCCGCACCACTTCGTCGTAGAACGACGGCGCTTCGAGCGATGCCTTCACTTGCGCGTACACGTCGGCGCGATGCGCATGCGGCTTCAGCATCTGCTCGTTCTTGTTGCCGAGCAGGAACTCGATCTGCCGGTACTGATACGACTGGAAGCCCGACGAAGTGCCGAGGTACGGCCGCATCGCCGTGTATTCGGATGGCGTCATCGTCGCGAGCACGCTCCACGCCTGCACCAGTTGCTCCATGATCCGCGACACGCGCGCGAGCATCTTGAACGCCGGCGGCAGCTCGTCGCGATGCACGGCCGCGAGCGCCGCGCGCAACTCGTACAGCGCGAGCTTCATCCACAGCTCGCTCGTCTGATGCTGGATGATGAACAGCATCTCGTTGTGATCCGGGGACAACGGATGCTGCGCGTCCAGCACCGTGCCGAGCGACAGATAATCGCCGTAGCTCATCGACTCCGAGAAGTCGAGCTGCGCGTCGTGCCAGCCGCTATTTGTCGTGCTCGCGGCGCTCGCTGCCGGCGCCGAAGCCATCTGTCCGTGCCCGAACGGGCAGCCCTGTGCCGCCGGTTCTTCTGGCAAGCCCGGCGTGTGCATGTGATCGGTCATTCTGTCGTCCTCAGGTAACGGCGCCGCGCTGGGCGAATTCAGGAGCTTTCCAGGCCTCGCGGGTGAGCACGTCGCGCAAGGTTTCGACGGCGTCCCAGACGTCGACGAAACGCGTGTACAGCGGCGTGAAGCCGAAGCGCAGCACGTGCGGCTCGCGATAGTCGCCGATCACGCCACGCGCAATCAGCGCCTGCATCACCTCGTAGCCGTGCGGATGCTCGAAGCTCGCATGCGAGCCGCGCTGCGCATGCTCGCGCGGCGTCACGAGCTTCAGTGGAAATTCGCTGCAACGCGTCTCGACCAGTTCGATGAACAGATCGGTCAGCGCGAGCGACTTCTCGCGAACCGCCTGCATGTTGGTTTGCAGAAACACGTCGAGCCCGCATTCGACGAGCGCCATCGACACCATCGGCTGTGTGCCGCACAGGAAGCGGCCTACGCCGTTGTCGGGCTGATACGTCGGATTCATTTCGAACGGCGCGCGACGCCCCCACCAGCCCGACAGCGGCTGCGCGAACTCGTTCTGGTGGCGCTTGGGCACCCACACGAATGCGGGCGAACCGGGGCCGCCGTTCAGATACTTGTAGGTGCAGCCGACCGCGTAGTCGGCGCCGACGCCGTTCAGATCGACCGGCACCGCGCCCGCCGAATGCGCGAGGTCCCATAGCGCGAGCGCGCCCCTGTCGTGGATCAGCTTCGTCAGCGCGGCCATGTCGTGCATATAGCCGGTCCGGTAGTTCACGTGCGTGATCATCGCGATCGCGGTGTCCGCGCCGATCGCGTCGGGCAGCTCGGACGGATCGTCGACGAGGCGCAGCTCGTAGCCGCGATCGAGCTGTTCGATCAAACCCTGCGCGATATACAGATCGCTCGGGAAGTTCGAGCGCTCGGACACGATCACGCGACGCTGCGGATCGCGCGCATTCGCGAGCCGCAGCGCGGCCGACAGCAGCTTGAACAGGTTGATCGAGATCGTGTCGGTGATCACGACTTCGTCTTCGGCTGCGCCGATCAACGGCGCGAGCTTGTTGCCGAGCCGGCGCGGCAGCACGAACCAACCGGATTTGTTCCAGCTGCGGATCAGCCCTTCGCCCCATTCGGCGGCGATCACGGTTTGCGCGCGCTGCGCGGCGGCGGCCGGCGGTACGCCGAGCGAGTTGCCGTCGAGATAGATAGTCGTCGGCGATAGCGCGAACTGGTCGCGCAGCGCTGCGAGCGGGTCGGCGCTGTCGAGCGCCACGGCTTCGTCACGATGGTTCATGGTGGTTCGATGGGTTGGGTTTGGGTTGTCGGGTCAGTAGCTCGCCGCGGGCGTGGCCTGGCGCGAGCCGGGTAGTGCGCGCAGCACCGCGCGCACCGGGCTCGCGTCGAGCGTGGTCAGCTTCAGCGGCAGCGCGATCAGCTCGTAGTCGCCGGGTTCTACCGCGTCGAGCACGATGCCTTCGAGAATCGCCATCCGGTGCGCGCGAATGCGGTGATGCGCGTCCATCGTCTTCGATTCCTGCGGATCGAGCGATGGCGTATCGATGCCGATCAGCTTCACCCCACGCGCGGCGAGCAGATCGACGGTCTCGGGCGCGACCGCGCAGAACGCGCTGTCCCACTCGCGCGTCGGCGCATTCCTGTAAGTGCGCAGTAAGACTCGCGGCGGCAGATCGTCGAGCGAGCCGGTCAGGTGTTGTGGCGTCACAACAGGCGAAGCGCCGACACAGTCAATCACTCTGCATAAACCGAGATACGCGTCGAGCGGCACGTCGCCGATCGCGGCGCCGTCGGCGTCGTAGTGCAGCGGCGCATCGGTATGCGCGCCGGTGTGCGGCGACATCGTCAGACGCGCGACATTGACCGGCGAGCCAGCCTCCATGCGCCAGACGCGTTCGATGCCGACCGGCGTGTCGCCCGGCCAGACGGGCGTGGCGGGATCGACGGCGGGGGTGATGTCCCAGAGTGCGCGCATGACGGTTTCGACGGAAGGTGACTATCTCTAAATGATAGAGGTCAAGCCGTGAAATGTGATTGCGAAAAAATCTCCTAACAAGCCGTGTCTTGGAACATAATTTGAGCCAAACCGGAAAGGGAGACCGAATATGAACGCGATCTCGCTCGACGCCACCGATTGCCGTATCTTGACGGTGCTTCAGCAGGAAGGACGGATCAGCAATCTCGACCTGGCGGAGCGTATCTCGCTGTCGCCATCAGCCTGTCTGCGACGCCTGCGTCTGCTGGAGGAGCAGGGCGTCATCGAACACTACCGCGCGTGTCTGAACCGCGAAGTTTTGGGGTTCGAGCTGGAAGCGTTCGTGCAGGTGTCCATGCGCAACGACCAGCAGAACTGGCACGAGCGCTTTGCCGAGGCGTTGCGCGACTGGCCCGAAGTGGTCGGCGCGTTCGTCGTGACCGGCGAAACCCACTACCTGCTGCGCGTGCTTGCGCACAACCTCAAACACTATTCGGATTTCGTGCTCAACCGCCTGTACAAGGCGCCGGGCGTGATGGACATCCGCTCGAACATCGTGCTCGAAACGCTGAAGGAAGATTCGGGCGTGCCGGTGTCGCTCGTGAAGAAGAGCAGCGGGCATGGGGCCACGCATAGCGACCGTTGACGATGACGAGGGGGCGCGCCGTTTTGGCGCGTCCGACCGACAAGCACTACCGGCGCGAGGGGCGCGCCGCGCCGCTCAAAGCGGCTTCAGGCCGTGGAACTGTCCGCTCTGGAACACGAGCGGCAGCATGTCCGCGGCATTTTCGTGCACGCCGCAGCGCTCCACTTCGCCGACGAAAATCACGTGGTCGCCTTCGTCGTAGCGGCTGCGGTTATGACATTCGAACCACGCGAGCGCGCCGTCGAGCACCGGCATGCCGGTGTCGCCCGCCGCGTGCGATACGCCCTCGAAGCGGTCGCCCTTCACGGTCGCGAAGCGCTTGCACAGATCGAGCTGCGTCGAAGACAGCACATTGATCACGTAGTGACTGTTGGCGCGGAACACCGGCATCGACGCCGAGCGCGTCGCGAGACTCCATAGCACGAGCGGCGGAGAGAGCGACACCGAGTTGAAAGAGCTGGCCGTGATGCCGATCAGCTGGCCGGACGCGGCGCGCGTCGTGATCACGGTGACGCCGGTCGCGAACTGGCTGAGCGCCTGTCTAAACGCGGACTGGTCGAAGTTGGGTGGGCTCGCGCTCTTCATCGGGGCAGGGTCCCCGGCGCGCGCCGTGTGAAAGACGGACTTAAGCGCGAATCGAGGCGCGGATAACAACGCGGATATGTGCGGCTGGCAGCGGATGTTTCGAAAGTCATGGTGAAAATCATCGATTTCCGCCAATTTTAACTGTAATCGCCGCGCGCGCCGCACGGCGTTGCGTACGGTGCGCAATCCGGCGTTCGCTCGTTCACAGTCGAGCACGAACCGGCCGCCGTGTTTCGTGCGGACACGCCGATCATCATGCTTCGTCTCGCCGCATTTTTCGCTTCGCTTCGCTGAGCATGCGTTCGCCTGGGCGCGGCGCTTGCTGTTGTGCTGCATGGTTATTCACCCGTCGGGCGACGGCCTTTCTATACTCGATATCTGCACTGCGGGATTCGCGTGGAATGGCGCGACGCGTTGCAAACGGCGCCGCGCGACGGGTGCATCAGTTGTGCCTTTTAGTCCGCGTTTTCGGCCATATATTCGGATGCGGTGGCAGACCCGGCGGCGCTGCGCAGGCCGACTGCCGATCATTGTGTGGATCTGATCCTGGGGTGAAGCTTATGAACGAGACGGCAACGCTCGGCGGTGGATGTTTCTGGTGCCTCGAAGCGGTGTATCTGGACGTCGAGGGCGTCAACGCGGTGGAGTCGGGTTACGCGGGCGGTCACACGCGCCGTCCGAGCTACGAGCAGGTCTGCGACGGCGACACCGGTCACGCGGAAGTGGTCAGGGTCGACTTCGATCCGGCGAAGATCAGCTATCGCGAGATTCTCGACATCTTCTTCGCAATCCACGATCCGACCCAGGTGAACCGGCAGGGTAACGACGTCGGCACGCAATACCGTTCGGTGATCTTCACGCATTCCGATGCGCAACGCGAAACCGCGCTACAGGCGATTCGCGAGATCGGCGAACAGGGCATCTACGACGGCAAGATCGTGACCGAGGTGCTGCCGCTCGACGACAACTACTGGCCCGCCGAGGCTTACCATCAGAACTATTTCGCGCAGCATCCGAATCAGGGCTACTGCTCGTTCGTGGTCGCGCCGAAGGTCGCGAAGTTCCGCCAGAAGTTCGCGCATCGGATCAAGGCGGGCTAACGGCGCAGCGCGAGGATCGAGGTCGGCAGCGGGCGGACACGCAAGAACGCCCGCTGCTGTTCGTCACTGCGGTTCCTGTGCTTGCGACCGCGCGTCATCAACGCCGGCGCCATCATTCCCGCGTCCCTGGGTGACACGCACGCAGGCTTCGACAATCTCTTCGGCCAGCTTCACGCAGCTGAGCGGCGCCGATCCCTCCGCCTTGTTGTTGACCGCGATCACAACCGGCTGACCGGCCAGCGCGTAGCGCGCGGCCAGCTCGGCGAGCGACGCGCGCGTCGCCGGATCTTCGTCGACGAGCCGGTTGAACGGCTCGTACTTCGCCTTCGCCTGTTCATATTTGAAGCCGCCGTGCAGGCTCCAGCGCACGATCAACGGACCGGCCGGCTCGCCGTCGAGCAGCGCGAGCGCCGCGGCCTGACGCAGCGGATCGGGCATCCGCGCATGAATGCCAACGCAGTAGCGAACGCCCGCCGTCTTCAGCATCCGGATGAAACGTGGCGTGAGCAGACTCGCGTCGCGGATCTCGACCGCGTAGCAACTGCCGTCGGGCAGCCTCGGCAGCGCGCCGAAAAACTCTCCCAGACGCTCGATGAACACCGCCGGCTGCGCGAGCATCTGATCCGGCAGCGGCGAGAACTGGAACACCAGCGCGCCGGCCTTTGCGCCGAGGCCTTCCACACAGGGCGCGACGAAGTCGTCGATCGCCATCTGCGCGTTCAGGAAGCACGGGTTCAACGACACCGGCTCGCCGCGCTCGGCGCGCACGGTGGCGTCGGTGATCGTCATCGGCGCCTTGACGATGAAGCGGAAGTGCTCGGGCACCTGCTGCGCGTAGCGCAGGTATTCGGTGACCGTCAGCGCCTGGTAGAACGAGCGGTCGATGCTGACCGCCTTCAGCAGCGGATGCGCGCCGTACGCGCTCAAGCCCTCGCGCGACAGTTTGCTGTTGCTGTAGTCGTCGCCGTAGACGATGCCGCTCCAGCCCGGGAACGACCATGTCGACGTGCCGAGGTGGATCTGTGGCGGCAATTGCGCCGCGAGCGCGAGCAGTTCGGGCGAGGGCGGCGCGGCGAGCACGTCGCGGCCGCGGCGTCTCTTCGGGGCGTCGGTGGGGACGGGTGCGGAGGCTGGTTCAGCAGCGGGGCTGTCGGGCGGGGCGGCGTCTTCGAACAGCGACGCGGCGGCGATGGCCTTTGCGGGCTTCGGCGCACGCTTGCGCTCTGGCTGCGCGGCAGCGCTTGCGATGGAGTCGGCCTCGCTCGTGGACACGGCCGGCGCTTCTACAGCAGCCTCCACCGGCATCCCGAACAGATCGAACTGCTGCGCGGCGTCGTGCGCCGCATCGTCCGCGCTGCCGTCCTTGCCGTTCAACGGCTCTTCAACGTCACTCGTCCTGCTCTGGTCCATCAATGTCCGGCCTGCTGTTGATCAGAAATGCGCAGCGGCGCGCGCTTCATGCACGCCGCCGCGGCGTAACCGGTCACAGCACGGTCACAGCGGTTTTTCGTACATGTAGCGGCGCGACCACGGCAGGGTTTTCGCGCTGCGGCCGGCTTTGCGGCACACCACCTGGAAGATCGACACGTCGTCGTTTTCGAACGCATACGCGCAGCCAGCCAGATACACGCGCCAGATGCGGAATTTTTCGTCGTCGACGAGCTTGCGCGCCTGATCCGCGTGGGCTTCGAAATTTTCCGCCCAGATGTCGAGCGTGTGCGCATAGTGACGGCGCAGGCTTTCGACGTCAATCGGCTCGAGTCCGCCGCGCTGCATCGATTCCAGCGCGAGGCTGATATGCGGCAGCTCGCCGTCCGGGAACACGTAGCGGTCGATGAATTCGCCGCCGCCGAGCGCGGTTTCGCCGCTATCGGCGTCGCTCGACGTGATGCCGTGGTTCATCGCGATGCCGTCGTCGGCGAGCAGATCGTGCATCTTCTGGAAATAGCCGGGCAGGTTCTTGCGGCCGACGTGCTCGAACATGCCGACGCTCGTGATGCGGTCGAACTGCCCCGGGATGTCGCGATAGTCCTGCAGGCGGATTTCGATCTGGTTCTCGAGCCCCGCTGCTTTGACGCGCGCGGTGGCGAGATCGAACTGGTTCTGTGACAGCGTGACGCCGACGCACTTCGCGCCGAACTTCTGCGCGGCGCGCAGCACGAGCGCACCCCAGCCGCAGCCGATGTCGAGCAGACGCTGGCCGGGCTGCAGCTGGATTTTGGTCAGAATGTGATCGATTTTCTTCAGCTGCGCCGTTGCGAGGTCTTCGGTGCCAGTCTCGAAGTACGCGCACGAATAGACCATGTTTTCGTCGAGCCACAGCTTGTAGAACTCGTTCGACACGTCGTAGTGATACTGGATGGCTTTTTTATCCGACGTCTTCGAATGATTGAAGTAGCGCCGCACGCGCGCGAGCTTGCCGGCGCTCGTCACGGTACTGCGCGCGAGCTGATAGCCGATATTGATGATGTCCGACAGCTTGCCCTCGATGTCGATTTTGCCTTTGACATAGGCTTCGCCAAGATTGTCGAGGCTCGGTTCGAGCAGATAGGGCAGCGCGGTTGCGCTCTTCACGTGTAGCGTGACCTGGGGCGCGGCGAACTGCCCGAAGTCGTGTTGCTGACCGTCCCACAGCACGAGGCGTGCGGGCAGGTTAGCTGTGGTTTTGACATCTTCAACCCACTGCGCCAGCTTTTTCTCCCAGAACATGTGATCTCTCCGTGTCCGTTGATTTAAAGCAAAGCTATGTGGATCGCGATAGGGCGCGGCGCATTCCGCGGGCCGCGCAACGCAATCCCGCCGACGCGCGCCGCTACGATGGCGGCACGGCCGGCGTCATTCGTCCCATCATCGTCCGGTCAGGGCGACAGGCGTGCGATCAGCCAGTGGGCGCCTTCTTCCGCGCGCGTATAAAGCAGACGATCGTGCAGCCGCGATGGCCGCCCCTGCCAGAACTCGATCGCGTCGGGCACCAGACGGTAGCCACCCCAGTGCGGCGGACGCGGAGGATTTTCGCCGTATTGCAGGCTGATTTCGCGTTCGCGCACTTCGAGCTGCGAGCGGCTTTCAATTACCTGACTCTGATTCGATGCCCATGCGCCGATCCGCGAGCTGAGCGGACGCGATGCGAAATACGCGTCACTTTCTGCCTCGCTCGTTTTGACGACGCGGCCCTCGATGCGCACCTGGCGTTCGAGTTCGATCCAGTGAAACAGCAGGCTCGCGTAGGGATTCGCGCTCAGTTCGCGGCCTTTGCGGCTCTCGTAGTTGGTGAAGAACACGAAACCACGCGCGTCGACCCCCTTGATAAGCACGATGCGTGCCGAAGGCCGGCCGCGCGCGTCGACCGTGGCAAGCGTCATCGCATTCGGCTCGGGCAGCTTGGCGTCGATGGCCTGCTGGAACCACGTGTCGAATTGACGGAACGGATCGTGGTTGACGTCGGCAACGTCCAGTGAGCCCAGCGAGTAGTTTTTTCGAAGCTCGGCGAGTGAGATCATGTTCTTATGCGAACGCTACAGTGGGCCAAGTATAGCTAAGGCACCAGGTTTTTGCGCGCGAGCGGATCAACGTATGGCGGGCGCATGTTGCGAGCGCCAAGCCTGCAACGTTGTGTCGCTGCTCGGGGTCCTGCGCGGCTGCTTTCACGTGTTCAGGCAAAATACGGGCTGCGCGCCTGATTGGCCAAAGCGAATTGCCAACGCGCCGCCGCCTGTTACGTTCCGCCTGTGTTTTCGAGCCCTGCCATCATGTCCAGCACCACCGCGCAATCCGATCTTACTACCAGCCTTGACGCGAACGAAACCGCCGACCGCGCCCGCCGGTTCGGCGGCATCGCCCGTCTGTATGGCGCGCCCGCGCTCGCCGCGTTCGAGGGGGCGCACGTCGCGGTGATCGGCATCGGCGGGGTGGGATCGTGGGTCGCGGAGGCGCTAGTGCGCAGTGCGCTCGGCACGCTGACGCTGATCGATCTCGACAACGTCGCGGAAAGCAACACTAACCGGCAGATTCACGCGCTCGACGGCAACTACGGAAAACCGAAGGTCGAAGCGATGGCCGAGCGCATCACGGCGATCAATCCACACTGCGACGTGCGGCTGATCGAAGACTTCGTCGAACCGGACAATTTCGCGGCGACGCTCGGCGACGGCTTCGACTATGTGATCGACGCGATCGACAGTGTGCGCACGAAGACCGCGCTGATCGCGTGGTGCGTCGAGCGCAAGCAGCCGCTGATCACGGTCGGCGGCGCGGGCGGTCAGCTCGACCCGACGCGTATCCGCATCGACGATCTGGCGCTGACGATTCAGGACCCGCTGCTGTCGAAGGTGCGCGGGCAGTTGCGCAAGCAGCACGGCTTTCCGCGCGGGCCGAAAGCGAAGTTCAAGGTGAGCGCCGTGTATTCCGACGAGCCGCTGATCTATCCGGAAGCGGCCGTCTGCGACATCGACGAAGAAGCCGAGCACGTGAGCACGTCGCCCGGACATACGGGGCCGGTCGGTTTGAACTGCGCGGGGTTTGGGTCCAGCGTATGCGTGACCGCGAGCTTTGGTTTCGCGGCCGCGGCGTATGTGTTGCGGGAGCTGGCGAAGAAGGCGACGGTTTAGGTTTAGGTGGCAGCCTGGGCGGCGGTTTCAACCGCTCCGACCCAGGCCGCCATCGGGCGAAACATCACAAACGATCAATTCAACGAGGCGCTCAGCTTGCGCCGCCACTGCGCCACCAGCTCCGGCTGATGCGCGGCCAGATCGAACACCGACAACATCGTCTTGCGGCCGACATCGTCGCGGAACGCGCGGTCGCGCTGCACGATCGCGAGCAGATGTTCGAGCGCCTGCGCATATTTGTGCCGCGCGATAAACGCATTCGCGAGATCGAAGCGCGCTTCGAGATCGTCGGGATTGCCCGCGACGCGCGCTTCGAGCGCATCGGTGGGCGGCAGGTCCGCGGCGGCGTCCACCGCGTCGAGCCTGGTTTTGATTGCGTTGAAACGCGCGTCGATGCCTTGCGTGGTTTTCGGCGACAGCAAATCGACTTCGTTGCGCGCCTCGTCGATGCGGTTGTCTTCTAGCAGCAACTCGATGCGGTCCATGCGCGCGTCGTCGAACCCCGGGTCGTACGCGAGCGCCGCTTGCAGCAGGTCGTAGGCGTCGTCGCGGCGGCCTTCGGCGAGCGCGGTCTGCGCTTCGATGCGCGCTCCCGGCGCGCCCTGCGGCACGAGCCGGTCGAGGAACTCGCGCAGTTGTCCTTCCGTCAGCACGCCGATGAACTGATCGACGGCCTGGCCGTCGGCGAACGCGATCACGTGCGGAATGCTGCGCACCTGGAAGTGCGCGGCCAGTTCGTGGTTCTCGTCCACGTTGACCTTCACGAGCTTCCATTTGCCGGCGGCTTCGGCTTCGAGCTTTTCGAGCATCGGGCCGAGACTCTTGCAGGGGCCGCACCACGGCGCCCAGAAATCGACCAGCACGGGGGCCAGCATCGACGCCTTGATGACGTCCTGTTCGAAAGTGGCCAGAGTGGTGTCCATTGCGTCCTCGTCGATAGAAACGGTTTGTAGCTAGCTGGGGCCGAATCGCGCGATTTCAATGCGGTCCCGCGCATGCGGCCCCGGCGCCGTTACTTGCGCTGCGGCAGCGGAATCCATTCGGTTTCGCCGGGCACGTGGCCCATTTCCTGATTCGTCCATGCGAGCTTCGCGGCTTCGATCTTCTCGCGCGAGCTCGCGACGAAATTCCATTCGATGAAGCGCTCGCCGTCGAGCTTCTCGCCGCCGAGCAGCATCACGCGCGCGCCGTGGGTGCTCGCGAGCGTGACGGTTTCGTCCAGCGCGAGCACGGCCATCTGGCCGACTTCGAGCGTGGTGCCGTCGATCTCCAGATCGCCTTCCACCAGATATACACCACGCTCCTCGTGCTCCGGTTCGAGCGCGAACGCGCTGCCCGGCGTGAAGTCGGCGGCGACGTACAGCGTGCCCGAGAACGTCGCGACCGGCGACACCGCGCCGAACGCGGTGCCCGCGATCACGCGCAGCGTCACGCCATTGCGCTCGACGACCGGCAAGGTCGCCGCCGCATGATGCGCGAACGACGGCTCGGCGTCTTCATCGGCGAGCGGCAGTGCGACCCAGGTCTGGATGCCGTGAATTTTCTGGCCGCGCGCGCGGTCTTCGGCCGGCGTGCGCTCCGAATGGACGATGCCGCGTCCGGCCGTCATCCAGTTGACGTCGCCGGGGACGATCTTCTGCTCGGAGCCGAGGCTGTCGCGATGCATGATCGCGCCGTCGAACAGATAGGTGACGGTCGCGAGGCCGATATGCGGATGCGGGCGCACGTCGAGGCCGGTGCCGGGTTCGAGGGTCGCCGGGCCCATGTGGTCGAAGAAGATGAACGGGCCGACGAGGCGCGCCGCCATCGCCGGCAGCACGCGTCGCACGGCCAGATTGCCGATGTCGCGTAGGTGCGGTGTGAGGACGGCTTTGATCGAGGAAGTCATGGGCAGGCTCGACGGAAAGTGGAAGAAGAAAGCTCGAATGGACGATTCTACTGCGCGTCGCGCGCGGCCGACGGCAACGGTGCACGCTCGCCATCGGCGGGCGCAACGAACCGGGGTCGCAGCCTCGGCTACACTGCCGGATCGAACCATTTCATTGGAGACCTGGATGTCGCCCAGGGACTTGCTGCTCGCGCTGATCGTCGTGGTCGCGTGGGGCGTCAATTTCGTCGTGATCAAGGTCGGCCTGCATGGCGTGCCGCCGATGCTGCTCGGCGCGCTGCGCTTTGCGCTCGCCGCGGTGCCGGCGGTGTTTTTCGTCAAGCGGCCGCAGATGCCTTGGCGGTGGCTATTCGCCTACGGCGCGACGATATCGTTCGGGCAATTCGCGTTCCTGTTCTCGGCGATGTACGTCGGCATGCCGGCGGGGCTCGCGTCGCTGGTGCTGCAGGCGCAGGCGTTTTTCACGCTGATTTTCGCGGCGCTGTTTCTGCACGAACGCTTCCGTTTGCCGAACGTCGCGGGTCTGCTGATCGCCGCGGCGGGGCTCGCGGTGATCGGCCTGCAAGGCGGCCACACGATGTCGCTCGTCGGGTTCCTGCTGACGCTGTGCGCCGCGTGCATGTGGGCGCTCGGCAATATCGTCACGAAGAAGGTCGGCAAGGTCGATCTGGTCGGACTCGTCGTGTGGGGCAGCCTGATTCCGCCGCTGCCGTTTTTCGCCGCGTCGTTCGTGTTCGAGGGACCGCGCGAGATCGCCGCCGCGCTGACCGGTATCAGCGCGCTGTCGATCTTCGCGATCGTCTATCTGGCGTTTATCGCGACGTTGGTCGGCTATGGCTTGTGGAGCCGTCTGCTGTCGCGCTATCCGGCGAGCCAGGTCGCGCCGTTCTCGTTGCTGGTGCCGATCGTCGGTCTCGCGTCGGCGTCGTTGCTGCTCGGCGAGGAACTGTCGGCGATGCAGGTGGCGGGCGCATTGCTCGTGATGGCGGGGCTCGCGGTCAACGTGTTCGGCGGCTGGGTCGTGCAACGCTTGATGCCGGCGCGCTGAGCAACCGTTGCGCCACGCGTTGCGCGCGTGAATAGAAAAACGGTCGTGAGGCCTAATGCCGTTCGGTCAAGCGACTGAACGGCATTTCGTTTTTTGGCGCAAAGCAGTTGTAATCGGGACGGCGGCGTCGGCTACCCGCACGCCAGGCACGCACCCGAAGCACTGAGCTTCATCCGCGCGTTGCATACCATTCAGTACGAAATGGGCTAGGCGGACGTGACGCGCTCGTACGGCAAACTGCCCGGGTTGCTCAGGCGCTTGCGAGCGCGGCTCAAGCAACTTCCGAATGAGAAACGGCCCGGGCGCACCTGCGCTCGGATCGTCAAATCCAGACCGTTTCGCTATACCGTTCGCGTTCTCAAAAGAGACCTTAATTGGACGGCATACGGCTCAATGCCGCTTTTTTGTTGGACGGTGATGTTGGAGAAATGCACCTGAAAATAAGATGGCAGAGCAACTGCGAATATCTGTCAACGCGGTTTTATCTCAATTTAAAGTCGTTGACTATGTCGCGTTTTAGATGATTAATTCGTCGGATGTGTTCTGGAAAAATAGCGTTCGCCGGAGTTTTTCTAGATTCCGGCAGTCATAGATTGGCTGTGCGAACCAGGCGTTCCGGTGAACAGCGATTCGAAATATCAATGCAGGCAACGCGAAAAAGACACCAGGAAATGAACGAGAAACGTTGATGGCTATTCCATTCCCGGCGACGCTCGCGCGCGCAGCAAACGCAATGGCGCAGGCAATGCCACTGCCTATTCCAGGCCCCACCGCCGCACCGTCTGCTGGTCCTGCAGGCAGCGGCGGCACTGGTGCGGGTGCAGACGGCGGATGGGGCGAACTACCGCGCGATCGCTCCCGCGAGCGTGAGAGGCCGTGCAAGTGCCCGCCTGAGAAGGGCGGCGAAAGGGTACAAAGGAATCACGGAATGAATCCTGAGCCGCGACGCTACCAGGCCCGCATCACAGGGTTTGAGTACGGAATTGTGTCGGACGGGAAAGGCAGGGAAACCAGCCAGGGCTGGAATATGGAATGGGCGTGGCTGGGCACAGACTTTGATGGTTTCCAGCCTTCCCAATGTCTCTTGCAGGAAGCCAAGGGGAATTACGACCAATTTATCGGTGGAAATGGAAGACCGCTTGAGTTTTTTAAAGGCTTTACAAACATGGCTGAACAAATCAAAAAGCAAGGCACGATTGCACGCAGCAATCCACCCGCCAAACTGATGTGGTATTTTCAGACATCTAAAACGAGAGAGTTTATGTTGCCGCCACTGCAGAGATTTGGCGTTTCTTCCGTTTTCCAGCCGTGAGAAAATAATGAACCTGTCAGAACAACATCGTGATCGGACTGATTTACCCAATGCAGATTGGCAAACTCACTTGAGTCGCCTGTGGCCTGTCATCGACCTACTGAAACGCAAAGATAGGGAGTTGAGCGAATGGTATCTACAGGGCGAGAGCGAGCAAGAGGCACTTCAGCATCGCGCCTATGACGACAAAGTTCCATCAACGACTGCAATCGATGCTCTTTCGAGAGAGTACCCGGGGAAAAGCAAAGACGATCCAAAATCAATCGGAATATGGAATGGGGTTAGATCGGATCAGGTTGGCGCATCAATAACAGTCGAGATTGATGGCGGAGAGATTTTTTCAAAATCGCTTGACATATCCCTTAACGAGAAGATGGGAAATCGGAATTCCCGCCTGGGCGACTATAACTCCGTAGCAGAGGTTCTTTCTAAAATTGTGGAAATCTATGGGTCGTTCTACATCACATTCGGTCCGTACTTCTATTTCAAGGAAAAAGTGTTTGAAGATCGTCCTGGCGTTAGCTGGATGCTCTACTTGCCACATACTCTGACAGCCGCTCAAGTGCCAGAAGCGCGCGCCCTGATCCCTGTCATGCGGGAACACAAGCAGCAAGGCACGATCATCGTCAGCGTGACGGATGACGTCTTCGACGTGAACAACCGCAAACACGTCAAGGCGGCTAACGATATCGAAATCCGTCTGGCAGACCAGGATTTGCTGCCACGATTCGTTGACCTTTGAGTTTTGATCGTTGCCCCGCTTCAGCGGGGCTTCTTCATGCGAAAAAGGCCCGCGCCGTATCGGGCCTCCCGATCTTCGTCAGGCGTCGGCTCGACGCCATCTCAGGCTTCGGCCGGCGAGAACCGTCCAGCCAACGCCAATACGTGCTGGCAGGCGGCGAGTGGCTGCCGACATCACGTCATGCGGCTCTTGGCGAGCGGCGGATTCGCCGCGAAATAGCGCTTGATGCCGGTCAGAATCGCGTTGGCCATCTTGTCGCGATACGCGTCGTCGTTCAGGCGCCGCTCTTCATCTGGATTGCTGATGAACGCGGTTTCGACGAGGATCGACGGAATGTCCGGCGCCTTCAGCACCGCGAAGCCGGCCTGCTCGACCGAGCCCTTGTGCAGCTTGTTGATGTCGCCGATCTCCTTGAGCACGAAGTTGCCGTAGCGCATCGAGTCGCGAATCTGCGCGGTGGTCGACATGTCGAATAGCGCGCGGTTCACGGTGGCGTCGTCGGATTTGATGTTGATGCCGCCGATCAGGTCCGACGAGTTTTCCTTGTTCGCCATCCAGCGCGCGGCCGCGCTCGACGCGCCGTGCTCCGACAGCGCGAAAACCGACGAGCCCTTCGCCTCGGGCGTCGTGAACGCGTCCGCGTGGATCGACACGAACAGGTCCGCGCCGACGCGCCGCGCCTTCTGCACGCGCACGTTCAACGGCACGAAGAAGTCGGCGTCGCGCGTCATCATCGCGCGCATGTTCGGCTGCGCGTCGATCTTCGCGCGCAGCTTCTTCGCGATGTCGAGCGCGACGTGCTTCTCGTAGGTGCCTGAGCCGCCGATCGCGCCCGGGTCCTCGCCGCCATGACCCGGATCAATCGCGACGGTGAGCAGTCGCACGGTGTTGCTGCGGCCCGACTTCGGCGTAGTGAATGCGTAGGTGTCGCCGTTGTCGCCGAGGTTGTCGTTGTTGCTGTCGAGGCCGCGTGCGGTGCCGTTGCCGTTGGCGCTGCCATCCTTGTTGCGGGCGATCACGCTGGGCGGCGCGGACGGCGCAGAGGGTGTGGGCTGCCTGCCGGCAATGGCGGGTGCGGACGGCGCCGGCGTGCCACGCGCGGGCGGACGCGGTACGCCCGCACCGCCATTGCCAGCACCACTACCCGCGCCACCGTTCTGCGCGTAATGCTCGAAGAACGCCTCGCTGTTGTCGACGGGCGGCGGCGTGCCGGGGCCGGAAAGCGTCGCCGGCGGCGCGCCGTTTTCTTCGTTGAGCGCCTGCTGCTTGCGCTCGGACTGCGCGAGCAGGTCCATCAGCGGATCGGGCGCGACTGCCGGATACAGGTCGAACACGAGCCGGTACTTGTACGCGCCGACTGGCGGCAGCGCGAACACCTGCGGCTTCACCGAGCCCTTCAGGTCGAACACCATTCGCACCACGTGCGGCTGATACTGCCCGACCCGCACCGACGATATTTGCGGATCGTTCGGTGTGATCTTCGACACCAGTTCCTTGAGCGCCTGATCGAGATCGAGGCCGTTCAGATCGACGACGAGCCGGTCCGGTCCCTGCAGCAGTTGCTGCGTGTTCTGCAGCGGCTGATCGGATTCGATCGTCACGCGCGTGTAGTCGCGCGCGGGCCACACACGCACGCCGAGCACCGAGCTCGCAAACGCGAGGCGCGGCGCGACGAGGCCGAGCACCAGCGTCGACGCACCCGCGCGCAGGATCTGCCGGCGCCGCCAGTTATGCGTTGCGCCCGCTGCCGATTCGATCGAATGGAACGGTTTGATTAACATCTTTCGAGACATGCCTTTCCTGATTCGCTATAAGCGCGTGCGACGAGTGTGCGTGCGTCCGCGTTTGCGTCCATGTTGCCGACGAGCCCGAGCGAGAAGACGAGATCCGGCACACCGAGCAGCGGTCCCGCGCGTTGCGGCCATTCGACGAGGCAGACCGCGCCGCTATCGAAATATTCGCGAAAGCCCGCGTCGGCCCATTCGGACGGATCGGAGAATCTGTACAGATCGAAGTGATAGAGCGCGAGTTCCCCAGCGGGCCGTGCGAGCACATACGGTTCGACGAGCGTGTAGGTCGGACTGCGCACGCGGCCGGTGTGGCCGAGGCCGCGCAAGGTCGCGCGCACGAGCGTGGTTTTGCCGGCGCCGAGATCGCCGACGAGTTGGACTTGCAGGCCGTGGAATGCGAGGTCGCTTACGGCGCCGGGCTGTGCTGACTGTGCCTGCTGCGAGGCCGCGCGTACGCTTTCGATCGCCTGTGCGAAGCGCGCGCCGAACGTCTGCGTGGCGGCCTCGTCCGCGAGCGCGAAAGAGCGTTCGAGCAGCACCGGAGCGGACGGTAGGGTCGCGTGATCGGGATTGACGGGCATTCTCGTAAAATGGCGTGATGAACCGAAGTCCGAAGTCCCCTGTTTCCTGCACGCCCGCATCGGCCGTTGATGCCGTGCGAGCTTCTGATGCAACGTCCCGTTTGGATGAGGCGGCGCTTCGGGCGCTCGCGCTCGACATCCAGACGTGGGGCCGTGAACTCGGTTTCGGGGCGATCGGCATTAGCGATACCGATCTGTCGGCCGCCGAAGCGCCGCTTGCAGCGTGGCTCGAAGCGGGTTGCCACGGCGAGATGGATTATATGGCCAAACACGGCATGAAACGCGCGAGGCCCGCCGAGCTTGTGGCCGGCACGCGACGCGTGATCACCGTGCGCATCGCCTATTTGCCTGCGCGGACGCTGGAAGGAGAGGCGGCTGAAGAGACGTATGAAGGGGCGCATGAACGCGCGCCTGAAAGCATGCCGCAAGACGTAAGTCCACCCCCGTCACGCGCGACACCCCGCGCGCGCGACTGGCGCGCGGCCGAGCACGCGCGGCTCGCGGACCCATCGACGGCGGTCGTGTCGATCTATGCGCGCGGCCGCGACTATCACAAGGTGATGCGTCAGCGCCTGCAACAACTGGCCGACCGGATCGAAGCGGCGACCGGGCCGTTCGGCTATCGCGTGTTCACCGATTCGGCGCCGGTGCTCGAAGTCGAGCTCGCGCAGAAGGCCGGCATCGGCTGGCGCGGCAAGCATACCTTGCTTCTGCAGCGCGACGCCGGCTCGCTGTTCTTCCTCGGCGAGATCTACGTCGACATCCCGCTGCCGACCGACGCCGAAACCTCGCCCGAGGCCGCGCCCGAAACGCCGGGCTCGCATTGCGGCAGCTGCGCGCGCTGCATCGGCGCCTGTCCGACCGGCGCGATCGTCGCGCCGTACAAGGTCGACGCGCGCCGCTGCATTTCGTATCTGACGATCGAGCTGAAGGGCAGTATCCCGCGCGAGCTGCGGCCGCTGATCGGCAATCGGGTGTATGGCTGTGATGATTGCCAGCTCGTGTGTCCGTGGAACAAGTTCGCGCAGGCCGCGCCAGTCGCCGATTTCGACGTGCGGCACGGGCTCGATCGCGCGTCGCTGGTCGAACTGTTCGCGTGGAGCGCGCAGGAGTTCGATACGCGCATGCAGGGCAGCGCGATTCGCCGCATCGGCTACGAGTGCTGGCTGCGCAATCTCGCGGTCGGCATGGGCAACGCGTTGCGCGCCGCGCCCGGCGCTCTCGACGCCGACGCGCGCGATGCGATCGTGCGGGCGTTGAAGCAGCGAGCCGACGATCCGTCGGCGCTCGTGCGCGAGCATGTGGAGTGGGCGCTGGAAGCGGCGTAAAGTCGTGGCAATTCGGTGCCGGCAATCCGGCACGCTAGAGGAGCAGGCAATCATGTTCAACGCAGTGATCGATGCGCCGTTCGGCAAGGTCGGCATCCGGCTCGAAGGCGAGGCGGTGCGCGAGATCGTCTATCTGCCCGACTCGACGCGCAACGTCGCGCCCGAGACGCCGCTCGCACGCGAGGCGGCCGAACAGATCGAGCGTTACTTCGAGAGCGCGTCGGCGAAGTTCGAGCTGCCGCTCGCCGAGTGCGGCACCGCGTTCCAGCGGCGCGTGTGGCAGGCGATCTGCGACATTCCGCCGGGTGTCGTGCTGACTTACGGACAACTCGCGAAGCAGCTCGGCAGCGTGCCACGCGCGGTCGGCCAGGCGTGCGGCGCGAATTTCTTTCCGATCGTGATTCCGTGTCACCGCGTGGTGAGTGCGAGCGGCATCGGCGGCTTCGCGCACGACGGGGGCGACGGCTTCTTTCGCGACGTGAAGCGCTGGCTGCTCGCGCATGAAGGTGTGCCGTACGCATGAGCATGAGCCCCGATACCGCTGAAAACGTCGAAGATACAGCCGCCGTATCGCCGCTGTTGCTGACCAGCTCCGCATCGATCGACGCCTTTTGCGACGCGCTGTGGCTCGAACACGGCCTGTCGCGCAACACGCTCGACGCGTATCGCCGCGACTTGCGCCTGTTCTGCGAATGGCTCGCGCACACCCGCAATGCGTCGCTCGACACCGCGAGCGAAGCCGACCTGCGCGCCTACAGCGCGGCGCGGCAAAAGGACAAGGCGACCTCGGCGAACCGCCGTCTGTCGGTGTTTCGCCGCTATTACGCTTGGGCGGTGCGCGAGCATCGCGCGGCCGCCGATCCTACGGTGCGCCTCCGCTCGGCGAAGCAGCCGCCGCGTTTTCCGTCGACGTTGAGCGAAGCGCAGGTCGAAGCGCTGCTCGGCGCGCCCGACCTCGATACGCCGCTCGGCTTGCGCGATCGCACGATGCTCGAGCTGATGTACGCGAGCGGATTGCGCGTGACCGAACTGGTCACGCTGAAGACCGTCGAGGTGGGGCTCAATGAAGGCGTCGTGCGTGTAACCGGCAAGGGCTCGAAGGAGCGGCTGGTGCCGTTCGGCGAAGAGGCGCACGCGTGGATCGAGCGCTATCTTCGCGAGGCGCGCCCGGCGCTGCTCGGCCCGCGCGCGGCCGACGCGCTATTCGTGACGGCACGCGCCGAAGGCATGACGCGCCAACAGTTCTGGAACATCATCAAGCGACACGCGCAGGCGGCGGGTGTGCATGCGCCGTTGTCGCCGCATACGTTGCGGCATGCGTTCGCGACGCACCTGCTCAATCACGGTGCCGATCTGCGCGTCGTGCAATTGCTGCTCGGCCACACCGATATTTCGACGACGCAGATTTATACGCACGTCGCGCGAGAGCGTCTGAAATCGCTGCATGCGCAGCATCATCCGCGCGGCTGAGCGCGACTTGAAGCGCGCGGGGCTGCGCTCGCTTCACACCAACTCGCGCAACCGGTGCTTGAGAATCTTGCCGGTCGATGCGGCCGGCAGCGCCGCGAGCACCATCACCTCGGCCGGCCGCTTGTACGGCGCGAGCCGCTCGCCGCACCACGCGATCAACTCCGCGGGCGCGACCGTCGCGCCGGCAATCAGCTCGACGAACGCGATCACCTCCTCGTTGCCCTCGACCGCGCGTCCGATCACCGCCGACTGCACGACCTGCGGATGCGCGTTCAGCACGTGCTCGACCTCGGCCGGATACACGTTGAAGCCCGAACGGATGATCAGCTCCTTGCTGCGCCCGACGATATGCAAGGCGCCGTCCGCGTCGCGGCGCGCGAGGTCGCCGGTCTTCAGCCAGCCATCCTCGGTGACGGTCGCGCGGGTCTGCTCGGGATTGCGATAGTAGCCGAGCATCACGTTCGGGCCGCGCACCCACAGTTCGCCAATCTCGCCCGGCGAGGCTTGCGCGCCGTCGAGTCCGACGAACTTCACTTCGACGCCCGGAATGACTTCGCCGACCGAGCAATCGGCGCGCGGTGCGTCGACCATCGTCTGAGATACGGTCGGGCTGCTTTCGGTCATGCCGTAGCCGTTGTGCAGCGGCAGACCGTACACGGCTTCGGCCTGCACCTTCAACGCGGCGTCGAGCGGAGAGCCGCCCGAGTACGCGAAGCGCAGCCGCGGCGCGGACCATGCGTGGCCGTGCGTGTGCAGATGTTCGAGCAGCTTCGCGTGCATCGCCGGCACGCCTTGGAAGATCGACACCTGCTCGTCGGCGAGGGCGCGGCGCACCGCTTCCGGCACGAAGCGCGGCGCGAGCCGCAATGTCGCGCCCGCATGCAGGCTGCCGAGGCATACCGACGCGAAGCCATACACATGCGAGATCGGCAGCACCGCATAGACGACGTCGTCGGGCCCGACCTGGCGCAGCCGGCTCGACACGGCCGCGATGTACAGCAGATTGCGATGCGACAGCATCACGCCCTTCGGTGCGCCGGTGGTGCCGGTCGTGTAGATCAGTGCCGCGCATTGGCTGTCGCTGGCGGCTTCGACGGCTTCGGCCTGCACGCTGCCGTCCAACGCATACGACCATGCGCCGATGTCTGGTGACAGCGTGGGTGCCGGTGTCGCTCGATGACGCTCAGCATGCTGGCACGCGTCGGGCGAGCTTTCGACCGCATATGCGACGACGCGCGGTTGCGCGTGCGCGCGGATCGAATCGAGTTCGGCCGCCGAGAGGCGCGCGTTCGACACCAGCGCCCACGCATCGAGCCTGGCGGTCGCGAACAGCAGCACGACCTGCGCGATGCTGTTCTCCGCGACGATCATCACGCGATCGCCGCCGCGCACGCCCCATTCGCGCAGCAGCGCGGCGGCGGCATCGACGGCCTCTAGCAGTTGCGCATTGGTCAGGCGGCGCGCGTCTTCGATCAGCGCGACATGCCGCGGATCGCGTGCGGCGGCGAGCGCGGGAATGTCGCTGATGCGGGCGGGCAGCGCGGCGAGCAGCGCGGGGATGTCGATCGTGGAACGGATGGATGAAGCCTGGTTCAACGCTGTCTCCTAGCTCTGCGCGCACTATCTCGCACCATGCCGGCATAATTTCGAACGATCGTGCCACAAGCGTCGAGCGCGCACAATTGCCGGTTCGGCAAATAGCCGTTGTGCAATCTCGCCATTACAATGCGCCGATGAGCAAATCCAGACACGTGTCCGAAACCGCCGCCACGCAGCTGCTGCGCCGTCACGGCGTTACGTTCGGCGAGCATCCTTACGACTACGTCGAGCATGGCGGCACCGCGGAATCGGCGCGCCAGCTCTGCGTCGACGAGCATCACGTCGTGAAGACGCTGGTGATGGAAGACGAGCACGCGAAGCCGTTGATCGTGCTGATGCACGGCGATCGCACCGTCAGCACCAAGAACCTCGCGCGGCAGATCGGCGCGAAGCGCGTCGAGCCGTGCAAGCCCGAAGTCGCGAACCGGCACTCGGGTTATCTGATCGGCGGCACCTCGCCGTTCGGCACGCGCAAGCAGATGCCGGTGTATGTCGAGTCGACCATTCTCGAGATGGACAAAATCTGGCTGAACGGAGGGCGGCGCGGCTTTCTCGTCAGCATCGAGCCGAAGGTGCTCACGGATCTGCTTGCGGCGAAGCCGGTGCAGTGCGCGAGCGTGGACTGACGCCGACGCGCCAGTTGACGTTTGCCTGAATGTTTTTCGCGCGGACGCCTTCGGTAAAATGTGCGCCGCCTTGTTTCGACGGGCGTACCCTGTTGCGGTTGGGGTATCGAATGTCAGACCGCGATCCTTATAAGAGTCCTAGATGCAAAACCTGATCGTCGCTGTCGTTGCCTATCTGATCGGTTCGTTGTCGTTTGCCGTGATCGTGAGCGCCGCGATGGGTCTCGACGACCCGCGCTCGTACGGCTCGGGCAACCCGGGCGCCACCAATGTGCTGCGCAGCGGCAGCAAGAAGGCCGCGATTCTGACGCTGATCGGCGACGCTTTCAAGGGCTGGCTGCCGGTGTGGCCGGTCGTGAATTTCGGCGCGCGCTACGGGCTCGACGAGCGCTCGATCGCGATTGCGTCGCTCGCGGTGTTTCTCGGCCATCTGTATCCGATCTTCTTCCGCTTCAAGGGCGGCAAGGGTGTCGCGACCGCCGCGGGCGTACTGCTCGCGATCAACCCGACGCTCGGCGTCGCGACCTTGCTGACCTGGATCATCGTCGCGTTCTTCACGCGCTATTCGTCGCTGGCGGCGCTGTGCTCGGCGCTGTTCGCGCCGCTTTTCTACGTGTTCCTGTTCGGGCCGCGCATCGTTGCGCTCGCGGTTCTGGCGATGAGCCTGCTGCTCGTATGGCGCCATCGCGGCAATATCGCGAAGCTGATGAAGGGGCAGGAGAGCCGTATCGGCGACAAGAAGAAGGCCGCCAGCCCGGCTGCGGGCAACGATCTTTGAAGCGGGCTGCGCCGCATCGCCCCGCCTGAGCTGAAGCGGCTCGAAGACTTTGCGCGCGGCGCGGCCCGTTGCGTTGCAAGCCTCGCGCGCCGTGCCGCTTAGTCGCGGAAGTTGTTGAAGTCGAGCGGCGTGTCGGTCACGTCCTTGCGCAGCATCGCGATCACGCTTTGCAGATCGTCGCGCTTCGCACCGGTGATGCGCACCGCATCGCCCTGAATGCTCGCCTGCACCTTGATCTTGCTGTCCTTCACCAGACGCACGATTTTCTTCGACAGATCGCCCGACACGCCCTTCTTGATCTTGATGACCTGCTTGACCTTGTCGCCGCCGATCTTCTCGATCTTGCCGTAGTCGAGGAAGCGCACGTCGACGTTGCGCTTGGCCATTTTCGACAGCAGCACGTCCTTCACCTGGCCGAGCTTGAAGTCGTCGTCGGCGTACGCGGTGATTTCGTTTTCCTTGTGCTCGACGCGCGCGTCGGACCCCTTGAAGTCGAAACGCGTCGAAATTTCCTTGTTGGACTGCTCGATCGCGTTCTTGACTTCGATCATGTTCGCTTCGCAGACGACGTCAAACGATGGCATTGCTTTCTCCCAATAGTGCGGCAGTGCGCGACGCGGCCGGTCGGCTGCGCGCGAGGCACTCGCTATAATCACGGACCGGACGTCATTTTACCGACGCCGCTCTCTTTTGCCCAAGGCCGCCGCGCGGCGCCGCTCGTGTCGTCAGGCTCGTCATTGGTCGTTGTTTCCTGTCGCTTCCCGTTGTTGCCCTGCTGCCATTCCGATGCCCCAATCCGCTCTTGCCGCTCCCGTCGTCGCGTCTCTCCTGGCCGGCTATTCGCTGAAGGCCCACAACACGTTCGGCTTCGACGTACGCGCGCAGTTCGCGTGCCTGATCGAGCGCGAGGAGCAGTTGCCCACCGCGGTGCGCGATCCGCGCGTCGCGGGCCTGCCGCGCCTCGTGCTCGGTGGCGGCAGCAACGTCGTGCTGAGCGGCGACTTCGCCGGGCTCGTGCTGCTGGTGGCGCTGCGCGGCCGCCGCGTGGTGCGCGAGGATCAGCATGCGTGGTATGTCGAGGCGGCCGGCGGCGAGCCGTGGCACGAGTTCGTCGCGTGGACGTTGGCGCAGGGCATGCCCGGCCTCGAGAATCTCGCGCTGATACCGGGCACGGTCGGCGCGGCGCCGATCCAGAACATCGGCGCGTACGGGCTCGAAATGTGCGAACGCTTCGCGTCGCTGCGGGCGATCGAGCTCGCGACCGGCAACGCCGTCGAACTCGACGCCAATGCGTGCCGGTTCGGCTATCGTGACAGCTTCTTCAAGCGGGAAGGGCGGGAGCGCTTCGTGATCACGTCGGTCACGTTTCGTTTGCCGAAGGCATGGCAGCCGCGCGCGGGCTACGCGGATCTCGCGCGCGAGCTGGCGGCGCGGGGTCCTGCGGCGAGCCAAGGGAAAGCCGGTGGCGCGGCCCCGCAGCCGACCGCGCAGACCATTTTCGATGCGGTCGTCGCCGTGCGGCGGGCGAAGCTGCCCGATCCGCTCGAACTGGGCAACGCGGGGAGCTTCTTCAAGAATCCGGTGATCGATGCCGCGCAGTTCGAGGCGCTGAAGCGCCGCGAACCGGAAATCGTGTCGTATCCGCAGGCGGACGGGCGGGTCAAGCTGGCGGCCGGCTGGCTGATCGACCGATGCGGCTGGAAGGGCCGCGCGATGGGCGCGGCGGCCGTGCATGAACGCCAGGCGCTGGTGCTGGTCAATCGCGGTGGCGCGAGCGGCACGGAAGTGCTGGCGCTGGCGCGGGCGATCCAGCACGAAGTGTTCGGGCAATTTGGCGTGGAGCTGGAGGCGGAGCCGGTTTGCCTATGAGCGGAAGCGCGCTCTTTTCGCGCTGACTGGCCGCGCTGAGCTTCACCGTCGACGAATGCACAAAGGCGCCGGGAGTTTCCTCCCGGCGCCTTTTTTGTAACGCGGTCCAGGTTGGTGCCTGGGGGAACGCCTCGCTCAATGATTGAGCTTGCCGAGCAGCAGGTATTCCATCAACGCTTTCTGCACGTGCAGACGGTTTTCCGCTTCATCCCACACGACGCTCTGCGGTCCGTCGATCACCTCCGCGCTGACTTCCTCGCCGCGATGCGCGGGCAGGCAGTGCATGAAGAGCGCATCGGGATTCGCGCGCGCCATCATGTCGGCGTCCACGCACCAGTCGGCGAAGGCCTTCTTGCGCGCTTCGTTTTCGGCCTCGAAGCCCATGCTGGTCCACACGTCGGTGGTGACGAGATCGGCGCCCGCGCAGGCTTCGTTGGGGTCGTCGAACTCCTCGTAAAACGGCGCGCTTTCCGCCGAGACGAGCGCACGGTCGAGCTTGTAGCCGGGCGGCGTGGATAGGCGCAGTTTGAAGCCGAGGATCTGTGCGGCTTCGATCCATGTGTACAGCATGTTGTTCGCGTCGCCGACCCACGCGACCGTTTTATCGCGGATCGGACCTCGATGCTCGAAGTACGTGAAGATGTCCGCGAGCACCTGGCACGGGTGATACTCGTTCGTGAGCCCGTTGATCACCGGCACGCGCGAATTTTCGGCGAAGCGCTGGATGATGTCCTGGCCGAACGTGCGGATCATGATGATGTCCACCATGCGCGAGATGACCTGGGCGGCGTCTTCGATCGGCTCGCCGCGGCCGAGCTGCGTGTCGCGCGTGCTCATGAACACCGCGTGGCCGCCCAGCTGGAAGATGCCGGCTTCGAACGACAGGCGCGTGCGCGTCGAATTCTTTTCGAAGATCATCGCCAGCGTGCGGTCGTGCAGCGGGTGATAGGTCTCGTAGTTCTTGAATTTGCGTTTCAGGATGCGCGCGCGTTCCAGCACGTACTCGTAGTCTTCCAGCGAGAAGTCCTTGAACTGCAGGTAGTGGCGAATTTTCTTGGCGGTCATGAAACAAATACGGCGGTCTCACCCGGCAGGGTTGCCGGACTGTGCCGCCGTGGGTTTGGTGGTAACTCAATCCAGCATAAAGGATTTCGCCCTGTTTGACGAGTCGGCTGGAAGGCCGTGAAAGCGCTTAGAAAGCTATCAGAAGGCGTCGTGTTGGGCTGCGCGGGGTCATCGGACGGTGCTTGTGTGCGCTGCGGAAAAGGGCCCGCTGCGCTATAATTTAAGGGTTATCCCATAGCCCAGCAGGCCGGCGTTTCGCATCAAGAAACGCGGGTGGCGCGGCGCGGAAAGTCTGTCACGGCGTGGCCGGGCGCCAGAGCGGTTCAGCCGGTTCGCCGCAGCGGTTCTCGTGGTGCGGCTCGTCATTGTTGCGTTAGCGCCAAGCTGCCACGCACGTCGCAGGTGGCTGCAAGCGCTTGCCGTGCATGCCGCTTGCGGTGAATTCGAGCGTGCAACCGGTGTCGCCGGTTGGTCGTCATTCCGCTGGGCAGTCACACAGGTATTTCTACATGGCCGAAGCAGCTCCAATCGAATATTTCATTCAGGGCATTACGTCGACCGGAAAAAGATTTCGGCCGAGCGACTGGTCGGAGCGGCTCGCGGGCGTCATGTCGTCGTTCGGGCCCGGCGTGAGGAAGGGGCCGAACGCCTATATGCAGTACTCGCTGTACGTGCGGCCAACCATGATCGGCGATCTCAAATGCGTGATTCTCGATTCGCGGCTGCGCGACATCGAGCCAATGGCCTTCGATTTCGTTATGAACTTCGCGAAAGACAACGACCTCCTCGTCACCGAGGCATGCGAACTGGAACTCGAGCATGCGCCTGCGCCGCAAGCCAAACGGCATGCGATCTGACGCAAGCTGGCCGGATCGGCAAAAGCAGAAAAACAAAAACCCGCAAGCAGCGGGTTTTTTTGTGGCTGGTCATCCGGCCAAAACAAAAAAGCCCGCCAAAGCGGGCTTCTTGTGCAGCGGAAACAGGAGGTAGCCCGCCGAAGCGGGCCGACCGGAATTACTGCGCTGCGGGCGCTTGCAGACCCTTGATGGCTGCAGCGAGGCGGCTCTTGTGGCGAGCTGCCTTGTTTTTGTGAATGATGTTCTTGTCGGCGATGATGTCGATGGTCTTCGACGATGCCTTGAAGATTTCGGCGGCCTTAGCCTGGTCGCCTGCGTCGATTGCCTTGCGGACAGCCTTGATAGCCGTGCGGAATTTCGAGCGCAGTGCCGAGTTGTGCGAGTTTGCCTTCGCGGCCTGGCGGGCGCGCTTGCGTGCTTGTGCGGAGTTAGCCATGACGGTTCCTTATCCTGTTCCTGTTTCCAGTACCCGGCCTTCAACGATGAGGCGAGGTGCTGCTTCTCGATCCGAACCCTTGGAAGCGATTGCCCAAGGGCGCAAAAGTGTCGAAAAAATCGATCGAACTACGCGAAGGCGGGCCCGTGTTTCCAGGCTTCCGGATGTATTGACAAGCGGCGCTGCGCCAACCTGAGAATCCCGTCCGAAGACCGTGCGAAAACTGAGCAAGCTTCGAAACCGACGATTATAGCAACAAAATCAGGCACGTGACAACGGGAAACGCGCGACGGCGTCGCAGTGACGGGAGTGGCGTCATGTTGACGCTGAACTGCTGGCGCAGCACGGAAAGCCGCTGAAAATACAAAAATCGCACTTTCCAGCCGATTGCGGCGAACGTCCGCGCGGCAAATCGGTCCGAATCGCGTTCCGGCTCGTCGCCCGCATTAGCGGACCCGTATAATAAGCGCCCCATGAATCTATTCCGAGCCCTGCTGACGGTCAGCGGCTTCACGCTGCTGTCGCGCGTGACCGGACTGGCCCGTGAAACCCTGATCGCCCGTGCGTTCGGCGCCAGTCAATACACCGACGCTTTTTACGTCGCCTTTCGCATTCCGAACCTGCTGCGCCGCATTTCCGCCGAAGGCGCGTTCTCGCAGGCCTTCGTGCCGATCCTCGCCGAGTTCAAGAACCAGCAAGGCCACGACGCCACCAAGGCGCTCGTCGACGCGACCTCGACCGTGCTCGCGTGGGCGCTCGCCGTGCTATCGGTGATCGGCGTGGTCGGCGCGTCGGGCGTCGTGTTCGTCGTCGCTTCGGGCCTTGCGCGCGAGGGCCACGCATACCAGCTCGCGGTCACGATGACGCGCATCATGTTCCCGTACATCATTTTCATTTCGCTGACGTCGCTGGCGTCGGGCGTGCTGAATACGTACCGGAACTTTTCGTTGCCCGCATTCGCGCCGGTACTGTTGAACGTTTCGTTCATCGTCTCTGCGCTGTTTCTCGCGCCGCGCCTGCAAACGCCGGTCTATGCGCTCGCGTGGGCGGTGATCATCGGCGGCGTGCTGCAATTCGCGGTGCAACTGCCGGGCCTCAAGAAGATCGACATGGTGCCGCGCATCGGCCTGAACCCGCTGCACGCGCTCGCGCATCGCGGCGTAAAACGGGTGCTCGCGAAGATGGTGCCGGCGATGTTCGCGGTGTCGGTCGCGCAGATCAGCCTGATCATCAACACCAACATCGCGTCGCACATCGGCCCCGGCGCGGTGTCGTGGATCAACTACGCCGACCGGCTGATGGAGTTTCCGACCGCGCTGCTCGGCGTCGCGCTGGGCACGATCCTGCTGCCGAGCCTGTCGAAGGCGCATGTCGATGCCGATTCGCACGAGTATTCGTCGCTGCTCGACTGGGGGCTGCGCGTGACGTTCCTGCTCGCCGCACCAAGCGCGATCGCGCTGTTTTTTTTCGCCCAGCCGCTGACAGCGGTGCTGTTCAACTACGGCAAGTTCGACGGCACCGCGGTCGTGATGGTGAGCCGCGCGCTCGCCGCTTACGGCGTCGGCCTGGTCGGCCTGATCCTGATCAAGATCCTCGCGCCGGGCTTCTACGCGAAGCAGGACATCAAGACGCCGGTGAAGATCGGCATCGGCGTGCTGGTCGTCACGCAGCTGTGCAATTACGCGTTCGTGCCGGTGTTCGCGCATGCGGGTCTCACGCTGAGCGTCGGGCTCGGCGCTTGCGTGAATGCGTTGCTGCTGTTCATCGGTCTGCGCAAACGCGGCATCTATACGCCGTCGAGCGGCTGGCTCAAGTTTTTCGTGCAGCTGCTCGGCGCGTGCCTCGTGCTTGCCGGCGTGATGCGCTGGCTTGCGATCAGCTTCGACTGGGTCGGCATGCATACCCAGCCGGTCAGCCGGATGGTATTGCTCGGTGCGTGTCTCGTGCTGTTCGCCGCGCTATATTTCGGTATGCTTTGGCTGATGGGCTTCAAGTACGCGTATTTCAAAAGGCGAGTGAAGTGATCACCATGTCGCGGGTTCTCGATTATTTCAGTACGCTCGTCGCCGAAGACGAGAGCCTGCCGCTGACCGAGACGGCGCTCTCGCTGGCGCAGGACGCCTATCCTGACCTCGATCTGCAGTCGGTGCTCGCCGAGATCGACGAGCTGGTGCTGCGGCTGCGCCGCCGCATGCCAGACGACGCCGACATCCGTCAGAAGGTTGGCATCCTCAATCGGTTCTTTTTCCGTGAACTCGGTTTCGCGAGCAATCTGAACGATTACTACGACCCCGACAACAGTCATCTGAACGTCGTACTCAAACGTCGCCGCGGCATCCCGATTTCACTCGCGGTGCTCTATCTGGAGATGGCCGAGCAATTCGGCGTTCCGGTGCGCGGGGTGTCGTTTCCGGGCCACTTCCTGCTGCGCGTGACGACGCCCGACGGCGACGTGATGCTCGATCCCACCACCGGTCATTCGCTGTCCGAAGCGCAGATGGTCGAGATGCTCGAACCGTACGTCGCGTCGGCTGGGGATTCGGTCGGCCGGGCGCTGCGCATGCTGCTGCAACCGGCCACGCGTCGCGAGATCGTCGCGCGGATGCTGCGCAACCTGAAGGCGATCTATCTGCAAACCGAGCGTTGGCAACGACTGCTCGCGGTGCAACAGCGGCTCGTCATTCTGCTGCCGGACAATATCGAGGAAGTGCGCGATCGCGGTTTCGCGTATGCGCGGCTCGACTATCTGCGGCCCGCGCTCGAGGACCTCGAAAGCTACCTCGGGGATCGCCCCGATGCGGAAGACGCCACCGTGGTCGAGTCGCAGCTGCATGAATTGCGGCAGCGCACGCGGCACGATGGCGGCGAATAGCGCCGCGCGTTTCACGCTGCATAAAAGGCAAACGCCTGCACATGTCGCACATGTACAGGCGTTTTTTCATCGCCAGGCGCTCCTCACTTCGGCTGCATACGGATCGCGCCGTCCAGCCGAATCACCTCGCCGTTCAGCATCGGATTGTCGAAGATCTGCTTGGCGAGCATCGCGTATTCGGCCGGTTTGCCCAGACGCGGGGGGAACGGCACCATTGCGCCGAGCGCGTCCTGCACTTCCTGTGGCATGCCGAGCAGCATGGGCGTTTCGAAGAGGCCGGGGGCGATCGTCATCACGCGGATCGCGTTGCGCGACAGGTCGCGCGCGATCGGCAGGGTCATGCTGACCACGCCGCCTTTCGACGCGGAGTAGGCCGCCTGGCCGATCTGGCCGTCGAACGCGGCGACCGATGCGGTGTTGATGATCACGCCGCGCTCGCCGTTGGCGTTCGGCTCGTTCTTCGACATCTGCGCGGCGGCGAGCCGGATCATGTTGAACGTGCCGATCAGGTTGATCGAGATCGTGCGCGTGAACAGATCGAGCGAGTGGGGGCCATCCTTGCCGACGGTCTTCGCGGCCGGCGCGACGCCCGCGCAGTTGACGAGTCCGCGCAGCACGCCGAGCTTCGTCGCGGCTTCGACGGCTTGTTGCGCGTCCTCTTCCCGGCTCACGTCGCATTTGACGAATACGCCGCCGAGCTCCTTGGCGAGCGCCTCGCCCGCGTCCAGATTCAGGTCGGCGAGCACGACCTTGCCACCGTTCTCGACCAGCAGGCGCGCGGTGGCAGCGCCGAGCCCTGATGCACCGCCGGTGATCAGGAACACGTTGTCACGAATTTCCATGTCTTCTCCTTCGCTACGGTTGTTCAGTGCAGTCTGGATCGAAGCATTTTTTCGACGATCGATTGTAGCGGCTGTGCTGCGCTGCGGAAAGCGACGTGGGTCCCGGTCATGCGAGCGCCAGGGAAGACCAACTGGTTCTGTTGGACGCTCCGCACACAGCGCTTGCCGTTGCGGTTGGCGCGCTGAGCCAATAAAAAACCCGCCCAATGTGGGCGGGTTTTGGCCGAACGCAAACAGCGGAAATGTTTAGATCAATCCAGCTTACTTCAGCGCATCGAACGCACGGGCGCGAATTTCATCGACGCTGCCGAGGCCCGAAATGCGGCGATATTGGGGCGCCTTCACCGAGCTCGACGCATCGCCGTTCTTCGCCCAGCCGTTGTAGTACTCGATCAGCGGCTTGGTTTGCGATTCGTACACTTCCAGACGCTTCTTGACCGTTTCTTCCTTGTCGTCGTCGCGCTGGATCAGCGGCTCGCCAGTCACGTCGTCGATGCCTTCGACCTTCGGCGGGTTGAACGTCACGTGATACGTGCGGCCCGACGCGGGGTGCGAGCGGCGGCCGCTCATGCGCACGATGATCTCGTCGAACGGCACGTCGATCTCGAGCACGTAGTCGATCGCGACACCGGCCTGCTTCATTGCTTCGGCTTGCGGAATCGTGCGCGGGAAGCCGTCGAACAGATAGCCGTTCGCGCAGTCCGGCTGCTGCAGACGTTCCTTCACGAGGTTGATGATCAACTCATCCGTGACCAGCTCGCCGGCGTCCATGAAGCGCTTTGCTTCGAGGCCGAGCGGCGTACCAGCCTTGACGGCCGCGCGCAGCATGTCGCCGGTCGAAATTTGAGGGATGCCGAACTTTTCCTTGATGAAGTTGGCCTGAGTGCCTTTGCCAGCACCCGGTGCACCCAACAGGATCAAACGCATGGATATCTCCAGATCTATGTGAATTCTTTGTTTACGCAGCAGGCTTCCCGGCGATTCTCGCAGGCTCCGCATCGGCTACCGTTGGCTAGTTCGCGCTGCACGTCGAAATGACGGCGCTGCAAGATCCGCACGGCGCGACCGGGATAACCCGAGTGTCGCCTGCGCTGGGAGGCGCGCATAACCGTTCGATTATGCCACGGCTTCCCGCGCTCAAGACCCGAATAAAGCCCGTACGCGCGTGAGATCGGCGGGGGTATCGACGCCCGGCAACGGCACGTCGTGCGTGACGAGTACTGCGATGCGCTCGCCATGCCACATCGCGCGCAGCTGTTCGAGCGCTTCGACCTGTTCGATCGGCGAGATCGCGAGACTCGGGTACGTGCGCAGAAATTTCGCGCGATACGCGTACAGTCCGATGTGCCGGTATACGGCGGTGGGTGCGGGCGGCGCCGGCATCGACGCGACGTTGGGCCAGTGCGGCTGCCATGCGTCGCGCGCCCACGGGATCGGCGCGCGCGAGAAATACAGCGCGACGCCGCGCGCATCGGGCACGACCTTGACGACGTTCGGATTGAAAATTTCGGCGGGATCGGTGATCGGATGGGCGGCCGTCGCGATCGCGCAGTCGCTCGTCGTTGCCAGATGCGCGGCGACGCCGCGCACCAGCGCCGGGTCGATCAGCGGCTCGTCGCCCTGCACGTTGACGACGATCGTGTCGTCGCTCCACCCGAAGCGCGTCGCCACTTCCGCGAGACGGTCAGTGCCCGACGGATGGTCGGCGCGCGTGAGGACCGCGTCGAAGCCGTGGTCGTGCGCCGTGTCGAGCACTTCCTGCGCGTCCGACGCGACCAGCACCTGCTGCGCGCCCGATTCGCGCGCGCGCTCGGCGACGCGCACGACCATCGGTTTGCCGCCGATGTCCGCGAGCGGCTTGTTGGGCAGACGCGTCGACGCCAGACGGGCCGGCACGACGGCAATAAACGGATAAGGGGTGGGTTGGATCATCGGATCGGGAACGGGCGGCAATCAGGCCGAAGGAAGAGGCTGCGCGCGCGACGCGCACGCAGAGTCGGACGTAAGCCGGAGCGGCTAAAACGGCTACGGATCGATCGTGGAGCACATACGGGCGGGTTGGCGTTGACGAACCTTTGCCCCTTGACCCGCGCGCGAGCGAGACGACGCGGCGCCGCGCCGGGTCAGGCGACCGAGCCGGGATTCAGATCGACCGGCGTGCCTTCGACGGTCTGCCGCGCTTCGTCGACGAGCATCACGGGAATGCCGTCGCGGATCGGATAGGCGAGCTTGTCCGCGTTGCAGATCAGTTCCTGCGCGGCGCGGTCGTAGCTGAGCGGGCCCTTGCAGATCGGGCAAACGAGGATTTCAAGCAGGCGAGCGTCCACGGACTTTCTCCACAACTAATGCAGTGAGGCGGTGATCAAGCGCGGCTTCGACCGGGACTACCCAGATGCGCGCGTCGTGCCAGGCCCCCAATTTTACCGCATCCTTTTCGGTAATCAGGATCGCGTCGGCGTCGACGTCGGTGAACGGATTGCGCTCGAACGCGTAGTGATCGGGCAGTGCGCGCGTCGTGGGCGCGATGCCGGCCGCGCGCACTGTCGCGAAGAAGCGTTCCGGCGCGCCGATGCCGGCCGCGGCCAGCACGCGTTGACTGGCGAATTGCGCGAGCGGGCGGCGCAGTGCGGGATTGTCGAGATGCCACGCGTCGGCGGGCGCGAGCTGCAGTGCGAACGTGTTCGGCCACGCGGGCAGCGTGCGCGCGTACGGATCATTGATCAGCGTCGCGTCGCGGCGGCGCGACAACGGCTCGCGCAGTGGCCCGGCCGGCAGCAGGAAGCCGTTGCCGCCGAGCCGGTGATCGAACACGACGAGTTCGACGTCGCGCGCGAGGCGGTAGTGCTGCAAGCCGTCGTCGCTGACGATCACGTCGACGTCGCGATGCGCAGCGCACAGCGCCTGCGCGGCGGCGACGCGATCGGGACAGACCCATACGGGTGCGCCGGTGCGGCGCGCGATCAGCAACGGTTCGTCCCCGCCGACGCGCGCCGAAGAACCGGGCGTGACCTGGGTCGGCGTGCTCACGCGCGCGCCGTAGCCGCGCGACACGATGCCAGGCGTGAAGTCCGCGGTGCGCAACGCTTCGACGAGCGCGATGACGGTCGGCGTCTTGCCGGTGCCCCCAACCGTCACGTTGCCGACCACCACCACCGGCACGCCGACGCGCACCGACTTCAGCCAGCCTTGCGAAAACGCGGCGCGGCGCGCGGCCGCGACCGCGCCGAACACGCAGGCGAGCGGCGTCAGCGCCCACGCGAGCGGGCCGCGTTGCTGCCATTCGCGCGCGAGGCGCGCTGCGAGACGGTCGCTGAGTTCGCTCATGGGCGGGTTGCGGGCAAGGACTGCGTGCCGTGCGCACTACGCGGGGTCAACTTCAACGCGGTTCTCCGGGCAATCGAATGCGAATACGGTCGAAAAATGAGTTGCAAACCGCGCGGCGAAAGGGCTCGTGCTGATTGGCCTCAGGCCGGCAAGCTCCCTGGCGCGCTGCGCGATCGGCATGCCGTCGAAACCCGCAACTCTAGCGCGCGGGCGTCCCGGCCGGCAAGTCGCGCAGGGCTTGATGGACGCTGGTCCATGCTATGTGCGGTCGCCCACAGTCTGTGGATAACTTTGTGGAGAACCTGCCATCCGATCGTCCGGGAGGGCCATTCCGTGCGCTTTGGATCGAAGTGCTCGCTCTCTATTGAGATGCAAACGCCATATAAATCAAGGGTCTGCCAGGAATCTACTGGCGTTGGCGGGCGTTCTGGCGGAATTCGTCAGGCGGTTCCCGCCATGTGGACACTTTTAACAATCCTGCGATTCCGGCTGGACGCCGCACGTCGCTCGGTCTATCGTCTGTCCCGCCAGCGCTATTTATTCCTCGCATGAACCCCGAAAATCCTTTTGCTTCTGCGGCCACACCAGGCGGTGAGGTCGTCGTTCCCGTCTCCGCGCTCAATCGCGCGATCGGCACGATGCTCGAACGCTCGTTTCCACTCGTATGGGTCGCGGGCGAAGTGTCGAACTTCACGCGCGCTGCGAGTGGTCACTGGTATTTCTCGATCAAGGACGCACAGGCGCAGATGCGCTGTGTGATGTTCCGCGGTCGCGCGCAGTACGCCGAATTCATGCCGCGCGAAGGCGATCGCATCGAAGTGCGCGCCCTCGTGACGATGTACGAACCGCGCGGTGAATTGCAACTGAATGTCGAAGCGGTGCGCCGCACCGGTCAGGGGCGTCTGTACGAAGCGTTCCTGCGGTTGAAGGCGCAACTCGAAGCCGAAGGGTTGTTCGCCGTCGAGCGCAAACGCGCACTGCCGACGCATCCTCGCGCGATCGGTATCGTCACATCGTTGCAGGCGGCCGCATTGCGCGACGTACTGACGACGCTGTCGCGCCGCGCGCCGCATATTCCGGTGATCGTTTATCCGGCGCCGGTGCAGGGTTCGGGCGTCAGCGCGAAACTGGCGGCGATGGTCGAGACGGCTGGCGCCCGCCGCGAGGTCGACGTGCTGATCGTGTGTCGCGGCGGCGGCTCGATCGAAGATCTGTGGGCCTTCAACGAAGAAGTGCTCGCGCGCGCGATTGCGGAAAGCGTGATACCGGTGGTGAGCGGCGTCGGCCACGAGACCGATTTCACGATCGCCGATTTCGCCGCCGACGTACGTGCGCCGACGCCAACCGGTGCCGCCGAACTCGTGAGTCCGCAGCGCGTCATGCTGCTGCGCGAACTCGATCATCGGCACGCGACGCTTGCGCGTGCGTTCGGCCGCATGATGGAGCGGCGCGCGCAGCAGCTCGACTGGCTGGCGCGCCGGCTCGTGTCGCCGGCCGAGCGGCTCGCGCGGCAGCGTACGCATTTGCAGCAATTGCGCGTGCGGCTCGTGTCGGCGGGCGCGCGGCCGGTGCGGGACGCTCGAGCGCGCTTCTCGCTGCTGCAGATGCGCTGGCAGCGCTGGCGTCCGGATCTCGCGGCCGAGCGCACGCGCGTCGACACGCTGGCGCAGCGCCTGAATGCGGCGCTATCGCGCCAGCATGAACGTCAGGTCGCGCGTATCGACATGCTCCGCGCGCGACTCGAAGTGCTGAGTCCACAGCGCACGCTCGAGCGCGGTTATGCGGCCGTGCTCGACGCGCAAAGCGGGCGGGCGATTCGCACGCCGTCGTCGCTGAAACCCGGACGTCGTTTGACGATGCATCTCGCCGAAGGGTCGGCCGACGTCGCGCTCGCCGACGTGCAGGCGCGTCTGACCGAGGGCTTCTGACGTTTTGCCGGTGGGCGCGTGGCGCCCATCTGCTGTCATGTCCTGCCTGCCGACGACCCGGGCACGCGCCATGCGCACCCTTCCGAAGGGCCTTGCGCACGGCGTGTTCGACATGCCGGACATAAAGGCCGGTCGTTTGCGGGGTTATTCCAACTCGCCTACAATCGAGTGCTCGATAGCGTCATCCGCAGACTCCCCACAACAGATATAGAGAAGGAAAGCACCATGGAACATACGCTCCCGCCGCTGCCGTTTGCGAAAAACGCGCTCGCTCCGCACATGTCGGAAGAGACGCTCGAGTTTCACTATGGCAAGCATCACCAGACCTATGTGACCAACCTGAACAATCTGATCAAGGGCACGGAGTTCGAGAACCTGTCGCTGGAAGAGATCGTCAAGAAGTCGTCGGGCGGTATCTTCAACAATTCGGCTCAGGTGTGGAACCACACGTTCTTCTGGAACAGCCTGTCGCCGCAAGGTGGCGGCGCACCGACCGGCGCGCTCGCTGACGCGATCAACGCGAAGTGGGGTTCGTTCGACAAGTTCAAGGAAGAGTTTGCGAAGACCGCGGTCGGCACGTTCGGCTCGGGCTGGGCATGGCTCGTGAAGAAGGCCGATGGTTCGCTCGACCTCGTGTCGACGAGCAACGCCGCCACGCCGCTCACCACCGACGCCAAGGCTCTGCTGACGATCGACGTCTGGGAGCACGCTTACTACATCGACTATCGCAATGCGCGTCCGAAGTTCGTCGAAGCGTACTGGAACATCGTCAACTGGGACTTCGCGGCGAAGAACTTCGCTTGAGGTTACCGGTTGCAGCTCGTCGTCTGATGTCGTGATCCTTGCGGTCGCGATTGAAGATGGTTAGCTAGAGACGAAAGCTCTCCATCGCGAGGGCTTTTTCCTTTTCTGAGGCGAGCGGAACGGGAGGGGCGCTTCTGAAAGAAGTTTGTCACAGTTGGTAACTGCGATTTCGCGGGGCGCTAAGTGGACCTCGGCCGCCGCCCGTCGACTTCGCCGAGCTGGCGGGGGCGGGCGCGCCGCAGGCAATGCAAGCTGCTGCGGCGGCGAGAATGAGCCGGTTGATTGAGGCGGCCTCCGCGCGGTCGATTGGCTTGGGCGGCGGGGTCGTTTGACGCGAGTGTGGGCGGCGTTCCTTGTCAATTGATTGCCCGCGCATTTACAAGCATCACTTGATATAACGTACCCAATGCCGCGACGACGCGCAGGCGGGTCGAGGCCAGCCGGCCGTGCAAAAACTTTCTGTAACGGAGCCGTAACCACGGAATTTTGCGATTAGCCTAACGTTTGAATTCCAATCCTCCGAAGTGCACCACCATGATTTCCAGCAATAAAACGATCAGCCTGGCGATTTCCGCCGCAGTCATCGCGCCCGCGTTAGGCGGTTGCGCAGTGGCGCCACCGAGCGGCCCGAGCATAGCCGCGATGCCGCGCGCCGGCGAGCCGCTCAGCCAGTTCCAACAGAACGACTACGCGTGTCGCGACTACGCGAATCAAACGACAAATCCGTCCGGCGCTGCGCAGGCTGCCACCACGAACAGCGTGAACAGCGCGGCGCTCGGCACGCTCGGCGGCGCGGCGGTCGGCGCGCTGCTCGGCGCCGCGGCGGGCAACGCCGGCGCGGGCGCGGCGATCGGGGCGGGCAGCGGCCTGCTGATCGGTGGCGCGAACGGTGCGAATGGCGCCCAGTACTCGGCGGCCGGCATGCAGGCACGCTATGACACCGCCTACGCCCAGTGCATGACATCGAAGGGCGAGACGATCGCTCAGCCGCAGCCTTATTATTCGACGCAGCCGGTGTATGTCGCGCCCCGTCCTTACTACTACGCACCGCCTCCGCCCGTCATGTATGCGCCTTATCCGGCTTACTGAGCGGTGATAGTGGGGCCGGCCGGCTTGCTCGTCTTGCATTGTCGGCCGGTACCGGGTTTCAATGCGTAGCCCGGTTGGGCGGTAGCTTGTAGCGACGATCGTCAAATCCGCGCCGCTTCTTACTCCGTGCTGTCCGTCGCCGCCGCTTTGCGCGGACGACGGCTGCGAGACGCAGTTTTACGGGCGGCCTTCCTGGCGGCCTCAGATCCTTCTTCCGAATCGACTGCTGGAGCAGGGGCTTCGGCCGGCGCCGCGATCTCAGGGACTTCCTCGATGGTGCGCGGCGTACTTTTCTTCACTTTCTTCGCGGCCGTTTTGCGGGATGCGCGCTTTTTGGCGCTTTCACGCTGTGCGAGTTGGTCGCTGTCGGCGGTCTGCTCGATTTCTTGACCGAAGACGCCTTGTTCAGCGGCTGTATCCGCTGCCGCTTTTACAGCGCGAGCTTCGGTCTCTTCAGCTATCGGTTTAACGACGAACTCATCTGGGAGCGGCGCGTGTTCACGCGGCTCCTGTCGCTGGAGCTGCTCGGCGGGCTGCGCGTGTTCGGTGAGAGCAGGAACGCCAGCCGCAGGTTCTTCATCAGTCGTTTCGTGGTGACCGCGCTTGCCGTGCGGGGCCTCCTGTCCCCGCCCCGCCTTGCGGTTGGCGCGGTCCTTGCGACGCGACTTGTGCTTGCCGCCCGGCTCGGACGCGGCCGCTTGCGCCGCCTGCGCTTGATACGAATGTTCGGCCGCCTGTTCAGCCGACGCCGACTCAGCCGACCCCGTTTCGGCAGACTCTGCCGCGGTTTCGCCGATAGTTTCACTGGCTGCTTCGCTCGCGACGTTCACAGCCGTGCTTCGATAAACGTACGCGCCTGATTTTTCATCGCGGCCGAATTCGAGCAGCCCGCGCGCCTGCGCCTCTTCCAGCAGATTGCCGAAAGCGCGAAACCCGTAATACGTTTCGTTGAAGTCCGGTTTGCGCCGTTTGATCGCGTTCTTCAGCACGGACGCCCAGATCTTGCCGCTGTCGCCACGTTCGGAAGCGAGCGCGTCGAACGTCTGCACCGCAATTTCAACGGCCTTGCTGCGACGCTTCTCCAGATCTTCCTTCGGCGGGGCTTTCTCTTCATCAGCCGCACGTTTGGCTGCCTGCTGCGCGCTCTGCTGCTGGCGCGACGATTCGCGCCTCGCGACTGCGCGCTGACTTTCGCGTACGAGATCGTCGTAAAAGAAGAACTCGTCGCAGTTCGCAATCAGCAAATCCGAGGTGGACTGCTGCACACCGACGCCGATGACCTGTTTGGCGTTCTCGCGCAGCTTCGACACGAGCGGCGAAAAATCCGAATCACCACTGATGATGACGAACGTATTGACGTGCGATTTCGTATAACAGAGATCGAGCGCATCGACGACAAGCCGAATGTCGGCGGAATTCTTGCCCGATTGGCGCACATGAGGAATCTCGATCAACTCAAAATTGGCCTCGTGCATGGCCCCTTTGAAACTCTTGTAGCGATCCCAGTCGCAATACGCCTTCTTGACGACGATGCTGCCCTTCAGCAGCAGGCGCTCGAGTACAAGCTTGATATCGAACTTGTCGTATTTCGCATCGCGCACGCCAAGCGCGACATTCTCGAAGTCGCAGAACAGCGCCATGCTGACGTTTTCGTTGGATGACGCCATGTGTATCTCCATTGAAGCGGTCGTCGAAGTCGACGAATCGCGACATGATAGCGATTCCAGCGAAGGTGAGCAGCTTTTGTGGTGCGCTCGCACCGATAGGTGGATGGGAATTTGCAGCAAGCGGTTTGTCCGGCGGCCCAGCGAGCGGTTCCATGTCAGTTCCGTTACAGGGTGTCGCGACGACCTGCGTTGTTCCACGTCGCGCGAGCTTCCAGCACGTCATCGATCAATCCGTACTCCCTCGCTTCGAGCGCCGACATGAAGTTGTCGCGGTCGGTATCGCGCGCGATATCTTCGATGCTGCGTCCGGTGCGCTCGGCCATCATCGCATTGAGACGCGCTCGCACATACAGCACCTCCTTCGCCTGGATTTCGATGTCCGCTGCGGTGCCCTGACCACCGCCGGAAGGCTGGTGAATCATGATGCGGGCATTCGGTAGCGCATACCGTTTGCCGCGTTGGCCCGCGGTGAGCAGAAAAGTGCCCATGCTCGCGGCAAAGCCCGTGCACAAGGTCGAGACCTCCGGCTTGATGAACTGCATGGTGTCGTAAATCGCGAGGCCGTCATACACCGAGCCGCCGGGCGAGTTGATGTAAAAAGAAATATCCTTGTCGGGGTTCTCCGATTCGAGAAACAGCAATTGTGCGACGATCAGACTGGCTGACTGCTCGTTCACGGGCCCGACAAGAAACACGATGCGCTCGCGCAGCAGGCGGGAATAGATGTCATAGGCGCGCTCGCCCCGGCCGGATTGTTCGATCACCGTGGGCACGAGGCCCAGGGCGGAGACAGACGGGTAACTGGAAGGCATGGGTTCCTCGTTCAGGATGGATGGCACGGGCATCCGGAGATGCAACAGGCGGCCTCGGGGCAGAAGCCGCGTGACATGCGCCGGTTCTTGCTCATTTGACGAAGCAGCGGCCCGAGTTGTGACAGAAATTTTTTTTGCGCCGAGCTGTCACATCACCCGTTGCCCATGCGTCAAGCTCAGGAATACCGAACATGACGCGCGCCTGACCCATGCCACTGGTGTACAGCCGCTTTTTCACGACGCAACATCGGGAGGTCTACGCATGACGGAACAGGGAATCGACAAGGCATCCAGTTTCGAGGCCGCGCGCGCCCGTCTGCTGGCGCTCGCATATCGGATGCTTGGCAGTCGTGCGGAGGCCGAAGACGTGGTGCAGGACGTCTGGCTCAAATGGCATCTGGCCGATACGCAGGCGGTGCAAACGCCGGTCGCATGGCTCACCACGCTCACCACCCGCACGGCGATCGACCGTCTGCGGCACGCGCAGCGCGAGCGCGCGTCGCAGGCTTGCGGCTGGTTGCCGGAGCCGTGGCTCGACGAGGTCGCACCATCGGCGGAGGAGTTGGCATTGCGCGCGGCCGATATGTCATATGGCGTGATGTTGCTGCTCGAACATCTGAAGCCAGACGAACGCGCGGCGTTCGTCCTGCATGAAGCGTTCGAGTGCGGTTATGCCGAAATCGCGTCGATACTCGAGCGCACACCGGCCTCTTGCCGGCAAATGGTTCATCGCGCCAAGGAGCGTCTGAAACGGGCGGGCGCGCCGTTGGAGCGGCCCGATCCAGCGGTGCATGGGCGAATCGTCGAGCGATTGCGCGCGGCGCTCGAAGCGCAAGACCGGGCGGGCTTGCTGCAGCTTTTCAACGACGCGCCGCAACTGATCAGCGACGTACCTCTGTACGCTACGCCCACTCCATTTCCTACGGCCAACCTGGCCCTTCGGGCACAAGGGCCAACACCTGGAGCCGAAGCGCAGCGCGCCCGCGAACCGGGCTCAGGTCCGAAGTGGATCGCTGTGGTTACATCGCTCGCGCAACAGGCGAGCTATACCGAGGTGGTGTCGATGGCGGGTGCCGTGTGTATCGCGCTGTTCTGCGACGGCGATATCGTCGGGCTAATCGACGTGGTGACGGACGGCGCAACGGACCTTTCGGCGAGAATCGTCTCGCTGCGCATCGTGGCCAGCGCCGCGCATTTGCGGGCGGCCAACCGAATGCTGGGCCGTGAGGCGGTCAAGGAACTGCTTGCCCGCATCAAGGGCCATCCGGAGGTGTCAGCTGCGGTGAGCCGCGACTTCCCAGTTGATGTCGACGCATAGCACCTGCGTACCATGCGAGTTATGCGCGGCAATCGAGGCCGTGACGCACAGATGCGCTTCGTTGATCGACAGATACGGCGGTGTTAGATGAACCCGCCCCGGTTGACGCATCGCCTGAATGAAGTACGGGCGGCGCTCCCAACTGGCGCCTTCGGAATGCAGCAGCGGGCTGAAGCGCTTTGCGCGTTGCGATGTGCGGCCCGGCGGCAGCACGTTGTCGCCGATCTGCCGGCCCGATCCGTCCAGGACAAAGCAGCGCGCCGTTTCTCCCAGCGCGAGCAGAGGTGCGGTCGCCTGCGTGATCGATTCCCCGGCAATCAACTGAGCTGCGGCAGCCTCGAGCGCAGTGACATACGGCGCGAGCCGCGCGGATTGCGCTTTCTCTCGAGCGGCAACGCGTTCGCGCAGCGAAGCGGAGAGCGAATCCATCAGGCCAGCGGCAACCTGCGGCTTGACCGGTTCGACGCTCGGGCCCGCGAAAAATGCGCCCTGGACGAAGTCCACATTGCATTCGAGCGCGATCAGCGCGTCGCGCTCGGTGCTCAGACCGCCCATCAGCACCAGTTGCCCGGACTCGTGCAACAGGGAGACGAGGCCCGGCAACACGCGTTCGATGTGCGAGTGTTCACTCGCTTGCGCGAGGATGCAGCGGTCGAGCGTCACGATGTCCGGCCGCAGATTCCACACGCGGTCGATGTTCGAATGCTTGGCGCCAAAGCCGTCGAGCGCGATCAGAAAACCGGACTTGCGCAGCGAATCGACGATTTCGGCGAAGCGCGTGGTTTCGCCGCCGGCCTGTTCGGAAACTTCGAGCACCACGCGTTGCGGCGGCAGGCCGAGCGTCTTCAGGCTGGCAAGCAGCGCGTCGCCGTAGCTGGTGTCCATCAGCGCGGCCGGATGCAGGCTGAGGAAGAGCCATTCGTCGTGGCTGTCGAACGCGTTGAAGTTGCCGAGGTGCAGCGATTCGGCCAGCCGTCCGAGTTCGAGCAGGTCGCCGCGTCGCGCGGCCTGCGTAAAGACTTCGTGCGAGGGCACTTGCTGCTCATGCTCGTCGTGCACGCGCAGCGACGCGTGATACCCGATCGCGCGCCGGTGCGATACCGAGAAGACCGGTTGAAACACGCTGAAAACGGTGTAGCCGCCATACAGAACGGTACGGCGGGAGCCTTCGTCGCCGGCCATCGGGCGTGGTGGCTGGAAGCCGGGATGTTCGAGTTCGATCATGCTCATCATGTCGGTCGTGTGGAAATGGCGGCGCTTGCAGGGCTCGGCAGGAGTTCGCACGCGCAGACTAAGAGTTTACAGGATAGTCGAGCAAGAACTATGCGCGTGTACCAACAATGCTCGAGCGCCCACCAGTAATGCTCCGAGGAAAACCCGCTGCGCCCGCTCCGCTACGAAGGCGACGACACGCACTTCGCTGGTGCGGCACGCGCCCTGTTGCGGGTCGGTGACGCTGTTCAAGGATGCTGCGTACGGGCCGCGCGGAGCGATGCCAGGAAATCCGTTTGTGAGCGCGCGAGGATGCGTCGTCCTGGCGCGCGCGGCTTTCAGGTTCGCTCTGAAGGATCGGTCTTCGTCGCTGGCGTGCGGATCTCCGGCGACAACTGCGCAAAGATCCATGACGAACATGCGGTAATGATGCCGACACACAGGAATGTCGCATGAAACGCGGGCAGCGAATTCGCGGCGGTCACACGCTGCATGATGCCGGTAAAGGTCGTCAGCAACGCACCGGCCACGGTCACGCCGAGACTCATCGAAAGCATCTGCACGAGCGAAAACAGGCTATTGCCGCTGCTCGCGCCGCCGGTGCCCAGGTCCTTCAGCGTCAACGTGTTCATCGCGGTGAACTGCATCGAGTTCACGCCGCCAAAGATCGCCAGTTGCACGAGCCGCAGCCACAGCGGCTGATTCGTGCTCGTGAGCGCGAAACTCGCCATCATCAGACCCACCAGAATCGTGTTCGCCATCAGCACGCGCCGGTAGCTGTACTTCTGAATCAGCGTCGTCACGAGACGCTTCGTTGCCATGCCCGCGGCCGCCACGGGCAGCATCATCAGCCCGGCTTCGAATGCGCTATAGCCGAGGCTCACCTGCAACAGCAGAGGAATCAGGTAGGGCATCGAGCCGCTGCCGATCCGCGCGAACAGATTGCCGAGCAGCCCGACGCTAAACGTGTGAATCTTGAACAGATCGAGCGGAAAGATCGGCTCGGGCTCGCGCACCGCGTGCAGACCATATGCAACGAAGCACGCCATGCTCAGAATCAGCAGCACCAGCACCGTCGCATGTTGAATGCCGAACTCGGTGCGGCCATCGAGCGCGAACGAAAGTGCCACCATGCCCACCACCAGCAGCAGGTAGCCGCCGAGGTCGAATTTGCCTGTGTGTTCGTTGCGGCTATCCGGCATGAAAATAAACGTGGCAATGCAGCCCACGATGCCTACCGGCACGTTGATCAGAAAGATCCAGTGCCACGACGCGATTTTGACGAGCCAGCCGCCGAGCGTCGGTCCGATCAACGGTCCGATCAGGCCCGGGATCGCCACGAAGGCCAACGCCGTCAGATAGCGCTCCGCCGGAAAGGTACGCAGCACCGCGAGCCGCCCAACCGGCAGCAGCATCGCGCCGCCCACGCCTTGCAGAACGCGGAAGAGCACCAGTTGGTTCAGCGTGCGCGCGTTCGCGCACAGCAGCGAGCCCACTGCGAACACGAGGATCGCACTGAAGAACACGCGCCGCGTGCCGAGTCTGTCGGCGAGCCAGCCGGACACCGGGATCATCACCGCCATTGTCAGCGAGTAGGCGATCACCACCGATTGCATGCGCAGCGGCAGCTCGCCGAGGCTTGTCGCCATCGCGGGGAGTGCGGTGTTGACGATCGTCGAATCGAGCGTCTGCATGAAGAAGCCGGTGGCGACCAGCCACAGCATCACCGTCAGTGCGCGGGGCGAAGGGCCAGAGGGGAGGTCGGGAGCGAGGGCGGGCGGAGTCGGCGTCGTAGACATATGAAGCGGCTGGGCGCGCTCGGTCGGGCTGGGACTCGCTATTCTAGGGAAAAGCGAGTCCTGGCGCAGCAAGCGGCGCGGTCTTGCGCAAGTGTCGGCGCTGCGGCTCGGCCGCGCTCTGCGCCGTGTTCACACATCAGCCGGCAACTGCGCCGCCGCCTGAAAAAACGCCTGCGCCCGTGGCTCGTTGCCAAACGCCACATGAATCCTGATCCACGGGCTCGCCTCGCGATTCGGCCTGAAATGTTGTCCAGGCAGCACCGTCACACCGAGCGGCACACCGCATTCAACGAGCCGCTCGGCGTCCGCGACATGGGGCACGCGCGCCCACACGAACTTGCCGCCCGCTGGTTCTTCGAAAATCTCCCAGCCGGAATCTTCGAGTGTCTGGACGGTCGAGCCGAGCGCGCCGCGCATCTGGCGGCGCAGTCGCTCCAGATATTTGCGATATGCGCCGCGCTCCAGCATCCACACCGCCACCGCTTCGGCAAACCGCGAGCCGCCGATGCTCGTCAGCATCTTGATATCGACCAGATCCTTGATGATCGCGTGACTCGCAACCACGCAGCCGATCCGTAGCGACGACGACAGCGTCTTCGACAGTCCGCCGATGTAGATCACCTGTTCGAGTTGGTCGAGGGTCGCGAGGCGATCGGTGAGCTCGGTCTGAAAATCCGCGTAGATATCGTCCTCGATAATCTGGAAGCGATGCTCACGCGCCAGTTGCAGCAAACGGAACGCGACCTGCGGTGCGACCGTGGTGCCGGTCGGATTGTGGAACACGGTGTTGATGAGCAGCAATCTGGGCCGGTGCAGCTTCAGTTGCGCCTGCATCGCATCGAGGTCGGGACCGCTGCCGGTGCGCGGAATGCCGATCAGCTTCATGCCGTGCAGTCGCAACAGGCCGTACAGGTTGTAGTAACCGGGGTCCTCGACAAAGATCGTGTCGCCAGGCTTCAGCATGTAGCGCACGAGCAGATCGAACGCCTGGCTCGCGCCATTGGTGATCAGAATCTGCGACGCGTCCGCCTGGATGCCCAATTGGCCAATACGGCCGCGCAACTGTTCGCGCAAGACGGGATTGCCGAGCGGCGTCGCGTATTCGACCATGCTCGCCGGATCGGTTCGCGACACGTGGCGAATCGCCTGCGCAATGCCATCGATGTCCCGCCAGCTTTCGGGAATGAAGCCGGTGCTGAGCTTCAGCGTCTCGCCCGGAAAGTTGAATTGCTCAAGCAAATGGTCCGACTCGACATCGGCGCGGCGCGGGTCCGACGTGCCCTGACAACGCATGTCCGTCGGCTGGCGATCGGCGACGTAAAAGCCGGAGCCGTGGCGCGAGTCGACATAGCCGAGCGACACCAGCCGGTCGTATGCCTCGATCACCGGGAAGCGGCTCACGCCGAAGTCGGCGGCGAACTGGCGGATCGACGGCAGCTTCGAGCCAGGATGCGCATTGCGCGAACGGATCCACGCCGAAACGCCCGTGACGATCTGCTCGGTAAGCGGTACGCCGTTGTCCCGATCGAGCTGGATTTCGAGTTTCATACGCTTGCCTTCTATCGCCGGCCCGCGAGCGCGCAAGCTTTTAACCTGCGTCGGGCGAGCCATGCCAACTGTTCGGTTTTTTGACTGAACAGTTCCGATGAAAGTGTTCGGAACTGTGCATGGGTTTCCGATCATCGCACGCCAATAATCGGTACAACAGAAAGTTCTTCGAGGAGAACGGCGATGCGAGAAGTGCGAGTTTTCGAACTGGAACATGGCGAGCCCGTCACGGCCTGGCGCGTTGCGCGCCCGTCGATTTTCAAGATGATCAGCGGCAAGGTCTGGCTGACCGTCGAGGGCGAGCATGAAGATCACTGGCTGGCGGCAGGGCAGTCGATCGAGTTGGCGCGTGGATCGGTGGCATGGATCAGCGCGGGGCGGGAGGGGGCGCGTTTCGCGCTGGCGAGCGGCTCGCAACGCAAGCTGCCGACGCTGCTACTCGGCTGGCCGGTCCCGGCTTGGCTGGCGCGTCGGCCGGGCGTGGTCTGATGCGTGGCGAACGGCGAGCCGCCGCTTTGCGGGCCCGACCTAGCCCCCAAAGCAGCCCCTAAGCATCCCCTCCCGCCTGATACTCCCCGATATACCGCGCTCGCGGCCGGATCAACCGGCCATCGCGCGTCTGCTCCATCGCGTGCGCGATCCAGCCGACCACCCGCCCGAGCGCAAAGAGCGTGAACGCGGCGCCGGTCGGCAAGCCGAGCACGCGCTCGATCGCCGCAAGCGCGAAATCCACGGTCGGCTCGGCGCCGGTCGTGTCGCGCACCGCACGTGAAAGCTGCAGCACCTCGTTGAGCGGCGAGCGGGCCGGCGCGCAGTCGGCGAGCATCATCAGCAACAACCGCGCGCGCGGATCGCCGTCCGGATAGAGCGGATGACCGAAGCCCGACAGCACCGGACCTTGCGCGCCGTGCTCGTGCCGCGCGAGGCGGTTCGCCAGATAGCGGTCCAGATCGGGCGAGCGCGACGCTTCATCGAGCAGGGCCGCAATGCGCACGGTTTCGCCGCCGTGACGCGGCCCGGAGAGCGCCGCGAGGCCGCCCGCGACCGCGCCGAACAAGTGCGTGCCCGTCGACGTGATGCAGCGGACCGTGAACGTGGACGCGTTCAGCTCGTGATCCGCGCACGCGACCAGCGCCGCGCGCAGCAGCCCGCTTTGCGGCCGGCTGCGCACCCGCCAGGCCGTCGCGATCTGCCGATGCAGCGGTTCGTTCGACGGCGCCGCTAGCAGCATCGCGGCGGCCAGCAGCCGCATCACGGCGCACGCGGTGTCCAGTTGGGCGTCGCGGCCGAGCGCCCACACGCGCGGCATCTGCGCGGCGGCGGCCGGCAGCAGCACGAGCGCGCGATCGAGTGGCGTGCTGTCACTCCACAGCTTGAGCCACGCGGCCCATTGCGCGGGGGCGAGCGGCACGGCGGGCGCATCGGCGATGCGCCGCGCGCTGCATTGCCACAGCAGCGCCGCGACGTCTTCGAGTGACGCACTGCGTGCAAGCTCGATCGCATCGTGCCCGCGATACAGCAGCCGACCGTCCGCGACCAGCGTGATCGACGATTCGAGCACCGGCACGCCCCAGTCGAGCACCTTCTGCGCGACCTTGCCCGCTCGCTTGCCGTCCGCCTTGCGACGCGCAAGGCGGCGCACCTCGGCGGCATCGTAGAGGCGATGCCTGCCTTGCGCATCCGGCGACGAGCCGAGCATGCCGCGGCTCACGTACGCGTACAGCGTCGGCAAGCTGACGCCGAGCGTCGCGGCTGCTTCGGCGGCGGTCAGATAAATCGGGGCTGACATGAAAGCGAGTGAAAACCGAAGAAATCAATATATGTTGATTATCATAATCAAGATTGATTGCAGCAAGGCGCAAATTTAGACTCGGTGCACCTGCTTCCTGTGCGCGCGGTCAACGCGCCCGATGCCATGACACCCGAACTCGCCCTCAAGCACATCTGGACCCTCGCCGGCTGCGATCCGGTCGCGCTGCACGCCGTGTCGCTTGCCGGCGCGGACCCCGGCTTGCCTTCGGTCTATCGCGTCGGCAGCCTCGCGTCGTCGACCATCGCGGCGACGGGCCTCGCGGCCGCCGAATACTGGCACCTGCGCAGCGGACACAGGCAACGGGTGTCGGTGCAGATGCATCGCGCACTGGCGGCGTTTCGCAGCGAACGCTATCTGCGGATCGACGATGGGCCGCCGCCCGCGCTGCGCGATCCGGTCACTGGCTTCTACGAAACGGGCGACGGCCGCTGGATCCAACTGCACACGAATTTTGCGCATCACTTGAAGGGCGTGCTCGACGTGCTCGGCTGCGACAACGGCCCGGAGTCGGTGGCGGCCGCGATTCGCGGCTGGGAGGGCGCGACGCTCGATCAAACGCTCGCCGACGCGGGCCTATGCGCCGCCTTGATTCGCACGCCCGACGAATGGGCCGCGCTCGAGCAGGCCAAAGCGATCGGGCGCTTGCCGCTGTTCGAGATCGAGCGCATCGGCGACGCGCCGGCCGAGCCGCCGCGCCACGCCGACGCCGACGCCGACGCCGAACCAGGCGTCGATCGTCCGCTCGCGTGCGTGCGGGTGCTGGATCTGTCGCGGATCATCGCCGGACCGGTGGCCGGCCGCGCGCTCGCGCATCATGGCGCGGACGTGATGACGATCAACGGGCCGCATCTGCCGAACATCGCGCCGCTCGTGATCGACAACGGCCGCGGCAAGCGTTCGGCGCTCGTCGATCTGCGCGACGCCGCTGGCTGCGACACGTTGCGCGGACTCGCGCGCGATGCCGACGTGTTCCTGCAGGCCTATCGTCCGGGCGCGCTCGCGGCGCGCGGCTTCGGGCCGGCCGAGCTGGCGCGCCTGCGGCCTGGCATCGTCTATGTGTCGGTTTGCGCGTACGGGTACACGGGGCCGTGGGCGCAGCGACGCGGCTTCGATAGTCTGGTGCAGTCGGCGAGCGGCATCGCGTGGACGGAGCGCGCGGCGGCGGGTTCGGCCGAGCCGCGGCATCTGCCATGTCAGGCGCTCGATCACGCGACCGGCTATCTGGCCGCGTTCGGCGCGATGGTCGCGCTCGCGCGGCGGGCACGCGAGGGTGGCAGCTGGCATGTGAAGGTGTCGCTTGCGCAGACCGGGCGCTGGCTGCAGTCGTTCGGGCTGCTGGCCGATGGACAGCAGGCGCCCGAGATGTCGCTCGACGATGTGCGCGATTGCGTCGCGAGCGTGCAATCGGAGTTTGGGTGCGTGCTGGGCGTTCAGCCCGCCGAAGAACTGGAACAGACGCCGGCGTTTTATGCGCTGCCGCCGGCGCGCATCGGCGCGCACGAAGCCCGGTGGACGTAACAGGGTAGCGTGCGCCGCGTTGGAGTTTGAAGCGCGGCGCGCCCGGCTGCGGGACCATTCACCGAGCCGCAGCCTACTTCCTCAACTCCGCCACGAAGTCGTAGTAATCGTTGCGGCAGTACGTGTCCGTCAACTCGATCGCGCGCTGATCCGCCGTATAGCCCACGCGCGTGATCAACAGCAACGCCTCGTTCGGCGCGATGCTCATCTGCTGCGCGATCTCGTCGCTCGCGTTCACCGCGCGAAAGTGCTGCAACGCGCGCACGATCGTCAATCCGCGATTCTCCAGATACGTGTACAGCGAGTCGCCGATTGCCTGCGGATCGGGAATCACCGCGGCCGGGAACGTCGAATTCTCGACCGCCATCACGATGCCGTCGGCGAGTCTCAGCCGCCGCAGCCGTGTGACCGCGGCGGCCGGCGACAGCCCCAACTGGATCACCTCGTCGCGATTGGCCGGCGAGATTTCCCGCGACAGCCACTTCGAACTCGGTGTGAAGCCGCGCCGCCGCAGCATTTCGCTGAAGCTCGACAGGCGCGACAACGGATCTTCATAGCGCGGCGTGATGAAGCTGCCCGCGCCCTGGGTGCGGCGAATCAAACCCTGCTCGACGAGCAGCGCGATCGCCTTACGCGAAGTGATGCGCGATACGCCGAGCGCCTCCGACAGCACCCGCTCGGAGGGGAGCGCCTCGCCGGCGTTCCAGCGGTTTTCGTGGATCGCGCTGCCGAGCTTGCGGGCAAGTTGCAGATAGAGCGGCGTGTCGTTTTCCGGGTCCGGGCGCAGGTCGCGCCAGCGGTCTTCCGAGGCAGAGGTCATGGGGCTCACGCAAGATGGGCAAGCGGCAATTTTAAAACATCGGCGCGTCCCGTTATAGCGGGCTTTTGCCTGGCGCGCCGTCGTTAGGCCGCGTAGCCGCTAAACTCATCTCCAGGTTTTTCGTAGCATGCGTTGCGCGGTGAGGCCGCGCGCAATTGCATCGCATCCGGATCGAGCCACTTTCGAAGGAGTCAGCATGACGAGCGAAATCGTAAGCGTGAGCTTGCCGGGCGGCGAGCGCATTCCGGCACTGGGGCAGGGCACGTGGGAGATGGGCGAGCAGCGGGCACGACGCGCGGCGGAAATCGATGCGCTGCGCTGCGGCATCGAACTCGGCGTGACGCTGATCGACACCGCCGAAATGTACGGCGACGGCGCGACCGAGTCGCTGCTCGGCGAAGCGCTCGCCGGTTTGCGCGACAAGGTGTTTCTGGTCAGCAAGGTGTATCCGCACAACGCCAGCCGGCGCGGCGTGATCGCCGCGTGTGAGCAGAGCCTGAAGCGTCTGAAGACGGACCGGCTGGATTTGTATCTGCTGCACTGGCGTGGCTCTGTGCCGCTCGCGGACACCGTCGATGGCTTCGAGGCGCTGCGGCACGCGGGCAAGATCCGTCACTGGGGCGTGAGCAACTTCGATACCGACGACATGGAAGAACTCGTCGCGACGCCAGGCGGCGACGCATGCGCGACCAACCAGATTCTGTACAACGTGGCGCGGCGCGGGCCGGAGTTCGATCTGCTGCCATGGCTCGCCGCGCGCGTCATGCCGGCGATGGCATACAGCCCGGTCGATCATGCGCGGCTGCCAAAACGCTCGCCGCTTGACGACATCGCCGACGCGCGCGGCGTCTCCGTGTTTCAGGTGGCGCTCGCGTGGGTGCTGGGCAAGCCCAATGTGTGCGCGATTCCGAAGGCGGCGCGGGTCGAGCATGTGCGCGACAACTATCGCGCGTCGCAACTGGTGCTGGAAGCCGGCGAACTCGCCGCGCTCGACGCGTACTTCAAGCCGCCGCGCGGCAAGCGTGCGCTGGAGATGTTGTAAGCGCCGGCGCGGCCGCCGTCCGTTGCGGAGCGGCGGCGCGCGAGGCTCTCAGCGAGGTGGGCGCGGATGACGCCGCGCGCGCTGACGCGGCGCTCAGGTGCAGGGGTGGTGCTGATGCACGGAGCCGAGCACGGCGACTTCGGCGGGGGTGTGCTGAAGTGCGTCGTCCGGTACCTGAGCGGCATCGGCGAGGAAGTCGTCGACGATCGACGACACCGGCACGTCGGACAGACATAGCGACACGCGCTGGGTTTCGTTGGCGGGGAAGGTGGCGCGTTGGGCGAGGAACAGCACGCCGTATTGATAACCGTGGATGATGCCGCGGATCGCGCTGACGCACTGCCCTTGCGCGACGTTGTCGTGGCGCTGTTTGCAGCTCTGTACGAGCGAGTAGGCGGAGAAGCTCGGATCGACCGGTGGCGCCGCTTGCGACAGGGTTTGCGCCATTGGCTGCGCGGGAGTTTGCGCATTGGCGAGCGATGCGAGGCCCAGGGCGGTAGCCATCAGCACGGCGGCTGCCGTGCGGGTCGCGGAGGGGGGGACACTTCTATGCATGTTGTGGGCCCTCATATCGAACGATGAATTTGATATGAGGCGGTCGTCTCGGATTGGTTCCATGACACTCACGCGCAGGGAAGGTTGTGTTCCCGCCGCTCGCCGTGCGGTTCGCGCGACGATGCGAGGCGCGGCTCGCGCACTCTCCGGGCCATTCCGTCAGCGCGCGCCGCAGGCGGGCGGGCCGCTCCGACCGGCCTGCGGCGGTGACGCCCGACCGGGGGATCGGGACGCCACCGCCGTTGCCAGCGGATAGCGGACAGTATGCCGGGACATGTCGCCGGCGGGTAGGGCGCGGGGGCCCCCCTACCCGGGGCAACGGGCGACGCCTAGTGCCCGTTCCCGCCGCCGTTGCCACTGCCGCCGCTGCCGCCACCCTTGCCTCCGTGACCGCCGCCGAAGCCTCCGCCAAAGCCTCCGCCGAACCCGCCACCGAAGCCACCACCAAAGCCACCGCCAAAGCCACCACCATGCGCGCCGCCGAAACCACCACCGGGGCCGCCACCGCCAAAGCCACCGCCCGGACCACCGCTGGAGCCTCCGCAACCGCAGCCGCCGCTCCCGCCGCCGCCGCTGCTTCCGCCCCCAGCACCGCCACCGCCGCTGCTGCCGCCTCCACCGCCTCCACCGCCGCTACTGCCGCCCCCACCGTTTCCACCACCACTACTGCTACCAGCACCGTTACTTCCACCACCGCTATTTCCCTTACCGCCCGTGCCCGCACCGCCACTCCCACTTCCGCTCCCTGAACCCGCCGCCCCGGCGCCGCTGTTACCGCTTGCGCCAGCCCCGCTATTGCTCGAACCCGCCGCGCCGCCAGTACCACTACCGCTGCCATTGCCACTGCCGCCGCCAAGCCGGCCGCAGCCCGGACCGCCGAGCCCGCCGCAGCCTACCGGCGCGAACACCGACGCGGCATCGTCTGCGGCGGTGGCGGTGCCGGCCTCGGCGCCGTTCGCCGCATCGTCGTTCTGCGCGAGCAGCAGCGGCGCTGAATCGCCGGATGGCGCTCGCGACGCGTCGGCCAGCACCGTCGAGCGCGGGATCACGTCCGCCGACGCCCCGTAAGCGGCGTCGGCCGCCAGCACCGCGGCCCCGATGAGGACCACTGCGCGGCGCATCATTGCACAGTAATGCTGATCTAACTTCCTGGTTTTCATCGCGCGTCTCCAGCTGCCAAAGCGGCGGCCGACCTATGCACGCGGGTCTTGTCGAACCCCGAGTCCGTCGTGTCGAAGTTGGCCGCGCGTCGCTGCCGTGCTGATCGCTTGATATCGCGTCATCGCGTGGTGACGCTCGTCGTGCGGATGTGCGCGGCGTTGCGCGCCCGGTTTGGCTTCGAATCTCTGGCCGCAAATTTAGCGATATCCATGCCACGCGTCGCAGAGCCTTGAAGCGACGCGGGCGACTTAGGTATGTACGATGCGCACGCCGGAAAAACGCCTGAAAACGTTGCGACGATGAAACGCGCGGACACAAAAGCGTGTTCCGACGCGGGATTCGTAAAGGGGACGCTGTACTGGGTGGCGCCGCGTCACGCGACGTCGATGAGAGCCGAGTCGACGCTAGCTGGCGTTTTCCGACGCGTCGTCGGAATCGGCGCCGTTCGTCGGGTTGCCCGCGTCGTCGTCGCGCTGCTCGCATTGCAGCTCGCGCAGCGTGGCGACCGGAATATGGCAGCGAATCCGATGCGCGGAAGGCGAGTCGGCGGCGCCGCCGGCGTCGAGGAACGGCGGGTCCTGCTGCTCGCAGATCGCGCCGAGCTTGCGCGGACAGCGCGTGTGAAACACGCAGCCCGACGGCATCGCGCCGGCCCCGGGCAACTCGCCCGTCAGATGGATGCGCGCACGTCGATGTTCCTCGCCGGACGCGCGTTCGCCCGGCAGCGTCGGCACGGCGGACAACAGCGCCTCCGTATAGGGATGCTGCGGTCCATCGAACACGGCCGCCGCCGGGCCGATTTCGAGGAGCCGGCCGAGATAGAGCACCGCGATGCGATCCGACACATAGCGCACCACGTGCAGATCGTGCGAGATGAACACGTAGCTGACGCCGCGCTCGCGCTGCAGATCGGCGAGCAGGTTCAGGATCGCGGCCTGCACCGACACGTCGAGCGACGAAGTCGGCTCATCGCACACGACGACGCGTGGTTCACCGGCAAACGCGCGCGCAATCGCGACGCGCTGCTTGAGCCCACCCGATAGCTGGCGCGAACGTGCGTCGAGATAGCGCTCGGGCAGCCGCACGGCGTCCGTCAGCGTGCCGAGCCTTTCGTCGATCTGGGGTCCGCGCAGCGCGGTGAAGCGCGCGAGCGCACGACCGATCAGCCGCTTGACCGAATGCGCGCGATTGAGCGCCGAGTCCGGATTCTGGAACACGATCTGCAGCGACTTCAGCTGCTCGTCGCTGCGTCGCGTGACGCGCGCGGCGAGCGGTGCGCCGTCGAGTTCGAGTACGCCGCCGGCATCGGGTGCGAGCAGGCCGAGCATCAGCCGCGCGAGCGTCGTCTTGCCGCTGCCCGACTCGCCGACGAGGCCGAGCGTCTCGCCGCTCGCGAGTTCGAGCGACACGTCGTCGACCGCGCGCAGCGGCGCACCGGATACGTGGAATGTTTTCGACAGGTTGCGAGCGCGCAAGACCGGCGCAGAGGACGCGCGCGCCGCCGCGTTGGATGATGCGGCCGCCACCGGCTCCTCGCTCGATGCCGCCCGCGGCAACTCGATCGCGCGCTCGTGATAGTGGCAGCGCGCCATCTGATCCCCATGCGGAGCGCCGAGCCGATAGGGCGGCGGCGCGTCGCGGCGGCAGCGTTCGTCGGCGAGACGGCAGCGTTGCGCATAGATGCAGCCCTGCGTGACCGAGCCCGGCAGCGGCAGGCCGCCCGCGATCGTATCGAGCCGTTCGCGGTCCTTGCTGCGTCCGGCGCTCGGCAGGCAGCGAAGCAATCCGACCGTGTATGGATGACGCGGCCGCGCGAACACGTCCTGGGTCGCGCCTTCCTCGACCAGCTTGCCCGCGTACAGCACGCCGATGCGTTCGCACATGCGGCCGATCACGGCGAGGTTGTGGCTGATGAACAGCACCGCGGTGCCGAGCTCCTCGCGCAACTGCGCGACGAGGTCGAGCACTTCCGCTTCGACGGTCGCGTCGAGGCCGGTGGTCGGTTCGTCAAGAATCAGCAGCGCGGGGTTCGACGCGAGCGCCATCGCGATCACGACGCGCTGCTGCATGCCCCCCGACAGTTGATGAGGATAGCTGTCCATCACGCGCTCGGGCGCCGCGATACGCACGCGCTGCAACATCTCGAGCGTGCGATGCAACGCTTCGTCGCGTGCGACGCCGGCCGCCTCGAATGCTTCGGATATCTGGCGGGCAATCGTCAGCGACGGGTTCAGCGCGCGCCCAGGGTCCTGATAGACCATCGAGACGGTCGTCGCCCGCATGCTGCGCAGCGCATCGGCGCCGAGCTTCTGCACGTCCGCGCCGGCGATCACGATCTTGCCGGCCTTCACCTTGCCGTTGCGTGGCAGGTAGCGCAGCGTCGCCATCGCGACGGTCGACTTGCCGCAGCCCGATTCGCCGACGAGCCCATACGCCTCGCCGCGCCGCACGCGAAACGACACGTCCTGCAGCACTTCGCGATCGCGTCCGCGAATCCGGTAGGTGACCGTCAGGCCGACCACGGTCAGCGCATCGGTGCGATCGCTCTTCGACACGTCGAACGCGGCGAACGAGGAGGGCGGCGCGCCGTTCATCGGTCGAGCACTCCCTGCACGCTGTCGGCGATCAGATTGACGCCGACCACCAGCGACGCGATCGCGCCCGCCGCGAACACGACGGTCCACCACGCGCCGCCCGCCATCAGCGTGTACGACTCGGACAGCGCGAGCCCCCAGTCGGCCGACGGCGGCTGGATGCCGAAGCCAAGAAACGACAGCGTCGCGACCGCGAAGATCGCATAGCCGAGCCGCACCGTTGCTTCGACGACGATCGGCGGCAGCACGTTGGGCAGGATCTCCACGAACATGATGTACGGGGCGCGCTCGCCGCGCAGCTGCGCGGCGGCCACGTAGTCGAGATGGCGCTCGGCGAATACGGCGGCGCGCACGGTGCGCGCGGTGATCGGCGTGAAGGTGAGGCCGATCACGAGAATCACCGTGAGATTCGATGCGCCGACCGCGGCGAGCGCGAGCAGCGCGATGATCACGAGCGGCAGCGCGAGCACCGCGTCGATCACGCGGCCGATCACGTCGTCGACCCATCCGTCGAAGTAGCCGACCAGCAGGCCGAGCGCGGTGCCCGCCGCGGTTCCGAGCAGCGTCGCGAGCGGCGCGATGGTCAGGATGTCGCGCGCGCCGACGATCACGCGTGAGAATACGTCGCGGCCGAGCTGATCGGTGCCGAACCAGTGCGTGCGATCGGGCGGCGTGAGCGAATTGAGCGGATCGGACGCGTACGGATCGAGATGCACGAACCAGGGCCCGGCGATCGCGCAGACGATCCACCACGCTACGATCAGCGCGCCCACGATGAAGGTCGGCGAACTCAGAAGCAGCAGGAGGCGCGGGAAGCGTGGCTCGGCGGGCGCGCGCGGCGCGGAGCCCGGTGCGCCCGGCGTGGGCGGCGCTGGTGGCGTCGAAGGAGCCGGTGGCGCGCTCGGATTCATTCCGCGGTCCTCACCCGCAGCCGCGGATTGAGCAGCACGTGCAGCGCATCGGCGACCAGATTCGCGAGCGTATAGACGACGCCGATCGTCAGCACGCCCGCTTCGAGCATCGGAAAGTCCTTCGCCTTGGCGGCGTTGTAGATCAGCGAGCCGATCCCCTGGTAGTGGAACAGCGTTTCGACCACCACGAGTCCGCCGATCATGTAGCCGAGCTGGGTGGCGGCGACGGTGATCGTCGGCAGCAGCGCGTTGCGCAGCACGTGCCGCCAGATCACGACGTGGCGCGGCAGGCCCTTAAGGATCGCGGTGCGCGTGTAGTCGGCGTCGAGCGCTTCGACGGTGCCCGCGCGCGCCATCCGCGCGATATAGCCGAAGAATACGAAGACGAGCGGCAGCACCGGCAGCACCAGATGCCGCAGCTGTTCGAGCACGCTTGCATCGGGCGGAAACGAGGCCTCGATCGGCAGCCAGCGCAGCCACACGCCGAACACGAGGATCAGCACAATCGACGACACGAACTCCGGCACCACGGTCGCCGACAAACCGGCAATGCTGATCGTGCGATCGAGCCAGCGTCCCGCATGCATCGCAGACCACACGCCGCCCGCAATGCCGAGTGGCACGACGACGATGAACGCGAAGAGGCCGAGCTTCGCCGAATGCGCTAGCGCATCGGCGATGAACGGCCCGACCGGTTCGCGATACGCGTACGACAGCCCCATGTTGCCGCGCACGAAATGCGTGATCCAGTCGATGTATTGCGTGAGCAGCGGCCGGTCGGCGCCGAGCTGATGATTGAGCGCGGCGACCGCGCGCGCATCGGCGAGCGGCCCGAGCACCGCGCGGCCGATATCGCCGGGCAGCAACTGGCCGCCCGCGAACACGGTCAGCGACAGCAGCCACAGCGTGATCAGCGACAGACCCACGCGCGTCGCCAGAAAACGCGCGACGCGGCCTGCGTTGCCGTTCGTCGCACGCGGTAAACGCGATGCGTTCGAGGCGGGAGAGGGCGCCGGAGCCGACATCGTGAGTTCTCCTGCGAAAGGTGCGTTGAGCAGCGCGGTACTTACGCGCTCAGCGTCGCGCGATCGAAATACAGCTGCGCGAGCGCGGTGAAGCGCACGCCGTTCACGCCCTTGCGCATCGCGATCAGCTGATCGTAGAAGAACGGGATGATCAGCGGCGTTTCGTCGAGCAGCAGCGTCTGGATCTGTCCGGAGAGTTTCTTCTGCGTGGCGAGGTCGATCGCCGCGACGAACTGCGCGACCAGTTGATCGTATTGCGGATTCTTGAAGTGCGCAGCATTCCACGTGCCGTTGCTCGTGAGCGTCGCGTTGAGGAACACGTTCGGCACGCCGCGATGACCGTAGTCGGTGATGCCGAGCGGCGAGTCGAGCCAGTCGGATTTGCCCGGCGTGCCCGCGCCGTAGTACAGCGACTGGCTCTCGACCTTCAGGTTGATGCGCACGCCGATCGCCTTCGCGGCGTTCTGCACGACGACCGCGAGGTCGGGGATCTCCATGTATTTTTCGGTGGTCAGCGTGACATCGAAACCGTTCGGCACGCCGGCTTGCCCGAGCAGCTGCTTCGCCTTCGCGACATCGTTTTTGCGTTGCGGCACGCCCGCGTCCGACGACGGAAACACCGGCGCGAACGGGCTGTCGTTGCCGAGTTGCGCGCGACCCTTGAAGAGACCACGCACGAGCACGTCGCGATCGAGCGACAACGCGAGCGCCTGGCGCACGCGTTTGTCCTTGAAGAGCGGGCTGTCGTTGCGCATATGGATCTGCCGATGCGCGCTCGACTTCACGCCCACTGCCTTGTAGTCCGGATTGTTCAGAATGGCCGCGCCGCCCTGCACGGTGAAGGTGCCCATCACGTCGGCCTGGTGGCCTTGCAGCGCGAGCAGTTGCGCCTGTTCGTCCGCATAGAACGAAAACTGTACCCGTTGCGGTAACGCTTTGTCGCCCCAGTAGTCGGGATTGCGCACGAACGACGCGCCGACCTTCGGTTGATACTTTTCGAGTTTGAACGGGCCGGTGCCGATGAAGCTCTTTTCGTAGTTGCCCGCGAAGTTCGCGGGCAGGATCACCGCGTTGTAATTATCCGAGGAAACGTAGTAGGGGAAATTGCCGATCGGTGCGTCGAGATGAAACTCGACCGTGTGTTCGTCGACGACCTTCGCACCGCCTTTCGACAGCACGCCTTTCAATACCGACAACGCGGCCGAGCCGCTCGCGGGATCGGCGAGACGGTCGAAGGTGGCGACCACGTCTTTCGCGCCGAAGCTCTGGCCGTCGTGGAATTTCACGTTGGGGCGCAGCCTGAACGTCCACACGTCGCCCTTGTCGTTCGGCTTCCACGACAGCGCGAGCGCGGGTTTGAGCATCAGCTTCTCGCCGTCGTCATCGATCAGGAATTCGCCGGTCTGGTTCAGCAGCGCGAGGCTCGCGGCGTCGGTGACCGTCAGTGGATCGACGGCGCCCGCCGGCGTCAGATGCGCGACGCGGATCGTCTGGTTCGATGGGGCCGGCGCACCTTGCGCCCTCGCTCGCGGCGCGCCGAGCAAGCCGCCGCCCGCGACCGAAAGACCGATCACGCTCGCGTAGCGCAGCAGTTCGCGGCGCGTGATGCGGCCGGCGAGGAATTCGTCGAGGGCGTGGTTGCCGTAGGCGTCGGCGGTGAGGCGGGCTGTGTTTAGTGCGTCAGATGCGAGAAGGCGGTCCGCTGGCGTTTTCATCGATGGCGTGTCCAGTCCGTTCTGTTGCCGGTTCCGAAGCGTCGCGCGAGCGGCGCGACAGCGCGAGAAAAGCCGTCTCAGTGTAAGCGATTGCTCGCGGCTCTGGCGCGCCGGCGGCGCACCGCGCCAGCCGATCGGGCGATAAACGGCGCGCGGTGTGTCGTCGTCGCAACGCTTGCGCGATGCATGCTTGCGAGCGGTGCGCGCCGTAGCGGACAGAATGACGGCATCGCGCCGGAATCCTTACCGATCGCCTCGCATGGGTCGAGTGAGTTATACCGGAACGAGTCATTTGGGCGCCGCGCTTGTTGCCGCGCCTGTCGCCGCGGTTGGCCGTCTCCAGCGATGAAACAGGACCGAGCCGATCCAGCACGCCATGAAGGCCGCGACGATCGCATAGCCGAGCGCGCCAAAGTGATCGTTGATGCGGGCGATCGCATCCAACATGCCGCCGCTCCAGCCGAAGCGGTCCGACAGTAGTCCCAACGCCTCGATGCCGCCGATCACGATCGCGACCACCGCCGACACGAACGTGATGCTCGCGTTGTAGTACAGCTTGCGCTTCGGGTCATCCATCGCCCAGCCGTATGCGTGCACCATCAGCACGTTATCGGTCGAATCGACGAGCGTCATGCCGGCCGTGAAGAGCCCGGGGAACACGAGGATCGAGTAGAGCGGCAGACCGGTGCTCGCCTGCGACGCGGCGATCGCGAGCAGGCCGATCTCGGTCGCGGTATCGAAGCCGAGCCCGAACAGCACGCCGACCGGGTACATGTGCCAGCTTTTGGTCACCAGCCGGAACAGCGGCCGTAACGCACGCGACAGCAGCCCGGCTGGGGCGAGCGAATCGGTTGACGCGGTCGCCACGGCGCCATCGTGTTGCGCGTGCCGGTAGCGACGCCACACATCGCGCAGGATCACGAGATTGACCGCCGCGAGCACCAGCAGGAACGTCGCCGAAACCAGCGTGCCGAGCGTGCCGCCGAGTTCCTTGAGGCACTCGAAGCGCCCGTGCAGCGAATGCGTGGTCCACGCGATGCCGATCGTCGCCGCGATCACGATGGTCGAGTGTCCGAGCGAAAACGCGAGCCCGATGCCGAGCGGCCGCTTGCCCGTTTGCATCAGCTTGCGCGTGACCGCGTCGATCGCCGCGATGTGGTCGGCGTCGACCGCATGACGCAGACCGAAGCCATACGCGAGCAGCGCGGTGCCGAGCAGCAGCGGGAAGTGGCGAAACGCGATCAGCGCCCACAGCCAGGTGCCGAGGTTGGCGGCGATCAGCGCCGCGTAGAGCGTGACGAGGCGACGGCGCAGCGAAGCGGTAGGCGTCATGTGGCGCGGGCGGATCAGTCAGCAGGTGAATGAGCAGGCAAATGAGCGACTCAGTGATCGTGCGGATGCTTGTGGATCGGATCGACCCAGTAGACCGTTTCCGGCTGCTCGACAGCATCGATGTTCAGATTGACGACGACCGCTTCGTTGTCGCTGCGTACGAGCACGCATTCGAGCGGCTCGTCGGTGCTCGCGTTGATCTCCTGATGCGGCACGTAGGGCGGCACGAAGATGAAGTCGCCAGGACCGGCCTCGGCGGTGAACTCCAGATGCTCGCCCCAGCGCATGCGCGCCTGGCCGCGCACCACGTAGATCACGCTTTCGAGCGCGCCGTGATGATGCGCGCCGGTCTTCGCGTTCGGATGGATCGTCACGGTGCCGGCCCAGATCTTTTGCGCGCCGACGCGCGCCGCGTTGATCGCAGCCGCGCGGTTCATGCCCGGCGTTTGCGCGGTGTTGGTATCGAGCTGATCGCCGCGGATGACCTTCACGCCGTGCTCGCGCCAGTCGATCTGCCCGCCGGTTTCGGCGGTCTCGTGCTCGGCCCGGTAATGCGGATGTTCGTGATCCTGGCTCATCGTGTCCCCTCCTTGGCTTGCGTGCCGCGTACCTGTTCGACATTCTGGCACGTTCAAAAAACGGCTGCGTGGCGTGATGATGGCAAGGGCGCCACGAAAAAAAGCCCGCTCACAAGGAGCGGGCTTCGACTCAAGACACTCGGCGGTGCCGCGTCAGCGTCATTGCTTCTTCGCGTTGATCACGGCCTCGGCGACGTTGCTCGGCGTTTCGGCGTAATGCTTGAACTCCATCGTATAAGTCGCGCGGCCCTGAGTGGCCGAGCGCAGCGACGTCGAGTAGCCGAACATCTCGGCGAGCGGCACCTCCGCACGCACCAGCTTGCCGCCGCCGCCCGCGATGTCTTCCATGCCTTGCACCATGCCGCGCCGGCTCGACAGGTCGCCCATCACGTTGCCCATGAAGTCCTCGGGCGTTTCCACCTCGACGGCCATCATCGGTTCGAGCAGTATGGGCTTCGCCTTGCGCATCGCTTCCTTGAAGGCCATCGAGCCAGCCATGCGGAACGCGTTTTCGTTCGAGTCGACGTCGTGGTACGAACCGAAGGTCAGCGTGACCTTCACGTCGACGACCGGATAGCCCGCCAGCACGCCGGCTTTCAGCGTCTCCTGGATGCCCTTGTCGACCGCCGGGATGAATTCGCGTGGGATCACGCCGCCCTTGATCGCGTCGACGAACTCGTAGCCTTTGCCCTGTTCGGAAGGTTCGAGCGCGATCACCGCGTGGCCGTACTGGCCGCGGCCGCCCGACTGCTTGACGAACTTGCCTTCGACGTCCTCTACCTTGTTGCGCACCGTTTCGCGATAGGCGACCTGCGGCTTGCCGACAGTTGCTTCGACGCCGAACTCGCGCTTCATCCGGTCGACCAGAATTTCCAGGTGCAGCTCGCCCATGCCGGAGATGATCGTCTGTCCGGATTCCTCATCGGTCTGCACGCGGAACGATGGATCTTCCTGCGCGAGACGATTCAGCGCGATGCCCATCTTCTCCTGATCGGCCTTGGTCTTCGGCTCGACGGCCTGCGAGATCACCGGGTCCGGGAAGATCATCCTTTCGAGGATGATCACATGATTAGGATCGCACAGCGTGTCGCCGGTAGTCGCTTCCTTCAGGCCGACGGCCGCGGCGATGTCGCCCGCGTAGACCTCCTTGATTTCCTTGCGCTCGTTCGCATGCATCTGCAGGATGCGGCCGAGGCGCTCCTTCTTTTCCTTGGCCGCGTTGTAGACCGTGTCGCCCGAATTGACGACGCCCGAGTACACGCGGAAGAAGATCAACTGGCCGACGAACGGGTCGGTCATGATCTTGAAGGCGAGCGCCGAGAACGGATCGTCGTCGTTCGGATGACGCTCGATCTCCTTGTCGTGCTCGTCGTGACCGGTGATCGCGGGCACGTCGACCGGCGACGGCAGATAGTCGATCACCGCGTCGAGCATCGCCTGCACGCCCTTGTTCTTGAACGCGCTGCCGCACAGCATCGGCACGATCTCGTTGGCGATCGTGCGCGCGCGAATGCCCTGCTTGATTTCTTCTTCGCTGAGGTGATGCTCGCCGCCCAGGTACTTTTCGAGCAGCGTCTCGTTCGCCTCGGCCGCGGCCTCGACCATCTTGTCGTGCCATTCCTTCGCCGTTGCGGCGAGTTCAGCCGGAATGTCGCGATACTCGAACTTGATGCCCTGGCTCGCGTCGTCCCAGTAGATCGCCTTCATCTTGACGAGGTCGACCACGCCCTGGAAGTGCTCTTCCGCGCCGATTGGAATCTGGATCGGCACGGCGACGCCCTTCAGGCGTTCGCCGATCTGCCGCTGCACGCGGAAGAAGTCCGCGCCGACGCGGTCCATCTTGTTGACGAACGCGATGCGCGGCACCTTGTACTTGTTTGCCTGGCGCCACACGGTTTCCGATTGCGGCTGCACGCCGCCGACCGAGTCGTACACCATGCACGCGCCGTCGAGCACGCGCATCGAGCGCTCGACTTCGATCGTGAAGTCGACGTGCCCGGGGGTGTCGATGATGTTGATCCGATGCTCGGGGTAGTTGCCGGCCATGCCTTTCCAGAACGCGGTCGTGGCCGCCGACGTGATCGTGATGCCGCGCTCCTGCTCCTGTTCCATCCAGTCCATCGTCGCCGCACCGTCGTGAACCTCGCCGATCTTGTGGGTCACGCCGGTGTAGAACAGGATCCGTTCGGTGGTGGTGGTTTTGCCGGCATCGATGTGAGCGCTGATGCCGATATTCCGGTAGCGCTCGATTGGAGTCTTGCGGGGCACGTGAATCTCCTTGTAATGGCGCGCCTGAAACGCATGCCGGGCGACCGCGTAAGCCGCCCGGGGAGTCTGGGTGGTGCTTTATGTGGCGTTACCAAATCGAGATTACAAGGATAGCGCTTCGATGGGTCTTTTGCATGAATCCTGCCAGCCGGCGCGAAGGCTGGCCGCGCGGGGCTGTGCGGGCGGAAAAAAAACCGGGGCCTCGGGTTGAGGCGCCGGGTTTTTGCGGGAAAGCAGGGCGGGACGGCCGGGCTGGCCAGTGGCAGTTTACGGAGACGCTCGGGTGGCCATCTGCGGGGCGCCGCGCAGGGGCGCAGCCCGGCTGTGAGGTGCTCTACTGCGTGATACCCGGCACCGGCGGCAAGCCCTGGATCTGCATGCCCGGCTTGATGCCCTTCGCCGTGAACCAGCCCTTGGGCATTTCCAGCGCGAACACGCCGTTGTGCGTCGGGCAGTGGTTGTTGGTGGTCTCGGCCTGCATCTCGTCGATGTCGGTGATCGTGCCGTCGGCGCGTATGAACGCGATCGACAGCGGAATCAGCGTGTTCTTCATCCAGAAGCAGTGGCCCGCGTTCTCGTTGAACACGAACAGCATGCCTTCGTTCGGCCCGAGCTTCGTGCGATACATCAAGCCCTGTTCGCGATCCGCGTCATTGGCGGCGACGGCCGCGTCGATCACGAACATACCAGCGGTCAGCTTGACCCGCGGAAACTCGCCCGGCTGCTTGGCGCCCGGCGGCATCTGCTGCGCCAGGGCGGGAGCCGTGGTAGCGGCGAACGACAGCGCCGCGAGCGGCAGTGCAACGGCAACGGCGAAACGCGCCACCGACGAGCGGATGGAAAATCGCACGACAAGACTCCTTGCTGAAATCGACCCGCGCATGTTACGCGAGCGTGTCAAAAACAAAAAGGCAGATCGCCTTGCGGTGATCTGCCTTACAACGCCGTAAGAACGGCAATGAAGCTAGTTCTTTACTGCGTTTTTACAAGCAACTTACTCCGAAGCTGCCGAAGCTGCAGCAGCTGCTGCTGCCTTCTTGTGCGACTTCTTGTGAGCGTGCTTGGTGGTCTTCTTTGCCGACGAGGCTGCTGCCGGAGCTGCCGAAGCTGCTTCCGGTGCCGATGCTTGTGCGAATGCTGCCGTTGCGAAGAGGCCAGCGACCAGAGCGGCGATCAGTTTGTTCATTTTGTGAATCCTCAGCTTGAGTTAATTAACCAAATGACCCGGCAAATGTAGAGTCATGTCGGTAAACGTGCCATCCACCTTTCGGTTGACAGCCGCATCGAACAAAATTTTTCGACGCGTCTGCTAGCGTTCGGACTTTCGTACTCGCCGCGCAAAAACGGCTTATGCAAAGGTCTTTAAGGCTGAATGCCGGATAGCTTCGGCGGCATCTGCGTCGAATAACGCGTGGACTTGTACGGCGGTTGACGTGAATTGCGCGGAAATTTTTGTCGTCATCACACGCGATCGAACTGCATCACGCAGGCTCGCGCGAGCTCATTTGTTTCACGCATTTCGGGCTTGCGTTTCACGCATTGTTTTGTGTGCTGCTACAACGAGTTAGCGTTGATTGTCACGGCCGTGAAACGTGTTTCCAGTGATCACGTGCAGCCTGATTCGCGTTCAGGCGACGCCATCCCACGGCGCGTTCGCTCGCAACTCGACGCTCTCACCCGGTTGTAGTCCGAGTGAAAAAATGTCAAGCGCACCGATGCCGACGCGCACGAGACGCAGCGTCGGAAAACCGACCGCGGCCGTCATGCGACGCACCTGACGGTTCTTGCCTTCTGTGATCGACAGTTCGATCCACGTGGTCGGGATCGCAGCGCGATAGCGGATCGGCGGCGTGCGCGTCCATAGCGAGCCAGACGGTTCGACATAGCTCGCCTGACATGGGCGTGTCACGTAGTCACCGAGATCGACGCCGCGTGCGAGCTGTTTCAACGCGGCGTCGTCGACCGCGCCTTCGACTTGCGCCCAATAGCGTTTGACGAGCTTGTGACGCGGCTCCGCGATGCGCGCCTGCAGCGCGCCGTCGTCGGTGAGCAGCAGCAGGCCTTCGCTATCCGAGTCGAGGCGGCCGGCCGGATAGACACCGGGTACCTTGACCCAGTCTGCAAGCGACGCGCGCGTCTCATGTGGCGAAAATTGACAGATGGTGCCGAACGGCTTGTTGAGGGCGAGAAGGCGCATAGGAGAGCGAGACGGCAGAGCGGTACGGCGCGATGATAATGCATAAATCGGCAGGCAGATTCTTGTATCTTATAGAGGAGCGTGGCGCGGTCGAGGGGTCGTCGATGTTGGAAAGCACGGAGCCCGCGGCGGCCGCGTCGTGCCTGGGGCGTGGGCTAGAATAGCGGCCAGGCCGCTCGCGGCGGTTCGGCATTGCGTGGCGAGCGTATCTCTTTCGCAGTCTCCCATCAGCTTTTGCACGGCTTTCACTGGAGTCCGATCATGCCGTATCAGCACATCAAGGTTCCGGCAGGTGGCGATAAGATCACCGTCAACGCCGACTTCTCGCTCAACGTTTCCGACGAACCGATCATCCCGTACATCGAAGGCGACGGCACCGGTCTGGACATCACGCCGGTCATGCTCAAGGTCGTCGATGCGGCGGTCGAAAAGGCGTACGGCGGCAAGAAGAAAATCCACTGGATGGAAATCTACGCGGGTGAGAAGGCGACCCGGGTGTACGGCCCGGACGTATGGCTGCCGGACGAAACGTTGCAGGCGGTCAAGGAATACATCGTATCGATCAAGGGGCCGCTCACCACGCCGGTCGGCGGCGGCATCCGCTCGCTGAACGTCGCGTTGCGCCAGGAACTGGACCTCTACGTGTGCCTGCGTCCGGTGCAGTATTTCAAGGGCGTGCCGTCGCCGGTGCGTGAGCCCGAGAAGACCAACATGGTGATCTTCCGCGAGAACTCGGAAGACATTTACGCGGGCATCGAATGGCCGGCCGAATCCGAACAGGCGAAGAAGATCATCAGGTTCCTGCGCGAAGAAATGGGCGTGAAGAAGATCCGCTTCCCGGATTCGTCGGGCATCGGCATCAAGCCGGTGTCGCGCGAAGGGACCGAACGTCTGGTGCGCAAGGCGATCCAGTATGCGATCGACAATGAACGCCGCTCGGTGACGCTGGTGCACAAGGGCAACATCATGAAGTACACCGAAGGCGCGTTTCGCGACTACGGCTACGCGCTCGCGCAGAAAGAGTTCAACGCGGAACTGATGGACGGCGGTCCGTGGATGAAAGTCAGGAATCCGAAGACCGGCGGCGACGTCGTCGTGAAGGACGTGATCGCCGACGCGTTCCTGCAGCAGATCCTGCTGCGCCCGGCCGAATACGACGTGATCGCCACGCTGAACCTGAACGGCGACTACATCTCCGACGCGCTCGCCGCGCAGGTTGGCGGCATCGGTATCGCGCCGGGCGCGAATATGTCGGATTCGGTTGCGATGTTCGAGGCGACTCATGGCACGGCGCCGAAATACGCGGGCAAGGACTACGTGAATCCCGGCTCGGAAATCCTGTCGGCGGAAATGATGCTGCGCCACCTGGGCTGGTTCGAGGCGGCGGATCTGATAATCAGATCGATGGAAAAATCGATCCTGCAAAAGCGCGTGACTTACGATTTTGCCCGTCTGATGGAAGGCGCGACCCAGGTGTCGTGTTCCGCATTTGGGCAAGTGATGATCGAAAATATGTAATTGATGCGCCGGGATTATCCAGTTTGCATAAAAACCCCGGCGCCAGCAAACGGCCGGGGTATTTTTATACCCTGGATTTTCGCGCGATTTTCCGGCGGGAAAATCCGCTGCAACAGAAAGCCACCGCAAAAAAGAAACCCGGCAAGAAGCCGGGTTTCAAAAAGGACGGGTAACGAACCGCCGCAGAGCCGCCTCAGGCAGGAGTCTGAATGTTCGATGCCTGTTTGCCTTTCGGGCCTTGCACGACCTCGAAGGTGACCTTCTGACCTTCCTTCAGGGTTTTGAACCCATTCATCTGGATGGCCGAGAAGTGTGCAAACAGATCCTCACCGCCCTCATCAGGCGTGATGAATCCGAAACCTTTGGCGTCGTTAAACCATTTGACCGTACCAGTTGCCATTTCCAACTTCCCCTGTAACTCATGTCACTACCACGAGCCCTCGAAAAGCCACGACTGCGCGAGGCAGTCGTCCCCTCCTCACAAGCTCACCATCGGCATTTTTTCGAAATTATGGCTTAGTGAAAAAAGTGCCAGCTTGATTGTTGGGGCTCTTTATTCGAGTGTCAAGAAAATTTTGAGACGTCGTTGTCGCGTTGCAAACAGGCCGCTTTCCAGGGTTTTTACCGCTTCCGTATGTGCGGTGGCGCAAGCGGCGTGGCTTGAAAAGTCGCATAATCGACTCACATGCTGACTGTGCCCGCGGCGCCGACGCCCAGCGCTGCGAGCGCTCGCAGCCAGTACCGGCAGGTTGTGCGATACTCGATCCGACCGCGGTGCAGCACGCACCGTGCATGACAGGATGGGGGCCGGCACCGCAATCGGCCCGTCGATAACGCGAGAGGCCGCGCCGATCATGACAGCGTCGTGACAGCCGGGCGGCAGCGAACGGGCTCATCGGCCGGGCGGCCGGGTTTTGACAGGATTGCGGGCCTGTCCTAGTTGTTTAGAATGGGTGTATGGCGATTATCCCGGACAAGCAGGACGGCACCGTACTGGAACGGCAGGAGCAGAAACTCAAGCCGCCGTCCATGTACAAGGTGGTGCTGCTGAATGACGACTTCACGCCGATGGAATTTGTCGTGATGATCGTGCAGGAATATTTCAATAAGGATCGTGAAACCGCAACGCAGGTCATGTTGAAGGTGCATCGCGAGGGCAGGGGAGTTTGTGGGGTCTATACGCGGGACATCGCGTCGACCAAAGTCGAGCAAGTCGTTACCCACGCACGGCAGGCCGGGCATCCGCTGCAGTGTGTGATGGAGGAAGCATGATTGCCCAGGAACTGGAAGTCAGCCTGCATATGGCGTTCATGGAAGCGCGCCAGGCACGGCACGAGTTCATAACGGTCGAACATCTTTTGCTCGCGCTGTTGGATAACCCGACGGCGGCAGAGGTACTGCGCGCATGCGCGGCCAATATCGAGGATCTGCGTCAGAACCTGCGCAACTTCATTCATGACAACACGCCGACCGTGCCGGGCACGGACGACGTCGACACGCAGCCCACGCTCGGTTTCCAGCGTGTGATCCAGCGCGCGATCATGCATGTGCAGTCCACCTCGAACGGCAAGAAGGAAGTGACCGGCGCGAACGTGCTGGTCGCGATCTTCGGCGAGAAGGATTCGCACGCGGTGTACTACCTGCAGCAGCAGGGCGTCACGCGTCTGGACGTGGTCAATTTCATCTCGCACGGCATCGCCAAGACGAGCAGTTCGGACGCCGCGAAAGCGAGCGACGCGAATGCCGAGTCCGACGAAGCCGCCGCGCAGAAGGAAACGCCGCTCGCCCAGTTCACGCAGAACCTGAACCAGATGGCGAAGGACGGCCGCATCGATCCGCTGATCGGGCGCGAGTCGGAAGTCGAGCGCGTGGTGCAGGTGCTGTGCCGCCGGCGCAAGAACAATCCGCTGCTGGTCGGCGAAGCCGGTGTCGGCAAGACCGCGATCGCCGAAGGGCTCGCATGGCGCATCACGCGCGGCGAAGTGCCGGATATCCTCGCGGATGCCCAGGTGTATTCGCTCGACATGGGCGCGTTGCTCGCTGGCACCAAGTACCGCGGCGACTTCGAGCAGCGTCTGAAGACGGTGCTGAAGGAACTGAAGGAGCGTCCGCACGCCATTCTGTTCATCGACGAAATCCATACGCTGATCGGCGCGGGCGCCGCGTCCGGCGGCACGCTGGATGCGTCGAACCTGCTGAAGCCGGCGCTCTCGTCGGGCACGCTGAAGTGCATCGGCGCGACCACCTTCACCGAATATCGCGGCATCTTCGAAAAGGACGCGGCGCTGTCGCGTCGTTTCCAGAAGGTCGATGTGACCGAGCCGACCGTCGAGCAGACGGTGGCGATCCTGCGCGGGCTGAAGTCGCGTTTCGAGGAGCACCACGGCGTCAAGTATTCGTCGGGTGCGCTGTCGGCGGCGGCTGAGCTGTCGGCGCGCTTCATCACCGATCGTCATTTGCCGGACAAGGCGATCGACGTGATCGACGAAGCGGGCGCGGCGCAGCGCATTCTGCCGAAGTCGAAGCAGAAGAAGACCATCGGCAAGAACGAGATCGAGGAAATCATCTCCAAGATCGCGCGCGTGCCGGCGCAAAGCGTGTCGCAAGACGATCGCAGCAAGCTGCAGACGCTCGACCGCGACCTGAAGAGCGTCGTGTTCGGCCAGGACCCGGCCATCGACGCGCTGTCGGCGGCGATCAAGATGGCGCGAGCGGGCCTCGGCAAGCTCGACAAGCCGATCGGCGCGTTCCTGTTCTCCGGTCCGACCGGTGTCGGCAAGACCGAGGTCGCGAAGCAGCTCGCGTTCACGCTCGGCATCGAGCTGATCCGCTTCGACATGTCGGAGTACATGGAGCGTCACGCGGTGAGCCGGCTGATCGGCGCGCCGCCGGGCTACGTCGGTTTCGACCAGGGTGGCCTGCTGACCGAGGCGATCACGAAGAAGCCGCACTGCGTGCTGCTGCTCGACGAAATCGAGAAGGCACATCCGGACATCTTCAACGTGCTGCTGCAGGTGATGGACCACGGCACGCTGACGGACAACAACGGCCGCAAGGCGGACTTCCGCAACGTCATCATCATCATGACGACGAACGCGGGCGCCGAGGCGATGGGCAAGGCAGTGATCGGCTTCACGAATCGCCGCGAGGCGGGCGACGAGATGGTCGACATCAAGCGCATGTTCACGCCGGAGTTCCGCAACCGTCTGGACGCGACGATCAGCTTCCGTGCGCTCGATGAGGAAATCATCATGCGCGTGGTCGACAAGTTCCTGATGCAGCTGGAAGATCAGTTGCACGAGAAGAAGGTCGATGCGCTGTTCACCGATGCGCTGCGCAAGCATCTGGCGAAGCACGGTTTCGATCCGTTGATGGGCGCGCGGCCAATGCAGCGCCTGATCCAGGACACGATCCGTCGCGCGCTCGCCGACGAGCTGCTGTTCGGCAAGCTGATGAACGGCGGCCGCGTGACGGTCGACGTCGATGCGGACGACAAGGTGCAGTTGACCTTCGACGAGCATCCGGCGCCGCGTAATCCGAATCCGGAGGCGGTGGAAGTCGAGTGATATCAGTCAGGCCGGCGTTGACTTAAGCTGGCCAGACGCCAAAAACAGAACGGCGCGGGTTTTATCCCGCGCCGTTTTTTTATGCTCTGATCTTCTGGTCGCGGCGCGCGCTTAACGCCGCAGCCGCCGCGTCGCAGCAATCGATCAATGCTTGCCGGTGCTGCCAAACCCGCCCGCGCCGCGCACGCTTTCCTCGAAGTCATCGACGATGTTGAACCTGGCCTGCACGACCGGGACGATCACCAGTTGCGCGAGGCGTTCCATCGGATTCAGCACGAACGTCGTTTCGCCGCGATTCCACGTCGAAATCATCAGTTGCCCCTGATAGTCGGAATCGATCAGGCCGACCAGATTGCCTAACACGATCCCATGCTTATGGCCGAGACCAGAGCGCGGCAGAATCAGCGCCGCATAACCGGGGTCGCCGACGTGGATCGCGAGTCCGGTCGGCACCAGCGCAGTTTCGCCGGGTTTCAGCGTCAGCGGTTCGTCGAGGCAGGCGCGCAGATCGAGGCCGGCGCTACCGGTCGTCGCGTAGGCGGGGAGCTGTTCGCGCATGCGCTGATCGAGAATCTTCAGGTCGAGTTTCATTCAGGTTCGAGAGTGGGGGTGGGTTTGGTGGAGGGGCACACGGCTGACCGGCAAAACCTCTGCGATCAAGCCGCCTGGTTCGAGCCGAGCTGAAATGCGTCGGCGAGCAGTTCGTAGGAGCGCAAGCGCGCGCGATAGCTGCCCGCGACGGTCAGCACCATCAGCTCGTCGGCCTGGAACTGCTGCTGCAAATCCGTGAGCCGCTCGGTCACGCGCTCAGGCGTGCCGATGATGCTGCGCGGCTTTTCGCGGTCGATCACGAGCTGTTCGCGTTCGCCATATTCCTGCGCGATGCCTTGCTCGATCGACGGAATCGGTTCGTTCAGACCATACGCCATCTGCACGCGACGTAGATCGACGGCTTTTTCGAGGTCCGCGGCTTCCTGCTCGGTATCCGCGCAGATCACGAAGACCGCGGCCGCCAGATACGGCTGCGACGCCTCGTTGCCAGGCTGGAAGCGTTCGCGATACGCCAGCGCGACTTGCTTGCCGAAATGCGCGTTGATGAAATGCGCGAACGAGAAGCGGATGCCGAGCTGCGCCGCGAGCAGACCGCCGAATTCGCTCGAGCCGAGCATCCACAGTTGCGGGCGCGTATCGATCTGCGGCTGCAGCAGCACACCCTGCGCGAGATGATCGACGGGCAGCGCGCCGTGCATGAGGCCGAGCAGCTCGGCGACCTGCTGCGGAAAAATCTCGCCGCGATTGTAAGCGCCGGCCGCGACCGCCTGCGCGGTGCGCATGTCGCCGCCCGGCGCGCGTCCGACGCCGAGATCGACGCGGTTCGGAAATAGCGCCTCGAGCATCATGAACTGCTCGGCGACTTTGAACGGGCTGTAGTACGGCAGCATGATGCCGCCCGAGCCGATGCGAATGCGTTTGGTCACGCTGCCGAGGCGCGCCAGCATCACTTCAGGGCAGGGATTCGACACGCCGCGCAGGCCGTGGTGCTCGGCGCACCAGTAGCGCGTGTAGCCGAGGTCGTCGGCAAGCTGCGCGAGTTCGATGGTCGCGGCGATCGCGTCCGCCACCGAATGGCCGGCGATCACCGGTGTTTGATCGAGCACGGAGAGTAGCGTCATGGCAGTAGTGCTCCAGATGGTTCCTGTCGGCTAGCCGGGCAAAGGCAGCAGGGCCACACGGGCCCAATGCCGCTCGCTCGTTCAGCCAACCGGACTGATGCCGGCCGGCACACGCTTCGCGATTTCCGCGATCAGCGCGCGCGCCAGCGTCTGCTTGTCGGCGCGTGGCAGCTTCGTCGCGCGGCCTGCTTCGAACAGAATCACTTCATTGTCGTCGAGCCCGAACGTTTGCGGCCCCAGATTGCCGATCAGCAGCGGCACGTTCTTGCGCGCGCGCTTTTCCTCGCCGTGGACTTCGAGATTGTCGCTTTCGGCGGCGAAGCCGACCGCGAACGGCGGCTTCGGCAGCCGGGCGACCGCCGCGAGGATGTCCGGATTTTCGACGAATGAAAAGCTCGGCAGCGTGCGCTCGGCGGTCTTCTTGATCTTCTGATCGCTCACGTGGTCGACGCGCCAGTCGGCCACCGCCGCGACGCCGATAAAGATGTCCGCTTGGGCGACCGCGCGCATCACCGCGTCGTGCATCTGCTGCGCGGTCTGCACGTCCTCGCGCAATACGCCCCACGGCGTTTCCAGCGCGACCGGACCAGCGACCAGATGCACGTCGGCGCCGGCCTGCTGCGCGGCGCGCGCGAGCGCGAAGCCCATCTTGCCGCTCGAGCGATTGGTGATGCCGCGCACCGGGTCGAGCGGTTCGAAGGTCGGCCCGGCGGTCAGGAGCACACGGCGGCCGGACAGGATCTTCGGCGCGAAGAACGACGCGATCGCCTCGTAGGTCGCGGCCGCTTCGAGCATGCGGCCGTCGCCGATTTCGCCGCAAGCCTGCGGGCCCGAATCGGGGCCGAGCACGGCGATGCCGTCCGCGCGCAATTGCGCGACGTTGCGCTGCGTGGCCGGGTTTTGCCACATCTGCCGGTTCATCGCCGGAACGACGAGCAGCGGGCAGTCGCGCGCGATGCACAGAGTCGACAGCAGATCGTCGGCCATGCCGTGCGCGAGCTTGGCGAGGAAGTCGGTCGACGCCGGCGCGATCACGATCGCATCGGCTTCGCGCGACAGATCGATGTGCGCCATGTTGTTCGGCACGCGAGCGTCCCACTGGCTCGTGTAGACCGGCCGGCCCGACAGCGCCTGCATCGTGATGGGGGTGATGAACTGGGTGGCCGCATCGGTCATGACGACCTGCACGGTCGCGCCTGCCTTGGTCAGCAGACGCGTGAGTTCGGCGATCTTGTAGCAGGCGATGCCGCCCGTCATGCCGAGGACGAGATGTTTGCCTGCGAGTTCAGCGGTTGCCAACGAAAGCCTCCGACAAAGCGTGATCGCGAGGCGGCGCGAGGGCGTTGCCCGTCGCCGTCGCCGCACGTTTCAAACCGGACGTGAGGCGCGGCTCTCGCAACCGCGGCCGTGCCTCACGTCGGCGACGTTAGCGTGTGCCGCGTACCCGCCGCAACTCGTCGATCACGAGCAGAATCGCACCGATCGTGATCGCGCTGTCGGCGAGATTGAACGCCGGCCAGTGCCAGCCGCCCACGTGGAAGTCGAGGAAGTCGATCACGTGGCCGTACGCGAGCCGGTCGATCACATTGCCGAGCGCGCCGCCGAGAATCAGCGCGAGCGCCGTGCAGAACATTTTTTGCCCGCTATGCCGCTTGAGCAGGTAGCAGATCACGAGCGCCGCGACCACGCCGAGCGCGGTGAACGCCCAGCGCTGCCAGCCGCCCGCCATCGCCAGGAAGCTGAACGCGGCGCCGCGGTTGAACACGAGAATCAGGTTGAAGAACGGCGTAACTTCGTGCGGCACACCGTAGGCGAACACTTTGCGCACCGCGATTTTCGTCAGCTGGTCGAACAGGATGACGATCAGCGCGATGCCGAGCCAAGGTGCGAGCGAGCCGCTTGCGGTGGACGTTTTCGACATGGTTCTCGCCATTATGCCGCGCTCCTCGTTTCGCCACTGCCGAACAGATTGCTGAAGCAGCGGCCGCACAGCGACGGATGCTCGGGGTTCGCGCCGACGTCCGCGCGATAGTGCCAGCAGCGTTCGCACTTCAGGTACTTCGAGGCGATCACTTCGACACCTTCGTCCGCTTCGCTATCGACCTTGACGACGGTCGCCGCCGACGTGATCAGTACGAACTTCAGGTCGTCGCCGAGGCTCGCGAGCGCGTCGTAACGCGCGCCGCTCGCGCGGATTTCGACTTCCGCCTGCAGCGACGAGCCGATCAGGTTCGCGACCCGCGCCTCTTCGAGCGCCTTGGTCACGTCGCCGCGGACCGCGCGCAGCAGCGTCCACTTGTCGAGCAGCGCGCCCGCGTCCGGCACGGCCGGATACGCGTGGTAAGTCTCGGTGAAGATCGTTTCGCTGTCCGGCTGGAACACCTTCCACGCTTCTTCCGCGGTGAACGACAGGAACGGCGCCATCACGCGCAGCAGGCCGTGCGCGATGTGGTAGAGCGCGGTCTGCGCCGAGCGGCGCGCGACCGAATCCGCCGCGGTCGTGTACAGGCGGTCCTTCAGCACGTCGAGGTAGAAGCCGCCCAGGTCTTCCGAGCAGAACGTCTGCAGCTTGGCGACGACCGGGTGGAACTCGTACTTCTCGTAGTGCGCGAGGATGTCGTTCTGCAGATTCGCCGACAGCGCCACCGCGTAACGGTCGATTTCAAGCCAGTCTTCCACCGGACGCGCGTGCTGCGCGAAGTCGAAGTCCGACAGGTTCGCGAGCAGGAAGCGCAGCGTATTGCGGATACGGCGATAGCCTTCCGTCACGCGCTTCAGGATTTCCTCGGAGATCGCGAGTTCGCCCGAGTAGTCGGTCGACGCGATCCACAGGCGGATGATTTCCGCGCCGAGGCGGTTCGCCACTTCATGCGGATCGATGCCGTTGCCGAGCGACTTGCTCATCTTGCGGCCTTCGCCGTCGACGGTGAAGCCGTGGGTGAGCAGCGCATTGTAGGGCGGGCGGCCATCGAGCATCGACGCGGTCAACAGCGACGAATGGAACCAGCCGCGATGCTGGTCCGAGCCTTCGAGGTACAGGTCGGCCGGGAACTGCAGCTCGTCCTTGTGCGAGCCGCGCAGCACGTGCCAGTGCGTGGTGCCCGAGTCGAACCACACGTCGAGCGTGTCGCGGTTCTTTTCGTACAGGTTGGCGTCGTCGCCGATCAGCTCACGCGGATCGAGCGATTGCCATGCCTCGATACCTTCCTTCTCGACACGCTGCGCGACCTGTTCGAGCAACTCCAGCGTGCGCGGATGCAGCTCGCCGGTTTCCTTGTGCACGAAGAACGCCATCGGCACGCCCCACTGGCGCTGGCGCGACAGCGTCCAGTCCGGGCGGTTCGCGATCATGCTGAAGAGGCGCTGCTTGCCCCACGACGGATAGAACGCCGTGTTCTCGATGCCTTCGAGCGCGGTCTCGCGCAGCGTCTTGTCGCCGTCGTTCGGCTTCACGTCCATGCCGGCGAACCACTGCGAAGTGGCGCGGTAGATGATCGGCGTCTTGTGGCGCCAGCAGTGCATGTAGCTGTGCGTGTACTTTTCGGTGCGCAGCAGCGCGCCGGCGCCTTGCAGCGCCTCGACGATCTGCGGATTCGCCGCCCAGATCGACAGGCCGCCGAACAGTGCGAGCGATTCGATGTAGCGGCCGTCGCCCATCACCGGGTTGATGATGTCCGAGTCGGCCATGCCGTGCGACTTGCACGACACGAAGTCTTCCACGCCGTACGCGGGCGACGAGTGCACGATGCCGGTGCCGGTTTCGGTCGTCACGTAGTCGCCGAGATAGACCGGCGCGGTGCGCTTGTAGCCCGGATGCGCGGACGCGAGCGGGTGGTTGAAGCGCAGGTTCACGAGCTTTTCGCCCGGCGTCGTCGCGATGACGTTTCCTTCGAGGCCGTACAGCTTCAGGCAGGCCTCGACGCGTTCCTCGGCGAGGATCAGCAGGCCGCGCGGCGTGTCGACGAGCGCGTAAACGATTTCCGGATGCAGGTTCAGCGCCTGGTTGGCGGGAATGGTCCACGGCGTGGTGGTCCAGATCACGATGCCGCCTTCGTTGCGCGGCAGCGCGGCAAGGCCGAACGCCTGCGCGGTCTTCTCCGGTTCGGCGAAGCTGAATAGCACGTCGATGGTCGGATCGGTCTTGTCCTTGTACTCGACTTCCGCTTCAGCGAGCGCCGAGCCGCAGTCGAAACACCAGTTGACCGGCTTCAGGCCGCGGAACACGTAGCCCTTTTCCATGATTTTCGCGAGCGCGCGGATTTCGCCGGCTTCGTTCGCGAAGTTCATCGTCTTGTACGGATTGTCCCAGTCGCCGAGCACGCCCAGGCGGCGGAAGCCGGCCTTCTGCTTCTCGATCTGCTCGGTCGCGTAGGCGCGCGCCTTCTGCATCACTTCGGCCGCCGGCAGCGACTTGCCGAACTGCTTTTCGATCTGGATTTCGATCGGCATGCCGTGGCAGTCCCAGCCCGGCACGTAGACCGCGTCGAAGCCCGCCAGATTGCGCGCCTTGACGATCATGTCCTTCAGGATCTTGTTCACCGCGTGGCCGAGGTGGATGTCGCCGTTCGCATACGGCGGCCCGTCGTGCAGGATGAACTTCGTGCGGCCCTTGGAGGCGGCGCGGATCTTGTCGTACACCTTGCGTTCCTGCCAGTCCTTGACCCATTGCGGCTCGCGCTTGGGCAGGTCGCCGCGCATCGGAAACGGCGTGTCGAGCAGGTTGACCGGGTAGCGGGACTGCGGTTTCGAATCGGCTTTCTTGTTGCTCATGATGTGGGTGGCGGTGAATTCGTTTCTATGCGTAGCGGCGCGCGGATTACGCGCTGCGCGAGGAGCGGGGCGCGCCCGGCGGGCGGCTCCGCGTGAAACCCGGATGCCCTTCGATGCGCGGCGACGGTTCGTGCGGCGCGGCGCGCCGGCCCGAACCGCGGCGGTTATCTAATTCGGTCGGTGGCCGAGGTGGCGAAACCGGTGGAACGGCTGCCCGGCGTGCCGGCGCCGACCGCGGCGAACCATGCGCGCGCATTGGCGACGTCGCGCGCGATCGCGGCGGTAAGCGTTTCGAGGTCGACGAACTTCTCCTCGTCGCGCAGCTTCTTCAGAAATTCCACGCGCACGAGCTTGCCATACGCGTCGCCGTGCCAATCGAGCAGGTGCACTTCCAGCAGCACGCGGCCGGAATCGTCGACGGTGGGGCGCAGGCCGAGGCTCGCGACGCCCGGCAGCGGGTGCTCGGCGATGCCGTGCACCTGTACGACGAAGATGCCGGCCAGAGCCGGACGCTTGTGCGCGATCGGCAGATTAAGCGTCGGAAAGCCGAGATCGCGGCCGAGCTTCATGCCATGGGTAACGTGGCCGCTGATCAGATAGTCGCGGCCGAGCGCGGCGCGCGCCGAGTCGAGGTCGCCCGCGACCAGCGCCGCGCGTACGCCCGAGCTCGAGATGCGCGCGCCCGACGGATCGGCGACCGTCGCCATCTGTTCGACCTCGAAGCCGTAATGCTTGCCGGCCTCGCGCAGCGACGCGAAATCGCCGGCCCGCTTCGCGCCGTAGCGAAAGTCGTCGCCGATCATGATCCAGCGCGCGTGCAAGCCGTTGACGATGATCCGCTCGACGAACGCATCTGGCGACTGGCTCGCGAACGTGTGATTGAAGTGCTCGACGACGACCCGGTCGACTCCGTTGGTGCGCAGCGCCTCGAGCTTGTCGCGGAGCATCGCGATGCGCGGCGGCGCGCCGGCCGGGTTGAAGAACTCGCGCGGGTGCGGCTCGAAGGTCATCACGCAGACGGGCAGGCCGCGCGCGTTGGCGGCCGCGCGCACGTGCGCGAGCAGAGCCTGGTGGCCGCGGTGGACACCGTCGAAGTTGCCGATGGTCAGCGCGCACGGCGCGCGGCTCTCGGCATTGGGAAGACCGCGGAAGACTCTCACGATAGCGGGTTGCTGCGATTGCAATAGGGACGCGGGCAGGGTGCCGCAAAACAATCGATTATAAACGCTTGGCGCAATAGACGGCTGCGCGGTCGCGGTCGGGCGATTGCCGAATGATAAAATCCGCGCATGAAAAAACTCGTCATCCTGATTTCCGGGCGGGGTAGCAACATGGAAGCCATCGTGCGCGCTTGCGCGAGCGAAGGCTGGCCGGCGCGGGTCGCCGCCGTGATTGCCAACCGTCCCGATGCCGCGGGGCTCACGTTCGCGGCGTCGCATGGTATCGCCACGGCGGTGGTCGACCACCGCCAGTTTCCGGATCGCGACAGCTTCGACGCGGCGCTGGCCGAGCAGATCGACGCTATCGCGCCGGACCTCGTCGTGCTCGCGGGCTTCATGCGGGTGCTGACCGAGCGCTTCGTCGACCATTACGCCGGGCGCATGCTGAACGTGCACCCGTCGCTGCTGCCGAGCTTTCCGGGCCTGAAGACTCACCAGCAGGCGCTCGACGCCGGCGTGCGGTTCCACGGCGCGTCGGTGCATTTTGTCACATCAAAGCTGGATCACGGGCCGATCGTCGTGCAATCGGCCGTGCCCGTCGAGGCGGGCGATACCGCACAGACGCTCGCCGCACGCGTGCTCGCCACCGAGCACATCATTTATCCACGCGCGGTGCGCTGGTTCGTCGAAGGGCGTCTCGCTCTGGACGGCTCGCGCGTCACGCTTACGCCGTCGGAGCCGCAATGGCTCTTTGCCGGTCACACCGCCGGAGAGGGCGCATGAGATTGCATGGTTTCCTGATTGGACAAACTGAAACGCTGCTGGCCGAAGTACTGCGGCTCAACGGCCCCGCGGACGCCACCACGAGCCGCTTCTTCCGCGCGCATCCGAAGCTCGGCCACGCCGAGCGCGGTGTGATCGCCGAGGCGGTGTTCGCCGTGCTGCGCCGCCGGATGGAGTTCGCGCATCTGGCCGAAAGCGGCACCGGCAGCCCGGCGCGCCGCATGGCCCTGCTGGGCCTGATGCAAACGGTCGGACGCTCGGCGTTGAAGCCGTTCGTCAGCGAGGCCGAGGCGACGTGGCTCGAACACGTGTCGAAGATCGATCCGGAAAGCCTGCCGCTGCGGATTCGCCTGAATCTGCCCGACTGGATCTGCCAGGCTTTGAGCACGCGTTTCGAGGGTCCCGAACTCGCGCAGCTGGCCGCCGCGCTGAACTACCCGGCGCCGCTGGATCTGCGCGCGAATCCAATCAAGGCGAGCCGCGACGACGTGCTGGGCGCGCTGTCCAAGGCCGGCATCGAGGCGGGCGCGACGCCGTTCGCGCCGCTCGGCGTGCGCGTGGTCGGCAAGCCGGCGTTGACGAAGCTCGACGCGTTCCAGCAGGGCTGGCTCGAAGTGCAGGACGAGGGCAGCCAGCTGCTGTGCTCGCTGGTCGCGCCGCGGCGCGGCGAGATGATCGTCGATTTCTGCGCGGGCGCGGGCGGCAAGACGCTGGCGCTCGGCGCGGCGATGCGCTCGACCGGCCGACTCTACGCGTTCGACATCTCCGAGCGTCGTCTCGCGAAGCTGAAGCCACGGCTCGCGAGGAGCGGCCTGTCGAACGTGAATCCGGTGCTGATCGACAGCGAACACGACGCGAAGATCAAGCGTCTGGCTGGCAAGATCGACCGCGTGCTCGTCGATGCGCCGTGCAGCGGCCTCGGCACGCTGCGCCGCAATCCGGATCTGAAGTGGCGTCAGTCGCCGGAGTCGATCGCCGAGCTGGCGCCGAAGCAGGCGTCGATTCTCGCGAGCGCGGCGCGTCTCGTGAAGAAGGGCGGGCGGCTCGTCTATGCCACGTGCTCGATTCTCGACGCGGAAAACGAGGCGGTCGTGCAGCAGTTCCTCGCCGACCACACTGATTTCGCGCTGGTGCCCGTGCGCGACGTGCTCGCCGAGCAGCGCATCGAGCTGGAGATGGGCGACTACCTGTCGCTGTGGCCGCACCGCCACGCGACCGACGGCTTCTTCGCCGCCGTGCTCGAGCGCCAGAGCTAGGCAACCGGCTGCAGGCCGGCGCGCACGGATTGGCTGATGAATCCGCACGTGCCGGCGATTTCGGCGACGTCCATGCACACGACTTTTCCCCACATGTTCAGCGATATCGCGCGCGACTTCGGTCAGCCCGTGATGCTGTGGCAGGTCGCGATCCTGCTCGGGACGCTGCTCGTCGCGTGGCTGCTCGCGCGGACGCTGCGCCGCCGGATCAAGCGGTCGCAATCGCCGCGCTACGAGAGCCTGCGCTTCGGCATGGAAAGTCTGGATCGAGCGGCTTTTCCGCTGATCGGCGCGGCGCTCGTGTGGCTCGCGCGGGCGATCGCCGGCCAGTTCATGGACACCGCGCTGCTCGATCTGGCGCTGGTGCCGCTCGTCGGCATCGGGCTGATCTACATCGTGTTCTTCTTCGCGCGGCGGGTGTTCAACCGCGAAGGGGGCGAGCATCCGTGGCTGTTTCTGGTCGAGAAAATCGTGTCGGTGGTCGTTTGGGTCGGCATGGTGCTCACGCTGTTGGGCATTCAGAACGCCGTGATCGCATGGATGGACAGCGTGAGCTTCCGCGTCGGCAATGCGCATATGACGCTGCTGTCGCTGATCACCGGGCTGCTGTGGGTCGCGGTCACGATGATCGTCGCGATGTGGCTCGGCTCGTCGTTCGAAGACCGCCTGATGCGCTCGAAGACGCTCGACGCGAATCTGAAGGTGGTGGTCGCGCGCGTCGGCCGCGCGGCCTTCGTGCTCGCGGCGCTCCTGATGAGCCTGTCGATCGTCGGCATCGACATCACGGTGCTCGGTGTGTTCGGGGGCGCTCTCGGCGTCGGGCTCGGCTTCGGCATGCAGAAGATCGCGAGCAACTACGTGTCGGGCTTCATCATCCTGCTCGACCGCTCGTTGCGGATCGGCGACACGATCAACGTGGGCGGCCTGCAGGGCCGCGTCACGCAGATTCGCACGCGCTATACCGTCGTGCGCGGACTCGACGGTATCGAAACGCTGATTCCGAACGAGAAGTTGATCACCGACGTCGTGCAGAACCAGTCGTCGTTTCTGACTCGTGGCCACGCGAGGGTGCCCGTGCAGATCGCCTACACATCCGACGTCGAACAGGCGATGACGCTGCTCGCCCTGGCCGCCGCCGACGTGCCGCGGGTGTTGAGCGAGCCGGCGCCGACGCCATTTCTGGTCGGTTTCGGCCCGGACGGCGTCAATCTCGAGTTGGGCTTCTGGATCGAAGACGCGGCGAGCGGCACACGTGGCGTGCTCTCGGCGGTCAACCGCAACATCTGGCGTCTCTTTTCCGAGCACGGCATCAGGATTCCGCTTGCGCAACGCGAGGTGCGCATCGTCGGTCGGGCAGGCGGCGCAATGCCGCACCCGGCAGCAATGACCGATCCGGCGCACGACGCCGCGACCGATTCAGCGCCCGGGGCCGCCGACGGGGCCGCCAACGGCGATCGTTAGAGCCAGCTTTTGGCCGTCGCAAGTGATGCGCCAGTGCCGAGTCAATCGCTATCGGCTTGATAGCGCACAAAAAATCCCTATTTGTTACAAACACTTGGAACGCTTCCAGTAGAATATCGTCCTATCCCGCTGTATGCTTTCACTTTCATGACACGCGCACCGCGTGTGCTTCGTATCTCTCGTTCTGCAGGTAACTTACCTTGTTGAATTCTTTGCTCGATTTCCTTGCCCACGGACTGCTGCATTTCTCGTGGTGGCAACTCGTCGTGTACACGCTGATCGTGACGCACATCACGATTATCGGCGTGACCGTCTATCTGCATCGCTGCCAGGCGCACCGCGCGCTGGATCTGCACCCGATCGCGAGCCATTTTTTCCGTTTCTGGCTGTGGATGACCACCGGCATGCTCACCGGCCAGTGGGCGGCGATTCACCGTAAGCATCACGCGAAGTGCGAAACCGAAGAAGATCCGCACAGCCCGCAGACACGCGGCATCTGGAAAGTGCTGCTCGAAGGCGCCGAACTCTATCGCACCGAAGCGAAAAACGAAGAAACGATGCGCAAGTTCAGTCACGGTACGCCGAATGACTGGATCGAGCGCAACGTCTACACGAAATACCCGATTCTCGGCGTAAGCCTGATGATGGTGATCAACGTCGCGCTGTTCGGCGTCGTCGGTCTGACCATCTGGGCCGTGCAGATGGTGTGGATTCCTTTCTGGGCCGCGGGCGTGGTCAACGGTCTTGCGCACTTCTGGGGCTATCGCAACTTCAATTCGTCGGATGCGAGCACCAACATTTTCCCGTGGGGCATCATCATCGGTGGCGAGGAACTGCATAACAATCACCACACGTATGCGACGTCCGCGAAGCTGTCGAACAAGTGGTACGAGTTCGACATCGGCTGGATGTACATCCGCATCATGCAGGCGTTTCGTCTGGCCAAGGTGAAGAAGATCGCGCCGACGCCGCGCCTGACCACCGGCAAGCTCGTGCTCGATCAAGATACGCTGCAGGCCGTGCTCGCGAACCGCTACGAAGTGATGGAGCGTTACGCGAAGGCGATCAAGCGTGCGTACCGTCAGGAGCTCGCGCATCTGAAGGAAGTCGGAGCGCGCGAGAAGTATCAGGTGATGCGCGGCGCGCGTAGCTGGTTCCACAAGGAAGAGGCGGGCCTTAATGAGCCGCAGAGGCTCCAGCTGCCGCAGATTTTTGCGAGCAGCCAGAAGCTGAAGACCTACATCGATATGCGCAACGAACTGGCGGCGATGTGGGAGCGCTCCAACGCGTCGCGCGAGCAATTGCTGGCGCAATTGCAGGACTGGTGCCATCGCGCCGAGCAGAGCGGCATCAAGGCGCTGCAAGACTTCGCGATGCGACTGCGTCGATATGCCTGAAATCTATTAAAATTTCAGGACGTCACAAAACCCCGCGTTGGCGGGGTTTTGCGTTTTTGGGCCGTGGAAATGCATTGCGCGTGTTGCGCGAGTGGCAAGCCGCGGCGGCCAGGTGAGGGCAGAGGAGATGATGGAGCAGCAGGCGATCAGGACCGTCGAATTCGATCGGCCTCAGGCGCAGGGCACGACCTGCGGGATCGGGCAGGCGTGGGCGAAGGTGCCCGAGACGCCGTCCGCGGAAGAGAAGCGGGCGCTGAAGGCGCGCATCCGCGAATTGCTCAAGCGCGAGAAAGCGGTGCTGGTCGCGCATTATTATGTCGACGCTGAATTGCAGGAGCTCGCAGACGAAACCGGCGGTTGCGTGGCCGATTCGCTGGAAATGGCGCGCTTCGGGCGCGATCACGAAGCGCAGACGCTGGTGGTCGCGGGCGTGCGCTTCATGGGTGAGACCGCAAAAATTCTCAGTCCGGACAAGCGCATTCTGATGCCGGATCTGGACGCGACCTGTTCGCTCGACCTCGGCTGTCCGGCCGACGAGTTCTCGGCGTTCTGCGACGCACACCCGGACCGCACGGTGGTCGTGTACGCGAACACGAGCGCAGCCGTGAAGGCGCGCGCGGACTGGATGGTGACGTCGTCGATCGGGTTGGAGATCGTCGCCGATCTGCATGCGCGCGGCGAGAAGATCATCTGGGCACCGGACCGTCATCTCGGTAGCTACATCCAGGGCAAGACCGGCGCGGACATGCTGATGTGGCAGGGCTCGTGCCTCGTGCACGACGAATTCAAGGGCATCGAGCTCGATCTGCTGCGCGCCGAATATCCGCACGCGAAGGTGCTCGTGCATCCGGAGTCGCCGGCCAACGTGGTCGCGCTGGCGGACGTCGTCGGCTCGACCACGCAGTTGATCGACGCTGCGCAGAAGCTCGACGCGACGCACTTCATCGTCGCGACCGACCTCGGCATCCTGCACAAGATGCAACTCGCCGCGCCCGGCAAGACGCTGATTGCCGCGCCGACGGCCGGCAACAGCGCGACCTGCAAGAGCTGCGCGCATTGCCCGTGGATGGCGATGAACGGCCTCGCGAATCTGGCCGATGTGCTCGAGCGCGGCCATAACGAGATCTTCGTCGATCGCGCGATCGGCGAGCGGGCGCGTCTGCCGATCGACCGTATGCTCGATTTCGCGGCGCGTCACAAGAAGCGTGTGCAGGCGAGCGGCGATCTCGCGCGCGACGCGCAACTCTATTCGAACGTGGGAGCAGCGTAATGACGGTGGTGCAGAAGGCGCCTGAGCAGGCAGTGGCGCGCGATGGGGCCAACGCAACATCGCCGCTTTTCGCGGAGATTCACGCGCACTACGGCGAGGCGTTCGACGCTGCGCTCGCGCGCAACGTCGCCGATGCGCTCGCCGAAGATATCGGTAGCGGCGATGAGACCGGCCGCCTCGTGCCTGCCGATGACGTTCGCAACGCGCGCATCATCGTGCGCGAGGAAGCGGTGCTATGCGGCGTGCCTTGGTTCGACGCGGTGATGCGTGCGGTCGATCCGCGCATCGAAGTTCAATGGCGTTACCGCGAGGGCGACCGCATGAGCGCCGATACGACGGTCTGCGATCTGCGCGGGCCGGTACGCGCGCTGCTGACCGCCGAGCGTAACGCGATGAATTTCCTGCAACTGCTGTCGGGCGTGGCAAGCGCAACCCGCCGCTATGTCGACGCGATTGCCCACACGAGCACCCGCGTTCTCGATACGCGCAAGACACTGCCGGGTTTGCGGCTCGCGCAGAAGTACGCGGTGCGCGTCGGCGGCGGTGCCAATCAGCGACTCGCGTTGTACGACGGCATTCTGATCAAGGAGAACCACATTGCGGCGGCCGGCGGAGTGGGTGCGGCGATGGACGCGGCTCTCGCGTTGAATGCGGGCGTGCCCATCCAGATCGAAGTCGAAACGCTCGAACAACTTGAAACCGCGCTCGCGCATCGGGCGGAGTCGATTCTGCTCGACAACTTCTCGTTCGCCATGATGCGCGACGCGGTTCGCGTCACGGCCGGCCGCGCGGTGCTCGAGGTGTCCGGCGGCGTCAATTTCGAGACCGTGCGCACGATCGCGGAGACGGGCGTGGATCGCGTGTCGATTGGTGCGCTGACCAAGGACGTGCGCGCGACCGACTACTCGATGCGAATCGTTTGAGCGTCGCGCGTCTTAGCGCATCGATCGACGCCCATGACGACTGAACAAGGCCATTGCCGGAGTTTGCCGGCAATGGCCTTGTTATTTGCGGCGCCGTTTCAGCGTATGCTCCGGCGCGATGCCATCAGGCATTCGGCCTGCGGACATACTTTGGCGTGAGCACCGTCGGCAGCGCCTTGGGCAATGTGGCCGGCCAGTCGCGACTGAAATGCAGGCCGCGGCTTTCGCGCCGCGAGCGCGCGCCGTCCACGATCAGGGACGCCACGTCGACCAGATTGCGCAGCTCCAGCAGATCGCGGCTTACCTTGAAGTTCGCGTAGTACTCGTGGATTTCGTCGCGCAACAGCGCGAGCCGGTGCTTCGCGCGCTCGAGCCGTTTGTCGGTGCGCACGATGCCGACGTAGTTCCACATCAGCCGGCGCAGTTCGTCCCAGTTGTGCGCGACCACCACTTCCTCGTCCGGATCGGACACGCGGCTTTCGTCCCAAGCCGGCAGCGGCGCGTGCACGGCGGCGGCGAAGCCTTCCGCTTCGATCGCCTCGGCAGCGGCGCGGCCGATCACGAGGCATTCGAGCAACGAATTGCTGGCCAGCCGGTTCGCGCCGTGCAGGCCGGTGCAGGACGTTTCGCCGACCGCGTAGAGACCCGCGAGGTCAGTGCGCCCCGCCAGATCGGTGACGACGCCGCCGCACGTGTAATGCGCGGCCGGCACCACCGGAATCGGCTCTTTCGTGATGTCGATGCCGAACTCGAGGCAGCGGGCGAGGATCGTCGGGAAATGCTCGTGCAGGAACGCGGCCGGCTGGTGGCTGATGTCGAGGTACACGCAGTCGATGCCGCGTTTTTTGATCTCAAAGTCGATCGCCCGCGCGACGATATCGCGCGGCGCAAGCTCCGCGCGCTCGTCGTGATTGGGCATGAAGCGTGTGCCGTCGGGCAGCTTCAGAATGCCGCCTTCGCCGCGCACTGCTTCCGAAATCAGGAACGACTTCGCGTACGGGTGAAACAGGCACGTCGGGTGGAACTGGATGAATTCCATGTTCGCCACGCGACAACCGGCGCGCCATGCCATCGCGATGCCGTCGCCGGTCGCGGTGTCAGGGTTGGTCGTGTACAGGTACACCTTGCCCGCGCCGCCGGTCGCGAGCACCGTATGCGGCGCTTCGATCGTAACGGTGCGGCCGCTTTGCAGATCGAGCGCATACAGACCATGGCAGCGCCGGCCAGGTAGGCCGAGGCGTTCGGACGTGATCAGATCGATCGCGTGATGATCTTCGAACAGCGTGATGTTCGGATGATGGCGCACCTGCTCGCTGAGCGTGGCGACGACCGCATGGCCGGTCGCGTCGGCCGCGTGAATGATCCGGCGATGGCTATGGCCGCCTTCGCGCGTCAGATGAAAGCCCAGCTCGGCGGCGTCGTCTTTCGTGAATGGCACGCCCTGTTCGATCAGCCATTCGATCGCATCGCGCCCATGCTCGACGATAAAGCGCGTCGCAGCCTCGTCGCACAGACCGCCACCCGCGATCAGCGTGTCGCGCACGTGATTTTCGACGCTGTCCGCGGAATCCAGCACCGCGGCGATACCGCCTTGCGCCCAGTCGCTCGCGCCCTCGGTCAGCGATCGCTTGGCGATCACAGCAACGCGCCGTGTCTGCGCGAGGTTGAGCGCGACGCTCAAACCAGCCAGACCGCTACCGACAATCGCCACATCGAATTCCATTACCCACATCTCCGTCTTTCATTTTGCGATGACGGCGTGCGAACCGCACGCCGCGAAAACGACAAAGGATACGCGCCACGACGCACTAGCGAAAGCAGGCCGAACGGAATAGGGCGATTTGCGCGCGCATTGCTGCGCTATCGCGAAGCCCGCCCAAAAACAAAAAAGCCTCGCACGGATGCGAGGCTTTTCGTATTTTTGCCTTCGTCAGGCTGGAGAGCCAAGATTACTTGATCTTGGTTTCCTTGTAGTCAACGTGCTTGCGGATGACCGGATCAAATTTCTTGATCAGCATCTTTTCCGGCATGTTGCGTTTGTTCTTCGTGGTCGTGTAGAAGTGACCCGTGCCTGCGGTCGATTCCAGCTTGATCTTGTCGCGTGCGCCTTTCGCCATGATTTACTCCTTAGGCTTCACCGCGTGCGCGCAGGTCTGCGAGCACAGCGTCGATACCGTTCTTGTCGATCAGGCGCAGGCCGGCGTTCGAAATACGCAGACGCACCCAACGGTTTTCGCTTTCCACCCAGATACGGCGGCTTTGCAGGTTCGGCAGGAACCGGCGCTTGGTCTTGTTGTTCGCGTGGGAAACGTTGTTGCCGCTCATCGGCGCTTTCCCAGTTACTTGGCATACGCGTGCCATGAGAGCACTCCTAATACGCTAATTCTGAGTTCGAACGCCGTGAAAGTTTCCCGAAAAGAGCCGCGCTGAGGGTGTGCGAACTTGCGCCGAATTTGCATCGAGGCACTTCGCTACCACAGCCGCCTGACCTTTGCGGAACGCCTTGATGGCTTCGGAACAGGGGGTTGGAAATAGGCAAACCGGAATTCTAGCAGAAAAAAAGCCGCAAAATCAAACCTTATTTGCGACGCGGGGCACGGCGCCGTGCGGTGGCCCTTCCGCTTCCCGCGCTCCAGCGGGCTTGCGTGCGAGCTCCGGCCAGCCGGCGCGGGCGAACGAGTATACGCTGTCCGCGCCGATCACCAGATGATCGATCAGCTGCACATCGACGAGCGCGAGCGCGTCGCGCAGTGTCTGCGTGAGGCGGCAGTCGCTCGCGCTCGGCTCGACGGCGCCGGACGGATGATTGTGCGCAACGATCAGGCTGGCCGCGTTCGCGGCGAGCGCCCGCCGCACGATCTCCCGTGGATACACCGCCATCCGCGTGAGCGAGCCGCGCGCGCTTTCCTCGCAGCGGATCAGCCGATGCCGCGCGTCGAGAAACAGCGACACGAACACCTCCTGCGGCTGTCCGCCGATCAGAAGGCGCAGATAACTTTCGACCGCTTCGGGCGAATTCATCAGCTGGCGCTTGCGCATCTTGTCCACGAGGGAGCGGCGCGCCATTTCCATGATCGCGAGCAATTGCGCCTTTTTTGCCGGGCCAATGCCGCGAATGCCATCGAAATCCTGATAAGTGGCGTCGAGCATTGCGCGCAGTGAGCCGAAGCGATCGAGCAGCGTCCGCGCGACGCTGAACACGTCGTGACCGGGCAGGCCGGAGCCGAGCACGAGCGCGATCATTTCGGTGTCCGACAGCACGTCGGGGCCCTGGTCGATCAGTCGCTCGCGCGGCATGTCGCGCCGGAGCCATTTGCCCCGGAACAGTTGCCGCCGGCTGCGGACCGCCGAGTCGGCGGTTTCTGAGGGAGTCCTGGCCGACCGATTGGAGGCGGCTTTCGCGCCGCCCGTGGCGCGTGGGCGCGCCTTCGGTCGCAGTTTTGCCGCAGGTGTTTCGTCGATTGTGCTGGCGAAATCAGCCATATATATAGAGTCCTCCGCGTAAGGTTGTCGGCGCACACGCGGCGCAACGCGCCGGAGTGCCGTGCCACCCTCACGCGCGACGGACTCAAGCCGGCGCCCGCTAGGTGGCTTACAATAGACGCTTTGCGCACGGCACCCCGACGGTTTGCCACACGCGTCGACTGCGCCCGCGGCGCACGCGTGCAGCGCGCTTCGACTGAGCGAGCATTGCATGAGCATCATCGATATTTCCGAGGTGAAACCCGGTTCACACGTCACGCTGCATTACCGGCTTTCCCTTGCCGATGGCGCCGAAGTGATCAACACGTTCAACGACAAGCCGGCCACGTTGCTGCTCGGTGCAGGTCAACTGGCGCCGCCGCTGGAAGATATTTTGCTGGGTTTGAAGGTGGGCCACCATTCGACCTTTCAGCTAGCGCCGGGTCAGGCGTTCGGCCCACGCAATCCGGATCTGATCCAGCGCGTGTCCCTCGCCACGCTGCGGGAGAACAGCATGATCGGCGAGGATTTTTCCCCGGGTGACCTGGTCGAATTCAACGCGCCGGGCGGCGGGCGCTACGCCGGCGTGCTGAAGGAAGTCGGCGAAACGTCGGCCCTGTTCGATTTCAATCACCCGCTTGCCGGCCAGGCGCTGGCGTTTGAAGTGAAAATCATCGGGATTTTGTAAACATGAGCATCACGGATACGACTCTTGCCGAAGCGGAGATCCTGCTGGCCCAGCCACGCGGTTTCTGCGCCGGCGTCGACCGGGCGATCGAGATCGTCGAGCGGGCCATCAAGCTGTATGGCTCACCGATCTACGTGCGTCACGAAATCGTCCATAACGCCTATGTGGTCGAAGACCTGCGCAAGAAGGGTGCGATCTTCATCGAGAACCTGGAGGAAGTGCCGGCTGGCAACACGGTGATCTTCAGCGCGCATGGCGTGTCGAAGGCCGTGCGTTCGGAGGCGGAGTCACGCGGGCTGCGGGTATACGACGCGACCTGTCCGCTCGTGACCAAGGTGCATATCGAAGTCGCCAAGATGCGCCAGGACGGTTTCGACATCGTGATGATCGGCCACAAAGGCCACCCGGAAGTGGAAGGCACGATGGGTCAAGCGGCCGAGGGCATGCATCTGGTCGAGGACATCGAAGACGTGCAGGCGCTGCAGCTCGCCGATCCCGAGCGGATCGCGTTCGTCACCCAAACCACGCTGTCGGTCGACGACGCCGCCGAAATCATCGGCGCGCTGAAGGCCAAGTATCCGTCCATCCGTGAGCCGAAGAAGCAGGACATCTGCTACGCCACGCAGAATCGCCAGGACGCCGTGAAGTTCATGGCGCCGAAGTGCGACGTCGTGATCGTCGTCGGCAGTCCGAATAGCTCGAATTCGAACCGCTTGCGCGAACTCGCCGAGAAGCTCGGCGTACCGGCCTACATGGTCGATTCGCCCGATCAGATCGATCCGGTCTGGGTGGAGGGCAAGCGCCGCATCGGTGTGACCGCCGGTGCGTCGGCGCCCGAGGTGCTCGCCCAGGCAGTGATCGCGCGTCTGCGTGAACTGGGTGTGCGCAGCGTGCGCGCGCTCGAAGGCATCGAGGAAAACATCGCGTTTCCGCTGCCGCGCGGGCTCGGTCTGCCAGCCTGACAATCCGTTAGCATCGCTGAAAGGAAAGCGCGCCCTCGGGCGCGCTTTTTTTATGGCGCGAGTCTGGGGGGGGCACTGAGAAAATTAGGTGCCGGATCGAATGAATTCGCACGTTTCAGTGCTCTCGCGCACAAACTTTTTTGAAATTGTGATCGGGTGTTTTATTGATTTTCGAGCGATGCGCCCCTGTTTTAATCTAGGCCAAGAGCTTAAGACGATTTAATCATGCACTGAATTGGTGCTCTTGCCGCGCGTGGGATAAAAGGACATATCGGACGCAAGCCCCGGCCTAGCCGGCATTCACGCCGAGGGACCGCAACACTTGGTGCCATCGGGTTCGGCGACGGTGCAACTGATGCACGCAAACGGATCGCAACCGGGTTGCTCTTTTCTGCGGATTTTGCTTTCAATATCAGGTTGCAATGCAGGAAAACCCCACCGGTTCAACAATATTGCCACCCGCATAATTGGAGTTACAATGCGCGCGTTCTCAAGGCCTTGAGGTCCTGGACAGTGGATTTTGCAAGGCGCAGGAGACCTTACTTGATGCGAGTCAAATTTGCTTACGCCGTGTCCATCGCGGCCGCGGTTGCGATGCTGACCGCGTGCGGCAAGAAACAGGATGGCGAAGCGGGAGCGGGCGCATCGGCGGCTTCGTCCGCTGCGGTCGCCGCCGCGAGCGAAGCGACTATCGTAAAGATTGGTCACGCGGCCCCGTTGACGGGCGGCATCGCGCACCTGGGCAAGGACAACGAAAATGGGGCGCGCCTCGCGGTCGAGGAAATCAATGCGCAGGGCCTGACGATCGACGGTCGCAAGGTCCAGCTGAAACTCGACGCGCAGGACGATGCGGCGGACCCGAAAACGGGCACCGCCGTCGCGCAGAAGCTGGTGGACGATCACGTGGTCGCGGTGATCGGGCACCTGAACTCCGGGGTCTCGATTCCGGCTTCGAAGATCTATAGCGACGCGAGCATCGTGCAAATCTCGCCGTCGTCGACCAATCCGGCGTATACGCAGCAGGGTTTCAAGACGACCTATCGAGTGGTCGCGACCGACGCGCAGCAGGGTCCGGCGCTCGCCAATTACGCGACGAAGGCGCTGGGCGCCAAACGCATCGCGATCGTGGACGATGCGACCGCCTACGGCAAAGGTCTCGCGGACGAATTCGCGAAGACCGCCGAGGCGAGCGGCGCGAAGATCGTCGCGCGGGAGGCGACGAACGACAAGGCCACGGATTTCCGGGCCATTCTCACGAAGATCAAGAGTGTTCAGCCGGACGCGATTATGTTCGGCGGCATGGACGCGACGGGCGGGCCGTTTACGAAGCAGGCGGCGGCGCTCGGTATCAGGGCAAAAATCCTTGGCGGCGACGGTGTGTGTACCGACAAGGTAGGTGAGCTGGCGGGTACCGCCGTGCAAAACCTGGTCTGTTCGGAAGCAGGACTCGCGCTTTCGAAAATGACCAATGGAGCGGACTTCGAAAAGAAGTACGAGGACCGCTTCCACACGCCGGTGCAGATTTACGCGCCGTTCACGTATGACGCTGTGTACGTGATCGTCGATGCAATGAAGCGCGCTAATTCGATCGAGGCGCCCAAGGTGCTGGCTGCGATGCCTTCGACCGATTACAACGGGGTAATCGGCCACATCGCGTTCGACGACAAGGGTGATTTGAAAGAGGGCGCCATTACACTTTACGACTTCAAGGACGGCAAGAAAGCAGTGCTCGACGTCGTAAAGATGTGATGACGGGAAGTTCGGCCTGACGGCACCGACACCATCCAACGGTGCCGTTTTTGCATCCGCCCAAGGGGAGCTCGCGACCGCATCACGGTCGTCAGGGCAAGCCGGCAGCGGATAACCCTTACCGGTCTTTTACATCAGTACCCGCAGTGCCGTTGAGATTCGTAGTGCATCACCGCCCACCGGCAGATGAAAAACGCGAATCCAGTCGCACGGGCTAAGGAGCAATAAATGGATATCTTCATCCAGCAGATCCTGAATGGACTGGTGCTTGGCAGTGTCTACGCCATCATCGCACTGGGCTATACGATGGTTTACGGCATTCTGGGCATCATCAACTTCGCTCACGGCGATGTGTTGATGGTGGGCGCGATGGTTGCGCTCTCCGCCATAGGTGTGCTGCAGAACCACTTCCCCGGCCTCGGCAACGTGCTGACGCTGGTCATCGCGCTGCTCATCGCGGCGGCGGTCTGCGCGGTGGTCGGCTACACGATCGAACGCGTGGCCTACCGGCCGTTGCGCCGCGCACCGCGTCTCGCGCCGCTGATCACCGCGATCGGTGTGTCGATTCTGCTGCAGACGCTCGCGATGATGATCTGGTCGCGCAATCCGCTGCCGTTCCCGCAGCTGTTGCCCACTGACCCGATCAACGTGATCAAGGCCACCGACACGACGCCCGGCGCCGTGATCTCGATGACCGAAATCGTGATCATCGTGGTGGCGTTCATCGTGATGGGCGGCCTGCTGCTGCTCGTGCATAAGACCAGGCTCGGCCGCGCGATGCGCGCGATCGCCGAGAATCCGAACGTCGCGAGCCTGATGGGTGTGAGCCCGAACTTCGTGATTTCGGCGACCTTCATGATCGGCTCGGCGCTCGCGGCGCTCGCCGGCGTGATGATCGCGTCCGAATACGGCAACGCGCACTTCTACATGGGCTTCATCCCTGGCCTGAAGGCCTTTACCGCGGCGGTGCTCGGCGGTATCGGCAATCTCGGCGGCGCGATGGTCGGCGGCGTGCTGCTCGGCCTGATCGAGCAGTTGGGCGCCGGCTATATCGGCAACCTCACGGGCGGCGTGTTCGGTAGCAACTACCAGGACGTGTTCGCGTTCATCGTGCTGATCGTCGTGCTCGTGTTCCGTCCGTCGGGTCTGCTCGGCGAACGTGTCGCGGATCGCGCCTGATCCCGGGCCACAAGGAGTCAACAATCATGACCTCAATTCAACCGATCGAGCCGTCCACAACGCTCATCCCCGAAAAGAACCGCACGAAGACGCTGACCATCGGCATCCTTACGACGATCTTCGTGATCGCCGCGCCGATGATCATCGGCGCGGCGGGCGGCAACTACTGGGTCCGCGTGCTCGACTTCGCGATGCTGTACGTGATGCTCGCGTTGGGCCTGAACGTGGTGGTGGGCTTTGCCGGCCTGCTCGACTTGGGCTACATCGCGTTCTACGCGATCGGTGCCTACACGGCCGCGCTGCTGAGCTCGCCGCACCTGTCGACGCAATTCGAATGGATCGCGGCGCTCGCGCCGCACGGTTTGAACGTGCCGATCTGGATCATCGTGCCGATCGCGATGTCGCTGGCCGCGATGTTCGGGATCCTGCTCGGCGCGCCGACGCTGCGTCTGCGCGGCGACTACCTGGCGATCGTGACCCTCGGCTTCGGGGAAATCGTGCGGATCTTCATGAACAACCTCGACCGTCCGGTGAACATCACCAATGGTCCGAAGGGGATCACCGGGATCGCGCCGGTGCAGATCGGCGGCTTCAGCTTCGCGCAGTCGCACTCGCTGTTCGGCATGCAGTTCCCGGCGGTGTACCTGTACTACTACCTGTTCGTGCTGTGCGCGCTGTTCGTGATCTGGACGTGTACGCGTCTGCAGCATTCGCGTATCGGCCGCGCGTGGGCCGCGATCCGCGAAGATGAAATTGCCGCCAAGGCGATGGGCATCAACACCCGCAACGTGAAGCTGCTCGCGTTCGCGATGGGCGCGTCGTTCGGCGGCTTGTCGGGCGCGATGTTCGGTGCGTTCCAGGGCTTCGTGTCGCCGGAATCGTTCACGTTCTGGGAATCGGTCGTGGTGCTCGCCTGTGTGGTGCTCGGCGGCATGGGCCACATTCCCGGCGTGATTCTCGGCGCGGTGCTGCTCGCGGTGTTCCCCGAGTTCCTGCGCTCCACGATGGGTCCGCTGCAGAACATGATCTTCGGCCATGAAGTCGTCGATACCGAAGTGATCCGTCAGCTGCTGTACGGTCTGGCGATGGTCGTGATCATGCTGTATCGCTCGGAAGGCCTGTGGCCCGCGCCGAAGCACGAAGACAAGATTGCGAAGCTGGCGAAGCGTAGCGGCAAGAAGCCGGTGCGCGCATAAGGTCCGGTGGAGAAAAAGACATGAGCGATAACGTAAGCAACAACGCGGCGATCCGTCTGTCGGTGAAGGGCGTCAACAAGCGCTTCGGCGGTTTGCAGGCGCTTTCCGAGGTCGGCCTGCAGATCCGCGCGGGTGAAATCTACGGTCTGATCGGCCCGAACGGCGCCGGCAAGACGACCTTCTTCAACGTGATCACGGGTCTGTACACGCCGGATTCGGGCGAGTTCAAGCTCGACGGCGAGAACTACACGCCGACCGCGGTCTATCAGGTCGCGAAGGCGGGCATTGCGCGCACGTTCCAGAACATTCGCCTGTTCGGCGGCATGACCGCGCTCGAAAACGTGATGGTCGGCCGTCATGTGCGCACCAAACACGGTCTGCTCGGCGCGGTGTTCCAGACCCCGGCCGAACGCCAGGAAGAGCGCGAGATCAAGGAGCGCGCGCTCGAACTGCTCGACTACGTCGGCATCACGCAATACGCGGACTACACGTCGCGCAACCTGTCGTATGGCCACCAGCGTCGTCTGGAGATCGCGCGTGCGCTGGCGACGGATCCGAAGCTGCTCGCGCTCGACGAACCGGCGGCCGGCATGAACGCCACCGAGAAAGTCGAGCTGACCAAGCTGCTCGACAAGATCCGCGCGGACGGCAAGACGATTCTGCTGATCGAACACGACGTGAAGCTCGTGATGGGCCTGTGCAACCAGATGACGGTGCTCGACTATGGCAAGGTGATCGCACAGGGTCTGCCGCAGGACGTGCAGAAGGATGCGAAGGTGATCGAAGCTTATCTGGGTGCGGGGGTCCACTGATGTCCACGACGCAAGCAATGTTGAAAATCAAGGGCCTGCAGGTCAACTACGGCGGCATCCAGGCGGTAAAGGGTGTTGACCTCGAAGTCGGGCAGGGCGAACTCGTCACGCTGATCGGCGCGAACGGCGCGGGCAAGACCACGACGATGAAGGCGATCACCGGCCTGAAGGCGTACGCGGCCGGCGACATCGAGTACATGGGCCAGTCGATCAAAGGCCTGCCCGCGCACGAGTTGCTCAAGCGCGGTCTCGCGATGGTGCCGGAAGGTCGCGGCATCTTCGCGCGTATGTCGATCGTCGAGAACATGCAGATGGGCGCGTATCTGCGCAACGATGCCGACGGTATCAAGTCGGACGTCGAGCGCATGTTCGGCTTCTTCCCGCGTCTGAAGGAGCGCGCCTCGCAATACGCGGGCACGCTGTCGGGCGGTGAGCAGCAGATGCTCGCGATGGCGCGTGCGATCATCTCGCGGCCCAAGCTGCTGCTGCTCGATGAACCGTCGATGGGTCTGTCGCCGATCATGGTCGAGAAGATCTTCGAAGTGGTGCGCTCGATTTCCGCTGAAGGTATGACGGTGCTGCTCGTCGAGCAGAACGCGCGTCTCGCGCTGCAGGCGGCCAATCGTGGCTACGTGATGGACTCCGGTCTGATTACGATGTCGGGCGACGCGAAACAGATGCTCGACGATCCGAAGGTTCGGGCCGCTTACCTGGGTGAATGAGTGGGTGAACGAGTCGGTGAATAAGTAGCTGATGAGTTGGACGTGTGCCGCTTTCTCGCACACCTCCTTCTTGCAACGCGCCGCACGATGCAACATCGTGCGGCGCGTTTTTTCTTGCTGACCCGTGCATGAATTATGGGAGTTTCCCGATAACCGCACTGATTTCGTCTTTGGTGAACGCACGCAGTGTTTGCGAGCGGACATTGCCGGCCGAGCCGAGCGCGAAGCCGAAGGCGAGGAAGCTCTGCTCGTCTGCCGCTTCGACGACCGAGACAATGTCGTATTCCCCCAAGGTCCAGTAGATCTGCTTCATCTCGCAGCCAAAAGTTTTCGCCATCTCCGCCGTCTGCCCGGCTCGCTGCGCTGTGTTCTTGATCGCGCGGATCCCCTGATCCGTGAATTGCAGGAGCACCACATAAGTCGCCATGAAGATTCCCCTTAGGATTCAAACGCGTTGGGACTCAGATGCATGAGCCGCCGCGGGGAGCGTCGCGAACCGCCGCGAACGTCTCATCCAGCCCGGCGTCGTCTCTTGCGTAAACGATTCTAGGCAATCCGTCTGCCCACCATCTGCTATTTGTCCGAATCCGCCGATATGTGCGCCGCACATGAGAGAACCATGAAAAAGGCCGCATGCGCCAACCAGCGCATGCGGCCTTCTTTAATCAGGTGTACGACGCGAATCAACCCGCCGGGGCTGCGTCCGCGTATTGGCCGAGCCGCTTGCCGAGGCTGATCACCGCATCGGCGCGATAGCCGAGCGCATCGTAGAACGCGTGCACTTCAGCCGAGGCCGACGACAATACCTGCAAGTTCAGCTTCGGACAACCAAGCTTCGTCAGCTCGCTCTCGACGTGCGCGACGAGCCGCGCGCCGATGCCATGACGTCGCAGCGATGCGTCGACCGCAAGCGAATACAGCCAGCCGCGGTGTCCGTCATAGCCGCCCATCACGGTGCCGACGATGCGGCCATCGAGCTCCGCGACGAAGAACAGCTCCGGTTGCGTCGCGAGCTTGTTCGCGATCGACAGACGCGGATTGCGCCGCGGTCGCGTCACGTCGCGATATTCGGGAAAGACCTGCTGCCATAGCGCGATCACCGCTTCGGTATCGCTCGCGTCGAAGCGGCGGATCGACAGCGTCGTGTTCGTCGTCATCGGTGCGCTCCGTGGCTGATTACAGCGAGTCGAGAACCGAGCGCAGCATCGCCAGCATCTGGTCGATCTCTTCGGTCGTCACGTTCAGCGCCGGCATGAAACGCAGCAGGTTCGGACGCGCGGCGTTCAGCAGCACGCCGTCGGGCTGCATTTCGCGCGCCTTCTCGACAATCTGGTTGCCGATGTCCTTGCCGAGCAGCAGCGCGCGCAGCAGACCCTCGCCGCGCTCGCCCTTGAAGCCGCGTTCCTCGGACAGCTCGAGCAGCTTCGTGCGCAGATATTCGCCGCGCGAGCGCACGCCTTCGAGGAAGCCCGGCGCCGTCAGCTGCGAGATCACCGAGTAGCCGACCGCCGTCATCAGCGGATTGCCGTTGTAGGTGCCACCCTGGTCGCCCGCTTCGAACACGGCGATTTCCGCCTTCGACAGCAGCGCCGCGAGCGGCACGCCGCCGCCGATGCCCTTGCCGAGCGTCATGATGTCCGGCTCGATGCCCGACAGCTGATACGCGAACAGCGTGCCGGCGCGACCGCAGCCGCTTTGCACTTCATCGACGATCAGCAGAATGTTGTGCTTCTTCGTCAGTTCGCGCAGTTGCTGCATGAATTCGCGGGTTGCGGGAATCACGCCGCCTTCGCCCTGGATCGGCTCGAGCATCACCGCGACGGTTTTCGCGTTGATCAGCTTTTCCACCGATGCGATGTCGTTCAGGTCCGCCTTCGGGAAGCCCGGCACCTGCGGTGCGTAGATCGTGTCCCAGCCCGGCTTGCCGCTGGCCGACATCGTCGCGAGCGTGCGGCCGTGGAAGCTGTGGTCGAACGTGATGATCTCGAACGCGCCGTCCTTGAACTTCCTGCCCCACTTGCGCGCGAGCTTGATCGCGCCTTCGTTCGCCTCCGCGCCGCTGTTCGCGAAGAACACCTTGTCGAAGCAGCTGTGCTGCGTGAGCAGACCCGCGAGCTTCGCCATCGGCTCGTTGTAGAACGCCGGCGACGGGTTGATCAGCAGCTTCGCCTGGCTGTTCAGCGCTTCGATCATGCCGTCGTTGCAGTGGCCGAGGCTGTTGACTGCCCAGCCCTGAATGAAATCCAGGTAGCGCTTGCCGTCGTTGTCGTAAATCCACGAGCCTTTGCCGTGCGTGAAAACGATTTCGGGTCGGTTCGTGATGTACATCAGCGAATCGATTGGATACTCATTGAAATTCATGTCGGCAGGCTCCAGGCAAAGGGTAAGAGCAGGGTGAAGAAACGGTGACGGTTTGGCCAATAAAAACGGCGGCCGGAAAAACAGAAAAGCCACGGCATGCCGTGGCTTTCATGATTCGAACAGCTTGCGCCCAGGTATGTGTGTGGCGCGAGTCCGTGACGAAGCCAGCGGCGTCCCTAGGGGAGCGGCGAGCGGCGACGTCGGAGTTCGGACTGGATGCGGTTCATGCGCGAAAGAATACGATAAGAAAAGCACCGGTGTAAACCATGAATTTGCACTGGTGCTGCATCGGGGCGAAATTGCCGGCGTGCAATCAGACCGCGTTCGCGAGATCGGCCGCGCTCGTGAACGAGTCCGCGTAGAACTCGTCTTCCGGCAGTTGGTGATGCTGCGTGAAGTCGCGCAGCGCCGATTCGACCATCACCGGCGCGCCGCATGCGTACACCTGGTAGGCCGACAGATCGGGCAGATCCTCGATCACCGCGCGATGCACGAAGCCCGTGCGGCCCGTCCATGCGTCGCCCGCGTCGGGCTCGGAGAGCACCGGCACGAACTTGAAGTGCGGAATCTCGCGCGCCCATTGTTCGGCGAGTTCGAGCAGATAGAGGTCTTTCTTGCGGCGCGCGCCCCAGTAGAGCGTCATGGGGCGCGTGATGTTCTTGAACACCGCATGCTCGACGATCGCCTTCAGAGGCGCGAAGCCGGTGCCCGATGCGAGCAGCACGATCGGCTTGTCCGAATCTTCGCGCAGGAAGAACGTGCCGAGCGGCGCTTCGAAGCGCAGGATGTCGCGCTCCTTCATCGTGCTGAACACGTGATCGGTGAACGCACCGCCGGGCATATGGCGGATGTGCAGCTCGATCGGGCCTTCGACGTGCGGCGCATTCGCCATCGAATAGCTGCGGCGCTTGCCGTCCTTCAGGATGAACTCGAGGTACTGGCCGGCCAGATATTGCAGGCGCTCGTTCGCGGGCAGTTGCAGCTTAACGACGATCACGTCGTCGGCCTTGCGCTCGATCGCGTTCACGCGGCACGGCAGCTTCTTGACCTGCACGTCGCCGACGCCAGCCACTTCGCGGATGTCGACTTCGAGATCGGAGCACGCGGTCGCGCAGCACAGGAGCGCCATGCCGCGGGTCTTTTCGTCGTTCGACAGCGCCGACGACGAGTGCGCGCGCTGTTCGACCTCGCCGCTCACGACCGTGCCCTTGCACGAACCGCACGCGCCGTTCTTGCAGCCGTACGGCAGGCCGATGCCTTGACGCAGGGCTGCGGAGAGCACCGGTTCGTCCTGTTCTACCTGAAACTGCCGGCCGGTTTGCCGGAGCGTGACGTTAAATGCCATAAAGTGTTCGGAATCGAAAAAACGGAATCGAAATCGGACCCGCCGGATCAACCGCGCGGTACCTGTTGTGCGTGACCGCTACAATGCGCCCACCATGAAAGCGACACGAAATTTCCGCCGGCCGCGCGTGCTGATCGTAGGATGCGGCGACGTCGGCATGCGCTGCGTGCCTCTGTTGCGGCCGCGCGCGCATGTCTTCGCATTGACCAGCCACGCCGCGCGCTGCGACGAGTTGCGCGCCGCGGGCGTGACGCCGCTCGTCGGCGATCTCGACGCGCGCCGCAGCCTCAAACGGCTCGCGCGCCTCGCGCCGACGGTGCTGCATCTCGCGCCACCGCAGAAGTCCGGCGACGACGACCGGCGCACTCGCGCGCTGCTTGCGACGCTAGGTGCAGCGGGCCGCATGAACGCTAGCGCGGCGAGGCCGTCGGTCGCGCCGATCGCGCGGCTGCGCCGCGCGCGCGCTTCAGGTCTGAACGCTGAAACACCCGCTATTGTACCCGACGGGGTGTGCCAGACCGGCGCTTCGCGGGCACCGGTGCGCATCGTTTACGCAAGCACGACGGGCGTCTACGGCGATTGCGGCGGCGCGTGGATCGACGAAACGCGCGCGACGCGGCCCGCGAATGCGCGCGCCAAACGTCGCGTGTCGGCCGAGCGGCAGTTGCGGCGCGCGACTGCGCGCGGCAGCGTCGCCGCGAGCATCGCGCGGATTCCGGGCATCTATGCGGCCAACCGCCTGCCGCTCGCGCGGCTCGAAAAAGGCACGCCGGCTCTCGTCGATGCCGACGACGTCTACACGAATCACATCCACGCCGACGACCTCGCCGCGATCCTCGTGCGTCTCGCCACGCATGGCCGGCCCGGGCGCGCGCTGCACGCGTCCGACGATTCGTCGCTGAAGATGGGCGAGTATTTCGACGCTGTCGCCGATGCGTTCGGGCTCGCGCGAGCGCCGCGCATCACGCGCGAGCAGGCAGAGCAGCAAATCGATCCGATGCTGCTGTCGTTCATGCGCGAGTCGCGCCGCCTTGTGAACCGGCGTCTGAAGGAGGAATTGGGAGTACGTCTGCGCTATCCGAGCGTCGACGGGTTCTTGTGCGAAGCGAAGGGGAAGGGCAAGGGCGGCTAGGCCAGCCACGGAAACAAAAATGCCGCCTCGCGAGGCCACTTGGCCCCGGAGAAATTGCACCTGCGCCGCACCGCATCAATGCACCGCGCAAAACGAGCCGCGGTCCAACCGGCATCAGGTCAGCGTTGGCAGCACTTCCAGCAACAGGAAGCACAGCATGCCGCCGATCAACGCGCCGATCAGGTTCGGATGGTACTGGTGCCGCCGCCGCATGATGACCAGCAATCCACCGACCAGCAGCAGCGCGAAGCAGATAAACGCGATCATCGCGCGCGAAAACGCCATCGTGCTGTCGATATTCATGGCGCCCCTCCTTGAAACCTTTGTAGTCGTTTGTTTAGACGAGTATAGGGCGACATGTAAGCAACGGCATGCTGCAACGCAGCGGCCTATGTGCGGTGCACCGCAATGCGCGCGGGCTTTCTTCGGCGCATCAAGGGCTTAGGTGGTGCTCACCGCGCGCTAGTCGTTTACCCGGCCCGCAGCGCGGCGAGGCCCGCTTCGTCGAGCCATTGCCATGCGCCTGGCGCGAGCGTCGCGGGCAGCGCGAGGCCGCCGATCCGCTCGCGATGCAGCGCCTCGCAGCGGTTGCCCGAGGCCGCGATCATCCGCTTGACCTGGTGGTATTTGCCTTCGAGCACGGTGAGCGCGAGCGTGTGGGTGTCGCGCGCCTGTGCGTCGAGCGCGGCGCTCGGTTTGGTCTCGCCGTGCAGCAGTACGCCGGCGCGCAGCGCGGCGAGCTGCGCGTCATCGAGCGGATGGCGCGTGGTCGCGACGTAGAGCTTCGGCACCTTGCGTTTCGGCGACGTGAACTGATGCACGAACTTGCCGTCGTCGGAGAGCAGCAGCAGGCCCGTGGTGTCCTGATCGAGGCGGCCGACGCACTGCACGCCGCGCTCCGAGAACTGCGGCGGCAGCAGGCTGAACACGCTCAGATGATGCTGCGGATCGCGCGAGCATTCGTAGCCGACCGGCTTGTTCAGCAGCAGATACGCGTGCTCGCGATACGGCCACTCGACGCCGTCGACGCTAAAGCGCAACGCGCCGCTATCAACGGCGAAATCGGCGTCGGCATCGGTGCAGATGGCGCCGTCGATGCCGACGCGGCCGTCGCCGATCAGCGCGCGGCACTGGCGGCGCGAACCGAAACCTTGAGTAAAGAGGATGCTTTCGAGATTCATGGCGAGCGAAGAATAACACCGCAAGAACCGGAGCGCCCCGCAGGCCCCAAGCGCCGACGATGAATGCCTCACGTCACATCTCGGGAGTGCATCGATGTCCGCCACCACGTCTTCGTCGTCTTCGCCGTCCAACGCGCAACGGCTGCCCCGCGCCTTCCAGCGCCTCGCCTGGTCGAACCTGTGCGCGCAATCGGCCGAGCAGATCAGCCTCGCCGCCGCGCCGCTCGTCGCGGTGTTCGCGCTCGGCGCGAACGCGCGCGATACCGGTCTGCTGCAAACCGCGCAGACGCTGCCCTTCCTGTTGCTGTCGATGCCGCTCGGCGTCTGGGCCGACCGCCGCTCGCGCCGCGTGCTGATGACGCTCGCCGAGAGCGTGCGGGTCTGCGCGATGCTGTGCGTGCTGCTGCTGGTGCTCACACATGCGCTGAACCTGCCGCTGCTCGCCGCGCTCGGCTTCGTCGCGGCGACGGGCACGGTTGCCTACAACGTCGCGGCGCCTTCGCTGGTGCCGTCGATCGTGCCGCGCGAAGCCTATGCGAGCGCGAACGGCCGGCTCGAACTCGCGCGCAGCGTCGCGTATTCGGCGGGGCCGGCGCTGGGCGGCGTGCTGGTCGGCTGGATCGGCGCGGGCTGGGCGTATGGCGCCGCGGCGGGTTTGTCGGCGCTCGCGGTCGCGTTGCTGGCGGGATTGTGCGAGCCGCCGCGCGCGGCCGCGCCGCGGCGGCACTTCATGCTGGAGCTGCGCGACGGCACCCGCTTCGTGCTGCGTGATCCGCTGCTGCTGCCGATCCTGTTGACCGCCGTGTTCTTCAACCTCGGCTTCTTCATCCTGCAGGCGGTCTATGTGCCGTACGCGGTGCATCGGCTCGGGCTCGACGCGTCGGCGGTCGGCGTGACGCTCGGCGCGTACGGCGTCGGCATGGTGTGCGGTGCGCTCGCGGCGCCCGCGGTCGCGCGGCGTGTGGCGTTCGGCCGTCTGCTGATCATCGGGCCGTCGTGCGGGCTGCTCGCGTCGCTCGCGATGGTCGCGACGCTCGTCGCGCCATCCTTTTGGCTCGCTCTCGCGAGTTTCTTCCTGCTCGGCGTGGGACCGATTCTGTGGGTCGTCGCCTCGACCACGCTGCGTCAGGCGATCACGCCCGAACGAATGATCGGCCGCGTGTCCGCGCTGATCAGCACGGCGACCTATGGCGCGCGGCCGGTGGGCGCGCTGCTGGGCGCTGCGCTCAGCGCGCGCTGGAGCATCGACGTGTGTCTGGTTGCGGCGGCGTTTGCGTTTCTCGTGCAGGCGTTGATCATCGTGATGTCGCCGGTGGCGCGGCTGACCGACATTCCCGAACAGAGCGCGGCGGCGTGCTGAGCGCGGCGCCAAGCGCGCGCTGAAGCCTTCCAGGCGCCCCGATGAAAATTCATTTTCATCGGGGCGCAGCATATCGGGGATGCTGGATACCCTTGTCCGAAGGGCTTTGGTCGGTGAAAACCCTCAAAGTATGAAAATGAATTTTTTTCGGCGCGGGTTTCATGTAAATATGTTTTCATCGAGTCCCCCTAGCCCAACCGCGCCTGTCCGCACGCATGATCCATCACCCGTCCGCTGTGTCGAACCCCGCCGAGCAGGCCATTGCCGCGCGCATCAGCGCCGCGATGCCGACGCTCACGCCGATCCACCAGCGCATGGGCGAGTACGTGCTCGCCAATCTGTTCCGCGCGGCGACGATGCGTATCGACGAACTCGCGAGCGTGGTCGGCGCGTCGGTGGCGAGCGCGAATCGTTTTGCGCGCGCGCTTGGCTTCGACGGTTATCCGCAGTTTCGCGAGGCGCTCGTGCGTGGCTTCGAGGCGACGCTCGCGCCGGTCGAGCGGTTGCGCAGCGCGCAGGAAACGCTCGCGGCCGGTGACGACCTGATCGACGCGTCGCTCGAGCACGCCGCCAACAATCTGCACGCAACGCGTACCTCGATCGATCGCGCGACCGCCGACGCCGCCGTCGATGCGATCATCGCCGCGCGCCGCGTCTTCGTGATCGGCTTCGGCGCCAGCGCGTTTCTCGCGAGCCTGATGGAGCACGGGCTGCTGCCCTATCACGACAACGTGCATTCGCTTGCGCTGAGCGGCGGGCCGTCGCATGCGGCGCGGCACCTCGTGCGTTCCGGTGCAGGCGATCTCGTGATCGGCATCGCGTTTCCGCGCTATGTCGAAGACACGATCGAGCTTGCGCGCCGCGCGTCCGAACGCGGTGCGCGCGTGCTTGCGCTCACCGACGGTCCGCGCTCGCCGCTCGTGCGGTTCGCGGACCTGGCGCTGTATGTCCGCACCGACCGGCGTCTCGCGTCGAATGCCGATTCGGCCGTGCTCGCGGTCATCGAGGCGTTGTGCGACGCGGTCGCGTATCGCGCGCAACGCTCGGTCAAGGCGGCCGCCGAGGTCAGCGAGTTCGTGCTGCCGTGGCTGTTCGATCCGCAGTCCGGCGCGGCCGGCGCCGCGCCGGAACCGGCGCGCGCCGCGAGCAAAGCCGCGCGCGCAAAGGCCGACGACAGCCAGTCCAAGGGCATCGAAGCAACGGATACCGAAGCAAAAGCCATCCCGGCGGTCCGCACTCCCCGAACCAACCGCACTCCACAATCCAAACGATGAACTCCAACGCAGTCATTGCCATTCACGGCGGGGCAGGGACGATCCTGCGCACGTCGATGTCGGCCAGCGCCGAAACCGAATATCACGCGGCGCTCAACGCGGTGCTGAGCGCCGGCCAGCGCGTGCTCGCCGACGGCGGAAGCGCGCTCGACGCGGTCAGTGAAGCGGTGCGGCTGCTTGAAGACTGCGCGCTTTTCAACGCGGGTCACGGCGCGGTCTACACGGCGGCCGGCACGCACGAGCTCGACGCCGCGATCATGGACGGCCGCACGCTCGACGCGGGCGCGATCTGCTGCGTGAAGCGCGTGCGCAATCCGGTTCTCGCCGCGCGCCGCGTGCTCGAGCGCAGCGACCACGTGCTGTTCACCGGCGAAGGCGCGGAAGCGTTCGCGGCCGCGCAGGGGCTCGAGTTCGTCGATAACAGCTACTTCGGTACCGACGCGCGCTATCGCCAATGGCAGCTCGCGCGCGAGCAGCAGCGTCCGATGCTCGATCACGACGCCGCGACGCTCGCGTCCGCGGCTTCGGGCAACGGCGACCCGATGCCGCACGAGCCGATCGATCCGAACCGCAAATTCGGCACCGTCGGCGCGGTCGCGCTCGACCGTCACGGGCATCTCGCCGCCGCGACCTCGACGGGCGGCGTGACCAACAAGCAGGTGGGCCGTATCGGCGACACGCCGCTGATCGGCGCCGGCTGCTATGCCGACGACGCGACCTGCGCGGTATCGACCACCGGCTCCGGCGAAATGTTCATGCGCATGGTCGCCGCCTACGACGTCGCCGCGCAGATGGCCTATCGCCAGGTGTCGCTCGAACAGGCCGCGCACGACGTCGTGATGAACCGCTTGCCGAAGATCGACGGACGCGGCGGACTCGTCGCCGTCGACGTGCATGGCAACGTCACGCTGCCGTTCAACACCGAAGGCATGTACCGCGGTTTCGCGCGGTTGGGCGAAGCGCCGGTGACGGCGATCTATCGCTAACCGCGTTCGAATTCAAAGCAAAGGAATCACCGTGCCGACTCCCTCGCACACCGCCAGCCCGCTCATCGAAACCCTGCCGCCGCAGCGCGTGCTCGCGGTCGAGGATCTGACGGTCGCATTCCGCCGCGGCGACTCAATATTCAACGCGGTCCGCAATCTGTCCTTTACGGTCGAGCGCGGCGAGACGCTCGCGATCGTCGGCGAATCGGGCTCCGGGAAGTCGGTCACGTCGCTGGCGCTGATGCGGCTGATCGAGCACGGCGGCGGACGACTTGCCGGCGGCAGCATCGCGTTCCGGCGGCGCGACGGCAGTGTGCTCGATCTCGCGAAGACGTCTTCCGGCACGATGCGCACGGTGCGCGGCGCCGACATCGCGATGATCTTCCAGGAGCCGATGACCTCGCTCAATCCGGTCTTCACGGTCGGCGACCAGATCAGCGAGGCGACCGCGCTGCACCAGGGCAAGAGCCGCGAGGCCGCGCGCGCCGAAACCTTGCGTCTGCTCGAACTCGTGCGGATTCCGGAGGCGAGGCGCGTCGCCGCGCGCTACCCGCATCAGCTGTCGGGCGGCATGCGCCAGCGCGTGATGATCGCGATGGCATTGTCGTGCAAGCCCGCGCTCTTGATCGCCGACGAGCCGACCACCGCGCTCGACGTGACGATCCAAGCGCAGATCCTGCAACTGATCCGCGGCTTGCAGGATGAGATGAACATGGGCGTGATCTTCATCACGCACGACATGGGCGTGGTCGCCGAAGTGGCCGACCGGGTCCTCGTGATGTATCGCGGCGAGAAGGTGGAGGAAGGCGCATCGGACGCGCTGTTCGCCGCGCCGTCGCATCCGTACACGAAGGCGCTGCTCGCGGCGGTGCCTCGGCTCGGCTCGATGCACGGCACCGATCGGCCGGCGCGCTTCCCGATCCTGACCGTCGAGCAGGCCGGCGCGAACGGCGCCGATGCCGCGGTGCAGCCAGCCGCCGCCGTCGCCGAAGAAGCGCAGCCGCCGGTGCGCGACGACACGCCGCCGATTCTGCGCGTGCGCGATCTGGTCACGCGCTTTCCGGTTCGCAGCGGCCTGTTCGGCCGCATGACGGGCCGCGTGCATGCGGTCGAAAAAGTCAGCTTCGATTTGCGGCCCGGCGAAACGCTCGCGCTGGTCGGCGAGTCGGGCTGCGGCAAGTCGACCACGGGCCGCTCGCTGCTGCGGCTCGTCGAAAGTCAGAGCGGCTCGATCGAATTCGCTGGCAAGGAAATCAGCTCGCTGAGCGGGCCCGCGTTGCAGGCGCTGCGCCGCGATATCCAGTTTATTTTCCAGGACCCGTTCGCGTCGTTGAATCCGCGCTTGACCATCGGCTTCTCGATCATGGAGCCGCTGCTCGTGCACGGCGTCGCGCAGGGTGCCGAAGCGCAGGCGCGCGTCGCGTGGCTGCTCGAGAAAGTCGGCTTGCCGGCCGAGGCCGCGCGTCGCTATCCGCATGAGTTTTCGGGCGGGCAGCGTCAGCGTATCGCGATTGCCCGCGCGCTCGCGTTGAATCCGAAAGTCGTGATCGCCGACGAATCGGTGTCCGCGCTCGACGTCTCGGTGCAGGCGCAGATCGTCAATCTGATGCTCGATCTGCAGCGCGAACTCGGCGTCGCATATCTGTTCATTTCGCACGACATGGCCGTGGTCGAGCGCGTCAGTCATCGCGTCGCGGTGATGTATCTCGGCCAGATCGTCGAGATCGGTCCGCGTCGCGCGGTGTTCGAGGCGCCGCAGCATCCGTACACGAAGAAGCTGATGAGCGCGGTGCCGGTCGCCGATCCCGCGCGCCGTCACGCGAAACGCCTGCTTGCCGCCGACGATATTCCGAGCCCGATCCGCGCGCTGCACGACGGGCCGGTGGTCGCGCCGCTCGTCGCGGTGGGACCGGATCACTTCGTCGCACAGCATCGCATCGGCGGCGCGTATTGAGGAAGCGCCGCATCGCGTTGAAGCAGAAAGAGCTGGAGCAAAACCGCAGCACCGGCAACCGCGGCACAAACCAACTGAAGCACGAGCCAACCATAAAGACCCCGTCACACCATTAACTCGCAGCCTGGAGCAATCTCATGAACCTGCTGTTCCCGTCCTCTCCGTTTCGTTTGCGCGCGCTCGTCAGCGGCGGCGCGGTGGTGTTCGCGATGCTTGCGGGCAATCTGGCGCACGCCGAAACCACGGCCGTGATGGCCGTTGCGTCGACCTTCACGACGCTCGATCCGTACGACGCGAACGACACGCTGTCGCAGGCGGTCGCGAAGTCGTTCTACCAGGGGCTGTTCGGCTTCGACAAGGACATGAAGCTCATCAACGTGCTGGCCGACAGCTATGAGGCGAGCCCCGACGCGCGCGTCTATACGATCAAGCTGCGCCACGGCGTGAAGTTCCAGGACGGCACCGACTTCAATGCGGCCGCCGTGAAGGCGAACTTCGATCGCGTGACCGATCCGGCCAACAAGCTGAAGCGCTACAACATGTTCAGCCGCATCGAGAAGACGGAAGTGGTCGATCCGTACACGGTGCGCGTCACACTGAAGGCGCCGTTCTCGGCATTCGTCAACGTGCTCGCGCATCCGTCGGCGGTGATGATCTCGCCGGATGCACTCAAGAAGTACGGCAAGGACATCGCGTTTCATCCGGTCGGCACGGGTCCGTTCGAACTCGTGAAGTGGGACCCGGCCGGCGACCTGACCGTGAAGAAGTTCGGCGGCTACTGGAAGAAGGGCTATCCGAAGATCGACGCGATCGACTGGAAGCCGGTCGTCGACAACAACACGCGCGCCGCGCTGATGCGCACCGGCGAGGCTGACTTCGCGTTCCAGGTGCCCTTCGAGCAGGCCGCGCAACTGCAGTCGAGTCCGAAGGTCGATCTGATCGCGGCGCCGTCGATCATCGAGCGCTACATCAGCATGAACATGAACCAGAAGCCGTTCGACAACCCGAAGGTGCGTGAGGCGCTGAACTACGCGGTCAACAAGGAAGCGCTGACCAAGGTCGCGTTCGCCGGTTACGCGACGCCGGCCGACGGCGTGGTGCCGGAAGGCGTCGACTACGCGGTCAAGCTCGGTCCGTGGCCGTACGATCCGGCGAAGGCGCGCGCACTGCTGAAGGAAGCGGGCTATCCGAACGGTTTCGAAACGACGCTGTGGTCCGCGTACAACTACTCGACCGCGCAGAAGGTGATCCAGTTCGTGCAGCAGCAGCTTGCGCAGGTCGGCATCAAGGCGAGCGTCGAGGCGCTCGAAGCGGGGCAGCGCGTCGCCAAGGTCGAAAGCGCGCAGGACCCGGCGACCGCGCCGGTGCGCATGTACTACGCGGGCTGGTCGTCGTCGACTGGCGAGGCGGACTGGGCGATCAGCCCGCTGCTGGCGGGTTACTCGATGCCGCCGAAGATGGTCAACACGTCGTACTACAAGAGCGACGCGGTGGACAACGATCTGAAGCAGGCACTCGAAACCACCGACCGCGCGCAGAAGGCCGCGCTGTACGCCGACGCGCAGAAGCGCATCTGGGCCGACGCGCCGTGGATCTTCCTCGTCAAGGAGAAGGTCGTGTATGCGCGCAGCAAGCGTCTGTCGGGCGCTTACGTCGCGCCGGACGGCTCGTTCAACTTCGACGAGATCGCGATCAAGTGATGAGCGGACGAGGCGGCACACGTTTCGTCGTGGCCCGCCTCGTTTGCCGCTCATTCGCCGCTCATTTGCCGGACTGGTTTCATGCTGAACTTCCTCGTCAAACGTCTGCTGGGCCTGCTGCCGACGCTCTTCATCGTCGCCGTGCTGGTGTTCCTGTTCGTGCATCTGCTGCCGGGCGATCCGGCGCGGCTCGCCGCCGGTCCCGAAGCGGACGAAGCGACCGTCGCGCTGGTGCGCGCCGACCTCGGCCTCGACAAGCCGATGCCACAGCAGTTCGTCCGCTTCTTCTGGCGGATGGCGCACGGCGACTTCGGTGTTTCGACGCGCAGCAAGCGGCCGGTGAGCCAGGAGATCGCGGAACGCTTCTTCCCGACGCTGTGGCTGACGATCGCGAGCATGGTGTGGGCGGTCGTGATCGGCATGGCGATCGGCATCGCCTCGGCGGTGTGGCGCAATCGCTGGCCGGATCGGCTGGGCATGACGCTCGCGGTATCGGGCATTTCGTTTCCGGCGTTCGCGCTCGGCATGCTGCTGATGGAAATTTTCTCGGTGCAACTCGGCTGGCTGCCGATCGTCGGCGACGGTTCGTGGCGCAGCTACGTGCTGCCGTCACTGACGCTCGGCGCGGCGGTCGCGGCCGTGATGGCGCGCTTCACGCGGGCCTCGTTCGTCGAGGTGCTGCACGAGGACTTCGTGCGCACCGCGCGCGCGAAGGGCGTACCCGAGCGGCTCGTGATCGTCAAGCACTGCCTGCGCAACGCGCTGATTCCCGTCGTCACAATGATGGGCCTGCAGTTCGGCTTTCTGCTGGGCGGCTCGATCGTCGTCGAAGTGGTGTTCAATTGGCCGGGCCTCGGGCGCCTGCTGATCGATGCGGTGTCGATGCGCGACTATCCGATCATCCAGGCCGAGGTGCTGTTGTTCTCGCTCGAATTCATCATCATCAACCTGATCGTCGACGTGATGTACGCGGTGATCAACCCGACCATTCGTTTCAAGTGAGGCCCGCATGAGCACCACTGCCACCGGGCCGAACGCGGCCAATCCCGCGCTCGCCGAACGCGCGATCCGCACGCCGTGGAGCGAGTTCTGGCGCAAGTTCCGCAAGCAGCATGTCGCGCTGGCCGCCGGCGTGTTCGTGCTGCTCTTGATCGTGATCGCGATCATCGCGCCGCATATCGTGCCGTACGACCCCGAGAATTTCTTCGACTACGACGCGCTGAACGCGGGGCCGTCGCCCGCGCACTGGTTCGGCGTCGATTCGCTGGGCCGCGATATTTTCAGCCGCATCCTCGTCGGTTCGCGCATTTCGCTCGAAGCGGGCTTTCTGTCCGTTGCGATCGGCGCGGTGATCGGCACGTTCTTCGGTCTGCTTGCCGGGTACTACGAGGGCTGGTGGGATCGCATCACGATGCGCGTGGCCGATGTGCTGTTCGCGTTCCCCGGCATTCTGCTCGCGATCGGCGTGGTCGCGATTCTCGGCAACGGCATGATCAACGTGATCAGCGCGGTGGCGATCTTCAGCATCCCGGCGTTCGCGCGGCTCGTGCGCGGCAATACGCTGATGCTCAAACAGCTCACCTACATCGAAGCGGCGCGCAGCATCGGCGCGTCGGACTGGACCATCATCGTGCGGCATATTCTGCCGGGCACGATTTCATCGGTCGTCGTGTATCTGACGATGCGCATCGGCACGTCGATCATCACGGCGGCGAGCCTGTCGTTCCTCGGCCTGGGCGCGCAGCCGCCGACGCCCGAGTGGGGCGCGATGCTCAACGAAGCGCGCGCCGATATGGTGACCGCGCCGCATATCGCGCTGTTTCCGAGCCTCGCTATTTTTCTGACCGTGCTCGCGTTCAACCTGCTCGGCGACGGTCTGCGCGATGCGCTTGACCCGAAGCTGGATCGGCCATGAGCACGAATATCCATCACTCGGCTGAGCGTGCGCCGCATATCGGCACGTTGCCGGCCGGAGCGCTCGGCACGATCGCCGACGTGGACGGCGTCAGCGTCGGTCATTGCACGCTTGCCGAAGGCGCGTTGCAAACCGGCGTCACCGTGATCCGACCGCACCGCGGCGATCCGTTCGTCGACAAGGTGCCGGCCGCCGCGTCGGTGATCAACGGCTTCGGCAAGAGCGTCGGGCTCGTGCAACTCGACGAACTCGGCGCGCTGGAGACGCCGATCGCGCTGACCAACACATTCGGCGTCGGTACGGTCGCGCAGGCGCAGATCCGCGCGGCGATTCGCGCGAATCCGCGCATCGGCCGCGAATGGTCGACCGTCAATCCGCTAGTGTTCGAATGCAACGACGGCTACCTGAACGATATTCAGGCGCTCGCCGTGACCGAACAGCATTTCAACGAAGCGTTCGATGCCGCGAGTACCGATGTCGCGAGCGGTGCGGTCGGCGCGGGGCGCGGCATGTCGTGCTTCGATCTGAAGGGCGGCATCGGCACTGCGTCAAGGGTGGTCAGTGCGGCGGGCCGTGACTACACCTTCGGTGCGCTCGTGCTGGCCAACTTCGGCCGTCTGCCGATGCTGACGATCGACGGCACGCCGCTCGGCCCCGTGCTGGCCGAACGCGCGGCTGCGGCCGAGGCGGCAAATGCTGCTAATGCTGCTGCCAGCGCAACCTCCGACAAACGCGAGCAAGGCTCGATCATCATGATCGTCGCGACCGATGCGCCGCTCGACGCGCGCCAATTGAAACGCCTGTCGTTGCGCGCGGCGGCGGGTCTCGCGCGTACCGGCTCGGTGTACGGCCACGGCAGCGGCGATATCGCGCTGGCGTTTTCGACCGCGTACACGGTGCCGCACGGCGCGGACTTCGTCGCGCTGCCGCCGCTCGTCGCCGATCATTGTATGGACCCGCTGTTTCGCGCGTGCGCCGACAGCGTCGAACAGGCGATCGTCGATGCGTTGTGGAGCGCCGAATCCGTCACCGGCCGCGACGGCCATCGGCGGCTGTCGCTGCGCGACAGCGTGCCCGATCTTGCCCAACTGCTGAGGAATTCCGCGCGATGAAAGTCCTGATCTCCACCGACATCGAAGGCATCGCCGGCGTGTTTCATGCCGAGCAGACGCGCGCGGGCAACGGCGAATACGAAGCCGCGCGACGCTGGATGACGCTCGAAGCCAATGCCGCCATCGAAGGCGCGTTCGCGGGCGGCGCGACCGACGTGTGGGTCAACGATTCGCACGGCGGCTTTCGCAACCTGCTGCCCGATCTGCTCGATCCGCGCGCGCAGGTCGTGCTCGGCAAGCCGCGCACGCTCGGCATGATGGCCGGGCTCGAATACGGCGCGGCTCTCGTCTTCATGATCGGCTATCACGCGAAGGCGCAAACGCGCGGCATTCTCGCGCACACGATCAACAGCTTCGCGTTCGCGCGCGTCGCGTTCAATGGCGTGGAGCTAGGCGAAGCGGGGCTGTACGGCGCGCTCGCTGAAGAATATGGCGCACGTGTCGCGCTTTTGTCGGGTGACGACGTGTTCGCCGAGGAAACCGCGCCGCGTTTTCCAGGCGCGCGTTTCGTCGTCACAAAGACCGCGACCGGTCAGGCCAGCGGCGTCACGCAGTCGCCCGCGAGCGTGCGCGAGGCGCTGAGGGCTGCCGCGCGCGACGTGGTCCGTCAGCATATCGAAGCGGGCCGCGCGCCTGCCGCGACGCGTGGTGAGCCGCAAGCAATCGACTGCGAACTGCGCGTGCAAACGAGCGGGCTTGCCGATCTGTTCTGCCAATGGCCGACGCTCACGCGTGTCGATGGCGTGACGTTGCGTTTCAGTGCGGCGTCGGCCGAGCATGCGGTGCGGATGCTGAACTGTCTGTCGGCGATGTCGTTCATGTTGCGCTGAGCCGCGGCACGCCGGCCGCTGACAGCTTATTGCGGTGGCCTACTGCTGCTGCTGCCGGCTCAACTCGCGCGCCGCATGATCGATCGCCTCGGCCACCGCCCCGGCGTGCGACACCGGCGCGAGGTGGCTCGACGCGACCGGCACCACCTTCGCGCCGATGCGCCCGGCGATCATTTTCTGCAAATCGGGCGACACCGCGCGGTCTTTCGTCGTCAGCACGTACCACGATGGTTTGTCTTTCCAGCCGACCTGATCGACCGGTTCGTCGAATGCGCTCGCGGCGATCGGTACCTGCGCGGCGGCAAGCACCCGGGTGACGGTCTCGGGCACGTCGGCGGCGAGGTCGGCGTGATAGCGCGCGCGGTCGAGCCACAAAAAACCGTTCGCGTCCTTGCTGATGCTCTGGCCGGCCGGCATCGGCCCGCCGGCCTTCATCACGTCCATCGCCGATTCGTGCAGTTGCGGCGCAAGCGCGGCAACATACACGAGCCCGGCGACGTTCGGCGCATTGGCGGCGACCTCGGTGATCACGACGCCGCCCCACGAATGTCCGACCAGCAGCACCGGGCCGTTCTCGCGATCGAGCACACGGCGGGTCGCGGCAACGTCGTCGGCGAGCGACGTCAGCGGGTTCTGCACCGAGCTCACGTGATAACCCTTTTGCTGCAGCTTCGCGACCACGCCGTTCCAGCTCGAGCCGTCGACGAACGCGCCATGCACGAGCACGATGTTGCGCACCGGGCCGCCGAGCGCGGCGGCAGGCGGCGTGCTGGCGGTAGCGGGGGCCGCCCCCGTTTGCGCAAGCGCGGGCGTACCGACGCCCGCGAAACAGAGACACAACGCAGCGGCGCAAAGCAGACGTTTGGGCAACATGTTGAAGCTCCGCAGCTTGAAAAGTGGACTCCGGCAACATACTCGCGTGCCATCCCCGTGACAATCACAATCCGCGCGCTTAAGTGCGGCGCACAACGAAGGCGGGCGGCTACGGACGTCAGAGGAATATCGGTCGGGTAAAATTATCGGTTTTGCCGGACCGGACACGTGCTGTCCGGCCGTGCAATCGGCCACAGCGCTGCCTTCGACGGCGCTCTACACGCAGCGGCCACACGCAGCGATCTCCACACAGCAGGGCGTAATGAATAGTGCAAAGCAGCAAGAGGGCCTGAAGCGCGGGCTCAAGAATCGTCACATCCAGTTGATCGCGCTGGGTGGCGCGATCGGCACCGGCCTCTTTCTCGGCTCCGCCAGCGTGCTGCAGGCCGCGGGTCCGTCGATGATCCTTGGCTACGCGATCGGCGGCGTCATCGCGTTCATGATCATGCGCCAGCTCGGCGAGATGGTCGCGCAGGAGCCGGTCGCCGGCTCGTTCAGCCACTTCGCATACAAGTACTGGGGCGATTTCCCGGGCTTCCTGTCGGGCTGGAACTACTGGGTGCTCTATGTGCTCGTCAGCATGGCCGAGCTGACCGCGGTCGGCACCTACGTGCATTACTGGTGGCCGGGCGTGCCGACATGGCTGTCGGCGCTGGTGTGCTTCGCGATCATCAACGCGATCAATCTCGCCAACGTGAAGGCCTACGGCGAAACCGAGTTCTGGTTCGCGATCATCAAGGTCGCGGCGGTGATCGGCATGATCGTGTTCGGCGGCTATCTGCTGATCAGCGGTCACGGCGGCCCTCAGGCGACGGTCGCGAACCTGTGGAGTCACGGCGGCTTTTTCCCGCACGGCTTTCACGGCCTGTTCATGATGCTAGCGGTGATCATTTTCTCGTTCGGCGGGCTGGAACTGATCGGCATTACGGCGGCCGAGGCCGCCGAACCGCAGAAGAGCATCCCGAAGGCCGTGAACCAGGTGATTCTGCGGATCCTGATTTTCTATATCTGCTCGCTCGCGGTGCTGCTGTCGCTGTATCCGTGGAACGAGGTGGCGGCGGGCGGCAGCCCGTTCGTGATGATCTTCTCGCAGATGGGCTCGTCGCTGACCGCCAACGTGCTGAACGTGGTCGTGCTGACCGCGGCGCTGTCGGTGTACAACAGCGGCGTCTACGCGAATAGCCGCATGCTGTACGGTCTCGCCGAGCAGGGCAACGCGCCGCGCGCGCTGCTGAAGGTCGACCGGCGCGGCGTGCCGTATCTGGCGATCGGTCTGTCCGCGCTCGCGACGTTCGCATGCGTGATCATCAACTACGTGATCCCGGCCGAAGCGCTCGGTCTGCTGATGTCGCTGGTGGTCGCGGCGCTGGTGCTGAACTGGGCGCTGATCAGCCTCACGCATCTGAAGTCGCGCAAGGCGATGGTGGCCGCGGGCGAGACGCTGGTGTTCCGCTCGTTCTGGTTTCCGCTCAGCAACTGGATCTGCCTCGCGTTCATGGCGCTGATCCTCGTGATTCTGGCGCTGACGCCGGGCTTGTCGGTCTCGGTTTGGCTGGTACCGGCATGGCTCGTGCTGATGTGGGGCGGCTACGTGATCAAGCGGCGCCGCGAGGCGACTCGCGCTAGCGTGGGGATTGCGAGCTGATCTTCACGCGGCGAAGTTCCCCACATAGGTCGATCCCGTGTGGGCGAGCGCACAGATCGATTTTTGCGAACCGGTAATCTCTGTCCGGTCGTCCGGCACGAAGCCGGCGCGGAGAGACACCATGTTCAACGCAGGCGCGGTACGGACCAGGTCGAACTTCGGCGCGGGTGCCGCGCTCCTTCTGCTGATTGCGGTAGCCTGCCTCGCGCTGCGCATCCTGCACGTCGTCGCGAAGTTTCGTGGCGACGTCCCCGACGCCTTCGGCGATTTCAATTTCTACCTGTACGCATTCAACGTCGTGCTGCACGACCCGGCGCGCCTGTACGATCACGACGCGCTGATCGCGTTCTTGCAGGGCATCGGCGCGCGCTCGACGGGCGACGACATCTTCTACGCCTACCCGCCGCAGTTCGCGCTGGTGTTTGCGCCGCTCGCGCTGCTGACGCCGCTCGCCGCGAAAATCGTCTGGGTGAGTGCGTCGATCGTGTTGTTCGCGCTGGCTTTGTATCTCGTCGTCACGATGGCGTACCGCGGCGCGGAGCGCAGCGTTAGCCTGCTGCTGGTGGCGGTCGCGCTGTTGAGCTTTCCGCTCGTCGAAGATACCTACGACGGCCAGTCCAACGAACTGCTGTTCTTCCTACTGGTTGCGACCTTCGCGCTGATCGAGCGTGGCAAACGCTATGCCGCTGGGCTCTTTCTGGGCTTCGCGATCGCGATCAAGCTCACGCCTCTCGCCGTCGCCGGTCTGCTGTTGCTGCGCCGAGAATGGCGGACGTTCGTGATGGCGAGCGTCGTTGCGATTGCCTTGACGCTGATTACCGGAGCGCGGCTCGGCTTCGACGTTCTGTGGCACTACTTCGTGTCGGACATGCCGCGCCTGAACGGCATGGCACTGGCGATGAGCGGTGGCGGCGCGCCGATGAACAACGCCGTGCGGGGCGCGTTGCAGACGCTATCGGCGATGCTCGGCATGCCGATGTCCGGTACGTTGCTGTCGATTGTCTCGCATGCGTTGGTGCTGGCTGTCTGCCTGCTGTCCGCGTATCTGGTGTTTCGCCGCCATCGGGACAGCCGCATCGACTACGCGCTCGCCTCGATGACGATGCTCGTGGCTTATCCGATCCTCGAGCCGATCCACATGGTGCTCGCGTTGATCCCGTTGCTGATTCTGCTGGGCACCGCATTCGAAGCGCGCGACGTGCAGTTGTCGGCGCTCGGTCCGAGACTGGAGATGCTGCTGGTCGCGGTCGTCGTGGTCTTGCTGTTCTTTGCGGCTCGGTTTGTGTCGTACACGGTCGCGGCGCTCGTCATTTACGGACTCTGTGTTGCAAGATACTTTCCACCGTCAGAGGTGGGATGGCGAGAGCGGGCTTACCAGCCTGGATGAACGATCCTGGTGTGGCGCGGCTCCTCATAAGGGCTTTGCATGAAGGTGCAATGGGAATCAGAGAACTGCTCGCGGAGCAGGATGCAAAGTTCGTGAGCCTGCGGGCGCGGAGAGCCTCCATGTTCTTGCGGGGGCTTTTCTGTTTCTTCGGAAGGCGGACATTTTGGGCGGTCGCCCATGTACGGACTGCCTGTCGCACGGTAATTATCTGAATGCTGCCAACCCCGGCAGCGACTTCAGATAGACCAACGACACACCTATGTCCCTGTCCGTATTTGAGATGCACTCCGTGGAGTTGTTCTGCCAGCGGCCACCAGGTGCCTGTTTTGTCATCTGTGACGAGCGGCACTATAAGGCGTGCCTTGGAAAGGCCGCAGACCGTCAGAGGGCCAGGGCGGAGACCCGGGAATTTCTTGAGATTGCCGCACTGAATCACAGGAAGTGGGAGGAGGACCGGAAGCTTGTCAGGCGGATCCAGAAGAGTGGCTGGCTGTTTTTCCATAGCGCGCGGCACCGCAACCCTGACACCGATGGCTGGTGGGTTATCGTGGCTCTTCTCGAAGAGGTTCGCCGGGGCAAACTGCTTGCCATTAGAGGTCCGCGTAATGGCCTGTTTCCGTCACCTTACCGCAGCATTCCGCTAAGGAATCCCGTAGCGAGGACCGGCACTCATCCGGACGGCGAACCCATTCGGTCCGTCGAGTATGATCCGGCCACCTGGCAAGCCCAGTTAGCCGCTGCGCGCGCAGCCAGGGCGACATCGCCACACATCGAGATACCACAGGCACTGACCAAGGCGCAGCGGTGGCAGACGCGCAAGGCGCTGATTGCGACGGGCAATGCGGCCATGTCAGGGCGCGCGCGGGCAGCGGCTGAACGGCTCGCGCGCAACAATGTCGCGGTGGAGAAGGCCAGACTCTCCGATCATGTCTACGAGCCGTCCAGTCCGGTGCCCGAAGGGTGGGCGAACCGCAGCGGGGATACGGGATTTCTGGATCAATATCGACTTGATCCGCTTGATCTGAAAATAGAAGGTTCAAATTTCCGGGCGCAGCTATATGAACCCGATCCTGATGTCTTTGGCGGAGAGATGAAGCCCACACTCGCGTTCAAGGGAACCGAAATGACGAGCCTGAGCGACTGGTCGAACAACTTTAACCAGAGCGTGGATTGGAAATCGCCTTACTATGAGCGTGCCGTAGATATTGGATGGAAGATGCGCCGCACACAGGCGCCAATTGATATTGCCGGACACTCGCTAGGTGGCGGTCTGTGTTCTGCCGCTTCTTTGGCCAGCGGCAAGGACTGCTGGAGCTTCAACGCCGCCGGCCTGCACCCGAAGACGGTCGAACACTACGGCGGCCAGGTCACGCCATCGAACATCAATGCCTACCATGTGAACGGCGACATTCTGACCGTCGCACAGACGTGGACGCCGCTGCCCGGTGCAGCCGGTACTCCCTATCTCCTTCCCGGCAGCGGCTCGCCCGTGTCGCGGCACTTCATCACGCAGGCAATAGACGGCATCGAGCAGCAGAAGGCGGAGGACATCACCGTACTTGAAACACTGTCATAGCGAGGCTGAAAGCGATGAAAGCACTCAGCCGAATCCTTATCGTGCCGGTGCTGTTACTGGCGATATTCCCTGTGGTTCATGCAATGAAAAAATTTCCCGCCACTGATTTTTTTAGCGGCCCGCAACTCGAACTGGCGCAGGCCATCGAGCGAGCTGACATGCAGCAGGTCCGGCGACTGGCTCCGAAGACGGACCTGAACACGCCCGGGCGCAAGAACATGACGATGCTGTTTTTTGCGTTTCAGGAGGCGTTGCAGCGCGACCCGCATCGGCTTGCGGTTGCGTCGGAGGTGGCGAGGGCCGGGGCCGATCCTTTGCAGACCGTACCGGATTTTGGTAGTCCCCTCGGAGTCGTGCTCAACAGCTCGCACCCGGAATTCCTGAGCGCGATGCTGGACGGCGGGGTTGATCCCAACACCATGATCGAGGGCCGCAGACCCATCATTTTCTTTGTTGCAAAAGAGTCGACATCTGGCTCACTCGAACTGCTGGTGGAGCGTGGCGCAGATGTGAACCGGCGCGATTCGTTGCGTAATTCAGTGCTGTATGAGGCGCTGGCAAATCGCGCGCTAGATCAGATTGACTACTTGCTGGATCATGGGGCGAATCCCAACACCTACAACATTAACGGCGAGTCATTCCCATTAGGGATCTGGGACGACATTAATACCTTCGCGCCTGATTCACCGGCCTACAGGAAGCTGGTCGAAATCCGGGATCGCATCATCAGGATGGGCGTGAAATGGCCTCCCGAGACTCCGGAACAGATAAGAGCACGTTGGGGAGCCAATCCTCCGCGCCGGCTCGATGACAGCAAGCTTCCGCTGCCTTGAGGCAGAAACGGAAAGGGCTCTTCCAGTTCTTCATGCAGGATCGTGCGCGCCATCGCCCGGAAGCGGCGGCCGGTTATCTCCGTGCGCGCATCGTAGCCAAGTCGCCGAAGCGCGGCATTGGTAGCCGCTTCACTCATCGGGCGCTTGATATCGCATGCGCCTGGGAACCCGTAGCTTTCCGGCAAAACGGTGCTTGAAAATGCATTGCTCGCTGCTCGTTGGCGTGACGAGCAGCAGGCCGCCGCCGTACTGCTTCTGCAGTCTTTCGCCCGGTTTCGTGTTATGGATCTTGGCAACGTGCCAAACGACCCCCTGAAGGGGGTTGCAATCGCTGATGAACCCTTGGAGACCATAGCAAACAAAAACCCCGGTCAGCGCTGGCTGTCGGGGCTTCGTGGGGAACCGTTGAAACCGGTTGAAGAGTGTTTGGTGCCGGGGCCGGAATCGAAAAATTCCTGCTATCGCCTTGCTGGAGCACGTTTGCGGAATTTTGCCTGTGCAGATACCACCAGAAATACCACCGGGCGTGGGTGCTCGCCAGAAAGAGCGAGCGAAAGCTTATCGGCGAACGAGGCATACTGGAGTCGGCCGAGTTCGACCCTAAGCCGTCTCCCAGCGCCCACGGTTTAAAAGTCGCTTGTCGAAGTCTAGCGGGACGTCCGCCCACGCCGTCCACAGCTGCTTTTGGACTTTTCCACCGCTCGAACCCGTTCGCTTTACCGTCAGCTCACTGTCAAGCGGATGTGTGGTCAACCGCGAATAACCGCTCATGTGAAATGGCCCACGAGGCTTGAGGCACACGCTCAGACGAGGCGAAAAGCGTTGATCTTGGCGGTTAGCGGTACGTCGCGGCAGTCCCAACCACACCGGCCAGCCTCGGTTGCTCAGGCAGCATGACGCTCCCCAAGTCAGTACTGACACGCCAAAGGCAAGAATGGTGCAAAGCAACATCGCTGGCATAGTTTCGCGAGCCTATACTTCGCAAGACCGTTTCACCCTTGGGCGCTTTGCGATGATGTCATTCGCGATCGCGGACGCTGTAAAATCAATAGCATTTTCCTTGCAGGGATGCACGTCCCAGGTCGAGCAGCGCAATACGACTTACCTGCGCCGATTTTCCCCCAAGGGAGAAGCGCGTGAAATTCCGCCGCGGCGCACGGCGCGAACATGGCACATCCTGCGGGGTAGAGACCGTTGCTCCGCAACGCTGGCTACGCTGTCAGAGTGGTGCTGGGGACAAACGTAGCGGCGATCGATTGCTTTTCTCGGATGTCCGAAGAGGAGAAGCGACCATGAAAATCCTGTGGGTCGATGACCACGAACTTCTTTGCGTCGCTCTTTCCGAATATTTACAAACACACGCTTCGGAGCTGAGCGCAACCCCAATCGATGTCACGCCCGTCTTTACGCTTGCCCGCGCGCTTGAAGAAGTCAACAAGACACCTTCCCCCGATCTGGTATTCCTGGATCTTAATCTGGATGATGAGAACCGTGGCGCCGCGACACTTGAGCATTTCCAGGCGGGAAATCCATCTAAAGTTCCCGTGGTCGTCTGCACAGGACTCACTCCCGGGAACGATCAGGAAGTTGAAATTTTGCGCATGTGCATGCGTGACTACGCCGCTCGGGGAATCCTGTTGAAAGGAGGCGCGCACAAAAAAATGTTCATTGGACTGAGCAGGATCCTGGGAGGTGAACTCTGGATTCCGGAAGAAGTCCTGCTCCGCTTTGCCCGCTCGACACAAGCGCCCTCAGCTAGCCGGAATGAGCACCATCTTGGGCTTTCTCCTCGAGAGTGGGACGTGGGGCGTTGCATTGCACGTGGCCTCTCGGGGAAACAGATCGCTAGAGAGCTTAACGTCACCGAAGGACATGTCAGACAGGTATCCTGTGTTATCTACGACAAACTTCGAGTCAGAAACCGCGTAGAAGCGGCACTTAGAGTCAATGCCGAGTTGGGCGGTGGAAGCGGGCCAGACAAGGGACCGTCATGAAGATCTCTGCTATACCGCGATTTATGTTGCGCTGCGAACACTAGGACCCGCCTTCGGCCGATTTTCCTGAGGCTTATGTTTTGCAAGTAAGGTCAATAAGGTCTGTTCGGAAACCGGTTTCGACAAAAGCTTCATGCCGCTGGCGGCGACTTTTTTGAGCACGGCTGACGAGGTGTCCCCCGACCACAGGATCGCCGGGATCGAAGCGTCGGTAGCCGCGCGGACCGCCAGAATCGCAGCAATACCGTCCTCGTTTTCCAGCCGGTAGTCTGAGAGGATGAAGTGAGGACCACTTGCCAGCGCTTCAATGCGCAACTGTTCGATGACGTCGGATGATGATTCCCCCGCCACGACGTAGCAGCCATGCTCGATCAGGCGCATCGATATTTCGATTCTCAGGTCGCTGTTGTCTTCGATGATCGCCACGACCATATCGGTCAGGTCCGCTTCGCCGTCTTCAACCGTTTGAACCTCGCCGAGCAACTCCGGCGGTATGCGTTCCACGAAGGGGACCGTCACGGAAAAACGCGATCCCCGCCCGGGTGCCGAGTTCACATCCAGTCTGTGACCAAGAAGGTTCGCGAGCCCCTGGACAATGGCCAGACCCAGTCCGAACCCTTTATCGCGATTCCTCTCGGGATTGTCGACCTGTACATAGCTTTTGAAGATATCCGCCTGTCTATCTTCAGGGATACCGATCCCGTTGTCCCAGACACTTATCCTTACGCAGGTGCCACGCCTCTGGCAACTCAACAGAACATGTCCGTTCTTTCCTCCCTGCCCGGAAGGCGTGTAACGGACCGCATTGGTCACCATATTCCGCACGATCCTGTCCAACGCATGCCGATCGGTGCGGACCAGATAGGGGCGACTATGGAGTCTTAACCTCAGCCCCTTCGCCTCAGCCAGCGGCTGCATATCCGCAACTATGCCGCGTAAAAGGGAAGTCAGCGCTACCTCCTGAATTTCCACACTCCAGGTGCCGGACTCGAGGCGGCAGATATCCAGTGCCCCGTTAATCATCCCTTCCATCGTATCCACCTGCCTTTGCGCCATCGAGACGTCATCGACCATCCTGGTTGCTTCAATGCTCCGCTCAATGAAACTTAACTTCAGGCCGAGCGTGGTGAGCGGCTGGCGCAAGTCATGACTTATCGCAGCGACAAGCAGGCTCTTCTCCTCCTTCGCAGTTTCAGCCCGCTCTCGCGCCTCATCGAGAATAATCTCTTTGACATATGCGTGTTTCTCATTGTAAAAAACAAAAAACGCGAGTAAACAATAGCCAACTAGTTGAGCCGTATAAAAGACCAGCATAAATGGCCGGTGAATAAACAGGGGGGGGCCAAGGCTAAATCCGAACGGGATAGCGCCGAGCACGAATGAACCCAAATTCGCGCGAAGACTGGGGGCGAGCAGCAGCAAGGTAAATGTATGGCTGATTAGCGTGTACTCAAGGAAGCCAGAACTGGCCAATTTGACGTAGCGAGCTTGCGGCGAGATGAAATCGGGTGGGGTTAGCCCAAAGCTACCCGCTGCCCACCAGAACGATGTCAGCGTGACCAATGCAGCCCATGCCCAATCTAGCTGCTCGACCGCGCTGACGCCGGCGTGCTTCGGGAGCGCCATGGTCCTTTTCAGTAAGTATGCTGCCATGGGAGTCGCCACCCCCCACAGTCCCAGGGGCCAGACGACGCGGAACCAAAGATAGCTATCCGACGTTTTGATCCACGAGCCATACACGCACAGCAGCGAGGCTCCGACCGAGACCAGCGCGGTCCAACATAGCGCTCGCCGAGACAGCGATTGCAATAACTCGCGTTTGACGTAGAGATTCTGCTCAGCACTGAGTGCTGCAACAGGTCCCACAAAAAGATTCACAAAATCAGCGAATCTGCGGCGCCCGGTTGAGTGGGCCTTTTCATCCACTAATCGTGATGTTCTGGGCCGGGGCGGCGTTTCGCTCGCGTCAGAATCACGTGGTGTTCGAGTACAGGAAGCCATAACAGGCCGGCAATCAGGTGCGGCTTCGCTCCGTTGTGCTGGCTTCGTGTTTGCCTGCCCTCTCTTTCTCCCGTCATCGGTCAATTTTTTTGGCTTATATTCTGCAAGTAAGGTCAATAAGGTCTGTTCGGAAACCGGTTTCGACAAAAGCTTCATGCCGCTGGCGGCGACTTTTTTGAGCACGGCTGACGAGGTGTCCCCCGACCACAGGATTGCCGGGATCGAAGCGTCGGTAGCCGCGCGGACCGCCAGAATCGCAGCAATACCGTCCTCGTTTTCCAGCCGGTAGTCTGAGAGGATGAAGTGAGGACCACTTGCCAGCGCTTCAATGCGCAACTGTTCGATGACGTCGGATGATGATTCCCCCGCCACGACGTAGCAGCCATGCTCGATCAGGCGCATCGATATTTCGATTCTCAGGTCGCTGTTGTCTTCGATGATCGCCACGACCATATCGGTCAGGTCCGCTTCGCCGTCTTCAACCGTTTGAACCTCGCCGAGCAACTCCGGCGGTATGCGTTCCACGAAGGGGACCATCACGGAAAAACGCGATCCCCGCCCGGGTGCCGAGTTCACATCCAGTCTGTGACCAAGAAGGTTCGCGAGCCCCTGGACAATGGCCAGACCCAGTCCGAACCCTTTATCGCGATTCCTTTCGGGATTGTCGACCTGTACATAGCTTTTGAAGATATCCGCCTGTCTACCTTCCGGGATACCGATCCCGTTGTCCCAGACACTTATCCTTACGCAGGTGCCACGCCTCTGGCAACTCAACAGAACATGTCCGTTCTTTCCTCCCTGCCCGGAAGGCGTGTAACGGACCGCATTGGTCACCATATTCCGCACGATCCTGTCCAACGCATGCCGATCGGTGCGGACCAGATAGGGGCGACTATGGAGTCTTAACCTCAGCCCCTTCGCCTCAGCCAGCGGCTGCATATCCGCAACTATGCCGCGTAAAAGGGAAGTCAGCGCTACCTCCTGAATTTCCACACTCCAGGTGCGGGACTCGAGGCGGCAAATATCCAGTGCCCCGTTAATCATTCCTTCCATCGCAGCCACTTGCCTTTGCGCAATTGAGACGTCTACGGCCAGGCTGGTCGATTTAACGCATCGCTCGATAAAACCTAACTTCAGGCCGAGCGTGGTGAGCGGCTGGCGCAAGTCATGGCTTATGGCAGCCATAAACTGGTTCTTTTCCAGCATTGCCGCTACCGCCTGAGCTCGCGCTTCCTCGAGAACAACCTCTTTTACACATATGAGTTGCTGATCGTTGCAGATGTACCAGGCGACGACGCAATAGCCAATTAGTTGAGCCGTATACCAGTCAAACATTCCCGGCCGGTGAATAAAAAACCCCGGTGCCATGTCAAATGCGAATGGGATCGTGCCGACCAGCAGTGCACCTAAAGCCGCACGAAAACTGGGTGCGAGCAGCAGCAACGTAATTGCCTGGCCGATCATAGTCAGTTCCATGAAGCCATACCTGGCAAATTTGAAGTGGTGGCTATGGACGATGACGCCGATCACGTAGGTGGGTGGTATTAGCCCAAAGCTGGCCGCAGCCCACCAGAACGATGTCAGCATGACCAATGCAGCCCATGCCCAATGCAGCTGCCCGACCGCGCTGACGCCGGCGTGCTTCGGGAGCATCACTGTTTTTTTCAGTAAGTATGCTGCGAAAGGAGCGGCCAGCCCCCAGAGTCCCATGATCCAGACGACACGGAACCATGGATAGATATCCGACGTTTTGGTCCAGGCTCCAACTACGAACCAGAACGGGCTGACGACCAACAAAAGCGCGATCCAATATACCGACCGGCGGGACAGCGATTGCAATAACTTGCGTTTGACGAGGAGATTCTGTTCAGCACTGAGTGCTGCAACGGCAACCGGTCCGACAAAGAATTTTCTGAATTCAGCGAACCTGCGGCGCACGATTTCCTGAATCGTTTCACTCACGCCCACTGGTGTACTGGCCCTGACATTTTCGCTCGCGTCGGAATCACTTGATGTTCGAGAACAGGACGCCATAAGGCCTCCGGGCTGGAATCAGGGGCAGCTACAGACTATTGTGCTAGCAGTCCGCCAGCAAGTCGATGACAAGTGTGCTGTTTTAGGCCGAACAAATGTTCGTGATCCACGCAGGTGGTTCCAACCGCCCGCAGTACCAGCAAGCACGGCTCGCCAGTTGCGATATTGGTCGCTTCATGTATGCCGCGTCGAACTACTTCCGTAACCGGGCACGCTCCGTACTCTGACAACGGCATCATGCCGAACAATCGTAAAACGACACCGAACATTTGTTCTCCAGCAAAGGAACATTTAATACCGAACATCAAACTATCGACGCAATTACAACTGACACGGTTTCACGGCGAAATAACGCAACATAATTTGCACAAGGAGGGCGTTAATGACTGCACAACTGGGCCGCCTTCTTCTCCTGTCGAGTTCCTATTGTGAGTACGTCTCCATAACCGGCCGGCGCGGAAAACGCAGTGCGTACGGGCGCCCGTATTGCCGCAGTGCCGGATAGACAACCATGAGGGGGTGCATCATGAAGTGGCTTATCCAGGCAGTTGCACTAGCGGGCGCGATCGCCGCGCCGATGGCGTCTTTCGCGCAATCGGATCAGCCGGTCACGCGTGACCAGGTCAAGGCAGAGTTGCTGCAGCTCGAACAGAATGGCTATAACCCTGCTGCCAAAAACGATGCCCAATATCCCGCGGATATTCAGGCTGCCGAAGCGCGCGTGGCCGCGCAGCGCGCAAATGGCCAGGATACGTCGGGATATGGGGCGCCGCTGGGCGGCTCGTCGCAATCCGGTTCTGGCCAACATCCGATGGTGGTTAATCCGGACGGTCAATGACGCGTGGTGAACGGCCTGCCGTGACGATACCGCCGCTGCGGGTCGTTTTCGTCCTTAGCGCCGCTCTGGGATTTGTCCTCGTGGCGCACGTTGTTCATTTTTTGCCATCGTCTGCCGTCTATCGTCTGTCGGCACCCGTATTGCCGCAGTGCCGGATAGACCACTATGAGGGGGCCATGATGAAGTCGCCTTACCACGCAGTTGCGAAAACTGTCGCGTACCTTTTGGTCGCATGCTCAGCATCGCTGGCTGCACCTGCTTTCGCAGGCGCGTACGTACCATGTCGCTCCGGCAGCGCAGCGACAGCAACGCAAAGCGGTAAAACGATGCCGTTGCACCACGCCAGCGTGGTTCACAAGAACAATGGCGGCGTCAACGGTGGCTTGCCGACCCCGTCGCAGTCCGGCAAACGCGTCCCCGGGGGCGACTCCATCGATCCCATGTATCGAGGAGGTTGATGCGCCCAAGCCAGCACTTCGAGAAAACTGGCACGCTGACCAGATGTTTCCGAAGCACGCTACGGCCGGGAATGGTGACCGTGCTTACGTGAGGAGGTCGCATGCGCAAGTTCAAACCCGTAGTTGCGCTCACACTCGTCGCAGTGCTGCTGGGAGTCGGTCTGGCGAATTACGTCAGTCTGGCACACGACTGGCCGCCAGACCCGCTTTTCGTCCGTAACGCCGAGCCGGGGCCTGTCCTGATAAAGGACGTTCTTGACTTTCTGGTCATCGTCGATGCGCACCCGCATCGCCGCAGTACCGGATAAACAACTGTGTGGAGGTGCATCATGAAGTCGTTTTGGCAGGCAGTAGGGCTTGCGGCCGCGATCGTCGCGCCGATCGCGTCTTTCGCACAATCGGAGCAGCCGGTCACGCGCGCGCAGGTCAAGGCGGAGATTCTGCAGCTTGAGCAGAATGGCTATAACCCGGCCAACGCGCTCGATGCCCAGTATCCCGCGGACATTCAGGCTGCCGAAGCGAAGATCGCTGCACAGGACAGCCAGCAGGCGGCCCACAGTGACCTTGGCGGCGCGACGACCAACGCCACTGCACAGGCAAGCCAGCAGGCGGGCAGCAATGAGGTTGGCGGCACGACCGTTGGCACCTCAGCTTCCGGCAGTGCCCAGCATGTGTCGAAGCCCTCGCCGTCTTCGTGCATTGGTCCCGCAAGTTACTGCAACCTTTTCTTCGGTAATTGACCGCTGATGGGCCGCCCGACACCGCGCCGACGATCCGGGTAACGTGCCTCTGGATCGTCGGGGCGTCATGGCTGTACATAGTACGACAGCTACCAGCTCGATTCGGCCCTGAACGGTCCGCAAAATGAGGACAGTCCATGGACATGAGCACAGAAACCGGCCCGGCGGCACCGACGCAGAGCGGCGTATCTGCTGCACCAAAGGCGTCGACGCCAGATAGTGGGGTCGCGCGATCGTTTGCAATCCTCCTTGGGTTTCAGTGTCTCGGCGAGTTGATCGCCTATGTCACGCGAGCTCCTGTTCCCGGACCCGTGCTTGGCATGGTGCTATTGCTTTGCCTGCTCTCGGCCAAACCCTCTGTCGTGCCTGCCGTCGAGCAGGTCTCTCGCGGACTGTTGAATCACCTTTCACTGTTTTTTGTACCCGCCGGTGTGGGCGTCATGGTCTTCGCGCCGCAGCTGAAAGGCCAACTGTCCGCACTCGCCCTTGCCATCGTTATCAGCACGATTCTTTCGATGGCGATTGCTGCGCTAGTGACAGGCATGTTGCTGACGAGGCTCGACAGAAAGCAATCACAACACAAGGCTGCGACGGCGCCACGCGCTTAGCAGGCTGTTGAAAAGCGCCCCGTCATGACGACCGAAGCTATGTTCAGGAGACTTGCGCGTGCGATATTGCGCTGAATTAACGGTTCACCGCGCGATCTGCGCGGGGCAGGCGCACGCATGCGGCTCGTCTGGCGCGCAGTCTTCGCGCATTGGCGGCTCATCGCGTCGCTCCTCGCGGCACCATCCCTGGCATTCGGGCCATGCGGGTCAGATTGCTCGCAACCATCGTCAGCTTGAAGTGCTGGTCGACGCGCTTGAGGCCGCGATAGACCGTCTGCCGGATCCGCCCGATGGTTTTGCCCCAGCCGAAATGCTCTTCGATTCGTTTGCGGATGATCTGGCTAGTCCGGTAGCCCGCATGCCGCGAAGTGCGACCGTCGATGGCGCTGCCGCCCCAACGCTCATCGTTGCGCGCGACATGCGGTGTCACGTTGCGAGCGCGGCAATCGTTCACGAAGTCACGGGTGTCATACGCCTTGTCGGCGCCAACTGTCTTCGCATGAGTACCTGGCACGCAATCGAGCAATTGCAATGCGCTGGCCCGCTCGGCAAAACCATCTGCGTGACTAACCACGGCGCCGACCACCAGCCCCGAGCGATTCTCCATCAGGATGTGCCCGTGGTAGCACAGGATGGCCGGGCTCTTGTGGCTCTTCTTGAACAATCGCGCCTCCGGATCAGTAGTCGACTCGTGCGTGGCATTGCTACGTCGCTCGCCTTTCCAGTCGGTGTCGGCGTTGCGGCCACCGCCGGCTGGCGGACCATCGTCCGGGCCGTCCTTGCGGCGGAAGCTTTTGTGACTGGCCCACGCCTGAATCAGCGTGCCGTCCACCGAGAAATGCTCTCTCGACAGCAAGCCCCGCTTGTCCGCCGTGCTCATGACTTCGGTGAAGAACGCTTCCACGACTTCATGCTCCAGAAGCCGGTCGCGGTTCTTCGAGAACACCGAGTGGTCCCACACGGCGTCCTCAATCGCCAGCCCGACAAACCAGCGGAACAGCAGGTTGTAGCGCATCTGCTCCATCAGCATGCGCTCGCTGCGTACGGAGTAGAACACCTGCAACAGCAGCGCCCGCATCAGCTTCTCAGGCGCAATCGAGGCACGACCGGTGTCCGCGTAGATGACGCTGAACAGCCCGTTGAGCCGTTTCAACGCATCATTCACCAGCAACCGGATCGGTCGCAACGGGTGATCTGCCGGGACGAAGTCCTCGAGCTTGACCGTCGTGAACAGGGGTTCCTGCATCTCGTCCATTCCGCGCATCGCATCCGCTGCCAAAGATCATGAACACGATATCCATAACGCCCGTCCTTCAAACCCCGTTTACACGGGATCCAAATTCAACAGCCTGTTAGGCAGATTCTGCCGCCGCAAGGAGGAGGGGCCATGTCAATCGGTGAACTGCCCGTGTCTGTCAATGCGATCGTGGGCGCGTCGCCTGTGCCGGCGCTCACGGCAACCGTCGGCGTCTACATCGTTGCCTGCCGCCTTCACACTCTGGCGCGGAAGAATCCCCTGGCCAACCCGGTAGCGATCTCCGTGTTGCTCATGATCGCGATACTGTATTTGACAGGCACCTCCTACAGCGCATATTTCGCGGGCGCGAAACTGATTCACTTTCTACTGGGCCCGTCGGTCATTGCATTGGCTATTCCGCTACACCATCAGACGCCCAGGCTCAGACGCGCGCTTGTGCCGCTGCTTGGCGGGCTGATCGCGGGCTCGGCCACGGCTGTTGCCTCTGCGATTGCGATATGTGTCTGGCTACATTGTCCGTTTGTGACGGTCGCGTCGGTCGCTCCGAAGTCGGTCACTACGGCCGTAGCAATGCTGATCTCAGCAAAAATCGGTGGTTTGCCCTCGCTCACCGCGGCGATCGTCATCCTGACCGGCATTACCGGTGCGACGCTGAGCAACGTGGTCCTGGATACCGTTGGTGTGCGGCGTGACGACGTGCGCGGCTTTGCAATGGGTGTTGCTTCCCACGGCATAGGTACTGCCAGGGCGTTTCAGATCAGCGAAGAAGCAGGCGCCTACTCGGGACTGGGCATGGCGATGAACGGCACTATGTCGGCGTTTATCCTCCCAGTGCTCCTGCCCATCCTGAGCGGTTGGTTGATTTGACGAACTCGCTAAGCGATCAACCGATGAAGCAGTTGAAAAGGCCCGCTGTCGCGAGCTGACGACTGCGATACATTCATCGAATGGTAGCGTCTGTCAGCCGAAGCGCGCCTCCAGCCAGTCCTGCGCCCAGTTCTTCGCATAGGCTATCGCGTCCTCGCGTGCGTCAAAGCCGGCCAGATCGCCGCTCGAGTGAATCTCGTACCCGGTGCCGTCCGCACGGCTGCCGCTGATGCGCGCGTGAGCCATGTACTCCCCGTCGGCCCTACGCGGTGTCGGGTCGACAACGATCAAAGTGGAATTGAAGCGCATAGGGGTTCCTTCAGGGTTGTCGCCCGATTGCGCTGTCGCATAGGGGCGTCGAAAAGCGAGACTCAGATGCTAAGCCTGGCCATGATCTGTCCGGCCTCGTAATCCGACTCGCAGCTTGTCATGCCGTGTTCACGCAGCAACGCACGAATCGACACGAACATCAGAAACGCGTCTGAATTGACCTCGTGACGACAGTCACGGATGACGCTATCCAGTTCCGCCTCCGCGCCGGGCGGCAGAAACTGGTCGACGATGCCCGAGCCATTGCACCGGATCCATTTCAGCAGGTCATTCCTTTGCATATCAAACTCCAATGTGTGCAATGGCGCGCTGTCCACGACAAGCGGGTGAAGGTCCAGCCCGCGGTAGAGACGGGACCGCGTTGTCATGAGGCACCTTGAAGGCCGCATCACCGTACGGCGCAGGAGAGAAAGCGTAGAGATGTGAGCCGTTGCATCGGCAGCGCTTCACACGTTCGGCCACGTCGAGTGGTCATGGGTGAAAGCGGGAAAGTCCCGTTCCGCGGAGGGAAGCAACTATCAGGATGCCGGGAACGGCTGCAGGTCGAGCGCAGATCTCATGCTACGCCGATTGATAGATTTGTACAGAAGAACCCGTGCTTTGGGCGCCGTCGGAAAAGCACGGGGGAACGTGCAAGTCAGGTCGGTACTTATGACCGTAGTGCCGGTGGACTGTGGTAGTCCGATGATCCGCATCCGACTGCTTCTCTTCTCGGGCTCGTCAGGTAGCGACGCACAATGCGCCATTTCGACATGCGAGTCAGGAAGTCTCCACCTCAACTGTTCAACCACCGCGAAACGACGCATCTGGCTCACGCGTACGCACCCACGACCACGCCATTGTCGAGCGCTCCGATTGATGGATCGATACGCGCAGGGAGGCGACCGACGGGTGCACGTGCCAGCGGACGAGCTTCCCGTCGACAAGGACTACGCGCTGGCCCAGTCAGGGGGCGGCGGCCAATTCGACCTGACATTCATTCAGGCATGCGAACTGATGCGCACACCCGCATGTCCGTGTGCATGGAGTGCTAATTGAGCGGAGCCCGCGTCAGGCTCTCGCGAACGCTCGCGACAGAAGGATTGCCTCGCGGCGCAGGAAATGTCGGTCAGCGTTCCGGACGCGCGGCCGACGGCCAGCACGTGGCATGCAGAAGATTGCTCTCAGCCACTGGCCACCTTTCTGATGCAACGACAGTTAGATCGGAGACCAGGCAAAGAGCGACCCGTCGCCTGGGCACATCAGTTAGGGCCGCGCTTCAGCAGCGTTTTCATATGTCGATGACCGAAGCGCCACTCACCTTTCCGTCGACGATGTCCTTTCCCTGCTGCCGGGCGGCTCGCCTTGCCGTACCGAAGTCGGAGAGCGCATGCGGCTGGTTGAGCCTGAAGACCCGGCTTGCGGCGGGGGTTGCTGTCACCGCCGGACGACATATCCGCACCGCAATGTCATAACCTTCGGCGTAACGGGAATGTCCGTCAAAGCGACCGACTGAAAGTGCGGGGAAATACGAAGGGATGAAGTTCGTACCCCTTGTAGAGAAGAAACGGGTGTGTCGGCATGGTGCTCACTCCCTAGGGGAGGACTCACTCCCTAGGGGCGGACCCACTATACCGTGGAACGGACAGCGTCGGGCGGCCGAGACTGTTACCAGAATTGCATTGACCGAAGGTACTGTGGCGCGTATGTTGAAACTCAAGGTTTTCAAAGCAGGTGACTGTCCGCACCGTTATCACGTTGATTTCGACGACCTGACGACAGCTATCAGCCTCGCTCCACGTTCACGCATACGTAGCAGTTTCTTCAGGGCGCCACCGCAGCGACGGTCGGGGGCCACACGCAATGAGGCAGGCCCCGGATACCGGCTTCGTCACACAAATGACGGTGGCTGTCCGCCATGGGCTAGCGAATGCGAGGTTAGGCATGGCAGTGACCATGCTTCGTGGACTCGGGGCAGCGCGGCGCTATCGAGCAAACGAAAACGGAATGCCGCCTGAGCGAGCCCTTGCCGATATGAGACTCGAAGCTCGTGTACCGGATATCCAGCCGACAAACTTCCTTCCGGTCACTTCGCCGCCGTCGGTGCGGCTCGTCTGGCGGTTGGTATATCGCCTTCAGTCAGATCTGTAGAACGATAAAAAAACCGGCTGCGTGCTGCGGTCCAAAGGAGTTACTTGATGACAACCACTCGCCACTATCGAGGTTTCGATATTTCCCTGCTCGTGTATCCGCATTGCACGACTCAACCGGGATATGGTCACAATTACGAGGAAGGATTCGATGCTTCGATTCGCATCAGCGACCCGGATGCCGTGACGGGCAGCCCCCGAAGCCGCTTATTCCGTGTGCCCGGCAAGCGGCCTTTCGAGAGTGCCGGCGACGCAAGGCGCGCGTCGGTGGCCTACGCCGAAATGCTGATTGACGGTGACGGATCTGAACGCACTATCTGGGAAGCGGCCTGAGTGCTCCAGCCACAGCAATTCGGTGCGGCACGATAACCGTGAGCAACCGTAGCACGCGGCCGTGTTCACATTGACCCGCCTTTTGAGGGGGCCCGTGCCAGTGGCCCTGCCTGCCAGGGAGATGCCACGCACAGTCCGCATAGACGGCCGCCTCAGCATGGCCGCCCGGCAGTTCCCGGTCAGTACCGCTTTTTCGGCGGCAACGACCGTTTGATCTGCTTGCGCAGGCGTGCCACTGCAGCAGCCTTTTTGCGTTTGCGTTCTGCGGTAGGTTTTTCATAGGCTGTCCGGACACGAAGTTCCGGAATCAGGCCTGTGCGCTCGATCGCGCGACGGAAACGGCGCAATGCAACTTCCACGGGCTCGTCGGGTTTCAGAATTACGGTAGTCAATTTTTTTTCCTTGGTTGAGATCCGCAAGCAATTGCGAATGGTGATGCGGATGTGCACGCAGCGTCGTGGAACAGGAACGGGACACAGCCGACAGTCGCATATCGCGCTATCAACGACGACGAAATGCGGCTCTTTGCGTTGCGCCGCCGCTCCGTTCATCCTTATGCCGAAAATTGATTCGGCCTTTCGTCAGGTCGTACACCGAGAGTTCAAGCGTTACCCGATCGCCTGCAAGGATGCGAATATGATTCTTGCGAATCCGACCGGACGCGTACGCCCCTACCACCACGCCATTGTCGAGCGTGACTCGGTAGCGGCTGTCTGGTAGCACTTCGTCGACGATACCGTCGAGTTCCAGCAGTTCTTCTTTGGCCATTCAAAGGCTCCTGATCAATTGGCGTGACATGGGCTCAGATGCCGCATTGAGGAAGAGGCCGCGAGCGTTGTTGGATATACGCTCGCGCGGAAGTGGAAGGCATGAAATCGCTGGGCAGCCCTTGCGTCCTGGAAGTCATAGGCACCGCGTGGCCCGGCCGAGAATTAGGTACGCGAGGCCGACCGGTCAGACACTGCGGCTCGCAATGCCGGCCGGATGCGAGTCGGGGCGTGCAGTCCAGCGACCGCTGCTATCGCTTGCTCACTGGACTATCAATTAAAGGAAGTGTCGCGACCAACCAACCCGCGTGTTTTAGGTGCTGTGCGAAGCGCACTAGCCCCGCATTGTAGCCGAAGACGTCATGTGCCCTGCCACTACCGGCGGGGCCAGAAGTGTTGTCAGCCATGCGTGCCGGTGATGCACAGTTCGGGATCCTGCGTGATGTTTGGGCGGGTTTTGTTGCACCCCCTGGTGACTCAGATGCGCTGGGTGTTTTGAACCGTGGCGTCGTCTTTAACCGCGCGTATCGATCCAGTTGAGTGCCCATTGGGTTGAGTGCTGCAAGGCCTGCTCTTCACTTTTGAAGTAGTCGAGCGAATAGAACCGGTAGCGGCCTTCGGCTCGCGCGCTATCGATGCGTTCGAGCAGCAAGTTAGATGAGAAGCTACCGTCGGACAAACGATGCGCCGAGGATTGGACGGCATAGCCGTTGTAATGTTGAATTCGTCTGTTTTGCATTTTAATTTTAATGATATTTGAGTGCGCACATGCCGTGCGAAAAGTGCACGGGCGCGCTGATTCAAAGCCATTCGAGCCGACTTCTGAAGCAGTCGAACAGTGAAAAATGGCGTCGAAGCCTGAGGGGAGATTGAGGTGCAAGAAGGCGTATGACGCTCTTGGCAAACTGCTCAATAAGCAGATGCCAATCAGGCGCGATTGCTCCAGCCGAGGGAGACGAAGCTCCGCGAGGGTGTCGCTGCAACCCGGCGTCCGTTGCGGGAGGCCGGGCTCTTGAACTTTACAGCGGCTTGATATTAGCCGCTTGCAGCCCCTTCGGGCCTTGCTTCGTTTCGAAGCTCACCTTCTGATTTTCAGCCAGCGTCTTGAAACCGTCGCCCCTGATTTCGGAGAAGTGAGCAAACAGGTCGTCGCCGCCCTTGTCTGGGGTGATGAAGCCAAAGCCTTTGCTGTCGTTGAACCACTTAACGGTGCCGGTATCCATACAGAATCCTTGAGAAAAAAATGCGAAAGTTTGCTCCATTAAAGAGCGCGTGAAGCTTCAAGGAGGGAGAGGACAACGAATACCGCGGAGGAGCGAGGAATTGATGAACAGCAATCGAACTTCTTGAACTTCGGAGTGAACAGTACCCGCCGGATGGACCAGCGTCAATACTTATCTTGTAACTGTTTCACCAAGCGGCCTGTTTTGCAGGCGAAGCGATGCGGCCACCAGCTACAAGGACCGTAAGGCGGTTGCCACCGCGCTGCGCCCGATTTACGCCGCAGCCAGCGAACAAGGCGGCAATCAAGCTGCTGTGGCTGCCGCTTCGTGATGTGATGGCCAAGTCCGTGCGAGCCGCATTCGACTGGCCATCCGCCATGAACTAAATTGCTATTCTTTTGGCGAGCGCTTCACGCACGCACGCGGACCACTCCGAAAACCGTCTCGCACACTAAATTGCGGACAGGTTCGGCCGAAAGCGCAAACCCGTCGAGATCGACTCGCGTTTGCATCCGGCGACGAAAGCGACTGTCTCTCCCGGTACTATCGACGTTATTAGGCGAAGGAGGCAGGTATGGATTTAACGGCCACTGCGCTTCGCTACGCGCTCCAGGATACGACGAAACGACGACCGCACACTCGCCGGATACGCGGCTCGCAGCAGTCACCAGACAAAGCAAACCCGCTTGTCACCCGTTCAGACCCGAGGAGGTCCGGTCATCAATCCGGTACGCGGTCGCGAACTAAGACAGAACCCGGCGACATCACACCCGGATCGATGATCGTTCAGGACGCGTTCAGTTTCCCCATTAGACCGGATACGGTCAATCTTTGAACGCGAGAGCAATAGAGAGGGTTGCCGTAAATCAGATTGCTTCGACCATTTGAAAGTTGACTCAGCGGAGCGAGGTCATCACCAATGCGCACCTATTGGCACGCCTGAAGTGTCACTGGGCGCTCGTTAAGTCGCCGCTTTCCCGCTTCCAATACGAATGACCTCCGCGCCCGACCGCAGCCGATCCAGATAGTCGGCCCATTTCTGCTTCGTGCGGTTATAGGCTGTGCCGAGGCTGTCCGCTACCGTGTGAGCGAGTTGATGTTCGATCCCTTCCGGCTTCTGTTCGAGTTCCTCGTGCAGATTCGTGCGTGCCATCGCGCGAAAGCCGTGCCCGGTGATCTCCGTGCGTGTGTTGTAGCCCAATCTACGAAGTGCCGCATTGATCGTAGCTTCGCTCATCGGCCGCTTGCGATCGCGCGCGCCAGGGAACACATAGCGGCCGGCATCGGTGAGCGCGTGCAGTTCACGCAGAATGCCGACCGACTGCCTGGAAAGCGGCACCGGATGCTCAGTCCCAGTCTTGGTGACGTGGTAGCGCCATTCGCCTTTGTCCAGATCGAATTGGGGCCATTCGGCCTGACGAAGCGCTCCGGGCCGAACAAAAAGTAGCGGCGCAAGTCTGAGCGCGCAGAGGACAGGGAAGGTGCCGGCGAACCCGTCGAACGCGCGCAGCATTTCGCCGACCCTGGTCGGTTCGGTGATCGAAGCGAAGTGGGTCGTTTGTGCCGGTGGAATGGCGCCGACCAGATCCCGTGCGGGGTTGGCCTTGCAATGTCCCTCTTTGATACCGTACCGGAATACTCTGCTGATTTCGCTGCGCACACGATGAGACGTGAAGCGGGCGCCGCGGCTATCAACGCGCTTCAGAACGACCAGAATGTCGGGCGCATCGATCTCTGTGATTGGACGTTTGCCAAGCCACGGGAACACATCGTTTTCCATACGGGCGAGGGTTTTCACATGCTGGGCGAGCTCGACGCCGCTCTTGCGCTCATCCATCCAGCCGCGCGCGACTGCCTCGAAAGAGTTAGCCGCTGCAAGCCTGGCGGCTCGTTTTTCAAGGCGCTTGACGTTACTTGGGTCCAATCCCGCCGCCAACTTTTCGCGGGCATCGTCTCGTTTCTTCCGCGCCACTGCGAGCGACACGTCCGGATAGACGCCGAGCGCGAGCGTTTTATCCTCTCCCGGCGAACCGATAGTTCATCCGCCAGTATTTCGCGCCGGACTTGTCGAGCTGGAGATATATGCGACCGCTGTCCGCGAGACGATTGCCGGTTCCCTCGGCGTTGTAGCGTGCGTTCCTAACCTGCACATCGGTCAGCGACATGGTGGTAGCTCCCTCTGGAAAGACCAGAAACGAGCCAGATACCAAAAATACCACCAGATACCACCGGCCGTCGACGAATCGAAACCGATCGCTGGGGAATAAAAAACCCCGCAAGGCCTTGATCTTGCGGGGTTTTTCGGAATTTATCGGCTCTCGCCGGAACAGCTTGTGGTGCCCAGGGCCGGAATCGAACCGGCACGCCTTGCGGCGGGGGATTTTGAGTCCCCTGCGTCTACCAATTTCACCACCTGGGCAGATACTGCAGCGCGCATCAGAAGTTCAGCGCGCGAGGAAGACGCAGATTATGGCCGAAAATCGGTCGACGGGCAAGCCGATTGCCTTCACCCGCCACAGTGCGTTCGCAACGAGGGGTCCTCAGACCGTGCGCGAGAACCGTGTGAGCGTCTGCTCGCCGAGATAGCGGTCGAATACCATCGCGAGATTGCGTACGAGCATGCGACCAGCCATCCGCACTTCGAGCTTGCGCGTGCCGAGCGAGATCAGCCCGTGGTCCTCGAATGCACGCAGACGCGCGAGCTCCGGCGCGAACGCGTCGGCGAAGTGGATGCCGTACGCCGCCTCGAATTCGTCGAAACGCAGTTCGAGGTTGCACATCAGTTGCGTGATCACGTCGCGCCGCAGACGGTCGTCGGCGGACAGGCGGATGCCGCGCGCGATCGCGAGCCGGCTTGCGTCGATCGCGTCGGTGTAGGCGGGCAGCTGTCGCGCGTTCTGCGCGTACACGTCGCCGACCTTGCCGATCGACGAGGCGCCGAAGCCGATCAGATCGCACTCGGCCCGCGTGCTATAGCCCTGGAAATTGCGATGCAGCGTGCGCTGTGCCTGCGCGCGCGCGAGCTCGTCGGTGGGCAGCGCGAAGTGATCCATGCCGATGTACACATAACCCGCCTGCGTCAGGCGCTCGACCACCCGTTGCAGCAGCGCGAGCCGCGCCTCGCTCGACGGCAGCGTCGCGGCATCCATCTGGCGCTGCATCTTGAAGAGCTGCGGCATGTGCGCGTACGCGAACACCGACAGCCGGTCCGGCGCGAGTTCGAGGATCGCGTCGAGCGTGCGGCTGAAGCTCGCGACCGTTTGATGCGGCAGGCCGTAAATCAGATCGACGCCGATCGAATGAAAACCGTGCGCGCGCGCCGCTTGCATCACCGACGCGGTCATCTCGAACGGCTGGATGCGATTGATCGCCTGCTGCACGCGCGGATCGAAGTCCTGCACGCCGAGGCTCAGCCGGTTGAAGCCGAGATGGCGCAGCAGCGCGATCGTGTCGGGCGACGCCTCGCGCGGATCGACCTCGATCGAATATTCGGCTTGATCGTCGGGCAGCAGATTGAAGTGCTCGCGCGTTGCGGCCATCAATTCCGTCATCTCGTCATGCGACAAAAACGTCGGCGTGCCGCCGCCCCAATGCAGTTGCGACACGGGCCGCTGGGTATCGAAACACGCAGCCTGCAAGCCGATTTCGCGTTTGAGCCGTTCGAGGTACGGCCGCGCGTGCGCGCGGTTTTTTGTCACGACCTTGTTGCAGCCGCAGTAGAAGCACACGGTGTCGCAAAACGGAATATGGAAGTACAGCGACAGATCGGTCGACGCGGAACCCGGATCGGCGGCGGCGCGGCGGTAGTCGGCGGTGTCGAACGATTCGCGGAACTGCGGCGCGGTCGGATAGGACGTATACCGGGGACCATTCGCGCTGTAGCGCGCGAGCAGGTCGGGGCGGAACAGGGTGTCGGCTAGGGACATGAGCGGTATCGGACGGTGGGCGGCTCTCGCGGCGTATCGCGTGTGCAAGGCCATTCGGGAGTTTTCAGTTTGAATGCGCGCCTGCGGGCTCCGTTTGTGTAAAAAGGTCGCAGAGACAGGCAGTGGCACAATGCGGGTCTGGCAACGCGTTGCCAAGATTTGAGTTCAGGAAAGATGACGTGGATCAAAGGTTGAAGAGCGCACGAGTGGACGATCACGCGTGCCGTCCAGATTGCGGCGCGTGCTGTATCGCGCCGTCGATTTCGAGTCCGATTCCGGGCATGCCCAACGGCAAGCCGGCGGGCGTTCGCTGCGTGCAACTCGGCGACGATCTGCGCTGCGCGATCTTCGGCCGGCCGGAGCGGCCCGCATGCTGCTCGGGTCTGCAGCCGCAACAGGAGATGTGCGGCGCGAATCGCGGTGAAGCGCTCGCATGGCTCACGCAACTCGAAGTGCAAACGCAACCGGCATCGCATCCATGATGCGCGGCACGCGATAAGCGCCATCACCCACCTCAAAGCCAACGCAAGCCGATGTCCGCAAGGGCTTCCACAGGAGATTTCGCATGACTCGACCCGCAGCGCCGGCCCGGCGCCGCTTTCTGCGCGCCGCGCTGACCGGCTGCAGCGTGCTTGGCATCACCGTGTCGCTCGCGGCTTGCGCGAGCCCGACGTTTCCGTTCATGCCGTCGCAATACACGTTCTCGCAGAAGCAGGTACAGGAGGCCGTGCAGCGCAAATTCCCGTATCAGCGCACGGTGTCGCAGGTGTTCGACGTCGCGCTGAGCAATCCGGTGGTGGGCATGCTGCCCGATGCGAACCGCGTGCAGGTGAAGCTCGACGCGCGTTTCGCCAGCCCGTTCCTGCAAGAGCCGGTCGATGGCGTGTTCACGCTGTCGAGCGAACTTGCCTACGACGCGGCGAGCCGTTCGGTAATCCTCAAGTCGCCGAGTGTCGATAACGTCAGCGTGAACGGCCAGGCGCAGATGTACACGCAGCAGATCAACGCGGCTGCGGCGCTGCTCGCGACCCAATTGCTGACCAACTATCCGATCTACACGTTCAAGCCCGAGCAACTGCAATTTGCCGGCGTCCATTACGAACCCGGTACAATCACCATCCTTACAAACGGCATACGCGTGCAGATCGTCGAAAGATGACGCGCACGCGCGGCCACGAGGGCCGCGCGTGCCAGTCATGACCGTGCCGGCCCATTTCGTTGCGACAACCAACTGCGATAAGGGGCACGGATGGACTGGCTACTGGCTTGCAAAGCGCTGATTCTCGGCGTGATCGAGGGTTTGACGGAGTTCCTGCCGGTGTCGAGCACCGGGCATCTGATCGTCGTCGGCAGTCTTATCGATTTCTCCGACGAGCACGCGAAGACCTTCGATGTCGTGATCCAGCTCGGCGCGATTCTCGCGGTGTGCTGGGAGTTTCGCCGTCGCATCGGCAACGTGATCGTGGGTCTGCCGGACCGGCCCGAAGCGCGCCGCTTCGCGCTGAACGTCATCATCGCGACGATTCCGGCGGTCGTGCTGGGCCTGCTGTTCGAAAAGTCGATCAAGGAGGCGCTGTTCGCGCCGGTGCCGGTGGCGTTCGCGCTGGTTGCGGGCGGCGTTGTGATCCTGTGGGCGGAGGCGCGTCAACGTGCGCGCGGCGACGCGGCGGTGCGAGTGCGCAGCATCGACGACCTGAGCCCGCTCGATGCGCTGAAAGTCGGCCTCGCGCAGTGCTTCGCGCTGATTCCGGGGACCTCGCGCTCGGGCTCGACGATCATCGGCGGCATGCTGTTCGGCATCGAGCGCCGCGCCGCGACCGAGTTTTCCTTCTTTCTCGCGATCCCGATCATCTTCGGCGCGACCGCCTACGAGTTGTACAAGGACTGGCATCTGCTTACCACCGACGCGCTCGGCAGCTTCGCGCTCGGCTTCGCGGCTGCGTTCGTCAGTGCGTTCATTTGCATTCGCTGGCTGCTGCGCTACGTCGCGTCGCACGACTTCACGGTGTTCGCGTGGTATCGGATCGGCTTCGGTCTGCTGATCCTGCTGATCGGTTATAGCGGCGGGTTGAGCTGGGCCGATTGAGGCTGGCCGTGCGATGAAAAAAAGTCCGCGAATGCGGACCTTTTTTCGTTGGCTTGCCGTTTCGTCGCGTTACGCGGCGGCGCGCTTGCGGAATACCAGGTCCCACACGCCGTGGCCGAGCCGCAGGCCGCGCCGCTCGAACTTCGTCACCGGACGATAGTCGGGCCGCGGTGCGTAGGTGTCGGCGGTGTTTTCGAGCAGCGGATTGGCACCGAGCACTTCGAGCATCTGTTCGGCGTAGTTCTGCCAGTCGGTCGCGCAATGCAGATACGCACCCGGCTTCAGACGCGACACGAGCAGCGCGACGAACTTCGGCTGGATCAGCCGGCGTTTGTGGTGGCGCGCCTTGTGCCACGGATCGGGGAAGAAGATGTGCACGCCGTCCAGGCTGTCGGGCGCGATCATGTGTTCGAGCACTTCGACCGCGTCGTGCTGGATGATGCGGATGTTCGTCAGCGACTGCTCGCCGATCAGCTTCAGCAGCGCGCCGACGCCGGGCTCGTGGACTTCGACGCCGAGGAAGTCGTCGCCGGGACGCTGTGCGGCGATCTCCGCGGTGGTGGCGCCCATGCCGAAGCCGATCTCCAGCACGCGCGGCGCTTCGCGGCCGAACACGCCGGTCCAGTCGGGCTGCTGCGGCGCGTAGGGCACGACGAAGCGCGGGCCGAACTCATCGAGCGCGCGGCGCTGGCCGGTCGACACGCGACCCGCGCGCGTGACGAAGCTGCGGATGCGGCGGTGATGAAGCGTGTCTGCCGGTGTCGCACCGGGCGTGCCGTCGAAGTCGTTCGTCTCGTCGCGGGTGGACTGGTCTGCTGCGCTCGTGGGAGTCGGGGAGTCGTTCGGGAGACCGGAGTCGTTTGGATCGTGGATCATCGTCGATGCTGCTGCAAGGGTGAGGGCTGCGCGGCTTGCGCGCTGTGCCGGGCCGTTGCCACTACAAAAAAGCCGCCTTCAGGGAGGCGGCTCTTGCTAGCTTCCGCTGAATAGTCAGCAGGAAAGTGGAGCGGGCGATGGGAATCGAACCCACGGCTCTAGCTTGGGAAGCTAGGGTATTACCATTATACGACGCCCGCGGAACTCGCGATTTTACAGGCTTTTGGGCGGTTTGGGCAGGGGTATGGTTCGCGCGCACGAACAGCCCGCCCGCCTGTTCGCGTTGACGGCCAGAACAGCGCGCGTCTTCAGATGGCGTCTGCGCCTGCCGTTAACCCGTGTGCTGCCCAACACCGTGCGCTTGCACACCCGCAAGCCGGCACGCCCCCGGCGCTCCCCATCCTGTTCAAGAGACTTTCCCAAGATGCAGTGGTTTTCCAATCTGAAACTGAGCCACAAGCTTGTCGGCTCGTTGATGCTGTGCGCGTTGGTGACGGCCATCGTCGGCACGGTCGGTGTTCTGAAGGTGCGCGAAGTCGCGACGATGCAAACCGAAATGTACGACCGCGAATTCGTGCCGGTGCGCGACGACGGCACCGCCGCGTGGCAGGCGGCCTCGCACTTCCGCCGCCTCTATTCGTACATCCTGAATCCGGAGCCGGCGGGTCGCGCCGATACGGTGCGCCTGAATCACGGCGGTGAAGCGGCGATCCTGGCCGCGTTCGACTACGAGCGCAAGCACGCGACCACCGACGCGCAAAAGCAATTGCTGAGCGACTTCGACGCCGCCTATCCGGCCTATATGAGCTCGGTCTCGAAGGTGATGGCGCTGGCCGACCAGGGCGATCAGACCGGCGCGCTCGCCGAGCTCAAATCGACCACCGACCCGCTGCACGTCAAGCTGCGCACATTGATGATCAAGCTGTCGGACGTCCGGGATGAGTTGGCCAGACAGCGCGTCGCGAACGGCGTCGACATGGTTCGCTCGGTGACTTGGTGGATCGCGAGCTGCGCGCTCGTCGGCGTCGCGATTGCGATCGGCTTGGGGCTGCTGGTGACGCGGGCGGTCGTGCGGCAGATCGGCGGCGAACCGGCCGAAGTCGCGAAGGTCGTCGAGCAGATCGCGGGCGGCGACTTGAGCCAGCGCCTGAACACCGGCGCGGCCGATGAGCGCAGCATCCTGCGCGCGGTCGCGCACATGCAGGAGCGTCTCGCGTCGACGATCGGCTCGATCCGCGAAAGCGCCGAGTCGGTCAGCATCGCTTCGCAGCAGATCGCGAGCGGCAACATCGATCTGTCCGCGCGCACCGAAGAGCAGGCCGCTTCGCTCGAACAGACCGCGGCGAGCATGTCGGAGTTGACGCAGACCGTCGGCCGCAACAGCGACAACGCACGAAACGCGAGCGCGCTCGCGACTCAGGCCGCACAGGTCGTCAACACCGGCAACACGGCGGTCGAGGGCATGGTGCGCACGATCGGCGAGATCAGCGGCAGCTCGACGAAGATCTCGGAGATTACCGGCGTGATCGAAGGCATCGCGTTCCAGACGAATATTCTTGCGTTGAACGCGGCGGTCGAGGCGGCGCGCGCGGGCGAGCAGGGGCGCGGTTTCGCGGTGGTCGCGAGCGAGGTGCGTAACCTCGCGCAGCGCTCGGCCAGCGCGGCGAAGGAGATCAAGGAGATGATCACGACGTCGGTCGCGATCATCGAGGGCGGCACGCAACAGGCGGCCGAAGTCAGCACGACGATGGCGGATATCAAGGACGCGATTCATCGCGTGTCGAATATCGTCGGCGAGATAGCGACGGCCTCCGAAGAGCAGAACCGCAGCATTCACCAAGTCGGCCAGGCCGTCACGCAGATGGACGAGACCACGCAGCAGAACGCGGCCCTCGTCGAACAGGCCGCGGCGGCTGCGCAATCGCTCGAAGCGCAGGCGCGCAAGATGAAGCAGACGGTGTCGGTGTTCCGGACGGCGGAGAGCCGGGCCTTTGCGGCGGCCTTGCCAAAGCCGGCGCCCACTCAAGCGTCGGCGCGCGTGCGTGTCGACCAGCCGGCGTTGCCTCAGGCCGCGGCGGCCTTGCCTGCGCGCGAGCGCGTGGCGGCGACCCCGGCAGCGCAGAGTGACTGGAGTACGTTCTGATCCACGGCTCGCGACCGAGCCTGGCGATCCGGAAATTGACCGCCTGAGGCGGTCGAAGCCGCCACGGCGATCAGCAGACACGAAAACGCCGCCGCATGCAGTCGCAAGCGGCGGCGTCTCGAGCGCGATCAGCTCAGATCACAAAATAAGTCAGCTGAACCGCCGCGCGCGTGACGACCATCTGCAGCACCTGCACGATCACGAACAGCAGGATCGGCGACAGATCGATACCGCCGAATTTCGGCAGCACGCGGCGCAGCGGATTCAGAAACGGCGCCGTCAGCTGATACAGAATCGGCATCGCCGGCGAGCGCGGATTGAGCCACGACAGCAGCGCCATCAGGATCGTCATCCAGATGACCAGATTGAGCGCCCACTTGATCGCGGTCAGCACCGCGACGATCAGCAGCGTCGGCACGAGCGTCAGCGGATCGGCGCCGGTCATCACGATCATCAGCACGACGTAGATAATCGCGGCGATCAGCGTCGCGGCCACGCTCGCCCAGTCGATCCTGCGCGTGCTCGGCAGAATGTGCCGCAGCGGCAGCACGATCCAGTTGGTCGCCTGCAGCACGGCGTTCGAGACCGGGTTGTACGGCGGCAGGCGCACGACCTGCAGCCACGCGCGTAACAGCAGCGCGGCGCCGAACAGCGTGAAAATGGTATTGAGCAGAAAACGGGCGATATCGCCAAACATCTCGGGTCCTTATGCTTCTGATAACGGCCATCGGCGGGCCGCGGGCTGCCGGCGTCGCAAGATCGGTGCGCGCCGGCGGTTTTCTGGATTTACCTGGTTAGCCAACCGGAGGTTCGACGCCATTGCGCACCGCCTGCCGGTGGTTGTCTGTCCGGCATCACACGGAAGTCCGGACCTCGCTGATCAGGATCGTGCCATTGCCGCCGTCCGTGTAGTTCGGGATATCCGCCAATAGTTGCTCGGACGCGGGCTTGAACACTTCATAGAAATCGTCCGCGCTGTCGAACAGGAAGTGACCCGCGGCCACGTAAGGAGGCGGCGTGCCGGGCGGCCCGGCGTTCAGGCCCGCGTCGACCGACCAGCCTTTCAGCGCCGGCCCGAACAGCTTCGCCGCGAGCGGCATATGGGTCGCGCAGTAGTAGTCCATGTCGAAGCGGCCATTTTCCCGGTACGGGTAGAGGATGCTGACCTTGATCATTGTGCGTTCTCGTCTGTTGATCCCGAGGCGCGGCGCGGGTCGTCGCGTGGTTCGCATCTGCTTCGCCCGGGGCGCCGGACGTCACATTATCACGGCTTACTTGACGCTTGCACCTGCTGCCGCCTGATTCAGCGAGCGGCCCAGCGATTCTTCCACAGCTTCGGAGATCGCTTCAATCGTCGCGGGCGGCGCGGCACGCCGTCGGGCGAGGTTGACCGCGCGGCGCGTCAGCAGACCGTAGAGCGCGGCATGGTCGCCGTCGAAGCTTTCGAGCAGCGCCAGCTGCTTCTCGACGACACCTGCGTCGCCGCGCGATACCGGCCCCGCGAGCGCGTTCGGCAGGCCCTTGTCGCGCGCCGTTTCGATCGTGCCGGCGAGCATCGGCAGAAGCGCGCGCAGCGCATCGTCCTCGGCGAAGCCGAGCGTGCGCCACAACGCGACGCATTCGGCGAGGCTGCAAAGCGCAAAGCTCGCCGCGTAGTGCGCGGCGGCGTGATACAGCATGCGGCCGCCCGGCGGAATCGACAGCGGATGGCAGCGCAGCGCGAGCGCGAGCGCGGTCAGTGTCTCCTTCAGTTCGCCGTCGGCTTCGATCGTCACCGAACAGCCGTCGATCCGCTCGAGATCCGCGAGCTCGCCGCTAAATAGATACAGCGGATGAAAGCCGCCGATCGCCGCACCCTGATCGCGCGCCGGCGCCAGCAATTCGACCGGCGACGCGCCGCTGCAGTGCACGAGCGCCTTGCCGGGGTGGCTTGCCGCATCGCCGCCAAAGCGGAGTGTGTGCGCTGTCGTACCGATGCTGTCGTCGGGAACGGCTAAAAAAACGATATCGGCCGCGTCGACGACTTGTTGCGGGTCGTCAGAGGCCATGCAGTGTGCGATCTGGGCGGCGAGCCGGCGCGCGGAATCGGCCGAGCGGCTCGCCACCGCGGTGACCGGGTAGCCGGCGCGCGCGAACGCGAGCGCGAGACAGCGCGCAAGCCGGCCCGCGCCGATGAAGCCGACGCGCGGCAAGGAAGACTGGGACATGGTCACCTGCTCCAGACGGATCGTGTGAATGGGAAAGCAGCAGTATCTCGCATCCGCAAAGCGCGGGCGCGATCCTGCCCCTTGCGCGGCTCGACAGCTGTCGTCGGATGAGTTTGCGGGCGATATGGCGCCACCGGTTGGTCATCGGGCGGCGCGACGCCCACGGGTGTGAAAACTGCTCACAATCGTAGTGACAGGAACAGTGGTCGATGAGCCGGTTTTGACGGTCGTATTTTCGTACTTCGTTCGTAGTCAGAAAATCGGGAGGGGTAGCGATGAGTATTTTTTCTTACCGAAAACACTTGCGGTTCCTGACGCACGCCCAGCGCCGTCGCTGGTGGGATCAGAAAAAGCGCCTGACGCCGCGCGTGCGGATCAGCGGCGCGTACGTGCCGCCCAATGTGTCCCGCGAATTCGTGTACGTGAAGGTCGGCTAGTCGCGCGGTCTTCGCAGGTGAGAAAGTGCCCGGCTCGAGCCATTGAGCCGGGCATTTTTTATTGGGAAATTCCTCCCGGCTGTCAGGATTGAAGCGAATTTGTAATTAAAGTTTACCGATGCGCGAACTCTAGCCCCTCGCGTTCGATCAGACCTATCACCCGCGGCCCGTCGCTCGCGTGCAACCCCTTGATTCACGGCTCCTTTGGCTGTCGCCGCGGCGGGGCGTGGGCGCGCACGTGCGGCGCCCGGCAAAACGCTTCGGCTTGCCCTTGCAATTTGCAACAAATGCGAACAGTTCGGCCGGGGCTTTTTAGATACATTGAGTCCACAGCATGCGAGGCATGCGCAGTCGGCGACCTTGGCAGGCCGCGCTAGGAGAATAGAAGTGAAAAAGATCGTTCCATTCGTCGTTGCAGCCGCACTCGGCTTGGGACTTGCCGGGGCTGCGGAGGCAGGTGTTTCCGTTGGTATCGGCCTTGGGGTGCCGATCGCGCCGGCCTATCCGGTGTACGCGGCGCCGCCGCCCGTCTATTACGCGCCGCCGCCTCCGCCGGTGTATGCGCCGCCGGTTGTCGTCGCCCCCGCTCCAGTAGTGGTCGGAGGCTATTACGGCTATGGCCATCCTTATTATCGTGGCTACTACCACGGCTACCGTGGCTACTATCGCGGCTGGTACGGGCACCCGTACTATCGTCATTAAGAAGCGCGGGCGCGTGTGACGCGCGCGGGAACCTCGACGGCGTAACACCGGCTTGTGCCGGGTTACGCCGCTTCCATTTGTATCGCTGGTTTTGCTTTCCGCCGTGTTTCCTCGCAGGTGTCGCGCGCTCGCGCGAGCACTGTTCCAAAGCGTGGATGAAGCTGGGAGAATGGCTGCTTCGCCATCGCTCCAGGAGAGTTTCGCCGATGCAAGCGCTTCCCGCTCCCACCTTCGATGACGTCCTCGACGCCGCCACGCGTCTCGAAGGCGTCGCGCACCGTACCCCCGTTCTGACGTCGAGCACGTTCGACGAGCGCACCGGCGCGTCGGTGTTCTTCAAGTGCGAAAACTTCCAGCGCATGGGCGCGTTCAAGTTCCGCGGCGCGTACAACGCGATTTCGCATTTCGACGCAGAGCAGCGCAAGGCCGGAGTGCTGACCTATTCGTCGGGCAATCACGCGCAGGCCATCGCGTTGTCGGCGCGCCTCGCCGGCATTCGCGCGACGATCGTGATGCCCCACGACGCGCCCGAGGCCAAGGTCGCCGCGACCAAAGGCTACGGCGGCGAAGTGATCACGTACGATCGCTACAAGGAAAATCGCGAGGAGATCGGCCGGCGCCTGGCCGAGGAGCGTGGCATGACGCTGATTCCGCCGTACGATCATCCGCACGTGATTGCCGGGCAGGGTACCGCGGTCAAAGAACTGATCGACGAAACCGGCCCGCTCGACTTGTTGTTCGTGTGCCTTGGAGGCGGTGGGTTGATCAGCGGCAGCGCGTTGTCGGCGGCCGCGCTGAGCCCTGCTTGCACGGTGATCGGCATCGAGCCCGAAGCGGGCAACGACGGCCAGCAGTCGCTCGCGCGCGGCGAGATCGTGCATATCGATACCCCGCGCACGATCGCCGATGGCGCGGCCTCGACGCATCTGGGCCATTACACGTTCGCGGTCATCCGTCGGCTGGTCGCGCGAATCGAAACGGTCAGCGATGCGCAACTGATCGAGACGATGCGCTTTTTCGCGCAGCGCATGAAGATCGTCGTCGAACCGACCGGTTGCCTCGCGGCGGCGGCGGTGCTGAATGGCATCGTGCCGGTGAAGGGCAAGCGCGTCGGCGTGGTGGTGAGCGGCGGCAACGTCGATTTGCCGAAGCTCGCGCAGTACCTCGCATGAGCGACTCACGTCGAGCCGCATGAAGAAACGGCTCGCCGATGCGAGCCGCTTTCTTATGCGTGAACCGCTTCAGCTTGCTACTTGTGCAGTGCTTTGTACGATCAGGTCGCGATACCCGTTGACGATCACGCTGTACGAGAAATAGGCGAACAGCAGCGCCGACAGAACGTGACACGCCCGCAGCAGACCGGCGCCCGCGCGCTTGCGTCCGTGGCTGCCGAGCCCGCAGATAAAAAGTGTCCAGCACAGGCCGCCGAGAAAGAAGCCGCCGAGGAAGATCAGCGCGGTCGTCGGGCTCGTTGCGCCGGCTTTCGCGATCAGCGCGCCGCCGACCGCCGCGAACCACAGGATCGCCGAAGGCGACGACACCGCGAGCAGCACGCCGCGCAGGAAGCCGCGCCATGGCGACTGATGCGCAGTAGCGTCGCCTTCGCCGGCAACAGCGGGTGCCGTGGCCGGGAACATCGCTTCACGCGCCATCTTCCAGGTGAGAAACAGCAGGATCGCCGCGCCGCCGATCCACACGACCCAGCGCACCGATTCGAACTGCAGCAGCGCAGCCATGCCCGCGAGCGCGAGCGCCGCGTAAATGAGATCGCCGACGCACGAGCCGAGGCCGAGCCAGAAGCCCGGCCGGAAGCCGTGCGACAGCGTCAGCGAAATAATCGCGACGTTGACGAGACCGATATCGAGGCATAGCGACAAGGACAGAAAAAAGCCGTCCGACATCATTGAAAAAGCGTGCATCCGCGCGAGCGCTCCATCCGTTATTAGTTGTGTTGTTTGGCGCGCGTTTACAGACCGAGGCCCAACTCGTTCCACAAGCTGTCGATACGCTGCTTGACCGCCTCGTCCATCACGATCGGGCGGCCCCATTCGCGGTCGGTTTCGCCCGGCCACTTGTTGGTCGCGTCGAGCCCCATCTTCGAACCGAGGCCGGCTACCGGCGACGCGAAATCGAGATAGTCGATCGGCGTGCGGTCGACTAGCACCGTGTCGCGCGTCGGGTCCACTCGCGTGGTGATCGCCCAGATCACTTCGTTCCAGTCGCGGATATTGACGTCCTCATCGACGACGACGATGAACTTCGTATACATGAACTGCCGCAGGAAGCTCCACACCCCGAACATCACGCGCTTCGCATGGCCGGGGTAGCTCTTCTTCATCTGCACGATCGCCATGCGGTAGCTGCAGCCTTCGGGCGGCAAATAAAAGTCGGTGATCTCGGTGAACTGCTTCTGCAGCAGCGGCACGAAAACTTCGTTCAGCGCGACGCCGAGGACCGCGGGCTCGTCGGGCGGTTTGCCGGTGTAGGTGGAGTGATAGATCGCGTCGCGGCGCATCGTGATCCGCTCGACCGTGAAGACCGGGAACCACTCCTGTTCGTTGTAGTAGCCGGTGTGATCGCCATACGGGCCTTCGAGCGCGTGTTCGTACATGGCCGACGCACCCTTCGACGGACGCGGCGGCGCGCCGGCCGGAGCGGACGAGGGCGCGCCTTCCTGCGGATAGATGAAGCCTTCGAGCACGATCTCGGCGCGCGCGGGCACTTGCAGACCGTCCACGCCCGGCGTGATGCATTTCGCGAGCTCGGTGCGCCCGCCGCGCAGCAGGCCGGCGAACTGGTATTCGGACAGCGTGTCGGGCACCGGCGTGACCGCGCCGAGGGTCGTCGCCGGGTCCGCGCCGAGCACGACGGCCACTGGATACGGCTTGCCGGGATTTTTCAGCGCGAACTCGCGGAAATCGAGCGCGCCGCCGCGATGCGCGAGCCAGCGCATGATCAGTTTGTTGCGGCCAATCAGTTGCTGTCGATAGATACCCAGGTTTTGTCGGCTCTTGTTCGGCCCTTTCGTGACGGTCAGACCCCAGGTGATTAGCGGCCCGGCGTCACCGGGCCAGCACGTCTGGATGGGCAATTTTCCGAGGTCGACGTCGTGGCCTTCCCAGACGATTTCCTGGCAGGGCGGCGCGCTGATCGTCTTCGGCGCCATGTCCCACACGGCCTTCGCTAGCGAGAGCAGCTTGCCGGCGTCCTTGAGCCCTTTCGGCGGTTCGGGTTCCTTCAGCGCGGAGAGGAGCCGGCCGACGTCGCGCAGCGATTCGAGCGCCGCCTGGTCGCCCGCGCCCGCTTCGGCATCGATGCCCATGCCGAGCGCGACGCGGCGCGGCGTGCCGAACAGATTGCCGAGCACCGGGAACGCATGGCGCTCGGTGTTCTCGAACAGCAGAGCCGGACCGCCCGCGCGCAGTACACGGTCGCACAGTTCGGTCATTTCGAGATTCGGCGACACCTTTTGCGAAATTCGGCGCAATTCACCGATCGCCTCGAGGCGGCCGATGAAATCGCGCAAGTCTTTGTATTTCATCTGTGACGGGTTCAGGGCCGCATGAACGGCGCATAGGACTGAGGGCGCAGCAGTACCGGCGGTGGTATCTGCGTGGCGCAAAAAAACGATTGTCGATTTTACCTGCGTTAGCCACCGCACGTAGATCAACCAAATGATCTATCCCGAACAGTCAGGGTCGGGTCGCCTAAAACGCACATAGAACAGGGCTTCCGGCGGACTGAACACTGTTTATAATTACAAATAGTTATAGATATTGCATTCTATAGTGTTGACGATCTATAAAACCGTGCATAGAATCCGTCGACATTGGTTGCAGGGCGTTAACCTTTTTACCGTCGCCCCCGGTCCTCAGACGCAACGCGTCACCGTTTTGCTTCCCTGCAGGGTAGAACGGCATTATTGAAGTCCCTCACCAGCGTCCACCAACGCTGGTTTTTCGCGTGGGAGCCAAGCCCGTACACATTGAGTTATGTGGGCTGTTTTTGAGATGGCTCCCCGAAACGGTATTTGTTGCCGTTTTCCCGACGTCGCTGCTGCCCAACCAGAGAGCACGCGATGTCTTGACTCTGCGAGCGCGCTGTACCGCCTGATTTGACCCGGCGGAGTTCGCGGATCATGCAAGATGGGAGATCTGAATGAACGCCTGGTTATCGTGGCGTCCTGATGAGCGTATTGCGCAGGTTGTGCGCGGTGCGCTGCGCCGCGGGACGCGACTGAGTCATCACCTGTTCAGCATTGTCGGCGGGATCGCCGTGGTGCTGGCTCTCGCACTGTGGCTGATGCCGACCTGGCGCGGCGCGCTGGCTGCGCGTCTGATGCCGGTCATTTCCGCCGCCGTGCAAGCGGGTCCCGCCCGCCTGCTGCAAGGCAACCCGCTGCCGGCCATCGGACCGACCAGAAACGCCGGTGCATCCTCCGACGAATCGCTGTTGGCCAATTCATCGAGCGCGCCGAACACGCCGAGCCCCGCCGATGGGTCGAGCGACGGCAGCATGACCCTGACCTCGGCGACCACCAGCTTCGACGGCGCGTTCGACAACGCTGCCACGCAGGGCACCAGCACCGTCGCGCTCAACGGCCTCGATCCGCGCACGATGCAGGGCGTCAGCGCGCTCGCGCGTCTGATTCCGCAGCAACGCGTGTCCGCCGATGCGCGGGACGACCGTGTGCTCGTGTCGAGCCACGAGCAGGACCTGGTCGCGTCGTACCTTGCGCGGCGCTATCGCGTCGCTCAGGAGCCCGTCAGCGAGCTCGTGAAGGCCGCGTTCGACACCGGCCGCGAAGTCGGCCTCGATCCGCTGCTGCTGCTCTCAGTGATGGCGATCGAATCGGGCTTCAATCCCTACGCCGAGAGCGGCGTCGGCGCACAGGGCCTGATGCAGGTGATGTCGAAGGTGCATTCGGACAAATTTCAGTATTTCGGCGGCCAGAGCGCTGCGCTCGAACCGCTCGCGAACATCAAGGTCGGCGCGCTCGTGCTGAAGGATTGCATCGCGCGCGGCGGCTCGCTGCCGGGCGGCCTGCGTCTGTACGTCGGCTCGAGCACGCCGGACGACGGTGGCTACGGCGCGAAGGTGATGGCCGAGCGCGGTCGGCTGCGCGATGTCGCGCGCGGCCGCAAGGTGCCGATCAATGCGCCGCAGGCTCCGGTGCTGAGCGCGTCGACGACGCCGGCGCCAGCCGCCTCGACGAGCGGCGGCAACGGCAAGCGCATCCAGGTGACATTGCAGGGCGGCCACGCGCTGAGCTCGGCGACTCCGGCGGCGCACTCGCAGCCGGCCGATCAGCAGGACGACGCCAGCGCCAATTCGGCAACGCGCCATGTGGCGTCGGCGTCGGAGCTGGGGGCTTGAGTTAGACATTTGCTAGCCGCATGAAAAAAAGGACACCCGAGGTTGTCCTTTTTTGCGTCTGGCAGGCCGGTAGCCGCCGGCTCAGTGCCTCAACATCAATGCCGCCCGAACAGCTTCGCCAGCCGCTCGACAGCCTCTTCGAGCTTCGGATACGCGGTCGCATACGACAGCCGGATGTAGTCCCTCGGCGCGTGCGTGCCGAAGTCCATGCCCGGCACCAGCACGACGCCGGCATCGTGCAGCATCGCCTTCGTGAGCGCCGCGCTGTCGCCGGCCGCGGGATGCGCGACACCGCGGCAGTCGGCGTACACATAGAACGCGCCGTCGGGCATGACGGGCACCGAGAAGCCGAGCGATTCGAGCGCCGGCGCGATGAAGTCGCGGCGGCGCTTGAATTCGAGGCGCCGCGCTTCGTAGATCGCGATCGTCTCCGGCTCGAAGCAGGCGAGCGCCGCGTGCTGCGCGAGCGCCGACGCGCAGATGAACAGGTTTTGCGCGAGCTTTTCGAACGCGCTGACCATCGCGGGCGGCACGACGAGCCAGCCGAGTCGCCAGCCGGTCATGTTGAAGTACTTCGAGAAGCTGTTGACGGTGACCACGTCGTCGCCGAACGACAGCGCCGACACGGGCTTCGCGTCGTAGCTGAGGCCCTGGTAGATCTCGTCGACGATCGTGAAGCCGCCGCGCGCGCGCACGGCCTTGACGATCCGCTCGAGTTCGGCCGGCTCGATCGACGTGCCGGTCGGATTCGAGGGCGACGCGAGCAGCACGCCGCGGGTGCGCTCGCCCCACAGGCGTTCGACGTCGGCGGCGGTCAGCTGGAAGCGCTCGGCCGGCCCGCTCGGCACCATTACAGGCCTGCCTTCGGCGGCGATCACGAAATGGCGGTTGCAGGGATAGCACGGGTCGGGCATCAGCACTTCGTCGTCGCGATCGACGAGCGCCGCGCACGCGAGCAGCAGCGCTGCCGACGCGCCCGCCGTGACCACGATCCGCGCCGGATCGACGTCGATGCCGTAGAACTCGGCGTAATGCGCGGAAATCGCATCGCGCAGCTCGTGCACGCCGAGCGCGTTCGTGTATTGCGTGACGCCGCGGCGCAGCGCGCTCGCGGCCGCCTCGATGACCGGTTCGGGCGCGGTGAAATCCGGCTCGCCGATGCCCATGTGAATGATGTCGCGCCCGGCTCGTTCGAGCATCGCGGCCTCTTTGGCCAGTTCCATCACGTAGAAAGGCTGGATGGCATCGACGCGCGCGGCAAGCCGCACGAGAGGTTCGGTCACGGAGTTCATACGGTCGGATCCAATTCAGAAGCAGGGAACGGCGCCCACTCATCGAATGATGCGCTCATCGATGCGCGCGGCGGCGTCCTTGCGGGCGCGGCGTGGGGGGGCGATGCACGGCATGGCCCCGCCCGCGCAGCGCTCAGCTCTTACGAGCCGCCTGCGTTTCGGCGGCGCGCAGTTGCGCCGAGAGCTTGTCGAGCACGCCGTTCACGTACTTGTAGCCATCCGAGCCGCCGAACGTCTTGGTCAGCTCGACCGCTTCGTTGATGACCACGCGATACGGAATGTCGACGTGATTCTTCAGTTCGAACGCGGCGACCAACAGCACCGCGCGTTCGACCGGCGACAGCTGATCGATCGGACGATCGAGGCACGGCGCGATCGCGGCGGACAATTCCTCGGAGTCGCGCATCACGCCATGCAGGATTGCGTCCAGATGCTCGTGGTCGGCCTTGTCGTAACCTTGCGCGCCGCGCAGTTGGGCGTCGATCTCACCGCCGGGCGAGCCCGACAGCAGCCACTGGTAAAGCCCCTGCGTGGCCAGTTCGCGGGAGCGTCGGCGTGCGCTCTTCATGCCTCTTCCTCGTCGTCTTCGTCTTCATCTTCGTCGTCATCGCCGCCGAGCTGTTCGAGCGCAACCGCGAGGTTCGCCATCTCGACAGCCACGCGCGCGGCGTCGCGACCCTTCTCGGTCATGCGCGCGACGGCCTGCTCGTCGTTCTCGGTGGTCAGCACCGCGTTCGCGACCGGAATGCCGAAGTCGAGGCCGATGCGCGTGATGCCCGCGCCGCTTTCGTTCGACACGAGTTCGAAGTGGTACGTCTCACCGCGGATCACCGCGCCGAGCGCGATCAGCGCGTCGAATTGCGCGCTTTCAGCGAGCTTTTGCAGCGCAAGCGGGATTTCCAGCGCGCCCGGCACCGTGACGAGCAGCACGTCTTCGCCGGTCACGCCGAGGCGTTCGAGTTCTTCGATGCAGGAGTCGGCGAGGCCGTTGCAGACGGGTTCGTTAAAGCGCGCCTGGACGATGCCGATGCGCAGTCCGTCGCCGTCGAGATTCGGTTGATATTGTCCGATTTCCATGTGAATTCCGTAGTGTTTGAGTGGGCGCGAGGCGCGTGAGTGGCCGGATCAGACTTGCGGGGCTTGCGTTTTGCTGCCGGGCATCGGAATGAAGCCCGTGACTTCGAGACCATAACCCGACATGCTGCCGAGCTTACGAGGGTTCGACAGCACCTGCATCTTGCCGACGCCGAGTTCGCGCAGAATCTGTGCGCCGACGCCGTAGGTCTTGAAGTCGACCGGGCGGCGCTTCAGGGCGTCCGCTTTTTCCTTCGAGTCGAACGCCTTGAAGACGTCGATCAGATGGTCTTTCGAGTCGCCGCAGTTCAGCAGCACGACCACGCCGAGATCGCGTTCCGCGATTTCTTTCATCGCCGCATCCAGCGTCCACGAGTGCGTGGATTCGCCGACTTCGAGCAGATCCAGCACCGACAGCGGCTCGTGCACGCGCACCGGCGTGTCGCGATCGGGCGATGGCGTGCCGCGCACCAGCGCGATATGCGGCTGGCCGCTCGGCTGGTCGAGATACATGACCGCGCGAAACGCGCCGTGCGCGGTTTGCATCGTGCGTTCGCTAATCCGCTCGACGATCGATTCCGTGCGGCTGCGATAGTGGATCAGATCGGCGATCGTGCCGGTCTTCAGGCCATGCTCCTTGCCGAACTCGAGCAAGTCCGGCAGACGCGCCATCGTGCCGTCGTCCTTGATCACTTCGCAGATCACCGCGGCGGGCGTGAGGCCCGCGAGCCTCGTGAAGTCGCAGCCGGCCTCGGTATGGCCGGCGCGCACCAGCACGCCGCCCGGCTGGGCCATGATCGGGAAGATATGGCCGGGCTGCACGATGTGTTCGGCCTTTGCGTCCGGCGCCACCGCGGCTGCGATCGTGCGGGCGCGGTCGGCTGCCGAGATGCCGGTCGTCACGCCTTCGGCCGCTTCGATGCTGACGGTGAACGCGGTGCCGTACTGCGTGCCGTTGCGGTAGGTCATCAGCGGCAGGTTCAGCTGTTTGCAGCGGTCCTGGGTCAGCGTCAGGCAGATCAGGCCGCGGCCGTAGCGAGCCATGAAATTGATCGCTTCCGGAGTGACAAACTCGGCGGCGATCACGAGGTCGCCCTCGTTTTCGCGGTCTTCTTCGTCGACGAGGATCACCATCCGGCCGGCTTTCAGTTCGGCGATGATCTCTTGGGTGGAGGCGAGCGTCATGTTGGCGAGTTTTTCGGGAAAGCGCGTATTTTACGCCACGCGCGGGCCCAAGTCGCCTCCGCCAGACGACATAGGCGGTTTGGCCGATTGACGAAGAGCGGGGCGTGGTTGCCATCGCGGCCCGCTTTACGGACTGCAATAGTGCGGAACGGTACTTGCGCCGCAGCAGGCAGCTTCGTCTCACTACCATCCGGAGACTGCAATGTCGAGGACCGTCGGCGATTGCATCACTGTAAGGCGTCACGCGCACGTCCAAGGAGCGCGGCCATGAGGCGCGGCGTCACGAGCGGGGGCTCGTCGCAGGCGCCCGTCACCGCGCTGCGCGCGAACGCGTACCGGATTCCGACCGACGCGCCGGAAGCCGACGGCACGTTCGCGTGGGAGGCGACCACGCTGGTCGTCGTCGAGGTCGACGCGGGCGGCGACACCGGCATCGGCTACACGTACAGCGACGCCTGCATCGTCGCGCTGATCCAGGGCGCGCTCGCCGCCTGCGTGCTGAATCACGACGGCCTGGACGTCGGCGCGCATTGGCAACGGCTACAACGCCAGGTGCGCAATCTCGGCCGCGCGGGACTGGCCGCCACCGCCATTTCCGCGATCGACTGCGCACTGTGGGACCTGAAGGCGAAGCTGCTCGGCGTGCCGCTCGTGGGGGTACTCGGCGCGCTGCGCCCGACCGTGCCGGTCTACGGCAGCGGCGGCTTCACCACGTACACGAACCAGCGCTTGCAGCAGCAGTTCGCTGGCTGGGTCGCGCAGGACGGCTGCCGGTGGGTCAAGATGAAAATCGGCAGCGAGCCCGACAAGGACCCTGTGCGCGTCGCGGCGGCGCGCGAGGCGATCGGCGGCGCGGGCCTGTTCGTCGACGCGAACGGCGCGTTCACGCCGCAGCGGGCGCTGTACTACGCGCAACGCTTCGCCGAGCACCAGGTAAGCTGGTTCGAGGAGCCCGTGTCGTCGGACGACGAAGCGGGCCTGCGCACCGTGCGCGAGCACGCGCCGGCCGGCATGGAGATCGCCGCCGGCGAATACGGCTATACGCTCGACGATTTCCGCCACCTGCTCGCGACCGGTGCCGTCGACGTGCTGCAGGCCGACGCGAGCCGGTGCGGGGGCATCACCGGCTTTCTGCAGGCCGCCGCGCTGTGCGACGCGTATCACGTGCCGCTGTCCGCCCACTGCGCGCCGGCGCTGCATCTGCACGTCGCGTGCGCGGCGCCGCGCTTGCGCCACCAGGAGTGGTTCCACGACCACGCCCGGATCGAAGCGATGCTGTTCGACGGCGCGCCGCGTTTGCGCGATGGCCAGATGGAGCCGGACCTGTCGCGGCCCGGTTGCGGGCTCGAGTTCAAGCATGGCGACGCCGCGCGCTACCTCATCAAATAAAGCAAGCCAGAACAAGGAAGCGATATCGATGAGCTCCTCAAGCGTACCCGGATTGCTGTACACGGCGGCGGCCATTGCTGCCGTCGCGACGTTGGCCGCGCGCGGCGCGCGAGGACCCGAGCCGCATCCCGAACCACGCGGGAGCGGCCTGCGACACCGCGAGCGTGGAGCCTCCGTGACGTTCCCGGCGCGTGTGCACACGAGAAAACCCACTGACGAGGTCCAGGCACACGTCGAAGCGGCCCGCACCTTCAACCATAGCTCCGCGCTGCTCGCGCTGTCGGTGCTCGCCGACAGCGCGATGGAGCACTATCGCGGCTCGTTCGACAATCCCGCGATGTTCGCGCCGCTCGTCAGTGCGAGCCTGTCGCTCGCCGCGGGTCTGCATGGCGGGGCGGATCGTCGCGGCCAAACGCATCGCGCACGCCATGCGATCTATCTGAGCGCGGCGGCGACCGGCATCGCCGGCACGGGGTTCCATGTCTACAACGTGATGAAGCGCCCGGGCGGCTGGAGCTGGAACAACCTGTTTCACGCGGCACCGCTCGGCGCGCCGATCGCGTTGCTGCTGTCGGGCGCGCTCGGTGCCGTCGCCGAACGGCTGCGCGACCAGCCCGCCGCCGACCCTCGACTGCTCGGCATGCCGGCCGGTCAGGCGCTCGGTCTGCTGGTCGCGGCCGGTCTCGTCGGCACCGTGGGGGAGGCCGCACTGCTGCATTTTCGCGGCGCGTTCCAGCATCGCGCGATGTACGCGCCGGTCAGCATTCCGCCCGTCACCGCGGCGCTGCTCGCGCATGCCGCGCTGGCCGCTCCGCGCGAGCGCTGGTACACGCGGCTGTGGTTGCGCATCACGACCGCGCTCGGCTTTATCGGCGCGGGTTTTCACGCGCGCGGGATCGCGCGTCGCCAGGGCGGCTGGCGCAACTGGAGCCAGAACCTGTTCGACGGGCCGCCGCTGCCCGCGCCGCCGAGCTTTTCCGCGCTGGCGCTCGCCGGGCTCGCCGCGCTGCGTCTGCGGGAGACTGAAAAATGACCCACCAACCACGCTCGACCCGAGCCACCCGCTATCCCGGCTACGACGTGCTCGACAAACGCGCGACGCCGTCGTGGGACGCTCACACCCGCGCGGTGATCGCCGAACGCCTCGCGACACCGCTCGAGCCGCGCTTTTTCAGCGCCGTCGAATGGCTCGCGGTCACGTCGCTGTGCGCGCGCATCGTGCCACAAGCGAACGCGCATCCGGTGGTGCCGCTCGCCGCGCTGCTCGACGCGCACCTCGCCGGCAACGGCAACGACGGCTACCGCGACGCCCGTTTGCCGCCGATGCGCGACGCCTGGCGCATCGGCCTCGCCGCGCTCGATGCCGAATCCCGCGAGCGCGGCGGCCTGCCGTTCGCGAGCCTCGCGCACGACGCGCAGATCACGCTGCTCGGCGACATGCAGCGCGGCGAACTGACGAACCCCGCGTGGCGCGGCATGCCGTCGAAGCTGTTTTTCAGCGAGCGGGTGCTGCACGACATCTGCGGGCTCTACTACTCGCATCCGCACGCGTGGAGCGAGATCGGTTTCGGCGGCCCGGCGAATCCGCGCGGCTACGTGCGCATGTACCTGAACCGGCGCGATCCGTGGGAGGCGGTCGAAGCGACGCCCGACACGCACGAGCAGGCCACGAGGGAGAACCGCCGTGTCCGATGACGCGCAGCAACGGCCGCGCGGCAAGGACGGCCGCGCCCCCGACGTGTTCCAGCGCGGCGGCTGGGTGCCGATGCGCACGTACTCCGACGGCGAAGAAGTAGATTTCGCGATCGTCGGCACTGGCGCCGGCGGGGGCACGCTCGCGTGCCGGCTCGCGGAGCAAGGCTTCAGGGTAGTCGCGTTCGATGCCGGCGCGTGGTGGCGTCCGCTCGAAGAGTTCGCGTCGGACGAGGCGCATCAGGAAAAGCTGTTCTGGACCGACGAGCGCATCTGCGACGGCGACAATCCGCTGAAGCTCGGCCACAACAACAGCGGCAAGGCGGTCGGCGGCAGCACGGTCCATTTCGCGATGGTGTCGCTGCGTTTTCGGCCCGAGTGGTTCAAGTCGCGCAGCGTGCTCGGCTATGGCGCCGACTGGCCGCTCGACTGGCGCGAGATGTGGCGCTACTACGGCGAGGTCGAGGACGCGCTGAAAATCTCCGGACCGGTCAACTATCCGTGGGGCCCGAAGCGGCCGCGCTATCCGTATCGCGCGCATGAGCTGAACGCGGCGGCGCTGGTGCTCGCGCGCGGCGCCGAGGCGCTCGGCATCGGCTGGTGCCCGACGCCGCTCGCAACCATCTCCGCGCCGCGCGGCCGCGCGCATCCGTGCGTGTACCGGGGCTTTTGCGTGTCCGGCTGCGCGACCAACGCGAAGCAAAGCGCGCTCGTCACGTGGATTCCGCGTGCGCTGCGTGCCGGCGCCGAAGTGCGCGATCTGGCGATGGTCGGCCGCGTCGTCACCAACGACGCGGGGCTCGCCACCGGCGTCGAATATCTGCGCGAAGGGCATTGGCGATTCCAGCGCGCGAAGCACGTGGTGGTGGCCGGCTACGCGATCGAAACGCCGCGCCTGTTGCTGATGTCGGCCAACAGCCGCTTTCCGGATGGACTCGCGAACAGCTCGGGACTCGTCGGCAAAAACCTGATGGCGCAGTCGAATCAGGCCGTCTACGGCACCTTCGACGAAGACATCCGCTGGTACAAGGGCCCGCCGTCGCTCGCGCTCACCGAGCACTGGAACTACGAAGACAAGGGCAAGGACTTCTTCGGCGGCTACTGCTACATGAGCCAGGGGCCGCTGCCGAACGGCTGGGTCGCGGTGCAGAACGGCCGTGGCTTGTGGGGTGACGCGCTCGGCGCGGAGATGCTCAAGTACAACCACCAGGCGGGGCTGAAGATCGTCGGCGAGATGCTGCCGCAGCAGCGCAACCGCGTGACGCTTGCAGACGAAAAGGACCAGTACGGGCTGCCGATCGCGCGCGTCACCTATTCATGGTGCGACAACGACAAGCGGCTCATCGCGCATTCGCTAGACTTCATGGAGCAGGCGCTCGCAGCCGCGGGGGGCAACGATATCTGGCGCGAGACCGACGACACCTGCCATCTGAACGGCACCGCCCGCATGGGCGACGATCCGGCGACGAGCGTAGTCGATGCGGACTGCCGCAGCTGGGACATCCGCAACCTGTGGGTGTGCGACGGCTCGGTGTTTCCGACCGTCGGCGGCGTGAATCCGTCGTTGACGATCCAGGCGATCGCGTTCCGCACTGCCGACCGCATCGCCGCGCTGGCCGCGCGCGGTGAGCTATAGGTTTCGCATCGTTCGCCGGATGGAGGCTTGCATGAAGCGTACGTGGACGATCATCGGGGTCGATGACGTGGCTCGCAGCTTCGGCTGGTATCAGCAGCTGTTCGGTCAGCCGCCGACGTCGCCCGCTCACGACGACTTCGGACAGATCCGCGACACGGACGGCACCGTGTTGCTGTGTCTGCATCAGTGGGGCGCGCATGAACACCCAACGTTGACGAGCCGCGACAATGGTCTACCCGGCAACGGCCTGCTGCTGTTTTTCCGGGTGGACGATTTCGATTCGTGCGTCGCGCGGGCCCGGGCGCTCGCCGATCGTTTCGAAGAAGAGCCGCGCATCAATTCGCACACGGGCACGCTGGAATTCGCGCTGCGCGATCCGGACGGGTACTACGTGATGGTCAGCGCGCTGTCCGAGGCGTGAGGCTTTGTCGCCAGTCACACCCTACCGCGCACAACATGCTCTGCGAGCATCGAAGCTTGGCGCAGATCATGTTCGCGGCGAGAAAACGGCGTCTTTTTCAATGCGCAGCATGCATGGTGCGACGCAAAATCCATAGAAGGGCCGGGGTTGTGGGCCTCACCATACCTTGAGGGTATGAAAGAGGACGGGAAAAGTATTGGACGGGCTAAATGGGCGAGGGGTATAAAAACATCCAATGAACTCACTTCCCGCCGCAGCCGCCATGACCCAAGCGACCATCGAACGTATCGAAACCCGCCTCGTCGATCTGCCGACGATCCGCCCTCACAAGCTGTCGGTCGCCACGATGTACGGGCAGACGCTGATGCTGGTCAAGGTGTACTGCAGCGACGGCATCGTCGGGATCGGCGAAGGCACCACGATCGCCGGCATGGCCTATGGCCCGGAAAGCCCCGAGGCGATGAAGCTCGCGATCGACGCCTACTTCGCCCCGGCGATGATCGGCAAGGACGCGACGCAGATCCAGGCGCTGATGGCGCACCTCGGCAAGACGGTCAAGGTCAATCATTTCTCGAAGAGCGCGCTCGAAACCGCGCTGCTCGACGCGCAAGGCAAGCGCCTTGGCGTGCCGGTGAGCGAGCTGCTCGGCGGACGTCGCCGTGAGCGCCTGCCGGTTGCGTGGACGCTCGCGTCGGGCGATACCGCGAAGGACATCGCCGAAGCCGAGCACATGCTCGACGTGCGCCGCCACAAGGTCTTCAAGCTGAAGATCGGCGCGAAGGAACTGAAGGCCGACATCAATCACGTCGCCGACATCAAGAAAGCGGTCGGCGAGCGCGCCGCGGTGCGTGTCGACGTCAATATGGCGTGGAGCGAGACCCAGGCCGCCTGGGCGATTCCGGCGCTGGCCGAAGCGGGCTGCGATCTGGTCGAGCAGCCGGTTGCATCCGCCGCGGCGCTTGCGCGCCTGATGCGGCGCTTCCCGGTCGCGCTGATGGCCGACGAAGTCCTGCAAGGTCCGGACAGCGCGTTCGAGATCGCGAAGAACGGCGGCGCCGATGTGTTCGCGATCAAGATCGAACAGAGCGGCGGCCTGTTCGCCGCGCAGCGCGTGGCCACGATCGCCGATGCCGCCGGCATCGAGCTGTACGGCGGCACGATGCTCGAAGGCGCGTTCAGCACGGTCGCGTCGGCGCATCTGTTCGCGAGCTTCGCGAACCTGCAATGGGGCACCGAACTGTTCGGGCCGTTGCTGATCACCGAAGAAATTCTGACCACGCCGCTTGATTACAGCGACTTCGAACTGACCGTGCCGAATGGCCCGGGTCTCGGCATCGAACTCGACGAGGCGAAGGTCAAGCGATTCACTCGAGACGGGCTGATGAAGGTCACCCGCTAAACGGATTCGGATCAAGAGGAGTCAACGATGCTTTTCCATGTGCGAATGGACGTGAACCTGCCGGTCGACATGCCGGCCGAAGTGGCGAACGAAATCAAGACCCGCGAGAAGGCTTACTCGCAGGAACTCCAGCGTAGCGGCAAGTGGCGTCATATCTGGCGCCTCGTTGGCGAGTACGCGAATTACAGCATCTTCGATGTAGAGAGCAATGCCGAACTTCACGACATTCTGTTCGGTTTGCCTCTGTTCCCGTACATGAAGATTTCGGTGACGCCTCTGTGTCGTCACCCGTCGTCGATTCGGGACGACGACATCTGAGCCCAGGGGCCAGGCGCTGTTTGAAGGCGAGCGCATCCAAAGCCATCTTTTCCCCCTATACCAACTGGAGACAGTCATCGTGAGCGTCAAAGTATTTGAAACCAAAGAAGTGCAGGATCTGCTGAAGGCCGCTTCCAACGTCGATGCCGGTAACGGCAACGCACGTTTCCAGCAGATCGTTTTCCGTCTGCTGGGTGACCTGTTCAAGGCAATCGATGACCTCGACATCACGCCCGACGAAGTCTGGGCCGGCGTCAACTATCTGAACAAGCTCGGCCAGGACGGCGAAGCAGCGCTGCTCGCAGCCGGCCTCGGTCTCGAGAAGTACCTCGACATCCGCATGGACGCCGAGGACAAGAAGATCGGTCTCGAAGGCGGCACGCCGCGCACGATCGAAGGCCCGCTGTATGTGGCCGGCGCGCCGGTGCGCGACGGCGTGTCGAAGATCGACATCAACGCCGACGAAGACGCGGGCCCGCTCGTGATCCGCGGCACGGTCAAGGATCTGGACGGCAAGCCGGTCGCCGGCGCGCTCGTCGAGTGCTGGCACGCGAACTCGAAGGGCTTCTATTCGCACTTCGATCCGACCGGCGCACAGACCGAGTTCAACCTGCGCGGCGCGGTGAAGACCGGCGCCGACGGCAAGTACGAGTTCCGCACGCTGATGCCGGTGGGCTATGGCTGCCCGCCGCACGGCGCGACGCAGCAGCTGCTGAACGTGCTGGGCCGTCACGGCAACCGTCCGGCGCACGTGCACTTTTTCGTCAGCAGCGACGGTCATCGCAAGCTGACTACGCAGTTCAACATCGAAGGCGATCCGCTGATTTGGGACGACTTCGCGTATGCAACGCGCGAAGAGCTGATTCCGCCGGTCGTCGAGAAAACCGGTGGCGCGGCGCTGGGCCTGAAGGCCGATGCGTACAAGGACATCGAGTTCAACTTCACGATCACGCCGCTGGTTCAAGGTAAGGACAACCAGCTCGTCTATCGTCTGCGCGCTTCGGCCGAAGCGTGATCGCACGAGGCGGCGCCGTGGCGACACGGCCGCCGCCTTTCGTTGCCAACGGCCGGCAGTCCTGTCGGCCGGACCAATCCCCTGAAGCGTCGAGGAGTCGACGGTGTCGAGCAAACTTCGTGAGCAGGCAGCGCACGATGTCGCGTCCGTGCTGCCCGAGCGGGCCCACGATCTGGCGCGCCTGCTGATTCTGATCGACGATAGTGAACCGGTCGTCACCGTCGTCGGCAAATACAACCACGGCAAGAGCAGCCTGCTCAACGAGCTGTTGGGCCGCGATGCGTTCGCGGTGTCCGACCGGCGCGAAACGGTGCGCCTGTCCGACAGCGTGCACCAGGGCGTGCGCTGGCTCGACGCGCCGGGACTCGACGCCGACGTCGGCAGCGAAGACGACCGCGAAGCGTTGCGCGCCGCGTGGCTGAAGTCCGACATTCGCCTGTTCGTGCACGCCGCGAAAGAGGGCGAGCTCGATGCGAAGGAACGGACGCTGCTGACCGAGCTCGACGCCGATCGCGTCAGGACCGGGCGGCAGACGCTGTTCGTGCTGTCACAAGTCGACCAGCTGCCCGACGACGCCGCGTTGCGGAACATCGGCGCAGCGATCGACCGGCAGATGCCGGGCATCACGCTGAACGCGGTGTCGTCGATGCGGCATCGCAAGGGGCTCGACGGCGGCAAGAAACTGCTGCTTGAAAAGAGCGGCATCCCCGCGCTGCATACCGCGTTGCGCGCGGAACTCGCGCGTGTGCCGGGTGCGCGCGCTCACGAAACCACGCTGCTGATCGGCGAAATCCGCGACGAACTGCAACGGCTGCGCGCGGCACGGCTGACGTCGCTGGAGATTCTGCGCACCACGCAGCAGCAACAAAAGCAGGCCTTCGATCGGAGCCTCGCGGCCGTCATCGACAAAGTCAGCGGGGACATCGGCGCGATGTTGAATGCGCTCGGCACCGATCACGCGATCGTGCCCGATACCGCGAAGGACGCCTACGCGATCACCGCGGGCAAACTGGAGCGCGCGCACATCCAGATTGCGTACTCGCGCGGGTGCATCGAGATCGATGCGATGCTGGCCGGGCACGGTGTCATCGGTCTGCCGGCGGAGCAGCACACCGCGGCGAAAAGCCTGAACTCGGTGATGATCGCGGTGATGGGCGTGTCGGTGAAGTATCGCAAGGATCTGCGCCGCATGTTCTGCGAAGCGACGGGACGCGAACGCATGCAGCGCGAGTTCACGCACTACTACGAGTTGTCCGCCGACCGCAAGGCGCTGGCCGCGCAGATCGCCGATACGCAAGCAGCGCTCGTCGCATCGGACGACGCGACGGCCGCGATGCGGATACTGGAGGCGCGCGCATGAAAGCCGACGCGAGCCACGAGCAACGATTCATCGCCGAGGTCGATGCATTCGACTTCATCGCCGAGGATACCGACGCGCTGCTGCATGCGCTGAACGACTGGCTCGCGAAGCTGAACGCCGAACGGCGGACTGGCTGTTTGACGTGCGACGGCTTGCACGCAAACAACGCACTGGCCATTCAGGCCGACACGATCAGCACGCTGCTGCGTGACAGCGTGCAAGCATCGATGCAACAGTGGTCGAGCCTCGAAGCAGTCCGAAACCTCGCCGATTATTTCGACGATCAGGCACTGCTGCTCGTGTTCGGCAAGTTCAACGCGGGCAAGAGCTCGTTCTGCAATTTCCTCGCCGAGCGCTTCGCCGCGCACGAGCGCAGCGTGCAGTATTTCCATGTGGATGGGGGCCGCGTCGTCGAGACATCGGAGCCCTTTACCGAAGGCGCGACCGAAACGACTTCGCGGCTGCAGGGCGTGCGTCTCGGCGCAAAGCTGGTGCTGCTCGACACGCCGGGATTGCATTCGGTGACGCCGGAAAACGCAGCGCTAACGCAGCGCTTCACCGATAGCGCCGACGGTGTGTTGTGGCTGACCAGCCCCACCTCGCCCGGCCAGGTGCAGGAGCTCGACGAGCTCGGCCGCGAATTGCATCGGAACAAGCCGCTGCTGCCGGTCGTGACGCGTAGCGACGAGTACGAGGAAGACGAAGTCGACGGCGAACTCGTCAAGTGTCTGCGCAACAAGAGCGCGTCGCGTCGCGCGCTGCAGGAGCACGACGTCAGCGTGCGGGCGGAACACAAGCTCGTCGCGATGGGCGTCGACAAGGCGCTGCTGAAACCGCCGGTGTCGGTCTCAGCGTATGTGGCGCGCGAGGCGGGGCAGACCGCGGCGGCCATGAGTGACGCGGGCTTCGAGCGACTGTACGCCGCGTTGCTCGACATCGCCGGACCGGCGCTCGCGTATAAACGGCGCAAGCGGGCCGAGGTGCTGCTGCATCATCTGGAAGAGAATGTGCTCGGCAACCTGCAAAGCGATGTGCTGCCGTTGCTTGCCGAACTTGGCGAGTCGTCGCAGGCGGCGCTCGAGCGGCTCGAGCAACAGCAGGAGCAGCTGGCCAACGCGGTGTGGCGCGGCATCGTGCCGACGCTGCCCGCGTTGCTCGATGCGCATGCGGCGACGCGTGACGTGATCGGGCTGTGCAATGCGCTGTCGCAATCGATTTCGAGCTGTATCGGCACGAGGCAGACAGGCTGCTGGGCGATTATCTGATCGAGCCCGACGCTTCGCTCGCACGCATCGAACTCGCTGACGATGCCGGTTTCGACGATATCGTCGTCGAGCGTTTGGGCGGAAATGGACCGATGACCGAGGTCGCGGGCGTCGACTATGGCCGCCTTCACGCCGCGCTCAGCCGCGCGATTCGCGAGTGCGTGCTGAATCTGTCCAACCATGCCGCGCAACGGTGCCGCGCGTCGATCGCTCAGTTGATGAAGCTCGCGCGGCGTCTTGCAGCGTCGTTAGCGACGCATGAGGAAGGCTTGCTCGATCTGAAGTCGCAGGTGCGATCGGAATCTGTCTGACGCGCCGCGCAAATGCCGTGTCTCACCGTTCTCATCGCGCGGCATCGGATTGGAGCGCTTGACCGCCTCGACGGCGCGTGATTACTTCAACGATTGATCGCCATCGCGCGGCGCATTGAGCATTCGCTCCACATACCGCGCAATCAGATCGATTTCCAGATTCACTTTCACGCCATCGCGCAGATGCTTGAGCGCCGTTACCTGCACGGTATGCGGAATCAGATTGATCGAAAACTCGCAGCCGTCATCGCGATCAGCGACGGAGTTCACGGTCAGGCTCACGCCGTTGACCGTAATCGAACCCTTGTACGCGAGATAGCGGCCGATGTCGCGCGGCGCGAGGATGCGCAGCTCGTGCGATTCGCCGACCGGCGCGAAACGCGTGACGGTACCGAGCCCGTCGACGTGTCCGGACACGATATGTCCGCCGAGCCGGTCATGCGCGCGCAGCGCTTTCTCGAGATTGACCTCGCCGGTTTCGCCGAGACCGGCCGTGCGGTTCAGGCTTTCGCGCGATACGTCGACTTCGAACGAATGAGCGGTCTTCGCGACCACCGTCATGCAGGCGCCCTGGATCGTGATGCTGTCGCCGAGCTGCACGTCGGCGAGGTCGAGGCCGCCGGCTTCGACGTTCAGGCGTACGCCCGCGTCGTCGCCCGCGCCGAGCGGCTTGACTGATTCGATGCGGCCCACTGCCGCGACGATTCCTGTAAACATCGTGCTAATCCTTGATCATTTCGAAACGGTGGGGGACACGGCGTCGGTCCCGGGTACGGGCGCCTGCGCAAAGCGCGCGAGAATCCGCAGATCGTCGCCGATCCGCTCGACCGTGTGGAAATTGAGCTTCACACGGTCTTCGAGCAGGTCGGGCGCGTCCAGATTGAACATGCTCATCGAGTCCACGCCGAGCAGGCTCGGCGCCAGATAGACGAGCAGTTCATCGACGCAGCCTTCGCGCAGCAGCGAGCCGTTCAGCTTGTAGCCGGCTTCGACGTGCAATTCGTTCACGTTGCGCTCGCCGAGCACGCTCAGCATGCGCGGCAGATCCACTTTGCCGAACGCGTTCGGCAGCGGCACGATCTCGGCGCCGCGCTCGCGCAGCGCAACCGCGCGTTCTTCGAGACGCGCATCGAGCTCGCCGCAGAAAATCAGCGTCGGCGCGCCGGCCAGGATCTGCGCGTCGAGCGGCACGTCGAGCTGGCTGTCGATCAGCACGCGGTGCGGCTGGCGCGGCGTATCGACCGCCCGCACGGTCATGCGCGGATTGTCTTCGCGCACGGTGCCGATGCCCGTCAGGATCGCCGACGCGCGCGCACGCCACGCATGACCGTCGGCGCGCGCGGCCGCGCTCGTGATCCACTGGCTCTCACCCGAAGGCAAGCCGGTGCGGCCATCGAGCGATGCCGCCACCTTCATGCGCACCCACGGACGGCCGCGCGTCATGCGCGACACGAAGCCGATGTTCAGCTCGCGCGCTTCGTTTGCGAGCAGCCCGCAGCGCACTTCGATACCGGCTTCGCGCAGCATCGCGAGACCGCGGCCGGACACCTGTGGATTGGGATCTTCCATCGCCGCGATCACGCGGCCGATCTGTGCTTCGATCAGCGCGCTGGCGCACGGTGGCGTGCGGCCGAAATGGCTGCACGGTTCGAGCGTCACGTAGGCGGTCGCGCCGCGCAGGTCGTGGCCGCGCGAGCGCGCGTCCTTCAGCGCGCGAATCTCGGCGTGATCCTGACCGGCAGGCTGCGTGTAGCCTTCGCCGATCACCTCGCCGTTTCTGACGAGCACGCAGCCGACGCGCGGATTCGGGTCGGTCGTGTACATGCCGCGCTTCGCGAGCGCGAGCGCGCGTTCCATATGGACGAAATCGGTTTGCGAGAACATCGGTGTCCGTTGTGGTGCGGTGTCTGGGTCGTGCGGGTTGCGGCTTTTGCCTGAAGTCCGGGTTTAGCCCTTCAACGCTGCGAACGCGCCGCGCGCGGCGTCGATCGTCGCGTCGATCACTGCGTCGTCGTGCGCGCTCGACACGAAGCCCGCCTCATACGCGGACGGCGCGAAGTACACGCCCGCGTCGAGCATCTTGTGGAAGAACGCGTTGAAGCGCGGCACGTCGCTCTTCGTGACGTCGGCGAAGCTCGTCGGGATCGATTCGCGGAAGTAGATGCCGAACATGCCGCCGAGCGCATCGGCTGCGAACGGCACGTCCGCTTCGCGGGCGACCTGCGCGAGCCCTTGCGCGAGACGCGTGGTGCGTGCGGCGAGCGTGTCGTAGAAGCCGGGCGCCTGGATCAGCTGCAGCGTCTTCAGGCCGGCCGCGACCGCGATCGGATTGCCCGACAGCGTGCCCGCCTGATAGACGCCGCCGAGCGGCGCGAGGTGAGCCATGATGTCGCGCCGTCCGCCGAACACCGCCGCCGGCATGCCGCCGCCGATCACCTTGCCGAGGCACGTAAGGTCCGGCGTGATGCCGTAGAGCTGCTGCGCGCCGCCGAGCGCAACGCGGAAGCCGCACATCACTTCGTCGAAGATCAGCACCGAGCCGTACTCGGTGCACAGGCGCCGCAGCGCCTGCAGGAATTCGGGGGTCGCGCGCACGAGGTTCATATTGCCCGCAACCGGCTCGACGATCACCGAGGCGATCTCGTTGCCGAACGCCTCGAACGCTTCTTCGAGCTCGGCGACGTTGTTGTATTCGAGCACGGTGGTGTGCTTCGCGATATCGACCGGCACGCCCGCCGAGGTCGGATTGCCGAAGGTCAGGAGGCCCGAGCCAGCCTTTACGAGCAGGCTGTCCGCATGGCCGTGATAGCAGCCTTCGAACTTGACGATGCGGCTGCGGTTCGTGAAGCCGCGCGCGAGACGCAGCGCGCTCATCGTCGCCTCGGTGCCGCTCGACACCATGCGCACCTGTTCGATCGACGGCACCAGCTTGCAGATTTCCTCGGCGATCTGGACTTCCGACTCGGTCGGCGCGCCGAACGAGAAGCCATTCACGAGCACGCGCTGCACGGCTTCGAGCACTTCGGGATGAACGTGGCCGAGGATCATGGGACCCCACGAGCCGATGTAGTCGGTATAGCGCTGGCCGTCCGCGTCCCAGAAGTACGGGCCTTGCGCGCGCTCGATGAAGCGCGGCGTGCCACCGACGGAACGGAAAGCGCGCACCGGCGAATTCACGCCGCCGGGGATCGTGCGTTGCGCGCGTTCGAAGAGGGTTTCGTTTCTGGACATGGCGATGGCTGGAATAGGGAGCAAGGGTTGCGCAGCGGCGCAAAGGGCCTCGGACGATTCCCGCGGACACTTCGCGCGATGCTGGGATGGATCGAGAAATTGTACCGGACTCGGCGCCGGCGGGCTGTGCGTGCGGGCGGCCGCGGCGGCGGGAATTTCAGGCCCGGCTGCCCGGTGCGGGCAGCGCCGGCGGCTTGCGCTTGCCGGTCAATTCGGCCCAGCGCTTCTCCAGCGCGCCTTCGGCGATCGGCTTGATGATCGTGCCCGAGCTTTGCGCATCCCACGTCTGCACCGAGAACGGATGCACACGCAGCTGATCGCGCGGGATGACCGGCGCGTGATGCGCATCGACGAGCCAGTCGTAGACGAAGTCGATGCACAGCCGGTAACCGCGTTTGGTCGACGCGTCGGGGACTTCGTACGGCGCGCGCGTCACGTAGCCCGAACCGAAGATACCCTTCGGCTCCTGCGCGACGCGATGCAGGAACACGCGATCGCCGGGCAGGATACCGCGCGCGAAGCCGCAGCCCCACGCGTCGGTCACCGCTTCGCCGGCCGCCACGCGTTTCGCGATGTCGGGCAGCTCGGGCCACGGCCATTTTTTGGGGCTCCAGATCAGCAGAAAGGCGGTCATCGCGGGTTCGAACGGGAGCGGGGGAAGGGGGTGGGCATGCAGGCGGCAGCTTAACCGATCGACGGTGTTTGCGCCGCGCGGTGCTGCCTCGCGCACAGTCAGCGGGTTAACCGTCGCGTACAATCGAGGCGGTCAGCTGATGGCCGTTCCCGCCTCACCCGTTCCGCTGCCGATGCCGGCGCGGCGTTCCATCCGGATTTCCCATGTCTCACGTCGTCAAACGCCGGCCCGATGGCCGGCTGATCCTGTTGCTCGGCGCGCTGGCCGCGTGCGGGCCGATTTCCATCGACATGTATCTGCCGAGCCTGCCGACCATCGCGCAGGCTTTCGCGGTCGGCACGGGCGCCGCGCAATCGACGTTGACGAGCTTCATGTTCGGCTTCTCGATCGGCATGCTGCTGTACGGTCCGCTGTCCGATACGTATGGCCGCCGGCCGATCCTGCTTGGCGGCATCATCATGTATGCGCTCGCGAGCATCGCCTGCGCGCTGTCGATCTCGATCGGCTCGCTGGTCGGCTTTCGCTTCGTGCAGGCGTTGGGCGCGGGGGCGGCGTCGGTGCTGGCTCGCGCGATCGCGCGCGACGCGCACGAGCCCGGCGATGCGGCGCGCGTACTGTCGATGATCGCGATCGTCACTGCGATCGGTCCGCTGCTCGCACCGCTGATCGGCGGACAGTTGCTGCTGCTGGGCGGCTGGCGCGCGGTATTCGTCGCGCTGACGCTGTTCGGGGCCGTATGCGCGGTGACCGCATTCCTGAAGGTACCGGAGACGTGGCCGCGCGAGATGCGCGCGCAGTCGGCGCTGCTGAAGTCGTTCGGCGCGTATGGCACGCTGCTGCGCGATCCGGTCGCGTGGGGACATATGTTGTGCGGCGGCATGGCGTTTGCGTCGATGTTCGCGTACATCACGGCGACGCCGTTCGTCTACATCGAGTATTTCCACGTGTCCGCGCAGCACTATGGCTTCCTGTTCGCGCTGAATATCGTCGGCATCATGTTCGGCAATTACCTGAATACGCGGTTCGTCGGCCGGCTCGGGCCGGTGCCGATCATCTCGTTTGCGGCGACCGTGAGCTTCGTCGCGTCGCTGTTCGTGTCCGTCGTGTCGCTGACTGGGTGGGGCGGCTTGTGGTCGATCGTGTTTGGCCTCTTTTTCGTCGTCAGCGTGGTGGGCGTGTTGTCCGCCAACTGCACGACCGATCTGATGCATCGCTATCCGGTCAACGCAGGTGCCGCGGCGGCCGTATTCGGCGCGGTGCAGCTCGCGCTGGGCGCGTTGTCGAGCCTCGCGGTCGGACTGTGGCAGGACGGCACGCCGAAGGGCATGGGCATCGTCGTCGGCGTGGCGGGCTGCCTGTGCTTTGTCGGACGCAGGCTCGTGATGCGCTGGAACGGGACGAAGTCGCCGGTTGCGGCTGTGTAGCGTGTGCTGTTTGGGTATTGAGGTCGAGCACTGCGCGGGCGCTGTGAAAACGGCGTGAAAGCCATATGACGCTCGAGCTACACGGGCTGTCGGTATCGACCGACGCGTGAGTTCACCGGGCGCGTCTCCGGAAAACACCTGGTGTTGCGCGCGCACCACCGTGCGTCGCGGTTTGCATTGCTATGATGAAGTCACTGTTCCTCGGAGCGGCAATCATGGCGATCAAAGACCTGATAAACGGCGAACGGCAATTTGCCGCATTCGCCGAAGCACAACGGCTGGCCGACAGCGGCGCTTACTACGATTACACCGACATCGAATATGTGTTGCGCTTTGATCACGGGTTGACGGATGTATCGGCTCTGCTCGATAGCCAGCTGATGCATCGCGATCTGAATCGCCGTTGTGCCGATGCGCGCGAGAAGCTCGAGATCGCGGATGCGTGATGCGCGGGTTTGCGCTGAATGAAGCACGGCGATGAACCGCTCCGGGAATTTCACTTCTGGAGTGGTTGATGACCGATAGCACGCGCGCCTCACGTTTGCCTCACACCGACAACCCAGCCGCGCTGGCCAAACCCGGCGGTCACTACAGTCATGTCGCGGTCGCGAATGGCTTCGTGTTCGTGTCCGGGCAATTGCCGATCAATGCGCAAGGCGACAAGCTTGCCGATGCGTCATTCGACGCGCAAGCCGAACAGGTTCTGGCCAATGTGAAGGCGGCGCTCGAAAGCGTCGGCAGCAGCGTCGCGCAATTGGTGCAGGTGCGCGTGTATGTCGTCGATGTCGAACATTGGGCTAGCTTCAATCAGATCTACGCGCGCTGGGCCGGTGAGGCCAAACCGGCGCGCGCGGTTGTGCCGGTGCCGCAGTTGCACTATGGGTTCAAGATCGAGGTTGAGGCGGTGGGGGTGGTTTAGTTCGGGGTGGTGCAAGCGAGTACCTGAAGCTTCGCAGGCTTTTCTCGTTTTCACGATCAGATCCTGCCGAAGCACGCGGCAAAGGTCGAGCATCAACCGGCGATGCCTTGGCGCGACCCTTGCCGAACGGGCGCTTGCGCATACTGTGTCGAGCAAGGGATCGGCTTGTGCATTCGAGCGAGGCTCTATCGATATTCGTCAATCTCAACGGTGCCGCCCATGGCTTCCATCAGGGTGCGGATATCGTCGGCCACATCAGGCACGCGGTCGCCGCTCTCGTTGTCCCAATAACAGAAGAAACGCATCTGTGCGCCAGTGCGCTTGAGCAATTCGGGCAGGTCCAATCGGGGCAATGCCAAGCGTTCGACAAGATAGCGAAGGTGAGGCGCGAGAAGATCACTCTGAACATGCCCCTTGCTATCCACACTCCATACACCAATTCGAGCGGGGTACTTGCTAGTGCGCCCAGACGGTGTAGTGCGGAATTGCCCCCGAACGCTCTGCATGTCCGGTTCAACGCCAAAATAGTTTGTCCAGAATTCGGGCCGCTCCACGTCCTGATAGATAGTGAAAGAAGCATGTGCAAGTTGATGGGTCGTTACCATAACATTCCTTCAGGGTGCAACTGTGCATGTTGTCGATAACCACGCCGTTAAATTCCACGTCTCCATCGTCATGCCAGATCACGTTGTTGTCGCCGCGCAATTTGTTGTACTGCTTCATAGCGTGAAGCATGTCGCTGAACGTACATAGGTGTGTCGATGGTCTATCTGAAGCCGCTGCCGGTGTTGACAGCAGTCAGATAAGTACCGTGCGACAGGCAGTCCGTACATGGGCGACCGCCCAAAATCTCCACGGGTTTCGACGAAACAGATAAAAGCGCCCGCAAGAACATTGCGATTTTTCGCGCCCGTAGTGCGGTTGCTCGCGGGGAGCGACCGTAACTCTCGTCTATGATCTTTCCAGTCGCTGAGGGCACTCGCGCAGCGGATCATCGGGATAAGAAAAACAAAAACCCCGTAAGTTGCTGAACTTACGGGGTTTTTCTTGGGAGACTGGCGGAGGCGGTGAGATTCGAACTCACGGAAGGATTGCTCCTTCGCCGGTTTTCAAGACCGGTGCCTTAAACCACTCGGCCACACCTCCAAACCGCGAATTGTAACCTGGAAAGACTTCGCTGCCGAGTCCAGGCGAGTCGCCATCACTGCGGATCTTTCAGAAACAGCGCCTGCAGATCGTTCAGGAACGCCTGCCCAAGCGGCGTCGGCGCGATCCGTTCGTGGTCGCGCGTAATCAGCTTGCGCCGTTCCGCTTCCTGCAACGCGGGTTCGATCGTCGTGATCGACAGACCCGTGCGCTCGATGAACCGATGCACCGGAAACCCTTCCACCAGGCGCAGCGCGTTCAGCATGAACTCGAACGGCAGATCGCGCGGCCCGACCTCGTGCTCTTCCTGCACGCTTGCCCCGGCCTTGGCCTGTTCGATGAACGTGGTGGGATGTTTGTAGCGCGCCTGACGCACGATGCGATTCGGAAACGACAGCTTCGTATGCGCACCCGCGCCGATGCCGAGATAGTCGCCGAAACGCCAGTAGTTCAGATTGTGTTTGCTTTGCCGATGCGGCCGCGCATACGCGGACACCTCGTAGCGCTCATAGCCGGCCTCGGCGGTGCGTTGATGAATCCAGTCCTGCATGTCCGCGGACGCGTCGTCGTCGGGCAGCGCGGGCGGGAACTTGGCGAACAGCGTGTTCGGTTCGAGCGTCAGGTGATACAGCGACAGATGCGGCGGTGCAAACGACAACGCCGTTTCCACGTCGGCCTGGCATTCGGCGAGCGTTTGCCTGGGCAGCGCGAACATCAGGTCGAGGTTGAAGTTGTCGAACGTGGTCGCGGCGACTTCGACCGCGTGGCGCGCCTGCGCCGCGTCGTGAATGCGGCCGAGCGCCTTCAGATGCGTTTCGTTGAAACTCTGGATGCCCACCGACAGCCGGTTCACGCCGCTCGCGCGAAACTGCGCGAACTTGTCGGCTTCGAACGTGCCGGGGTTCGCTTCGAGCGTGATTTCCGCGTCGGCGTCGAGGGGCAGCAAAGCGCGAATATCCGACAGCATGCGATCGAGCCCCGCCGCCGACAGCAAACTCGGCGTGCCCCCGCCGATGAACACCGTATGCACCTGGCGGCCCCAGATCAGTGGCAACGCCATTTCCAGATCGGCGCGCAGCGCGTCGAGGTAGTCGTTCTCCGGGAACGCTTCGCCCTTCCACTCATGCGAATTGAAGTCGCAGTACGGGCACTTGCGCACGCACCACGGAAAATGCACGTACAGCGCGAGCGGCGGCAGGGACGTCAAACGGATGCCGCCTGGCGACGTGAATGCCTTGACGACGCCGTTGCCGATGTCCGCCGGTGTCGATCGGATCGGAATCACGCTTCCTCCGACAGGCGAGCGAGCAGTTGCCGCAGCGCGATCGCGCGATGACTGCTGGCGTTCTTGACTGCTGGCTCGAGCTCGGCGGCGCTCGCGTTAAGCGAGGGCAGATAGAAGTACGGGTCGTAACCGAAGCCATGTTCGCCGCGCGGCGCGTCGAGGATTTCGCCATGCCAGCGGCCTTCGGCGATCAGCGGTTCGGGATCGTCCGCGTGACGCACGAGGGCGAGCACGCAGTAGTAATAGCCGCGCCGATCGCTCACGCTCCGCAGTTCTTCGACGAGTCGCGCGTTGTTCGCCGCGTCGCTTTTCTCGCCGCCGGCGAGTTGCGCGAAGCGGGCCGAGTAGACGCCCGGCCCGCCGCGCAGTGCACGCACGCAAAGGCCCGAGTCGTCGGCGAGCGCGGGCAGGCCGGTCAGCTTCGCCGCGTGACGAGCCTTGGCGAGCGCGTTTTCGACGAAGGTGGGGTGCGGCTCTTCCGCTTCCGGTACATTGAGCGCGCCTTGCGGGATCAACTCGATGCCGGCCGCGCCGAGCAGCGCCGCGAATTCGCGCAGCTTGCCCGCGTTGTTCGACGCGAGCACGACTTTTTTCAGCGGCATGCCCGACGTGATGCCGAGAGCATCGTTCCCGCCGCCGTCCTGACGAACCTCATTCACTGCTGCACTCCCAGCGCTTCTTTCTGCTTCGCGATCAGCGTGCTGATGCCGTCGCTCGCGAGATCGAGAAGCGCATTCATTTCTTCGCGCGAGAACGGCACGCCTTCGGCGGTGCCCTGAATTTCGACGAAGCCGCCCGCGCCCGTCATCACGACGTTCATGTCGGTGTCGCACTGCGAGTCTTCGTCGTAGTCGAGGTCGAGCACCGGCACGCCGTCGTACACGCCGACCGAAATCGCGGCGACGTAATCCGTGATCGGCGAGCTTTCGATGCGGCCCGTGGCGAGTAATCTGGCGACCGCATCATGCGCGGCGACGAACGCGCCTGTGATGCTCGCGGTGCGCGTGCCGCCGTCGGCCTGGATCACGTCGCAGTCGAGATTGATCGTGCGCGCGCCGAGCTTCTCGAGATCGAACACCGAGCGCAGCGCGCGGCCGATCAGCCGCTGAATTTCCTGCGTGCGGCCGGTCTGTTTGCCGCGCGCGGCTTCGCGATCGCTGCGCGTATGCGTGGCGCGCGGCAGCATGCCGTATTCGGCGGTGAGCCAGCCCTGGCCGCGATCACGCAGGAACGGCGGCACGCTCTCGCTGACGCTCGCGGTGCAGATCACCTTGGTGTCGCCGAACTCGACCAGCACCGAGCCCTCCGCATGCTTCGTGTAGTGACGCGTGATGCGCACGTCGCGCAACTGGTTGGGCTGGCGGCCGCTGGGGCGTGGGGTGTCGTTGCTCATGTCGGAATGGGTCGCGTTGAGTGCCGAAAGGCCGGAAGAGGGGCGGAGGAAAAACTCTAATTTTACCGCCGATCGAATCGGGCGGTTGCCCATACGCATGGCACACGAGCTTGCGGGCGATGAGCGCCGCTTGAGCACGCGAGAGTCATCGTTACGACGAGCGGCAATCCGTACCGTGAAAGCAGCCGCGTGCCGGGCCGCATCCGGGCTCGCTCACGAGCGGATGGCGCCGCCAAAAATGGGATAATGCCGGTTCCCCGCCCCGCGTCTCGTACACGCCGGGCGATCCGCTTCTCAGGCCATCGTCGAACGCATGGCCGCAATCGCGAGATATACGATGATCTACAGCATGACTGGCTATGCGAGCGCCACGCGCGAACTCGTGGCGGCCTCGGGCACTGGCGGCGTCAGCGTGTCGGTCGAATTACGCACGGTGAACTCGCGCTTTCTCGACCTGAACTTCCGCATGCCGGAAGACGTACGCGTCGTCGAACCGACGCTGCGCGAAATGCTGATGAACAAGCTGTCGCGCGGCAAGGTCGACATTCGCGTGAATCTGCAGCGCAGCGAGCAGTCGGCGAACGCGGGCGCGATCAACCACGACGCGCTCTCGCAGCTCGCGCAGCTGGAACGCGCGGTGCTCGACACGTTTCCGGAAGCCGGCCGTCTGCGAACTGGCGAAATTCTGCGCTGGCCGGGCGTGCTCGCCGAAAGCGGCATCGCGCCCGAGACGTTGCGCGACACGGTGCTCGCGTGCGGCAAGCAGGCGATCGCGGATCTGATCGACGTGCGTGCGCGCGAAGGCGCGCAACTCGCGACGATGCTGCTCGGCAACGTCACCGAAATGGAAACGATCGTCACGAAGATCACGCCGCTCGTGCCCGAGCTGATTGCGCGGCATCAGCAGAAGATCGTCGAGCGTCTGCAGGAAGCGCTCGGCATCGCCGCACCGGATGCGGCTGTGACGATCGTGTCGCGCGAAGAGATCAACGAGCGGATTCGCCAGGAAGTGACGATGTACGGCATTCGCATCGACATCGCCGAAGAGCTGTCGCGCCTCACCGCGCACCTGAACGAAACGCGCCACGTGATCGAGAAGGGCGGCAAGGTCGGCAAGCGGCTCGACTTCATGATGCAGGAGCTGAACCGCGAAGCGAACACGCTCGGTTCCAAGGCGGCGGCGAAGGAACTCGCGGATTCGTCGATGACGCTGAAACTACTGATCGAACAGATGCGCGAGCAGGTACAGAATCTCGAATAAGGCTGGAGCACTACACATCATGACTGACCACCATCCACGCGAAGCCGGCGCGCCGCGCCATCCGTACGCCGGCGCCTATCCCGGCAATCTGTTCATGGTCGTCGCGCCGTCGGGCGCGGGCAAGTCGACGCTCGTGAACGCGCTGCTCGCGGGCGACGACGCGATCCGTCTGTCGATCTCGTACACGACGCGCCCGCCCCGTCCGAAGGAGCAGGACGGCGAGCACTATCACTTCACGACCGTCGAAGACTTCATGCGGCGTCACGACGCGGGCGAGTTTCTCGAAAGCGCGGAAGTGCACGGCAACTACTATGGCACGTCGCGCGTGTGGATCGAGGAGCAGATGAAAAACGGCCATGACGTGCTGCTCGAAATCGACTGGCAGGGCGCGCAGCAGGTGAAGAAGCAATTCCACAACGCGGTGGAGATTTTCATTCTGCCGCCGTCGCTCGAAGCGCTCGAAGAGCGTCTGAAAAAGCGCGGCCAGGACGAACCGAACGTGATCACGCGACGCCTGCTCGCGGCGGGCGGCGAGATCGCGCACGCGGCCGAAGCGGAGTACGTGGTGATCAACGAAAACTTCGATCGTGCGCTGGCTGAATTGCAGTGCCTCGTCGGCGCGACGCGCTCGCGCTTTGCGTCGCAGTACGCGCGTCACACGCAGCTTTTCATGCAGCTCGGCATCCACCTGCCGCACGCGTGAGCGCGGCGTGCCGTCAGGCACATAAGGTAGAATAAGCAACATACTGAGAAGGAACCCAACATGGCCCGCATTACCGTCGAAGACTGCCTCAAACAGATCCCGAACCGTTTCGAACTCGCGCTTGCCGCGACCTATCGCGCGCGTCAGCTCGCTCAAGGCCACACGCCGAAGATCGAAAGCCGCGACAAGCCCACCGTCCTCGCGCTGCGTGAAATCGCATCGGGTCAGGTCGGCGTCGAAATGCTGAAGAAGGTGCCGGTCTAAGGCGCACGGATTTTCGTTTTCGACTTGTCCGGTATTCGCCACACCGGATTGCTCAACGTGCAGAACTGTGTCCAACCCTGACCGCTACCGGAGGCGACCATGAGTGCTACCCCGCCCACCGCCACGGAAGCGGAACACGACACCGACGCGCCGTCGTCTGCACGCAAGTACATCGACGCGGTCCTCGAGCAATCGTTTCGTCATCTGTTCGGGCCGACCGCCACGCCGGAGCAGCCGCGCCGGCATGACGTCGTCTCCATCGCCAATCTGACGTCCGCGTTGTCCGGCTATCTGCCGCCGGAAGAAATCAAGGACATCAAGGCGGCGTTCCACTTCAGCGACGAAGCCCACCTCGGCCAGTATCGCCAGAGCGGCGAACCCTACATCACCCATCCGGTCGCGGTCGCGGAAATCTGCGCGGGCTGGAATCTCGACGCCCAGGCGATCATGGCCGCGCTGTTGCACGACGTGATGGAAGACCAGGGCGTGACCAAAGCGGAGCTCGCCGAGCGCTTCGGCGCGAAGGTCGCAGAACTGGTCGACGGGTTGTCAAAGCTGGACAAGATGGAGTTTCGCAATCGCGAGGAAGCGCAGGCGGAGAACTTCCGCAAGATGCTGCTCGCGATGGCGCGCGACGTGCGCGTGATCCTCGTGAAGCTCGCCGACCGGCTGCACAACATGCGCACGCTCGGCGCGGTGCCGCCGGAGAAACGTCGCCGCGTGGCGCGCGAAACGCTCGACATCTACGCGCCGATCGCTCACCGGCTCGGCCTGAACAATACCTATCGCGAGTTGCAGGACCTGAGCTTCGCGAATTTCAACCCGCATCGTTACGCGACGCTCGAAAAAGCCGTGAAGGCGGCGCGCGGTAATCGTCGCGAAGTGGTCGGCAAGATTCTCGAATCGGTGCAGCGCGCGATTGCCGACGCAAAGCTCGACGCCGAAGTCACCGGTCGCGAGAAAACCATCTTCAGCATTTACAAGAAGATGCGCGACAAGCAGCTGTCGTTCTCGCAGGTGCTTGACGTGTATGGTTTTCGCGTGGTCGTCGACAGCGCGCTCGAGTGCTATACCTGCATCGGCGCGCTGCATGCGCTGTTCAAGCCTGTTCCGGGCAAGTTCAAGGATTACATCGCGATCCCCAAGGTGAACGGCTATCAGTCGCTGCATACCACGCTCGTCGGCCCGTTCGGCGCGCCGATCGAGTTTCAGGTGCGCACCCGCAAGATGCACGAGATCGCCGAGGCGGGCGTTGCCGCGCATTGGCTTTACAAGAACGGCAGCGCGGACCTGAACGACGTGCAAAAGCGCGCGCACCAGTGGCTGAAGTCGCTGCTCGACATTCAGAGCGAAGCGGGCGATTCGAGCGAATTCCTCGAGCACGTGAAGATCGACTTGTTCCCGGACGCGGTCTACGTGTTCACGCCGAAGTCGAAGATCATGGCGCTGCCGCGCGGCGCCACCGCGCTCGACTTCGCGTATTCGATCCACAGCGACCTCGGCAACCAGTGCGTCGCGGTGAAGATCAACAACGAGCTGCTGCCGTTGCGTACCGAACTGAAGAGCGGCGACATCGTCGAGGTCATCACGGCGCCGTATTCGAAACCGAACCCCGCATGGCTCGGCTTCGTGCGCAGCGGCAAGGCGCGCTCGGCGATCCGTCATTATCTGAAGACGATGCGCCTTAACGAGTCGGTGCAGCTCGGCGAGCGTCTTGTCGATCAGGCGTTGAAGGGCTACGGCCTGGCGCTGTCGGACGTGACGCCGGAAGCGTGGGAAAAGCTCGTGCAGTGGACGGGCAACAAGAACCGTCAGGAAATTTTCGCGGACATTGGTCTCGGCCGACGGGTCGCCGCGGTGATGGCCAAGCGCATCGAAGTGCTGATGAGCGGGCGCGACGGCGACGACGACGGCTCGCGCTCCGAGTCCGGCTCGACGCCGCATGCGCCGCCGGTCGTCATCACTGGTACCGAGGGCATGTCGGTGCAGCTGTCCGCGTGTTGCCGTCCGATTCCGGGCGACGACATCATGGGCTATATCGGCATCGGCCTCGGCATGGCGATCCACACCACCGACTGCCGCGTCGCGCAGCGTATCCACCGGCGCGATCCGGGGCGCTGGATCGACGTTGCGTGGGCGCCGCAGCCGGGGCGTCTGTTCGATGTCGCGGTGAAGGTGCTGGTCAAGAATACCAAGGGCGTATTCGCCCGCGTAGCGGCCGACATCACGTCGGCGGACGCGAACATCGTCCATATCGCGATGGACGAAGATCTGTCGCAGGAATCCACAATTCTGCGCTTCGTGATTCAGGTCAGCGATCGTGTGCACCTGGCCAATGTGATGCGGCGCGTGCGCACCAATCCGGACGTGATGCGCATCGCGCGTGAACGGCCGAGCGAAGAAGGGCATCACCGCCACGACGGCGGCATGCGTATCGACCGCGAGCGCGCGGATTACTGAGCGGCTTCCGGCTGGGCGACGGCGCGGCCTGGACTGGCGCTTCACGCCAGTCTGGCATCTTTCGTGCGGCTCAGGATACAACTGAAGGCAAGTCTCACCTGAACCCCGGGGAGAACGCAGATGAACGTATCCGACCTCGCTGGCGTGGCGCTCGATTACTGGGTGGCGCGCAGCCTGCACGACTTCGTGCGCGAAATCTACTTTACCGATAGTGGCGAGACTGTTGCGATCCGCGGCAACGATCGTGGTCGTCCGTGGGACGGGCGCTTCACGCCTTGCGCGTCATGGGAAACGGCCGCCGTTGTGCTCGAGCGCGCGATACGGCTCGATGTGCGCGAGCAGAGCGAAAAAGGCGCGTTGTGCGTCGCGGAGTTCAAGGGCGGACAGCGGGCCTCGGAGGGGAGCGGCGACTCGCTGCGCATTGCTTTGCTGCGGGCGTTCGTCGCGAGCCATTTCGGCGATACCGTCGACGACGTGCTGCGCGAGCGCCAGGCACTGACCGGCATGCGGGCCGAGACGATCAGCGAGCAGACGGTAGGCGGGGTCGTCGAGGACTTGCCGCACCCGGACGGGCAGATTGGGGATATCCAGTCGCCGCCGCGTTGAACTGGCGCACCGGGTATGGTGCGCCAGAAAAAACAAAGGGCCTTCCGACTGGAAGGCCCTTCATAGGTGGCGCGGCTGGCAGGATTCGAACCCACGACCCCTTGGTTCGTAGCCAAGTACTCTATCCAACTGAGCTACAGCCGCACGCAAAACGGTGATGCTTGTTGCAAAAACCGGTCAAACCTGAGAGCTCCCGGCAAGGAAGCTCTCGCAAAAAAGTGGCGCGGCTGGCAGGATTCGAACCCACGACCCCTTGGTTCGTAGCCAAGTACTCTATCCAACTGAGCTACAGCCGCACACAGAAACGAGATTATAGCCAACGGAATTAAAAAATGGAAGCCCATCACGGCGATTTGTGTCGCGGGCCCGATCGTGTAACCTTTAATCAGGTTGTTGCTAGCTGCTGTTATTGGATGATTATGAACAAGGCCTTTGTCAAAGAGTCGAGCGAGGACAACGACGACGATCTCGACGTCACCCAGCCCGACGTGCCCGCAGGCACCAAAAATTACATGACTCCCGCCGGTCATCGGCGTATGCGCGATGAGTTGCTGCATCTGATCGATGTCGAGCGGCCCGAGGTCGTCAAGCTCGTGTCGTGGGCGGCGTCGAACGGCGACCGCTCGGAGAATGGCGACTACATCTATGGCAAACGACGTTTGCGCGAAATCGACCGGCGCATCCGTTTCCTGACCAAGCGGCTCGATCTGGCCGAGGTCGTCGATAGCAGCCAGCAGGAAAACCTCGACCAGGTGTTCTTCGGCGCGACGGTCGACTATGCGACCGAGGACGGCGAAGAGCATAAGGTGACGATCGTCGGCGTCGACGAGGTCGACCTGGACATTGGGCACGTGAGCTGGATTTCGCCCATTGCGCGTGCGCTGCTGAAGGCCAAGGTCGGCGATACGGTCACGCTGTTCACGCCGGCCGGCCCTCAGCCGATCGACATTCTCGACGTCAAGTACCCGCCACCTGATGCCGACCGCTAGGGCGCTGGCGGAGGAGCAGGCAAAGTCTGGCGAAAGACCCCTTCGGCGCGAACATAAAAAAAGGCGCCGCGAACGGCGCCTTCTCTACTGTCAGCCTTTGCGCAGTGCTTAGAAGCGGTGACGCAGACCAGCCGTCACGGCGACTTGCTTGTTGTTGCCCGAAGCGTTACCCACGCCATTGATGAAGGCGGGGACGATCGAGTCTTCGTTTGCCGCCTGATACACGCCTTGCAGATACACGTCGGTACGCTTGGACAACGCGTATGCGGTTTGCAGGTCGACCTGGTTCCAGTGCACGTGCTGGCTGGACAGGTTAGCGCGGGTGTACGTGTACGCAGCGGCAATGCTGATCGCCGGTGTCAGAGCGTAACGAGCGTTACCCTCGAAATTCTGGAACTGGGCGCTGTTGGACGGGAAGCCGATACCGCCCGAGACACCCGATGAGCCCTGGCTGATGCCGACGAGGCCATGCAGGTTCGTCTGCGAGTACACGATGCCAACGGTTGCCGGGCCGAACGCGTAGTTGGCGCCTGCGCCCCATGTTTGCTGACGTTGCGCGAAGAAGGTGTTGTCGCCCGATACTGCGCCACCCGAATTGAACGCTGCGGCCGCGCCGGTTGCGCCGTTGGCGTTTAGTTGCAAGTAAGCGGCTGCGACGTTCAGGCCGCCCCAGTTGTACGATGCGCCCGCGCTGTATGCGCGGTTGTTCGCGAAGCCGCTAGCCTGGTTCGAAAAGCCGTACAACGCGCCGAACTTGAAGCCGCCGTAGTTCGCGCTCGTGTACTTGGCCGAGTTGTTGATACGGAACGAGTTGTTCAGGTTGTCGTTGTCGAACGGGTGGGCGAACTGGGTGCCGCCGTATTGCGTGCCGGTCAGCGCCAGCGGGCCGACGAAGTCGACCATGCTGTCATATTGACGGCCGAGCGTGACAGCGCCGAACTGGTCGCTCGACAGACCGACGAATGCCTGCCGGCCGAACATACGGCCGTTCTGCTTGAGCGTGCCGTCGTTGATTCCAAAGCCGTTTTCCAACGTGAAGATGGCCTTCAGACCACCGCCGAGATCTTCAGCGCCACGCAGGCCCCAGCGGCTACCGTTCACCGAACCGCTCGTCATCGCAACGTTGGCGCCGTGCTGGGTAGCACTGACGCGCTGGTTATTCGTATAAGTAATCCCGGCGTCGATCAGGCCATACAGGGTGACGCTACTTTGCGCGTGCGCTGCCGTGACGAAAACGCCGGACAGGGCAGCGACCATGAGTGTCTTCTTCATTGATATAACTCCAAGAGCGAGAGAGGTATAAAACCCTGGCTTAGGAGACCTTCACGCGAGCGCTGCGAGAAGCGGAATCCGCGTGAGAAGCGCGCTGACCAGATCCGCGCCGGTTTCCGATTACGCAGAGTGTAGAGAGACACTTCCATGAGTTGATGTTCCGATTTGCGCAATAAAGTATTACGCATCAAGAAACGATCGTGATTCGCCATTCGGGCCTTATGGATAAAGGCTTTGCGACGACTCGGCGGAATTCAGCGTCTGATTTTTCCTAAACCGCGTTGCTGATTCGCGACACCAAACGATGCGGAAAAACAACGGGAAGAAATGCGGAAAAACCATTGTTGTTATTGCGGCAATACACGATTGTCAATTGTGTGAATAATCGAAATCGCATACGACCGCTATACTTTAGTTTCTGCTTTCCGAAGCAGACTTTTTCGTTGACGAAAAAGATCTCCAAACCTTTGTCAGCGCGACCTTCAAGTCGCGCTTTTTTTATGGCGGACGACCTTCGAACTGCTCTAGTGAGCGGGGGCGGTGCCTTCCGTGTCGTCCCAATCGCCCTGCGCGGACACGCTCCAGTCTTCCATCACATAACGGCGCGCATCCATCGGCGAGGAGAGCAGGTTCTGCCAATGGTCTCCATGCCACATCGGATCGAAGTCGAAAACCGTGGATGATTCCGCGGTTGCAGGTTGATCTGGTATGACCTTTGCATGCGAATGAGTTAGCCAGGCGAACAGACGGCGAATTTCCTGGAACATGACAACCTCCTGAAGCACATCGCTACAACTCATCTGCATCATGCGAGTCGGACTGCGCAGCAACAAGTCGGACAAACACTTACGCAAAGATGGATTTTGTTACATTCGCATTGCATATTTTTCGCAAATTTTTCCGTTTCCAGTCTGGGCTAAATCATTCCAGGTAAGTTTGACGGGTTGACCTGTATCGATGCGATTTGAAGCATTATCTTTTTATACGCTAAACGCATATGAAAAGTTTACTTGACGGCGATTCTCTGTTCCCCGTATAACGGCAAAGCCGAATTTGATTGGCTGTTTCTGGTTTTTGTCTTGATCAGATATGGGCAACTGAATCGGGGTTGGATCGATTCAAGGGCAATGCCCGCTTTGGATAAATCACCGAGGAAAAACAGGAAATGGAAACTGGTGTCGTCAAATGGTTCAACGATGCTAAGGGTTTTGGCTTCATTACGTCGGACGCGGGTGGCGAGGATCTTTTCGCCCACTTTTCGGAGATCCGCAGCGAGGGCTTCAAGTCGTTGAAGGAAAACCAGCGGGTGTCTTTTGAAGTCAAGACCAGCCCGAAGGGCAAGCAGGCGTCCAACATTCAGCCGCTGTAAGTGCGCTGCGCCAGGCGTGCCGGCCCACGCAGTCGGGAGCGAAAAACCCTCGCCGTCGCGCGAGGGTTTTTTATTGTTATTGAATCCCAGCCGAGCTTCGGTGACTCCATGTTCAACAATTATTGTCGGAAGATGATTCACTGAAGCGAAATTGGCTACGTCCGGATTAATGATTTAAGCGTCTGTGGGATATCTGCGCAAAATTGAGGGGCCGCCGACCAGTTTCTGCCTCAGCACGGCGCTCAGTGTGGATGCGCACCGTCCAGCTGGTGCATACTTGCCGCAAATTCACGCATCCGAATCTCTTGCCCCATGTCTGAACTGCTTTCGCCGGAACCGGCGCTCGATACACCCATCGTTTTTGTCGACCTCGAAACGACCGGCGGCTCGACGAGCGAGCACCGCATTACTGAGGTGGGCGTCGTCGAAGTCGGGCCGGCCGGCGTATCGCGCTGGAGCAGCCTCATCGATCCGCGCCAGCCCATTCCGTCGTTCATCCAGCAACTGACCGGTATCACGAACGACATGGTGCGCGGCGCACCGACGTTCGAGTCGATCGCGCCCGCGCTGTTCGAGCGCCTGAACGGCAAGCTGTTCGTCGCGCACAACGCGAGTTTCGATCGCGGATTTTTACGCAGCGAATTTCGTCGCGCGGGAATTGCGTTCGATCCGGACGTGCTTTGCACGGTGCGGCTGTCGCGCGCGCTGTTTCCCGGCGAAAAGCGCCATGGTCTCGATGCGCTCGTCGAACGTCATGCGCTGGTGCCGTCCGACCGTCACCGCGCGCTCGCCGACGCCGATCTGATCTGGCAGTTCTGGCAGCGTCTGCCGACGCTCGTACCGCTCGAAGCGCTGCGCGCGCAGATCGAGCGCACGACGCGTCGCTACCGGCTCGCCGGCGACATCACCGAAGACCTGCTCGACACCGCGCCGGCAGGCTGTGGCGTGTATGCGTTCTATGGCGAAGGAGATGCACCGCTCTATGTCGGCCGCAGCGTGCGCGTGCGTCAGCGGCTGCGCTCACATCTGACCGGCGAGCGGCGTTCGTCGAAGGATATGCGGCTTGCGCACCTGGTGCGGCGCGTCGAATGGCGCGCGACTGGCGGCGAACTCGGCGCGATGCTCGCGGAGGCGCAGTGGATCGCGACGCTGCGGCCGGGCCACAACCGTTTGCCGCGCGTGACGAAGAGCGATCCCGCGAACGCGCCGTGGCCGTTCGAGGGGCCGATCGTTTTCGAGGAGCGTGAGGACGCGCAGCGCATCTTCCACGTGGTCGATCGCTGGCGATACCTCGGGCACGCGCCGTCGCTCGTGCAGGCGGCGCAACTGCATGCGTCGACACTGGCGGGGTCGTTCGAACTCTCGACGTACCGTATCCTGCAAAGCCATCTGGCTCGTGGTCTGCGCGTGATGCCGTTGAGCGTATCGCGTGACACGCCGGAGTCGAGCATCGTCGTGTGACGCCTATGCAGCGTGCGCTCGTGGTAGCGTTGGCGGAATCAGCCGGTCGCGCCAACTCCACCGGTCTCGCACACGTGACCTAGCGCGCGCGTCATCGCGCTCGAATGCGCGGAGTCATAGCGCGTCAGCGTTTTCCAGTTAGCCAGCGATTGCGCGATGCGCGACGGGCAATCGTCCGCTGCGCGCAGCGGCTGCACGCGCGCCAGACTCGACATCAACGATTGCGTCAGCTTGTCGAGCTGTGGTCGCGTGCTGGTTGCGAGATCGGGTGCGGGACCTTGCGGTGGCTGCGTGCTGCGCCATTTTGCGAACAGCGCGTTCTGCACGTCTTTGCTCGCATCGATCTGGTCCTGGAAGAACGCGCGCGCGAACGCCGGGTCGACGTTTGCCGCCGCAGCGCGCTTTTCCACATCGGCGAGCAGCGCGTTTTCACGCGGCGTATCGGTGATCGGCTGGTGGTTCGCCCATTTCCAGCGCGCGACCGGCTCCGCGAGCGCAAGGCGCTGCGAAACCAGTGCGACCAGGTTCGTGAGCGCGGTGTCGTCACCATCGGCAAGGGCGGGGGTGGGCGAGAAAGCGACGGTGGCGGCGATGGCGAGCGCGCAGGACGCGGCGAAGCGATGCAAACGATTCATGAGGTGGACGTGGCCGGGCGGCCGTTGACGGAAAAACCAGAAGAATAAATGATGCCCGGCAAACCTCGCGCGACGGGCCACTTTACACAGTTGTCGGAGAGGAAAGTGGTGCGTGAAGGACGCGCGTATTCGTACGCTCGAGCCGTGTGGCCCAGTGTAGCTGCTGCGATCAGGCGGACTGATCCAGCGTCCTCACGGAGGTGTCGGACGCGTAATGAGGGCGCGAGTACTCACCGCGCATGACATCAACGAACGCGAATGCTGCATCGCGCCAGTGGTCCGTTACTTCGGATCGCACGACTTGCGTTGTTCGTCGAAGAAAGCGCGAACATGCTCGGGCAGCTCGGCTCCCAAAAACTCGACGGCCACAGGTTCCGGATCCGGGTAAAAAACCTTGTCCGGGGTCGGAATCTTCGGTGGTTTGGCATCCATGATCTTTCTCCTTTGCGAACCGATTATCGGCCTCGTTCCCCGCATGGCACCAGTGCCCAATGCGAGTCAAACATACTCTGTTGCTTTAACGGCACAAGCCGACACATCAGCAGAGGGATTGAATAAAATTTATCGTCTAACTATCGCTTGGGTTTGGCGATCTGCCTGATCCGCTTAATTCCCAGCGTGAAATGATCTCGATCCGGCTCCCTCCGCCATTCGCTCTCGCGCCTTGCCACACCCCGGTTTGAGTACGTCCGATCGATATTTCCCCGCACTGCATCTGACGTTCTCGTGTGAAAAAACGTGACAAATTTGTGCATTGCCGCATCGGCAGGATTTTCCCGTTTTCTGAATTGAACGTTCGTAATTTGCCGATTGCATAACTGCGTGCCTAATACTTGGTAAACGGCACATTCCGCGCCGCGTTGACCGGACCAAGCGCTGTTTAAAGATTTTTGTCGTTAATTAAATGCTGACAGTTGGTTGGCGTACCCATTCCCCATATTGCTGTGACAAAAGGAACGCATTTTGCGACATGTCGAACATACGCGATCGCGCCTCCTATGATTGAAGCGACTACCGATGTTTCGACGTGCGTTGACAGACGGACACGCGACCCGCAGAGCGGATCATGACGTTCTTCATGTTGGGGGAGAGGTCGCCGATGGAAAACGCTGTCTACTGGAGCGGACGTCAGGTTGGCATCGAGTGCGCCGGCAGGATCTTGTGGTTCGCGTCGGCACCCGCGCAAGCGCTAGCCGCATACGGCGCGTCCGAGCAGCCGACCCCACAGGCCGATACTGTCGTTGCGCGGAACCTCGCGATGCCACGGTCATACGACCCGCTCCACGTTCCCGACCAGGCTGGCCCGCGCGCACCGCGCTAGAGAACGTGCTGCTCGTCCACGCACGGGGAACAGGCTCAGCAGGAGCTTCGTGTCGTGGTCGATCCAGTGGGAGGTCGGCAACGTCTCGCGCGACGGCAAAACAAAAAGCCCAGTCACGAGGACTGGGCTTTTTGCTTGAAACTTGATGGTGCCGGAAAGAGGAATCGAACCCCCGACCTTCGCATTACGAATGCGCTGCTCTACCGTCTGAGCTATTCCGGCATCAGGAGAAACGAGATTATAGGGACTACTTCAGTGACTTGGCAAGCCCCTTGATGCATTTTTTCTTTCGCGATCACTTCTTCGCTTCGAGGTGATAGCGGGTTACGCGATCGACCTCGTTCTTTGAGCCGAGGAACACCGCGACGCGCTCGTGCAGGCTCTTTGGCTGGACGTCGAGAATACGCTTCTCGCCGTTGGTTGCGGCGCCGCCCGCCTGCTCGACGATGAAGGCCATCGGATTGGCTTCATACATCAGACGCAGCTTGCCGGGCTTGTCCGGTGTGCGCTTGTCGGCCGGGTACATGAAGATGCCGCCGCGATTCAGGATGCGATGTACGTCGGCGACCATCGATGCGATCCAGCGCATGTTGAAGTCGGCCTGGCGCGAACCGTCCTTGCCCGCTTTCAGTTCGCCGATGTATTGCTGAACCGGCGGATACCAGTGACGTTCGTTCGAAGCGTTGATCGCGTACTCGCGAGTTTCGACGGGAATACGCATGTCGCTTTGCGTGAGCACCCACGAGCCGAGTTCGCGATCGAGCGTGAAGCAGTTCACGCCGTTGCCGGTGGTCAGCACGAGCACTGTTTGCGGGCCGTACACCGCATAGCCCGCGGCGACCTGCTCCGTGCCCGGCTGCAGGAACGATTGCTCGGTGGCCTGGTGGCCGTCCGGGCAGCGCAGCACCGAGAAGATCGTGCCGATCGACACATTGACGTCGATGTTCGACGAGCCGTCGAGCGGATCGAACACGAGCAGATATTCGCCCTTCGGATAGTTGGCCGGAATCGGGAAGAACTGTTCCATTTCCTCGGAGGCCATGCCTGCGAGGTTGCCGCCCCATTCGTTCGCCTCGAGCAGAATTTCGTTCGACAGGATGTCGAGCTTCTTCTGCACCTCGCCCTGGACGTTTTCGCTGCCCGCCGAGCCGAGGGCATCGCCGAGCGCGCCCTTGCTGACGTGGTAGCTGATCGCCTTGCACGCGCGCGCGACGACTTCGATCAACAGGCGCAGATCGGCGGGCAGGTTGTTGGTTTCACGCTGCTGCTCGATCAGGTACTTCGTGAGAGTGGTACGACGTTGCAAAGACATTGCTGTACTCCGGGAAGGCTAGAAGAATGATGGGATTTTAACCGCTCGTGTGTGTCGGCTCCGTGCTTTTGGCCGCACGGCCGCCTTCAGGTCTTGCGGCGCGTCCTGGCCGAGACGGTGCCGCGGACGCTGGCCGCGAGCGCCGCGGCCCGGGCGTGCCCGGCGGGCACGCTGGGCAGTTTCGGGCGCTCGGCGCGCGGCATCGGTTCGATTTCCCGTTCGATCTGCTCGCCGGCGGCGGCGGTGGCGACGCGCAGATCGTAGGCAATCTGCAGATTGAGCCAGAACTGCGCGCTGGCGCCGAAATAGCGCTCGAGCCGCAGCGCGGTATCGGCGGAGATGGCGCGGCGGCCGCGCACGACGTCGTTGATGCGCGGCGCCGGCACCCGCAGTGCAAGGGCGAGCGCGTTGACGGACATGCCGAGCGGCTCGAGAAACTCGCTGCGCAGAATTTCGCCAGGATGGATCTCGTCAATGGCCGCGCCCGTATCGATGTCGGAGAAATCGATGCTTTTCAGCGCGGAGCGTTTGATGACCATGTCGGTCTCCCAGTAGTCAGTGATAGTCGACGATCTCGACATTCAGCGCGTCCTCGCCGACGAAATGAAAACAGATGCGCCACTGCGCATTGATGCGGATGCTCCATTGCCCGCTGCGCTCGCCTTGCAACGCTTCGAGCCGGTTTCCGGACGGCGCGTGCAAATTCGCGATGGAGCTCGCGGCGTCGATCATCAGCAGCTTGCGATGTGCTAGCGGCTGGATCGAGTGCGGCAACGTATGCACGAACCTGCCCTGGAAAATTCTTGCGGTGGCCTTGTCTGCGAACGTCGTGATCATCGAATCGTATTACGCATTGCGTTAAATGTAAACCATTAAACGTGTGCGTATACTTTCTACCCGCCGAGGTCCGATGAACAGTCGGCCAAATGGCTAACGCCGTGCCACGACCGGGGAGCGCAGCCCATCAACGAAAAAGCAGCGCGAAAAAAAGCCGGCAACGCGTGCCGGCTTTCCGATGCGACTCGAGAACTCAGCGAGGCATCACGCCAACGCCTTCTCGACGATCTCGCGCACGTCGCGCGACTTGACCTGCGCGGCCACTTTCTCGAGCGCCGCGCGCATGCTGTCGCGCAGCGCCGGCGTGAAGCGTCGCCACAGCTCGAGCGAACGTGCGAGGCGCGCGGCCACCTGCGGATTGAGCGCGTCGAGCGCGATCACCTGCTCGGCCCAGAATGCGTAGCCGGAGCCATCTGCCGCGTGGAACTGCGCGGGGTTCGCCGCGCAGAAGCTGAAAATCAGCGAACGTGCCCGGTTCGGGTTCTTCAGGTTGAAGGCCGGATGCGTCATCAGCTTGCGCACCGTATCGATCACCGGATGCTGTGCGCCGCCGCGCTGCGTGGCCTGCAACGCGAACCATTTATCGATGACGAGCGGCTCCTTCTCGAAGCGTCGATAGAAGTCGTCGAGCGCGTGCTGCGCCTCGGGGCTGCCGCCTTGCGGCGCGGCCGCGTTGAGCAGCGCCGACAGCGCGGCCGCGCGGTCGGTCATGTTGTTCGCGGCTTCATATTGCGCGGAGGCAAGACGTACGGCGTCCGCGGAATCGTCGAGCTCGGTCAGATACGACAGCGCGAGATTCTTCAACGCTCGATGACCGGCCGCCTCCGGCGTCGCCTCGTAGGCGCCCGGCGTGCGATGCTGCTCGTAGACCTTCAGCCAGTCGTCACGCAGCGCATTGGCGAGGCGCTTGCGCACGAACTGCCGTGCCGCGTGCACCGCGGCCGGATTCGACTCGGCCATCTGCTCGGCCAGATACGCTTCGGACGGAAGCATCAGCGCGAGTTCACGGAATGCCGGCGACAGCGTCTCGTCGGTCAAAACACGCGCGAACGCGGCGACCACCGAGTCGTCGAACTGCAGCGCCGCGCCCGTGGCCGCACGCCCGGCGAGCGCGAGCAGCTCGCGGGTGGCGAGCCGCTGGCCGGCCTCCCAACGGTTGAACGGATCGCTGTCGTGCGCAAGCAGGAACGCGAGCTGTTCGGCCGTGTAGTCGTATTCGACGATCACCGGTGCCGAGAAATTGCGCAGCAGCGACGGCAGCGGTTCCTGCCCGACGTTGACGAACGTGAAGGTCTGCTCGGTCTGCGCGAATTCGAGCACGCGCGTGGTCGACTCCGACGCCTTCGCCTCGCCGTCGAGCTGCAGTGGCAGATCGCGGCCGTCCTTGCCGATCAGACCGATCGCGAACGGAATCAGCAGCGGACCCTTCTGCGTTTCGCGCGCGGCTGGCACGGCATCGCCGTAGCCTTGGCGCAGCGTCACGCTGTAGCGCTGCTGCGCGGCGTCGTAGCGCGCGCACACCGACACCCGCGGCGTGCCGGCCTGGCTGTACCAGCGCTCGAACTGCGCGAGGTCGCGGCCGTTCGCGTCGGCGAGCGCGTGACGGAAGTCGTCGCAGGTCACGGCCTGGCCGTCGTGACGCTTGAAGTACAGGTCCATGCCCTTGCGAAAGCCGTCGCGGCCGAACAGCGTCTGATACATCCGCACGACTTCCGAGCCTTTCTCGTACACGGTCATCGTGTAGAAGTTGTTGATCTCGACGTAGCTCTCCGGGCGCACCGGATGCGCCATCGGACCCGCGTCCTCGGCGAACTGCAATTGACGCAGCACGCGCACGTCCTCGATGCGCTTGGTCGCGCGCGCGGCTTCGTCGCTGGCGCCGCCCGCCATGTCGGCCGAGAACTCCTGGTCGCGAAACACGGTCAGGCCTTCCTTCAGGCTCAGCTGGAACCAGTCGCGGCAGGTCACGCGGTTGCCGGTCCAGTTGTGGAAGTACTCGTGGCCGACCACCGCCTCGATGTTCGCGAAGTCGGTGTCGGTGGCCGTTTCGGGATTCGCGAGCACGTACTTCGTGTTGAAGATGTTGAGCCCCTTGTTCTCCATCGCGCCCATGTTGAAGTCGCTGACCGCGACGATCATGAAGCGGTCCAGATCGAGCTCGAGCCCGAAGCGCTCTTCGTCCCAGCGGATCGAGTGGATCAGCGAATCCATCGCGTGACGGGTCTTGTCGAGATCATGCGGCTCGACCCACACCTGCAGCAGCTTTTCCTTGCCCGAGCCAGTCTTCACGCGTTCTTCGAGCGCGACGAGCTTGCCCGCGACGAGCGCGAACAGATAGCTCGGCTTCTTGAACGGATCTTCCCAGCGCGCGAAATGACGGCCGTCGGGCAGCTCGCCTTCTTCGAGCAGATTGCCGTTCGACAGCAGCACCGGATAGTCGGTCTTGCTCGCGCGCAGCGTGACCGTGAAGCTCGCCATCACATCGGGGCGGTCGAGGAAGTAGGTGATGCGGCGAAAGCCCTCGGCTTCGCACTGCGTGAAGAAGTTGCCGCTCGACACGTACAGCCCCGACAGCGTGGTGTTTTCCGCGGGATTGCAGATGCTCGTGAGGGTCAGCTCGAAGCTGTCCGGCACGTTGTCGAGCAGCAGGCCATGTTCGTGCGGGTGGGCGTTCGGGAACGGCTGCCCGTCGATCTCCGCGCTGACGAACTCCAGCTGCTCGCCCATCAGTTCGAAATGCGCGGCGCGCGAAGCATCCGGGTTGCGGCGCACGCGCATCGTATTTCTGACAACCGTGCGTTCGGGGACCAGATCGAACTCCAGCGCGACGGTGTCGATCAGGAAGGCGGGCGGCGCGTAATCGGCGCGGCGGATCACATTGGGCGTTGCGGTATCGGCCATGGTGTTCTTTGGTGGTGTACTCGAGCGGTCGGGCGCGCAAACGGCGCGCGAGCCGGGCTTGGTCGACTCATTGTACAAAGCCTCGGGCGATCGTGCGGAGGGGAAGGGGGCCGAGTTTCGGCGCCGGGCAGCGCGTCCGGTTTTGGACGGGCAGGGCAAGAACCTTTTGCTCGCTGCCGAGGTCAGCGTATTATCGGGCGCCGTGCGCGGCGGGGACCCGGCAGCGTCAGCCGGCGAGCGCATCGCACGACGGAATAATTGCGGCCGAAGCAGAGTTTTAACCGAAGCTGAATAGATGCAACCAGAGGCATCACGAGGCAGACCATGAACTTCGATCGATGGACCCGCCGCGTCGCGTTGCTGTTCGTCGCGCTGAGCGTGCTGTTGTCCGGCTGCACGACCTACGTGACGACACAGGTCACGGCGTTCTCCGACTGGACCGGCAGCGACGCAACCCGCACCTATGCGTTCACGCGCCACGAGGATCAGAAGAACAATCTCGAACTGAGCGCCTACGAGCGGATCGTCGCAAACGAGCTCGCCGTGCACGCGTTCCGCGAAGTCCCTCGCGACGAAGCGCGCTATCTGGTGGAACTCGCCTATGGCATCCGCTCGGATGTCGTGACCGTCGCGCAGCCGGTCTACTACAACCCGTGGCCCGGCCCTTACTGGGGCCGGCCGTTCGATCCGTGGGGTCCGTGGGGGCCGTTCCCGGCGACATACGTGAACCAGAGCTACCCGGTATTCACGCATCTGCTCGGCATCCGGATTACCGAGCGTGCGAGCGGCCGGGAGGTCTACAACGTGACGGCGCGCAATTTCGGCGAGGAGTCGTCGCTGGTGCGGGCGATGCCTTATCTGGCGCGTAGCGCGCTGGCGGACTTCCCGCTGGCCAACGGCGCCGTGCACACCGTGAAGATCCCGCTCGGCGGCGGCGCGGCTGCGAACGAAGTGTCTCTGCCAGCGGCGACGCCGCCCGCGGGTTCGGCGTCGGCGCCGAAGGCCGCGCAGTAGCTTAAACCCCGACCCCGAACAAGGCCATCGCGCCCAGCACGACGAACATCACCGCGGCAATGCCGTGCACGAGCTTCGTCGGCAGACGATGCGCGAAGCGGTCGCCGAGCAGGATCGCCGGGACGTTCGCGATCATCATGCCGAGCGTCGTGCCGGCCACCACGCCGAAGAAATCGTGAAAGCGCGCGGCGAGGGCGACCGTCGCGATCTGCGTCTTGTCGCCCATCTCGGCGAGGAAGAACGTGACGACCGTGGTGCCGAACACGCCGAAGTGCGTGCGGTTCGTGTTGGCTTCCTCGTCTTCGAGCTTGTCGGGCACCAGAATCCACAGCCCCATGCCGACGAACGACGCCGCCAGCGCCCAGCGCATGACGGTCGGCGTCAGCATCGAACCGAGCCACGCGCCGAGCGCGCCGGCGCCCGCGTGATTGATCAGCGTTGCCGCGAACACGCCGAGAATGATCGGCACGGGCTTGCGATAGCGCGCGGCCAGCACGAGCGACAGCAGTTGCGTCTTGTCGCCGATTTCGGCGAGCGCGACCGCACCGGTCGAAATGAGAAAAGCTTGAGTCACGTTGAATGGATTCCTCGGGCCGAAGATGAACGAGCGACGACCCACGACACGCCGGGCCCTGTTGCGGCGCGTGTGGATCATCGGTCTCGCCAGGCCAGAGGCTGCGACTGCCATGGCCGTGCTGGCCAAGTGTGTTGACAGGCGCCCCCGCGAGCCACACGTGCGACGCACCGGCGAAGCGGTGCGGACGTGCCGCGGGGCGGCTACTCCCCAATGAGGGGCGGAGTATAACAGGCGCCGCAGCATCGCTGTGACGAATGTTGTTCGCGTGCGGACGACGACCCTGCGGAGGTGTTTTCGCTCTACGACGTATTCCGCGAAAGACCAATGAAAGGTTTTTTGGTGGATTCTGTCGGCGTTGGCACGCCAGCGTCGACGCGCGAAACGGCCTTGCGGTGCGTCTCCGCAGCCGGCTTTGTCAAATCGTCTAACAATGTGTTGCGCCTCAGGCGCGGATACAGATGGATACGTCTTTCCTCGACGATTTGCTTCAAAATATCCGCTACTATTCGGCCACAAAAGGAGCCCGAGCCGCCATCCACCACACCGATTGTCAGGGGCGCCTGACAAGTCAGGCCGATCGCCGGTGCTGCATTCCCATGCCAGCTGACCGGTCGATCCCGGCTGGAACCTCCCGATCCGCGCGGCGCCGCTCGCTGTGACGGCTGTGTATTCCGTCAGGCGCTTGAGCCCCTTTCCCGTTTCTACGCGCGAACACCATATGCCCGATCTGCACTGGACCATTCCGGTCGGTCGCTGGTCTAGCTGGCCGGCTACCTCGTCTGCTGCACCCGATGTCGGCTTTATCGAGCCGATCGTGCGGCGGCGTCTCAGCACGCTGTCCAAGGTCGCGCTCAAGGTCGCGCACGACTGCGTCGCGCAGGAACCCGCGCGCGTGGTGTTCGCGTCGCGGCACGGGGAATTGCGGCGTACCACCGACATCCTGCGCAGCATCAGCGCGGGCGAACCGGTGTCGCCGACCGCCTTCAGCCTGTCGGTGCTGAACGCGATGACCGGCGTGTTCGGGATCGCGCGCGGCGACCGTTCGGCCGCGAGCGCGGTATCGGCTGGTGCGCAAACGCTCGGCTATGCGCTGCTCGAAGCGTACGCGCAATTCGCGACACAACCGGACGTGCCGGTGCTGCTCGTCTATGCCGACGAACCGGCCGATCTCGCGTACGGCACGATCGAAGACGAAGTGCACGGCGGAGCGATTGCGGTGTTGCTCGACAAGGATGCGTCGGCAGGGCGCGTTGTTTGCTCCCTGACCCGCGCCGACGAGGAGGCGGCCGGGCAACCCGGCGAGCCGCGAACCCCACTGAGCGGCGCCGCGAGCTTTCCGACCCAGAGTCAGGCGCTGCTGCACTGCCTCGAAACCGGCCAGCCCGCGCGCTGGCAGCGCGCCGGCGCGCTGTGGCACTGGAGGTGGGATGAGCGCGCGGCTTGATTACGCGTGGCGTTTTTGCGCGACCGGCCTCGCCTTCGTCGCGTTCGGCGTGTGCGGCGTGCTGTTTTCGGTGCTCGTGTTTCCGCTCGCGTGGCTGTGGCCGCATCGCGCGTCGCGGCAGCGTGCGGTGAGCGTCGTGATCCATCGGTTCTTTCGCGCGCTCGTCGCGGTGCTGCGCCGCCTCGGCGTGATGGAACTCGAAGTATCCGGTGCCGAGGCGTTGCGCGCGGGCGGACCGGCGATCGTCGTCGCGAATCACCCGACTTACCTCGACGTGATGGTCCTGCTGTCGCTGGCGCCGCGCGCATGCTGTGTCGTCAAGCACGCGCACTGGCACAACCCGTGTTTCTGGGGCATCGTGCGCGCGGCCGAATACGTGAGCAACGCGGACGCGATCGCGCTCGTCGAGGCGGGAGCCAGGCAGCTCGCGGCCGGCTACACGATGATCATTTTTCCGGAGGGCACGCGCAGCCCCGCGCCCAACCGGCTGCACGCGTTTTCGCGCGGTTTCGCGCACATGGCGCTTAAGGCCGGTGCGCCGATCGTGCCGGTGTTGATGGATTGCGATCCGCCCGCGTTCACGCGGCAGATGCGCTGGTACCACGTGCCGGCGCGCGCTTTCCGGATGCGCGTGAACGTGCTCGCGCCGCTTGGCGTCGCCGAACTGGCCGCGCACGACACCACCCCGGCCATCGCGGCGCGCAGCGTGACGAATGCCGTAGAAGCCCACATTACCCAGCACCTGTTCGATTATGGATTCTTTAAAACTGGAAATTAAAAAGCTTCTGATCGAAGCCCTCGATCTCGAAGACCTAAGCCCCGCCGATATCGACGACGACGCCCCGTTGTTCGGTTCCGACGGCATCGGTCTCGATTCGATCGACGCGCTCGAAATCGGCATCGTGCTGCGCAAACAATACCAACTGACCATCGCGGCGAACGACGAACGTACCCGCGAGCACTTCCGCTCGATCAACACGCTCGCCGCGTTGGTCGCGAGTCAGCGCGAAGCGGCGCACGCTGCGAACGAAACCGCAAGGAAGGGGATTGAATCGTGACCGAGACCGAGATTCTCGAGCGCATCCGCGCGATCTTTCAGGAAAACTTCGCGGTCGAGCCGCAGCGCGTGACGCCGGACGCTCATCTGTTCGAAGACCTCGATCTCGACAGCATCGACGCGGTCGATCTCGCGATCAAGCTGCAGGAGATGACCGGCCGCCGCATCAAGCCGGAGAACTTCAAATCCGTGCGCACGGTCGGCGACGTGATCGGAGCGGTCGAATCGCTGCTCGCGGCGCAAGGCTGATGCGGGCCGCGCACCCGCGCATGCAGATGTCGGAGCCACCGCACGCCGCAAGCGGGTCCGGCGCGCGGCCTCGCTGGAGCAGGACCGTCGTGCTGGTGCTGCTGAAACTCGCTTACCCCGTGCTGATCCTGTGTGCCTGGCGCTGGGATGCGCCGCGCCTCGTCGGCGGCATGCTGCTCGTGACCTTGTGGCTGCAGCGCTGGGCCGGCGGCGGTCCGGTAGCGATACCGCTGCGGCAGCTTTCCAGACTCGACTGGAGCGTGGTGGCGATGCTGAGCTGCGCGTCGGCGACGATCGTCGTCACCGATAGCGAACTGCTGCTGCGCTTCTATCCGTTGCTCGTCAATCTCGGTTTGCTGATCGCGTTCGGCGCGACGCTCGTGCGCGGGCCGTCGATGATCGAAAAATTCGCGCGCCTCGGCAGTCCCGATCTGCCGCCGGGCGCGGTGCGCTATACGCGGCGCGTGACCCAGGTGTGGTGCGCGTTCTTCGTGCTGAACGGCGCGTTTTCCGCCTATACCGCCCTCTATTGGAGCCGCGCGGCCTGGTCGCTGTACAACGGCGCGATCGCTTATGGACTGATCGGCCTGCTGCTGGCGGGCGAATACGTCTGGCGACGCCTGTTCGTGCTGCCGCGCGCCGCGCGCGCGGATTCGGAGTCGGCCTGATGATCGCGTTGCATGACCTGTTGTCGGCCGATGCCGCGCTCGCGACGCCCGCCGCACCGGTGTGCCGCGACGGCGCCGTGCTGCTCGATCGCGCGGCGTTCCGCGCGCGCGTCGCGGGCTTGATCGAACTCGTGCAAACGCACGATGCGCGGCGCTGCGCGCTTTGTATCGACGATCCGTTCGAGTTCGCCTGCGCGTTGTTCGCGCTGTTCGCGTGCGGCAAGGAGCCGGTGATTCCTGCCAATGCAACGCCGGGCTATCTCGCCGATCTCGCGGATGCGTACGACTTTCTGCTGACGGACGCGGATCTGCCGCCGTTCGTCGCAGCGACGCATGTCGTCACGGCCAACACCGCGCAGCCGATTGACCCCCGCGCATCGCTGACGCTCTACACATCCGGCAGCAGCGGCGCACCGAAGCCGATCCGCAAGACGCTCGCGCAATTCAACGCCGAAGTCCACACACTCGAACAGGAGTGGGGCGCATTGCTCGGCGACGTGACGATGCTCGCGAGCGTGCCGCATCACCACATCTACGGTCTGCTGTTTCGTGTGTTGTGGCCGCTCGCGGCGGGCCGCGCGTTCGATCGCGCAATCGGCATGGAGCCGCTGCAACTGCAGGCGCGTATCGCGCAATGCGGCGCGACGGCGGTCGTCTCGACGCCCGCGCAGTTGTCGCGTTGGCCCGCGTTGCCGGGCTTCGGCGCGCTCGCACCCGCGCCGCGCGCGTTCTTTTCGTCGGGTGGCCCGCTCGCGACCGACGCCGCGCAGGCCTATGCGGTGAGCTATGGCGCGGCGCCGCTCGAAATCTACGGCAGTACGGAAACCGGCGGGATCGCGTGGCGGCGTCAGGATCAGGGCGACGCGTGGCAGCCGGTCGCCGGCGCCGAGGTGCGCCGCGACGACGATGGAGCGCTGTGCGTGCGCTCGCCGCATCTCGACCACGACGGCTGGCATCGCACGGGCGATCGGATCGCGTTCGATGCCGACGGGCGCTTCCATTTGCAAGGGCGCCTCGACCGCGTGCTGAAGCTCGGCGGCAAGCGCGTGTCGCTGCCGGAGCTCGAGGCGCGTCTCGCGCTGCATCCGTATGTCGCGCAGGCGGCGCTGGTGCCGCTCGAAGGCGCGACGCGAGAGCGGGTCGGCGCAGTGGTCGCGCTGACCGAAGCGGGCGGCGCGACATTGCGTAACGAAGGCCGCGTCGCGCTCGCGAAAGCGCTGCGCCGGCATCTGGCCGATTACTTCGATGCGGTCGTGCTGCCGCGTCACTGGCGTTTTCGCGTGGGTCTGCCATTCGACGCGCGCGGCAAGCTGCCCGCAAGCGCGGTCGCGGCCGCGTTCGCGCCGCTCGCCGAGGGCATGGAAGTGCTCGCCGAAACGCGCGTCGGCAACACGCTGCACTTTGTGCTGCGTGTGCCGCTGTCGCTTCAGCATTTCGCCGGCCACTTTCCGGGCCTGCCGATTCTGCCGGGCGTCGTGCAGGTCGACTGGGCGGCGCGGCTCGCGGCCGGGCATTGGCCGCGGGTGCGCGCGGTGGCGTCGGTCGATCGCCTGAAGTTCATGGCGCCGGTGGCGCCCGGCGCGGTGCTCGAGCTCACGCTCGCCTACGATGCCGCGCGCCGGCGCATGCAGTTCGCGTACCGGCTCGATGGACGCGAATGCGCGTCGGGCGTGCTCGTGCATCGGGAGGACGCGTGATGAAGTTCGCGCCCTGCATCGTCATCCCGATCTACAACCACAAGGACGCGATCGGCGCGACCGTCGCCAATCTCGCGGTGCACGGCTTGCCGATCTTCGTCGTCGATGACGGCAGCGACGAGCCGACCCAGCAGGTACTCGCCGCGCTCGCGCTGCAATGCGCGCAGCAGATGACGCTGCTGCGTCTGCCCGAAAACGGCGGCAAGGGCGCGGCGGTGATGGCGGGTCTGCGCGCGGCGCGCGCCGCGGGCTACACGCATGCGCTGCAGATCGACGCCGACGGCCAGCACGACGCGACCGACGTGCCGCGCTTCATCGATGCCGCGCGCGCCGAACCCGGCGCGGTGATTCTCGGCCGTCCCGTGTACGACGACAGCGTGCCGAAGGCACGCCTGTACGGCCGCTATCTGACTCACGTGTGGGTGTGGATCGAGACGCTGTCGCTGACGATCCGCGATTCGATGTGCGGCTTTCGTCTGTATCCGCTCGCGCTCGCGTGCGAGCTGATCGACGGCGTGCGGCTGCCGACGCGCATGGACTTCGACATCGAGATCCTCGTGCGACTGCACTGGCGGCGCGCCGCGTTCCGCTCGATCCCGACCCGCGTGACCTACGCGGCCGACGGCGTGTCGCATTTCGACGTGCTGTGGGACAACGTGCGCATCAGCCGCAGCCATACGCGGCTCGTGTTCGGCATGCTGATGCGTCTGCCGATGCTGCTCGCGCACAAGCTGATGCCACGCCGCGGCGCGCTTGCCGACACAGCGGACGACTGTGCCGACGAACCCCGGCCCGAAGCCTGGTGGCGTATCGCCGAACGCGGCAGCCGGCTCGGCATGAGCCTGCTCGCGCTGAGCTGCAAGCTGTTCGGCCGCCGCCTTACCGCGCTGTGGCTGCATCCGGTCGTCGCGTACTTTCTGGTGACGGGCCGCGCCGCGCGCGCCGCGTCGGGCAACTACTTCGCGCATCTGAACGCGGTCGCGCCGTCGGCGGAGATGCCGCGCCCGGGGTGGCTGTCCGCGTATCGCCATATGCTCGCGTTCGCGCAATCTGGCTTCGACAAGCTCGCCGCATGGACCGGCCGCGTCGACGACACAGACGTGACGTTCGACGATCCCGCGGCATTCGAAGCCTTGATCGCGAGCGGCAAGGGCGCGCTCGTGATCGGCGCGCATCTCGGCAATCTGGAGATGATGCGCGCGCTCGCGATCCGCGGCGCTCACGCGAAGGTCACGGCGGTCGTCTACACCGAGCACGCGCGCCGCTTCAACGACGTGCTGGCGGCGTCGAATCGCGAGTTCGCGCGGCATTTGCTCGAAGTCGGCGACTTCGGTCCCGAGACCGCGGTGTTGATGCAGCAGCGCATCGATGCGGGCGAATTGCTGGTGATTGTCGGCGACCGGGTGCCGGCGCGTGAGGCGGGGCGCACCACCGACGCGCAATTTCTCGGCGCGAGCGCGCCGTTCGCGCAAGGGCCCTACGTGCTCGCGCATGCGCTCGGCTGTCCGGTCTACCTGTTCTTCTGCCTGAAGGAACGCGACGGCTATCGCATGTATTTCGAGCCGTTCGCCGAGCGAATCGAGCTGCCGCGCCGCGATCGCGCGCAGCATCTGGCCGCGTGGGCGCAACGCTATGCGCTGCGCCTCGAGCACTATTGCCGCAAGGCCCCATATCAATGGTTCAACTTCTTCGATTTCTGGGCCAGTTCCGAGCGAGGCGCGAATGGCCGATCATGATCTGAACGATGTGCGACCCGCGCGCGTTGTTGCGGATGCCGCTTCCGCCGCCGGCTGCACGCCGATCGTCGTCGGTGCGCGCCGACTGACGATCGAAGAGGTCGTCGCGATTGCGCGGCAGCGGGCGTGCGTCGCGCTGAGCGACGATGCCGTATGGCGTGCGCGCATCGAGCGCGGCGCGGCGTTCCTGCGCCGCCAGTTGGCCGCCGGCGCGACCGTGTACGGCGTCAACACCGGTTATGGCGACGCCTGCGTGGTCGACGTGCCGACGGCGCTCGTCGAGGCATTGCCGCTGCAACTGACGCGTTATCACGGCTGCGGCATGGGCGCGTATCTCGACGATGCGCAAACCCTCGCCGTGATCGCCGCGCGTCTGAATTCGCTCGCGTATGGTTTTTCGGGCGTGCGCACGGTGCTGCTCGAACGCCTCGCGGCGTTGATCAATCATCGCGTGTTGCCGCGCATCCCGTCCGAGGGCTCGGTCGGCGCGAGCGGCGATCTGACGCCGCTGTCATACGTGGCGGCGGCGCTCGCGGGCGAGCGCGACGTGCAGTACGCCGGCGCGCGGCGCGCGGCGCGCGACGTGTGGACCGAGCTGGGCGTGGAGCCGCTGGCGCTCGCGCCAAAGGAAGCCCTCGCGCTGATGAACGGCACCGCCGTGATGACGGGTCTCGCGTGCCTCGCAGTGGCGCGCGCGGAGCACTTGACGCGGCTGGCCGCGCGTTTGACCGCGCTGGCGACCGTCGCGCTCGACGGCCGCGCCGCGCACTTCGACGCGGCGCTGTTCGACGTGAAGCCGCACGCGGGCCAGGCCGAAGCGGCCGCGTGGATTCGCGCCGATCTGGCCGGCCGCGCCGACACGCCCGGGCATCGTCTGCAGGACCGCTATTCGATTCGCTGCGCGCCGCATGTGATCGGCGTCGCGCGCGATGCGCTCGGCTGGGTGCGCCGCGACGTCGAAAACGAGCTGAACAGCGCGAACGACAATCCGCTCATCGATCCCGACAACGAACGCATCTTGCACGGCGGCAACTTCTACGGCGGCCATATCGCGTTCGCGATGGATGCGCTGAAGGTCGCCGTCGCGAATCTGGCGGATCTGATGGACCGGCAGCTCGCGCTGCTGGTCGATATCAACTTCAACAATGGCCTGCCGCGCAATCTGTCGGGCGCGGCGCCCGCACGCTCGGCGATCAATCACGGGTTCAAGGCCGTGCAGATTTCGTCGTCCGCCTGGACCGCCGAGGCGCTGAAGAACACGATGCCCGCGAGTGTGTTTTCGCGCTCGACCGAAGCGCACAATCAGGACAAGGTCAGCATGGGCACGATCGCCGCGCGCGACTGCCTGCGCGTGCTCGAATTGACAGAGCAGGTCGCCGCCGCGCACACGCTCGCGACGGTGCAGGCCGTGCATTTGCGCTTGCGCATCGATAGCGCGACGCCGGTGCCCGCGCCGCTGCGCGCATTCATCGACGAGGTGGGCGCGCATTCGCCCTTCGTCGACGAGGACCGTGCGCTCGAAGGCGAGCTGCGCGCGCTCACCGCGCGCATTGCCGCGTGCGAACTGCTGGACATGATCGACGATCAGGAAGGAGTCAAGCTATGAGCGTGCCCGCGAAAACGCAGCACGTGCTCGCCGCGAGCGCGACCGTCGAAGTGCCGTTTCACGACGTCGACGCGATGAACGTGTGCTGGCACGGCAATTATCTGAAGTACTTCGAGCTGGGCCGCGCGGCGCTGTTGCGCGCGTTCGACTATGACTATCGCCAGATGCGGGCGTCCGGCTATCTGTGGCCGATCGTCGAGGCGCATCTGAAGTACGTGCGGGCCGCCGTGTACGGACAGAAGCTCGAAGTGCGCGCGCAACTGCTCGAATACGAAAACCGCCTGAAAATAGGCTATGAAATCGTCGATTGCGCATCCGGTGCGCGGCTCACGAAGGGCTATACGATCCAGGTTGCCGTCGATGCCGCCACCGAGGAATTGCAGTTCGTGTCGCCGCAGGTCGTATTCGACAAGCTGGAGCGCGTATGGGGACGATGAACCGAGGTGCGTCCGTGTTGCGGATCGCGGGCGTGATCGGCACGATCGGCGCGACGTGCGTGCCTGGATGGGTGGCACCAGCGCATGCGGCAACGGCCAACACTGCGCCCGCCAACGCCGCGCTCGTCTCGCAGATCGCCGCGCATCTCGCGCAGCCCAAGGGCGTGCGCTCGCAATTCACGCAGACGCAGACGCTCGCCGCGATGAAGCAGCCGCTCGTCAGCAACGGCACGTTGCTGTTCTTGCGCGAGCGCGGCGTGATCTGGCAAATCGACACGCCGTACAAGGCCACCTACGTGATCACCGATGCTGGCGTCGTGCAGGTCGACGCCAGCGGCCGCCGCGCAAGCACACATAGCGCGCAGGGCACGCGAGGCGTCGCACAGGTGTCGAAGATGATGCGCGCGATGCTCGGCGGCGATCTGTCGGCGCTGTACTCGCAGTTCGACGTGAGTGCCGAAGGCAGCGCCGCGCAATGGCGCATGCGCCTCACGCCGAATCAACCGCAGCTCGCGCAATCGATCAAGGGCCTCGACATGAGCGGCGGCGCTTATCTGCAAAGCCTGCGCATCACGCTCGCTAACGGCGACGTGACGAAGCTCGAGTTCGCGAACAGCACGGCCGTCGCCGAGCCGACGCCGGACGAGCGCAGCCTGTTCGGAGCGCCGTGATGGAGATACCGCAGCAGCGAGCCGCGAAACGCGCATGGGGCGTGCGCGCGGCATGGCTCGCGCTCGCGCTGCTGGCGGCGCTGTATTGCGGCTGGCGCTTCACCGGACCGTCACCGCTCGAAACCAATCTGCTCACGCTCTTGCCCGCAACCGAAGCGGACCCGGTCGCCGAAAAGGCGGTCGACACGCTCGCGAGCGCGCTCGGCGATCGCACCGTGCTGCTCGTCACGAGCCGCGACGATGCGCACGCGAAAGCGGCCGCGAAGCAGCTGGGCGCGTCGTTGCGAAAGAGCGGCGCATTCGCGTCGGTGACGGCCGAACTGCCGCCGTTCGACCTGTCGCAGATCTCGGCGCTGTATCTGCCGTACCGCTTCGGCCTGCTCGCGCCGGCCGATCGCAGCGCGCTCGCGAGCGCCAGCGCGACGACGTTGCACGACATGCTCGCGCAGCGCATCTACAGCCCGCTGCAAGGCGGCCTCAGCACGCAACTCGCCGACGATCCGTTCGGCTGGCTCGAACGCTGGCTCGGCGATCTGCCGCTCGCGGCCACGAATCTCGCGGTCGAGGACAACCTGCTGGTGTCGCATGGTCACGACGCGCAGGGCGATAAGACCAGCGTGCTGATCGTCGCGACGCTGCCTGGCTCCGCTTATGAAACGAAGACGCAGCGCGCGGTACACGCGGCGCTCGCCGACGCCGAAAACAGGTTGCGTCAGGCGTTCCCCGATGTATCGGTCGCGCGCACCGGCGCCGTGTTCTACGCCGAGGCTGCGCGCAGCGCTGCCGAACGCGAGGTGCACGTGATCGGCATCGCATCGCTATGTGGCATCGCTCTGCTGATGATGTGGGTGTTCCGCTCGCCGCGTCTGTTGCTGCTCGGCTTCGTTTCGACCGCGCTCGGCATTGTCTGCGCGCTGGCGGCGACGCTGCTGATCTTCGGCAAGCTGCATTTGTTGACGCTTGTGTTCGGCGCGAGCCTGATCGGCGAAGCCGTCGACTATTCGATCCAGTACTTCGTCGTCTATCTCGGCGCGGGCCGCGACTGGGACGCGCGGCACGGCGCGCGCAGCGTGCGACCCGCGCTCGGCGTGGCGCTGGCGACGAGCCTGCTCGGCTACGCGATCCTGATGTGGGTGCCGTTCCCCGCGTTGAAGCAGATCGCGTGCTTCGCAATGGTGGGCATCACGACCGCGTTCGCGTCGGTGCTGTGGCTGCTGCCCGCGCTGCTCACGCGCGCGCCGAAGCACAGCCCGCGACACCTGTTCGCGAGCGCGGCGCGGCTGCTCGCGCGCTGGCGGCATGCGCTCGGCGGCAAGCGCGCGTGGCTGGTCGCCGCGCTGCTGCTGATCGCGTCGGTGCCCGGCTGGCTGCGGCTGAGCAGCGACGACGACATCCATCTGCTGATCCAGCGCGATGCGTCGCTGGCCGCGCAGGAAGACACGGTGCGCGCAGCGGTCGGCGTCGATAACAGCGCGCAGTTTTTCGTCGTGCGCGGCGCGAGCGAGGAAGCGGTGCTGCAACGCGCCGAAGCGCTCGGCGCGAAGCTCGATGCGCTGAACGGCAGCGCGGATAGCGTCGGCGGCTATCAGTCGGTCGCGCACTTCGTGCCGTCCGCGCAACGTCAGAGCGAAGATCGCGCGCTGCTTGCACAGCATGTGTTCGGCGACTCCGCCGCGTTGCGCGCGACGCTGCTGCAAGCGGGCTTCAAGGACGAAGTCGCCGAGGCGTGGCTCGCCGGCTTCGCCCGGCCGTCCGCGCCGCTGACCGTCGAGCGCTGGCTCGCGGCGCCTTGGTCGCAGCCGTACCGGCATTTGTGGCTCGGCGCGGTCGGATCGAACGACGCGAATCGGGCGCATGAAACAAGCTATGCGGCCGTCGTGATTCCGCAAGGCGTGACGCCGCGCAACGAACCCGCGCTGATCGCGCTCGCGCAAGGCCTGCCCGGCGTCGTGTTCGTCGACAAGGCCGCGAGCGTGTCGAAGCTGTTCGGTGCGTATCGCGTGGATAGCGGCTGGTGGCTGGGCGGCGCGCTCGTGCTCGTGTGCGTGCTGCTGATGGTGCGTTACGGGGCGCGCGGCGGTATCGCCACGACCTTGCCCGTGCTGTTCGCGGTCGGCGTCGCACTGGCGGTGTTCGGCTACGCGGGCGTGCCGCTCAATATGTTCAACTGGCTCGCGCTGATGCTGGTGCTCGGCGTCGGCGCAAACTATGCGGTGTTCCTGCGCGAAGGCTGCGCCCGCGCGGACGCGGATCTCGGCGCGGTGTGGACCGGCGTGCTGCTGTCGGCGGCGACCACGTTGTTGTCGTTCGGCATGCTCGGCCTCAGTGCGATGCCCGCGCTCAGGAGTTTCGGCACCACGCTCGCGCTCGGCATCGCGGTTGCCGTGTTGCTCGCGCCTATCGGCATGCCATCGGCGAAGTCATCCGGCAAGTCATCAGAATCACGGAGAGCGGCATGAAAGCGCCAACAGTTTATTTGCACGCGCTCGGCATGATCAACGCGCTCGGTGGCGACGTCGGCCAGATCGTGCCGGCGCTCGCCGCCGCGAATTCGCCCGGCATGGGCAACGTGCATACCGGCATCGGCGACGCGTTCGTCGGCAGCGTGCTGACGCCGCTCGAACTCGCGCCGCGCGCCGATCTCGCGCGCTACGACTGCCGCAACAACCGGCTGCTGCTCGCGGCATTGGCGCAGATCGCGCCCGCGATCGAAGCCGCGCGCGAGCGCTATGGGCCGGAGCGGATCGGCGTCGTGCTCGGCACCAGCACGTCGGGCATCGAAGCGGCCGAAACCGCGTTCGTCTATCACGCCCGAGCCGGCGAGCTGCCGCAGAGCTTCAACTACCGGCAGATGGAAATCGGCACCGCCGCGCCATTCGCGGCCGCCGCGCTCGGCGTGCACGGGCCGGCGTTTACGATTTCGACCGCGTGCACGTCGAGCGCGAAGGCGTTCGCATCGGCGCGTCGGCTGCTGCAATTGCGGCTGTGCGATGCGGTCGTCGTCGGTGGCGTCGATTCGCTCTGCGAATTGACGGTGCAGGGCTTTGCGTCGCTCGAATCGACCAGCGGCACGCGCACCAATCCGATGAGCCGCAATCGCCGCGGCATCAACGTCGGCGAGGGCGCGGCCGTGTTCCTGATGAGCCGCGACGAAGCGGCGGTGCGGCTCGCCGGCGTCGGCGAGTCGAGCGACGCGCATCATATTTCGGCGCCGGACCCGCAGGGCGTCGGCGGCGAACTCGCGCTTCGCGACGCGCTCGCGGACGCGGGCATCGCGGCGTCGGCGGTCGGCTATGTGAATCTGCACGCGACCGCCACGCAGAAGAACGACGAAATGGAAGCGCATCTGATGGCGCGCGTGTTCCCCGCTGGCGTCGCCGCGAGCGGCACCAAGCCGCTGACCGGCCATCAGCTCGGCGCGGCCGGCGCGACCGAACTCGGCTTCGCGTGGCTCACGCTCGCGCACGAGAACGCGACGCTGCCGCCGCATCTGTGGGACGGCGAAGCCGATCCCGCGCTGCCCGCGCTCGACCTCGTCGCCGGCGCGCGCCATTTGCCGCGCGGCACGGGCACGCAGTACGCGATGAGCAATTCATTCGCGTTCGGCGGCAGCAATGTCAGCCTGATCCTCGCCCGGTAAAGCGCATGACGACTCCGCCACTCACCGTCGAGCAACTCGTGCGTCAGCCGATCGAAGCGATCATCCCGCATCGCGGCAGCATGCTGCTGCTCGACGCGATCGATACGTTCGCCGACTCCGCGCTCAGCGCGTTCGCCTGCGTCGATCCGCACGCATGGTATGCCGACGCCGCCGGCGCAATGCCCGCGTGGATCGGCATCGAGGTGATGGCGCAGGCGATCGCCGCGCACATCGCGCTCGTCGCGATGCGCGGCGGCGGCCATGCGCGTCACGGCGTGCTGCTAGGTTCGCGCAGCTATCAGGCGTTGCAGCCGGTGTTCCGAAGCGGCGCGCGCTTGCGCGTTCACGTGAGCGAACTGCTGCGCAGCGACGCAGGTCACAGCGCCTACGAATGCACGATCGACGATGGCGAGACGCGCTGCGCCGAAGCCGTGATCAAGGTGTTTCAACCGCCCGATTTCCAGTCATTCATCGAAGGGAGTATCAGTACATGAGCCGGCGAGTTCTCGTTACCGGCGCAAGCCGCGGCATCGGCCGAGCGATTGCGTACAAGTTGGCCGCCGACGGTTTCGCCGTGACCGTGCATTGCCGCACCGGACGCAGCGAAGCCGACGCGGTCGCGACAGGCATCGCCGCGCAGGGCGGCACGGCGCGCGTGCTGCAGTTCGACGTGCGCGAACGCGCCGCGTGCCGCGAGGCGCTCGAAGCCGACGTCGCCGCGCACGGTCCGTACTACGGCATCGTGTGCAGCGCGGGCGTCACGCGCGACGCGGCGTTTCCAGCGCTCACCGAAGAAGACTGGGACGTCGTGATCGAAACCGGCCTCGATGCGTTCTACAACGTCGTGCATCCGCTGACGATGCCGATGGTGCGCGCGCGTCAGGGCGGTCGTATCGTCACGATCGCTTCGGTGTCGGGCGTGATGGGCAATCGCGGCCAGGTCAACTACAGCGCGGCGAAGGCGGGGCTGATCGGCGCGACCAAGGCGCTCGCGGTCGAACTCGCGTCGCGCAGTATCACCGTCAATTGCGTCGCGCCCGGGCTGATCGAAACCGGCATGCTCGAACAGGTCACGGTCGACCACGCGTTGAAGACCGTGCCGATGAACCGCGTCGGCCAGCCGGCGGAGGTCGCGTCGGTGGTGAGCTTTCTGATGTCGGATGGCGCGTCGTACGTGACGCGCCAGGTGATCGGCGTGAACGGCGGGATGGTCTGATGAAGCGTGTCGTCATCACCGGCATGGGCGGCGTGACCGCGTTCGGCGATAACTGGGACGCGGTTCAAGCGCGCCTGAAGCGCGGCGAGAACGCGGTGCGCCGCATGCCCGAGTGGGACTACTTCGAGTCGCTGCATACGCGGCTCGCGTGTCCGCTGCCCGAGTTCACGACCCCCGCGCATTACCCGCGCAAGAAGGTCCGCTCGATGGGCCCGGTGTCGCTGTACTCGGTGCGCGCGAGCGAACTTGCGCTCACCGATGCAGGCCTCGCCGAAGACACGGCCATCGCCGACGGCCGCATGGGCGTCGCGTACGGTTCGTCGTCGGGCTCGGTGCAGCCGATCCGCGCGTTCGGCACGATGCTCGAAACCGGCTCGATGAGCAACGTCACGTCGAACAGCTATGTGCAGATGATGCCGCACACGGCCGCCGTCAACGTGAGCCTGTTCTGGGACCTCAAAGGCCGCATCATCCCGACCTCGTGTGCGTGCGCGTCGGGCAGCCAGGCGATCGGCTATGCGTACGAGGCGATCCAGTCCGGCAAGCAGACGCTGATGCTGGCGGGCGGCGCGGAAGAGTTGTCGGGTCCGGCGGTCGCCGTGTTCGACACGCTGTACGCGACCAGCACGCGCAACGACGAGCCGCATCTGACGCCGCGTCCGTTCGATGCCGCGCGCGACGGCCTCGTGGTCGGCGAGGGCGCGGCGACGCTGGTGCTGGAAGAGTACGAGCACGCAATGGCGCGCGGCGCGCGGATTCATGCCGAGGTGGTCGGCTTCGGCTGCAACTCGGACGGCGCGCACATGACGCAACCGACCGCCGACACGATGGCGCTCGCGATGCAGCTCGCGCTGCGCGACGCGCAATTGGCGCCCGAAGCGATTGCCTATGTGAACGCGCACGGTACGTCGACCGATCGCGGCGATATCGCCGAAAGCCATGCGACCGCGCAGACCTTCGGCGCGCGCATGCCGATCAGCTCGCTGAAAAGCTATGTGGGCCACACGCTCGGCGCGTGCGGCGCGATCGAAGCGTGGTGGACGATCGAGATGATGAAGCACAACTGGTACGCGCCGACGCTGAATCTCGATCACGTCGATCCGGCTTGCGCGCCGCTCGATTACATCGTCGGCGGCGCGCGCGAGATCGACGCCGAGTACGTGATGAGTAACAACTTCGCGTTCGGCGGCATCAACACGTCGCTGATTTTCCGGCACGTTCGATGAGCGGCGGCCTGCAACGCGTGGTCGTGACCGGCATGGGCATCGTGTCGTGTCTCGGCAATACGCTCGACGAAGTTTCCGCTGCATTGCGTGCGGGGCGCTCGCGCATCGAGCGTATCGACGCGTGGCGCGAGCGCGGGTTTGCATCGCAGGTTGCCGGCGTCGCGTCGGTCGCGCACGAGGCGCCGTTCGAGCGCAAGCTCGAACGCTTCATGGGCGACACCGCGCGCTTCGCGTGCCACGCGGCGCAACGCGCGATCGCCGATGCGGGGCTAGACCTCGTTTCATTGCAGTCGCCGCGCGCGGGCGTCGTGATCGGCTCGGGCGTCGGCACGTTAGCGAGCTACGACGCGGCGCTCGCAATCGCGCAAACGCGCGGCGTCGACAAGGTGCCGCCGTACACGGTGCCGCAGGCGATGAGCAGCACCGCGTCGGCGAACGTCGCGCAGATGTTGGGGCTCGAAGGCGTCAGCTATTCACCGTCGTCGGCATGCACGACATCGGCGCTCGCGATCGGGCAGGCGATGCAACTGATCCAGACCGGCCGCCAGCAGATCGTGCTCGCGGGCGGCAGCGAAGCGCTGCACGACAACACGACGCTGATGTTCGACGCGATGGGCGCGTTATCGCGCCGTTTCAACCACACGCCGGCGAGCGCATCGCGTCCGTACGACACGCAGCGCGACGGCTTCGTGATCGCGTCGGGCGGCGGCGTGCTGGTGCTCGAAGCGCTCGATCATGCGCTCGCGCGCGGCGCGCGCATTTACGCGGAGCTGAGCGGCTTCGACGATTGCACCGATCCCGCGGGCATGGTCGCGCCGCGTGCGGCCGGCATCGCGCGCGCGATGCGCGGCGCGCTCGCGCTGGCGGGCCGCCGTCCCGACTACGTGAACACGCATGCGCCGTCTACGCCGCTCGGCGATCTCGAAGAACTGCATGCGTTGCGCGACGTGTTCGGTGCATCGGCGCAAGGGGTGCCCGCGTTTTCGTCGACCAAGGGCATGACAGGGCATTCGCTCGGCGCGTGCGGCGCGCACGAGGCGATCTATACGCTGCTGATGATGCGCGACGGCTTTATCGCGGGCACGGCGCTGGTCGATACGCCGGAGCCGCAAGTGCGTGATATGCCGCTCGTGCGCGCGACGCGCGACGCGCGCATCGACACGGCGATGTCGGTTTCATTCGGGTTCGGCGGTAGTTGCGCGAGCCTGATGTTCGAAGCGTGGCGCGGTCCGCATACGGCGCGGCTGCCCATGCAAACCGTTGGAGGAGTGATTTGAACAGCGATTCTTCAAAGCGGACCGTGGTCGACGTTGCGATCATCGGCGCGGGTCCGGCCGGCGCGGTAGCTGCCGCGCTATTGCGCAAGGCCGGCCGCTCGGTGCTGGTGCTGGAGCGTCAGCATTTTCCGCGCTTCTCGATCGGCGAGAGCCTGTTGCCGCAAAGCATGGCGTACCTCGAAGAGGCCGGCATGCTGCAGGCCGTAGTCGAGGCGGGTTTCCAGTACAAGAACGGTGCGTATTTCGTGTATCGCGACCAGACCTCGTCGTTCGACTTCCGCGACAAGCATTCGCCGGGCTGGGGCACCACGTACCAGGTCGAACGCGCGTTGTTCGACGACGTGCTGATTCGCTGCGCCGCCGGGCAAGGCGCCGACGTGCGCTTCGGTCATACCGTGAGCGCAGTAAAAACGGGTGCGGCGCCGGTGCTCGACGTCGTCGATGAAGCTGGGCACACATATCAGGTCGAAGCGGGATTCCTGCTCGACGCCAGCGGCTTCGGGCGCGTGCTGCCGCGCCTGCTGAAGCTGGAGACCCCGACGCGCATGCCGACGCGCGCCGCATTGTTTACGCACGTGCGCGACGGCCTCGCGCTCGATGTCATCGATCGCAACAAGATCTGCATCGCGACGCATCCCGAGCGTCGCGACGTGTGGTTCTGGATGATTCCGCTCGCGGGCGGCCGCTCGTCGGTGGGATGTGTCGCCGAGGCGAGCTTTCTCGACGTGCCGGAAGGCGAGCGCGAGGCGACGCTGCGCGCGCTGATCCAGCAGGAGCCGACGCTGAACCGGCTGATCGGGCAGGCGCCGTTCCTGATGCCGGTGCGGAGAATCGGCGGCTACGCGGCGAACGTCGCGAGTCTGCACGGGCCGGGCTATGCGCTGCTCGGCAATGCGGGCGAGTTTCTCGATCCGGTGTTTTCGTCGGGGGTGACCATCGCGCTGCGCTCCGCGCATCTGGCGGCGCGCGCGCTGAACCGGCAGCTCGACGGCGAGAAGGTGGACTGGTCGGCCGATTACGACGTGCCGTTGCGCAAGGGCATCGACACGTTCCGCGCGTTCGTCGAGCGCTGGTACACGGGCGAGCTGCAGGACATCATCTACTACCCGGAGCAGGTGACGCCGATCCGTCGGATGATCTGCGCGGTGCTCGCCGGTTATGCGTGGGACGAGTCGAATCCGTATGTCGCGGACCCGGCGCGGCGGCTCAACGCTTTGCACGAGGTGTGCAAGGCGGGCTGAGGCCCCCGTCAACCGAGCGAGTCTCAAGCCGCGATCTTCGCGCGCCCCGGCACGTGCTGGCGCGCGTCGTCGCGGCGATGCACGCGCCTGCCGGCCGCATACGTTTCATATACCGCACGATCGTCGCCGAGCAGCGCGAACGCGAACAGCAACTCTTCGAGCGATTCGCGCCGCGCGGTGCGGCGCGCGAGCAGCGGCGTCGCCTGCGGATCGAGCACGACGAAATCCGCTTCCGAGCCGTCCCTCAGCGTGCCGACCTTGTCGCCGAGATCGAGCGCTTCGGCCGCGCCCGCGGTCGCCAGATAGAACATGCGCGTCGCCGTCAGATGATGGCCGCCGAGGCGCGCAACCTTATGCGCTTCGTTCATCGTCTGCAGCATCGAGAACGACGTGCCGCCGCCGACGTCGGTCGCGAGCGCGATCGGCATGCCGGCCGAGTCGGCCTTCTCGAAGTTGAACAGCCCGCTGCCGAGGAACAGGTTCGACGTCGGGCAGTGCGAGGCGAGCGCGCCGGTTTGCGCCATGCGCTTGCGGTCTTCGTCGTCGAGGTAGATGCAATGGCCGTACACCGCGCGACGGCGTAAAAGCCCGTAGTGATCGTAGATGTCGAGATAGCTGCGGTGGCCGGGGAACAGCTCGGCGACCCATTTCACTTCGTCGGTGTTCTCCGCGACGTGGCTCTGGATGAACACGTCCGGATGCAGTCGCGCGAGCGCGCCGCATGCTTCGAGCTGCGCCTCGGTCGAGGTCGGCGCGAAGCGCGGCGTCAGCGCGTACATCTGGCGGCCGCGATTGTGCCAGCGGCCGATCAGCTCGGCGCTGTCGTCGTAGCCCGATTGCGCGGTGTCGCGCAGGAACTCGGGGCAGTGGCGGTCCATCAGCACCTTGCCCGCGACCATGCGCAGATTGCGCGCTTCGCTCTCGGCGAACAGGGCATCGGCGGATTCCTTGTGCACCGTGCAGTACACGAGTGCAGTCGTCGTGCCACAGGCGAGCAGTTCATCGACGAAAAAGCTCGCGGCGTCGCGCGCGTGGTCGATGTCGGCAAAGCGGCGCTCGGTCGGGAACGTGTACGTATCGAGCCACGGCAGCAGACCCGGCGCCGGCGACGCGATCATGTCCGTCTGCGGATAGTGGATGTGCGTATCGATGAAGCCCGGCACGATCAGCTTGTCGCGTCGCTCCACGACCTGAGCGCCGGGCGCGAGCCGCGACGCGAGCGCCGCATACGCGTCCGCCGCGACGACGCGGCCGTCTTCGACGATCAATAGGCCGTCCTCGTGAAACACAGCGGCGTTTGGCGCGTGCGCCGGATCGCCATTGAAGGTCAGCAGCGGTGCACGGAATGCAGTTTGTGCCGCTTGCGCGGTATGAGCCGATTCAGTCATGGAAAAGCTGTCTCCGAATGTTGAAAGCTGGGCGGCGCAGGCAACGGTTTCCCGGTTCGGGGTCTTACCGATCCCCAAACTAACCGAAACCGCTGGCCGCCGACGTCAGTCGAGGCCGGTCAGTTGAAATCCATTAACGCGTGGCTTACTGCCGCCAGTGCGCGTCGAGCTTAGCGATCAGCATCGCGCGTTCCTCGGGCGTCACGAACGACGCCTCGAAGCCATTGCGGATGATCGTGTAGACCTCGGCGTCGTCGAGCTTCAGCGCGTCGATCGTCGCCAGATAGTTCGCGTTCACGTAGCCGCCGAAATAGGCCGGATCGTCGGAATTGACGGTCACCGCGACGCCGCGATCGAGCAGGTCCTTCAGCGTGTGTTTGGTCAGGTCGTCGAACACGCACAGCTTCAGATTCGACAGCGGGCACACGGTGAGCGCGACGCGCGTGTCGGCGAGGCGCGTGACGAGCGCCGGATCCTCGATGCTGCGCACACCGTGATCGACGCGGTCGACCTTCAGCACATCGAGCGCTTCGTAGATGTAGGACGGCGGGCCTTCCTCGCCCGCATGCGCGACGAGCTTCAGACCGAGCGCGCGGGCCTTCGCGAATACGCGCTCGAACTTCGACGGCGGATGACCGCGCTCCGACGAATCGAGCCCGACGCCGATCAGCCGATGCTGGTACTGCTCGAAGAGGGGCAGCGCTTCGTCGAAGGTGGCGAGCGCATCGTCCTCGGACAGATGGCGCAGGAAGCACAGGATCAGTTTGCTCGTGATGCCGCGCTTCTCCGCGTCGGCCAGCGCGCGTTCGATGCCGGCCACCACGGTTGCGATCCGCACGCCGCGCTCGGTGTGCGTCTGCGGGTCGAAGAAGATTTCGCTATGCACGACGTTGTCGGCGACACAGCGCTCGACGTAGGCCATCGTCATGTCGTAGAAGTCCTGCTCGTGCAGCAGCACGCTCGCGCCCGCGTAGTAGATGTCGAGGAACGATTGCAGATCGGTGAACGCATAAGCCGCGCGCAATGCTTCGACCGAGTCGTACGCGAGCTTCACGCCGTTGCGCTGCGCGAGCGCGAAAATCAGTTCCGGTTCGAGCGAGCCCTCGATGTGGATATGCAGCTCGGCCTTCGGTGCGCGCGCGGTTTTCTCGGCGAGCGTAACGGCGGAAACGGGAGTAGCGGTTGTCGTATTCATGGTGATTTGGAATTGTGTATGGGGTAGTGAGCGATGCGGCTCGTGGATCAGACCGACTGCGTCGCGTGGCGCGCGCCCGCGTTCGCCTCGACCGCCTGCAATACCTGCGCGGCCGCCGAGATCGCGATGACCTCGGGCGACTTGTCGACGATGCCCTCGACGCCGAGCGGACACTTCATCCGCGCGATCCGCGCCGGATCGATGCCGTGCGCCGCGAGCCGGTGCTCGAACTGCTTGCGCTTGGTGTGCGAGCCGATCATGCCGAAGAACGCGAAATCGCCGCGCCGCAGGATGCGCTCGGCGAGGTCGAGATCGCGCGCGTGGTTGTGCGTCATCACGATGAAGTACGTGTTCGGCGCGGCCTGATCGATCGCTTCGTCGGGTGCGTCGTTCGCGTCGATCGTCACGTTCGGCGCATGCAGCGTATCGAGCGGCGGAAACTGCGCGTCGCGCTCGTCGACCCAGCGCACCGTGCAGGGCAGCGTCGCGAGCACGCGCACGAGCGCCGCGCCTACGTGACCGGCGCCGAACAGCACGACGGCGAATTCGCCCGGCGCGATGGTTTCGGTCAGCAACGCGCTGCTGTCGTCGAAGCCGGCGCCGTCCCACAGCAGACAGTCGGCTCCGTCGATGCCGGGCTCGGGCTCGGACAGCATCACCGCATCCGGCGCGGGGCCGAATGATACGCTACGCACCGTCGATTGCCCCGCCGCGAGGCGCTTGGCGAGCGACGCGAGCCAGCCGAGATCGCCGACGTCGAGCCGCTCGAATGCGAGGACCACGGCGCCGCCGCAGCACTGCCCGAGGCTCGGCCCCAGCGCGAAGCGTTCGAGCCGCCGCATGTGCGGCGCGCGCATGCCGTCGCGCAGCACCTGGCGCGCGGTCTCGATCGCCTTCCACTCGAGATGGCCGCCGCCGATCGTATGCCTGGCCGCCTCGCGCGTGACGATCATCTTGGTGCCTGCTTCGCGCGGCGCCGAACCTTCGACGCGCGCGACCGTCACCAGCACGGCGGCGTCGCCATGTGCGAGCAGATGTTGCAGGTCAGTGAGCCAGGCTTGCATCCGGCGATTCTCCTTGCGGGGCCGCGTCGGGTGTCGGCGCGGCGGGTGGCGTGGGGGTGTCCGCGCTGTCGGGGTGCGCGGCGGCTTCGGTCGGATCTGCGTGCTGCGACGCGTCCGACGCGCTCAACGCGTCCAGCGCGTCGAGTATCGCCTCGGGCGTCGCGGGCGCGCGCAACAGCGGAGCATGTTGTGCGCCCGGCACCGCGGCTGCGATCGCGTCGCGAATCGCTAGAAACACCGAGAACGGCAGCAGCAACGGCGGCTCGCCTACGGCCTTCGAGCGGAACACGGTCGGCTCCGCATTGCTGTTGTCGTAGAGCCGCACGTGGAACGCGGCGGGCGTGTCGCTGACCGCGGGAATCTTGTATGTCGACGGCGCGTGCGTCATCAGGCGGCCGTCGCGGTTCCACCACAGCTCTTCGGTGGTGAGCCAGCCCATGCCCTGAATGAAGCCGCCTTCGATCTGGCCGAGATCGATCGCCGGATTGATCGATTGGCCCGCGTCGTGCAACACGTCCGCGCGCACGAGCTTCCACTCGCCGGTCAGCGTATCGACGACGACCTCCGACACCGCCGCGCCATACGCGAAGTAATAGAACGGATGACCGGTCAGCGTCTTCGCATCCCAATGCACTTTCGGCGTCGCGTAGAAGCCGTCCGACCACAACTGCACGCGCGCGAGATACGCGGCGTTGACGAGCTGTTCGAACGGCAGCGCGCCACCGTTCACCGATACGCTGCCGCGCGCGAACTGCACGTCGCTCGCGTCGCCGCCGAGCTGGCGCGCCGCGACTTCGGCGAGCCGTGCGCGGATCGTCTGCGCGGCGGCTTCGGCTGCCATGCCGTTCAGATCGCTGCCGGTGGAAGCCGCGGTCGCGGAGGTGTTGGCGATCTTCGATGTATCGGTCGCCGTCACCCGCACGCGCGATAGCGGCAAGCCGAACTGATTCGCGACCACCTGCGCGACCTTCGTGTTGAGCCCCTGGCCCATCTCGGTGCCGCCGTGATTGACGAGCACGGAGCCGTCCTTGTACACGTGCACGAGCGCACCGGCCTGATTCAGGAACGGCACGTTGAACGAGATGCCGAACTTGACCGGCGAAAACGCGAGGCCGCGTTTGAGCACGGGACTCTTCGCATTGAATTCGGCGAGCGCCGCGCGCCGCGCGCGGTAGTCGCTCGAAGCGAGCAGCGCGTCCGTCAGCGGCGCGATGATGTTGTCTTCGACGCGTTGTCCGTATGGCGTCGTATCGCGTTCGCCGACGCCGTAGTAATTCGCGAGCCGTACGTCGAGCGGATCGAGCCGCAACTCGCGCGCGATGCCGTCGAGCAGCACCTCCATCACGAGCGCGCCCTGCGGTCCGCCGAAGCCGCGAAACGCGGTGTTCGACTGTGTATTGGTCTTGCAGCACAGCGCGACGATATCGACGTCGGGCAGGTAGTACGCGTTGTCGAAGTGGCATACGGCGCGCGTCGCGACCGCGCCCGACAGATCCGCGGAGTAGCCGGCGCGCAGCGCGATTTCGACGCGCACGCCGAGCAGGCGGCCCTGATCGTCGAAGCCCGCCTCGTATTCGTAGACCGCGTCGTGGCGCTTGCCGGTGATCAGGAAGTCGTCGTCGCGATCGGCGCGCAGCTTGACCGGCCGACGCAAGCGTTGCGCCGCGAGCGCGGCCACGCACGCGAATAGCGCCGATTGCGATTCCTTGCCGCCGAAACCGCCGCCCATGCGCCGGCATTCGCACACGACGTTATGCGCGGGCCAGTCGAGCATATGCGCGACCACCTGCTGCATTTCGCTCGGATGCTGCGTCGAACTGTAGACGAGCATTCCGTCCATCTCCTTCGGCACCGCATAGGCGATCTGGCCTTCGAGATAGAACTGCTCCTGGCCGCCGACCTCGAACGTGCCGGCCAGCCGATGCGGCGCGGCGGCGATCTTCGCGTCCGGATCGCCGCGCCGCAGATGCAGCGGCGGCAGCACGAACTGCTTCGCGGCTTTGGCATCGGCGGCGGTGAGGATCGCGTCGAGAGGCTCGTAGCGGATCACGTCGTCGCTTTTCGCGAGCGCGGCCGCGCGGCGGGCGAGTTCGTGAGTTTCGGCGATCACCGCGAAGACCGGCTGGCCGAGGTACAGCACTTCGCCGTCGGCGAGAATCGGATCGTCGTGCAGCACCGGGCCGCAATTGTTTTCGCCGGGAATATCGTCGGCGCTCAGCACCGCGATCACGCCGGGCGCGTTTCTGACCGCGTCGAGATCCATCGACACGATCCGCGCATGCGCATGGCGCGATAGGCCGAGCGCCGCGTGCAGCGTGCCGTGCAGCTCGGCGATATCGTCGGTGTAGGTCGCTTCGCCGCTCACGTGCAGCGCGGCGGATTCGTGCGGCAGCGGCACGCCGATCGACGCGCTGCTAATGCCATCGTTAGGCGTCGCATCGCGTTGATCGGCACGCTCGCCCGCGCGTTCGATAAAGGCATCGGTCCGGTTCATCACGGCGACTCCTTCGCGACGGCTGTGTCCGCTTCGAACGCGAACGCGTTGACATCGCAGAGCGCGAGCGGCGCGTCGTCGCGCGTTTCGAGGTAGAAGCGCCACAGCAGATTGCGCGCGACCTTCAGCCGATACGCGCTCGATGCGCGCATGTCGGTGAGCGGCTGGTAGTCGGCGGCGAGCGCGTCCATCGCGCGACGGGCGGTTTGTTCGTTCCACGCCGCGCCGTCGAGCGCGGCTTCGGCATGCGCGGCGCGCTTCGGTGTCGCCGCCATGCCGCCGAACGCGACGCGCGCCGCGCGGATCGTGCCGTCTTGCGCGACGTGCAGCGCAAACGCCGCGCACACCGCCGAGATGTCCTGGTCGTAACGCTTCGCCACCTTGTAGGTGCGAAACCGCAGCGCGCCTGCCGGGCGCGGCACGCGCAGCGCGCTGACGAATTCGCCGGCCGCGAGCGCGGTCTTCTGATAGCCGAGGTAGAACGCGTCGAGCGGCAGCGTGCGGGTCGTGCGATCGCGGCGCAGTTCGACCTCGGCGCCGAGCGCGAGCAGTGCCGGCATCGAATCGCCGATCGGCGAGCCGTTCGCGACGTTGCCGCCGAGCGTGCCCGCATTGCGGATCGGCAGCGAGGCGAAGCGCGTCCATAGTTCGGCGAGCTCGGGGTAGTCGGCGGTGAGCGCCGCGTACGCGTCTTCGAGCGTGGCCGCCGCGCCGATCGTCAGCGTTTGCGCGTCGCGCGCGATCGTCTTCAATTCGGCGACGTTACCGATGTACAGCAGGTCGCCGAGATCGCGAAACTGCTTGGTGACCCACAAGCCGACGTCGGTGCTGCCCGCGACGATGCGCGCGTCCGGATACTGCGCGCGCAGCGTCGCGAACGCGTCGAGCGTGAGCGGGGCGTGGAAGGTGGGTGCGCCGAACGCGGCGCCACGGGTGTCGGGGGCGCTGTATTCGAACGTGTCTTTGCGCTGCAGCGTGCGCAGCGTGGCCGCGACCGCATCGCGGTCGAGCCCGACGCGCGGATGCTGCGCGTAGTCGAACATCTTCTGCGCGGCATCGATGATCGGCCGGTAGCCGGTGCAGCGGCACAGATTGCCGGACAGCGCGGCGTCGATTTCGTCGCGGGTCGGCAGGCCGGCGCTGGCGGGCTGGTTCTCGTAGAGCGCCCACATCGACATCACGAAGCCGGGTGTGCAGAAGCCGCATTGCGAACCGTGACAGTCGACCAGCGCCTGCTGCACCGGATGCAGCGCGCCGTTCGCGGCGCGCAGGTCTTCGACGGTGAAGAGGGCGCGGCCGTCGAGCGTCGGCAGGAACTGGATGCAGGCGTTGACCGCCTTCAGCGCGAGCTCGCCGCGCGCGTCGAGTTCGCCGATCACGACCGTGCACGCGCCGCAGTCGCCTTCCGCGCAGCCTTCCTTGGTGCCGGTGCAGCGTAAGTCCTCGCGCAGGTGCTGCAGCACGGTGCGCGTCGCCGGAACGCCCGCGACCTCGCGGACGGACCCCTGGTGATAGAAGCGGATGGTTTGCGTTGTCATGGCGGATCGGAAGACAGTGCGGACCGGGCGCGCGTTACGCATGGGGTCGCAAAAGCCGGCCTCGCGCACGTAGATCGCCATCCATACCCGAAGATAGCACTACCCCGGCCCGAAAATATTTCCCGCGTCGCATGAAGCTCATGCGGCGGCGATCATGATCCTGGTACGATTCGCGCGGCAGCGAGAAGTTGCGTGCGCGGGGCAGGGAGCGACGACAATGGTGCGCGATCGGTGGACATCGCGCAGAAAAAAACGCCGGACTCCGGTGGCCCAAGCATGGGCGACACGAAGTCCGGCGTCATTGGCAATGCGGATCGGTCGTCAGGACACCCGATGGCGATTGCGCACCAGGCTCAGCACCAGCGCGACAAACGCGACGATGAACGCGACCCCCGACCACATTGGCAGCGTCAGCCCGAGAATCGGCGGATATGCGGTTTCGCACAGGCCCGCGACCTTGAAAACGCTCGGCAGCCAGTGCGCGGGCGGCAGGCTGTCAACGATCGGCTGCAGCTCGTCGAAGCCGCAGCTGAAGCCAGGATTCGCCTGGATGTACACATGGCGCGCGGCGGTCGCGATGCCGGCGAGCGCCGACAGCGCCGCCATCACTTCGAGCAGGCGCACGCCGCGCCAGTTCTTGAAGCGCGCGCCAAGGAACGCGAAGATCGCGATCAGCAGAAAGAAATAGCGCTGGATGATGCACAGCGGACACGGGTCTTCGCGCAGGCCGAACTGCAGGTACAGCGCACCGCCCACGAGGGCGAGACAGATCAGGCCGAGCAGATTCAGCAGGGTGCGCTCGCGGCGCAGCATCGCGGAGTCGTTAGTCATGGATCTTCGATTGGTCTGGAGACGATAGAGCGGGTGCCGGCGATTCTAGCGCGAACGCCTTTCGCGCCGCTTCTCGCCTGACGATTGCCGCGCTTTAGCGGATCGCTTTCAACACCGCCTCGGCCGCGCGGCCGATTGCGAGCAGCGCGTCGTCGGCGTGCGGCGCGCCCGCCAGCATCAGTCCGACCGGCGCGTCGCCGCGCAGATGGCACGGCAGCGACAGCGCGCAGCTATCGAGGAAGTTGAACACGCTCGGGTTGCGCAGGATCAGCGCGTTAGTGTGGCCGAACGTGTCGTCGTCGTCGAGCAGGTCGGCGAGGCGCGGCGGCACGACCGGCACGGTGGGCGCGACGACCGCATCGAAACGCTGCCACAGCGTGCGCGCGGCTTCGTCGAGCATCGCGGCGCGCTCGGCGAGCAGGTCCAGATAGTCGACCGCGGTGGCCGGCTGTCCTTTCATGATGCGCACGAGCACGCGCGGGTCGTACTGCTCGCGATGCTTGTCGAGCAGCGGGCGATGCCACGCATACGCCTCGATCGGCGAAAAGCCGAAGCGGTTGATTTCCGGCAGGCGGTCGAGCGGCGCAAAGCGCACCTCGCTGACGATCGCGCCGGCCGCCTCCAGGTGCTTGAGCGCGGTGTCGATCGCGCGCGCGACTTCGGGCTCGACGCCGTCGGTCACGAAGTTGGTCAGCACGCCGAGACGCACGCCTTCGAGCGGCCGCGCGGCCGGGATGCGCGGCTCGAGCCCGGCGAGCATCCGGTCGACCAGCGCGCAGCAGGCGACCGATACGCCGATCGGCCCGAACGAATCGAGCGTCGACGACAGCGGCACGCCGCCCTGTTTCGGGATGCGCGCGGCGGTCGGCTTGAAGCCGGTCAGCCCGCACAACGCGGCTGGAATGCGGATCGAGCCGCCGGTGTCGGTGGCGAGCGCGACCGCCGCCATGCCGTCGGCGACCGATGCCGCCGCGCCCGACGACGAGCCGCCCGAAACCCGCTCGTCGCCCTTCACGCCGCGCCGGTACGGCGACAACGGATGGCCGTAGTGCGGATTCAGGCCGAGCCCGGAAAACGCGAACTCGCTCATGTTGGTGCGCCCGACGATCACGGCGCCGGCCCGCTTCAGCCGCGCGACCGCGACCGCGTCGGCTTTCGCGGCTGGCGCATCGGCGAGCACGACGGAGCCCGCGCGGGTCGGCTGGCCTTCGATGTCGAACAGGTCCTTGACCGACACCGGAATCCCGGCGAGCGGCGACAGCACGGTGCCGGCCGCGCGCAGGCGGTCGTGCGCGTCGGCGGCGGCGCGCGCGGCATCGGCGTCGACGTGCATGAAGACGGCGGCGCCCTGGCCGGCGGGGTCGGCGATCCGGTCGAGCGCGGTTTCGACGAGCGCGCGGCTGGTGGTGCGGCCGGCGGCGAGATCGGCGGCAAGCTGGGCAAGCGGCGGGAACGGAGCGAAGTCAGTGGCCATGATGTCGGTAGAGATCCGGTTGAGCGCGGCTCGGGCGCATGAGCGGGGCGGTGTCGAGCCAACGGAAAGGTCCGTCCGCATTGTAGAGCAAGGTTTTGCGGCCGAGCGGCCTGCCAGGGCCGGCGCGGCGCGGCGCGCGAATTCGCCAAAAACATCGCCGGCCCGTTTGTTACACTGCGCCTTCCGAGATTACCGTTTGTAAGGAAAACGCTCATGCACCATGGCATTGGCTTCATCCAGGATCTGGCCGTCGTGATGGCGCTGGCGGGCGTCGTCACCGTGCTGTTCCATCGCCTGAAGCAGCCGGTGGTGCTCGGCTATATCGTGGCCGGCGTGATCATCGGACCGTACACGCCGCCGTTCCAGCTGATCCACGACGAACAGACGATTCAGACGCTCGGCGAGCTGGGCGTCGTGTTCCTGATGTTTTCGCTGGGCCTCGAATTCAGCCTGCGCAAGCTGTTCAAGGTCGGCGCGACGGCGATCGTCGCCGCGCTGTCCGAGATCGTGCTGATGCTGTGGATCGGCTACGCGATCGGCAATGCGTTCGGCTGGAGCCCGATGGATTCGCTGTTCCTCGGCGCGATCCTCGCGATCTCGTCGACCACGATCATCGTGAAGGCGCTGTCCGACCTCGGACTCAAACGCGAAAGCTTCGCGCAGCTCGTGTTCGGCATCCTGATCGTCGAAGACATTCTGGGCATCGCGATGCTCGTGCTGCTGACCGGCATCGCGCAGACCGGGCAGTTGTCGGCCGGGCTCGCGGCCGTCACGCTCGGCAAGCTGCTGCTGTTCATGACGGTGTCGCTGCTGGTCGGCGTGCTGCTCGTGCCGCGCGCGCTGAACTACGTCGCGCGCACCGGCAGCAACGAGATGATGCTCGTGTCCGTGCTCGGCTTCTGCTTCGGCTTCTGTCTGCTGGTCGTCAAGCTCGATTACAGCATCGCGCTCGGCGCGTTTCTGATCGGCGCGATCATGGCCGAGTCGCGCCATCTGCATCGGATCGAGCATCTGATCGCGCCGCTGCGCGACGCGTTTTCCGCGATCTTCTTCGTGACGATCGGACTGATGCTGAACCCGGCCGTGATACTCGACTACGGATGGCCGATCGCCGTGATCACGCTCGCGGTGATCGTCGGCAAGATCGTGTCGTGCGGGCTCGGCGCGTTTCTGTCGGGGCAGGACGGGCGCACGTCGATGCGCGTCGGCATGACCGTGTCGCAGATCGGCGAGTTCTCGTTCATCATCGCGACGCTCGGTTTGACGTTGAAGGTGACGAGCGGGTTTCTGTATCCGATCGCGGTCGCCGTGTCGGCGTTGACCACGCTGACGACACCCTATCTGATCCGCGTCGCCGATCCGCTGACGCGCCGCATCGCGAATGCGATGCCCGCCACGTTATCCAACGCGTTCGGCATGTACGGGCAATGGCTGCGCAGTTTGGTCGCGGCGCGCGGCGAGCCGACGCTGATCAGCATGACGCGGCGCATCGTCGTGCAGATCGGTGTGAATCTCGCGCTCGTCGCGGCGATTTTCCTGGTCGTGTCATATAGCGCGCCGCATAGCGGCCGGCTGCTCGCGCACTGGCTCGACGAGGAGCCATTGCAACGCGTCGTGCAGTGGAGTGTCGCGCTGGTGGTGTCGCTGCCGTTCCTCGTGGCCGTGTATCGCAAGACCAAGTCGCTCGCGCTGCTGCTCGCCGAAGTCAGCGTGCTGCCGACCGCTGCCGGGCGCTTCACCAGCGCGCTGCGTCACGCGATCGCCGACCTCGTGCCGATCGTGTCGATGATCGGCGTGTTTCTGCTGGTGGCGGCGCTGTCGGGCAGCATCCTGCCGCCGACGGGCCTGCTCGTCGCAGTGCTCGCGTGCGCCGCGCTGCTGCTCACGCTCGTGTGGCGATGGTGCGTGAAGATTCACGCGTCGATGCAGATCGCGTTGCGGGAGACTTTCGACGAGCGGCCAGACCCTTGATTCAGAGGGTTTGTGTAAAGCTTCGCAACAATGTGAGTAATTGTTTGCGGGTTTGCCGGGCCTGCTGCACTGACGGATAATCAGGGCATATTCATTCGTTCGCGCGGAAGGCGCCCGTCCGACAGTCATGAGCGACAAACCCGAAAACGCCGGCACGACCGGCAGCCCACCGCCGAGCTCGCCCGCGCCGAGCGGCACGCCGGCCGCACCGGCGCCCTCGCTTCCTCCGTCGCATGAAGATGCCACCCAGTCGGCCGCCAAAGACACGAGCCCGGCCACCGAGGAGGCGACCGCGCGATCGTCGACCGACGATCCGATCAGCGCATCGTCAGTCACTCGCGAAGATCCGCGCGCGGCGCGGTTGCGCGACGCGGTGGAGGCACGCAGCGCCGCCGCCGAATCGACCGCGCGCCAGGAAGCCGCGGTGCACGAGCGCGAAGCGCGGCGCGCCGGTACGCGCCCCGGCGGCGCGACCACGGTGAAACCCGAGCCAGCCGTCAAACCGACGGCGGCCGCCGGCCAGCCTCTAGTGGGTGGCGGCCTCAGCGCCGCGGACGTCGCCACCGACGGCGAGATCGCCACCGAGGAAACCGCCGCGCGCGCGGCGCGCGCGCCCGGCTCGCCGCCGCCCGGATTCGGCGCGGCACCCGATTTCAGCGCCACCAATCCGCCTCCGCCCAACGCGCTTCCGCCGTCGCCGCCGCGTTATCTGAAGCAGAGCGATTCGGCGTGGAGCGTGTTCGGCCGTATCGTCGCGGCGCGCGCGCGGCAGCTGTTCGACCGCGCGGGACAGCGGATCACGCAGCGCACGCTGCGCATCGGCGTGTCGGCGCGCATCTTCCACCCGGAACCGGGCGCGAAGGGCTTGCGCGGCAAGACGCTGCAGTATCTGGAAGAGTCGATCGCGCACTGGGTGATGTCGCGCGACGTGCTGGTATTCATGATCCCGACCGTCGGTCATCAGGGCATGCTGCACCCGAGCAACATCCGTTTGCGCGACTATGCGAAGCATCTCGACGGCCTGCTGCTGCAAGGCGGCGCCGACGTGTCGCCGCAGACCTACGCGGAAACGGCGAGCAGCCACGAATGGCCCGGTGACCGCGTGCGCGACATGTACGAGCTCGAACTGCTGCACGAGTTCGTCGAATCGGGCAAGCCGGTGCTCGGCGTGTGCCGCGGCTGCCAGCTGATCAACGTCGCGTTCGGCGGCACGCTGTATCAGGACATCGCGACCGATGTGCCTACCGCGAACGCCCACGTCAACGAGAACTACGATCAGCACCGGCACGGCGTGCATTTTCCCGATGGTTCGACGCTGCTGAACATGTTCCCCGGACGACGCGACGCGATCGTCAACTCGATCCACCATCAGGCGGTGAAGACGCTGGGCCGCGATCTGAATATCGAGGCGGTGTCGGCGTCGGACGGCATCATCGAGGCCGTGCGCTATCGGCGGGCGCCGTTCGTGATGGGCGTGCAGTGGCATCCGGAGTTTCATCGCGCGGGCGGGCCGGAGCTACTCGATTGCACGCCGTTGCTCGATACGTTCCTGCGGGTCGCGCGGGAGACCCGGTTTTGAGCAGGGCGGGTTCGCGTCGGCCCGACGGGGCCGTCCCACCCATTTGACGCACTGCCACGCTATGTGGCTGGCGGCGATCATTGCGCGAATTGTTCCGGGATTTCGGTGACGCGTCGCTGCGATATGTGATTCATCCACTCGGAGCTGTCCGCCGGCCGATCGTTCGACACGGTGGAGCGCGGCAGCGGCGCGGCGTCGCGTGAAGACATCATCGCGAAGGTCGTCACATCGGCGTATTCGTGATCGCCGACCCGGGTTCGAACGCGCGCTTCATGCGACGACTCGTTCGCGGCATGGCGATTTACCGAAAGCGGACGCGTTTGCGCGCGAAGCGCACGACTCGCAGGCGCGGAGTGAATCGCATCACGCGGCGTGCGCGGATTTCGCGTGGTGTTGCGCTGAGGCAAAGCCGCTATGGGCGCGGGTGCAGCGGCGGCCACGTCGACAGGTAATGGCGGAAGCACAGCGGCCGGTGTGACGGCCTCGGCAATCACCGGCGCATCGCGATGCGGCATCAAAGCCTGCGCCGACTTCAGCATCTCGGAGGCCATCTGCCGCGGCGCCAGAGGCTGATCGACGATCCACCACACTAGCGCCGCGACGCAGCCGACTACCCCGGCACTCGCCGCGACCGTACGTCGATTCCAAACTGAGCGCCGTTGCGCGATTCGCGGCGAGCGGGCCTTGAGCGCGATACGCATTGGACCCTGAGGCACCTTCCGTTGCATGGCGGGACGCGTCACCGTCGCGGTATGCGCCGCTTCCGCGGCATGCTGCGTGGCGTCCGCGACCGGAGCCTCGGCCGGACGCTTCACGTCGCTCAGCGCGCCCTCGATCGACACCCACTGCCCATACGACAGCAACGGCTGATCCCTGATGCAGACGGTGCGCAGCAGCGCGGCATACAGCGAATCGAATCCGGCTCGCCAGCACTGAGCGTCGGGCAGCAATGCCCAATCGCGGCCGAACCGTTCGGAAAGTTGATTGAGCGGACGGAGAGGGGGAAGGGCGAATGCGCCTTCGATCAAGGTGAGCGGCGTGCTGGTCATCGGTTTCTTCCGGTGTCTCGTGACAGGACGACCGGCGAGGCAGGGACGGAATCTGTAGGGGACCGATGAAGCCATCGGCGACAGAATATCGTGCCTCGAAACTACCTTGTCCACCCTTCGGATGACTCCGAAAACGGGGACATCACGGGTGTTCGCTTCGCGCAGCCCAACTGCGATCCTCAGGGCTTCAACCGGTACACGTAGCGCAGCGCGGTGATATCGACGCCGCCCATATGGTCGGGCTCCGCGCCGACCAACTGCCAGCCGTGCCGCTCGTAAAAGCCAATCGCCGCCGTATTGCCCTCGAGCACGTACAGATACAGCTGTGCCTCGCCTTGGGCGCGGGTCCAGTCAACGGCTGCGTGCATCAGTGTTTTACCGACGCCGATGCCCTGATAACCGGGCAGCGCATGCAGGTTGTCGAGCAGCACGCCCCATGCGGACTCGGGCTGTCGCTCGACACACACGAAGCCGATCGGCTCGCCGGCCAATTCGGCGATCAGCACGATGCGGCGCTCGCCGCCCGGCGCGCCGAGACGCGCTTCCCAATAGGCGGCGCGTTCGCGCGTGACTTCGCCGTCGAGGAACGCGTCGGGCAACAGACCGCGATAGGTCGCCTGCCAGCTGGCGCTGTGGATCGACGCGATCAGCGCGGCGTCCTCGAGCGTGGCGGGGCGCAGGGAGAGAGCAGGGGTGGTTTGCATCGGAGTAATCAACTGAATGGCTTGCGCGGGCAGTCTACCGCCGCCCGCAGGTGTCGCGCGTAAGCAAACTGTATGCGTTTCGCGGCGACCTTATCAGCAGTAACATTACGTGGCATCGGCCCCGCATCAAGCTCAGCGTTTACCCTGATCCTGGATGAACGCCGTGGACAGCAGGATGCGGCGTCCCCGGGCGCGCTTCCCTAATCGATAACCGCGTGTCCGCCTGTGTGATCCGCTTGCCAATCGCGGTGGATCGTTCCAACTGCCCGCTCGTCACCGTCCGCGTCGATCCGTCCGACTGGGCGGCGGGCCTCTCCGAGAGTGTCATGTCTACCGCGACCCACGCCGCTTCCAATACCAAAGAATCCAAGGTCAAGACAGTGTTCCGCGTCGTCAGCGGCAACTTTCTTGAGATGTACGACTTCATGGTCTACGGCTATTACGCTTCCGCGATCGCCAAGACCTATTTCCCGAGCGGCAGCGATTTCGCGTCGCTGATGCTGTCGCTGTCCGTGTTCGGCGCGGGGTTCCTGATGCGTCCGCTCGGTGCGATCGTGCTCGGCGCCTACATCGACCATCACGGCCGTCGCAAAGGCCTGATCCTCACGCTGAGCCTGATGGCGCTCGGCACGCTGACGGTCGCGACGATACCGGGCTACGCGACCATCGGGCTCGTGGCGCCCGTGCTCGTGCTGCTCGGCCGGCTGCTGCAAGGTTTCTCGGCCGGCGCCGAGCTCGGCGGCGTGTCGGTGTATCTGTCGGAGATCGCGACGAAGGGCAACAAGGGCTTCTATTGCTCGTGGCAGTCGGGCAGCCAGCAGGTCGCGGTGGTATTCGCCGCGCTGATCGGCGTGGGGCTCAACAAGATTCTTCCCGCCGATCAGATGTTCGCGTGGGGCTGGCGCGTGCCGTTCCTGATCGGCTGTCTGATCGTGCCGTTCCTGTTCATCATCCGCCGCTCGCTGCAGGAGACCGAGGAGTTCACGGCTCGCAAGCATCGTCCGGGCATGGGCGAGATCCTGAAGTCGATGGCCGCGAACTATCCCGTAGTGCTGGGCGGCATGGGCATGGTCGTCATGACGACCGTGTCGTTTTACATGATCACGGCTTATACGCCGACCTTTGGCAAGGAGGTGCTGAAGCTGACGGCGATCGACGCGCTGGTCGTCACCGTCTGCGTCGGTATCTCGAACCTGATCTGGCTGCCGGTGTCGGGCGCGTTGTCGGATCGCATCGGCCGCCGTCCGGTGCTGCTCGCGTTCACGATCCTGACGATCCTCACCGCGTATCCGGCGCTGCAATGGCTCGTCGCGGAGCCGTCGTTCGCGCGTCTTCTCGCCGTGCAGCTGTGGCTGTCGTTCCTGTATGGCTGCTACAACGGCGCGATGGTCGTCGCGCTGACCGAAGTGATGCCGGTCGAAGTGCGGACCGCCGGCTTCTCGCTCGCGTACAGTCTCGCGACCACGATCGGCGGCTTCACGCCGGCCATCGCCACGCTGCTGATCCACGTGACCAACAACAAGGCGGCGCCGGGTCTGGTTCTCGGCGTGGCGGCGATCTGCGGTCTGCTCGCGACGCTGTTCCTGTATCGCACGCCGGAGGCGCGCAATCAGTATCGGGCGGCCTGACGGGTTCGCCCGATGTTCTGAAAGCAAAAACCCCGCGCAAGCGGGGTTTTTGCTTGTTGGCGGAGCGTGGTCCGTCGCTACCCGTGGCGCAATTCGTTGGCGACCGCTTCGACGACTTCATCCCACGCGCCCGGCCGCGGCTGACGCACCAGCGTCGCGCCCGGATACCACGGGCTGCGCGTGTCGCCGTCGAACCAGCGCCAGTCGGCGGCGAACGGCAGCATCAGCCACAGCGGCTTGCGCAGCGCACCGGCAAGGTGCGCGATCGAGGTGTCGATCGACACCACCGCGTCGAGCCGCTCGACGATCGCCGCGGTATCCGCGAAGTCGCCGATGCGCTGGTCGAAGCGATGGATCGCGGCCGCGCGCGGATGTGCGTCGAGCGCCGCGCGTTCGTCGTCGGACAGATCGGGCTGCAGCACGATCCAGTCGATGCCGTCGAGGGCGAACAGCGGCTCCAGCGCGGCGAGCGGCATCGTGCGGGTTTCGTTGCGCTGGATGCGCCCCGACCACGCGAGCCCGATCTTGCGCTTCGCCTGACCGCCGAGCGAGCCGCGCCATTTGCGGCGATAGGCCGGCGGCACGCTCAGATAGGGCGTGCGTGCTTCGATCGTGTCGTAGCGCGTGCCGAGCGCGAGCGGCAGGCTCAGCAGCGGAATCTGCAGATCGGCGGCGGGGCGCGGCTGACCTTGCGCGATCAGCGAGACGCGCCACGCCTGCGCGACGGGCGCGAGCAGCGGCACCAGCTGCGGCTGCACTTCGAGCACGACGCGCGCGGCGCGTTGCGTGGCGAGCGGCACGAAGCGCACGAATTGCAGCGTGTCGCCGAAACCCTGTTCGGCATGGATCAGTAGCGTGTACTCGTCGATTGACTCGCCGTGCCAGCGCGGCAGCGTCTGGATCGCCGGTTGCACGACGGTTTGCAGGCGCCATTCGTATTCGGGCAGACCGCGCTCGAAGTCGCGCATCGCAAGCCACGCGAGCGCTCGGTTCATATGCGCGGACGCGAGGTCGGGGCGCAGCCGCAGCGCCTGATCGAGCGCGCGCACCGCGGCCGCGTGCGCGCCGAGCGCCTGGTGCGCGGTGCCGAGCGCGAGCCACGCGAGTGCGAATTGCGGGTCGAGTCCGACCGCGCGCTCCAGATACGGCAAGGCCTGCTCGGCCCGGCCGAGCGCCGCGAGCGCGTTGCCCATGCCATAGATCGCGGGCGGCAGGTTCGGCTGCAGCCGCAGCGCCGCTTCGAATGACGCGACTGCCTGCGCATGTCGGCCGGTCGCATCGAACGTGTTCGCGAGGTTGAAGTGCGCGGCGACGAAGCGCGGTTCGGCGGCGAGCGCGGCCTCGAAGCAGGGCACCGCTTCGTTCGGCCGATCGAGCGCGTTCAGCGACATGCCCATGTTGTTCAGCGCGCCCGCGTGACCGGGGCGCAGTTCGAGCGCGCGCCGGAACGACGCGATCGCGTCCGCGTGACGGCCGAGCGCGTGCAGCGCATTGCCGAGATTGTTGTGCGACGACGCGTCATCCGGCTGCAGGCGCAGCGAGCGTTCGAACGCATCGGCGGCGTCTTCGTGACGGCCCAGCGACGCGTATGCGTTGCCGAGGTTGTAGTGCGCCATCGGGAACGTCGGCGCGAGCGTCAGCGCATTGCGGAACTGCTCGATCGCGGCGTCGATCTGGCCGAGCGCCTTCAGAGCATTGCCGAGGTTCAGCTGCAGCGCCGCATCTTCGGGGCGCAGGTCGACCGCGCGCCGCACGAGCGCCGCGGCTTCGGCGTGCTGGCCCTGCTGGTGGCGCAGCACGCCGAGCAGATGCAGCGCATCGACATGGCTGGGGTCGTGGTCGAGCGTGGCGCGGTAGCCGCGTTCGGCGTCGTCGAGGCGGCCGTCACGATGCGCCGCGAACGCGCGGTCAAATACAGGTTGCATGACGGGGAGGGCATTCGGATCAATCAGACTGGGCCGCATTTTCCCATACTTGCGCAAGGGGCCCGGATTTGCGCGGCTCGCAGGCGCCTCTACAGCGCCGCGGCGTCCCTTCTGCGCGATTGATGCAGCGCACCGGTGTGCGCGAGGGCGGCGGCGTACACTAGAACGCATTGTTGCCTCCGGAGTTCCGCATGGACGCTGCCGCCTACGACGCGTCGCCGGTGCTGATCGTCGGGGCCGGTCCCACTGGACTTGCCGCAGCGATGAGTCTCGCGCGTGCTCACATCCCCGTGCGTTTGATCGACAAGGCGCCGCAGCCGAACCCTTACTCGCGCGCGATCGGCATTCAGGCACGCACGCTCGAGCTGCTCGAGCAGCATCGGCTGATCGAGCCGTTTCTCGAACTCGGCCATCGCGCGCGCGTCGCGAATCTGTTTTCGAACGGCATGCGGCTTGCGCAGCTCGATTTCGACCCGCTGCACACGCGCTATCCCTATCTGCTGTTTCTCGACCAGTCGGTGACCGAACGGCTCCTGACCGAGCATCTGACGACGCTCGGCGTGAAGGTCGAGCGCGGCGTCGAACTGATGGCGTTCATGCAAGGTTCCGCGAGCATTCAGGCGACCCTGCGCCGCGCGGACGGCCGTACGGAAGGCATGCGCCCGTCATACATGATCGCCGCCGACGGCGCGCATAGCTCGATTCGCCATCGCCTCGGCCTGAACTTCGAGGGCAAGACCTTCGAGCAGACCTTCCTGCTCGCCGACCTGCACGCGGAAACCGACTGGCCCGACGACGAGTTCCATATCTTCGCGTCGGGCGACGGTCTCGTCGCGCTGTTTCCGATGGGCCACGGCCGCCATCGTTTGATCGCCGATCACGCGGTCGAGCCGTCCGGCAGCGCCGCGGCGCCGACCCCCGCGGTGCTCGGCGAGCCTCCGCTGGACGAGGCTCCGGCGCCGTCGCTCGAACAATGCAAGGCGCTGATCGCGCGACGCGTGCGCGAGCGTGTCGACGTGTCGGATCTCGCGTGGTCGGCGTATTTCCACGTGAATAGCCGGATGGTCGATCGGCTGCGCGTGGGCCGCATCTTCCTCGCCGGTGACGCCGCACACGTGCACAGCCCCGCCGGCGCGCAAGGCATGAACACCGGCATCCAGGAAGCGCTCAATCTCGGCTGGAAGCTCGCGCGCGTGATCGGCGGCGCGGCGCCGGATCGCCTGCTCGACACGTACCACGCCGAACGGCATCCGATCGAGCGCGAGGTGCTGCGGCAGACCGGCTTCATCACGCAGATGGCCGAGGCCGATCACGGTCCGCTGAAGCTGCTGCGCGAGCGCGTGATGCCGGTGCTGGCCGCGCTCGGGCCGCTGCGCGATGCCGCGCGCGCGACCATCAGCGAGCTGTCGATCCAGTACCGGCGCAGTCCACTGACGCTCGAGCGCGTGCTCGACGGCGGCCCGCGCGCGGGCGAGCGCGCGCCGGATGCGCTGGTGCATGTCGTCGACGGTCCGCTCGGGCGCGCGCCCGGCGTCGGCTGCATTTTCGATCTGCACAATCCGGCGTTCTTCTCGCTGTTTCTGCTGGTGCCGCCGCTGCCCGTCGATGGCACGCCGCTCGATCCGGCCGCGAAGCATGCGGCGCCGCCGGACCCGGAGGTGGAAAAGCTCGCCGCTGAGGTCGAGCGGCTGCTGCCGAACGCGGTGCGGATCTGGCGCGTCACCGATACGACCGGTGATGGCGGCCCGGCGCTTTCCGAATCGTATGGGCGTACGCGGCCGTCGTTTTATCTGGTGCGGCCCGACGGCTATATCAGCGCGCGCGGACGCACCGGCTCGGACCTGCACGGTCTCGTACGGCACTGCGAGGCGTGGTTTGCGGTGGGCGGAGAGATAGCGGAGCAGGCGACGTTGTGATCAGGATTGCCCGTTGCGCGGCGGCGAATCTTGCCGCCGCGCCTTGCTGACTAAAGAAATGGCCTAAGCCTGAGCCTGGGCCGGCGTCAACTTCTCGCGATACCTGACGATCGCCTCGCGCGTGAAGTTCGTCAGAGCGATGTCATAAGTGTCCGGCGCTTCGTCGAGCGTTGCGAGCAGCGCGCGACGCATGCGCGGCTCCCAGAAGCGGCGAATGTGTTCGGCGACGCCGGTCAGCGCTTCCTCGTGGTCGGGCATCGACTCGAAGAAGTCGCCGATCCGGTTCGCCATGTCGATCAGATTCCGATTGTCCATGGTTCGCCTCACTTGCCCGCGGTAACGGCCGCGGCCGAATCGGCCTGTTCGCGCCGTTTCAGCAGATCGAGCTGTTCGCTACTGAAGCGCGAATAGTCCTTCTGCCATTGCGACGGCTGCTCGACCGGCATCACCTGCACCGCGGTCACCTTGTATTCGGGGCAGTTGGTCGCCCAGTCGGAACTGTCGGTCGTGATCACGTTCGCGCCCGATTCGGGGAAGTGGAACGTCGTATAGACGACGCCCGGCTGCATGCGCTCCGTCACCTTCGCGCGCAACACGGTCTGCCCCGCGCGCGATTCGATGCCGACCCAGTCGCCGGTCTTGATACCGCGTTCCTCCGCATCGTCCGGATGCAGTTCGAGCCGGTCTTCGTCATGCCAGAGCGAGTTGTCGGTGCGGCGCGTCTGCGCGCCGACGTTGTACTGCGACAGGATGCGCCCGGTCGTCAGCAGCAGCGGATACTTGCGCGTGACCTTCTCCGGCGAGGCGATGAATTTCGTGATCACGAACCTGCCCTTGCCGCGCACGAAGGTACCGACGTGCATCGTCGGCGTGCCGTCGGGCGCGTCCTCGTTGCATGGCCACTGGATGCTGCCCAGTTCGTCGATCTTCTGGAACGACACGCCGTGGAAGGTCGGCGTGAGCCGTGCGATTTCGTCCATGATCTCGGATGGATGGGTGTAGTCCATCTCGTAGCCGAGCGCGCGCGACAGCAACTGCGTGACTTCCCAGTCCGCGTACCCGCCGAGCGGCGGCATCACCTTGCGCACGCGCGAGATGCGGCGCTCGGCATTGGTGAACGTGCCGTCCTTTTCGAGGAACGACGAGCCGGGCAGCAGCACGTGTGCATACTTGGCGGTCTCGTTCAGGAAGATGTCCTGCACGACGATGCATTCCATCGACGACAGCGCCGCCGCCACGTGATGCGTGTTCGGGTCCGACTGCACGATGTCCTCGCCCTGGCAGTACAGGCCCTTGAAGCTGCCGTGCAGCGCGGCGTCGAACATGTTCGGAATGCGCAGGCCCGGTTCCGGTTGCAGCGTGACGTTCCAGGCGTTTTCGAACTGCGTGCGCACGAGCGGATCGCCGATGTGCCGATAGCCGGGCAGCTCGTGCGGGAACGAGCCCATGTCGCACGAGCCCTGCACGTTGTTCTGGCCGCGCAGCGGATTCACGCCGACACCTTCGCGGCCGATGTTGCCGGTCGCCATCGCGAGGTTCGCGATGCCGATCACCATCGTCGAGCCTTGCGCGTGTTCGGTGACACCGAGGCCGTAGTAGATCGCCGCATTGCCGGCGCTCGCGTAGATGCGCGCGGCTTCGCGCACCTGTTGCGCGGGCACGCCGGTTGCCGCTTCGGTCGCTTCCGGCGAGTTCTCCGGCAGCGCGACGAAATCGCGCCACTGCTCGAACGCGCGTGTTTCGCAGCGCTCGGCGATGAACGCTTCGTCGAGCAGGCCTTCGGTGACGATCACATGCGCGAGCGCGTTGACGATCGCGACGTTGGTGCCGGGCCGCAATTGCAGATGATGCGACGCCTTCACGTGCGGCGTATCGACGATATCGATGCGGCGCGGATCGACCACGATCAGCTTCGCACCCTCGCGGACGCGGCGCTTCAGGCGCGAGGCGAACACCGGGTGGCCGTCGGTGGGATTCGCACCGATCACCATGATGACGTCGGCCTTATCGACCGAGGCGAACGTCTGGGTGCCCGCCGATTCGCCGATCGTCGTCTTCAGGCCGTAGCCGGTCGGCGAATGGCAGACTCGCGCGCAGGTGTCGACGTTGTTGTTGCCGAACGCGGCGCGCACGAGCTTCTGCACGAGGTAGGTTTCCTCGTTCGTGCAGCGCGACGACGTGATACCGCCGATCGAATCGCGGCCATGCTTCGCCTGGATGCGGCGGAATTCCGACGCCGCATACGAGATCGCTTCGTCCCAGCTGACTTCGCGCCACGGGTCGGTGATCTTCGCGCGGATCATCGGTTTCTTGATGCGGTCCTTGTGCGTCGCGTAGCCCCACGCGAAGCGGCCCTTCACGCATGCATGGCCTTCGTTGGCCTGGCCGTTCTTGTGCGGCACCATCCGCACGACCTGATTGCCCTTCATCTCGGCCTTGAACGAGCAGCCGACGCCGCAATACGCGCAAGTGGTGACGACCGAGTGCTCGGGCTGGCCGAGCATCACGACGGTCTTTTCCTGCAAGGTCGCGGTCGGGCACGCGGCCACGCACGCGCCGCACGACACGCACTCCGATTCCATGAACGGCTGGTTCTCGCTCGCCGCGACGCGCGATTCGAAGCCGCGTCCGGTGATCGTCAGCGCGAACGTGCCCTGGGTTTCCTCGCACGCGCGCACGCAGCGATTGCAGACGATGCACTTCGACGGGTCGTACGTGAAGTACGGATTCGATTCGTCCTTCCTGTCCTTCAGGTGATTCTCGCCGTCGAAGCCGTAGCGCACTTCGCGCAAGCCCGTCACGCCGGCCATGTCCTGCAGTTCGCAGTCGCCGTTGGCGGGGCAGGTCAGGCAATCGAGCGGATGATCGGAGATGTACAGCTCCATCACGTTGCGACGCAGCGTCTGCAGACGGTCGGTCTGCGTGCGCACCTTCATGCCGGCTTCGACCGGCGTCGTGCACGAGGCCGGATAGCCGCGCCGTCCTTCGATTTCGACCAGACACAGACGGCATGAGCCGAACGGTTCGAGAGAATCGGTCGCGCACAGCTTCGGCACGTTGACGCCGGCTTCGGCCGCCGCGCGCATCACCGACGTGCCGGCGGGCACGGTCACCGCCTGGCCGTCGATTTCGAGCGTCACGTCGACGTCCGAATGGCGCGCGGGGGTGCCGTAGTCGGTGTCGTCGGTGAACGGGTTGGCGGCGCGTGCCATGGCTTGCGACTTGCACGCGCAGTTGCCTGAGCCGCAGCCGCCCCCCAGGGGGACGGGAGAGTTGAACTGGTCGGACATGGTGAACTCCTGGTGTCAGGCCGCGGCCGCTTTGCTGGCGTGGTCGGCAGTGGGATCGGCGGCGAGACCGAAGTCTTCAGGGAAATGATCGAGCGCGGACAGCACCGGGAACGGCGTCATGCCGCCCATCGCGCACAGCGAACCGGACACCATCGTGTCGCACAGATCGCGCAGCAGTTGCACCTGACGCGTCGAGGTATCGCCATTACGAATCCGCTCGATCACTTCGACGCCGCGCGTCGAGCCGATCCGGCACGGTGTGCATTTGCCGCACGATTCGAGCGCGCAGAAGTGCATCGCGTATTGCGCGAGCTCGGCCAGGTTCGACGTGTCATCATGCACGACGAGACCGCCGTGGCCGATCACCGCGCCGACTGCCGCGTACGCTTCGTAGTCCATCGGGATGTCCCACTGGCTTTCCGGCAAATATGTGCCGAGCGGACCGCCGACCTGCACTGCGCGCGCCGGTCGGCCACTCGCGGTGCCGCCGCCGAAGTCGTCGAGCAGTTGGCGCAATGTCACGCCGAACGCGAGTTCGACGAGGCCGCCTCGCTTGATGTTGCCGGCCAGTTGGAACGGCAATGTGCCGCGCGAGCGGCCCATGCCGAAGTCCTTATAGAACGCCGCGCCGCGCGCGAAGATGATCGGCACCGTGGCGAGCGTGATCACGTTGTTGATCACGGTGGGCTGGCCGTAGAGACCGACGAGGGCGGGCACCGGCGGCTTCGCGCGGACGATGCCGCGCTTGCCTTCGAGCGATTCCAGCATCGCGGTTTCTTCGCCGCACACGTACGAGCCCGCGCCTTTCGCGACGAACAGCTCGAAGCGCTGCCCGCTCGAGAGCACGCTGTCGCCGAGCCAGCCGGCTGTGCGCGCGCGGGCGATGGCCGCTTCGAGCGTCGCGATCGAGTGCGGGTATTCGCTGCGCACATAGATGTAGCCGACGGTTGCGCCAGTTACGATGCCCGCGATGATCATGCCTTCGATCAGCACATACGGATCGCTTTCCATCACCAGGCGATCGGAGAAGGTGCCCGAATCGCCTTCGTCGGCATTGCAGACGACGTACTTCTGCGCGGCCTTCGCGCCGCGCACCGTGCGCCACTTGATGCCGGCCGGGAAGGCCGCGCCGCCGCGGCCACGCAGGCCGGATTGGATCAGCGCTTCGCACGCGGCATCGCCGTCGGTTTGCAGCGCGTTGCGTAGGCCTTCGAGGCCGCCATGTGCGACGTAGTCGTCGATGGACAGCGGGTCGGTGATGCCGATCCGCGCGAAGGTCAGGCGCTGCTGCTTCTTCAGATACGGAATCTCGTCGACCACGCCGACGCGCCGCGCATGCTCGCCGCCGTCGACGAAGCCCGCGTCGAACAACGCAGCGACGTCTTCCACGTCGACATTCGCGTAGCCGATACGGCCTTCGGGCGTCGCGACTTCGACCAGCGGTTCGAGCCACAGCAACCCGCGCGAACCGTTGCGGATCAGTTCGATCGCCATGCCGCGGCGCGCGGCTTCGCTGGCGATGGCTTCGGCCAGCGCATCGGCGCCGAGCGCGAGCGCCGACGAATCTCGCGGAACATAGATGCGCGTCATGCCGGCACCTCCACGCGTTTGCTGGCTGCGGCGAGCAGCGCGTCGAATTTCTGTGGCGTAACGCGTGCGTGCAGCGTGCCGTTCAGCATCATCGCCGGCGACAGCGCGCATTGGCCGAGGCAGTACACCGATTCGAGCTCAACCGTCGCGCCGTCATGGTGACCGGTGTCAAAGCGACAACCCGTGTGCGCCTCGATGTGCGGGGCGAGCGCCTCGGTGCCCATGCTGCGGCATGCTTCGGCGCGGCACAGCTGTACCGTGACGGGCGCGGCCGGCGTGGTGCGGAAGTGATGGTAGTAGGTGATGACGCCGTGCACTTCCGCGCGCGACAGGTTCAACGCGCGGGCGAGCGGTCCGACTGCGGCAGGTGGCACAAAGCCGAGTTCGTCCTGGATCGCATGCAGGATCGTCATGAGCGTGCGGCCCGGTTGCGCGTGTCGTTGCACGAGCTGATCCGGCGCCGTGGCGAGAGAATCGTCCAAAGTGGGGGCTCCTCCAAAGCGATATATGCACTTGTTATTCATAATATGTGCACGTATGCTTCGCTTATTCGATATGGTATAGCCGAAAGATAGGCGGGCTAACCGGCGCGTGCAATAGGAAACGGTCAAACATATATGGTCAGGATCGAATGTCAGGTCGAGCTGGTCGTGAAGGGTGCGGACGGCCGCGAGGCCAGCCTGTCTGACGTGGTGCCGCTACTCGCGCTTGTCGATGAATCTGGCAGCATTGCGCAGGCGGCGGCGCTTAAGGGTTTGTCCTACCGGCACGCGTGGGGTTTGCTGCGCAGCATCGAGGAGCGGCTTGGCGGTCCGCTGATAGCGAAAGAGCGGGGGCGCGGCTCGGTTTTGTCCGACCTCGGACACGCGGTGCTGCATGGGCAGCGGCTCTGCGGTGAGCGGCTCGACGGCAATCTGCAGGCGCTCGCGAGCGAAGTGGCGAGCGATCTGAACCGCTGGCTCGCGCCCCCCACCGATAACGTGCGCATCCACGCGTCGCACGGTTATGCGGTGGCCGCGCTCGTGACTGCACTAGTCGCCAACGATCTGCCGGTCGAGATCAAGTACCGCGACGGCGCCGACGCGGTCAGCGCGCTCGCGCGCGGCGAGTGCGATCTGGCGGGCTTTCACCTGCCGCTCGGCGAGTTTCGCGCGGTGTGCGCCGATACCTACCGGCGCTGGCTCGATCCGCAACGGCATGTGCTCGTGCATCTGACCCGGCGCAAGCAAGGGCTCTTCATCGGCAAGGGCAATCCCAAGGGAATCGGTGGGCTCGGCGATCTGGCGCGCGACGACATCCGTTTCGTCAACCGCCAGCCCGGCTCGGGTACGCGGATGCTGCTCGATCTCGCGCTGCGACAGATCGGGGTGGACCCGGACCGCGTGAACGGCTATGCGTCGACCGAGCTGACGCACTCCGCGATCGCGGCGTTCGTCGCGAGCGGCATGGCGGACATAGGCTTCGGCGTGCAGCCCGCTGCGCATCATTTCGGGCTCGACTTCATTCCGATCGTCGACGAGGACTATTACTTCGCGTGCGACCGCGCGCACCTGTCACGCGCGCCGCTCGCGACGGTGATCAATCTGTTGCGCGGCAGCGCGTTTCACCATCGCGTCGAGCAGCTCGCCGGCTACGATCCGTGCGACTGCGGCAGGCTCGTCGATCTCGACGAGGGGCTCGGCGGCGCGCTAGCTTAACGGCGGCGTAAGAGCTCGTAATCAGAAACTCGATGGCGCTCGGCGCGCGCTGCTGCGCGGCAAGCCGGTTTCGGCTACTCTCTTGGCTTCGTATCCGCTCTAACCGCGCGGCAAGCGCGCCGAACCAACATGAAAGCTCTTTTCCACGCATGCGCCGCCGCTGCCGCGGCTGGTGTGCTCTGTGCCACCGTCTCCGTCGCTTTCGCGCAAAACTCGCCTGGCGTGCCGGGGGGCATTCTGAACGATGAATTCCGCCTCAACGAGCATCCGCAGATGCCGTTCGCCGCGTCCGCGCCGTCGGACAAGTATCAGCACGGCAAACGATCGGCAGCGCGCAAGCGCGGTGACATGGGCGATCCGAGCGGCTGCAATCTGCAGTGCCCGAAGGACGACTAAGGAACGGCGCGGGCTTCGCCCGAGCTTCGAGGTTTGACGCAACGCCGGTCCTTGGGCCGGCGTTGTGCTTTGTGGCGGGTGCAATGGTGGCGCAGTTTGCGGACCGGCTGTGTCCTTGAAGCCGTCCCTTTGCATCGCCGGCTTGCTTGTCGGCCGCGTAGTGGTGCAGCGGATGGCCCTTGTACGCCCATCGCTGCTTGCCGTCCGAGCTTGGGATTAGAGTCCAGTCGCCCGACGGCTTGTCGGCCGGCCCCGCCGTGGCCGCCGGCCAGTTGCTCATGCAGCCGGCGGTGCTACCGGGTCATGTTGTTGGTCGCGGACGGTACTGAAAATAGAAAACCCCGGCAGCGTGAAGCTACCGGGGTTTTTCGGAGCCGTTCATTGCGAACGTGCCAGGTGTTTGGTGGAGGCGGCGGGAATCGAACCCGCGTCCAGAAGTCCTCTACGACCAGTTCTACATGTTTAGTTCTGTCTTTTGATTTAACCGCAGCGACGCGGACGAACACGCTGCGCTACGGCGATTCACTAGATTTTCGACCCGGACGTCGTGACGCCGCCAAGGCTTAACTGACGTATATGACCTCTGTCGGTATTGCTACCGGTCTTGCGACACTAGCCCGTCAGTGAACTAGGCAGAGGACGGCGGCCCTTAGGCTGCCAGTGCGAACGTATCGTCGTTTGCAGTTACGTTTTTCCCATTGATTAACGAGGTGACGGGTCCTCGACATGCCCTAGCCGCTTCGCAACCCCTGTCGAAACCAGGTCGCCCCCGCGGTTCGTTGCTCACATATATGAGCCAAAGGAGATTTTACAATAGATTGACGGCACGGGTCGCACGCATTGGCTGGCCGGACCTGGTCAGACAATGTCGCGCAGCAGCGTCTGCAACTCGGCCGTCGACTCCACCACGTGTTGCGCGTGCCACCGTGTCGGCGGAATGTCGTTGCCGCAATAGCCGTACGCGGCGGCGACGGTCTTCATGCCGGCAGCAAAACCGGCCTGCACGTCGCGCAGATCGTCGCCGATATAGACGACGCGCTCCGGCGCGATGTCCAGCTCACGCGCCGCGTGCAGCAGCGGCGCGGGGTGCGGCTTCGAATGTGGGGTCGTGTCGCCGCTCACCACGCAGCCGGCGCGCTCCTCGAGCCCGAGTTGCGCGACGAGCGGTTCGGTGAGCCGCGCGACCTTGTTCGTGACGATGCCCCAGCGCACGCCGCGCGCGTCGAGTTCGTCGAGCACTTCCGCGATGCCCGGAAAGAGCGTCGTCTCGATGCACAGGTCCGCTTCGTAGTTCGCGAGAAACTCCTCGCGCATCGATGCGAATTCGTGATGATCGGGCCCGATGCCGAACGCGCCGCAGATCAGTCCGCGCGCTCCGGCCGAGGCGAGCGGGCGCAGCTTCTCGAGCGGCACCATCTCGAGTCCCCGGTCGTGGCGCATTTTATTGACGGCTGCCGCGAGGTCGGGCGCCGTGTCGGCAAGCGTGCCGTCGAGGTCGAAAAGCACGGCGAGGCAAAAGCCGAGCGTGTCGTCGTTGTCTTCGCGTTGCGGCAGGGGAGTCGGGTCGCTCATTGTTCGTTTCGGATACGGCGGATCGGGGCGGTTCTGGCAGGTCAGGCGTCGCGGCGACAGGCGAGCATATAGTTGACGCTCGTGTCGGACGACAGCGCGAAATGCTTGCTGAGCGGGTTGTACACGATGCCCTTGATGTCGGCCGTGCGCAGATCGGCGGCGCGCACGAAGCCGGCGAGTTCCGACGGGCGGATGAAGCGCGCGTAGTCGTGCGTGCCCTTCGGCAGCATTCGTGCGATGTATTCGGCGCCGATCACCGCGAACAGATACGACTTCACGTTGCGGTTCAGCGTGGAGAAAAACACCCACCCGCCCGGCTTCACGAGATTCTTGCAGGCCTCGACGATCGCGGCCGGCTGGGGCACGTGCTCGAGCATTTCCATGCAGGTGACCACGTCATAGGTGCCCGGTTCGCGCGCGGCCAGCGCCTCGGCCGCGATTTCTTCGTAATCGACAGTTACACCGCTTTCAAGGCTGTGAAGATCGGCGACGCCGAGTGCCTGCGTCGACAGGTCGATGCCCTTAACATGCGCGCCCAAGCCTGCCATCGATTCCGACAGGATGCCGCCGCCGCAACCGATATCGAGCACCTTTTTGCCGGCGAGATGCGCGTGCGCGTCGATCCAGCGCAGGCGAATTGGATTCAGTTCGTGCAGTGGTTTGAATTCGGCGTTCGGGTCCCACCAACGATGCGCGAGGTCGCTGAATTTCTGTAGTTCGTGGGGATCGGCGTTGGTCATGGCGAAGGCTGCCTCGATGAAAGCGGTGAGCGGACGCTCGAGGATAAACTCTGAGTATATAGGGCAAGAGAAAGAGCGGCAAAAGCGCGCCAGCGAGCGGCTGCCAATCCGAGCTGCGAGCCGCTAGTAGCGGAACGGGGTGTTCCTCCGCCGCGCATCACGCCACGTGGCGGCACCCGCACATAAAAAAAGCCCCGCCGAAGCGGGGCTTTCGATACTGCGGTAATTTTCCAGCTTACTGCTTCGGCGTACCGACAACTTCGACTTCCACGCGGCGGTCCGGTGCGAGGCAGGCGATGAGTTGCTTGCGGTTCTTCTGGTTGCAACCGGTGGTAACCGGGTTGCGGCGGCCCTTGCCTTCCGTGTAGATACGGTTGGCTTCGACGCCCTTACTGACCAGGAAGGCCTTCACAGCTTGAGCACGACGCAGCGACAGACGGTCGTTGTAAGCGTCCGAACCGATGCGGTCGGTGTGGCCCGTAGCAACGACGACTTCGAGGTTGATGCCTTGGATCTTCGATGCCAGTTCGCTCAGACGTTCCTTGCCAGCCGGCTTCAGGATTGCCTTGTCGAAGTCGAACAGCGCATCAGCTTGATACGTAATCTTTTCGCTGGAGATTGCCGGGGCCGGAGCGACCGGTGCCGGCGGGGTCGGAGCCTGAGCAACCAGAGCGCCGTCGCACTTGGCGTTAGCCGTTGCGGGCGTCCAGAATGCATCGCGCCAGCAAAGCTCGTTCGTGCCGTTCATCCACACGTATTCGCCAGTACCATTCACCCAGTTGTCGTTGGTAGCTTGTCGCGACGCCGGCACCGACTGCGCCATGGCGGATGCAGCCATAACTGCGGTAGCTGCAATGAACGCGAGCTTTGAAAGTTTATTCATATTTCTCCTCTCGAAATTGAGATTACCGCAGGTTTACTGCGAGCCTGTTGACGGATGACCAGTCATACATTGCTCGAAGTATAACATTGGTGCGGAACAAAAACCGGCTGTATAGACTTCGAGCAGTGTCTGACTCTTTGTGCGTTGGCATTTTGCCATATCGTTCCCCTCCGACGAAAAAAAAATCTGCCCCCATTCAAATCCCCCTCCAAATGTGGTGCATGCGCAACAAATGTTTTCGTCTGAGCGGTCCGCCGGCTCTGGCTGAGCGGGAATTGGCCCTACGCAGGAATCGAGCCTGGTGAGCCTGAAAGTGCGGGATCGGCGAGGTGTTGGCGGGTGCCCCTCTAATATGTATACGTACCTGCGTCGGGCGCGGATGCGTGGCATGTTAGAATCGCGTGATGCGTTGCGCCTGCAATGCTTACGCGAAGTTGCGGCGAACCCCCGCCTTCGCACGTAAAAGATACGGATAATGGATCAATTCGCCAAAGAGACTCTGCCAATCTCCCTTGAGGAGGAAATGCGCCGTTCGTATCTCGATTACGCGATGAGCGTGATCGTAGGGCGAGCGCTTCCCGATGTCCGCGATGGCCTGAAGCCGGTGCACCGGCGCGTGCTGTACGCGATGCATGAGCTGAACAACGACTGGAACCGCGCCTACAAGAAGTCGGCGCGTATCGTCGGCGACGTCATCGGTAAATACCATCCGCACGGCGACACTGCTGTCTACGACACGATCGTACGGATGGCGCAGGACTTCTCGCTGCGCTACATGCTCGTCGACGGCCAGGGGAACTTCGGTTCGGTCGACGGCGACAACGCCGCGGCGATGCGTTACACCGAAATCCGCATGGCGAAGATCGGCCACGAACTGCTGGCCGACATCGACAAGGAAACGGTCGACTTCGTGCCGAACTACGACGGCAGCGAGAATGAACCGGCCATCCTGCCCGCGCGCATCCCTAATCTGCTGATCAATGGCTCGTCCGGCATCGCGGTCGGCATGGCGACCAACATCCCGCCGCACAACCTCAACGAAGTCGTCGACGCGTGTCAGCATCTGCTGAAAAACCCGGAAGCGACGATCGACGAACTGATCGAGATCATCCCCGCACCCGACTTCCCGACCGCCGGCATCATCTACGGCGTGGCCGGCGTGCGCGACGGCTATCGCACCGGTCGCGGCCGCGTTGTGATGCGCGCGCTGACGCACTTCGAGGAAATCGACCGCGGCCAGCGCATGGCAATCATCGTCGACGAATTGCCGTATCAGGTGAACAAGCGCTCGCTGCTCGAGCGTATTGCCGAGCTCGTCAACGAGAAGAAGCTCGAAGGCATCTCCGACATCCGTGACGAATCCGACAAGAGCGGCATGCGTGTCGTGATCGAGCTCAAGCGCGGCGAAGTGCCCGAGGTCGTGCTGAACAATCTGTACAAGGCGACCCAGCTCCAGGACACGTTCGGCATGAACATGGTCGCGCTCGTCGACGGCCAGCCGAAGCTCCTGAATCTGAAGGAAATGCTGACGTGCTTCCTGTCGCATCGCCGGGAAGTGCTGACGCGGCGCACCGTCTACGAGCTGCGTAAGGCGCGCGAACGTGGCCATGTGCTCGAAGGTCTGGCGGTTGCGCTCGCGAACATCGACGAATTCATCGCGCTCATCAAGGCCGCGCCGACGCCGCCTATCGCCAAGCAGGAACTGATGTCGCGCTCGTGGGATTCGTCGCTCGTGCGCGAAATGCTGTCGCGCGCCGAGACGGATAACGCGTCGGCGGGCGGTCGCGAAGCATATCGTCCGGAGGGGTTGAACCCGTCGTTCGGCATGCAGGCCGATGGCCTATACCGTTTGTCCGATACCCAGGCGCAGGAAATCCTGCAGATGCGTCTGCAGCGCCTGACCGGTCTCGAGCAGGACAAGATCATTGGCGAATACCGCGATGTGATGGCGCAGATCGCTGACCTGCTGGACATTCTGGCTCGCCCGGAACGCATTTCGGCGATCATCGTCGACGAACTCTCGTCGATCAAGGCCGAATTCGGCGATGCGCGTCGCTCGAAGATCGAGTTGAACGCGACCGAACTGAACACCGAAGACCTGATCACGCCGCAGGAAATGGTCGTGACGATGTCGCACGCGGGCTACGTGAAATCGCAGCCGCTGTCCGAATATCGGGCCCAGAAGCGCGGTGGTCGTGGCAAGCAGGCCACTTCCATGAAGGAAGACGACTGGATCGACACGCTGTTCATCGCCAATACGCACGACCACATCCTGTGCTTCTCGAATCGCGGCCGGGTGTACTGGGTCAAGGTCTACGAGGTGCCGCAGGGCTCGCGCAATTCGCGCGGCCGGCCGATCGTCAATATGTTCCCGCTGCAGGAAGGCGAAAAGATCACGGTCGTGCTGCCGGTCAAGGAGTTCTCGGCCGACAAGTTCGTGTTCATGGCAACCGCGTTAGGAACGGTAAAGAAGACGCCGCTCGAGGCATTCAGCCGGCCGCTGCGCAAGGGTATTATTGCGGTCGGTCTCGATGAGGGTGATTACCTGATCGGCGCCGCGATCACCGATGGCCAGCACGACGTGATGCTGTTCTCCGATTCGGGCAAGGCAGTGCGCTTTGACGAGAACGACGTGCGTCCGATGGGCCGCGAGGCGCGCGGCGTGCGCGGCATGCAACTCGAGGACGGCCAGAACGTGATCGCGTTGCTGGTGGCCGGCGACGAGCAACAGTCCGTGCTCACCGCAACCGAGAACGGCTTCGGTAAACGCACCCCGATCACCGAGTACACGCGTCACGGCCGCGGCACGAAGGGCATGATCGCGATCCAGACGTCGGAGCGCAATGGCAGGGTCGTTGCCGCGACGCTCGTGGATTCGGAAGCGCAGATCATGCTGATTACCACGACGGGCGTGCTGATTCGCACGCGCGTGTCGGAAATTCGTGAAATGGGACGCGCAACGCAAGGTGTTACACTCATCAGCCTTGACGAAGGGACCAAGCTGTCCGGTCTGCAACAGGTAGCTGAGGCCGAGGGCGAGTCGGAAAGCGATTCCGACGGCTCCGCTGAAGGTGATAACGGCGGTGAGGGCGGCGGCGCGGCTTGATCCGTGCCAGCGGCTTTCAGTCTCAGTTAATACGTTGAAGCTACGCTGCGGGTCAACGCGTATCAGGCCGGTACGCTTTCCCGTGCGGCGTGCGGTTCAAGTTAATTTCTCTTAGGGAGTAATGATGCAAAAACGATTCAAACAACTGATGTTGCTGGCTGCCATCGTGCCGACCTTCGCCATGGCTCAAGCGCTGCAGAACCAGGCGCCCGCAGCTCCGGCTGCCGCAGCAGCACCGGTTGATCCGGCCAAGCAAGCTGCCATCAAGGACCTGCTCGACGCCATCGACGCGCAGAAGCTGGTTGGCGCAATCGGCAATAGCGCGCAGATGCAGGCCAAGCAGCTCGTGCCGGCAATCCTGTCGGACGCGCTGACCGAGAACAAGACGATGACGGACAAGCAGAAGCAGGCCGCCGTGCCGACGCTGCAGAAGAACGCGGTGCCGAAGCTGGTGGACGCGGCAGGCCAGGTCTTCGCAACCGACGGCTTCCGTCAGGACGCGATGCAAGCTCAGTACGATGCATACGCGAAGTACTACAGCGTGTCGGAAATCAAGGACCTGACCACGTTCTACAAGAGCCCGACCGGACGCAAGTTTATCCAGGTGCAAGACCAGGTTGGCCGCGACGTCGTGAACGGTCTGATGCAGAAGTACATGCCGGAATCGATCAAGGCAACGCGTGACCAGGCCGACAAGGAAGTCGCATCGGTCAAGCCGGCTGCCAAGTAAATTCCGCTCGCAGGCCGCGCTAATCAGCCGGCCTGTCGCCGCGCCCATTGGGCCACCCGGCGTGGCGGGTTGGCGGCGACAATGCGATAATGGCCGTTTGCGCACTGGCGCAGACGGCCATTTTCTTTTTCGGCGAGCCATTTCGCAGTTCTTTTCGCCGATTCCCGCGCGACTTCGTTATTTCACGCCCGCTTCCAGGACCTCACATGCGCGTTTTTAATTTCTCCGCCGGCCCGGCGGCCATGCCCGTAGAAGTGCTGCGCCAGGCAGCCGACGAGATGCTGAACTGGCAAGGTAGTGGTATGAGCGTGATGGAAATGAGCCATCGCGGCAAGGAATTCATGTCGATCCACGAAGCAGCGCTGACCGATCTGCGCGAGTTGCTGCAGGTGCCGGCAAGTCACCGCATCCTTTTCCTGCAGGGCGGCGGCCTCGGCGAGAACGCGATCGTGCCGATGAACCTGCTCGGCTCGAAACCGCGGGCGGATTTCGTCGTCACCGGCTCGTGGTCGCAGAAATCGTTCAAGGAAGCGGAAAAATACGGCAGCGTGCATCTTGCCGCGACCGGCAAGACGGCCGAGGGCTACACGCGCGCGCCGGCGCGTGCGGAATGGCAACTGTCGGACGATCCGGCTTACGTGCATTTGTGCACCAACGAGACCATTCACGGCGTCGAAACCTTCGAGATTCCCGACCTCGGCGATATTCCGCTCGTGGCGGACGCGTCGTCGCACATCCTTTCGCGCCCGATGGACATCGCCAAATACGGCGTGCTGTTCGGCGGCGCGCAGAAGAATATCGGCATGGCGGGCGTGACGGTCGTGATCGTGCGTGAGGACATGCTCGATCGCGCAATGCCGATTTGCCCATCGGCGTTCGAATGGAAGACCGTCGCCGAGAACAACTCGATGTACAACACGCCGCCCACCTATGCGATCTATATTGCCGGGCTCGTGTTTAAGTGGTTGAAGAACCAGGGCGGCCTCCAGGCGATGGAGGCGCGCAACCTCGAAAAATCGAAGCTGCTGTACGACACGATCGACTCGAGCAGCTTCTATCTGAACAAGGTCGAACGTGGCTCGCGCTCGCGGATGAACGTACCGTTCTTCCTCGCCGACGAGTCGCGCAACGAAGATTTCCTGTCCGGCGCGAAAGCGCGGGGATTGGTGCAGCTAAAGGGCCACAAGTCCGTCGGCGGCATGCGGGCGTCGATTTATAACGCCGTCCCGCTCGAAGGCGTCAAAGCGCTTGTCGAATACATGAAGGAATTCGAACAGCGCAGCGCCTGAGTCACACTGACCGGCAGGCGTGCGCATCTTTTCCAGCAGTTACCCGGCAGAGCCGTTTTACGCATGGACGACGAACTCAATACACGACTCAAACCTCTGCGCGATCGCATCGACGCGCTCGACGCGCAGCTGATCGCGCTCCTGAACCAGCGCGCGTCGGTCGCGCTCGAAGTGGGCGAGATCAAGAAGCATTTCAACGCGCCGGTGTTCCGGCCCGAGCGCGAGATGCAGGTGATCGCGCGCCTGCAGGAAATGAGCGCGGGGCCGCTCGCGGACGAACACATCAGCGCGATCTGGCGCGAGATCATGGCCGCGAGCCGCGCGCTAGAAAAGAGCATCAAGGCCGCGTATCTCGGGCCGGTCGGCACCTATAGCGAACAGGCGATGCACGAGTACTTCGGTCAGTCTATCGAAGGGCTGCCGTGCCCCTCGATCGATGAAGTATTCCGCTCGGTCGAGGCGGGCGCCGCCGACTACGGCGTCGTGCCGGTCGAGAACTCGACCGAAGGCGCGGTGTCGCGCACGCTGGATCTGCTGCTGCAAACCCAGCTGACCATCGGCGGCGAACTCGCATTGCCGATCCATCACAACCTGCTCACGCAAAACGGGCTCGCTGGCGTCACGCGCGTATGCGCGCATGCGCAGGCGCTCGCGCAGTGCCAGCGCTGGCTGTCGACCAATGCGCCGCATCTCGAGCGCCAGGCGGTGTCGAGTAATGCCGAAGCTGCACGGATGGCGGCCGAAGATCCGACTGTCGCGGCCATCGCCGGCGATCGCGCCGCGATCCACTACGGCCTGCAGGTCACCAACGCGCTGATCCAGGATGATCCGCACAACCGCACGCGCTTCGTAATGATCGGCAAGGAGCCGACCGGTCCGAGCGGCTACGACCAGACCTCGCTGATCGTGTCGGTCGCGAACGAACCGGGCGCGATGGTCAAGCTGCTCGAGCCGCTCGCTCGCCACGGCGTGTCGATGACACGTTTCGAATCGCGTCCGGCGCGCGTCGGCACGTGGGAGTACTACTTCTATATCGATGTCGAAGGCCATCGCGACGATCCGGCTGTGGCTGCCGCGCTCGCCGGTCTCGGCGAGAAGGCCGCGTTCCTCAAAATACTCGGCTCATATCCGCGCGCCCGCTAAGGGCTGGCAGCGCAGTCCGGGCGGCGCCGCGTGCGCTGCCCGAACGCAGGTTTCACTTATCCATCGTCGTTCGGAGATTTTCATGACAGCGTCTTTCGGCCCTTCCTATGTGCGCGCGATCGCGCCGTACATCGCCGGCAAGCCGATTTCGGAAGTGGCCCGCGAGTTCGGTCTCGACGAGGCGAGCATCGTGAAGCTCGCATCGAACGAGAATCCGCTCGGCATGCCGGAATCCGCGCAGCACGCGATGGCGCAGGCGATCGCCGATCTTGGCCGTTATCCGGACTCGAACGGTTTCGAGTTGAAGGCGGCGCTCGCCGCGCGCTACGGTGTGCCGGCTGAGTGGATCACCCTCGGTAACGGCAGCAACGACATCCTCGAACTCGCCGCGCACGCGTTCGTCGAGAAGGGCCAGGCGGTCGTGTTCTCGCAGTATTCGTTCGCGGTCTATGCGCTCGCGACGCAAGGCGTCGGCGCGCGCGCCATCGTCGTGCCGGCGGTGCGCTATGGTCACGACCTCGACGCGATGCTCGCCGCAATCGACAACGACACGCGTCTCGTGTTCGTCGCGAATCCGAACAATCCGACCGGCACGTTCGTCGACGGCCCGACGCTCGAGGCGTTTCTCGACAAGGTGCCGCGCCACGTGGCCGTCGTGCTCGACGAGGCGTACACCGAGTATCTGTCGGCGGACAAACGCTATGACTCCATTGACTGGGTGCGCCGCTATCCGAACCTGCTGGTTTCGCGTACGTTCTCGAAGGCGTTCGGGCTTGCGGGCTTGCGCATCGGTTTCGCGATCGCGCAGCCCGGGTTGACCGATTTGCTGAATCGACTGCGTCAACCGTTTAACGTAAATACGCTCGCGCAAGCCGCGGCGATCGCGGCACTGAACGACAGCGCGTTTCTGCAGAAAAGCGCGGCGCTGAACGCGCAGGGCTATACGCTTCTGACAGAGGCGTTCGACAAGCTTGGCCTCGAATACGTGCCGTCCGAAGGCAACTTTGTGCTCGTGCGCGTTGGCAGCGACGACAAAGCCGGCGCCCGCGTGAACCTTGCGCTGCTGAAGCAGGCCGTGATCGTGCGACCGGTCGACAGCTACGGCTTGCCGCAGTGGCTGCGCATCACGATCGGCTTGCCGGAGGAAAACGAAGCGTTCCTCGCGGCGCTCGAAAAGACGCTTGCCGAGCCTGACGCAGCGTAAGCCTTGATCCTTGACCCCGCGCGTCGACCGGCAGGAGTGGCGCGCTTAATGTCCGTATTGTGTGAGCGACGTGGCCGCGTTTTCCTTTAACAAGCTGGTGATTTTCGGTGTTGGCCTGATCGGCGGATCGCTCGCGCGCGCGTTGCGTGAACGCGGCGAGGCTGGCGGGGCACGCATGGTGGTTGGGGTCGGACGGACCTCCGCGTCGAGCGAACGGGCGTTGGCGCTTGGTGTGATCGACGGCGCCGCGGCGCTCACCGACGACGCCGCGCTGCGCGGCGCGCTCGCGGGCGCGGACTTCGTGCTGCTCGCGGCGCCGGTCGCGCAGACCCAGCCGTTGCTCGAGCGCATCGCGCCCCATCTCGACGCCAACACGATCGTCACCGATGCGGGCAGCACCAAGTCCGACGTGGTCGCCGCCGCCCGCACGGCGCTCGGCGCCCGGATCGGCCAGTTCGTGCCGGGCCATCCGATCGCCGGTCGCGAGTCCAGCGGGGTCGATGCCGCGTTGCCCGATCTGTACGTGAACCGCAACGTCGTGCTGTGCCCGCTGCCCGAGAATACGCCGGACGCGGTCGAGCGCGTCGCGGCGATGTGGCGCGCCACCGGCGCATTGGTGCGGGACATGACGCCGCAGCAGCACGACCGCGTGTTCGCGTCGGTCAGTCATCTGCCGCACGTGCTGTCGTTCGCGCTCGTCGAGCAGATCCTCAATTCGCCCGACGCTGCGTTGAAGTTCTCGTTCGCGGCGGGCGGTTTTCGCGACTTCACGCGCATCGCCGCGTCGAGTCCGGAGATGTGGCGCGACGTCTGTGTCGCCAATCGCGTGGCGCTGCTCGACGAACTCGACGCGTACACCGCGGTACTCGCGCGCCTGCGCACGGCGATCGAAGCCGGCGACGGCGCCGCGCTCGAAGCCGTGTTCGCGCGCTCGCGCGTCGCACGCAGTCAGTGGCAGGAGCAGCGCGCGGCTGGCGTGGCCAGCGGCGACGCGTCGAAATAACCGGAAACTGGACACATCATGGAATTCCTCGATCTCGGACCTTTTTCCCGTGCGTCCGGCACGGTTCGTCTGCCCGGCTCGAAGAGCATCTCGAACCGCGTGCTGCTGCTCGCCGCGCTCGCCGAAGGCGAGACGACGATCACGAACCTGCTCGACTCCGACGACACCCGCGTGATGCTCGACGCGCTCGAAAAGCTCGGCGTACGTTTGAAGCGCGACGGCGACACCTGCGTCGTGACCGGCACGCGCGGCGCGTTCACCGCGCGCACGGCCGACCTGTTCCTCGGCAATGCTGGCACGGCGGTGCGCCCGCTGACCGCGGCGCTCGCCGTGAACGGCGGCGACTACCGGATTCACGGCGTGCCGCGCATGCATGAACGGCCGATCGGCGATCTCGTCGACGGCCTGCGCCAGATCGGCGCGAAGATCGACTACGAGCAGAACGAAGGCTATCCGCCGCTGCGCATCCGTCCCGCCCAGATAACGGCCGACGCGCCGATCCGCGTACGCGGCGACGTGTCGAGCCAGTTCCTGACCTCGCTGCTGATGACGCTGCCGCTGTTGCGCACCGCGACCGGCGTCACCACCGTGCAGGTCGACGGCGAACTGATCTCGAAGCCGTACATCGAGATCACGATCAAGCTGATGGCGCGCTTCGGCATTGAGGTCGAGCGCCACGGCTGGCACCAGTTCGTGGTGCCGGCCGGGAAGCGGTATCAGTCGCCGGGCACGATCATGGTGGAAGGGGATGCGTCGTCGGCGTCGTATTTCCTCGCCGCGGGCGCACTCGGCGGCGGGCCCCTCAGAGTCGAAGGCGTGGGCCGCGCGAGCATCCAGGGCGACGTCGGATTTGCCGATGCGCTGATCAAGATGGGCGCGAACCTGCAGATGGGCGACGACTGGATTGAAGTGCGTGGCGTCGGCAACGACCACGGCAAGCTCGATCCGATCGACATGGACTTCAACCTGATCCCCGATGCCGCGATGACGATCGCGGTCGCCGCGCTGTTCGCGGACGGCACGAGCACGCTGCGCAACATCGCGAGCTGGCGCGTGAAGGAAACCGACCGCATCGCCGCAATGGCGACCGAGCTGCGCAAAGTCGGTGCGAAGGTGCAGGAAGGCGAAGATTTCCTCGTCGTCACGCCACCCGAAAAGCTGATCCCGAATGCCGCGATCGACACTTACGACGACCACCGCATGGCGATGTGCTTCTCGCTCGTGAGCTTGGGCGGTGTGCCGATCCGCATCAACGACCCGAGGTGCGTCGCCAAGACGTTCCCCGATTATTTCGAGCGCTTTACGGCGCTCACACAACCCTGATGCAACCCGGATTCGCGTGCGAATCGCCCGATGTGCGACATTTTTAGATGAAACCGACTCGTCCCTTTCACCAGACGCCCGTCATTACGATCGACGGCCCTAGTGCCTCCGGCAAAGGCACTGTGGCCGCGATGGTGGCCGCCAACCTCGGCTTTCACCTGCTCGACAGCGGCGCGCTGTATCGGCTCGCGGCGCTCGCGAGCCTGCGCTATAGCATTGCGGCGGACGACGTCGACGCACTTGTCAACCTGATCGATGACCTCCATATCACGTTTCGCGAGGGGCTCGCGCAGCTTGACGGGGTCGATGTATCGACCGAAATCCGCGCCGAGGAAGTGGGCAGCCGCGCTTCGGCGATCGCCGTGCATGCGCCGGTGCGAACCGCGCTGGTGGCGCGCCAGCGGGCGTTTCGCAAGGAACCGGGACTGGTCGCCGACGGCCGCGACATGGGCACCGTGATCTTCCAGGACGCCGCGCTGAAGGTGTTCATGACCGCGAGCGTCGAGGCCCGCGCGATGCGCCGGCATAAGCAATTGATCCAAAAAGGATTTTCTGCTAATATAGATGACTTGCTCCGGGATTTGCGTGAGCGTGACGAGCGTGACAGTCAGCGCGCGGCCGCGCCGCTCAAGCCCGCGGCGGATGCAAAGCTGCTTGATACCTCCGCATTGTCGGTCGACCAGGCGGTCGAGCAGGTGGTGCAATGGTATGAAGCGCTGGTCCCGCATGCGTGACTGAAAACGGTCGCGCAGAAGTGGCCAGCAGCGGCAGTCCCGTTGTTGGTAGGTGCTTCGCAATGGTCGCGAAGCGTTGTTTTTAACCCTTTAACCCCGCGTGGCGTTCGCGTATATGCCGCAGTTGCTGACCGGTCCGGTGAGCCAGGCGTTGCGAAGACCATGCAAACTCTGATTTTTATGTCCGACCTGCAAACCTCTACCCCGAATACCGAATCTTTTGCGGCTCTGTTCGAAGAGTCGCTGACCAAGCAGGACATGCGCGCTGGCGAAGTAATCTCCGCCGAAGTCGTGCGTGTCGACCACAACTTCGTGGTCGTGAACGCTGGTCTGAAGTCCGAAGCCTACATCCCGCTCGAAGAGTTCCTGAACGACGCGGGCGAGGTAGAAGTGCAGGCGGGCGACTTCGTTTCCGTCGCGATCGACGCGCTGGAAAACGGCTATGGCGACACCATCCTGTCGCGTGACAAGGCGAAGCGTCTGGCTTCGTGGTTGTCGCTGGAAAAGGCGCTGGACAACAACGAACTCGTGACCGGCACGATCACGGGCAAGGTCAAGGGCGGTATGACCGTGATGGTCAACGGCATCCGCGCGTTCCTGCCGGGTTCGCTGGTTGATACGCGTCCGGTCAAGGACACGACCCCGTACGAAGGCAAGACCCTCGAATTCCGCGTCATCAAGCTCGACCGCAAGCGTAACAACGTCGTGCTGTCGCGCCGCGCTGTCATCGAGGCAACGCAAGGCGAGGAGCGCGCGAAGCTGCTCGAAACGCTGAAGGAAGGCGCGATCGTCGAAGGCGTGGTCAAGAACATCACCGACTACGGCGCGTTCGTGGACCTCGGCGGCATCGACGGCCTGCTGCACATTACCGACATCGCATGGCGTCGCGTGCGTCACCCGAGCGAAGTTCTGTCGGTTGGCCAGGAAGTCACCGCGAAGATCCTCAAGTTCGACCAGGAAAAGAACCGCGTTTCGCTCGGTATCAAGCAACTGGGCGACGATCCGTGGGAAGGCATCTCGCGCCGTTACCCGTCGGGCACGCGTCTGTTCGGTAAGGTCACGAACATCACCGACTACGGCGCATTCGTCGAAGTGGAATCGGGCATTGAAGGCCTCGTCCACGTGTCGGAAATGGACTGGACCAACAAGAACGTTGCTCCGTCGAAGGTTGTCCAGTTGGGCGACGAAGTCGAAGTGATGGTTCTCGAAATCGACGAAGACCGCCGTCGTATCAGCCTCGGCATGAAGCAGTGCAAGCCGAACCCGTGGGACGACTTCAGCCGCAACTTCAAGAAGGGCGACAAGATCAGCGGCGCCATCAAGTCGATCACCGACTTTGGCGTGTTCATCGGTCTGCCGGGCGGCATCGACGGTCTGGTTCACCTGTCGGATCTGTCGTGGAGCGAAACCGGCGAGGAAGCCGTTCGCAAGTACAAGAAGGGCGACGAAGTGGAAGCGATCGTTCTCGGCATCGACGTCGAGAAGGAACGTATTTCACTGGGTATCAAGCAGCTCGAAGGTGACCCGTTCAGCAACTATGTTGCAATGAACGACAAGGGTTCCGTCGTCGACGGTACCGTCAAGTCGGTCGACGCGAAGGGTGCCGTGGTCCAGCTGTCGGGCGAAGTCGAAGGCTACCTGCGTGCTTCGGAAATCGCCCAAGACCGCGTGGAAGACGCTCGCAACGTGCTGAAGGAAGGCGACAAGGTCAACGCGATGATCATCAACATCGATCGCAAGTCGCGCGGCATCAACCTGTCGATCAAGGCGAAGGACTCGGCTGAGCAGCAGGAAGCCATCCGCGGTCTCGCTGCTTCGGATTCGAGCGCAGCCGCTACCGGCACGACGAACCTCGGCGCGCTGCTGAAGGCCAAGCTCGACGGCCAGAACCAGTAAGCCTGAGAGGTCTGCTGCAGTATGACCAAATCGGAATTGGTCGCCCAGCTGGCTACGCGATTTCCGCAACTTGTTCTCAAGGATGCGGATTTCGCGGTGAAGACGATGCTTGATGCGATGTCGGAGGCGCTTGCCAAAGGTCATCGCATCGAAATTCGTGGCTTCGGCAGCTTCGGCCTCAACCGCCGTCCCTCCCGCGTCGGACGCAATCCGAAGTCGGGCGAGAAGGTGCTGGTACCCGAGAAGTACGTACCGCACTTCAAGCCGGGCAAGGAATTGCGCGAGCGGGTCGATCGTCGCGCGGGCGAGCCGCTGAAGGCCGAGGAGCCGGATGACGACCTTTAATGACTCCGCTGTATGTGTATGTTGCAGCGTGGCATAGCTAGCGTCAGCGGCCAAGGCCAGTCGGCAAAAGACCAGGAAAAGCGCCTTCGGGCGCTTTTTTTTCGTCCATCATTTGAGAAGTCGCGCCTTCCGCTGCGGCCTTTGCATTTCGCGAATGGCCCGTAAGTCCGGCATCCCGCCACTTGCTGCCCAGCCGCGAGGGCATCCATTACAATACGGGTCACTTCGGCGCGGGCAACACCGTGGCGCGACGCGTCATCAAGCCGGCGTCATCCCGCAACTGCCGTGAAGAGATCTATTCATGAAATTTATCGTCTGGCTGATCCGTGTGCTGGTGTTCGTGCTGCTGCTCGTGCTCGCGCTCTCCAACACGCAACCCGCTACGCTGAATTTCCTCGCCGGCTACGTCTGGTCGGCGCCTCTGATTCTGATCGGCCTCGCGTTTTTCGTGATCGGCTTGCTCGCCGGGCTCGTGTCGGCGATGCCGGCCGTCGTGCGTCTGCGCATGGAGAATAGCCGGCTCAGGCGCGAGTTGCGCGTGGCGCGCGAGACTCCCGCCGTGGTAGAGCAGCCGCCGATGCCGCCGCTGATTTGAGCTGTCTTGCGCCGTGCGTGCTCCGAGCGCGGCTTTTCGTTTTCGCTTTTCCGCACATTTGCATTAATCGCATGGATCTAGACTTCTGGTGGCTGCTGGTCATACCCGTCGCGTTCGCGTTCGGCTGGATGGCGGCGCGCTACGACCTCAAGACGCTGCTGTCCGAAAGCGCCAACCTGCCGCGGTCGTATTTTCGCGGCCTGAACTTCCTTCTCAACGAGCAGCCCGACCAGGCGATCGATGCATTCATCGAAGTCGTCAAGCTCGACCCTGAAACGGTCGAATTGCATTTCGCGCTCGGCAATCTGTTCCGCCGGCGCGGCGAAACGGACCGCGCGATTCGCGTGCATCAAAATCTGCTGAGCCGCGCGGACCTGCCGGTCAACGAGCGCGATCACGCGCTGTACGAACTCGGCCAGGACTTCCTGAAAGCGGGTCTGCTCGACCGTGCCGAAGAAACGTTCCGCTCGCTGCAAGCGGGCGATTACGCGCTGGGTGCTCAACGCGCGCTGTTGACGATCTACGAGATCGAGAAAGACTGGGTCAAGTCGATAGATACCGCGCGCCACCTCGAAACGATGGGCGCACCGTCCCTCGACAAGGAAATCGCGCAGTTCCACTGCGAACTTGCGCAGGAAGCGCTGCAGCAGAAGAAACCGGACGAGGCACGTCATCAGCTCGGGCTCGCGCTGAAGGCGAACCCGACCAACGTGCGCGCGACGATCCTGTTCGGCGATGTCGACGCGGCCGGCGGCGCGCCGGAAGCGGCGATTGGGCAATGGCGCCGCGTCGAGGAGCAGAACCCCGCGTATCTGCCGCTCGTCGCCGAGAAGATCATGAAAGCATATGAAGTGCTCGGCCGCGCGCAGGAGGGCGCCGATCTGCTGACCACGTGGGTCGACCGTCATCCGAGCAACGATCTGCTCGACGTTGCGTATCAGCACGTCGCATCGCTGCGCGGCGCCGATGCTGCGCATGCGCTCGCGCGCACGCAGATGCAGAAGTCGCCGAATCTGGCCGGCATGACGCGTCTGCTCGAAGCGCAGCAGGCCGTCGCCGAAGAGCCGCGGCGCGGCGAGCTCGAACTAATGCGCACACTGATCCGCCAGCGCACCAAGAATCTGCCACGCTATACGTGCCAGAATTGTGGTTTCAGGGCCCGGCTTTTCTACTGGCAGTGCCCGGGATGCAGCGGTTGGGAAACCTATGCGCCGCGCCGCGTCGAGCCAATTGCCGCGCCGAACTGACGCCGCATGCGCGGCGGTGGCCGCGTCGGCGTACATTGGCGCGCAATCGCCCCGCGAATTTCGCAACGAGTTTATCGCCGGCCTCACGAGCGGCATTCATCACCGGAACCATCTACCGGACAGCGTATGAAAATCACCATTATCGGCACCGGCTATGTGGGCCTTGTCACCGGCGCGTGTCTCGCCGAAATCGGCAACGACGTCTTCTGTCTCGACGTCGATCAGCGCAAGATCGACATCCTCAACAAAGGCGGCGTGCCGATTCACGAACCGGGCTTGCAGGAGATGATCGCCCGCACGCGCGCGGCCGGCCGCATCACGTTCTCGACCGATGTCGCGGCGAGCGTCGCGCACGGCGACGTGCAGTTCATCGCGGTCGGCACGCCGCCCGACGAAGACGGCTCCGCCGACCTGCAATACGTGCTCGAGGCCGCGCGCAACATCGGCCGCACGATGAACGGCTTCAAGGTGATCGTCGACAAATCGACGGTGCCGGTCGGCACCGCGCAACGCGTGCGCGCGGTGATCAACGAAGAGCTCGCGTTGCGCGGGCTCGCCGGCAGCGCGCAGCATCGCTTCTCGGTCGTGTCGAACCCCGAGTTCCTGAAGGAAGGCGCGGCCGTCGACGACTTCATGCGCCCCGACCGTATCGTGATCGGTATCGACGAAGACGAATCGGGCGCGCGCGCGCGCGAAATGATGAAGCGTCTGTACGCGCCGTTCAACCGCAACCACGAACGCACGCTGTACATGGACGTGCGCTCGGCCGAGTTCACCAAGTACGCGGCCAACGCGATGCTCGCGACGCGCATCTCGTTCATGAACGAGATGTCGAATCTCGCGGACAAGGTCGGCGCCGACATCGAGGCGGTGCGCCGCGGCATCGGTTCAGATCCGCGCATCGGCTATCACTTCCTGTACGCGGGCTGCGGCTATGGCGGCTCGTGCTTCCCGAAGGACGTGCAGGCGTTGATTCGCACCGCGAGCGAGAGCGGCCACAACCTGCGCATTCTCGAGGCGGTCGAGGAAGTGAACGACCAGCAGAAGGACGTGCTCGTGAACAAGATCGCCGCGAAGCTCGGCGAGGATCTGAGGGGCCGCACGTTCGCGGTGTGGGGCCTCGCGTTCAAACCGAATACCGACGATATGCGCGAGGCGCCGAGCCGTCGCGTGATCGGCGAGCTGCTCGCGCGCGGCGCGAACGTGCGCGCGTACGATCCGGTCGCCGTGACCGAGGCGCAGCGCGTGTTCGCGATGGATCTGCACGCGGCGCCCGAGCAGCTCGCACGTCTCACGTTCACGAGCGCACAGGACGAAACGCTGACCGGCGCCGACGCGCTCGTGATCGTGACCGAATGGAAGGAGTTCAAGAGTCCTGATTTCGTGCATCTGAAATCGGTGCTGAAGACACCGCTGATTTTCGACGGCCGCAATCTGTACGAACCGGACGCGATGATCGAGCTCGGGATCGACTACCACGCCATTGGACGCCCCTATGCCCAACCCTCTGAACTTCCGGCCGATGCCTGAGGCCATGCCCGCGGCGCCCGCGTCCACCACGGCGCAGAAGCTCACGTTCGTGCCGCGCGGGCAGCTCAATGCGGCGCGCGTGCTGGTGGTCGGCGACGTGATGCTCGACCGGTACTGGTTCGGCGACGTCAACCGCATCTCTCCGGAGGCGCCCGTGCCGGTCGTGCACGTGCAGCGCCAGGAAGATCGCCTGGGCGGCGCGGCGAACGTCGCGCGCAACGCGGTCGCGCTCGGCGCGCAAGCGGGTCTGTTGTGCGTGGTCGGTCATGACGAGCCCGGCGAGCGCATCGTGCAGTTGCTCGACGAAAGCGGCGTGACACCGCATCTCGAACGCGATCCGGCCTTGCTGACGACGATCAAGCTGCGCGTGCTGTCGCGTCAGCAGCAACTGCTGCGAGTCGATTTCGAAAACTCGCCGGCGCATGAAGTGCTGCTAGCGGGGCTTGCGCGTTTCGATGAGCTGCTGCCGTCGCACGACGTGATCCTGATGTCCGACTACGCGAAGGGCGGCCTCACGCATGTCACGCAAATGATCGCGAAGGCGCACGCGGCCGGCAAACCGGTGCTCGTCGATCCGAAGGGCGACGACTGGGAGCGCTATCGCGGCGCGACGCTGATCACGCCGAATCGCGCGGAATTGCGCGAGGTCGTCGGACAGTGGAAGTCGGAGGAAGACCTGATCGCGCGTGTCACGAAGCTGCGCGCCGAACTCCAGTTCAAGGCGCTGCTGCTGACGCGCTCGGAGGAGGGCATGACGCTGTTTGCCGACGATGGCATCCTGCACGCGTCGGCCGTTGCGCGCGAAGTGTATGATGTGTCGGGCGCGGGCGACACCGTGATCGCAACGCTTGCCGCGATGCTCGGCGCGGGTCTTTCTCTCGTCGACGCAGTCGGGCTCGCGAATCGCGCGGCCGGCATCGTGGTCGGCAAACTCGGCACCGCCACCGTCGACTACGACGAACTCTTCTCCTGATGCAGCCCGCGGGGCTGCCGTCGTCCGACGGACCAGCGGACCCCGCGGCGTTGACTGAACGAAGCTCACTACAAAGCTCACTACGGCAGGATCATCATGACCGTCATCGTCACCGGCGCGGCCGGTTTTATCGGCAGCAATCTCGTGAAGGCGCTCAACGAGCGCGGCGAACAACGCATCATCGCGGTCGATAACCTCACGCGCGCGGACAAGTTCAGGAATCTGGTTGATTGCGAAATCGACGACTATCTCGACAAAACCGAATTCGTCGATCGCTTCAGGCGCGGCGACTTCGGCAAGGTGCGCGCGATTTTCCATGAAGGCGCCTGCTCGGACACGATGGAAACCGACGGCCGCTACATGATGGACAACAACTACCGCTATAGCCGCGACGTGCTCGACATCTGTCTCGCGCAGGACGTCCAGTTCCTGTATGCGTCGTCGGCGGCGACGTATGGCGGCTCGAGCCGCTTCGTCGAGGAGCGCGAGCTCGAGCAGCCGCTCAACGTGTACGGCTATTCGAAGTTCCTGTTCGACCAGGTGATTCGCCGCGTGCTGCCCACGGCGAAAAGCCAGATCGTGGGCTTCCGTTATTTCAACGTGTATGGTCCGCGCGAAACGCATAAGGCGCGCATGGCATCGGTCGCGTTTCACAACTTCAATCAGTTCCGCGCCGAGGGCAAGGTCAAGCTGTTCGGCGAATACAACGGCTATCCGGCTGGTGAGCAGACGCGCGATTTCATCTCCGTCGAAGACGTCGTCAAGGTCAATCTGTTCTTCTTCGATCATCCGGAGAAGTCGGGCATTTTCAATCTCGGCACCGGCCGCGCGCAGCCGTTCAACGACATCGCGAGCACCGTGGTCAACACGCTGCGCGCGCTGAACAACGAGCCGGCGCTCTCGCTCGCGGATCAGGTGCAGCGCGGACTGATCGAATACATTCCGTTCCCCGACGCGCTGCGCGGCAAGTACCAGTGCTTCACGCAGGCCGATCAGTCGAAGCTGCGCGCGGCCGGCTACGACGCGCCGTTTCTGAGCGTGCAGGAAGGTGTCGATCGTTACGTGCGTTGGCTGTTCGGCCAGGTGTAATTAGTACGCCGTCCTCTTTAAACTGGAATCTCCTGGCCGGTGATGGTCGCCGGTCAGTGGCAACAGGGAGATTCCAATATGTTTCGAAAAGTACTGGTTACCGCGGCGATGCTCGCCGCTTTCGGCCACGCGTATGCGGCGGTCGACGTCAATACGGCTAACGAGGACGCGCTGCGCGGCATCAAGGGCATCGGTCCGGCAAAAGCCAAAGCGATCGTCGACGAACGCAATGCGCACGGCCCGTTCAAGGACGCGGCCGATCTCGGCAAGCGCGTCAAGGGCATGGGCGGCCACACCATCGAGCGCCTGCAGGCGGAGGGTCTCGCTGTCGGACCGGCTGGCGCGGCTGCTAGCACGCAGGTTGCGGCAGCTGCAGCGGGCAAGGAGCCGGCCGCTGCGGCCGCGCCCGCCGCCACGCAGAAGGGCGCCGCCGCAGTGGCGGTGAAGAAGTAAGCGGCCGCGAGCCTTGCGCATGCCATGCTTTGACTCGCGGCTTGCGGCGCGCAAGGTCCGCGAACATCCCATTGCTTCGATTTGCACACACCACTTCCCGCGGCTCGCAGCCGCGGGCTTTTTGCGCCGCAAGCGGCATGCATCCATGCGGACAGAAGGGCTGCAGGCCAGCGCCGGAGTTCGTGGTTTAGAATCGATGGATTGAAGACACTCTTTCGCGCATCGATCGCTAGACCCCATATGGCATACAAAACGATTGAAGACACGGTCGGCAACACGCCGCTCGTACAACTCGTCCGGCTTCCCGACGACGAGATCCGCAGCCGCAACAATGTGATCCTCGCGAAGCTCGAGGGCAACAACCCGGCGGGGTCGGTGAAGGACCGTCCGGCATTGTCGATGATCAAGAAGGCCGAAGCGCGCGGGCGCATCAAACCGGGCGACACGCTGATCGAGTCGACCAGCGGCAATACCGGCATCGCGCTCGCAATGGCCGCGGCGGTCCGCGGCTACAGGATGGTACTGATCATGCCGGAAGATCTGTCGGTCGAGCGCCGTCAGAGCATGGCCGCCTATGGCGCGGAAATCATTCTGACGCCGGTCAAAGGCGGCATGGAGTACGCGCGCGATCTCGCCGAGCAGATGCAGCGCGAAGGCAAGGGCATCATCCTCGATCAGTTCGCGAACCCGGACAATCCGGCTTCGCACATCGAAGGCACGGGCCCGGAAATCTGGCGCGACACGGAAGGGCGCATCACGCACTTCGTATCGTCGATGGGCACGACCGGCACGATCATGGGCGTGTCCACGTATCTGAAAACGCAGAACCAGCAGATCGAAATTATCGGCGCGCAGCCGGAAGAGGGCTCGCGTATTCCGGGTATTCGCAAGTGGCCGGAAGCGTATCTGCCGAAAATTTTCGACCGTAGCCGCGTTGACCGTGTGGAGAACGTCAGCCAATCCGCGGCCGAGGCGATGGCGCGCCGGCTGGCGTCGGTCGAAGGCATCTTCGCGGGAATTTCGTCGGGCGGTGCGTGCGAAGTCGCGCTGCGCATCGCGCGTCAGGTCGAGAATGCGACGATCGTGTTCATCGTCTGCGACCGCGGCGACCGTTATCTGTCCACGGGAGTATTTCCCGCGTAAGCGGGTCGCCGGGCGCCTTCGCGGGCGCACGAGCCAATGAAAAGCGCCGGTCGAGCCGGCGCTTTTTTACGTCCTTCAACGCGAGGCGCGCATGGCGACTCGCGGGGCGACTCACTGCGAATTTGAGTTCGACTGATCTGTCTGACCTTGCGACGCGCCGCCGTTGTTGACCGCCTTCGCGGCATTCGCAGTGTCGATTGCTTCCATCTGGGCCTTGACCTTCTGACCGAGTTGATACACCGCAAGCGCATAGAAGAAGCTGCGGTTGTAGCGGGTCAGCACGTAGAAGTTCTTCAGGCCGAGCACGAACTCGGTGCCCCGTCCCGGGGTCGGCAGATCGACCACCGTGACCGGCGTGCCCGCTTCGGAAGCAATGTCGAGGTTCGGCTCGTTCAGCACGAGACCGGCGCGCAGCAACTGGTCGAGCGGCCAGTGCGGCTCCGGCTGGCCAGTGGCCGCCGCCTGCGCGACACCGAGGCTGCCCGCGTCCGAGCCGATTCGCCATACCACCGGCCGGCCGCTTTCCCAGCCATTCTGGCGCAGATAATTCGCGACGCTGCCGATCGCGTCGGCATCGCTCGTGCGCAGATCGATGTGCTTGTTGCCCTCGTAGTCGACCGCGTACTGGACGATGCTGCTCGGCAGGAACTGCGGAATGCCGATCGCGCCCGTGTACGAGCCGAGCACCGTGTTCGGGTCGATCTGCGCGTCGCGCGTCCACACCAGGTAGTCTTCGAGATTCTTGCGGAAGGTCGCTTGGCGGTCCGCGCGATTCGCGGTGTTCGGATAATCGAAGCTCAGCGTGGTCAGCGCATCGAGCACGCGGAAATTACCCATGTAGCGACCGTAGATCGTCTCGACGCCGATAATGCCGACGACCATCTCCGGCGGCACGCCGAACTCCTGATACGCGCGCTGCAGCGTGGCCCGGTTCTCGCGCCAGAACTGCACGCCGGCATTGACGCGCACCGGGTCGAGGAAGCGCGCCTGATACGAGCGCCAGTTCTTGACCGACGGCGTCGGCGACGGCGTGACCAGCTTCACCGCGGTCGCCGAGTAGCTGACGCCGGCGAACAGCGCGTGCAGCGACGCTTCGTCGAAATCGTAGCGCGCGACCATCTCGTTGATGAACGCATCGACGTTCGCGTTGTTCGCATAGCGCTGCGGAATGATCTCTTCCTCAAACGTTTGCCCTTGCGGTACCGGCTGTTGCGGCTGGCTCTGCGCGAGCTGCACCGATGCTTTGCGCGTGGCGCTTTGTGCGTTCGCGGGACTTGCCGCGATGAACATGCACGATGCGACGGTCAGTGAGGCGGCGAGGTTGTTGAGGCGAAGCCGGTTGCATGGGGATCCTGCGGACAGAGCAAGCTTGACGGTCATGGTGAGCAGTGAGCGCGATGCGTGAAAGGCTGGAAGCAGTCGGAAAGCGGCAGGAACGAAACGGCGAATAACGGGTCGGGGAAGTATACCCGACGGCTTCCGCAAAACCGTGCTGAATCGGCGACAGCGGTGTCGTGTGGTAACTTGACGAATGTAGGCGCGCGGGGGCGCGCGCCGCTCGACGGAGACACGCCGCGCGCGCAATTGATGCGCCGCGCCGTAGAAGAGACGCACAACACGAACTATGGCAACAGGTTTCTATTCCCATCCCGACTGTCTGCTGCACGACATGGGACAGTGGCATCCCGAGTGCCCCGCGCGCCTGCAGGCGATCGAGGATCAGCTGATCGCGAGCCGCATCGACGCGCTGATCGAGCGCGAGTCGGCGCCGCTCGTCGACGAGGCCGCGCTGCTGCGCGTGCACACGCAGGCGCACGTCGACTACATCCGCGGTCGCTCGCCGCTCGAGGGCGTCGCCGAAATCGATCCCGACACGACGATGAACCCGCACACGTTGCGGGCCGCGTTGCGCGCGGCGGGCGCGGCCGTCGCCGCCACCGACGCGGTGATCGAAGGCCGCTACGACAACGCGTTCTGCAGCGTGCGCCCGCCCGGCCATCACGCGGAGCCGGCGCGCGCGATGGGCTTCTGCTTCTTCAACAACGTCGCGATCGCCGCACGCCACGCGCTCGACGTGCATGGTCTCGCGCGGGTCGCCATCATCGACTTCGACGTGCATCACGGCAACGGTACCGAGGCCGCATTCGCGGGCGACCCGCGCGTGCTGATGTGCAGCATCTTTCAGCACCCGTTCTATCCATTCACGGGCGCCGACAACCAGGCGTCCAACATGTGCAACGTGCCGATGCCGGCGCGCTCGAACGGCATGGCCGTGCGCGAAGCGGTCGATATGCTGTGGTTGCCGCGCCTGCACGAGTTCAGGCCGGAGATGCTGTTCATCTCGGCCGGCTTCGACGCGCATCGTGAGGATGACCTTGGCAACATGGGCCTCGTCGAAGACGATTACGCGTGGATTACCGACCAGGTGCGCGAGATCGCGCGGCGCTACGCGCGCGGGCGCATCGTCAGTTGTCTCGAGGGCGGCTACAACCTGTCGGCGCTCGGGCGCAGCGTGGTCGCGCACGTGCGCTCGCTCGCGGAGATCTGAGCCATGAACGTCAACCCCGTCAATACCGGCGACGCGTCGCTGGTCACGATCGAACCCGACGCGTATCGTGTACCGGGCGTCGTGCGCGTAACGATGAACCGGCCCGATGCGTTCAACGCGCTGTCCGAAGCGCTGCTCGACGAACTTCAGCGGACGCTGACCGACATCGCGAAGACCGATGCCCGCGTGGTCGTGATCGCCGGCGCGGGCCGCGCGTTCTGCGCCGGGCACGACCTGAAGAAAATGCGCGCGGCGCCGTCGCTCGCGTACTACCAGCAGCTGTTCGCGCGCTGCACGAAGCTGATGCTGACGATCCAGCGCCTGCCGCAGCCGGTGATCGCGCGCGTGCACGGCATCGCGACCGCGGCCGGCTGCCAGCTCGTCGCCATGTGCGATCTCGCGGTCGCCGCCGAGACCGCGCGCTTCGCCGTATCGGGCGTGAACCTCGGGTTGTTCTGCGCGACCCCGTCGGTGCCGCTGTCGCGCAATCTGTCGCGCAAGGCCGCGCTCGAAATGCTGCTGACCGGCGATTTCATCGACGCCGCCGAAGCCCGCAAGCAGGGGCTCGTGAACCGCGTCGCCCCAGCCGATGCGCTCGACGACGAAGTCGCGCGGCTCGCCGCGAGCATCTGCGCGAAGCCGGTCGAAGCGGTCAGCGCAGGCAAGGGCCTGTTCTACCGGCAGCTCGAAATGGGCATCGAGGCCGCGTACCAGCTCGCCGGGCAGACGATGGCCTGCAACATGATGGACGACTCGGCGCTCGAAGGCGTGCAGGCTTTCATCGACAAACGCGCGCCGGAGTGGAAGCGCTAGCCGACGGCTACCACGCGCCGCATCTTCTCAACTCCGTCCCACCGACCGTCTTTCAATCCAATCGACCAACCCCGCGATCACCCGATCGCGGTCGAGGTCGTTCATCGTCTCGTGATAGCTGCCCTCGTGCAGCGTGAGCGTCTTGTCAGGCGAACCCGCGTGCTCGCCGAACGCGCGGCTGCCGTCGGGCTCGGTCAGTTTGTCGTCGGTGCCGTGAAACACGAGCAGCGGCATGCGCAGCCCCGCGCGGCCACGTTCGATGCGCGCCATCGCCAGCAACAACTCGGCGCCCGTGCGCGCCGGAATCGCGTCGTGATGCACGAGCGGATCGTTGAGGTTGGCTTTGACGACCGGCTGAAGGCGCGACAGCAGCGCGGGGTCGATCTTCATCGCCGGGAAGCCCGGATAGACGCGGCTGATCACCTGGCTCAGCGCGAGCATCCACTTCGGCACGTCGCGCCCCGGCGCAAGCGCGGGGCTCGACAGGATCAGACCACTCAAGCGCCTCCCGCTGGCGTCGAGGCGTTCGATCGCGTACAGCGCGGCCACCGCGCCACCCACGCTGTGGCCCATCAGGAAGAGCGGCGCGCAGCTTTGCGCGGCGGCGTCGAGCAGCGCCTGCGCATCGAGCAGGTAGTCGTCGAAGCGCTTCACATAGGCGCGCCTGCCGGGCGCGTGGCCGTGGCCGCGCAGATCGACCGCGACGAGTTCGATGCCCGCCGCGTTGAACCGGTCCGCCACGGCCGCGTAACGGCCGGCGTGCTCGGCGAGGCCGTGCAGCAGCGCGACCGTCGCGCGTATCGGCCCGTTCGGCTGCCAGCGATACAGCGGCAACTCGATGCCGTCGGCGGTCGTGACCGACGCGCGCTGCGGCGCGTCTTTATTAAGACTGCCGGCGCTCGCGCGCACCGTGTGGCTCGGGGAAGTTTGCATGGCGGTAGGCTGTGCGGAAGGGGGTGGTCCGATCATAGTCGGAGCGGCGCGATGCACGAGAGGTTTGTATGTAACGCGCGGCTCTAATGCCCTTTGGTTATGAAAAGATCGGAATTGATTATTAAAGGGTATGTCGGCGCTGCGGTAGAATGGCGACCTTAAATCCCAAATAAAAGAAACGGCGGCCGCTTGTCGGGAGCACGACGCTCGCCGGCAGCCTCCGCCGTTTTCGTTTGTCCATGATCGAAATACGCAATGTTTCCCAGCGGTTCGCCGGACCCCGGGGCTGGGTCGAGGCGCTGCACAACGTCAATCTGACGATTCCGGCGGGCGAGGTGTTCGGCATCATCGGCCGCAGCGGCGCGGGCAAGAGCACGCTCGTGCGCACGATCAACCTGCTGACCCGCCCATCCGAGGGCAACATCCTCGTCAACGGCCGCGATCTGACGACGCTGCCCGCCGCGCAACTGCGCGACGCGCGTCGCGAGATCGGCATGATCTTCCAGCACTTCAATCTGTTGTCGTCGCGCACCGTGTACGAGAACGTCGCGCTGCCGCTCGAACTGGCCGGCATGAAGCGCGACGAAATCGAGGCGAACGTGCTGCCGCTGCTCGAACTGGTCGGACTGTCGGCGCAGAAGGACCGCTATCCGGCGCAGATCAGCGGCGGGCAGAAGCAGCGTGTGGGTATCGCTCGCGCGCTCGCGAGCAAGCCGAAGGTGCTGCTGTCGGACGAGGCGACCTCGGCGCTCGACCCCGAGACCACGCGCGCCATTCTTGATCTGCTGAAGCGCATCAACCGCGAACTGAACCTGACGGTCGTGCTGATCACGCACCAGATGGACGTGATCAAGCAGGTCTGCGATCGCGTCGCGGTGCTTGACGCTGGCCGCGTCGTCGAACAAGGCAAGGTGATCGACGTGTTCCTGCAGCCGCACCACGAAGTCACGCGCGCGCTGATCGGCGACGTGATCGCGCAGGAACTGCCGCCCGCCATGAAGGCGCGTGTCGCGCAGCGCCTGAAGACCGGCAGCGGCCATCTGCTGCGCCTCGCGTTCACCGGTTCGGGCGTGGATCAGCCGATCCTGTCGGAGACGATTCGTCGCTACGAGCTCGACTTCAATATCCTGCACGGCCAGATCGACGAGATCCAGGGGCAGACGTTCGGCTCGCTCGCGGTTCTGGCGGGCGGCGATCCGGCCAAGGTCGCGCAGGCGATCACGTTTCTGCGCGAGCAGGGTGTCGTAGTGGAGGAGCTCTCGCATGTTGAGTGAAATGTTCGATATGTTCGTCCAGTCGTTCTGGGAGACGCTGATCATGGTCGGCATCTCCGGACTGATTGGCGCCGTGGTTGGCGTGCCGCTCGGCGTGCTGCTGTATCTGACCGACCGCCAGGGCGTGCTCGAAAACGTCGCGGTGAATCGCGTGATGGGCGTGATCGTCAATGCGGTGCGCTCGACGCCGTTCATCATCCTGCTGGTCGCGGTGATTCCGTTTACGCGGCTCGCCGTCGGGTCGTCGATCGGCACCGCGGCGGCCATCGTGCCGCTGACGATCGCCGCCGCGCCGTTCATCGCGCGCCTCGTCGAAACGGCGCTGCGCGAAGTCGACCGCGGGCTCATCGAGGCCGCTCAGGCGATGGGCGCGACCACCAGCCAGATCGTCTTCAAGGTGCTGTTGCCGGAATCGCTGCCGGGCGTAGTCGCCGGGTTGACGATCACGTTCGTGTCGTTGGTGGGCTATTCGGCGATGGCGGGCGCGATCGGCGGCGGTGGCCTTGGCGACCTCGGCATCCGCTACGGCTATCAGCGCTTCCTGCCGGAAGTGATGCTCGCGGTCGTGCTGATCCTGATCGTGTTCGTGCAACTGGTGCAGTCGTTTGGGGATTGGCTCGTGCGTCGTTTGAGCCATAAGTAAACAAGGGCGTTCGGAAGCCCGCTCATAGAGATTCGGAAAAGGTCCATCATGCAACGTCGCCTCATTCTCAAGTTGGCCGCCGCGCTCGGCGCGGCAACGCTGTTCGCCACCACCGCGGCGCATGCCGAAGACACGATCAAGGTCGGCGTCACCGGCGGCCCGCACGCGCAGATCATGGACGTCGTGAAGACGGTCGCCGCGAAGAACGGCCTCACCATCAAGATCGTCGAATTCTCCGATTACGTGCAGCCGAACGCGGCGCTCGCGAGCGGCGATCTGGACGCGAACAGCTACCAGCACGACCCGTACTTGCAGGCGCAGGTGAAGGACCGTGGCTACAAGCTGATCCGTGTCGCCGATACGGTCACGTACCCGATGGGCATCTACTCTAAGAAAGTGAAGTCGCTCGCCGAACTGCAGCCGGGCGCGAAGATCGCCGTGCCGAACGATCCGACCAACGGCGGCCGCGCGCTTCTGCTGCTGCAGAAGCAGGGCTTGCTGAAGCTGCGCGCCGATGCCGGCCTGAAGGCGACGCCGCTCGACATCGTCGACAATCCGAAGAAGCTGAAGATCGTCGAGCTCGACGCGGCGCAGATTCCGCGTTCGCTGGGCGACGTCGATGCCGCCGCGATCAACACCAACTTCGCGATGGAAGCGGGCTTGAAGCCGAAGCAGGACGCCATCGCGATCGAGGACCCGAAGGGTCCGTACGTGAACGTGATCGCGATTCGCGAAGCGGACAAGAACAAGCCGTGGGTCGCGAAGCTCGTCGCGGCGTACCACTCGCCGGAAGTGAAGCAGTTCGTCGACAGCAAATTCGGCGGCTCGGTGATCACCTCCTGGTGATGCAATGATCCACGAACCAGGCAGAACACGACGGCAATGGGAAATTAGAGGTCGGAGTCGGAACCCGGGGTTGTTTCCCGGGTTTTTTAGAGATTAAAATAGAACGATCGTTCGATATTGCCGTCACGCCGCGGAGGAGCGATATCCTTCCGCAAAGCGCTCGCGACACGGCTGCCATGAGGGCAGTCGCTATAATGTCTGTCGGGTTGACGTATTCGTAACTTTGGAGCGTGTGCATGAAAATTCTGGTGCCAGTGAAAAGAGTGGTCGACTACAACGTGAAGGTCCGCGTGAAATCGGACGGTACGGGCGTCGATATTGCGAACGTGAAAATGTCGATGAATCCGTTCGACGAAATCGCGGTTGAAGAAGCCGTGCGTCTGAAGGAAGCGGGCGTCGCGACCGAAGTGATCGCCGTGTCGGCCGGTGTGACGCAGTCGCAGGAAACGCTGCGCACCGCGCTCGCGATCGGTGCGGATCGCGCGATCCTGATCGAATCGAACGAAGACCTGCAGCCGCTGGCGGTCGCGAAGCTGCTCAAGGCGCTGGTCGACAAGGAGCAGCCTTCGCTCGTCATTCTGGGCAAGCAGGCGATCGACGACGACTCCAACCAGACCGGCCAGATGCTCGCCGCGCTCGCGAACCTGCCGCAGGCGACGTTCGCGTCGAAGGTGGTCGTGGCGGATGGCAAGGCAACGGTGTCTCGTGAAGTGGATGGCGGCGCGGAAACGCTGTCGCTGACGCTGCCGGCCGTGGTCACGACCGATCTGCGCCTGAACGAGCCGCGCTACGTGACGCTGCCGAACATCATGAAGGCCAAGAAAAAGCCGCTGGAAACGATGAAGCCCGAAGACCTCGGCGTCGATGTCACGCCGCGTCTGAAGACGCTGAAGGTCGCCGAGCCTCCGAAGCGCTCCGCCGGTGTGAAAGTGCCGGACGTGAAGACGCTGGTCGAGAAGCTGAAGACCGAAGCCAAGGTGCTGTGAGGAGACGCAAGAAATGACGAATCTGGTTAATCTGGTAGTAGCAGAACACGACGGTGCGTCGATCAAGGCCGCGACGCTGAATACGATCGCAGCGGCACAGAAGATCGGCGGTGAGATTCACGTGCTGGTCGCGGGTCACAATGCGCAAGCCGCGGCCGATGCCGCAGCGAAGATCGCCGGCGTCGCCAAGGTACTGCTCGCCGACGCGCCGCAACTCGAAGCGGGTCTCGCGGAAAACGTCGAAGCGACGGTGATCACCATCGCGAAGAACTACACCCACATCCTCGCGCCGGCCACCGCCTACGGCAAGAACGTCGCACCGCGCATCGCCGCAAAGCTCGACGTCGCGCAGATCAGCGACATCACCGCGGTGGACAGCGCCGACACGTTCGAGCGTCCGATCTACGCGGGCAACGCCATTGCGATCGTGCAATCGGCTGATCCGATCAAGGTCATCACCGTGCGCTCGACCGGTTTCGACGCCGTTGCAGCCGAAGGCGGCAGCGCAGCGGTCGAAAAGATCGAAGCCGCAGCCGACGCAGGCATCTCGCAATTCGTGAGCCGCGAAGTGACGAAGCTCGATCGTCCGGAACTGACGAGCGCGAAGATCATCGTGTCCGGTGGCCGGGGTCTGGGCAACGGCGAGAACTACACGAAGGTGCTCGAGCCGTTGGCCGATAAGCTCGGCGCGGCACTGGGCGCATCGCGCGCAGCGGTCGACGCGGGCTTCGTGCCGAACGACTATCAGGTCGGCCAGACCGGCAAGATCGTCGCGCCGCAACTGTATGTCGCGGTCGGCATCTCGGGTGCGATCCAGCACCTCGCGGGCATGAAGGACAGTAAGGTCATCGTCGCGATCAACAAGGACGAAGAAGCGCCGATCTTCAGCGTGGCCGACTACGGCCTCGTCGGCGATCTGTTCACCATTGTGCCGGAACTCGTGAAGGAACTCGGCTAAGCGCCGCGGCGGCTGAAACAGGCCGCCGAGAATAAGCGAAGGGCGCTGGACCGACCAAGTCCCGCGCCCTTTTTTCATATCAAGGGAGGAGAACCGAAATGAGCTATACGGCGCCCATCAAGGACATGCTGTTCGTGATGAAAGAACTGGCCGGACTCGAAGACATCGCGAAGCTGCCCGGCTTCGAAGACGCGAACCTCGATACGGCGCAGGCCGTGCTCGACGAGTCGGCGAAACTGTGCGGCGAAGTGCTCGCGCCGCTGAACGTCGACGGCGATCGCAACCCGAGCAGCTGGAAGGATGGGGTCGTCAGCGCGACGCCCGGTTTCAGGGACGCGTTCCGCCAGTTCGCCGAGGGCGGCTGGCAGGGTGTGCAGCACCCGCTCGACTACGAAGGACAGGGGTTGCCGAAGCTGATCGGGACGCCATGCGTCGAAATGCTCAACGCGTCGAATCTGTCGTTCGCGTTGTGTCCTTTGCTCACCGACGGCGCGATCGAAGCACTACTGACCGCCGGCAGCGAAGCGCAGAAAAAGACCTTCGTGCCGAAGCTGATTTCAGGCGAATGGACCGGCACGATGAACCTGACCGAGCCGCAGGCGGGCTCCGATCTCGCGCTGGTGCGCACGCGCGCCGAGCCGCAGGCCGACGGTTCGTTCAAGCTGTTCGGCACGAAGATTTTCATTACCTGGGGCGAGCACGACATGGCGAAGAACATCGTCCATCTCGTCCTTGCGCGCACGCCTAACGCGCCCGATGGTGTGAAGGGCATTTCGCTGTTCCTCGTGCCGAAGTTCCTCGTCAACGAAGACGGCTCGCTCGGCGAGCGCAACGACGTGCATTGCGTGTCGATCGAACACAAGCTCGGCATCAAGGCGAGCCCGACCGCGGTGCTGCAGTTCGGCGATCACGGCGGCGCGATCGGTCAGTTGATCGGCGAAGAGAATCGCGGCCTCGAATACATGTTCATCATGATGAATGCCGCGCGTTTCGCGGTCGGCATGCAAGGCGTCGCGATTTCGGATCGCGCGTATCAGAAAGCGGTCGCGTATGCGAAGGAGCGCGTGCAGAGCCGTCCCGTGGATGGCTCCGCGAAGCAGTCGGTCGCGATCATCCAGCACCCGGACGTGCGCCGCATGCTGTCGACGATGCGCTGCCTCACCGAGGCGTCGCGCGCGCTCGCGTACGTCGCGGCCTCGCACTGCGATATCGCGCATCGTCATCCTGACGACGCGACGCGTGCCAAGCATCAGGCGATCTACGAATACCTGGTGCCGATCGTGAAGGGCTGGAGCACGGAATTGTCAATCGACGTGACGAGCCTCGGCGTGCAGGTGCATGGCGGCATGGGCTTCATCGAGGAAACCGGCGCCGCGCAGTACTACCGTGACGCGCGCATTCTGCCGATCTACGAAGGCACGACCGCGATCCAGGCCAACGACCTGATTGGTCGCAAGACGCTGCGCGACGGCGGCAAGGTCGCGAAGGAACTGCTTGCTGGTATCGCCGAAACGGTCGAAGCGCTCGGCGCGCAGCAGGGCGCGGCGTTCGCGTCGATGCGGACGCAACTCGCTGAGGGTCAGCGGGCGCTTGGCGCGGTCGTCGATTTCGTCGTCGCGAATGCGAAGGGCGATCCAAATGCGGTGTTCGCGGGCAGCGTGCCCTATCTGAAGCTCGCGGGCATCGTGTTGGGCGGCTGGCAGATGGCGCGTGCGCAGCTTGCCGCGGCGGCGAGGCGCGACGAGAATCCCGCGTTTTATGACGCGAAGATTGCGACCGCGCGGTTTTACGCCGAGCATGTGCTGCCACAGGCGGCGGCGCTCGAAGTGGCGATCGTCAGCGCTAAGGGTGGCGAGGGCGTGCTGGCTTTGTCGGAAGATCAGTTCTGAGCATGCGTTGATGCCTGTCGCGATTGCGGCGGCACATTGAAAAGCAAACGGCGCCTCGCGAGGCGCCGTTTGTTTTTGCCGCTGCTGTTGGTTGCCGCGTGCGCTTGCGGCCAGGGCCGCGTCAGCGCACGCACTCGAACTCACGCATACGCCGGCCGATGTTCGCCCGCGGTCTCGCCGAGATAGCGATGCACCGACAGATCGTCCGCGCGGATCGCCGGTTGCTTGCCCGACATCAGGTCGGCGAGCAGTTGGCCTGAGCCGCACGACATCGTCCAGCCGAGCGTGCCGTGGCCGGTGTTCAGGAACAGGTTCGGCACCGGCGTGCGGCCGACGATCGGCGTGCTGTCCGGCGTCATCGGTCGCAGACCGGTCCAGAACGTCGCCTTCGACGTGTCGCCGCCGCCGGGGAACAGGTCGTTCACCGAAAGCTCGAGCGTCTTGCGGCGCGCCTCGCGCAGCGATTTGTCGAAGCCGACGACCTCAGCCATGCCGCCGACGCGAATCCGGTCATCGAAGCGCGTGATCGCGATCTTGTAGGTCTCGTCGAGCACGGTCGACACCGGCGCGGCAGCCGCGTCGACGATCGGCGCGGTGATCGAATAGCCCTTCAGCGGATAGACCGGAATCTTCACGATGCCGTCGAGGAAGCGCGTCGAGTACGAGCCGAGCGCGACCACGAACGAGTCCGCGCGCACCAGTTCGCCGCCGCACTGCACGCCGGCGATGCGGCCGCCTGCCATCGCGAGCGCGTCGATCGGCGTGTTGTAGCGGAACTTGACGCCCAGTTGCTCGGCGAGTGCCGCGAGGCGCGTCGTGAACATCTGGCAGTCGCCCGTTTCGTCGCCTGGCAGGCGCAGGCCGCCGGTGAGCTTGTGCGACACCGCGGCGAGCGCCGGTTCGGCCTTGCCGAGTTGGTCGGCGCTCAGCAACTCGTACGGCACGTTGGCTTCCTGCAGCACGGCGATGTCTTTCGCGGCGCCGTCGAACTGCTGCTGCGTGCGAAATACCTGCAGCGTGCCACCGGTGCGGCCTTCGTACTGGATGCCGGTGTCGGCTCGCAGCGCCTGCAGGCAGTCGCGGCTGTATTCGGCGAGCCGCACCATGCGGCCCTTGTTTACCGCATAGCGCGGCGCCGTGCAGTTCTGCAGCATCTGCCACATCCATTGCAGCTGGAACGTAGTGCCGTCGAGGCGGATCGCGAGCGGCGCGTGCTTCTGGAACATCCACTTGACGGCCTTCAGCGGCACGCCCGGCGCGGCCCACGGCGACGCGTAGCCCGGCGAGATCTGGCCCGCGTTGGCAAAGCTGGTTTCGAGCGCCGGGCTGGCCTCGCGATCGATGACGGTCACTTCGTGACCGGCGCGTGCAAGGTAGTACGCGCTCGTTACACCGACGACGCCACTGCCCAAAACGACGACTCGCATAGCTGCTCCAGATGTCCAAAAATTGAGTGAGGGCAAGGCGCGTTTCGCTGGATTCGATCTGCTTCGATTCAACGAGCTGCAACGTGAGGTGAAATGCCGTCTGCCCAGTGTTAACCGCTATACTATTAACAGTGAAGCAGGTTTTGTTATCGTATTTTCATCATTTTCAGCAAAAACACTATGCGTACCCAGCGCCATCCCGTGCGGGCTCTCGATAAGCTCGATCACAAGATCCTGCGGCTGTTGCAGCAGGACGGCCGTATGGCGATGAAAGACCTGGCGGAACGGGTCGGTCTGTCGGTGACACCTTGCATCGAGCGCGTCAAGCGGATGGAGCGCGACGGCGTGATCACCGGCTACTACGCGCGCGTGAATCCGGCAGAACTGGGCGCGGCGCTGCTGGTGTTCGTCGAGATCACGCTCGATCACAAGAGCGGCAACATGTTCGACCAGTTCCGCCGCGAGGTGCAGAAGATCCCCGAGGTGCTCGAGTGCCACCTCGTGTCGGGCGATTTCGACTATCTGATCAAGGCGCGCATCGGCGAAATGGCCGACTACCGCAAGTTGCTCGGCGACATCCTGCTGCAGTTGCCGGGAGCGGTGCAGTCGAAGAGCTATGTGGTGATGGAGGAAATCAAGGAGACGCTGACGATCGCGGTGACCGACTAAAGTGCCTGATCGCTGGCGGGACTGGTCGCGCATCTCGCGGCACACGAAGTGCTCGACAAACGGCGCAAATACTGTATATTTATACAGGTGTTTTGCGCCGTTTTCTTTTGGCGCTTCGTGTTTGTGCTAGCTTTGCGTGGCCCGCCGTGGATGACCCCGACACCCCTGACATTCCCGAATTTCCGATCGCGCCGCCGGCGCCTCGCAAGGGGCGCGGTGCGGTCACGAACCTGCAAGGCCGCTACGAAGTCGACCAGCGCGAGGCCGTCGACGACGGCTGGCAGGCGGCCGACGAAGACTGCGAGCCGAAGCTCCTGCGCACGCAGGTGTTCGAGGAGCGCGCGAAAACCATCCTCACACGCAACGCGTCGCCGGACATTCCGTTCAATGTGTCGCTGAATCCGTATCGCGGTTGCGAGCACGGTTGCATCTATTGCTTCGCGCGGCCCACGCACAGTTACCTGGGGTTGTCGCCGGGGCTCGATTTCGAAAGCCGCATCTACGCGAAGATCAACGCGCCCGAGCTGCTCGAGCGGGAACTGTCGAAGAAATCCTATGTGCCCGAGCCGATCGCGCTCGGCGTCGCGACCGACGCATGGCAGCCGGCCGAACGCGACTTGCGACTTACGCGTCGGGTGATCGAGGTGCTCAGCGAGCGCAATCACCCGTTCGGGGCGATCACCAAATCGTCGCTGATCGAGCGCGATATCGACCTGCTCGCGCCAATGGCGGAGCGCGGGCAATTCATGGCCGCGATCACGATCACCACGCTTGACGCCGACATCGCGCGCACGCTCGAACCGCGCGCGGCCACGCCGTCGCGCCGGCTGCGCACGATCCGTACGCTCAGCGAGGCGGGCATTCCGGTCGGCGTCAGCATCGCGCCGGTTATCCCGTTCGTCACCGAACCGGACATGGAGCGCGTGCTCGAAGCGTGCGCGGAAGCGGGCGCCAGCAACGCGAGCTATATCGTGCTGCGGTTGCCGTGGGAGGTCGCGCCGCTGTTCAAGGATTGGCTGAGCGCACATTTCCCGGATCGTGCCGAGCGCGTGATGAACCGTGTGCACGACATGCGGGGCGGCAAGGATTACGACTCGTCGTTCTCGACCCGCATGAAGGGAGAGGGGTTATGGGCGGATCTGCTCAAGCAGCGCTTTCACAAGGCCGCGCGCCGGTTGGGGCTGAGCGGGCGTGACCGCGGCATTCTCGACATGTCGCACTTCCGCCGGATCGAGTCGCCGCGCGCCGGGCAGGCGAGCGCACCGGCGCGTGACAATCCGCAATTGAGGCTTTTCTAGCGCGCAGGAAGGCCTGCTGGTCCCGCGACGGGTGTTACTGCGAAATCGCTTTGGCCGCTTCGACCTGGCTTTCGAAGTAGGTCTGGAACGCGAGCGCGAGACCGGTCATCAGCAGAAACGCACCGATGAGCAGCGAAAAGATCACGACGAAAATGACCGTCCAGCCCGAGCGGCTTTTGCGTTGCGTGTGGGCGTTGAATTGCGCATCCCATTTCTGATCCGGACGCAGCCCGTAGACGAGCGCGGCCAGAAACGCAGCGAACAGTGAAACCGCACCGATCGACGCAAGCACCCAGCCGAGGATCGACGCGCGCTCGGTCGCGATCAGCAGCATCACGCCGGGAATGCCGATCAGCGTGCCGAGCAGATGCGTCCAGCCGAAGATGTCCCGGATGCCATACAGATAGAAGCGGTGGGCGCCGAGGCTGCCGAACAGGAACGCCAGCGCGGCGGTGAGCGTCTTGGATCTGAAGCGCGGGGAGGTCAAGGCAACGGTGGACATGAACGCGTGGGCAGAGTGACAGGCGGTCGAAAGGAGCGGTGTGCCGCAGGGCGCGGGCCGATGCGCATTCTACGCCTGCGGCGGGCGGGTGATTACGTTGAGGGCGAGCGCCCGCGCTGAAAGCGGGGCGGCGGTACGCGCCGCAACTGGCTGAAGACCAGTGCAGCCGCTCAACCGGACATGCATGCATCCGCGCTCTACGGCGCCGAATACGTGACGCGATAGATCGCGCCGGCGGTATCGTCGCTGATCAGTAGCGAACCGTCCGGCAGCGGCAGCACGTCGGCGGGACGGCCCCACACCGATTCGCCGGGTTGCAGCCAGCCTTCGGCAAAGACTTGCTGGCGTGCGTGGCTGCCGTCAGGGTCGGTGATCACGCGCACCACGCGGTAGCCTACCTTCTTGCTGCGGTTCCACGAGCCGTGCTCGGCGATGAAGATATTGTTGCGGTAGTCGGGCGGAAACATCGGGCCGTCGTAGAAGCGCATGCCAAGCGCCGCCACGTGCGCGCCAAGCTTGACCACGGGCGGCGTGAAGTCGCTGCACGGATGATCCTTGCCGAACTCGGGGTCGGGCGTGTCGCCGCCGTGACAGTACGGAAAGCCGAAGTTCATGCCGACTCGTGACGCGCGGCTGAGCTTGTCGCTCGGAATGTCGTCGCCGAGCAAGTCGCGACCGTTGTCGGTGAACCACAGTTCGTGGGTGATCGGATGCCACGCGAAGCCAACCGAATTTCGGATGCCGCGCGCGACGACCTCGTAGTGGCTACCGTCCGGGTCCATGCGGCCAATCAGCGCAAAGCGGTCCGGATCTCTCTGGCAAATGTTGCACGGCGCGCCTTGCGGCACGTACAGCTTGCCATCCGGGCCGAACGCGATGAATTTCCAGCCGTGATGCGTGTCCGTCGGCAGCTTGTCGGTGACGACGACCGGTTTCGGCGGATCGCTCAGGTGCGAGTCGATCGCATCGAAGCGTACGATTTTCGACACGGCCGACACGTACAGCGCGCCATCGCGCCACGCGACACCGGCGGGCATCTGCAGCCCGGACGCGATCACGTGGCGGCCCGTCACCCGGCCGTTTCGCAGTTCGAGCGCATAGACGTGCCCATCGTTGCTGCCCACATACAGAATGCCCTTGGGCGATAACGTCATCGCGCGTGCGCTCGGCACGTCGTCCGACAACACCTCGATGTGAAAGCCCGGCGGCAGTTTAATTTTCTCGATGGGTAGCGCGGCGTTTGCCGTCAACGCCTGCGCGGTGAGCAACGTGGCCGCCGCCACGCGTAGAATCCGGCTGCGCGGGGTGCGCGAAAGTCCAGCAAAGCGCACGAAAAAAGCAAAAAAGGCGAATGGAAACAGGAGGTTCAGTTGGCGTTGCACACGCGCTCCTTCAGGTAATTCGGGCGTTTGAGCGGGTTCTCGCACCTCTTGTGGAAGGCCGGTGCGTCGCGGTTCCTCAGTTTATCCCGGTAAGTGTTTGTTATGGCGTCGGTTTCCCGCTATAATCGCGTGTTTCAGTCGTTCCGAACCCCGGTTTTCAAGGATTCTAGTATGGTCATCATCCGCTTGGCTCGTGGCGGCTCCAAGAAGCGCCCGTTCTACAACATCGTCGCCACCGACTCGCGCAGCCGCCGTGACGGCCGCTTCATCGAGCGCGTCGGTTTCTACAACCCGGTCGCTACGAAGGGCGAGTCCCTGCGTATCGCTCAGGATCGCCTGACGTACTGGCAAGGTGTTGGCGCGCAGCTGTCGCCGACCGTCGAGCGTCTCGTGAAGGAAGCCCAAAAGGCACAGCCGGCTGCTTGATATGGCAGCCCGCGGGCGTATCGTCGTCGGTTCGGCCGGCGGCTCGCGCAACTCGCGTGAGCAGTCCGATGCGCAATTTGTGTTACTGAAGCAGACGCCAAAGCCGGCTGTGAAGTTGTTGTCGAGGTTATTCGATGTCTGAGCGTGATTCCGGCAGTTCTGGTAGCGTCAAGGCAGCTTCGCGCGCAAAGGCGTCTGGTCAGGCGTCGTTCGGCGCATTCGTCCGCAAGCCGGTCGAACGAACCGACGGCAAGGTGAAAGAGGCGCAGGCCAAGGTAGCAAACGCTGGTTCCGAAGCTGCAGAAATGCGCATCGAAACGGCGGCGAGCTGGCCGGCCGATGCGGTCGAAGTCGGCGCAATCGTCGACGCGTATGGTCTCAAAGGCTGGGTCAAGGTGGCCGCGCATGCGGATGCCGGGCAGGGCGGCGACGCCTTGCTGAGCGCGAAGCGCTGGTGGTTGCTGAAAGGCCAGGAGCGCAAATCGGCGCCGACCTTGCAGGCCAAAACGCATAGCGACAGCGTGGTCGCCCGTCTGGGGGGCATCGCTGACCGCGATGTGGCGCTGGCTTTGCGCGGCTCTCGCGTGTACATCAGCCGTAGCGAATTTCCGGCGCTCGAAGCCGACGAATTCTACTGGGTCGATCTGATCGGCCTGGATGTGGTGAATCTCGCTGGGCTCGGCCTCGGCAAGGTCGCCAGCATGATCGACAACGGCGCGCAGTCGGTGCTGCGCATCGAATACCCGGCTACCGATAAAAGCGGCAAGCCGATCGCAGGCGAGCGTTTGATTCCGTTCGTCGGCGTCTTTGTCAAAACGGTGGACCAGACGGCCAAGCAGATCGTCGTCGACTGGGAAGCTGACTATTGAAATCTATCGTTGAGTGGGGAGAGCGATGCAGTTCGATGTCGTGACGCTCTTTCCAGAAATGTTCCGCGCGCTGACTGACTGGGGTATCACCAGCCGGGCCGCGAAACAGCAGCGTTATGGGTTGCGTACGTGGAATCCGCGCGATTTCACGACCGACAACTACCGCACCATCGACGATCGCCCGTACGGCGGAGGCCCCGGCATGGTCATGCTGGCTCGGCCGCTCGAAGATGCGATCAGTGCCGCGAAGGCGGCGCAGGCGGAGCAGGGCATCGGCGCGTCGCGCGTCGTGATGATGTCGCCGCAAGGCGCCACGTTAAATCACGAGCGCGTGATGAAGTTCGCGGCCGAACCCGGTCTGATCCTGTTGTGCGGGCGTTACGAAGCGATCGACCAGCGTCTGCTCGACCGTGTCGTCGACGAGGAAGTTAGCCTTGGCGACTTCGTGCTGTCGGGCGGCGAGCTGCCCGCGATGGCATTGATGGATGCGGTCGTGCGTCAGTTGCCCGGCGTGCTGAACGACTCGCAGTCGGCGGTGCAGGATAGTTTCGTCGACGTGCTGCTCGATTGTCCGCACTACACACGTCCCGAGGAATACGAGGGCGTGCGGGTGCCCGATGTGCTGCTCGGCGGCCATCATGCGGAAATCGAAGCGTGGCGGCGGCGCGAAGCACTGCGCAACACGTTGAACAAACGGCCCGATCTGATCGTGAAGGCCAGAAAGAACAGAATGCTGAGCCGTGCCGACGAGGCGTGGCTCGCAAGTCTCGCGAAGGAAGAGCCGAAGGCCTGAGGCTCCGGTCTTTCGAGCGGACAAAAGGCGGTGCCGTATATGCGTGTGCGGTGCCAGATGTGAACCCATCCTCTATCGGGGCCGTAGCCCAACGCAGTAAGCGTGGGCAGGTACGAACGCCGACAAGATGGATCTAGGAGTCAGTGATGAATCTGATTGCAAAACTCGAGCAGGAAGAAATCGCGCGCGTTCTCGGCGAAAAGACCATTCCGGATTTTGGTCCGGGCGATACGGTCATCGTCAGCGTGAACGTGGTTGAAGGCACGCGTAAGCGTGTGCAGGCTTACGAAGGCGTCGTGATCGCCAAGCGTAACCGTGGTCTGAATTCGTCGTTCATCGTCCGCAAGATTTCGTCGGGCGAAGGCGTCGAGCGTACTTTCCAGACGTATTCGCCGCTGCTGGCAAGCATCGTCGTCAAGCGTCGCGGCGATGTGCGTCGTGCGAAGCTGTACTATCTGCGCGAGCGTTCGGGCAAGTCGGCTCGAATCAAGGAAAAGCTGGTCTCGAAGGACCGCGCTCCTTCCGAAGCGTAAATGCTGTAAGAAAAAGCACCCCTCGCGGGTGCTTTTTTGTTGGCCAGGTCAAAATAGCAGCATGTCCCCGCTCATCAGAGAGACCCGTTGATCCGCCCCGTCTTTGAGCCCGAAACTCTGCCTGTCATCGCGACGGGCGCCGATCTGCCACCGGTCACGGGCGAGCGTCTGACGCCCGATGCACTGCGGGCGCGCTTCGAACGGCAACTTGCCTGGACCCCTGAAAAAATTGCCGATGCGCCGTGGCGCAACACCGACCTCGACCCACGCGTGGCCGCGGTGCTGGTGCCGCTCGTCGTGCGTGCGCGAGGCCTTACCGTGTTGCTCACGCAGCGCGCGGACCATCTGAGCGATCACGCCGGCCAGGTGAGTTTCCCCGGCGGCCGCCAGGAACCGTTCGACGCCAATGCGACCGCCACGGCGCTGCGCGAAGCGCGCGAAGAGGTGGGTCTCGACGCGTCGCGCGTCGAAGTTCTCGGCGCGTTGCCCGACTATCTGACTGGCACCGGCTTTCGCGTGTCGCCGATCATCGCTCTCGTGCATCCGCCGTTCTCGCTGGAGATCGATCCGCTCGAAGTCGCCGAGGTTTTCGAAGTGCCGCTCGCGTTCCTGATGGACCCGTCCAACCACGAAGAGCGGCTGTTCCGCTACGAGGGCGGGGAGCGCCGCTTCTTCGCGATGCCGTATCCGCGCGGCGAATTGACGGTCGCTCCGGAAGCCGCCGAGCAGCACGGCGGGCAACACGCGCAGACGGCCACGCCAGCGGCCGTGCAAAGCGGCCATCATTTCATCTGGGGCGCGACGGCCGCGATGCTGCGCAACCTGTATCGGTTCCTCGCCGCGTGAGAGATATGACTCGCATCGACGCGCCGACGATGCGAGTTGCGCGAACGACGCACTTGTTGGCGCTTTGTCAGCGTCCGCGTTCAGACTCATCCGACCCTGTGCTATCGTTATAAAACAATCGTAAAAACTTAAAAAGCACGGCGCATCGCATGACTTTTTTCTCCGTATTGCTGGCTCTGATCATTGAACAGGTACGCGCGCTATCGCCGAACAATCCGGTGTCTGCGTTGCTTCAATACCATGCGGAGTCGGCGGCGCACGGATTCGATGCTGGCAAGCAACGTCACGGTCTGCTCGCGTGGCTCGTCGTGGTGCTACCCTGGACGCTCGCAGTCGCGCTCGTCTATTACGTGCTGTATCACATTCACTTCATGCTCGCGTTCCTGTGGAACGTCGTGGTGCTGTACTTCACGCTCGGCTTCCGGCAGTTCAGCCACTACTTCACCGACATCCATCTCGCGTTGAACAACGACGACGTGCCACGCGCGCGCGAAATCCTCAACGAATGGACCGGGCTCGAGACAGTCGACATGCCGGTCAGCGAGATCGTGCGTCACACGTTGATTCACGCGGTGGTCGCGTCGCATCGCCACGTGTTCGGCGTGTTCTTCTGGTTCCTGATTCCGGTCGGCCCTGCCGGCGCGGTGCTGTACCGTTGCGCGGAATATCTGGCGCGCGCATGGGCGCGGCCGGCCGACGACCGCACCGTCGCGTTTTCGAGCTTCGCGCAGCGCGCGTTCTTCGTGATCGACTGGGTGCCGGCGCGGCTCACGTCGCTGGGCTTTGCGATCGTCGGCAATTTCGAGGATGCGATTTACGCGTGGCGCAATCATGCGCGGCAATGGCCCGATACGAACGACGGCGTGTTGCTCGCCGCGGGCAGCGGGGCGCTCGGCGCGCGCCTGGCTGGGCCACTCGCGGAGCCGTCGAGCCTCGACGCGCTCGCCACCGGCGACGGCGGTCCGATGCAGGTCGGCGACGACTGCACGCCGCGCACGCTGCAATCGGCGGTGGGGCTCGTGTGGCGCGCGGTCGTGTTGTGGATGATCCTGCTGTTGATGTTGACCATCGCGGTGTGGCTCGCCTGAAGCGGCCACGCGCGCGCAGCACAAGAGAAAGCCGGGCGTTGCCCGGCTTTTTCAATTCCTGACGACGCCTCACCCCTTCAAAGGATCGCGCGCAGTCCCGCATTGCCAGCACACGGTGAACTGCGCCTCGAGCATCTCGCCGCACTGCTGACATTGCCATAGAGGCGCGCCCGGTGCCGGTCCTCGCGACGCCGCTTCGATCAGCCGCCGCGCGACCGCCTCATCGCGTTCATCGACGAGCCACAGCTCCGGCGCGCATTGATCGGCCGGAATCTCGCCGAGCGCGCCGTTCAGATAGCGGTTATGCAGCTCGCAGGCGATGCCCGCGGTCTCCAGCACGTTGACCCAATGCTGTCCGATGATCAGGTTCGGCGCGCGCATCAGTTTCATGTCAGCGGATGATCTGGCTCGCCTCGTGCACGAGTTGCGCATAAAGCGCATGCCGTTCGCGGCGGATGCGGCCGTCGGCGACCGCTTCGAGGATCGCGCAGCCAGGCTCGTGCAGATGATGGCAGTTATAGAAACGGCAGTTCGGCAGCAGCGGCCGGAACTCGGGGAACGCGCGTTCGAGCCGGCCTTCGGTCAGATGGTGCAGGCCGAATTCCTGGAAGCCCGGCGAGTCGATCAGCGCGCCGGCCGCGCCGTTGACGTGATTCAAATCGGCCGTACCCTCCGACTGAGGCAGCGGATAAAGACGCGTGAACGTCGTCGTATGGCGCCCACTGTTCAACGCGGTCGAGATCTCGCGCGTCGCCACTTCGGCATCGGGAATCAGCAGGTTCACCAGCGTCGATTTGCCCATGCCGGACTGACCGAGCAGCAGTGTCGCGTGACCGTGCAGATGTTCGGTCAGCGTGGCGCGTGCCGCCTCGGGCTGCATGCGGATCGACACTTCGAGCACCGGATAGCCGAGCGCGCGATACGGCTCGAGCCGCTTGCGCGCGCCATCCAGAGCAGCGGTGACGTCGATCTTGTTCAGCACGATCAGCGGCTTCAGTTCGTTCGCCTCGGCGGCGACGAGCGCGCGGCCGAGCAGATCCTCGCTGAAATGCGGCTCGGTCGCGAGCACGATCAGCAGTTGGTCGAGGTTCGCGGCGAACAGCTTCGACTTGTACTGGTCCGAGCGATACAGCAGATTGCGCCGCTCGCCGATTTCGACGATCACGCCTTGATCCGCCGAAGTCGGCTCGTAGACCACGCGATCGCCGACCGCGACCTCGCTGCGCTTGCCGCGTGGGAAACACTGTAGCAGCGCGCCGCCGTCTTCAGGGGCGACCAGATAGTGGCGGCCGTGCGCGGCCACCACGAGCCCGCCCGTGCGCGCGCCGTGCATGCCGGACCCGGCGCCGCGCGCCGCTTTCTTGGGAGCGCGGCCGCTCATGCGTGCTGCAACAGTCGGTCGATCCGCTGCGAGGCCGGCGGATGCGAGTAGTAGAACGCGGTGTAGAGCGGATCGGGCGTCAATGTCGACGCGTTGTCCTCGTACAGCTTGACGAGCGCGTTGATCAGATCGTGCGCGTCGGTTTGCGACGCGGCGAACGCGTCGGCTTCGAACTCGTGCTTGCGCGAGCTGAGGCTGCCGAGCGGCGTGACGAAGAACATGAACACCGGCAGCGCGAGGAAGAACAGCACGAGCGCGAGTCCGCTGTTGCCGCCAATGAGCGACGGCCGCACGCCGAGCCCTTCGTAGAACCATACGCATTGCGTCAGCCAGCCGAGCAGCGCGAGCATCGCGAGGCTGATCGCGAACGTGACGAGCATGCGCTTCATCACGTGACGGCGCTTGAAGTGGCCGAGCTCGTGCGCGAGCACCGCTTCGATCTCGCGGCCCGACAGGCGCGCAAGCAGTGTGTCGAAAAACACGATGCGCTTGCTCGCGCCGAAGCCGGTGAAGTACGCGTTGCCGTGCGCCGAGCGGCGGCTGCCGTCCATCACGAACAGACCCTTCGCGGCGAAGCCGCAGCGCTTCATCAGCGCCTCGATGCGGGTCACGAGCGCTTCATCCTTCAGCGGCTCGAACTTGTTGAAGAGCGGCGCGATGAAGGTCGGGAAAATCAGCAGGCCGAACATCTGGAACGCGACCCACACGACCCATGCCCACAGCCACCACAGGTTGCCCGCGCGGTTCATCAGCCACAGCACGACAAACAACAGCGGCAAGCCGAACGCGATACCGAGCAGCGCGCCCTTCAGACGGTCGAAGAAGAACAGGCTTTTGCTCATGCGATTGAAGCCGAAGCGTTGCTCGACGACGAACTGCCGGTAGTAGTCGAACGGCAGGTCGATCGCGCTCGTGATCGCGATCACAGCGGCAACCAGCGCAATCTGACCGGCATAGCCGCGGCCGAGCCAGTCGGAGATCGCGAGATCGAGCATCTGCACGCCGCCGAGCAGCGTGAGCCAGATCAGCACGGCCGCGCCGACGACGATCTCGACCATCGCGAGCCGCGTGCGCTCGACGGTGTAGTCGGCTGCGCGCTGATGCGCGGTGAGCGCGATGGTGTTCACGAACTGGCTGGGCACCTGTTCGCGATGCGCGACGACGAAGCGGATCTGCCGCGACGCGAGCCAGAGTTTGATGCCGACCATCGCGACGACGGCGACGATGAAGAGGGCGGTGAAGTACAGGGTAGGCATCCGAGGATTCCGTGGTATCTATGCGAGAATTATATGTTTCTTCCCGCCTCAGGGCGGAGATACGGTTTAACGCGGCGGTTTGACGCATTAGCTCCGGGCAGCAGTTCAAGGCGGCGCTTCAGCGCAGCCGGCCCGGCTCGAACCGCGCGAATCCATTTCAAACGAACACATGCCGCGCCGCACGGGCTTGCAGCGAAGCCCGCGGCGCGGCCCTCAGGGTTGCCTTCATGACTGACATCCTCGCATCCACCGAACAGCCGCCGCTCGTGCGCAGCGACATGAATCTCGTCTGGCTGGACATGGAAATGACCGGGCTCGAGCCCGACACCGACCGCATCATCGAGATCGCGGTGGTGGTGACGAATTCGACGCTCGACAGGATGGTCGAAGGTCCGGTGCTCGCGATTCATCAGAGCGATGAGACGCTCGCGAAGATGGACGAGTGGAACCAGAACACGCATGGCCGCTCGGGGCTGATCGATCGGGTGAAGGCCTCGACGGTCAGCGAGGCCGACGCAACCGCGCAGATCCGCGAATTCCTCGGCCAGTACGTGCCGCCCGGCAAGTCGCCGATGTGCGGCAACTCGATCTGCCAGGACCGCCGCTTCATGGCGCGCTGGATGCCGGATCTGGAGAGCTTCTTCCACTACCGCAACCTCGACGTGAGCACGCTGAAGGAGCTGTGCCGGCGCTGGCAGCCGGTCATCTACAAGGGCTTCCAGAAGCGCGCGATGCACACCGCGCTGGCCGATATTCACGAGTCGATCGACGAACTGAAGTACTACCGCGAGCATTTCCTCGTGCCGTCGGCGCCCGACGCCGCCGCGAGCGCCAAATAAAGCGCGGGCCTGCACCTGCAGGCCCTAATCCGCCAACCTCAGTCCTGCCGCGGCGCGCGCTGCGCGCTCTTTGGCCGGAACGCCTTCACCACGTCCGCGTTGGTTTCCACGTAAGGCCCGCCGATCAGGTCGATGCAGTAGGGCACCGCAGCGAAAATTCCCGGCACCTTCACCACGCCGTCATCGCGCAGGCCTTCCAGCGTTTCCCGGATCGATTTCGGCTGGCCGGGCAGGTTGACGATCAGCGCGGCGTGCTGATCGGTTTCCCGGATCACCGCGACCTGGCGCGACAGGATCGCGGTCGGCACGAAATTCAGGCTGATCTGCCGCATCTGCTCGCCGAAGCCGGGCATCTCCTTGGTCGCCACCGCGAGCGTCGCCTCGGGCGTCACGTCGCGGCGCGACGGGCCGGTGCCGCCGGTCGTCAGTACCAGATCGCAGCCCACTTCGTCGACCAGTTCGATCAGCGTCGCCGAGATGGTCGGCGCATCGTCGGCGATCAGCCGCGTGACGACTTGCCACGGCGAGCTCAAGGCCGCGCCGAGCCACTCCTGCAGCGCCGGAATGCCCTTGTCCTCGTACACGCCCGTCGACGCGCGGTCGCTGATCGACACGAGGCCGATCACGATTTCGTCGGGGTGGTTACGTTGCTTGCGTTGATCAGGCGTCACGGTCGTCATCGTCGTGTTCCGGGGCGAGGTCAGCGTCTTCGGCTTCGTCGCCGGCGCCGGCCGCGTTCTTGATCCACTGGAACAGCTCGCGGAAGTAGCGCGGCGGCTTGCTCTGCTGCGCTTCCTTGCGCGCGTTGCGGATCAGCGTGCGGCCCTGCTGCGGGTCGGCGGCCGGGTGCTGGCGGATGAACTCGGTCAGTGCGGCGTCGTCGGCAAGCAGCTTTTCGCGGGTGCGTTCGATCCAGTGGAGCTTCGCCGTTTCCGTCTTGTTGACGCCGTTGTAAGTGTCGAGCGCGGTGCGCAGCGCGGCGGTTTCGGTGTCGAGCAGCGAGCGCATCACGCGGCCGACGTACTGGATCTGGCGGCGCTTGCCCTCATGATCAGTGATGCGGCGCGCTTCGCGCACGGCTTCGTCGAGCTTTTCGGGCAGCGGCATGCGCTTGAGCGCGTCTTTCGGCAGCGCGACGAGCGCCGCGCCCAGATCCTGCAACGCCTGCATTTCGCGTTTGACCTGGGACTTGCTCGGACGATCGTAGCCGTTTTCGTCGACTTCCGTGACGACCGATTCGATCGGTTGAATGCGGGTTTTGCGTGTCATGCCGGTATTGTAACTTGCCGCGCCGGCCCGACCCGCGGCGGCGCGTACCTTGCTATGATCGCGGGATGCATTTATCCCGCACCCGCGCATCTCGCGCCGAACACGGTGCGCATATCCAGGGCCGCGCGGCCCCAACAGGACGGCAACCACAATGGCAGCAGACATGGACGTCAAGCAGCGCTTTTTTCCGCATACCCAGGATGAACTGAAGGAAATCGCCTCGGACATCCTCCGTCACGCGAAGGCGCTCGGCGGCACCGACGCCGCAACCGAAATCTCCGAGGGCGACGGCCTGTCCGTCTCCGTGCGGCGCGGCGAAGTCGAGACGATCGAGCACAACCGCGACAAGATGGTCGGTGTGACGGTGTTCATCGGCAACAAGCGCGGCAACGCGAGAACCTCGGACTTCTCGCCGCAAGCGTTGAAGGACACGGTCGCGGCCGCCTACAACATCGCGCGCTTCACCGCCGAAGACGATTGCGCAGGCCTCGCCGAAGCCGAGCTGCTCGAAACCGCGCCGCGCGATCTCGATCTCTATCACCCGTGGAATCTGTCGGCCGACGAAGCGGTCGAAATCGCGCGCCGCGCCGAAGACGCCGCGTTCGCGACCGATCCGCAGATCAAGAATTCCGAAGGCGCGAGCGTGTCGGCGCAGCATTCGCAATTCGTGCTGGCGACCTCGCGCGGCTTCCTCGCCGGCTACCCGTACTCGCGCCACTACATCGCGTGCGCGCCGATCGCCGGCAGCGGCCGCAACATGCAGCGCGACGACTGGTACACGTCGACGCGCAGCGCCGACGAGCTCGCCGATCCCGAAGCGGTCGGCCGTTACGCGGCGCAGCGCGCGCTCGCTCGCATCGGCGCGCGCGGCCTCGACACGCGCAAGGTGCCGGTGCTGTTCGAAGCGCCGCTCGCGGCGGGCCTGCTCGGCGCGTTCGTACAGGCGACGAGCGGCGGCGCGCTGTATCGCAAGACCTCGTTTCTGGTCGACAGCCTCGGCAAGCCGGTGTTTGCGCCGCACGTGCAGGTGGTCGAAGATCCGCACGTCGCGCGCGCGATGGGCAGCGCGCCGTTCGACGAGGAAGGCGTGCGCACGCGTCAGCGCTCGGTCGTGAAGGACGGCGTCGTCGAGGGCTACTTCCTGTCCACCTACTCGGCGCGCAAGCTCGGCATGCAGACCACCGGCAACGCGGGCGGCTCGCACAACCTGTCGCTGCTCAGCTCGAACACGCGCGCCGACGACGACTTCGAAGCCATGCTGAAGAAGCTCGGCACGGGTCTCTTGCTGACCGAGCTGATGGGGCAGGGCGTCAACTACGTGACGGGCGACTACTCGCGCGGTGCGTCGGGCTTCTGGGTGGAGAACGGCAAGATCCAGTACCCGGTCGAAGAGATCACGGTCGCGAGCACGCTGCAGGAGATGTTCCGCCATATCGTCGCAATCGGCGCGGATACGATCACGCGCGGCACCAAGCAGACCGGCTCGGTGCTGATCGAGAGGATGACGATCGCGGGGCAGTAAGCCGCGCGGCGGCGCGTTCCGGCGCTGTCCCGTATCAAACGAAAACGCCACGCAGCTCAACGTTGCGTGGCGTTTTTTTATTGCATGCGTGGCGCGTGCCGTCAGACGTCCTTGCGTTGATACGTGACGAATGCGTAATCGAAGTCGTTCGGCGCATTCGAGTGATGCGCTTCGCGCGCGATTTCTTCCCACACCTGCGGGTCGATCGCGGGGAAGGTCGCATCGCCGGCGAAGTCGGCGGCGATCTCGGTGACGATCAGCTTGTCCGCGTGGCGCAGCCCTTCGTCGTACAACTCCGCGCCGCCGATCAGAAACGCCTGCGGCGCCTGGTCCTGCGCGGCGAGCGCGAGCGCTTCGTCGAGATTGGTCGCGGTATCGCAGCCTTGAAAGCGCCGCGAGGCATCGCGCGTGACCACGATGTTGCGGCGTCCCGGCAGCGGCCGGCCGATCGATTCATGTGTCTTGCGGCCCATGATGATGGGCGCGCCCATCGTCGTGCGCTTGAAGAACTTGAGGTCTTCGGGCAGTCGCCAGGGCAACTGGTTGTCGCGGCCGATCACGCCGTTGCTGGCGCGAGCGACGATCAGGGTGAGCGTCGTCATCGAATGGAAAGAGGAGGGTAACCGGGCGATTCTACCCGACGCACCGATGCGCACCGATGCCCGCCCGCTGCTCACCCCTGCGCCGCCCCGTCCGTGGCGAGCCCTTTCTTGTCGTCGGCGCCACCCGGTTCGCGCAGACCGTGCACGCCCATCAGCCGATACAGCGTCACGCGCGAAATGTTCAGATCCACCGCCGCCTCGTTCAAGCGGTGCCGATGGCGCAGCAGCGCGGCCTCGATCGCGCGCTTCTCGGCGGCCTCGCGCGCCTGGGTGAGCGTCATGCTTTGCTGCTCGGTAAAACCGGCGAGGTCGAGATCTTCGGCTGAGATCAGCTTGTTCTCGGCCATCACGATCGCGCGGCGCACGCGGTTGATCAGCTCGCGCACGTTGCCGGGCCAGTTGTAGTTGTAGAGCGCCTCGATCGCCGACGGCGTGAAGCCGCGAATCTTGCGCGCGTTGTCGGTCTTGAACTTGTGCAGGATGTGGTACGCGAGAATCTCGATGTCCCGCCCACGCGCGCGCAGCGGCGGCTCGTCGACGCGCAGCACGCACAGGCGATGAAACAGGTCCGCGCGGAACTGGCCGTCGCGCATCGCGCCGTCGAGATCCACGTGGGTCGCCGAGATGATGCGCACGTCGACCGGGATCGATTCGCGTCCGCCGAGCCGCTCGATCTTCCCTTCCTGCAGAAAGCGCAGCAGGCTCGCCTGGCTTTCGAGCGGCAGGTCGCCGATCTCGTCGAGAAACAGCGTGCCGCCGTCGGCAGCCTCGACTCGGCCGATCTTGCGCTGATTTGCGCCGGTAAAGGCGCCGCGCTCGTAGCCGAACAGTTCGGATTGAAGAAGGTGATGCGGAATCGCGCCGCAGTTGATCGGCATGAACGGCGCCTTGCGGCGCGGCGAGCGCTCATGGATCGCCAGCGCGGTCAACTCCTTGCCGGTGCCCGATTCGCCCGCGATGAACACGCTCGCGTCGGTGTTCGCGACCTTGCGGATCGTGCGAAAGAGCTGCTGCATCGCCTCGCAGGTGCCGACCATTTCCTCGTCGCCCGCTTCGCTGGCGGGCGGCGGGAGTTCCGGGTCGCACAGCGTGACCATGCCGAACGCGTGGCCGGCCAGATAGTCGATCGTCGCGTGCGCGACCGGCAGCTTCACGAAGTCGAAGCAGTAGTGGCGCACGAGACGTCGCACCAGCGGATCGCTGAGGCGCTCGTTGCTCGCGAGCGCGATCCAGCCGATCTGCTGCTGACGCAGGCTCGCCTCGAGTCCGCCGAGGTCGCGCGGCGCGAAGCTCGCCAGATCGACGATGCCCGCGCACGTTATGTCCGGCTTCAAAAGCCGCCCGAGTTCGTGCGCCGAGCGCGCGGCCGCGACCTGCCAGCCGCGGCTTTTCAGGTGCGCGATCAGCGTTTCGTCTGGGGTGCGCGCGACGTACAGCAGCTGTCGCGCGACGCCCGGCATCGCGGCGCTCGCGGGCGCGCCGGTTTGGTTGCTAGCCGGTGACCCGACGGCCGGCGCCGCGGCGGCCCCGGCGGACGACACCGCGGCGCGCTGCTTCGGCACTGCGAGCGACAGATGCGATCCCGCTGCCGCGACGGAAGCCACACTGCTCAGATGAGGTGATTCACGCACGTTCGACCTCGTATCGTTGACACGTCAGAAGGTGTACGGAAAGCGCACGCCGACCACGAAGTTCGGCGCGTCGGGTGTGAGTCCGATCGATACCGAGCCGTTGATGGTCAGGTGCTTGTTCACGACGTGGTTCAGGCCAAAATTCATCGCCGCGGCCGTGGTTTCGCTGCCCGGCACCTTCTGGTAGCTGCCGCCCGGCGCCTTGGTCTCCGACTCGGGCTCGAGCGCCATCGTGAACGACACGCTGGCCGAATCCTTGTCGGAGAACGCGAGCGCGACGCCGCCGCCGAACTGCACGATGTCGCCGAGCTTGACCGTCGCCGGTTCGGTTTGTCCCTGCACCGACGAAATGTCCGCGAACGAACGCGCGATGTTGTAGGTGTAGGAAACGCTGCCGAACAGCACGACCGGGTCGTAGGTCTTCAGCACCGACAGACCCGCGGTGATGTTCCAGAAACCGGTGCCGGTCGGCAGTCGGGTCGGCGCGACGAGGTTGGTGTTGTTCGGGTCGATCTGCACGACTTTTTCGCCGAACGGCGAGCTGCCGGTCGGCGCCTTCACGCGCAGACTGCCGACCACGTCCGGCAGCGCATTGGTTTCCCTGACGAACTGGTAGTAGATGCCGAAATTCACGTCGCCGATGTCGTGACTCGACACCGTCGCGTCCGACAGCGTGCTGGCCGCGCCGCCCGCGCCGCCGACGATGAAGGTGCTGCGCCGGTACACGTACGGCACGTCGACGTCGACGTTGACGCGGTCGGACACCCCGTAGCGCGTGTCGAGGTCCGCCATCACCTGGTGCGACTTGGTCTGGCCGAGGTTGATGTTGCCGAGGAAGATCGCGTCGAGCGCGAGGAAGCCCGACAACTGCAACTGGCGACGGTCGTAGTAGGTGTCGCTGATGCCGAAGTCCATCGTCAGCTTGTGGTCGAACAGCGGCGCATGCTCGCGCTGCACGACCGCCTGCTCGGCTTGCGTGCGCACCGGTTCGTTCGCGCGCTGGGTCTGGCCGACCGCGCCGCTGCCGTCGGTGGCGGCGGGCAGTCCGCCGGCGCTTGCGGTGCCCGCGTTGCTGCCGTCCGGCGTCGGCGGATTGACCGGCACGCCGGTGGCGGTGCCGGTGGTGCCCGCCGGCGCGGGCGCGCCAGGCGCGATCTGCGCGAGCGGCGGCAGCGGCACCGGCAGGCCGTCGGCGCCGGGCTGCTCGGCCACCGCGCCGCTGCCCGCGGGAGCGCCGGCGCCCGGCACGCCACGGCCGCGTTGCGCCATCTCGAGTTCGGTGACCTGGCGTTCGAGCGAATGGATCTGCCGCTGCTGCTCGTCGACGACGCGCATCAGCGTGTTCAGACGGTCCTCCACGGATTGACCGGCGAGCGCCTGCGCGCTCGCTGGCTGAGAAAGAGCCCAAAGCATGACGGCGGCCGGAATGGCCGCGAGAGCCATGCGCGGTGCCCTGGTCGATGACACTTTTTTCATTATTTGCTCCCCCGGTGGTCCGGCCGCGCGGTCCTGACTGCGCGGCCGTCTCTTTTCTGCTTGTGGTGCAACTGGCGGGTGGCGGCCCGCTCCGTTATCTCCTGTTTTGCAGTGCCTGCAGTACGCCCAACTGACGAAGCATCGAAGCCGACATCTGCTGGGTTTGCAGATGCAGTTGCAGGGCGTTGGCGACTTGCTGGTTATTGCCTGCAATCTGCAGCAACTGGGCGATCTGCCCGTTGCTCGGCGCGATGGTCTGGGTGGCGAGGCCAGCGGGTGTCTGCAGCGCGACTTTCACGCCGTTGCTGCCGAACGAAATGCCGGCTTTCACTGAGCCGGTCGAATTGCTGGCCGTCGCCGACGGCGCGTTGGCGGAGCCGGTCAGCGTCGCGGCGCTGTTGTTGAAGTCGATCAGCGCGGAGTTGGTGCCGCTGTTGCGATCGCCCGCGACCTGGCTAACCTGCGACACGCCGTTGACGCCGATGCTCTGGCCGCCGCGCGCCTGCGCATTCGGATTGGCGCCCGAATCGCCGGCATGGCCGTGCGCGCCGCCGCTCACGCTCGCGAACGTGCTGACGGAACTCGTGAGCTGGCCGCCACCGTTCTGTACCGCGCTCAGCGAGCCTTGAGCGAGCGCGCTCGCGCCGTTGGGCAACTGCCATTGCGAAATGACGTTCAGCACGAAGCCGGAGATCATCGTCGCGCCGGCGTATTTGCCGGTCTGGGTCGCGAGCACGTCGTCGCCGACCAGCTGCACTCGCAGCGGCTCGGCGCCCGGCGCGGACCGTGTCGAAACTTCGGGAGCCGGTGGCGAGGCGGCGCCCTCCGAAGCATGGGCAATGCTGCTTGCGCCACAGGCGATGGAGCAGAGCACGAACCCAAGCGGTGTCAGGTGTGACTTCATGGCGGGATCAGAACATGTCTGCCTTGTTCAAGCCGTACTCGAAAAAGGGCGTCGCGGCGGTGCCGGCTGCCAGCGCGGCAGCGCGCAGCTTCAGCGCGAGCGACTCGTTGTCCTGCAACAGCGGTGAATCCTCCCTGAAGGGTTTGCCGAGGACCGCGAACACGAGGCCGTTCCAGGTCTTCGCGAAGTCGTCTTCGAGCACGACGCGATTGCCGAGCGCCGGGTCCGCGATGAACACGCGGCCGTCCTGCGCATGCTTGACGATCACGAAATGCTCGTAGCCGTCGATGTTCATCAGGACCATCACGGGGATCTTAAGATGGTGGAGCGCGTCGACGTTGACGCGAAAGCCGCGGCCGCGCAGTCCGATGGTCTCGACGAAGTGCTTCATGTCGAGCATCGAGAAGCCGTTCTTGACGACGACTTCGGGCGTCGAGAAAACCATCATCCGGCGGATCAGTTCGGTTTCCGGAATATCGATGCCGTAGCCGTACTTGAGGAGGGTGGCGAGCGCCGCCGCGCCGCAGCTGTAGTCGAACTGCTGATTGACGATATGGTTGTAGCGCAGGTCCTTCATCGAACGGACCGTCTTCGTCAATGGCACGCCGACGAACGTGGACGTGTCGATGCTCGACTGTGCGGCGGCGTGATTCGCGCACAGCACACAGCCTGCCAGCGCTACGGCGAGCGGTAGCGCCGGGAACCCCTTGAACCCGGTCATGCTGGTCTCCTGCCCGATCCGCGCCGGCAGCTTCTATGGCTGCCGGCGCGCCCTTCCGACTGCTTTTGCTTCTTCTGCTTGCCCGCGGTCGTCGCGCCGTCGGCTTATTTGCCGCTGTTCAGCGCCGCGATGGCAAGGCCGTTGTGCTGCAAGTTGCCCGCGCCGCCGGCGATGTTCACGCCGATGTTGCCGGAGGCGCCTTTCAACGTATCGGCGCCCAGACTTGCGGTGCCCTGGAATTGCCCGTGAACGACCATCGTGGCGGATTGCGAGTTGTCATCCGTCGCATCCATCGCGGTGGTCAGCGCCTTGCCCGGCGAGGTCGTCGTCACTGCGCCGGCAAGCGCGTTGTCCTGCGCGTTGCCGATGCCGGACGCGACGTTCACGCCGACGTTGCCCGTCACGCCCGACAGCGACCCGTTGCCGACCGACGCGTTCAGATTGAAGTTATGGATCGCCGCGCTGCCGCCCGAGGACTGCACGTTGAAGTCCTGCGCGTTGCCGAACACGTTGCCGACGTCGACCGAGGCGAGCGACACGTCGTTGCTCTGTGCGTTGTCGATGCCTTCCGCGATGTTGATGCCGAGGTTGCCCGACACGTTGCTGGCCGCGTTGGTGCCGGTGGTCGCGTTCAGCGTGGCGGCCCGTTCGTTGTTGATGTGCTGCGTGATCGAGCCTCGCGTCGTCACGTCGGTCGTCGCGAGGCCTTCGTCGATGCCCCATACGGCGCCGTACGCGTTGGTCGACGAAGAGCGGCTGCGCGAGTAGCTCGACGATTGCTCGCCGACCCTCGCAAAGCCAGAGCCTTCGCTCGCCTTGAAGCCCCACGAACGGCTTTGCCCGGACGCTTCGCTCGCTTCGAAGGCGCCGGCGACGCCCGACGAGTTCGAGTAGCTCGACTCGCGATAACCGGCGTGCAGGCCGCCGTGGGCGCTGAACGAGCCGCTGCCGTGCGAGGGCGTGTTGTGGTCCTGATAGCTGTAGCTGCCGCCGATCGAGCCGCCCGCCGCGATATGGCCGCCCGAGTTCTGACTCGTGTGCGAGAAGCTGCCCGCGATGCCGGCTGCCTGCTGGCTCGTTTCATAGCCGCCGCTCGTCACGCTCGCACTCTGGCTGCCGTACGCATAGCCGCCCGAAGCTTCGAAGCCCTGCGCGCTCGAGCTCGACGAGGTATGGCTTTGCGTCGTGAACGCGAATGCCGTGCCGCCGCCTCTGACCGACGACCTGTTGTTGTTGATGGTCGTGGTCACGGTGCCGGTGGTGTAGGTCTGCGCCTGCGGATCGAGCGTCGCGTTGACGTTGACCATCTGATTGTTGTTGATCACCGCGTTAGCCGTGCTGGAGACATGCACGCAGCCAAACAGTCCGACCATACCCTCGACGCCGACCATCTCGCCGACGACCGTCGTATTGAACAGGTAGGCCTTCTGCGGCGCGGCAAGCACGCTGCCGGATGCGGCAACGAGAACGGCCGTGGCAATAAGAGTGCGCTTCATGATTCGCTCCGATACTTAAGTGTGGTCAGTTAAAAAAAGTGCCCGCCGGGGGACGGAGCACAAAACTGTTTGCCGTGGCATTACCGGCGCCGGCTGCCTGGTTGATCTGCACGATTCCGCTCGCGTTACGGAAGGCATCGCTGGAAATGCTTGCCTCGCGCACGCCGTGAATCGTGTTCGACCGCCCCGGACTGCCGTTTTTCGGGGCCGTCGCGGATAGCTCCCCATCCGAGACGGTCTCGACTCCGAGCGCCGCAGTCCCGATCCGGGTGCTGTTGCGCTGCAGATTCCCTGCTCCGGCCGACTGGTTCACCAGCACCGCGCCGGATGTGTTCGAAAACGCATTGGCCTCGATCGACGCTTGCGCGCGCGGCACGTTGGCGACCACCGACGCGCTTTGCACGCTCGCGTTCGCGTTGCCGACGGCGGCGCCATTCGTCACCGTGATCTGGTTGATCTGCGCGTTGTCGAGGCCAGCGGATTCGTTGACCGAGAGCGCGCCCGTCGCGCCCATGCCCGCGCCGCTGCCGATCGTCGCGGTGGCGCCGACGACCGGCGCCGCCGGCGACTGCGCGTGGACCTCGCCGGCGACGAGCGCGGCGACGCCCATGCACAGGCACGCGCAGACGCGCAGGGCAGTGCGCGCCGAAGTGAATTGCAGTGATTCGAGCGATGGCAGCGAGGGGCGCAGGCGCGTGCTCATTTCAGACCTCCGGGTGCGCCGCCGAGCACGTTCGATAGCGGCGCGAGCGCGCCCGTCACGGACGAGCTGATCGTGCCGCCGACGCCCGTCGCCGGTCCGCCGATGCCGCCCGCGTTCAGCGGGATCGTATTGCCGGTCGCCTTGCCGGAGAGGATCTGCGTGACGGCCTGCATGCCCGTGCCGCCGAGCACGCCGCCGGCGCCGACGCCGTTCGAGCCGTGCGCGTTGGTCAGATCGGTGTCGCCGACGAGCGTCGCGATCGTCGGGTCGAACGAGTTGGCCGGGAACGTGGTGGCGCGCACCGCGACCGGGTCCTGGTCGCGCGGCACGGGGACGAACGCGTCGCGCGGCGTGACGCTGCGCTCGACGATGATGTCGCCCGGATCGGCGACCTGCTCGGCATACGCATGGCTCGCGAAGCAGGCGCTGACGAGGACGCTGGCGAAGAGGGCGGTGCCGGCCAAAGCGGTGCGCGGCACGACGGGAGCGTTGCTGAACGACGCCGCCGGCAGCCCGAGGGCGCGCGGCGTCTGGTGGTTCGTGCTCATGTCCCGGTCCCTTCTCTGTTGTTGCTTGTGTCCCGCCGTCGTGGGGCGCGTCAACTTTCGCGCGGCCACCGGTCCCGCATTCCCTGGTTATTTGCTATCGGTTCGTTGCTTCGTCCTGCTCACTTGCGCTGGTATGTCGCGACGTTGCCCTGGGCGGCGCGTGCCGCATCGACGGGCACGGGCAGCGGCGAGGGCGGGGCGATCTCGTCCCACAACGTCACCTGGTTGCCGCCGCCTTGCATCAACTGTGGCGTCGCGGCGACCATCAACATGCCGACCGCGCCGCCGCGTTGCCGCGACAGCATCTGGTCGTCGAGCGAAATATCGTTCATCGATGCAGCATCGCCGGCCGGGTTCGACGCGTTGGCGGCAAGCTGGCTGCCGTCCTCCGCGGCAACCGGCGAAGCGGTTTGCGGGCTGGCGGAGGCGGGGTCGGTGGCATCGTTGAAATCAGCCGGCGTGACGGAACGCGTCGGGGCGGCTACCGTTGTCTGGGTGCCGGCACTCGCCGGCAGGGCGCTGAGCGCCAGGGCTGCGCAAATTGCGAAGAATGGTGCGCGGCGTCTTATCAGATCGATGCGGAATGCGAGTCGCATGATGTGTCTCCCTGGTGTTCGCCAATTAGCGAAACATGTGCCATCACTCGCAATCCATTGATGCGTCTGGCGCCCACCGGCGGAATGACAACTAATGCGTTCCAAATCGGAAAAAAACGTTGCAGCCCTGAAACGGGTCAGCAGAAAATACCTATAATTCGATAATCTGTAAGGTACGAACTACCGTCGCGGGAACGCCACGAAAAGCGCTTCCACTAATGTTTTATTTGTCGGCTGAATATATGGCGATCGGCCGCTAAACCATGATGGGCAAGGGGTCCATCGATTAAATTCGCATAATTGTTTTCGAAGCGGCGCACGTATAGTAAGCTCTCGAAAACAGCTTCAGATTTAAAAAAGGCCCATATCGGGCCGTCTCAAACACACACGCCGCTTTCTTGGGGATCAGCTGTCCGCACGGAATGGAATGGCCGTTCGGGTTTTGCGATTCGCGAATCCCGGACGAGTCAGCGTGTCTGAACCGCAGTTTCAGGTGCATGCGTCGTCCTTAACGTTCGTTGACGAGAGGATCTGAATAATGGAACCCGCAGCGCGGCAACTGATTTACGTTTCGCGTGACCCGAGCGCGGAACTGAATACGCGTTTTATGCAGCGTGGCTGGCATGTGGAAGTCGTGGGATCGGCGCGCGATGCGCGCCGGGCAGTGCGCACCGGCTCGGCAGCTGGCGGCCTGCTCGATTTGTCCAGCGATTTCCAGCCGCACGAAATCGCCGCTTTTGAATCCTGTTTGACCATGCCGAACGTCGGCTGGGTCGCTGCCACTGCGCCTGGCCAACTGCAAGACGCCGCGTTGCGCCGGCTCGTGCGCGACTACTGTTTTGATTATGTGACGGTGCCGTCTTCTGGCGACCGTATCGTCGACTCGGTCGGTCATGCGTACGGCATGATCTCGCTGAGCGATACGACCCCGCACGACGGCTTGCAAGGCGCCGAGGGCGAGATGGTCGGCTCGTGCGACGCGATGCTCGCGCTGTTCCGCTCGATCCGCAAAGTCGCGATGACCGACGCACCGGTGTTTATCTCCGGCGAATCGGGCACCGGCAAGGAGCTGACGGCGGTCGCGATTCATGAACGCTCGGCGCGGCGCAACGCGCCGTTCGTGCCAATCAATTGCGGCGCGATTCCGCCGCATCTTCTGCAATCGGAACTGTTCGGCTACGAGCGCGGTGCGTTCACCGGCGCGAACCAGCGCAAGATCGGCCGCGTCGAAGCGGCCAACGGCGGCACGCTGTTTCTCGACGAAATCGGCGATCTGCCGCTCGAAAGCCAGGCGAGCCTGTTGCGCTTCCTGCAGGAGCGCAAGGTCGAGCGGCTCGGCGGACATACCGCGATCGATGTCGACGTGCGCATCATTTCGGCGACGCACGTGGACATGACCGCGGCGATGATCGAAGGACGCTTCCGTTCCGACCTGTATCACCGCCTCTGCGTGCTGCAGATCGACGAGCCGCCGCTGCGTGCGCGCGGCAAGGACATCGAGCTGCTCGCGCGGCACATGCTCGAACGTTTCAAGAAGGATGCGAGCCGCCGTCTGCGCGGCTTCGCGCCCGACGCGATCGCCGCGCTGCATAACTACGGCTGGCCCGGCAACGTGCGCGAGCTGATCAACCGGGTGCGGCGCGCGATCGTGATGTCGGAAGGACGCGCGATCACCGCGCGCGACCTCGAACTCGCCGAATACGTCGAGATCGTGCCGGTGTCGCTCGCGCAGGCGCGCGAAGCGGCGGAACGTCAGGCGATCGAGCTTGCGTTGCTGCGGCATCGCGGGCGGCTCGGAGACGCGGCACAGGAGCTCGGCATCTCGCGGGTAACGCTGTACCGGCTGCTGTGCTCGCACGGCATGCGCCATATGGAAGGCGAGCCGATGTCGGCGCCGCACGGCGATTTGCCGGCGTCGGTGCAGCATCTGTAAGCGGCGAGGCTGGCGACGCGGCTTGTGAAGGTCTGGCGCGTCGCCTCGAAGCACTTTGCGTGCACGGTTTAGCCGCTCGTGTATCGCGTGCCGCGTCGTTTTCCTTCCCGCCTGACATTCCCCTCGATATTTCCCATCCGGCGCGCCATGCCCCGGCGTCGTCCGGTCGCGCTTGTTAGAATCGGGCTTTGCTCAATTCCGTGAGCGCGCCTGATCGGGTTCGCGCCGCGTCGAAGGAAACCGCATGAAACAATACCTGGACCTCGTCCGCACGATTCTCGATACCGGCACGTGGCAGGAAAACCGCACCGGCATCCGCACCATCAGCATGCCCGGTGCGATGCTGCGCTTCGATCTGCAGCAAGGCTTCCCCGCGGTCACGACGAAGAAGCTCGCGTTCAAGTCGGCGGTCGGCGAGCTGGTCGGGTTCCTGCGTGCTTCGCGCAGCGCCGCGGATTTCCGTGAGCTCGGCTGCAAGGTGTGGGACGGCAACGCGAATCAGAACGCGCAGTGGCTCGCCAATCCGTATCGCGAGGGCCCCGATGATCTCGGTGACGTGTACGGCGTGCAATGGCGCAAGTGGCCGGCCTATAAGGCGCTCGACGCCAGCGCCAGTGCGCAGCTGGCCGACGCGCAGGCGCGCGGTTTTCGCGTGATCACGCAGTTCGACGAAGATGGCCGCTCGAAGGTACTGCTTTACAAGGCGATCGACCAACTGCGCCAGTGTCTCGACACGATCATGCAGAACCCCGCCGATCGACGGATTCTGTTCCATGCCTGGAATCCGGCCGTGCTCGATCAGATCGCGCTGCCGGCTTGCCATCTGCTGTACCAGTTCCTGCCGAACGTGACGCGCCGCGAAATTTCGCTGTGCCTGTATATCCGCAGCAACGACGTCGGGCTCGGCACGCCGTTCAATCTGACCGAGGGTGCGGCGCTGCTGCACCTGGTCGGACGGCTGACGGGCTATACGCCGCGCTGGTTCAGCTATTTCATCGGCGATGCGCACATCTACGAGAATCAATTGGATATGCTGCATCAGCAACTCAAGCGCGAGCCGTACGAGAGTCCGCGGCTCGCGATTTCCGATCGCGTGCCCGACTACGCAAAGACCGGGGTGTACGAGCCGGAATGGCTCGAGAAAATCGAGCCGGCGGATTTCTCGCTGATCGGCTATCAGCATCACGAGCCGCTGACGGCGCCAATGGCGATCTGATGTCCGTGGAAGCGGCGCGATAGCGTTCGCCCCCCGATATGGAAAAGCCCCGCGATGGCGTGTATCGCGGGGCTTTTTCGTTGCCGGAACGGCAGGTGTCCTGCTCAGCTCCTGTGATGGTCGTCGCGATTGCCGCCGCCCTGGTGCTGCTCGGCGTGCTGCGGTTGCGGCTGGGGTTGCGGACGTGGCTGCTGCACCGGCTGGGGCCGCGGTTCGGGGCGTGGCTGCTGCATCTGCATCTGCGGACGCGGCTCTGGCCGGGCTTGCGGCACCGGCATCGGCTGTGGACGCGGCTCGAAATGCGGCTGCTGCGCCTGCTGGAATTGCGGCTGGGGCCGAGGAGCTTGCGGCATCGGCTGCGGACGCGGCTCGAAATGCGGCTGCTGCGCCTGCTGCAACTGCGGCTCGGGCCGAGGGGCTTGCGGCATCGGCTGCGGATGCGGTTCGAAATGCGGCTGTTGCGCCTGCTGCATTTGTGGTTCGGTACGCGGTTGCTGCGGCGGGACGGCGCGCGGCGCCTGTTGCATCGCAGGCGGATGCCAGTTCGACCCATGCGCCTGTTGCTGTGCGCCCGGGTTTTCCGGCGGATGCGGCACACCGGACTGCGGCGGGAAGCCCGGCTGTTGCGGGTGGCCGGGCTGTTCCATGCGCGGCGCCTGCTGCGCCATCGGCGGATGCGGCTGCGTCCATGCGGGCTGAGACCTGCCGACCGCGCCCCATTCCTGCGGCGCGCCGTGCTGCCCTGCGTGCGCTGCCGCGTCGGCTGGATTACCGCCGACTGCTTGCGGTGGCCGCGGCACACCGTTCGACGGACGGCCCAGATTGCCCACGAGCGCACTCTCGCCGGGCTGCGGCTGACGCCCGTTGCCGACCATCTGCGGCGGCATGCCCGCACGCGCTTGCGCAGGCGCCTCGCCACGCGGCACCACGGCGCCAGCTTCGCCGGGCCGCTGACCGGCCTGTTCGACGCCATGCGGCGCGTTGCCGCCCATTGCGCCAGGCGTACCTGGCGCACCTGCCGCCATCCCCGGCGGACGTCCCGGCACATGCGATTGCACGACCCGCACGTTCGCCATCGGCAGCGCGCCAGGTGCAGCGGTCATATGCGCGGGTACCGAGGTGCGCACGACCGGCTGGCCACCGCCGGGCACCCGGCCGCCGCTTTGCGCGAAGCGCTGCGCGAGTTCGTCGTGGAAAGCGGCGGGCATGACGGGATTGCGGGTCGCGACGACCGGCCGGCCGGCGACGCTCGCCGGTGGCCGATAGTTCGCACGCCGCAGATCCGACCCGAAGCTTTCGCGCACCGGCGCGATCCCCGGTGCGCCCGGATTGATTCGCGCGTTGCGCCACTGCGCCGGGTCGACCTTCTGCGAGAAGCGTCGGACCGGCTGACCGTGCACGAACGCGGTCGCCGGCACGGCCGTCACACAGCCCGGCACGCGATAGTTCACGTACGTGTTCACGTTGCGGTGGTAGTCGTTGTAGATCGTCGCGCGGTTCACGCGGTTGTAATAGCCGGCGCTCCAGCGATCGTGATCGCCCCAATGCGGATGCCACGGCTCGCCCGGCCCGAGCGGAAACCACGCGACCCCCGCCGCGATGACGCCGCCGACCGCCAGGTTGACGCCCCAGTCGGCGCCGCCGTCGTCATTACCGACGAACGCGACCAGCGCCGGCGCATAGGCCGGCGCCACGTCCGCTTCGAGCGGACCGGGCACCCAGGCCCACGCGCCGTCGATGTCGGCCCAGCGGCCGTAGTGGTACGGCGCGAAGCCCCAAGGCTGGTCGTCGACCCAGGTCCAGCCCCACGGCGCCTGCCAGACCCAGTGGCCGTCGTGATACGGCGCCCAGCCGGCCGGCGTCGCGTTCGGCACCCACACTGCGCCGTACTGCGGCGTCTCGCGCCATGTGCCGTTGGCATCGAGATCCTCGTAGCCGGGGATGTCGCGCGACACGTAGCGCGCCGACAGCGAGCGGTCTTCGGTGGCGTCGCGGCTGGCGGCCCATTGGTCGAGCTCGTCGGCGGCGGGCGCGCGGTTGTCGGCGAGTTGCTGCAGGTTGGTGCCGGCAAAGCGGATCTGCTGACCCGCCGCAATCGGCACCTGGCCGCCGTCGCCGTACGCAATCGCGCTGCCGCTGCGCACGGTGACGGTCGTGCCGCTGCCGTCGGGCGCGACGTCGACGCGGTAGTCGCCGGGACCGTTCACGCCGAGCGCAAGATTCGGCGTGTCGATTTCATACGACGACCCCGGCGCGAGTTCGCGCACGCGTGTCGACAGCGTGCCTTGCGCGACTTTCAGCTGCGCGGTCGAGTCGTCGAGGTTGAGCACGTCGAGGCTCGTGTTCTGGCCGAGGCGCACCGCGGTCGAGCCGATGTGCAGCTCGGAGCGGGCGTTCTGGTCGTTCCACAGCTGGTCGCCGGTCGTCAGCGGCCGGTTGATCTGCGCATACGACCAGTCGGTCGCGCCGGCGGGCTCGGTGGTCACGGCCCCGGCCGTGTAGTTCAGACGCGCGATGCGTCCAGGCGGATCACCCCCGGACGCTTCGCCGCCCGCCCCGACGGCTACCGCGGCTGGTGGCGCAGGTGGCGCTTCCTGCGCGAGAGCGGTTTGCGCGGCGAGCGCGACGACCGCGGCCGCGATCAGCGTATAGCCGCTGATCCGGCGATGAATCCCCGCTTGCAGCACGGGTTGCTTGGCGTGTGTCATGACTGATCTCCGGCGGACGCGGCAATCGGCCGGGTCCGTTCAGTCACTGTACCTGCCGCCTATGTTTCAAGGCCCGCACATTTGTAAGGTGGATTCGCTCGCCTGTAACAAAAGGTCTCGCGCGGGTCTCGCGCGGGTCCCGCGGCTCCGCGGCAAAGCCGGTTCAGCGGTCTATCCGGCCAGAAACGCATCGAATTGCTGATGGCCGGCCGGCGTGACGCGCAGCACGCGCGGCCGCTCCGTCCGCTCGACCCAGCCATGCGCCGACCACGCGTCGAGCAACGCCGCACCGAGCGCGCCGCCCAGATGCGGCCGGCGCATGCTCCAGTCGAGGCAGGTGCACGCGAAGCGCCGACGCCGGGTCTTCTGCGCGGCGAGGTCGATGCCCCAGTCGGCGAAGCGGGCGGCGCCCTGCGCGGTCGCTTCGAGCGAGGCGCCGTTTTGCGTCAGCAACCCGCGCTCGAGCATGCGCTCGAACATCCGCACCGACAGCTCGCCGGCCATGTGGTCGTAGCAGGTGCGCGCAAAGCGCATTTCCAGCGGCACGGTGCGTGCCGGACGCGGCACGGAGCGCTGCGGCGCGCTGACTTGCGCGACGTTCGCGAGTGCTTCGATCGATGCGGCAATGTCCGCCGACGCGATACGGAAATAGCGATGCCGGCCGCGCACTTCGAGCGAGAGCAGCCCGCCGTCGGTGAGCCGTCCGAGATGGGCGCTCGCCGCCGACGGCGACAGCCCCGCGATCATCGTCAGTTCCCCCGCGGGGCGCGCGCTGCCGTCCATCAGCGCCCACAGCATCGCGGCGCGGCCGGGATCGGCGAGTAGCGCGCCGATGCGGCTTAGACCGGGGAAGTGGTTCTGGTCGTCTAAGAGGGGGGCGGTCATCGCGAATCTCCTGAAGGGGTGGCAAAGGGCGCCGCCACGATTCCTACTTTACGCGCATCAGGTATTCGATGTTTCAGCTTTGCGTGAACAATCAATGTGACGGACGTGTCACGCTCGCCCGCGTTCCCGCGCCGTCTCGTGCCGCCAGGCTAGAATCGAAGCCTGTTCTTGCAGGAATTCGATGTGATGAAAACGCTTCTGGCCGTCGCCGCGACGGTTCTGCTGTTTACCGCCTGCGCAGGGGGCGGAGCCGGCTCGGGCTCGGCCGGCAGCGGCAGCATCAGCATGTACGGCACCATCGACCAAGGGATCACCTTTCACAACTAGGCCGACCGCCGGCCCATCGGCGTGCCGCGCGCCGCGTCTTCCATGCGACGCCGCGCCGCGCGCAATATTGCGCTCGTATAATCGCCTCCTTTCAATGCATCCGATTGACCGGAGTCAAGATGAGCACTGTTCCCACTGCACCTCTGGACCGTTCGGAAACCACCTTCCGCTTTCTCGCCGAGCCGACCTCGGTCAACTTCGGCGGCAAGGTGCACGGCGGCGCGCTGATGAAGTGGATCGACGAAACCGCCTATGCATGCGCGGCGGTATGGTCGGGGCGCTATTGCGTGACGGTCAGCGTCGGCAATATCCGTTTTCGTCGGCCAATTCTCGTCGGCAATCTGGTCGAACTGCGCGCGCGCGTCGTCGCCACGGGCCGTACCAGCATGCACATCCACGTGTCGGTGCACGCGGGCGACCCGAAGGGCGGTGAACTGCTGCAGACCACCGACTGTCTCGTCGTGATGGTCGCCGTCAACGAGAACGGCCATCCGGTGCCGGTCCCCGCCTTCTTGCCGGAGACCGAGGAGCAGAAGCGCCTCGCCAGGTACGCGATGGACGTGAAGGAAGCGCTCGACGCGATCGTCGAGCTGAAGCCGGAAGAAGTCGCGCAGGGGAAAATCTGAGCGCAGCGGGGCGGCGCGCGGCGCGCCCGTTTGCGCGCCTTCCTTCACGCCGCCTCGCGGATCATCATGCCGTGCGTCCGACCATATCGTTCGGTCGCACCCACTCGTCGAACTGCTGCTCGGTGACATAGCCGAGCGCCAGTGCCGACGCCTTCAGCGTCGTGCCTTCCTTGTGTGCCTTTTTCGCGATCTGCGCGGCCTTGTCGTAGCCGATGTGCGGATTGAGCGCCGTCACCAGCATCAGCGATTCGTTCAGCAAGGTATCGATGCGCTCGTGATTCGGCTCGATGCCGACCGCACAGTTGTCATTGAAGCTCTGCGCGCCGTCGGCGAGCAGGCGCACCGACTGCAGCAGGTTGTGCGCGATCATCGGCCGGAACACGTTCAGCTCGAAGTTGCCGCTCGCGCCGCCGATGTTCACCGCGACGTCATTGCCGAACACCTGCGCGCACAGCATCGTCAGTGCTTCGGACTGGGTCGGATTGACCTTGCCCGGCATGATCGAGCTGCCCGGCTCGTTTTCCGGGATCGACAGCTCGCCGAGACCGCAGCGCGGGCCGCTCGCGAGCCAGCGGATGTCGTTGGCGATCTTGTTCAGGCTCGCCGCTACCGTTTTGAGCGCGCCGTGCGCGAAGATGAGCGCGTCGGCCGCGGCCATTACCTCGAACTTGTTCGGCGCCGACACGAACGGCAAACCGGTCAGCTTGCCGATCGCGGCGGCGACGCTGTCGGCGAACTTCGGATGCGCGTTCAGTCCCGTGCCGACCGCGGTGCCGCCCTGTGCGAGCTCGTACAGGTGCGGCAGCGCCGACTCGACGTGCCGGATGCCATGCTCGAGCTGCGCGACATAGCCGGAGAATTCCTGGCCGAGCGTGAGCGGCGTCGCATCCTGCAGGTGCGTGCGGCCGATCTTGACGATATCGGTAAACGCTTTCGCCTTGCCGTCGAGCGTATCGCGCAACGTTTTCAGCGCGGGCAGCAGATGCTTGACGATCGCGTCCGCGGCGGCCACGTGCATCGCAGTAGGAAACACGTCGTTCGACGACTGCCCGCGATTCACGTCATCGTTCGGATGCACCTTGCGCGCTTCGCCGCGCTCGCCGCCGAGCAGTTCGCTCGCGCGGTTCGCGATCACCTCGTTGAGGTTCATGTTGGTCTGCGTGCCCGAGCCGGTCTGCCAGACCGCGAGCGGAAATTCGCCCGGATGCTTGCCGTCGATGATCTCGTCGGCCGCCTGCATGATCGCGCGCGCCTTCTGCTCGTCGAGCACCCCGAGGCCGAGATTGACTTCGGCGGCCGCGCGCTTGATCACCGCGAGCGCGGTGATCAGTTCGGGCGACTGCTTTTCCGTCGAGATCTTGAAGTTCTGCAGCGAGCGCTGCGTCTGCGCGCCCCACAGGCGAGCGTTCGGCACCGCGATTTCGCCGAAGGTGTCCCGCTCCATCCGTACGTCTTCAGTCATGGTTGACTCCGCTTCTCAAAGTTCCGAGTTGACAGGCAATAACGAGAATAGACCGGTTAGCACATTCCGGTAAAAACCGGCCTGCGGATCGAAAATGTACGTGCGTGTCTCGCCGTTCTCGACGTCGGTCCAGACGAGCGGCGACAGCGGCGCGCCGATCGAGCGCAGATAGGCGAGCTGGGCCGAGTCCGCGAGCGTTACGTGGTAGCTCTGCTCCGGCTGGGTCCCGCGCTCGAAGATTCTCGCGACCTGATTCGCCAGTTCGGGGCTGTGGATCACGAGCGCCAGCTCGGTGTTCAGATTGGCCGAGCGCGGATCGAGGTTCATCGAGCCGATCACGAGAATCTTGTGGTCGATCACGTAGGCTTTCGCATGCAGGCTCGCGCGCGAACGCGAGCCGACCAGCCCGACGTTCGGCGTTTCCTGGCGCGGCCTGAATTCGTACAGCTCGACACCGGCCTTCAGCAGCGGCACGCGAAACGGACTGTAGCCGGCCTGCACGGCGACCGCGTCGGTGGCCGCGAGCGAGTTGGTCAGCACCGCGATACGGATGCCGCGATGCGTGAGCTCGCTGGCCGCCTGCACCCCCGCGGCGTGCGGCACGAAGTAGGGCGACACGATCAGGAAATCGTGCTGCGCGTCGCGCATCAGTTCGCGCAGCCGCGCGAGCGGCGGGCTCACGTAGTCCGGCGACGGATGCTCGATCTTCTCCGGCAGGTCCACCCGGAATTCCGCGTCCGCCCACGTGAGGCCGAGCTGCTCGCTCGTGATCTGCGCGGCAAGCGGCGTCGCGTTCAGCGGTTTCGCGTTGTACGGATCGGCATTGGTGCGCCAGTGATGGCGCAGGTCGTCGCGCGTCTGGTCGAGTTCCTTCTGGTCGAACTTCTGCTTGTTCAGCGCACGCAGCGGATAGGCGAGCTCGCTGTTCCAGTAGTCGTCGAAACTCGCGGAGACGTCGGCGACGATCGGGCCCGCCGCGAGCACGTCGAGGTCGCGGAACTGCAGCGTTTCGCTCGCGCTGAAGTACTCGTCGCCCAGGTTGCGACCGCCGACGATCGCCAACTGGTTGTCCGCGATCATCGCCTTGTTGTGCATGCGGCGCGTGAAGTGGCCGATCTGCGTGAACAGGTTCGTGGTGCGCTCGAACAAGCCTTCCTGCGCGCTGCCGAACGGGTTGAATACGCGGATCTCGATGTTCTCGTGCGTGTCCAGGCCCGCCATGATGCGGTCGATGTCCTTGAAGTTCAGGTCATCGACCAGCATGCGCACCCGCACGCCGTGATCGGCCGCATATAACGCGGCGCCGAGCAGCAGCTTGCCGGTGGTGTCCTCGTTGGCAATGTAGTACTGCATGTCGAGGGTTTTGGTCGCCGCGCGCGCAAGCGCGATGCGCATTTGCAGCGCGTCGGTGCCGTTCGCCAGCACACGGAAACCCGACTGCTCCGGATGCTTCGCCTCGAGCGGCGCGAGCGCTTCGCGCAGCGGCGTATCGGCGGTGGCCGGCAGCGCGTGCGTCACCTGGCGGTCGAACGCGGTGGCGGGCGGCTTCGTCGCGCAGGCGGTCAAAAATGCCGCCGCGCAACAGAGCAGGAAGATTTGGCTCGTTGTGCTGACTATCGAGCGGCGGCGCGCGGCCCGCCGATGTTGTTCGAATTGGCCCTGCACGCTGTTTTCCCCTTGTTGCAAGCTTTTCGCGTGGCGACAGCGAAGGCCTGTGCCCGCTGTCGAGAAAACCATTCTAAGGGAATTGGGGCGGGTTCCGCGTACGTCGGCAAACGCAGCGGAGTGCCGCGCGTTGGTCGCGAGGGCGCCGCGGTTCGGTGATCGATCACGTGCTGCAAACCGCGGCGCGCGGGGGCGGTATCAGGCGCGCTCGACGTGCAGCGCGCGCTCGCCATCGAGATGCGTCGAGCCTTTCGCCGGTCGGCCCGCCCACACGCCCGCGAGCAGCGAACCCGACAGGTTGTGCCAGACCGAGAACAGCGCGCCTGGCAGCGCGGCGATCGGCGTGAAGTAGAGCTTGCCGAGCGTCGCGGCGAGGCCGGAGTTCTGCATGCCGACTTCGATCGCGAGCGTCCGGCAGACGGCTTCGTCGAACCCGAGCAGACGGCCGCCCCAATAGCCGCCGAGCAGGCCGATGCCGTTGTGCAGCACGACGCCGACCATCACGAGGAAGCCCACCGACGCGATGCTCTTCTGCGTGCCGCCCACCACCGCGCCGATGATCAGCACGATCGCGACCATCGAGACGAGCGGCAGGATCGGTTCGATCTTGCGCACCAGCTTACCGAACAGATGATTGACGACGAGACCGACGACGATCGGCAGCGCGACGATCTGCAGGATGCTCATCAGCATGCCGTGCACATCGACGGCGATCGACGCGTCGACGTAAAGGCGCGTGAGCAGCGGCGTCGCGAATACGCCGACGAGCGTCGACAGCGCGCTGATCGTCACCGACAACGCGACGTCGCCGCGCGCGAGATAAATCATCACATTCGACGCGGTGCCGCTCGCGACGCTGCCGACCAGCACCATGCCGGCGGTCAGGTCGGGCGGCATGCGCAGCGCCTTCGCGATGACCCATGCGGCGAGCGGCATCACGAGGTAGTGCAGCACGATGCCGGCGATCACGGGCGCGGGGCGCGTGAACACGCGCAGGAAATCGCCGGCCGACAGCGTGACGCCCATCGCCAGCATGATGATCGTGAGGAGCGTGGTGACGTGCGGCGCGACGCCGGAAAACGAGGCCGGCGAGAAGTACGCGGCGACCGAGACGAGCACGGCCCAGAGCGGGAACAGGCGGGTGACGCGGGCAAGCATGGCGGGTGGTCCTTGGTTATGTTGTATCGCGAGAAAGCGGGGGCCGCGGCGCGGCCGGATGTCGGCTGGCGTTGCGGCGTTCGTCGCGCCGAAGCGGGTGAAGCGGCTACGGCAAGCGCCGTGGCGAAAGCGCGGCAAACACAGGCGGCCAATCGAAGCCGCACGCGTCGCGGGCAATGGTGGGTGCTCCGGCGGCGCCAGTCCGGCTTTTGCCTTGGTGAGGCGCGCCGTCGTGCGGTTCCTGGCGCGTGAGCGCGGGTTAGCGCTCGCGTGCAGCGGCGGGCATTTTACCTTTTACAGTGAGTGCTTCAGGAGTGAGCCTTGCGCGCTGCGCCGCTCAGACCGAGTGCGCGGGCGGCGTGATTGACGCCACTGTCGGCGGTTGCCGGCCGCTCAGCTTGTGAAAACGCAGTGTCATCAGCAGCGCGACGCTCGCGAGGCCTGCCGCCAGCCCCCACCACAAGCCGCGCGCGCCGAGGCCGGCGTGAAACGCGAGCAGATAGCCGGTCGGAAAGCCGATCACCCAGTAGCCGAACGCGGCGGCGATCATCGGGATGCGGGTGTCTTTCAGGCCGCGCAGACAGCCGGAGCCTACCGCCTGCATCCCGTCGACGATCTGGAAGATCGCCGCCACGCCGAGCAGCGAACTGGCGAGCGCGATGGTCGGCGCGTTGGCCGGATCGTCGAGATGCAGATACAGGCCGACGATCCAATGCGGCGCGGTGATCAGCACGAGACCCGACATGGACATGAAGCCGACGCCGAGCGCGAGCGCGACGAAGCCCGCGTGGCGCGCGGCGAGCGGCTGACCGGCGCCGGCCCAGTAGCCGACTCGCACATTGGCCGCCTGGCCGATCGACAGCGGCACCATGAACGCGACCGACGCGACGTTCAGCGCGATCTGATGCGCGGCCAGTTGCGATTCGCCGAGCAGGCCGACCATCAGGCCGGTGGCAAGGAACAGGGTCGACTCGACGCCGTAGGTGATCGCGACCGGCCAGCCGATGCCGAACAATTCGCCCATCAAAGGCAGCTTCGGCCGCGTCGCGACGACGAAATGCCGGAAGCGCGGCCGCAGATGCAGCAGCGCCATCAGCACGAGCGCGGTCAGCCACACGGTGATCGTGGTCGCGGCCGCCGAGCCGAGAAAGCCGAGCCGCGGCAGCCCATACGCGCCGTGAATCAGCCCGTAGTTCAGAAAGCCGTTCACGCCGACGCTCACGATCGACACCCACAGCAGCCGCCGCGCCGCGCCGATCGCCGGCAGGAACGAGCGCATCAGGCCGACGCCGATCAGGCTCGCGGGTGCACCCCAGCGCAGCACCGCGGCGTAGTGGCCGACGTTGTGCGCGAGCAGGCTCGGCTCGCCGAACGCGAGCAGGATGTGCGACGCGAACGACAACAGAATGAACGCCGGCACCGCCAGCAGCACCGACAGCAAGAAACCGGTCCAGTAGATATGCGGCACGCGGCCGTCGTTCTGCGCGCCGCGCGCGTGCGCGACGCTGACGCTGACCGAGGTCAGCACGCCCTGCAGCAGCGTGACGACCGCGAAAAAGAGGTTCGCGCCGAGGCCGCCGGCGGCGAGCGCGTCGGGGCCGAGCGAGCCGAGCAGGATCGTGTCGGTCACGCTCATCGCCATCTGCGACAGTTGCGCGATCGCGAGCGGCGCGGCGAGCCGCGCGGTGTCGGCCGCGTGGCGGGATAGGGTCGGCGGCCGGCTGGCCGCGTGGGCGAAGCTGGGTTGAGTCATCGAATGCCTGGCGGCGAAAGTTGGCCACTGCGGCGGCGACCGCAGTGGCGACAGGGAGAGGCGGGCGCAAGCGGCGCCGCATTGCATCGCGCCGCGCTCCGACGGGCGATGGAGCGGCGGGGCAGCGGGCGGAGAAATTCCGCGGCGCGGCGGCGAGCCGGTCAGCCGACTCCTCGCCCGTGGCGCGGTCCGTCGTTTACCTGTCGAAACCGACAGCTTATTGCCTCGCCCGGGCGATGTCGATGGACAACGCACAGTTCCGGTGCGCGGCGTCCTGCGAATTTCCGGAGTGGCGTCAGCCTTCGTGGACCGCGATCCGCGTGTCGCCGAGCAACACGACCTGGCCCGCGCGGATCTTGCAGGTCTTGCGGGTCTCGACCCGGCCATCGACCATCACGGCGCCGTCCGCGACCATCATCTTCGCGGAACCGCCGCTATCCGCGAGGCCCGTGATCTTCAGCAGATTGTGGAGTTCGACGTACTCGCCGGTCAGCGTGAAATTGAGATTGGGCATGGCGTTTGCACCTTGGGCACGGGTCGCGTTGGGGGTTCGCATCATAAAGCAAGTGCACGGCGGCGCGTCGGCTCGAGGCCGTCTCGCCTTTTCGAATGCATCCAGCGAGCCATTGCGCAAGCAAATGAAAGTAGATGTTATTCAGTTGTCGGAAAGTGAAACGTTCCGTAACGCTGGTCGCACCAGACGGATTTCACTCCTAAAGTCCACCTCAGCAGCAAAGCCCGCTGGTATTCCGGGATCGCTCCCCGGCCACCCATCCAGCGACGCATAGACCGGGCGGGGCGCGTGGGCCATTCCGTCATCACGACGCCAGAGAGTCCGCCCGTGTCACAACTAAGTCTAGAGAGGATAGCCATGACCCAGATTCGTACGCTCCTGATCGGTACCGCCCTCACCGTTTTTGCCGCGACGTCCGCCGTCGCGCAGACCGCGCAGCCGGCAACAGGCATCGGCGGTCAGGCGCAGATCCAGAGCCAAGGGGCCGCCGAGATGGCGCCGCCGTCCGCGGCTGGCGCCCAAGGCATGCAGGCCCCGCCGTCGGCGCAAGGCATGCAGCAAGTCCCGGGCGCGCCCGCCGCGCAAGGCGTCGCCGCGCCGCCGCCGGGCCGTCTGACGGCTTCGGGCTCGACCGACCCGTTCGTACAGAAGCGCGACGCCGACGCGAAGGCGAACGCCGAGTATCGCGCGGCGAAGAAGTCCTCGAAAGCGGAACTGAAGGCTGAGCAGAAGGCCGCGAAGGACCAGTACAAGGAGCAGGTGCGCGGCGCGAAGCTGAACCAGAAGGCGGACAAACAGAGCGCCAACAACGAAATGAAGATGGAGATGGAAGGGCAGGCTGCCGCGCAGACCGACGGCGCGGACGTCAAGCATTAAGCCCTGCTGGATGCCGCGGCGCGTGGGTCGGCGAGGCTCGCGCGCCGCGGGCGTCTGTCACTTTGCAAGCTGTGCCTAAGGGAGAATCCAGATGAACATCGACCGTTCCAGCCGAAACCGCATTTACGCCGCGCTGATCGCGGCTTGCCTGTCATCGGCCGTGCTCGCGCAGACCGCGGACCCGGCTTCGGCGCCCGCCACCCACGCGGACAAGAAGGCCGCGAAAGAGCAGGCGAAGGCCGACAAGAAAGCCGCGGTCGCTCAGGCGAAAGCGAACAAGACCAAAACCGACGCGCAGGCCGATGCCGACAAGGCCGCCGCTGAGGCCAACGTGAAGGACGCGAAGAAGCAGTAGTAGCGCGCAGTGTAGACCGCCAGGCAGGCGCCCAAAAAAGGGGCGCTTGTCGCATTGGGTTGTATGGATATACAGTATGCGTCGCATCCTGAAAATCCATCCAATCCGCAAAAACCGCTCAGTGTCCACCGTCGCCGAATCCGCTCCGTCGTTCGATACCGCCGCCTGGCTCGCCAAGCTCAACGACGCTCAACGCGAAGCCGTCGAATACGGGACCGACACGCCTGACGCGCTGCCCGGCGCGCTGCTCGTGATCGCGGGCGCGGGCTCCGGCAAGACCAACACGCTCGCGCATCGCGTCGCTAATCTGGTGGTGAAGGGCGCCGATCCGCAGCGCATCCTGCTGTTGACCTTCTCGCGGCGCGCGGCGCTCGAAATGACCCGCCGCGTGACACGCATCACCGGCGCCGCGGCCACCACCGTCGGTGCACGCGCCGCGCTCGCGCAAGGGCTGACGTGGGCGGGCACGTTTCACAGCGTCGGCGCGCGGCTGTTGCGCGAATACGCGGATCTGATCGGCCTCGCGCCCGCGTTCACGATCAACGACCGCGAAGACTCCGCCGACCTGATGAACCTCGTGCGTCACGAGCTCGGACTGTCCGCGAAGGAGCGGCGCTTTCCGGCGAAGGGCACCTGCTTCGCGATCTACTCGCGCGTCGTCAACACCGGTGCATCGCTCGGGCAGGTATTGGACAGCGCGTTTCCGTGGTGTCGCGAGTGGGAGGACGATCTGCGCAGAATGTTCGCCGCGTACGTCGACGCCAAGCAGAAGCAGAGCGTGCTCGACTACGACGATCTGCTGCTCTACTGGTCGCACATGGCCGCCGAGCCCAGCATCGCGGCCGATCTGTCGGCGCGCTTCGACCATGTGCTGGTCGACGAATACCAGGACACCAACCGCCTGCAGGCGTCGATCCTGCTCGCGCTGAAGCCGGACGGCCGCGGCCTGACCGTGGTCGGCGACGACGCGCAGTCGATCTATTCGTTTCGCGGCGCGACCGTGCGCAATATCCTCGATTTCCCCACGCAGTTCGAGCCGCCCGCGAAGCAGGTCACGCTCGAGCGCAACTATCGCTCCACCGAGCCGATTCTCGCCGCGTCGAACGCGGTGATCGAACTCGCGAGCGAGCGCTACACGAAGAATCTGTGGACCGACAAGGCGTCGGCGCAGCGCCCGCGCCTCGTCACAGTCGCCGACGACGCCGCGCAAGCTCGCTACGTCGTCGAGCAGGTGCTCGAAGCGCGCGAGCAGGGCGTCAAGCTGAAGTCGCAGGCGGTGCTGTTCCGCGCCGCGCATCACAGCGCCGCGCTCGAGATCGAGCTCACGCGCCGCAACATCCCGTTCGTCAAATTCGGCGGGCTCAAATTTCTCGACTCGGTGCATGTCAAGGACGTGCTCGCGGTGCTGCGCTGGGCCGAGAATCCGCGCGACCGTGTCGCCGGCTTTCGCGTCGTGCAACTGCTGCCGGGCGTCGGTCCGGCCACCGCGGCGAAGGTGCTCGACGACATCGTCGCGCGCGCGGACGGCGGCGATCCGGTCGCGACCGCGGGCGGTGTGCTCGCCGCGTTTGCGGCGCCCGCAAGGGCGCAGGCAGACTGGCATCCGTTCGTCAAGCTGATGTCGAGCGTGTATGGCCGGCAAACGCCGTGGCCCGCCGAGTTCGAGATGGTGCGGCGCTGGTACGAACCGCATCTGGAGCGCAATCACGAGGACGCCGCGATCCGTCACGCGGACCTGCTGCAGATGGAAAGCATTGCGGGTACCTATCCGTCGCGAGAGCGCTTCCTGACCGAGTTGACGCTCGATCCGCCCGACGCCACCAGCGACGAATCCGGCGTGCCGCTGATCGACGAGGATTACCTGATCCTGTCGACGATCCATTCGGCGAAGGGCCAGGAGTGGCGCAACGTGTTCGTGCTGAATGGCGTCGACGGCTGCATTCCGTCCGATCTGGGCACCGGCAGCGACGAGGAAATCGACGAGGAGCGGCGCCTGCTCTACGTGGCGATGACGCGCGCGAAGGAAGACCTGCATATCGTCGTGCCGCAGCGCTTTTACGTGCACAACCAGACCCATCTGGGCGACCGCCATGTGTGGGCGTCTCGCACGCGCTTCATCGCCACGCCGATGCTGCCGCTGTTCGACGCGTACGCATGGCCGCGCGTGCCGGCGGCTAGCGCGCCGAGCGCGGCCGGGCTCGCCGCGGCCGCGCAGGCCAGGATCGAGATCGCGGCGAAGCTCAGGAAGATGTGGGACTGAGCGGCTGGCGCCGCTCGGGTCAGTCGAAGCTCAACGCGGCTGCCGCTGCTGTTGCTGCGCGACCGGAGGCGGCGGCACGAAGAAATTGCGCAGCCATGCCGCGAGCCGCGAGAACACGTCGTACGGCTCCTCGACGAAAATCTCCGGCTTCAAAAGCCGCAGATACTCCATGATCTGCTGCGCTTCCTGCTTCTGGAACGTGCCGTGCGAAATGCCGAGCCGCAACAGCCCACGCAGTTCGCCGAGCTTCTCGCGCGCGGTGCTGCCGACGCTCGTCTCGCACGCGATCTTCGCCTCGTAGACGCGCTGGCGCAGCGATTCGACCAGCCGCCATGCCGGCGTCTGCATCACTTCCTCGAGCGCCTGGATGTCCTGCACCGTGCTCTTGATCTGCGAGGCGAGCGGATCGACCAGCGTCGCGTCGCCTTCCGCTTCCTTGACGATCGCGGCAGCCCAGTCGCGGCATTGCTTGGTGAGCTCCTCGGGCGTCCATTCCGAGCGCGCCGCGAAACCGAAGCCGAACTCGCTCGCCTGGCGCATCAGGATCGACACGACGTCGGGAAACTCCTTGTCGAGCGTGCGTTTGGCCCACGCGTACTGGCCGCCTTGTAGCATCCGCTGCACCGCGTGCTCGGTGAGCGGCACCATGTTGTCGAGCAGCTTCGCGCGCAAGAAATCTTCGAACGACGGCGTCGCGAACTGCGGATCGAGCTTCAGCGAGACCCGCAAAAAGGCCTCGAAGTCTTTGCGCAGCGAAGCGACGGTCTCGTCCTTCAGTTTCAGGGTGATTTGACCCATGTGTTATCCCGTTTAATGCGGCCGCGCGCGGCGCGCCGTCGCACGATCGCCCGGTCACTCCCGGACCGAGGCGACGCGACGCCGGCTGCCGACGCGCTCGATTTCAAGCTGTTGCCGCGTAACCAACGGGACGACTCCCGATGAGCGGACCTCGACTGCATATCGGCGGGGTGGCGGGAAACTTGAGGGCAGCCCGGCGACGGTTGCGGGCTTTGAAGGGGTGCTTCGGGCGCTTGCGCGCCTCGCTGCCGCCCGGGAGAGAGGGGCGCGGTCCGCGATGCGTCGACGGACCGCTGACGAGTCGATGAGCGTGGAGAAAGGGCGCGCTTACTTCAGCACCACGCACTGCCACACGAAGAACACCACGAGACCGACTGCGATCGTCAGCAGCGGCCTGCGCGTCACGGCACTCACGACGATCGCGGCGAGCGCGCCGACCAACTGCGGATTGCGCCAGGTCAACTCGGCGTTGTTGCCGTGCGGCGACACGGCCATCGGGACGATGATCGCGGTCAGCACGGTGACCGGCACGAAGCTGAGCGCCGTGCGCATCAGCGGCGGGAACACGAGGCGCTCGCCGAGCACGAATACGGCCGCGCGGATCAACCACGTAATCGCGGCCATGCCGACGATCAGAACGACGTAGTTCATCGCGTGGCCTCCACCGGACGGCGCGCGCCACGCAGGTTCAGACGCGACTTCGACAGCAGCACGCCGACCGCGACTCCCGCGAACACCGCGCCGAGCAGGCCGAGCTTATACGGCCACGCTTGCCAGAAAAACGCCAGCGTGCCGGCGGTGACGGCCGCCGCGATATAGCGCAGCGCGACCAGTTGCGGCACGACGATCGCGATGAACGTCGCGACCATCGCGAAGTCGAGGCCGAGCGACTGCAGGCCCGGGAAGGCCGCGCCGAACAGCAGGCCGGCGACGGTCCACAGCTGCCAGTTCAGATACATCGCGACGCCGGCGCCGAAGAAGTAGTACGGACCGACGGTACCCGGCTCGCGATGCCGGTAGTGCTCCCACGCGACCGCGAAGACTTCGTCGGTGAGCAGCGCGCCGAGCGCCCAGCGCCAGCGCTTCGGCAGATGCGCGACGTGCGGCGCGAGCGTGGCGCTATACAGCACGTGACGCAGATTGACGACGAGCGTGGTCGCCCAGATTACGGCGAAGCTCGCATGTCCGGCGATCAGCCCGAGCGCGATGAACTGTGCGGAACCCGCGAAGACGACGAGCGACATCAACTGGCCGTGCCACAGATGCAGCGGGCCGGACGTCACGAGCGTGCCGAAAATGACGCCGAACGGCGCGGCACCGACCATCATCGGGATGATGTCGCGCGCGCCGGCGGCGCATTCTTTGAGATGACTGCCGCGGGTGGGCTGGCCTTGGGTGGAATCGGTCAATCTGAGCCTCCTTGATTTTCGGAAGCATAGCGACTGACGGGCATTCGGACTTGTACGTTCTTGCGGCGGGTTGCTGGCGGGGGCTACGGCGTAGCGGGGGATGGCTGATGAAGGGCTGGCGCAGACAGGCGAATTGCGGCGCGATGCTCACTGCGTGCGGCGCACGCGACGGCGGTGCCGCATCGCGCGTTACGGGCCGCGCTGCGTTCCTTGCCATTGGCCCGGCGGCACGCCGAACATGCGCCGGAAATGCCGCGTGAAATGGCTCTGATCGGTGAAGCCACTTGCGGCGGCGACGTCGGTCACCGGGACGCCGGCGCGCAACGGCGCGAGCGCGCGCTGCAGGCGCACCTGATTGCGCCACGCATGAGGCGGTAGGCCGGTCGACTGCGTGAATAGCCGCGCCGCGTGGAACGGCGACAGACCCGCGGCCTTGGCGACCTCGGCGAGCGTCACCGGTTCGACGAGGTCACCGGTCAGCCGCTCCTGCATCAGTGCGACGCGGGTGTCGTCGGTCGCGACGCGCGCGGAGGCGGGGCGCGTCTGCGCATAGCGGACCAGCAAGGTTGACAGTGCGTCGAGCATCGCGGCTTCGGCGGCGAGCGCGTCGTCGCCGGCTTCGAGCAGACGGTGGGCGTGCGCGAGCCGCATCGCGAGATCGGGATCGCGGATCACGCCGGGCGCAAACCACGGCAACGCCTGCGGCTTGCCGGCAACCTCGTCGGCAAGCGCGCGGAGGAACTCGACCGGCGCATACATCACGCGATACCGCCAGCCCGCCTCGACCGCCTTCGACCCCGTATGCAACTCGCCCGGATTGATGATCGGCACGCTGCCCGCTTCGGCGACATGGTTCTCGCCGCGATACCGATAGCACTCCGCACCCGCGACGATCACCGGGATCGTGTAGGCGTCGTGCCAATGCGGCGCGAACTCGTGGTCGTGGTATTCGGCGGTGAGCAGATCCGCGCCGGGCAGTAGCGGCGTGCGCCAGTAGCGGGCGGAATCGCGGAAACGAGAGGTGGCGGTCATGACGAAAGTCCAACTGGACCGGTCAGTTTAACGCGTCGTGGGCGGGGACGGCGGCGGGCGCGCAGGCGCGCAGGCGCGCCGCGTGCCGCTCGCGCCGTCAATTGACGGTACTTGCGTTACTTGAGCGGAATCGTCGTGCCGGTCGGCATCGGCACGGCGCTCACGCTGTTTTTCGCGCTGCCGCTGACCACACGGTCGCTGTAGGTCAGATAGACCAGCGCGTTGCGCTTCGTGTCGACCACCCGCACCACGTGCAGCGACTTGAAGATCAGCGACATGCTGACCGAGAACACGTCGTCCTTCTGCTTGATGGGGCCGGTGAAATGCAGCTCCCCGACCTGGCGACATGCGATCGACGCCTCGGTCGGATCTTCGGCGATGCCGAGCGTACCTTTGACGCCGCCGGTCCGCGCCCGCGACACGTAGCAGGTGACGCCTTGCACGACGGGATCGTCATAGGCTTCGACGACCACGCGGTCGGAGCCTGTAACGTGAAAATTCGTATTGACGCTGGCGATTTCTTCGCCGTGCGCCGAAGAAAGCAGCAGGGCGCCGATCGCCGTGAGCGCGATGTGTAGCGAGGTGGATTTCATGAACGTGCCGGTTGAGTGTCTGGAGTGAGCCGGCGCCAGAGGGGTGAAACGTGCGCCGTGAAGCCGCCATCGTATAACGTGCCGCGCGCGTGAGGCGGGCGATCGGGGCGCAAAAACAAAAAGGCCCGCACGGATGCGGGCCTTTCAATTTTTTGGCTCCTCGACCTGGGCTCGAACCAGGGACCTACGGATTAACAGTCCGGCGCTCTACCGACTGAGCTATCGAGGAACAGCAGTACAACTTGATCTACATAAAAAAACCCGTCTTGGTTAACGGGCTTTTGAAATTCTTGGCTCCTCGACCTGGGCTCGAACCAGGGACCTACGGATTAACAGTCCGGCGCTCTACCGACTGAGCTATCGAGGAACAGAACAACAACAGCAGAGAAGCGAAATTGTAGAGGCGGCTTAAACGCCTGTCAATACCTCTGCGTTCATCTTCATATTAATTCTGAACGGGCAGGGCACGCGACAGGCGTGCCCTGCTCAGCGCGCGAGCAACGCGAGCTTTTCCTTCACGTCCTTGAATTCCTCGGCTTCCGGCAGCGGTGCCTTGGTCTTCGTGATGCTGGGCCACGCTTTCGCCAGGTCGGCGTTCAGCGCGATGAAGTCCTGCTGGTCGCCCGGCACGTCTTCTTCGGCATAGATGGCGTTCACCGGGCACTCGGCTACGCACACGGCGCAGTCGATGCATTCATCGGGGTCGATCGCGAGGAAGTTGGGACCTTCGCGAAAGCAGTCCACCGGGCATACATCGACGCAGTCGGTATAGCGGCACTTGATGCAGCTTTCGGTCACAACGTGAGTCATTCAGGCAGCTCCTGCATGCGGAATCAGGGAAGGCGCGGACGCCAAAAGAGTTATTGTAACTTAACGTCAACAGGCAGATGAAACATCGGCCTGTGCGTCTTATATGTTTTTGTGATTAGTTTATGAGGTGCCGCAAATGGCCGCGGACAGCCGGCGCAGGCCGGTGGCACGATGGATGCGGACGCATTCGGGTAACATGCGTCAGGTTGGCGCGCCGCTCGGTTCAGCGCGCCCGTTGCAACGGGGCCGTGAGCCCGTTTCGTTTTTTCAGCGGTCCAGTTCGTACCATCATGATTATTACTTCGCTGCTCGATACCGATCTGTACAAGTTCACGATGATGCAGGTGGTGTTGCATCACTTCCCCGCCGCGAACGTGGAGTACCGCTTCCGCTGCCGCACGCCGAACGTCGATCTGGTGCCCTACATCGGCGAGATTCGCGACGAAGTGCGCAAGCTCTGCGAACTGCGTTTCACCGACGATGAACTCGACTACCTGCGCCGCATGCGCTTCATCAAGGGCGACTTCATCGAGTTCCTCGCGCTGTTCCATCTGAACGAGAAGTACATTTCGATCACGCCGTCGCCGAAGGGCAATGGCGAAATCGACATCGACATCAAGGGGCCGTGGCTGCATACGATCCTCTTCGAAATCCCGGTGCTCGCGATCGTCAACGAAGTCTATTTCCGCAACACGCAGCAAACGCCCGACTATCACGTAGGCCGCGGCCGTCTGCTCGACAAGATCCAACTGCTCGGCGCGCGTCCCGAATACGCCGACTGCAAGATCGCCGATTACGGCACGCGCCGCCGCTTCTCGAAGCAATGGCACGAGGAGGTGATCCTCACGCTGAAGGACGGCCTCGGCGAGCAGTTCGCCGGCACGAGCAACGTCTTCTACGCGATGAAGCACAGCCTGACGCCGCTCGGCACGATGGCGCACGAGTACCTGCAGGCCTGCCAGGCGCTCGGTCCGCGGCTGCGCGACTCGCAGATCTTCGGCTTCGAGATGTGGGCGAAGGAATATCGCGGCGACCTCGGGATTGCGCTCTCCGACGTGTACGGCATGCAGGCGTTCCTGCGCGACTTCGACATGTACTTCTGCAAGCTGTTCGACGGCGCTCGCCACGATTCCGGCGATCCGTTCGACTGGGGCGAGCGCCTGCTCAAGCACTACGAGGCGAATCGCTGCGACCCGCGCACCAAGGTCCTCGTGTTCTCCGACGCACTCGACATCCCGAAGGTGCTGCAGCTCTACGAGCGCTTCCGCGGCCGCTGCAAGCTCGCGTTCGGGGTGGGCACCAATCTGACCAACGACCTCGGCTACAACCCACTGCAAATCGTGATCAAGATGGTCCGCTGCAACGGTCAGCCGGTCGCGAAATTGTCCGATTCGCCGGGCAAGAACATGTGCGAGGACAAGGCGTATCTCGCGTATCTGCGCCAGGTGTTCGGCATCGCGCAGCCGGAAGAAGAGGCGGCCAAATAGCGCGCTTCGCGGCCTGCCGTTCGGTTCGTCGCCTGTTCATGATCTGCTCGCGTTCGGGGTGGTGCGGCGAACAGTGTCGCCGCACTCCCGGCGCCCGGCAATATGCCGTTCGGCCAGGGTGTTTGCATGGAATGCCACCGGTATAATCCTCGCCATATCGCACGGCTGTCGACACGAGGATTTCGCCCATGGACACATCGATTGCCCGCCGCAACATCCTGGCGCGCATCCGCGCCGCGCAAGGGCGCGAGCCCGAGCCGAGCGCCGCCGAGCGCGAAGCCGCGGCGGACTATCTCGCGCGTCATCCGGCCGGGCCGCGTCCGGACATCCCCGCCGATCTGCGCGCGCAGTTCATTGAAGAAGCGCAGAAGATGGCGACCACCGTCGACACCGTTCAAACCCTCGCCGATGTGCCCGCCGCCGCGCATCGCTATCTGACCCAACAGGGCTTGCCGTTGCAGGCCATCGCATGGCAAACGCTGCGCGATCTGCCGTGGGCCGAAGCCGGCCTCGCCGTCGAATTTCGCAAACCTCAAGACCACGACGCGGTCGGTCTCACCGGCTGCTTCTGCGCGACCGCGGAGACAGGCACACTCGTGTTGCTGTCCGGACCCGAGACGTATGCGTCGGCCGGGCTGCTTCCGGAGACGCATATCGCGATCGTGCCGGCGTCGCGCATCGTCGCGGGTCATGAGGAGGCGTTCGGTCTGATTCGCAAGGAGCGCGGTGAACTGCCGCGCGCGCTCAATTTCATATCGGGGCCGTCGCGCACCGGCGATATCGAGCAGACCATCGTGTTGGGCGCGCACGGCCCTTACCGCGTGCATGCGATCGTCGTGCAGGATGCTTGAACGCGTCGCACGGCGGCTTGCTGTCGCATATGCGACACACGCGGTATCCGTCGTTCGTGCGTTGGCAAACCGTCGCGCGTCCTGTATCGGCATGAGTTCGCTGTCTGGTCGCGCGGGCCTGTGGCTCGCCGTTGCCTCCATGCTCGCGCTGTGTGCGCCGTCCGTGCAGGCTGCGACGCTCGACGGTGCGCGCTTGTCAGCGCTGTGGGGCTTGCCCTTCGCGGGTGTGCTGCTGTCGATCGCGATCTTTCCGCTGATCGCGCCAGCCTTCTGGCATCACCATTTTGGCAAGATCGCCGCGGCGTGGGCGCTCGCGTTCATCGTGCCGTTCGGCGTGAGCTTCGGCACGAGCGCCGCGCTAGGCGCGCTCGCGCATGCCATGCTCGACGAGTACATCCCGTTCATCATTCTGCTGACCGCGCTCTACACCGTCGCGGGCGGCATCTGCGTGCGCGGCAATCTGCACGGCACGCCGCGCCTGAACACCGCGATTCTCGCGCTCGGCACGTTGCTCGCGAGCGTGATGGGGACGACCGGCGCGGCAATGCTGCTGATCCGCCCGCTGCTGCGCGCCAACGACAATCGCCGCCATGTGACCCACGTGGTGGTGTTCTTTATCTTCCTCGTCGCGAACATTGGGGGCGCGCTGTCGCCGCTCGGCGATCCGCCGCTCTTCCTCGGCTTTCTCGAAGGCGTGAATTTTTTCTGGACCACCACGCATCTCGCGGCTCCGATGCTGTTCGTGAGCGGCATGCTGCTCGCCGCTTTCTATGCACTCGACTCGTACTATTTTCACCAGCGCGAGGAGGCGCGTTCCGCCTTCCTCGATCCGACGCCCGACGGCGCGCCGCTCGGCATCGACGGCAAGATCAATTTCGTGCTGCTCGCCGCGGCGATCGCGCTCGTGCTGATGAGCGGACTGTGGCGCCCGCAAATCACATTCGACGTACTGGGTGCCCACGTCGCGTTGCAAAACATCGTGCGCGACGCCGCGCTGATCGTCGTCACGCTGCTGTCGCTCGCGTGGACTCCGCGCGCCGCCCGTGCCGGCAATGACTTCAACTGGGCGCCGATCGAGGAAGTCGCCAAACTGTTCGCCGGCATCTTCGTGACGATCGTGCCGGTCATCATGATCCTGCGCGCGGGGGAAGCCGGCGCGTTCGCGGGCATCGTCCATCTGGTCAACGATCCGTCGGGCGAGCCGCGCGACATCATGTACTTCTGGGCGACCGGCCTGCTATCTTCGTTTCTCGACAACGCGCCGACCTATCTCGTGTTCTTCAATTTGGCCGGCGGCGACGCGCAGACGTTGATGACCACCGGAGCAACCACGCTCGCGGCGATTTCGGCCGGTGCCGTGTTCATGGGTGCCAATACCTATATTGGCAACGCGCCGAACTTCATGGTGAAGGCGATGGCGCAATCGCGCGGCGTGCGCATGCCGAGCTTTTTCGCATATATGGGCTGGTCCGGCGCGATGTTGCTGCCGTTGTTCGCGCTGACCGGCTGGCTCTTTTTTCGACGCTGACTCTGCAACGCCGAGGCACTCCCTCGACGTGCGATACGGAGACTTGCAATGCAGAAAATCCTCGTTGCCCGTTCGATCTTTCCCGATGTGATCGACCGGCTCAAACAATACTTCGACGTCGACTGGAACGAGGGCGACGTGTTGCCCGCCGAGGAGCTGAAGCGCCGTCTCGCCGACAAGGACGGCGCGCTGACGGCCGGCGAGATGATCGATGCGGCCGTGCTCGCCGCGGCGCCGCGTTTGCGCGTCGTGTCGAACATGGCAGTCGGCTACAACAACTTCGACATGGCCGCGTTCAACGCGGCGAACGTGCTCGGCACCAACACGCCAGACGTGCTGAACGAATCGACCGCCGACTTCGGCTGGGCGCTGATGATGGCTGCCGCGCGCCGCATCGCCGAGTCGGAGCACTGGCTGCGCGCGGGGCTCTGGCAGAAGTGGAGCTACGACGGCTTTCTCGGCAGCGACCTGTACGGCTCGACGCTGGGCGTGATCGGCATGGGCCGCATCGGCCAGGCGCTCGCGCGGCGCGCGCAGGGCTTCAACATGCGAGTCATATATCACAACCGCTCGCGCGTCGCGCCGCAAATCGAGGCCGAGCTGAACGCGGAATACGTGTCGAAAGAGGATCTGCTGCGGCGCGCCGACCACGTCGTGCTGGTGCTGCCGTACACCAAAAACAACCACCACACGATCGGCGCGGCCGAACTCGCGCTGATGAAGCCGAGCGCGACGCTGACGAACATCGCGCGCGGCGGCATCGTCGACGATGCCGCATTGGCCGACGCGCTGCGTGACAGGCGCATCGCGGCGGCCGGTCTCGACGTGTTCGAGGGCGAACCGAATCTGAATCCGGCGCTGCTCAGCGTGCCGAACGTGGTGCTGACGCCGCACATCGCGAGCGCGACCGAAACCACGCGCCGTGCGATGGCGAACCTCGCCGCGGACAATCTGATCGCCGGGCTCGGCGTAGGACCGCGCGCCGGTCAGCCGCCGAATCCGATCAACCCCGACGTGATCGGCAAGGCGCGTTCATGACGATGATTCTGGTGGCGGCCGTCGCGGTGCTGGCGGTCGCCCTCGTGATCGCATTGGCCTTACTGGTGCGCGGTCATGACCGCACGGAGCAGCACGAGCAGTTCGCGATGCTCAACGAACGCGTCGATGCCGTCGTCGATGCTCAGGTGCATACCGCCGAGCGGCTCGAGCGGCAACTGCGCAACGACATCGCCGAGACCGCCCGTGTATCGCGCACCGAGCAAAGCGGCGGCTTCGCGCAGTTTCAACAAACCCTCGCCGCGCAGTTCGGCAGCATGACGACGGTGCAGGGCGGCAAGATCGACGGCTTTGCGCAGCAGCTGGACGCCGTGCGTCACAGCCTGCAGGCGCAGGCGCAGCAGGCGCGCGACGAGCAGGGCCGCTCGCTCAAGCAGTTCGGCGACACGCTGAGCCTGCAGCTCGGGCAACTGACCGAGGCGAACGACCGGCGCTTCGCCGAAGTGCGCGCGACGATCGAGCAACGTCTGAGGGACATCGAGGCGAACAACGCGACGCGGCTCGAGGAGATGCGCCGCACCGTCGACGAAAAACTGCACGCGACGCTCGAACAGCGGCTCGGCGAATCGTTCAAGCTCGTGTCCGACCGGCTCGAACAGGTGCATCGCGGGCTCGGCGAAATGCAGACGCTGGCGGCGGGCGTCGGCGATCTGAAGCGCGTGCTGACCAACGTGAAGACACGCGGCACGTGGGGCGAAGTGCAGCTCGAAGCCTTGCTCGAACAACTGCTGACCGCCGATCAATACGCGAAGAACGTCGCGACGGTGCCGAAGAGCGCCGATCGCGTGGAGTTCGCGATTCGGCTGCCGGGGCGCCCGGAACCGGGCGGCGCGAATACGCCGGTATGGCTGCCGATCGACGCCAAATTCCCGCGCGAGGACTACGAGCGGCTGATCGAGGCGCAGGAGCGCGCCGATCCGGTCGCGGTCGAGGAAGCATCGCGCGCGCTTGAAGTGCGGATTCGCGCGGAGGCGCGCACCATCGCGGAGAAGTACGTGGCGCCGCCGCATACGACCGACTTCGCGCTGCTGTTTTTGCCGACCGAAGGCCTGTACGCGGAAGTGTTGCGCCGGCCGGGGCTCACGGATCTGCTGCAGCGCGACTATCGCGTGACGATTGCGGGGCCCACCACGCTGACCGCGTTGCTCAATAGTCTGCAGATGGGTTTCCGCACGCTCGCGATCGAAAAACGTTCGAGCGAGGTGTGGCAGGTGCTCGGCGCGGTGAAAACGGAGTTCGGCAAATTCGGCGACGTGCTCGCGAGGACCAAGGCGCAGCTCGAAACCGTCACACGTTCGATCGAGGCCGCCGAAACGCGCACGCGCATGATGAACCGCAAGCTGCGCGACGTCGAAGCGTTGCCGGGCGAGGAGGCGAGTGGGCTGCTCGGCGATGCGCTGTCGGGTGTGGAACCCGATGAGCAATGAGGGGCGAGGCGCTGGAATTCAGGCTCTTTCAGCTAGCCGCTCCTGCGCATCGCCCGTCACGCTTCTTCCGGTGCGTCGGCCAGATGGATTTCGATACCACCGAAGCGCGACGCGACCCAGTTGTACGCGTGGCACGCGATCCACAACAGGACGAAGCCGAGGATCGCGTTCAACAGCAGCGCGCTGAACACGGTGCTCAGTTCCACCGAGCCATAGCGCACGAACGCGACCACCACGCCGAGCAGCACGATCGGCACCGAGAATGTCAGATACACGAGGATCAGCGCTTTGGCCGTCTGTCCTGGTGCGATGAACGAGATCTGTTTTTTCATGTAAGTCAAACCCCAGTGTGTCTTAGTAGTGGTAGTGGGTGGAGTGCGGATCAGGTACTGATGTAGTGCCGATGTCGTGCGATCGATGCGTCGCCTGGAACGTCAGATGAGACCGTCGAACAGCATGATCGACACGCGATCGCCGACGTCGATTTCGCCCTCGTCGTGGCCAAGCACGATGAAGCAGTTCGCTTCGCTCATCGAGCTCAGCACGCCGGAGCTTTGCGAACCGGTCGGGCTCACGTGCCAGTGTCCGTGCGCGTCCTGTTCGGCGATGCCGCGCTGGAATTCGGTGCGGCCCGCGCGCTTGTCCATCGCCACGCGGCTCGCCGCGTGAATCACCGGCAACGGCCGCGGCGTCGCGCCGGCCATCAGCAGCAGCGCTTCGCGCACGATCTGATAGAACGTCACCATCACGGCGACCGGATTGCCGGGCAGGCCGAAGAATAGCGCAGGTTTGCCGAGCCCCGGCTGTGCACCGGACCACAGGCGGCCGAACGCGAGCGGCCGGCCGGGGCGCATCGCGAGACTCCAGAAGGCGACGTCGCCGAAAGTCTGCAGCAGTTGCTTCGTGAAGTCCGCTTCGCCGACCGACACGCCGCCCGAAGTCAGCACCACGTCGGCATTGGCCGCGGCGCTGTGCAGCGCGGCTTCGAGCGCGGCCGGCTCGTCACGCACGACGCCGAGATCGAGGGCGTCGACGTTCAGACGCCGCAGCATCGCAAACAGCGTGTAGCGGTTGCTGTCGTAGACCGAGCCGGCGTCGAGCGGTTCGCCGAGCGAGCGCAGTTCGTCGCCGGTCGAAAAGAACGCAACCCGCAGACGCCGCCGCACGCTGACTTCGCCGATGCCAAGCGACGCGAGCAGACCGAGGTCCGACGCGCGCACGATGCGCCCGGCATGCAGCGCGACGTGGCCACGCGCGAGATCTTCGCCGGCGCGACGGCGGTTCGCGCCCGCCGAGAGCGCGCTGGCCGCGAAGCGGATCGAAGGGGAATCCGCGCTATCGCGCTCGACCCGCTCTTGCGGCACGACGGTGTCGCAGCCGGAGGGCATGCAGGCGCCCGTCATCACGCGCACGCACTGGTTCGCCGCGACGCGGCCCGTGAACGGATGGCCCGCGAGCGCCTTGCCGGCGACCGTCAGCTCGACGCTGTCCGCGCCGCCTCGCGTACCGGCCGCGAGCGCCGCGTGATTGAACGCGTAGCCGTCCATCGCGGAGTTGTCGTGCGCGGGCACGTCGATCGGCGACACGATGTCGGCGGCGAGCACGCGCTCGAGCGCGTCGCGCAATGCCACGCGCTCGACGGCCGCCACGGGCGTCGCCCACTGCCGGACGATCGCCTGAGCGGCCGGGACGGGTAGCGCATGAGGATCGTACTGCGCGACGCAGCGTGAAAAGTCGTTGAGCGTGGTCATGAATGGCTGGGCGTCGCGACCGGAGACGGGCGCGGCTATTGCCGTGCGGCCGGAGCGGATGTCAGCCGGGGCCTCGATTCCGTTCGAGGTCGGCGAGTTCTTGTAACGAGTTGGCATTGTAGAACGCGCGCTCGTCGGCAAAGACGACTTCGACCGTCTTGTGGCGCGCGTACCACGCGCGGACCTTGCGTTCCCCGGCGGCCAGAAACGCGGCCAGGTCGTCCGCGACGGCGGTGCGCATCAGCGCGAACACCGGGTGCAGCATCGTCTCGCCACGGATGTCGATGGTGGTGACGGTCACGATATCGGCGTGGTTTGCGTCGAGCGCATCAGCGAGGCGCGCGGCGAGGTCGGCCGGCAGCCATGGCGAATCGCAGGGCACGCTCAGCAGGTAGGCCGTGCCGGCGGCACGCAGTCCGGCGAGCATGCCGGCGAGCGGGCCGGGAAAGTCGGAGAGCGTATCAGCGACGACCGTCGCGCGATACGGCGCGCCGAGCGCGGCATAGATGTCGGGATGGCGGTTCGCGCTGATCATCAGCGGGCCGGTCTGCGGCACGAGACGTCGGAGCACGTGAGCGGCGAGCGCTTCGCCGTGCAGCGGTTGCAGCCCCTTGTCGACGCCGCCCATGCGCGTGCCGCGGCCGCCCGCAAGCACGAGGCCGGTGATCTGTTCGCGGGGGATGGACATGCGCCGGCCGCTCAGCCGCCGATGTAGGACATTTCGACGCGATGCCCGGCCGCCTCGCTCGAATCGGCCGGCTGACTGCCGCGCAGCAGCGAGTAGCGGTCACTGCGGCCCTGCCAGATTTCGGCGATGGCGGTGGCGATCTCGGCATCGCTCGCGCCGCCGCGCAACAGCGCGCGCAGGTCATGCCCGCTCGATGCGAACAGGCACAGGTACAGCTTGCCCTCGGTCGACAAACGCGCGCGCGTGCAATTGCCGCAGAACGCGCGGGTCACGCTCGAAATGACGCCGATCTCGCCGCCGCCGTCGACATAGCCCCAGCGTTGCGCGGTTTCGGCGGCGCTGTGCGCTTCGAGCGGAAGGAGCGGGAAATGCTCGGCGATGCGCGTGACGACGTCGGCGGAAGGCAGCACTTCGGTCATGTTCCAGCCGTTCGAGGTGCCGACGTCCATGTACTCGATGAAGCGCAGCACCGTGCCCGTGCCTCTGAAATGACGCGCCATCGGGACGATTTCGCCGTCGTTGGTACCGCGTTTGACGACCATGTTCACTTTGATCGGCGCGAGCCCGACCGCCTGAGCGGCGGCGATGCCGTCGAGCACGTCGGCGACCGCGAAGTCGGCGTCGTTCATGCGGCGAAACAGTGCGTCGTCGAGCGCGTCGAGGCTGACGGTGACGCGCGAGAGGCCGGCGTCCTTCAGGCTGCGCGCCTTGCGCGCCAGCAGCGAGCCGTTGGTGGTCAGCGTGAGATCGAGCGGACGGCCGGCGGGGGTGGTCAAGCGGGCGAGCCGGTCGATCAGGAATTCGAGGTTCTTGCGCAGCAGCGGCTCGCCGCCCGTCAGGCGAATCTTCTCGACGCCATGCGCGACGAACAGCTGCGCGAGCCGCTCGATCTCCTCGAAGCTCAACAGCGCGCTGTGCGGCAGGAACGCATAGTCCTTGTCGAACACCGCGCGCGGCATGCAGTAGACGCAACGGAAGTTGCAGCGGTCCGTCACCGAGATGCGCAGATCGTGCAGCGGACGCGCGAGCGCATCGTGCAGCGCGCCGCTAGGCGTCTGCTCTGGGCCGGTGATGACCGGCGCCGCGCTGAAATCGGCAACAGGGATGATGCGTCGTGACATGAAGTGCTTCGTCAGAGGCTTTATCGGACGGCGGATGATTAATTCTATCGGAAATGCCCGTGGTGGCAGGCGGCCGGCGCACGTGGTGGGGGTTTACGGGGAGCGACGTGACGCGGCTCGCGGCCAGGATGGGTCACCCCCCAAAAAAAAGCCCGCCGGGAAGGGCGGGCTTTTTCTAGTACAACGACGCGGCTTACTGCGGATGCTTGATCGTTTCGACCTGTTGCATCGGCGTGTTGTCGACCGGCGGCAGCGCCTTGCGCTCACGGACCACACGCGGCGGCTTGACCGTCTGCGCCGCCGCTTCCTGCGCGGCACGCAGTTTGTCGGCGTCGGTGTTCACCCAGATCAGGCCAGCTTGCTCGAGGATCGGCTGCAATGCATCGGCCGATGCGGCGGCGGGCGCTGCGCTGCGCACGGGAGCCGGCTGCGCGGCCGCGGCGACAGGCGCCGGTTCGGACACGGCCGGTTCCGGCGCGACGACCGGTTGCGGCTCGACGATCTCGGCCTGCGGTGCCGGCACGGCTGCCGGTGCCTCGACGATCGTGGCCGGAGCCGCGGTGTCGAGCGCAGCCTGGGCGGCTTGCGGTTCGGTCGGGACGGTCGGCTGCACTTCCAGCGCCGGCTCGACTGCCGGCGATTCGGCATGCGCGGCAGGTTCGACCGGAGCAACCGGCGCGACCGGTTCGCTCGCGGCCGGCGCGGCTTGCTCTGCTTGCACCGGCGTTTCGATAGCCGGTTGCGCCGCCACCGGAGCTTGCTCGACTGGCACGACCTTTTCGGTCTTCGCGGCATTTTCCGCGGCGAGAGCCGGCGTTTCGGCTGCCGCATGCAGTTCGGTCACGACGGCGCTTTGCGTTGCGACAGCGGCGACCACCACTTCGACCGGGGTCACGTCCTTCGCTTCGCTGACCGTACGCGTGTGCTCGACAGGCTGCTCGATACGCACCGGCGCTTCGTCGCTGGCGGCAACGTTGTCACCTTCCGCTTCCGCGACGTCCGCCGCGAGGTTGCCATTCACGTCCTCTTCACGCTCGCGACGACCACCACGACGGCCGCGACGGCGACGACGACGCTCTTCACCGTCCCGTGCGACCGCTTCCTGATCGACCGGCACGCCGTTTTCACCGGCTGCGGCGCGGTTGCGGGCGAGTTCGTCGGCGGCTTGCGTGTCGGTTTGCGTGAGTGCCGCGGCGGCTTCCGCCTGCGGCTTGCGACGCTCGCCACGCTCGACGCGTTCAGCGCGTTCGCCACGCTCGCGGCGCTCACCGCGTTCCTGACGTTCGGCGCGTGCCGTGCCTTCGACTGCTTCCGCGCGCTCGGCGCCGCGGGTGTCGCGTTCGCGTGCTTCACGCGGCTCGCGAGCCTCGCGCGGTTCGCGGCCTTCACGAGCCTCACGCGGTTCGCGTTGCTCACGCGGCGCGCGCGGCTCACGGCCCTCGCGTGCCTCGCGGCCTTCGCGTTCCTCGCGACGCTGCGACGGCTGCTGAGCTTGCGGCTGACGGCCGCCGGTGACGCCTTCGCCACGCGCTGCCGCGTCGCGGCCGCCTGCGCCGCCACGGCGATTGCGGTTGCGATCGCCGCCGCGCTCGCCGGTGCGCTCACCGCGCTCGGCGCGTTCGCCGCGTTGCGGACGGGCCTGCTTGTCGGTCGTGGCCGGTGCGGCAGGTGCCGGAGCGGCCGGCTGCATGCCGAACAGATTCTTCAGCCAGCCGATGAAGCCGCCGCTGGCCGGCGTCACCGCGACCGGAGCGGGGGTAGCCGCCGGGCGGACCGGCGCGCTCGGAGCCGGCTTCTCGGGCGTGATGCCCTTGACCGCCGCTTCCTGCTTCGGCTTCACTTCCTCGGTGCGCTTGCTGTAGCCGGTTTCCGATTCGAGCTCGCGGGCTGCTTCTTCGGCCATCTTCCACGATGCGCGCGGATCGTCGAGGCGCGCGTCGTCGTGACGCAGACGCTCGAGCTTGTAGTGCGGCGTATCGAGGTGCTTGTTGGGGATCAGCACGACGTTGACCTTGAAACGCGACTCGATCTTGTTGATTTCGGCGCGCTTCTCGTTCAACAGGAAGGCGGTCACTTCGACCGGCACCTGGCAGTGGATCGCCGCGGTGTTTTCCTTCATCGCTTCTTCCTGAATGATCCGCAGCACCTGCAGCGCGGACGATTCGGTATCGCGGATGTGACCCGTGCCGTTACAACGCGGACACGTGACGTGACTGCCTTCCGACAGCGCCGGACGCAGACGCTGGCGCGACAGCTCCATCAGGCCGAAGCGCGAAATCTTGCCCATCTGGACGCGGGCGCGGTCGTGCTTCAGCGCGTCTTTAAGACGCTGCTCGACTTCGCGCTGGCTCTTGGCCGATTCCATGTCGATGAAGTCGATCACGATCAGCCCGCCCAGGTCGCGCAGACGCAGCTGGCGGGCGACTTCGTCGGCGGCTTCGAGGTTCGTGCGCGCGGCGGTTTCCTCGATGTCGGCGCCCTTGGTGGCGCGCGCCGAGTTCACGTCGATCGCGACGAGCGCTTCGGTGTGGTCGATCACGATCGCGCCGCCCGACGGCAGCGGCACGGTGCGCGAGTACGCGGTTTCGATCTGGTGCTCGATCTGGAAACGCGAGAACAGCGGCACGTCGTCGTGATACCGCTTCACCTTGCTGACATTATCCGGCATCACGATGTCCATGAAGGCGCGTGCCTGGTCATGGATTTCGGTCGTGTCGATCAGGATTTCGCCGATATCGGGCTGGAAGTAGTCGCGAATCGCGCGGATCACGAGGCTCGATTCGAGATAGATCAGCATCGGCTGGCCGGCCGTGCCGCTTTGCGACGCGGCTTCGATCGCGCGCCATAGCTGCATCAGGTAGTTCAGGTCCCATTGCAGCTCTTCGGCGCTGCGGCCGATGCCCGCCGTGCGCGCGATGATGCTCATGCCTTCCGGCAGTTGCAGCTGCGCCATGGTTTCGCGCAGTTCCTGACGGTCGTCGCCTTCGATCCGGCGCGACACGCCGCCGCCACGCGGGTTATTCGGCATCAGGACCAGATAGCGGCCGGCGAGCGAGATGAACGTGGTCAGGGCCGCGCCCTTGTTGCCGCGTTCTTCTTTTTCGACCTGGACGATCAGTTCCTGACCTTCCTTCAGCGCGTCCTGGATGCGTGCAGAACGCATGTCGACGCCATCGCGGAAGTACTGCCGGGCGACTTCCTTGAACGGCAGGAAGCCGTGGCGGTCTTCGCCGTAGTTGACGAAGCAGGCCTCGAGCGACGGCTCGATGCGCGTGATGATGCCCTTGTAAATATTGCCTTTGCGCTGTTCGCGCCCGGCGGTTTCGATGTCAATGTCGATGAGTTTTTGCCCATCGACGATGGCGACGCGCAGTTCTTCCTGCTGCGTCGCATTGAACAACATTCGTTTCATTGAACGGCTCCAGAGCGGCCTCGCCGGCCCAGCTGCGCGGTTGTCAGTCGCGAGAGCGTAAAGGGCAGGCGTGCCGCGTCTTATTGTGTTTTCACAAGCACGCTGGAGCGGGAAAGATGGCGGGAGAATTGCCTGAGAGGGCCCGGCCCGATGGAAAGATGGGCACGGTGCCGCAGGGCACATGCGAACACGGCTTCAAATCATGGCCTGACACGCCGCGTTTAGCCAGCAGACCTTCATAAGTCTTCGTCCTGTGAAGCGGGCGCGCCAACTGGGCGCGCGAGCGAAGGGCCGAAGTCCGCGGTCATGCCGCAACGGGAAGTTCGCGCAGGCGGCGCGTCTTTTCCTGCTGGGGGTGTCTCGCCTTTCTTTTGACGTCGCCATGTCTTGTACTTTCTACAAGACGCCTCGGGCGCACGCCGTATTTTCGCGACTTGCAGCTTCGTCCAGCAGGGCGTCATACCACCCGGATCACGAAGCTGGAAGCTAAATTCTTTTTTACCAAAATTCCGTTACCGTCGAAGCCGACCTTGACCGAACGCGCCTGCGGGCGCCGTCCCTGCCGGGTGCTGACTTCGTGCGTGCAACTTGTTGCATCTCATTTTCAGGGTGAGCAACCAGACCCCGGCGCAAGTAAAATAACGGTTTATCGCTTGCGCTCGCGCAATCCACCCGCATTCCGGACGCTGTGCGGACACCGCGCCGGCCGTCGCGGACTGCTGGGCAAATTATATTCAGAATGAAAGAGTTAGGCAAAACATCCCAGAGATCGGTTGCAGGCGCGGTCGAAGGCTCGATTTCGGGCGACCAGGTTTCGCTGATCGAAATCGACGACCGATCAGCTGGTCAGCGCATCGATAATTTCCTGCTGCGCGTCTGCAAGGGCGTGCCGAAAAGCCATATTTACCGCATTCTGCGCAGCGGCGAAGTGCGCGTGAACAAGGGCCGGATCGATGCGCAATACCGGCTCGAACTGGGCGATCTCGTGCGCGTACCGCCGATCCGCGTCGCCCAGCCGGATCAGGCCGCGGCCCACGTGCCCGTGCCCGCGGCGGGCTTTCACATTCTGTTCGAAGACGAGCATTTGCTGGTGATCGACAAGCCAGCCGGCGTCGCGGTCCACGGCGGCAGCGGAGTCGCGTTCGGCGTGATCGAGCAGATGCGCGCGGCGCGGCCCCAGGCGAAATTCCTCGAACTCGTGCACCGGCTGGATCGCGAGACTTCGGGCATCCTGATGCTCGCGAAGAAGCGCGCGGCGCTCGTCAATCTGCACGAGCAGATTCGCGACAACCGGATGGACAAGCGCTATTACGCGTGCGTGCACGGCGAATGGGCAAGCGACTGGGGGCGCCGTCGCGCGGTGAAGGAGCCGCTGCACAAATTCCTGACCGCCGACGGCGAGCGCCGCGTGCGCGTGCAGGCCGATGGCCTCGCTTCGCACACGATTTTCAATCTGGTCGACCTCTGGCCCGAATACGCGCTGTTGGAGGCGGAACTGAAAACTGGGCGCACGCACCAGATTCGCGTGCATTTGCAGCATCTGGCGCTACCGATCGTCGGCGACGCCAAATACGGTGATTTCGCGCTTAACAAGGCTCTTGCGCGCGCGAACGCGAAGCCCGGGATCAAGCGTATGTTTCTGCACGCTTACCGGCTCAAGCTCACGCATCCGGCCACCGGCGCGCCGTTGCAACTCGAGGCGCCGCTGCCGGCCGACTGCCGCGGCTTTATAGAACAACTCAACGAACTACGCACTGGGTCCAACCCGGAGACGACCTTGCATGGCTAGAGAGCAATTTGACCTGATCGTGTTCGACTGGGATGGCACGCTGATGGATTCGACCGCGCATATCACGCGCAGCATCCAGGCGGCGTGTCGCGATCTCGGCCTGCCGGTTCCCGCCGACGAAGCCGCGAGCTATGTAATCGGCCTGGGCCTGCGCGACGCACTGCAGATCGCCGCGCCGACGCTCGATCCTGCCGACTATTCGCGGCTTTCCGAGCGTTATCGCTTTCATTTTCTGGTAAAGGACCAGACCACCGAGCTGTTCCCCGGCGTGCGCGAAATGCTTCAGGAGTTGCGCGACGTCGGCTATCTGCTCGCGGTCGCGACGGGCAAGAGCCGCGTCGGGCTCAATCGCGCGCTCGATCAGGCACGTCTGACCAGCCTGTTCGACGGCACGCGCTGCGCTGACGAAACCTTCTCGAAGCCGCATCCGGCAATGCTGCACGAGCTTACGCGCGAACTGGGGCAGGATACGGCGCGCACGGTCATGATCGGCGATACGACGCACGACTTGCAGATGGCGCTCAACGCCGGCGTGGCGGGCATCGGCGTGACTTACGGCGCGCATCCGGCGAATTCGCTGAATGCGATGTCGCCTAAGTTCGTTGCGTCGAGCATCAGCGATTTGTCCAGCTGGCTGCGGGAGAACGCATGAGCGCCGACGGCGTGAATGCCACGACGGCCGCGGCTGCGCAGGCGGTGCGCATTTGCGCGGCCGAGGATCTGGTCGACGGTGGGGAAGGCGTCCGGCGCGACGCGCGGCTCTGCGGGCAGGATGCCGTGGTGTTTTTCGTCCGCTATGATGGCTGCGCGTACGGCTATCTGAACCGCTGCGCTCACGTGCCGATGGAACTCGACTGGCAGGAAGGGCAGTTCTTCGAATCGTCCGGCTTATACTTGATGTGCGCGACACATGGCGCGATTTACGCGCCGGACACCGGCAAATGCGTCGGTGGGCCGTGTCGCGGGGGCAGATTGCGCGCCGTGCAGGTCGAGGAACGCGATACGCCTGAGGGTCGTGCGGTATTCTGGTTGCCTGACGGCGAATTGCTGCCGGTCACGCGCTGATTTCCTCTCCAATCTTTCCACTGTCCGCATGTCCGACAATTTGACCCCCGGAAGGGACCCCTCCTCGGGAGGCCGCTCCGGTGCCCCTGCCGACCAGCCCGGCTGGGAGCGTGCCGCGCTCGAGCGCATCGCGCTCGCTGCGATCAATGAGCAACGCGCCGCGCGGCGCTGGCGGATTTTTTTCCGTTTCCTGTTCCTCGGAGTGCTTGCACTAGTAGTGTGGGGCGTGCTGAGTTTTTCGGGCGAGCGGGTCGCCACGACTGGCCGACATACGGCGATGGTGTCGCTTGACGGCGAGATCTCGACGGATACGAACGCGAACGCACAAGATGTCAATACTGCCCTCGACTCCGCATTCGAAGATTCCAATACCGCCGGCGTGATTCTCTATTGCAACAGCCCGGGCGGCAGTCCGGTCCAAGCGGGCATTATCAATAGCGAAGTTCGGCGATTGCGCGGGAAATATCCCTCTGTTCCGCTGTATGTCGTAGTTGGCGATATGTGCGCATCAGGGGGCTACTACGCGGCCGCCGCGGCAGAGAAGATCTATGTAGACAAGGCGAGCATCGTCGGTTCGATCGGCGTCCTGATGGACAGCTTCGGTTTCACCGGTCTGATGGACAAGCTGGGGATTCAGCGCCGGCTGCACACCTCGGGTGAGAACAAGGGGTTTTTCGATCCGTTCTCGCCTGAAACGCCGAAGATGGACGAACATGCGCAGGTTATGCTCGATCAGATCCACTCGCAGTTCATCGATGCGGTGCGTCAGGGGCGCGGCAAGCGTCTGCATGAGACACCGGACATGTTCTCGGGTCTGTTCTGGACGGGGCAGAAGAGCGTCGAATTGGGCCTCGCGGACGGTTTTGGGGATGCGGATTACGTCGCGCGAGAGATCTTCAAAGCGCCGGATATCGTCGATTACACGGTAAAAGAGAGCATTACGGACCGCGTTGCGCGCAAATTCGGCGCTGCGGTCGGCGCCGGCGCGGTTCGGGCGATGGCGCTCGGCGCAAAAATGAATCTGCATTGAACGCGCAGTAATAAAAGAAGCCCGCGCGGTCGGCTTTGGCCGATTGCGAGGGCTTTGTCTTTGCGGGCACGTTTCGGGGCGGCGTGGTGTTCGCTGTCTGCCCGGTACTCGCGCTCAGGCCGCCAGAATCAGAAAAATCGCCGGCCGCTTATGCAGGTCGATCTCAGACTTCTTTTTCCAGTCCGCAACGCTCCGGCTTGCGATGACTTCGCTCGGCAGCGTCAGATCGACCGCCACACAAACGAGCGTCGACGGCGCGCAGGTCGCGAGCAACGTATCGAGCAATGCGCGATTCCGGTACGGCGTTTCGATGAAGATCTGCGTTTGCTTGCTCTTGCGCGACTGTTGCTCGAGATCGCGCAGACGTTTGGCGCGCTCGGCGGCGTCGACGGGCAGGTAGCCGTGAAACGCGAAAGTCTGGCCGTTCAGCCCCGACGCCATAAGCGCGAGCAGAATCGAACTCGGTCCGACCAGCGGCACGACTTTCACGCCGCGCTCGTGCGCGCGTCGCACGAGTAGTGCGCCCGGGTCCGCGACTGCCGGGCAGCCAGCCTCGGAGACGAGGCCTGCGTCGGTCCCCGAGAGCAGCGGCGCGAGCAGCTTGTCAATTTCCCCGCCCGGCGTATTGACGTTCAGTTCGCGAATCTCGATCTCCTGAATGGGCCGTTCGGTGCCGACTTTTTTCAGGAACGCGCGCGTGGTTTTCGCGTTTTCGCCAATGTAATAGTGCAGCGACGCCGCACGGGCGCGCACGGGCGCGGGCAGCACCAGCTCGAGTGCGCTTGCGTCGCCTTCGCCGAGTGTGTTCGGAATCAGATAGAGCGTACCGGTCATCATGCCCCCAGAAGCGGATAGTCGGCCGCGAGCAGCATGTGCGACAACGCGATGAGCGGCAGGCCGACGAGCGCGGTCGGGTCGTCGGAATGGATCGCCTCCAGCAGCGCGATGCCGAGTCCTTCGGATTTGGCGCTGCCGGCCACGTCGTACGGCGTTTCGGCGCGCAGATACGCGTCGAGGGCCGCGTCCGGCAGGTTGCGAAAGCGCACGCGGGTGATCACATCGACGGTCTGCGCGCTGTCCGTCGCGCTGTCGAACAGACACAGTGCGCTATGGAACAGCACCTCGCGACCACGCATCGCCTGCAACTGCGCGAGCGCCCTGTCGTGCGTGCCGGGTTTGCCGATCTGCAGGCCGTCATAGGTGGCGACCTGGTCGGAGCCGATCACGAGCGCGCGTTCGGCGGCGGCGAGGCATTTGGCGACCGCGCGCGCTTTGGCTTCGGCGAGGCGCAGCGCGGTGGTATCGGGTGTTTCACCGGCGAGTGGGGTTTCGTCGATCGCGGGCACGACGATGTCGAACGGCACGCGCAGGCGTTCGAGCAACTCGCGGCGATACTGCGAACTCGATGCCAGAATCAGGCGTGGCGGGCATTTGGAGGAATCAGACATGGTTTGCGGGCAACGGAAGAGGCGGGTCGTACGGGGTCGCGCGAGGCTCGTGTGCGTACGGGCTTAAGTGTTTGACTCGAAAAGACAAAACGGATATGATTTTGGGCTTTTCACGGTATGCTTGCGCCTGAAGGGTCTCGGCGCGTTCAGCGGCTTTCGGCAGCCGGAAGGTCGAAGAAAGCTCGGCAGGTTGAACGCAATGGCCACTGGCTGCCTCGCACACCGGATTATCTTCGCGGCGGATCTGATCGTCCTTCGCGAATCACCCCGGCAACTTGCTTGCCGACGCAGGAGCGCACATGACTCAACATCCTGGCAAACCTGCAGGTCCGTCCGACCCGCATGAACTCGATCTGTTCGAATTTGCGCGAAGTGGGCGTCAGGCTGCGGGTGTCGTGCGCGTCTCGCAACTGCCGCGCATGTTAAACGAAGTCCCGGCGGAAGCGCCAGATCGCGACACCGCGTTCACATGGCAGGCCGAAGGGACGACGCAACCGGAATTGCAGGACGACGGCACCGAAGGTCCCCAGCCTTATCTGCGGCTGGCGATTCATGGTGCCGCGTGGCTCGAATGCCAGCGGTGCTTGACGCCGTATTCGCAGGCGTTCAACGTCGATGCAACTTACCGGATCGTCAGTACGGAGGCGGAAGCCGAAGAGTTTCCGCTCGACGAGGATGAAGTCGAGGTGATCGTGGGCTCGCGCCAGTTCGATCTCATCGACTTGATCGAAGAAGAGTTGCTGCTTTCCTTGCCGCTCGTGCCGAAACACGAGGTCTGTCCTGAAGTGCACGAGAGCCTTGTCTCGGGTGCGGACGGCAGCGAAGGGGAGGGTGACGAAGCCGCGCAGCACGAAGCTGGCGATATCGGCGAGCCGGATCAATCCAGCGAGCGGCGCAATCCGTTCGCGGCGCTCGAGAGTCTGAAACGCGACGAACCGGGCGGCAAGAAGCACTGAATAGTTGCAGGGGGCGCGATGCTGGCGCATTGGCCATTCGGCCAGTGGTTAAGTCCGTATCGGGCTGTGTTAGAATTCGGAAAATTTTTTGGAGTTTTAGTCATGGCAGTTCAACAAAACAAGAAGTCGCCGTCGAAGCGCGGCATGCACCGTTCGCACGATTTCCTGACGGCAGCGCCGCTGGCCGTTGAGCCGAGCACGGGCGAAGTGCATCTGCGTCACCACATCAGCCCGAACGGCTACTATCGCGGCAAGAAAGTCGTCAAGACGAAGAACGACTAATCGTTGACTGCGATGCGCCCTGTGGCGTTTCGCGTAGCGATCGGCTCGCTTGACATTTTCCCGGTTCGGCAAAAAGGCGGCATTCAACTGCCGCTTTTTTGTGTCTGAAATTCGTCGCACTCCATGACAGTAAAGCTCACGATAGATTGCATGGGAGGCGACCACGGCCCGTCCGTGACCGTTCCCGCTGCCGTCAACTTCGTTCGTTCGCATCCCGATGCGCAGTTGCTGCTCGTCGGCATTGAAAGTGCGATTCGTGCGCAGCTGAAGAAGCTCAAGGCTCAGGATCTGCCGGCGCTGACCGTCGTGCCTGCTACCGAGGTCGTCGCGATGGACGATCCGGTCGAGGTCGCGCTGCGCAAGAAAAAAGATTCGTCGATGCGCGTGGCGCTGAACCGCGTCAAGGAAGGCGAGGCGCAAGCCTGTATTTCCGCCGGCAACACCGGCGCACTGATGGCGGTCTCGCGTTATGTGCTGAAAACGCTGTCGGGTATCGAACGCCCGGCCATCGCGTTCGCCCTGCCCAATCCCACCGGCTATACGATGATGCTCGACCTGGGCGCCAACGTCGACTGCGAGCCGCAGCACCTGCTGCAGTTCGCCGAGATGGGGCACGCGCTCGTGTCCGCGCTCGAAGGCAAAGAGCGGCCCACCATCGGCCTGCTCAACATCGGCGAAGAAGTCATCAAGGGCAACGACATCATCAAGCGCGCCGGCGAACTGCTGCGTGCGAGTACACTGAACTTTCATGGCAATGTCGAAGGCGACGACATCTACAAGGGCACCGTCGACGTAATCGTCTGCGATGGCTTTGTCGGCAATGTCGCGCTGAAGACGTCGGAAGGTCTCGCGCAGATGCTGTCCAACATCATCAAGGAAGAGTTTGGCCGTTCGTGGCTGACCAAGGTGATGGCGGTGCTCGCGCTGCCGGTATTGATGCGCTTCAAGAAACGCGTCGACCATCGGCAATACAATGGCGCCGCGCTGCTCGGCTTGCGCGGTCTCGTGATCAAAAGCCACGGTTCCGCCGATGCCTACGCGTTTGAGTGGGCTATCAAACGCGGGTATGATGCCGTCAAAAACGGCGTGCTGGAGCGCCTTGCGCGAGCGATGGAAGAGAACGCAGGTTCTCTCGAACAGGCGGCGCGCGACGCAAGCGGTGCGGGTCACGCAAGCCCGATCGCAGGCCAGCCGGCCGAGCCCTACGCTGCGCAATCCTCGAAGGCATAATGGCTCAATCCACAATCTACTCCCGCGTGCTGGGCACCGGCAGCTATCTGCCGTCCAACCGCGTCACCAATCAGGATCTGGCTGAGCGTCTCGGCAGGCAAGGTGTCGAAACGAGCGACGAATGGATCGTCGCGCGCACGGGCATCCATGCCCGCCACTTCGCCGATCCCGACGTCACGACCAGCGACCTCGCGTTGATCGCCTCGCAGCGCGCGATCGAAGCGGCGGACATCGATCCCCAGTCCATCGATCTGATCGTCGTCGCCACTTCCACGCCGGACTTTGTGTTCCCGAGCACCGCCTGCCTGCTGCAGAACAAGCTCGGCATCAAGAATCAGGGCGCCGCGTTCGACGTGCAGGCGGTCTGCTCAGGCTTCGCTTACGCGGTCGCGACAGTGGACAGTCTGATTCGCACCGGTCAGCATCGCACGGCTCTCGTGGTCGGCGCGGAAACATTCTCGCGCATCCTCGATTTCAACGACCGCACCACCTGCGTGCTGTTCGGCGACGGCGCCGGCGCGGTGATCCTGCAAGCCTCCGACGAACCGGGCGTGCTCTCGAGCGCGCTGCACGCGGACGGCAGCCATTCGAACATTTTATGCACGCCGGGCAACGTGAACGGCGGCGTGGTCGCTGGCAGCGCGTTCCTGCACATGGACGGTCAGGCGGTGTTCAAGCTTGCCGTCAACGTGCTGGAGAAAGTCGCCATCGAAGCATTGGAAAAAGCCGATCTGAAGCCCGAGCAGATCGACTGGCTGATTCCGCATCAGGCCAATATCCGCATCATGCAAAGCACCTGCCGCAAGCTCGGCCTGCCGCAGGAGCGCATGGTCGTCACGGTGGGCGAGCACGGCAATACGTCGGCGGCGTCCATTCCGCTTGCACTCGACGTCGCGGTGCGCGACGGCCGCATCAAGCGCGGCCAGAACGTGCTGATCGAGGGCGTCGGCGGCGGCTTCACGTGGGGCGCGTCGGTCATTCGCTACTGAGCGCGACGACGCATCGCAGGGCGTAGCTGGGGGCGCCTGCGCGGCCGGAGTAATACCGCGCGCCATCGGGCAGCCGCGGCCGGCAGCCACATCCGATTAAACAGATTTTGGGGACGATATGAAATTCGCGTTCGTTTTTCCTGGGCAGGGCTCGCAGGCGGTCGGCATGCTCAATGCATTCGCCGGTCGCGCAGTCGTGCGTGAGACGGTTCAGGAAGCCTCCGACGCACTCAACCAGGACCTCGGCAAGCTGATCGCCGAAGGCCCCGCCGAAGATCTCAATCTCACCACCAACACCCAGCCGGTCATGCTGACCGCGGCCTACGCTACCTATCGCGCGTGGCAGCAGGCGGGCGGCCCGGCGCCGGCGATCGTCGCCGGCCATAGCCTCGGCGAATACACGGCGCTCGTCGCGGCCGGCGCGCTAGCTTTCCGCGACGCGGTGCCGCTCGTGCGTTTCCGCGCGCAGGCGATGCAAACCGCGGTGCCGGTGGGCGAAGGCGGCATGGCCGCGATTCTCGGCCTCGACGACGACACGGTGCGCGCGGTCTGCGCGGAAGCGTCGGTCGCGGGCGTCGTCGAAGCGGTCAATTTCAATGCGCCGGCGCAAGTCGTGATCGCGGGCCACAAGGCCGCGGTCGAGAAAGCCTGCGAATTCGCGAAGGCCAAAGGTGCGAAGCGCGCGCTGCCGCTGCCGGTGTCGGCGCCGTTCCACTCGTCGCTGCTCAAGCCGGCGTCGGATCAATTGCGCGAATACCTCGCGAGCATCGACGTGCAGGTGCCGTCGATTCCCGTCATCAACAACGTCGACGTCGCCGTGGTCAACGAGCCGGCCAAAATCAAGGACGCGCTGGTGCGCCAGGCGGCTGGTGCGGTGCGCTGGGTCGAATGCGTGCAGGCAATGGCCGCGCAGGGCGTCACGCACGTGATCGAATGCGGCCCGGGCAAGGTCCTTGCGGGTTTGACCAGGCGCATCGACGGCAATCTCGGCGGCGCATCGGTGTTCGATCCGGCATCGCTCGAAGAAACGCTGAAGCTCGTGACGGCAGGCTGAGCGCTTTCGCGAGCGGGTATCGGCAGAGCCGTGCCGCGCTGGCGCGGCCTCCCTCGACAGACGAATCAACAAGAATCAATGAGCCCTATTTGAAGGGCATCCGGACTGACAGATGGAAAAGACTCTCGACAAGCAGATCGCAATCGTAACGGGCGCATCGCGCGGCATCGGCCGTGCGATCGCGATGGAACTCGCGCGTCAGGGCGCGACGGTCATCGGCACCGCGACCAGCGAAAGCGGCGCGACGGCGATCACCGAGGCGTTCAAGGCGGCCGGGGTGAGCGGCCGCGGCGCGGTGCTCGACGTCAACGACGCGGCCGCGGCCGAAGCGCTTATCGACGGCACGGTCAAGGAATTCGGCGCGCTGAACGTGCTGGTGAACAACGCCGGCATCACGCAGGATCAACTGGCGATGCGCATGAAGGACGACGACTGGGACGCGGTGGTCGACACCAACCTGAAGTCGGTGTTCCGTCTGTCGCGTGCGGTGCTGCGCCCGATGATGAAAGCGAAGGGCGGTCGGATCATCAATATCACGTCGGTGGTCGGCTCGGCCGGCAACCCTGGCCAGATCAACTACGCGGCCGCGAAGGCGGGCGTCGCGGGCATGACGCGCGCGCTCGCGCGCGAGATCGGCAGCCGTGGCATCACGGTCAATTGCGTGGCGCCTGGCTTCATCGATACCGACATGACCAAGGCGCTGCCCGAAGAGCAGCAGACCGTGCTGAAAACGCAGATTCCGCTCGGCCGTCTCGGCAGCCCGGAAGACATCGCGCACGCGGTCGCTTTCCTCGCGTCGCCGCAAGCGGGCTACATCACCGGCACGACGCTGCACGTGAACGGCGGCATGTACATGCAGTAACCAAATTCGGTTACTATCCGCGCCTTGATGCGTTCGCAGAAGCACGAGGCGCATGCGTTGACAGGAACCCGAAGCGCCGCTTTTTTGCCGGGTCAAACCTGATAAAATGCGCGCACCTGTATTTTTGAACTTCTTTTCCCTTGGAGGGGTAATGGACAATATCGAACAGCGCGTCAAGAAGATCGTCGCGGAACAACTGGGCGTTGCGGAAGCGGAAATCAAGAACGAAGCGTCGTTCGTGAACGATCTGGGCGCCGACTCGCTCGACACCGTTGAGCTCGTGATGGCCCTCGAAGACGAATTCGGCATGGAAATTCCGGATGAAGAAGCCGAGAAGATCACCACCGTTCAGCAAGCGATCGACTACGCTCGCGCGAACGTCAAGGCCTAAGGTCATTCGCGCCTGCGTTTCTGCACGGGTCGCGCATGACGCCCTGCCGTGCCGCTTGCCGGCGCCAGCAGGGTCGGCGCTATGGGGTGTGTCCATTGACACGCCATACGCCACGCCGCTTGCCACGCAGGAGCCAGCGATGTTGACAGCGCAACTTTCCGCGCGATTGCCGACTTAAACAGCCACAGGGCACACAGGGCGATTCCTGTGGGCGCTGTGGCTTTTGCTTTTGTCATCTATGAAAAAGGGGTTACCGTGAGCCGCCGTCGTGTTGTTGTTACAGGCCTGGGGCTGATTTCGCCTGTTGGCAATAATGTTGCCGATGGCTGGGCCAATCTGGTCGCCGGCAAGTCTGGGATTGCCAATATCACGAAGTTCGATGCGTCGAACTTCTCGACTCGTTTCGCCGGCGAGGTGAAGGGCTTCAATATCGAGGACTACATCCCCGGTAAGGAAGCGCGCCACATGGATACGTTCATCCACTACGGCGTGGCCGCGGGCATCCAGGCCATGCAGGACAGCGGGCTCGAAGTCACCGACGAGAATTCGGAGCGCATTGGCGTGGTGGTCGGTTCGGGCATCGGCGGTCTGCCGATGATCGAAATCACCCAAACCGAATTGCTCAATCGCGGCCCGCGCCGCATTTCGCCGTTCTTCGTGCCGGCTTCGATCATCAACATGATCTCCGGCCACCTGTCGATCAAGTTCGGCATCAAGGGTCCGAATCTGTCGATCGTCACCGCGTGCACGACCGGTCTGCACTGCATCGGCGAGGCTTCGCGCCTGATCGAATACGGCGACGCCGACGTGATGATTGCCGGCGGCGCGGAATCGACCGTGTCCCCGCTCGGTATCGGCGGCTTTGCGGCGGCGCGCGCGCTGTCGCAACGCAATGACGATCCGGCAACCGCTAGCCGTCCGTGGGACAAGGACCGCGACGGCTTCGTGCTCGGCGAAGGCGCGGGCGTGATGGTGCTCGAAGAATACGAGCACGCGAAGGCGCGTGGCGCGAAGATCTACGCGGAAATCGGCGGCTACGGCATGAGCGGCGATGCGTACCACATGACCGCGCCGCTCGAAGACGGCGACGGCGCACGCCGCTGCATGCTCGCAGCGCTGAAGAACGCGGGCATCAACGGCGATCAGGTGAACTACCTGAACGCGCACGGCACGTCCACGCCGCTCGGCGATCTGGCGGAAACGACCGGCATCAAGCGGGCGTTCGGCGACCACTCGAAGGACATGGTCGTCAATTCGACCAAGTCGATGACGGGCCACCTGCTGGGCGGCGCCGGCGGTCTGGAGTCGGTGTTCACGGTGCTCGCCGTGCATCACCAGGTCTCGCCTCCGACCATCAACATCTTCAACCAGGACCCGGCCTGCGATCTCGATTACTGCGCAAACACCGCGCGGGACATGAAGATCGACGTCGCGCTGAAGAACTCGTTTGGGTTCGGCGGTACGAACGGCACGCTGGTGTTCAAGCGCGCCTGATCACGGGTGACGCATCAGTTCGCGACGCCGGCTTCGCCGGCGCTTTCCCCCGCACCGGCAACGTTGAGCAGGACGACGCAGCGGATTGCGTTGCGTCGCTCTGTCGCAATGCGTGCCGCGGCGGGGGCGTTCGTGCTGATTGCGACGTTAGCCGTTTATACCTGCCTCGCGCCGCGCTTGGGCGCGTGGCAGGCCGCTGCGTTGACGCTCGCCGTCGCAGCGGTCCTTGCACTGTGCGCGGCTAGGCATGACGCGGCGCAGCCAACCGCGCTGCATATCGCGATGGGTGAGATTTCCGCCTGGAACCGCGCAGGTGAATTGCTCGCGCGAGGTCGCGTCGTCGGTTGCGCGCAGTGGAGCAGCCGTTTGTTGGTGCTCGCGCTCGCGCCCGAGAGTGGTCGAAGGCGTGGCCTCATGCGTGCGCCGCTGGGCCGTACGCGCTCCCTGCTGCTCGCCGCCGACGCGCTGCCGCCCAATGTTTTCCGCGAACTTTCCGTGCTGGGCCGGCGTGCGGCCGGCGCCTGACTGTAACGACTGTAACCGCTGTTACCGTAGTAACGTGCCCTCACGAGGGGGACGCTACAATGGTCCCCCGCCATGCGCCCTATAGTTAACGGATTTATCAGGTGAGCGAAAAAGAAATTGATCAGGTGCTGGTCGAACGCGTCCAGAAGGGCGACAAGGCCGCGTTCGAGCTTCTGGTCTCCAAATACCACCGCAAGATTCTCCGGCTGATCTCGCGTCTCGTGCGGGACCCCGCCGAAGTCGAAGACGTCGCACAGGACGCATTTATCAAGGCGTATCGCGCGTTGCCGCAGTTTCGCGGCGAGTCGGCGTTTTATACGTGGTTGTACCGGATTGCGGTCAATACCGCGAAGAACTACCTTGCCACCCAAGGCCGGCGCGCGCCGACCTCGACCGAAGCGGATGCTGAAGAAGCTGAAACTTTCTCCGACGCTGACCAACTAAGGGATATCAACACGCCTGAGTCGATGTTGATGAGCAAGCAGATCGCCGAGACGGTCAATGCTGCGATGGCGGTTTTACCGGAAGAATTGCGCACCGCCATTACTCTTCGAGAAATTGAGGGTTTGAGCTACGAGGAAATCGCTGAGATGATGGGTTGCCCGATTGGCACAGTCAGATCACGAATTTTCCGCGCTCGCGAAGCCATTGCGGCAAAATTGCGACCGTTGCTTGACACACCCGAAGGCAAGCGCTGGTAGAGGTTTTTGAACGTCCGGCAGGCTTGGCGGGGCAGCGGCGCAATATCTGGATTAGTGGTGTCACTACGGGGTATTTGGAAGATGGGGAGCATCATGGGGTCGGTCTCGATGCAATCGCAAGCGGGCTCGCGCGGCGAGCGTCTGTCCGCTTTCGTCGACGGTGAATTGTTTGGCGAAGAGCATCTGAATCTGGACAAGTTTCTTGCGGAACTGGACGGCGATGATCGCGCCGCCTGGTCGAGCTACCACCTGATCGGCGACGCGCTACGTTCCGACGATCTGGCAGTCAGCCCCGCACGGAGCAGCGCCTTTCTCAGCGGTTTTGCCGCGCGCCTCGAAAGCGAGCCGCATGTGCTGGCGCCAGCCGCCGCGTCCGCGTCGGTCACGCGCCGCCTGCTCGGGCTGCGCCGGCGAGTCGTGCCGGCTTTTGCCGTCGCTGCCGCGGCCGCTACCTTGACCTGGATCGTCGTGCCGCAGCTGCAGGGCGCGCCGGGTGGTCCGGGTGCCCAGCTCGCTTCGCTACAATCGCACGCCGACCCGGTGCAGCGTGTCGCCATGGCCTCGGTGCCCGCGCAAGACTCCAACATCATTCGCGACGCGAGCCTCGATCAATACCTCGAAGCTCATCAGCAATTCGCGCAGCAACCGGCGCTGGCAGGCTCGATGCCGGTGATTCGCGCTGCCTCAGTCTCCACGCAGGGCCAATAGTTTGATGCAGACTCCGCGGTTCAATAAAACGACTATCTGGGGGCGGTTGCCAGCATTTCTGTTCTGTGCAGCCGTGTTGTTGTCCGCTACACCGCGGGTCTTCGCTCAAGACGATCCGGTCGTCGCCCGTCGCACGGCCGCCGAACTGCTCGACCGCATCCATCAGGCCGCCCAACAGCAGAACTACGAGGGCGCCTTCGTCTATCAGCGCGGCAATTTCGTGCAGACGTCGCACATTGCGCATTACTCCACGCATACGGACGGCGAGTTCGAGCAGCTCGAAAGCCTCGACGGCAAGCCGCGCAAAATGCTGCGCCACAACGACGACATGTACACGTTCCTGCCGGAACGGCGTATCGTGGTCTTCGAAAAGCGGCAGAACAAGGATTCATTCCCCGCGCTGCTGTCCGTGAACGGCGAGCAGGTACTGTCCGTCTACGAGCCGAAGATGCTGGGTGATGACCGCGTCGCGGGCGTCGACAGTCTGGTGATGGAACTGGATCCGAAAGACGCGTACCGGTTCGCGTACAAGCTTTGGGCCGACAACAAGACCGGTCTGCTGCTGCGCGCGCAGACGCTCGACCCGAGCGGCCAGGTGCTCGAGCAACTGTCGTTTTCGCAGGTCCGCATCGGCGTGCCGGTCGACAAAGCGGGCATCGTCAACGGCATTCGCAATCTCACGGGCTGGACGGTCGTGCGTCCGCCAGTCGAGCCGGTCGACATGGCCGCGCAGGGTTGGCTAATCAATCCGTCGGTGCGGGGTTTTCATATCATCCGTCAGTTGCGCCGTCCGATGGCGTCGCGCGAGGCGGGGCAGCCGCCGATCCCGGTCGACCAGGCCGTGTTTTCCGACGGCCTCGCGGCGATTTCGGTTTTCGTCGAGCCGGTCGAGAACAACACGCGCAAAGAGGGCACGGGCGATAGCGGCGCGACGCACGTCCTGGTCAAGCGTCAGGGTGACTTCTGGATTACCCTGCTCGGTGAGGTGCCCCAAACCACATTGCAGCAATTCGCGTCTGCCATAGAATACAAAGCTCCGAAGTAACCCTTCCGAATCCTGAAATCCCTCGGCTTGCTACGATATGACGACTTTCTCGGTGCGCAAATTCCTCGCGGCCGTAGTGGTGGCGGCGTGTTTGCCGCTTGTGCCGCATATGGCATCAGCGGCTCCCGCTGCCAATCTGCCCGACTTCACTGACCTCGTCGACAAGGTAGGCCCGGCGGTCGTCAATATTCGCACGACAACGCGCGTGTCGAACGGTAGTTCCCGCGGCGGCCTGCCGCCGGGTATGGACGACGGCGATATGTCGGAGTTCTTCCGGCGCTTCTTCGGGATTCCGTTGCCGCAGTCACCGCAATCACCGCGCGGTGGTGATAACGGCGGTGGCGGTGGAGGGGGCGGCAGCGGCGGCAGCCCGGATTCACAGGACAACACCGACCCCGAACAGAACAGCGGGGTGGGCTCGGGCTTCATCCTGTCGGCGGACGGCTACGTGATGACCAACGCTCACGTCGTCGACGACGCGGATACGATCTACGTGACGCTGACCGACAAGCGCGAATTCAAGGCGAAGCTGATCGGGGTCGACGACCGTACCGACGTCGCGGTCGTGAAGATCAACGCGTCGAATCTGCCGACCATCACGATCGGCGATTCAAACAAGGTGCGCGTCGGCGAATGGGTCGTCGCGATCGGGTCGCCGTTCGGTCTCGAAAACACGGTGACGGCCGGTATCGTCAGCGCGAAGGGACGCGACACCGGCGACTACCTGCCGTTCATCCAGACCGACGTAGCCGTCAATCCGGGCAACTCGGGCGGCCCGCTAATCAACATGCAAGGCGAAGTGATCGGCATCAATTCGCAGATTTACAGCCGCACCGGCGGTTTCATGGGCATTTCGTTCGCGATTCCGATCGACGAAGCGATGCGGGTGGCCGATCAGCTGAAGAGTTCGGGCAAGGTGGTGCGCGGCCGCATCGCGGTGGCGATCGGTGAAGTGACGAAAGACGTCGCCGATTCGCTCGGCTTGCCGAAGGCGCAGGGCGCGCTCGTCAGCAGCGTCGAGCCGGGCGGCCCGGCCGACAAGGCCGGCGTGCAGCCGGGCGACATCATCCTGAAGTTCAACGGTCATTCGGTCGACACCGCCACGGACCTGCCGCGCATGGTCGGCGATACGAAGCCGGGCACGAAGACGTCGATCTCGATCTGGCGCAAGGGTCAGACGCGCGAACTGCCGATCACGATCTCGGAAATGCAGTCGGACAAGGTCGCGAAAGCGGATCAGAAGAAGCCACAGGCGCCGAAGCAGCGCGCGACCAACGCGCTTGGCATCGCGGTCAGCGACATTCCCGCCGATCAGCAGAAAGCGCTGAAGATTCAGAATGGCGTGCAGATCGACGCGGTCGACGGTCCGGCAGCCCGTGTCGGGCTCCAAAAGGGCGACATCATCCTGCGGGTTGGCGACATGGATGTGACGAGCGCGAAACAGTTCGACGAACTGACCTCACACCTCGATTCGCAGAAGATGGTCGCGTTGCTGGTGCGTCGCGGCGACAACACGCAGTTTGTGCCGATCCGTCCGCGCAGCGCGCAGAAATGACAAAGACAGCATCGCTCACGCTCTATGGGCGCGCGTGGTGCCATCTGTGCGAGGACATGCGCGCCGCGCTCGAGCCGTTGCTGGCCGAGTTCGGTGCGCAACTGGCGGTGATCGACGTCGACAGCGATCCGTTGCTCGAAGCGCGTTACAACGAGTGGGTGCCGGTGCTGGTATGCGATGGCGTCGAGTTGTGCCACTACCATCTCGACGAAGCGCGAGTGCGCGCAGCATTGGCGGCGCATGCGTCGCGTGTGGCCGCGGCGTCCTGATTTACATCCGCGCGGCATGGCGATTCGCGCGATCCATGCGCGGATTGTCGCGACTCGCCGCGATGCGCAGGGTAAATTTCTCGCATCTTCTACGCCGTCTTGAGGCCCGCGCTATGCAAGATGCGCCGGCCGAGGGGCTTTTCGGCTAAAATAGATAGGTTTTTCACCTACTTACAAGGCGTGCTCCGCTATTGTCCGGGCGCGCCTTTTCGCTTGATCGGCACTGAATGGATCATATTCGTAACTTCTCGATCATTGCGCACATCGACCATGGCAAGTCGACGCTCGCCGATCGCATCATCCAGATTTGTGGTGGTCTGTCCGACCGCGAGATGGAAGCTCAGGTGCTCGACTCGATGGATCTCGAGCGCGAGCGCGGCATTACCATCAAGGCGCAAACCGCCGCGTTGTCGTATCGCGCGCGCGACGGCCGAGTCTACAACCTGAACATGATCGACACCCCCGGGCACGTCGACTTCTCGTACGAAGTCAGCCGCTCGCTGTCCGCGTGCGAAGGTGCGCTGCTCGTCGTCGACGCGAGCCAGGGCGTGGAGGCGCAAACAGTCGCCAACTGCTACACGGCCATCGAACTCGGCGTCGAAGTGGTGCCGGTGTTGAACAAGATCGATCTGCCGGCGGCGAACCCCGAAAACGCGATCGCCGAGATCGAGGACGTGATCGGCATCGATGCGACCGACGCCACACATTGCAGCGCGAAGACCGGCCTCGGCGTCGAAGACGTGCTCGAAGCGCTGATCGCGAAAGTACCGCCGCCGAAGGGCGATCCGGAAGCGCCGCTGCAGGCGCTCATCATCGACTCGTGGTTCGACAACTACGTCGGTGTCGTGATGCTCGCGCGCATCGTCAACGGCACGCTGCGCCCGAAGGACAAGATCCGCCTGATGGCAACCGGCGCGCAGTATCCGGTGGAACATATCGGCGTGTTCACGCCGAAGTCGAAGAATCTCGAATCGCTGTCGGCGGGGCAGGTGGGCTTCATCATCGCCGGCATCAAGGAACTCGCGGCGGCGAAGGTCGGCGACACGGTTACGCTGGTGAACCAGCCGGCGGCCGAGCCGCTGCCGGGCTTCAAGGAGGTGAAGCCGCAGGTGTTCGCGGGTCTCTATCCGGTCGAAGCGAACCAGTACGACGCGCTGCGCGACTCGCTCGAAAAGCTGAAGCTGAACGACGCGTCGCTGCAGTACGAGCCGGAAGTGTCGCAAGCGCTCGGTTTCGGGTTCCGCTGCGGCTTCCTCGGTCTGTTGCACATGGAAATCGTGCAGGAACGTCTCGAGCGTGAGTTCGACATGGACCTGATCACGACGGCGCCGACCGTGGTCTACGAAGTTCTGCAGCGCGACGGCACAACCCTGATGGTCGAGAATCCGGCCAAGATGCCGGAGCCATCGAAGATCGAGGAAGTGCGCGAGCCGATCGTCACCGTGAACCTCTACATGCCGCAAGACTACGTCGGCGCGGTGATCACGTTGTGTACGCAGAAGCGCGGCAACCAGATCAACATGCAGTATCACGGTCGTCAGGTCCAGCTGACGTACGAAATCCCGATGGGCGAAGTCGTGCTCGATTTCTTCGATCGTCTGAAGTCGATTTCGCGGGGTTACGCGTCGATGGATTACGAGTTCAAGGAATACCGCGCGTCGGACGTCGTGAAGGTCGACATGCTGATCAACGGCGACAAGGTCGATGCGCTGTCGGTGATCGTCCATCGCTCGCAAAGCCAGTATCGCGGCCGCGAAGTGGCAGCGAAAATGCGCGAGCTGATTCCGCGTCAGATGTACGACGTAGCGGTTCAAGCCACGATCGGTTCGAACATTATCGCGCGCGAAAACATTAAAGCGTTGCGTAAGAACGTGCTGGCAAAATGCTACGGCGGTGATATCACGCGTAAGAAGAAGCTGCTTGAAAAGCAGAAGGCAGGCAAGAAGCGAATGAAGCAGGTGGGCTCGGTTGAAATCCCGCAAGAGGCTTTCCTCGCTATTCTGCGTGTCGAAGACAAATAAGTTGAATAACGGAACCCTATGAATTTCGCGCTGATTCTTTTTGTGCTCGTCGTTTTGACGGGTGTCGCATGGGTCGCGGACAAACTGGTTTTCCTGCCGAAACGGCGCCGCGAGGCAGAAGCCGCAGTCGCCGAATTCGATCGTCAGCAGGCGCGCATCGGCGAGCGTTTCGCCGATGAAAACGCCGCGCAAACCCGCGCGCGTTTGCGTGACGACAAGCTGCGTCAGCCGTGGTGGCTCGAATATACGGCGAGTTTTTTTCCGGTGATTCTGGTGGTGTTCGTCGTGCGCTCGTTCGTGGTCGAGCCGTTCAAGATCCCATCCGGCTCCATGGTGCCGACGCTGCTGGTGGGCGACTTCATCCTCGTCAATAAATTCGAATACGGTCTTCGTTTGCCGATCACCAATACGAGGATCACGCAGGGCCGTCCGGTCCAGCGCGGCGACGTGGTGGTGTTCCGTTATCCGAAAGACGAATCGGTCGACTACATCAAGCGTGTGATTGGCCTGCCGGGCGATGTGGTCGAGTATCAGGACAAGAAGTTGACCGTCAACGGCAAGCCGGTGCCAGAAACGCCGCTGCCCGATTATCTCGACGAAGAGCGGCTCGGCTACGCGAAGCAGTTCCAGGAAGATATCGACGGCCGCAAGAACGCGATTCTGAATAATCCGGCGGTGCCGCCGTTCATCGTTGGTGCGGAAGACTTCCCCTATCGCGACAACTGCCAATACAACGCACGTGGCGTGATCTGCAAAGTGCCGCCGGGCAACTTCTTCATGATGGGCGATAACCGAGACAACAGCGCGGATAGCCGGTACTGGGGTTTTGCGCCTGAACGCAATATCGTCGGCCGCGCATTTTTCATCTGGATGAACTTCAGCGATCTGCGACGCATCGGCTCCTTCCAGTGAGTCGTGTGCATTGATCGCTTCGTGATCACTTCATGAGCGATCACACGCCGCGCGAATAAACGGCACCGGTTATCTCGGTCGCGGCGTGTTGTCATGCTACTTTAAGAACTCGCGGTAACGTCGCTTCGCCACGCTTTTTCCTCTGGCGCCCCGCCTTTCCGCCGGGTCAGGCGCCCGCGTTATACTCTGCCCATGCCTCTATCTCCGTTGGAAAGCCGTTTGCGCTATGAATTTCGCAATGCGGAATTGCTGCGCCAGGCTTTAACACACCGCAGTCACAGCTCCACGCACAACGAACGGCTCGAATTTCTCGGCGACTCCGTTCTGAATTGCGCGGTGGCTGCGCTTTTGTTCCAACGTTTCGGCAAACTCGACGAAGGCGATCTGTCGCGCGTGCGTGCCAATCTGGTCAAACAGCAGTCCCTTTACGAGATTGCTCAGGCACTCAATATCTCGGAGGGCCTGCGCCTCGGCGAGGGTGAATTGCGCAGCGGCGGCTTCCGCCGGCCGTCCATCCTCGCGGATACGCTCGAGGCGGTGCTCGGTGCGATATTTCTCGACGGCGGCTTCGACGCTGCGCAGACGGTCATCAAACGCCTCTACGTGCCAATCCTCGATCATATCGACCCGCGTACGCTCGGCAAGGACGCTAAGACGCTGCTGCAGGAGTATCTGCAGGGCCACAAGATTGCATTGCCTACCTATACGGTCGTCGCCACCCATGGTGCGGCGCACAATCAGCAATTCGAAGTCGAATGCACGGTGCCGAAGCTCGACGTCAAGGTGTCCGGCTCGGGCGCGAGCCGTCGCGCGGCGGAGCAGGCGGCCGCAAAGAAAGCGCTCGACGAAGTAATGGCCGCGGCGCCTGCCGTAGTTGCGAAGCCGAAGCGTTCGAAAAGCGCGCGCGCCGCGAAAAACGCCGAGCAGGACATCGTGCCGGGTGTGACCGGCGTGCAGGCCGCACTGGATTTACGCACACCGGATCGCAAGAGCGCGCGCGGTGAAGGGCGGGCGCCTGCTGCGGTTGAAGCCCACGCCGACAAGTCTGCCGTGGAAAAGTCAGCGGTTGAAAGGCCTGCAGCCGAGCGTGCAGCGCCGGGCGCCGCCGGTGCGCCGTTGGCTGTCATCCGTGCCGCGCATGTGGAGTACAGCGGACATGACAAGCCGGAGCGCGCCGAGAAGTCCGAAAAGGCGGAGAGAGCCGACAAGGTTTCGGTGCACTCAGGCGAGAAACCTGTCGACAAGCCGGCCGAAAAACACACAGCGGACAAAACCCCCGACCTCAAAGCCGACGCGCCGTCACACGCGCGCAGCGCAGAGCGTCAGCGTAACCGCGAAGCCGCGCCGGGCACTACCTCATCGAGCGTTTCCGCCGCGCCCGCGTCGGTTGTCTCGGCGGCCCCGGCCGCACCTGCCGAACACGAACCCGGCGTCGCCGGCGCGGTGCAAACGCGCGTCGCCGATGCGGGCCATTGATTGCCATCGGCGTGCGCGTCGCGCACGCCGACCTGAACCTGCCGTAGTCCGAATATGAACGCTCCCACTCCCACTGGTTTTCGTTGCGGCATGGTCGCGATCGTCGGCCGCCCGAACGTCGGCAAGTCCACGCTGATGAACGCGCTGGTCGGCCAGAAAGTCAGCATCACGTCGCGCAAGGCGCAGACCACGCGCCATCGCATCACCGGCATCAACACGCTCGAAGACGCCCAGTACATCTTCGTCGACACGCCCGGTTTCCAGACCAAGCACAGCGGCGCGCTGAACCGCTCGCTGAATCGCGCCGTGACGTCGACGCTGACCTCGGTCGATGCGATCCTGTTCGTCATCGAAGCAGGCCGCTTCGGCCCCGACGACCAGAAGGTACTCGACCTGATTCCGGCGAAGGTGCCGACGTTGCTGATCGCGAACAAGCTCGATCGCGTGTCGGATAAAGACTCGCTGTTCCCGTTCATGCAGCAGATGAGCACGCTGCGCGAGTTCAACGAGATCGTGCCGCTGTCGGCGAAAAATACCGACGACATCAAGCGTCTGATGGCGACCATCAAGCCGTTCCTGCCGGAAGGCGAGCCGATCTACGGCGAGGACGACCTGACCGATCGCAGCGAGCGCTTCCTTGCGGCCGAAATCCTGCGCGAGAAAGTCTTCCGCTGGACCGGCGACGAACTGCCGTACACCAGCACCGTGCTGATCGACAAGTTCGAAACCGAAGGGCGGCTGCGCCGTATCTTCGCGACGATTCTCGTCGATCGCGACACGCACAAGGCGATGATCATCGGCCAGAAGGGCGCGAAGCTGAAGCAGATCAGCACCGAGGCGCGCCTCGACATGGCGAAGCTGTTCGACGGGCCGGTGTATCTCGAGACCTTCGTCAAGGTGAAGAGCGGCTGGGCCGACAACGAAGCCGGGCTTCGTGCGTATGGGTACGAATGACGCGTGGATGACGCTCCATTCAGACGAGGCTCCGGACCAACCGGAGCACGAGCCGTCGCGGCCCGCGCGTAGCGCGAGGAAGTCGTCGGCTCAGGCAAAAGGCGCGAAAAGCGCGAATAGCGCGCCCGCCGACGATGGCGAGCCGCGCAAAGCGCCGGCGCGTCGCGCGCCGCGCACCTCCACATCCGAATACCGGATCACCGAGCAGCCCGCGTTCGTGCTGCATAGCTACCCGTATCGCGAGACCAGCCTGATCATCGACGTGCTGTCGCGCGATCACGGTCGTCTCGCGCTCGTCGCGAAGGGCGCAAAGCGCCCGCACTCCGCGTTGCGCGGCGTGCTGCAAACGTTCCAGCCTTTGTCGCTCGCATGGTCGGGCAAATCCGAAATGCGCACGCTGACCGGCGCCGAGTGGGTCGGCGGCATGCTGCCGCTGACCGGCGACGCGCTGCTGTGCGGTTTCTATGTCAACGAACTGCTGGTGCGCTTCTGTGCGCGCGAAGACCCGCATCCGCAGTTGTTCCATCACTACGTCGTCACGCTGACGCGTCTTGCGCACGACGAGCCGCCGGTGCAGGTGCTGCGCTCGTTCGAGCGCGTGCTGCTGCGCGAGACCGGCTACGCGATGGCGCTCGACCGCACGGTCGCGCGCAAGGCCGTGCTCGCCGACGGCCGCTACGTGTTCGATCCCGAGCGCGGCGTGCGCGAGGCATCGGACGAATGGCCCGCGCAGTGGCCGGTGGTATCGGGACAAACCTTGCTCGATATGGAAAAGGACGATTACCATCGAGCGCAGACCGTCGCGCAAAGCAAAACGCTGATGCGCTTCCTGCTCAACACCTATCTCGGCGGCGCGCCGCTTGCTACCCGCCAGATCCTGATCGACCTGCAGAACTTATGAGCTTCTTCCTGACTTCGCCGACCGTGATCGACCTCGGCGTGAATATCGACCACGTTGCCACGCTGCGCAACGCGCGTGGCACGTCCTATCCCGATCCGATCCGCGCCGCGCTGATGGCCGAAGAAGCCGGCGCCGATGCGATCACGCTGCACCTGCGCGAAGATCGCCGGCATATCGTCGACGCCGACGTGCACAAGCTGCGTCCGCTGCTGAAAACGCGTATGAATCTCGAATGCGCGGTCACGGCCGAAATGCTCGACATCGCGTGCGAAGTGCAGCCGCACGACGTGTGCCTCGTGCCGGAAAAGCGCGCGGAGCTGACGACCGAAGGCGGTCTCGACGTCGCCGGCCAGTTCGAGGCGGTGCGCGCCGCATGCAAGCAACTGGCGGATGCCAACTCGCGCGTGTCGCTGTTCATCGATCCCGACGAAACGCAGATTCGCGCCGCGCACGAAGCCGGCGCACCGGTGATCGAGCTGCACACCGGCCGTTACGCGGAAGCGCACGATCCCGCCGAACAGCAGCGCGAATACGAGCGCATCGTGCGCGCGGTCGAATTCGGCACGACGCTCGGCCTCAAGGTGAACGCGGGCCACGGCCTGCACTACACGAACGTGCAGCAGATCGCGGCTATCGACGGCATCGTCGAACTCAACATCGGCCATGCGATCGTCGCGCACGCGATCTTCGCGGGCTGGGACAACGCGGTGCGCGAGATGAAGGCGATCATGGTCGCCGCGCGTCTCGGCGCGCGCGCGTAACCCAATCTCGCGACGGACGCACGCATGGCAATCTACGGAATCGGCACCGACATCGTTCAGGTCAGCCGTGTCGCAGCGGTGATGACTCGCACCAATGGCCGTTTCGCTGAGAAGGTGCTCGGTCCCGACGAACTTCGCGTCTACCACGCGCGTCAGGCCCGTTCGGCGGCGCGCGGTCTCGCGTTTCTCGCGACACGTTTTTCGGCGAAAGAGGCGTTCTCGAAGGCAATCGGCCTCGGCATGCACTGGCCGATGAGCTGGCGCGCGTTGCAGACGCTGAACCGGCCGAGCGGCGAGCCGATGGTGGTCGCCTCCGGCGAGCTGGCCGACTGGCTCGACGCGCGCGGCATCACGGCGCGCGTGACGATCAGCGACGAGCGTGATTACGCGGTGTCGTTCGTGATCGCCGAGACGCAGCGGCCGGACGAGACGGAAGGTTCGTTTGCCGCGTCGGCGTCGCGGGCTTCGTCCGCGCACTCCGCCACCGAATGAAAACGTTGAACGCGGCCGCTGACGGTCGCGTTTGTCTTTGCGACAGACTCTTTTCCAGCGGAATTCGATGAAAACCACACCCGGACCGGTGATGCTCGACGTGGTCGGCAAAACGCTGAACCGCGATGACAAAAGGCGTCTCGCTCACCCGATGACCGGCGGCGTGATCCTATTCGCGCGCCACTATGAGAGCCGCGCGCAACTGGTCGCGCTGACCGATGCGATCCGCGCGATTCGCCCGGATCTGCTGATCGCGGTCGATCACGAAGGCGGCCGCGTGCAGCGCTTTCGTACCGACGGCTTCACGGTGCTGCCGTCGATGGGCAAGCTCGGCGCGTTGTGGGACGAGGACGTGCTGCACGCGACGAAGGTGACGACCGCGGTCGGCTACATCCTCGCCGCGGAATTGCGCGCATGCGGTATCGACATGAGCTTCACGCCGGTGCTCGACCTGGACTATGGGCACTCGCAGGTGATCGGCGATCGCGCGTTCCATCGCGATCCGCGCGTGGTCGCGCTGCTCGCGAAGAGCCTCAATCACGGTCTCGCGCTCGCCGGCATGAGCAACTGCGGCAAGCATTTTCCGGGGCACGGATTCGCGCAGGCAGATTCGCACGTCGCGATGCCCGTCGACGAACGCCCGCTCGACGAGATCCTCGGCAACGACATCGCGCCGTACGACTGGCTCGGTCTGTCGCTTGGCGCGGTGCTGCCCGCGCACGTCGTCTATCCGGCGGTCGACGCGAAACCGGCCGGCTTCTCGCGCATCTGGCTGCAGGACATCCTGCGCGGCAAGCTCGGCTTCGAAGGCGCGATCTTCAGCGACGATCTATCGATGGAAGCCGCGCGCCAGGGCGGCACGCTGACCGAAGGCGCGCAAGCCGCGCTGGAGGCCGGCTGCGACATGGTGCTGGTCTGCAACCAGCCGGACGAAGCGGAGAAGGTGCTCGACGCACTGCGCGTCACGCCGTCGAAGGAATCGCTGCGGCGGCTGAAGCGCATGCGGCCGCGCGGCAAGGCGCTCACGTGGAGCAAGCTGATGGCCGAGCCACGGTACGCCGAAGCGCAGAAGCTGCTTCGCAGTACCTTTGCATAAATGGCAATGGCGCCTTGAAGCAATTCAAGGCGCCATTTCTTTATCAGCTTCGACTGGCTCGAACCGTCGTCGAGCAATCGCTCAGTTCAAGCGCATGCGCTGCAGCTTGTTATACAGCGTCTTCGGGCTGATTCCCAGCAACGACGCGGCGCGATGCCGCGTGCCGCCGACCGCATCGAGCGTCGCTCGAATCAGCATTTCTTCGACATCCGCGAGCGGCGTGCCGACCGTCACCTGCACGCGGCTACCGTTCAGCTCGCGGCCGTTGGCCGTGCCGGCTTCGTCGGCGCGCAACGATTCGATCACGTCGCCCGATGCCTGATAGGCGCGCCGCACGCGTTCCTGCAGCTCGCGCACGTTGCCCGGCCAGTCGTACGCGAGGCATTCGCGCAGGAAGTTCGGCCCCGCCTGCTTCGCGACCTCGGGCGTGCCGCGCGCGGTCGCTTCCACATTCAGTTCGTCGACGACTGCCTGCGCGATCAGCACCGGATCTTCGCCGCGCTCGCGCAGCGGCGGCAGGTTGACCGCGGCGGCCTCGAGACGCAGCGCGAGGTCCTGATGCAGCGAGCCGTCCGCGACCGCCGCGCGTGGCGGTTTGCGCGTCGACGCGATCAGTCGGAAGTCGGTCACGATCTGGTTGCTACCGCCCACGCGCATAAAGGTCTGCGAATCGAGCGCGCGCAACAGCGCTTCCTGCTGCGCGCGCGGCAACTCGGTGATTTCGTTGATGAACAGCGTGCCGCCGCTCGCCTGTTCGAAGAGGCCTGGCTCGCGCTGCTCGGCGCCGCCGAACGCGCCGCGTTCGTGGCCGAACAGCATGCTGTCGAGCGAGCGATTGAGGCCGCCGGCCGCCGCGCCGCGGCAATCGAAGGTGACGAATGGGCCTTTGCGACGGCGGCTCATGTCGTGCAGCGTGTGCGCGGCGATCTCCTTGCCGGTGCCGGCTTCGCCGGAGATCAGCACCGCCGCTTCGGTCGGCGCAAGCCGCTCGATCGTGTCGTACACGTGCTGAATCGTGCTGCTGCGGCCGAGCATCGAACCGAAGCGTCCCAGTTGACGCAGCGATGCGCGCAGCGCCTGGACTTCCTCGGTCAGTTCATAAGGCCGCGGAATGCGCGCGAGCAGGCTGCGCAGACGCGGGATGTTGACCGGCTTGAGCAGATAGTCCCAGATACCGTGCCGCAAGCCCTCGATCGCACTCTCGACGGTCGCATTGCCGGTCATCACGATCACCGGAAGCGCGCCGCCTGGCGGATGCGCGGGCAGATGCTGCAACAGATCGAGCCCGCTGCCATCCGGCAGATTCAGGTCGACGAGCACGACGTCCGGAATGAAGCGCGTCAATGCGCCGCGCGCCTCGGCGAGCGTGGTCGCGGTGTCGACTGAAAAGCCGTCGGCGGCGAGGATTGCCGACAGCCCGGACAGGCTATTGGGATCGTCTTCAACAATCAGGGCGTGTGGCATGGCGAGCGCAATTTTATGAATGGGTTGAATGCCCGGCGCGCCGCCAACGCTGATGGCGCGCACCGCGGGCTCCTGGGGGCTCGATGACAGGGTGACAGGGCTAAACGAACGGTCCTTGTACGGTGAAAAAACGACAGCCGCCGGCACTGCGTCTTGAGCGGCGCGGGCCGGCGCCTGGAGTTCCTTCACTGCTCCTGTCAGAAATCCCGGTTGCTATCGAAAAACCGGCGCACTTCAAGTTCCGCCTGTTCACGGGTTTTGCCATAGCGTTCCTGAATCAGACCGGCGAGCTTGTCGGCCCGGCCTTCGGCCTTGGTCAGCTCGTCGTCGGTCAGTTCGCCCCATGCGGCCTTCGCCTTGCCGACCATCTGTTTCCATTTACCTTCAGCAATGTCGTTGTTCATGGTGCCTCTCCCACGGTGGAAATTGAGCGGTACTCGCGTAACTCTCTCCACCTAGCAGGGATCGTGCCAAAAGCTTGGATGAAATGGAGCAAGGGCCTGCCGCGCGCGCGACGCGAATTCAGGATGTCGCGATGGCAATTTTGAGAAATTTGCCGGTAAAGTTTTCCTAAACCATACACGGCGCGACAGAAAAGAAAAAGCGCCCAAAAATTGAGCGCTCTGGGTGCAGGCCGGCAGGGCGCCGGCGCTGGCGGGGTGACGCAGGCCGCTGTTTAGGCGCGGCTGCGGTACTCGTGCGTACGGGTGTCGATTTCGATCTTGTCGCCGATGTTGCAGAAGAGCGGCACTTGCAGTTCGAAGCCGGTGTTCAGCTTGGCGTTCTTCAGGACCTTGCCCGACGACGTGTCGCCCTTGACTGCCGGTTCCGTGTAGATGATTTCGCGAACCAGCGTGGTCGGCAGTTCGACCGAGATGGCCTTCTCGTTGTAGAACACGACTTCGCAAGCCATGCCGTCTTCGAGGTAGTTCATCGCGTCGCCCATCATTTCGGCTTCGACCTCGTACTGGTTGTAGTCGGCGTCCATGAACACGTACATCGGGTCGGCGAAGTACGAGTACGTCACTTCCTTGCGCTCGAGCACGACGACGTCGAACTTGTCGTCCGCCTTGTACACGGTTTCCATGCCTGCGCCGGTCAGCAGGTTCTTGAACTTCATTTTGACGACGGCGGAGTTACGGCCCGATTTGTTGTATTCGGCCTTTTGCACGACCATTGCGTCTGCGCCGATCATCACGACGTTGCCGGTGCGGAGTTCCTGTGCGGTCTTCATAAAACTGTCCTGTACGAGATAAATAGCTTAACTGTTGCTCAACGGCATAGGTGCCAAGCGGCTTCGGCGTTTCGCCACCGCCTGCCGCGCGCCGCTCGAAGCGACCGCAGCCCGGATGCGTGAAACGGGACCGGCTCACGGCGAAAATCGCGGCGTGATGCCCCGGCGTTTCCACCTGTCCGTTACCTGAGTTTTTACCCTGTTCGGGCGTGTACACGAGTGGCGCCGATCTGCAACACGCCCAAACATACGTCCCTTTTTTGACATTCGCGTGCCCGACTAGGAGATTGGGACACGTGCTGTGTTTTTCGAGGGGACCGGTCAGACGGGCTGACCATGGGGTTGTTGCTCGAATCGGGCCGCGCTTGCGTCGTCGGCCGTTGGATAACCGCTTATTTTAACTGAGTTTTTGCGAACGAGGTCAGATTTCCGGCGAGATCGCCGACTTGCGCGAGTTCGACCGCCCAGGCGGCGGCGCGCCGCTTAAGCGCCGGATAGTGGCGCTGGAATTCCGCCCAGTCGGGCTGACCCGCGCCGTTCCACGCGTGCCAGAAACGCCCGAGCGCGGCGCGGGCGTCCCTGGACAGCGTGCGCGTGTAGTGTGCGAGCGCGGCGTCGAGCTTTGGCAGATGGGCGTCGTCGGCCTGCGGATAGATGTGCCAGACGAACGGCTTGGCGGCCCACTGCGCGCGCACGAACGAGTCCTCGCCGCGGACGAAATTGATGTCGCTCACCCATAGCAGTGCGTCGTAGCCCGGCTGTTCGGTGAAGGCGAGTGCGTGCGCGCTGAGGTTGCCGCGCGTCGCATGGGTGCCCGCCGCAAACGACGGTAGGCCGAAAAAACGCGCGAGCGCGCCGGAAATGCGACCTTCGGGCACCAGCAGCACGATTGGGCTTGCGCTGTCGCGCCATTGTTCGAGCAGACTGTCGACGGCCGGGTTTTCGTATGCGAACAACGACACGACGGTCGCGTCGGCGGGCGGCGGCGCGTGGCCCGTGACGTTGCGCCACCAGTTGGTGCGCGCGGCCGGCGAGCCTTCGAACGCGGCGCGCGCCGCGTCGAGATCGCGCTCCTTCAAGACGCCACCGGTGCCGGGGCAGAGGCCGGGAAAAAAGAAGATCTTGCTGAGCGCGTAGCGCGGATGCGGCGACGGCCGCAAATGAAAATCGGCGATCCAGTCCTCGGCGCTCAGATATTCGAGGTTGAACCACAGCGGCGTGCGCGCGCGCTCGGCCATCGCCGTGATATAGACGGGAGGCAGTTCGCAGCCGAACGCCTCGATCACGACGTCGGCGACTTCGAGCGTGTCGCCCGCATGGGACGGCTCGTGCCAATGCTCGATGACAATGCCGTCGAGCGTTTGCCGCGCACGCTCGAGCACGAGCGACGGGCACAGCCTCTTGAACGCATGCAGATCGTCGACGAACACGCGCACCTGCCAGCCATGCTCGCGCGCGAGTTGGCGCGCGAGACGCCAGCACACGCCGATGTCGCCGAAGTTGTCGATGACCGCGCAGAAGATATCGCAGGCGATCGGGTTGGCAGGGGCGGCGGGTGATCCGGAAGCGGGTGCGACGGAGGACATGGCGGCTCGGCTGGCTCGGTGACTCCGGCGACGCGGAGCGGGTTCGAACGAACGCGGAATGTTCTAAACTGGCGATTCTAAAGCCTCGCTCGCGATCGCGCGCGCCGTTTGTCCGCCACGCGGGCCGCATGGCGCGACGCGCGACACGACCCCCGGTGCATGGTGCCGGGCACCCGCCGGCGCAATCGGCGCAATCGGTGCAATCGGCGAGGCAGCGCGAGACAGTCCCACCCCAATCGATCCCGCATGACCGAACCCGAAGCAACCGACGCCCCCGACACCTTCGAGCCGAAAAAAGTGCTCGCCCAACTGCCGCATCTGCCCGGCGTGTACCGCTATTACGACATGAGCGGCGTGGTGCTCTACGTCGGCAAGGCGCGCAATCTGAAGAAGCGCGTATCGAGCTATTTCACGAAGACGCAGCTGTCGCCGCGTATCGCGATGATGGTCACGCGCATCGCGCGCATCGAGACGACGGTCACGCGTTCCGAGGCCGAGGCGCTGCTGCTCGAAAACAACCTGATCAAGGCGCTCACGCCGCGGTACAACATCCTGTTTCGCGACGACAAGTCGTACCCATATCTGAAGCTGACCGGCCACAAATTTCCGCGCATGGCCTATTACCGCGGCTCGGTCGATCGCAAGAACCAGTACTTCGGTCCGTTCCCGAGCGCGTGGGCGGTGCGCGAGAGCATCCAGATCCTGCAGCGCGTGTTCCAGTTGCGCACCTGCGAGGACTCGGTGTTCAACAACCGGACGCGGCCGTGTCTGCTGCATCAGATCGGCCGCTGCACGGCGCCGTGCGTTGCGAATATCAGCGAAGAGGACTACGCGCGCGACGTCGCCAACGCGTCGCGCTTCCTGCTCGGCCGCCAAGGCGAGGTGATGAAAGAGCTCGAGCAGAAGATGCACGCGTTCGCGAGCGAGCTCAAGTTCGAACAGGCCGCGGCGGTGCGCAACCAGATGAGCTCGCTGTCGACGGTGCTGCATCAACAGGCGATCGAAGTCGGCAGCGATAGCGACGTCGACATTCTCGCGGTGGTCGCGCTGGGCGGCCGCGTGTGCGTAAATCTCGCGATGGTGCGCGGCGGGCGGCATCTCGGCGACAAGGCGTACTTTCCCGCGCACGTGGAGAGCGCGTTGACGGCGGAAGAAGGCGGGCTGGAAGAAGACGGCGATCAGGACGATGCATCGGCGGGTGGGCAAGCAGTCGCGCCGTCGGCCGCAGCGGCGAGGGCCACGGCCGATGCGCTCGCGATCGCGCAGGACATGCCATCGGAAGACGAAGACACCGATGGTAGTGACGAAGAAGCGCTCGACGAGGCTACCGAAGCGACCGCGGACGCCATCAGCGACGAAGGCACGGACGAAGGCGCCGACGGGAACCCAGAATCCGGCCCGGCGGCGAAGGGGCGCAAAGGCCGCGCGCCCGGCGGCGTCGAATCCGAAGTGCTCGAAGCGTTCATCGCGCAGCATTACCTCGGCAATCGCGTGCCGCCGGTGCTGGTGGTCAGCCACGCGCCGGCGCGCGAACTCGTCGACGTGCTGATCGAGCAGGCGGGCCACAAGGTGAGCGTGCTGCGTCAACCGCAGGGACAGCGGCGCGCGTGGCTCGCGATGGCCGAGCAGAACGCGCGGCTCGCGCTCGCGCGGCTGCTCTCCGAGCAGGGCTCGCAGCAGGCGCGCACTCGCGCGCTGACCGACACGCTCGGCATGGAATGCGACGACCTCGCGCATCTGCGCATCGAATGCTTCGACATCAGTCACACGATGGGCGAGGCGACGCAGGCGTCGTGCGTCGTCTATCACCATCACAAGATGCAGTCGTCCGAGTATCGCCGCTACAACATCACCGGCATCACGCCCGGCGACGATTACGCGGCGATGCGCCAGGTGCTCACGCGCCGCTACGAAAAGATGGTCGCGCAAGCCGCCGCGAATGCGAGCGACGAAGCCGCCGAATCGCAAAGCGACGCGGCCGCCGATCCGTCGCTAGCCGCCGATGCCGCCGAGCCTGCCGCAGCCGGCGGCGTGCTGCCGACCATCGTGCTGATCGACGGCGGCAAGGGGCAGGTGGAGATCGCTCGGCAGGTGTTCACGGAGCTGGGGCTCGATACCGGCATGCTGGTCGGCGTCGCGAAGGGCGAGGGGCGCAAGGTCGGTCTCGAGACGCTAATTTTCGCCGACGGCCGTGCGCCCCTCGAACTCGGCAAGGAAAGCGCCGCGCTGATGCTGGTCGCGCAGATCCGCGACGAAGCGCACCGCTTCGCGATCACCGGCATGCGCGCCAAACGCGGCAAGACGCGCCAGACCTCGCGGCTCGAAGAACTCGAAGGCGTGGGGGCCAAGCGGCGTCAGCGCCTGCTCGCGCGGTTTGGCGGCTTGCGCGGTGTGGTGGCGGCGAGCGTCGAGGATCTCGCGAGCGTTGAAGGTATTTCGCAGGCGCTCGCCGAGCAGATCTACCGGCAACTGCATTGAATCGACGAGCCGCGTTGCGCTGTTATCGGTACCACGGCCCGCGGGAGCCGACGCGTCGCGCAGCGGATGTGCCGGCTGGCGCGTCCGCGAACCACGCGCCGGGCGCGCGGCCCGCTTGCCGCCTCCGCGCGGCCATGCCCGGTCCGCTTGCTTGTGGCAGGCCTTGCGACACGGCACAATTGCAACTCACTCGTCAGACGCTGCGCCTGCCCCATGCCGTTTAATTTCCCGATATTCCTGACCTGGCTGCGGATCGTGCTGATTCCGCTCGTCGTCGGTGTGTACTATTTACCTGACATGATGATGAGCCCCGCGCACCGCAATCTCGCAGCCGCGACGATCTTCATCCTGGCGGCGCTCACCGACTGGTTCGACGGCTTTCTGGCCCGCAAATGGAATCAGACCTCGGCATTCGGCGCGTTTCTCGATCCAGTCGCCGATAAGCTGATGGTCACTGCGGCGCTGCTCGTGCTCGTGCAGCTGGCGCGGATCGATTCGGCGATCGCGCTCGTGATCGTCGGACGCGAAATTGCGATCTCGGCGCTGCGCGAATGGATGGCGCAGATCGGCGCATCGAAGAGCGTTGCTGTGAACTCGCTCGGCAAGTTCAAGACAGCTTGCCAGATGGTCGCGATTCCGATGCTGCTGTTCTATGGTCCGCTGCCGCTCGGCGGCGGCGTGACGGTCGACACACGGGTGTGGGGCCTGTGGCTGATCTATCTGGCCGCGTTCCTGACGATCTGGTCGATGCTGTACTACATGAAGCTCGCGTGGCCGCAGATTCGTGAGCGCGGTGGTGTCGCGTGATGGCGTGAACAAAAGGAGCGCGCGGACGCAAAAGTGTGTTCGAACCTTTCGCTAACGAGCGAAATGTTTCTTTAAAACAGATGGGCCAAAAGGGGTTGACACGTTTCAGTCGTTTCTCCATAATCTCGTTTCTCCGATGCACGCAACGCGAAACACCGGAGACGCAGTAAGGCAGTAGCAGTAAATGCAGTACGACGCGGGAATAGCTCAGTTGGTAGAGCGCAACCTTGCCAAGGTTGAGGTCGCGAGTTCGAGCCTCGTTTCCCGCTCCAGTTTTCGAAGCATCGCGTTGTTTGGCGAAGTAAAAAACGCAGCGCGGTGTGAAGCAGTTCAATGCGGGAGTAGCTCAGTTGGTAGAGCGCAACCTTGCCAAGGTTGAGGTCGCGAGTTCGAGCCTCGTCTCCCGCTCCATACATCAGGGGAAGCAACGCTTCCCTTTTTGTTTGGAAGGCCGGTCGTTCTGAACTTTCCAGAGCTTCGGTTCTTCTGGTGACCACCAGATAAATCTGCGAACCCGTATCTAGGTTCCAGTCCGCTTGCGGCGCGATAGCAAAGCGGTTATGCAGCGGCCTGCAAAGCCGTTTAGGCCGGTTCGACTCCGGCTCGCGCCTCCAGTCTTTGATGTAAAGCGAAAGCCCCGACTTGTCGGGGCTTTTCTTTTTTCTATTTCCTCTTTTGCCAGCTTTTGCCGACCGTCGTCAGCGATGTGAGCGAACCGGTCGATCCCATCGCGTGCTGTAGACGTCGCTTCGAATCAATCAGAAACGGAGAGTGGATTTGATTGGCGGCAGGGCAGCGTTGTTCAGGAACCAGCATGACCGCATTTTTCGGTGTATCGCTATTGCCGGGTTTGACTCCGGCTCACACATGAGCAGCGCATTCTGATTAATGGCGTGTCCGGCTCGCGGAGAAGGACAAAGCACGTCGGCGCGCCGCATCCGGAACGGACGATAGAATCACAGCACCGTCATCGCCCGCTCTCATTGAAGCCGCATGTATTTCCACCTCACCGGCACACAGGTCCGCTTGCTCGGCTCGATGCATCTGTTTCCCGCGACGAGCCGTCGAACGCCGCCATGGATCGCCGACGCCTATGACTGGGCTGAGACGCTCGTATTCGAGTCCGATCCAGCGACGATCCTGCCGTTTCTCAAAGCCGACGCACACCCCGCTGCCGCACAACTGCGACCCTTGATGCGCGACGAGGCCTGGACCCAACTGCACGTGCTATGGCCAACCGATGGTCTGCTCGCGCCGCTTGAAACACTGCGTCCGTGGGCCGCGCTGATCGTCGCGCCCACGCTGCTGCAGCAGGTCGTCGAGGGTGTCGAGCCGCGCATGTTGCGCTCGGCGATCGCGCAGGCGAAGCCGTACCGCTATCTCGAGTCCGCACAGGACGTCGCCGTCACGCTCGAATCGATTCCGCTCGAAGCCATTGCCGCCGCGCTCGACATGCTGATGGCCGATCGTGGCGAGCCGCAGCGCACGCTCGAACGCATGCACGCGGCGTGGCTGGACGGCGATCTGCAAGCGATACAGCAAATCGCCGTCGAATCGCCGATGTTCAATCTGCCCGGCATCCGTCAGGCGATTCTCGACGTGCGCAATCGCGCATGGGCCGCGCGGCTGAACGAATTGCTGGACGTGCGCGAGCGCACGCTGGTGGTCGTCGGCGCGCTGCATCTGTGCGGTCCCGACAATCTGCTCGACTGTCTCGCGCGACCCCTGCAAGCAGTGTTCTGAGCGCGTGCGCGGATTTCGCGACTGCACACGGCCGTGTCGACCGCCCGGACGACTGGCCGTTTCCTCAATTCCACGCGCCGGAATGCCGCTATACACTAATCCTTACCCCTCAGAACATCCGACACCCGCCGACCTCACTCCATGCTCGTTCCTCCGATCCCCAGCAATGAAAGCGCCCGTCTCGACGGATTGCACGCACTGCATATTCTCGACACGGCGCCGGAAGAGCGCTTTGATCGCCTGACCCGCCTCGCGCGGCGGCTATTCGGTGTGCCGATCGCCGTCGTCAGTCTCGTCGATGCGAACCGGCAGTGGTTCAAATCGTGCATCGGCCTGGAGGAGAGCGAGACCTCGCGCGACGTGTCGTTTTGCGCGCACGCCATTCTCGGCGACGATATTTTCATGGTGCCCGACACGCTCGCCGATCCGCGCTTCAACGACAATCCGTTCGTCACCGACGAACCGCACATCCGCTTCTACGCAGGCTGTCCGCTGCAGGTTGCGAACGGCGGCAAGGTCGGCACGCTGTGCCTGCTCGACACGAAGCCGCGCATGCTCGATGACGAAGATCGCGCGTTGCTGCGCGACCTCGCGCGCATGGCCGAACAGGAACTCGCCGCGATCCAGCTGGCCACGCTCGACGACCTCACGCTGCTGTCGAACCGACGCGGTTTCGAAGTGCTCGCACAACACGCGCTGAACGTCTGTCGGCGCATGAATAAGCCGGCGTCGCTGCTGTTCTTCGATCTGAACGACTTCAAGCAGATCAACGACACGCTCGGACACGCCGAGGGCGACCGCGCGCTGCAAGCCTTCGCCGAGGTGCTACGCGCTGCGCTGCGCGAAAGCGACGTGATCGGGCGGCTCGGCGGCGACGAGTTCGTCGCGCTGCTGACCGGCGCCAGCAACGCGGAGACGCATGAAGTGACGCAGCGTCTCGAGCACCTGCTCGACCAGCGCAATGCCGAGTTGCTGCGCGGCTATCAGATCCACTTCAGCGTCGGCCAGGTGACGTACGAGCCGACGCGCCACGGCACGGTCGCCGAACTGCTCGCCGCGGCCGATGCGGCGATGTATAGCCACAAGCAGGCGTCGAAGGCGCGCTCGGCGCAACGGCACTGACGGGCGCCCGGCCCGCGGCCAATCTCCAGCCGACTCGCGCGATGGCCCGACACAGGCACGCGCGGCATAATTGCGGATCGTTGCCCGCGCTGTCGCGCATTGACCTGAAAGCTACCGATGACTGATTTGCAGCACACCGCCGCCGCGCGGCTCGCCCAACTCGAATGGCGCTGGAAGCCGTTCGCGGACCTCACGAGCGTCGAAGTCTATGAGATGCTGGCCGCCCGCAGCGCGGTGTTCGTCGTCGAACAGAACTGCGTGTATGGCGATATCGATGGGCTCGATGTCGAAGCCTGGCATCTGCTCGCGTATGGCACCGGCGGCGACGCGGCGCTGCCGCCGTTGGCCGGCTATTTGCGCGTGTTGTTGCCCGATGCGACGGATGCCGACGTACGCATCGGCCGGGTGTTGACCACCGCGTCGTTTCGCGGCATCGGTCTCGGCAATACGATGCTCGAACGCTCGCTCGCGCATATTCGTGCGCAGTGGCCCGATACGCCGATCCGTCTGCACGCGCAGGCGCATCTGCAAGGCTTTTACGGTGCGTTCGGCTTCGAGCCGGTCTCGGAGATTCACGACGAAGACGGCATCCCGCATGTGTGGATGCGCTCGCCCTGAACGCGAGCGGGTCAGCGAGGCCCGTTCGCGGTCGTCGACACCGCATGCGTGAGCCCGCGCGCCGCTTTCGCACGCCGCTCGGCACGCAGGCGTCCGCGCGCCGACAGCCGCATCCAGTGACGCAGCGCGATCAGCGCGCCGACCACGCTCATCATCGAACCCGGAATCCATAGCAGCAGCCCGCCGATCTGCTGATCGCGCATCGGGCTCAGCCATGTGAACGCGCGGCCGCAGATCGAATAGATCGGATACAGCTCGTGCGGCGTAAAGAAGATGAACGCGCCGAGGATGATCTGCGGCGGAATCGCCGCAATGACGACGAGCACGCGCTTGCCCGGCGACAGACGCGCGGGCGGCGCCGGACGCGGATCGAGCACGAGCCACCAGAACAGCAGGCCGTCGATCGCCATGCTCCAGTTCATCACGCGATAGATCCGCCAGTCGAGCATCGCGATGAAATGGATCGGCGACAGCAGCCAGAAATAGATCAGCCCGACGAATAGCGTGACCGCCACGACCGGGTGCATGACCACGTCGAGCGCCCCGCGCACGAGCGGAGTTTGCAGCGCGGGCCGCACGAAGCGCTGTCGCCAGCGCAATGGAATGCCCGCGCGCAACGCCGCGCCTGGATACGACAGCGCAATGAAGAACGGCCCGAGGTGATGCAGCACCAGATGCTGCAATCGATGCATGAAGAACTCATGCTCAAAGAAATAATCGAGCCGTGTATGCAGCACGACATACAGCGCGACCAGCCCGAACCAGAAAGACAGACGCCGCGCGAACGACAGCCGCGCCTTGCGCGCGCCGCGCACGAACAGGATCGCAGGAATCAGCAACGCGATCACGACGGTCGGCGAAAACTCCCAGGGATCGAGCCAGTAGAGCAGGTTCATGGCGATGGCGTGTGCGGTGGCGGCGGCCCGTGTTGCCGCTTACTTGGTCTCGCCCGGCCCTTTGACCGCGAACGGCGCGCTCAACGTTTCGCCATCGGAAAACTTCAGCGTCAGATGCACGGTGTCGCCCGGCGCGATCTTGTGCTTCGCGTCCTCGAGCATCAGGTGATAGCCGCCCGGCGTGATCGCGACCTGGCCATGCGCGGGCACCGTCAGCTTGTCGACCATCACCATCTTCTGGGTCGAACCGTTCGATACGGTTTGATGCAGCATCGCGTCGCCGTAGTCGTCGCTCGATACGTCAACGAGGTCGATCGGCCTGTCGCTCGCGTTGACGAGCGTCGCATAGCCGGCCGCAGGCAGGTTGTTCGGCAGCCAGCGGACCCACGCGTCCTTGATGCTGATCGCGTGAGCATCAGCCGCGTGCGCGGCGGACGCGACGCCGAAAGACAGCACGAGCGTGCAGGCGAGGGAAGCGAATGGTCTGAGCTTGATCGTCATGATGGAATGGAGTGGGATCAAAGAAGAATCAGGATTGGTCATCGATGATGCGGCGCAAGTCCTTCGCAATCGCATCGGGTGTGTCGTGATCGGTGGCGAGCAGGCGCGCGTGGCCCTGACTGTCGAACACATAGACGGCGGAGCTGTGCGTGACCTCGTAGTTGCCGTTCGGGTCGCGCTTTTCCATCTGATACGCAACACGATAGCGCTGCGCCAGCGACTCGATCTGCCAGTCGGTGCCGGTCAGCCCTTCGGCGTGCTGCGCGTCGAACGCGCCGACGTAGTCGTGCAAGGCCTGCGGCGTGTCGCGCGCGGGATCGACGGTGATGAACAGGATGCGCACTTTCTGCGCCTCGGGGCCGAGCTTGCCCAGCACCTGCATCAGACGGCCCATCGTTTCGGGGCAGACGTCCGGGCAATGCGTGTAGCCGAAGTAGACCAGTGAGGTGCGGCCCTTGAACGAAGCGGCGCTGACGGGCCGGCCGGTGTCGTCGGTCAACGTAAAGTCCAGATCCGGCAGGTGCCCCGTCACGTTGGTCAACCGCCACGGCTCGGCGCGCTGCGTGCAACCGGTCAGTGTGGCGAGCGCGACCAGCGTGCCCAGCGCCGCTGCCGCCGCAAACCGGCGTGCCACCCCGTGCGTCAACCGGTGCATGGACCGGTTGGATCGTGAGCGGGACAGCGTTGGCTGCGGGCGCTGGGGTGGAAAGATCGGGAACAAAGCGGGGTTCAATGACTCGATTGGGGAGCAGGCCACAAGAATCGATGGAGCGGGGAGGCGCACCGTCGCCCGATCATGCCGTGCAAGTTTCGCGCGCGACACGCAATTGAGCGGCAGGTGCAACGATGCGCATTACGCCGACGGTCTGTGTGGCAGCGACTGTAGCGCAAAATTGGCGCCAGCGTCGCGCGGCGCGCCGGGCGTACGATTTGCGAGTCAATTTGACGCAGCAGGCTGAAAGTCGGGCGAAGCCCGATCGTTGCGCTTTTGAATGCAATCGCCGCGAGCGGGCGGGCAAACGTCGCGCCAGGCTTGAGTCCCGGCTTACTTTCTCGAAAAATTGACCGATGCGCGGTAAGATGCGCACACTTTTCCGGCCCCAGATGGCTGAAAGGCGAACCCACGCGATGCAAGCACTTCCGGCTGTTCTGTCTCCGAGCGAGACGGCATTTTTCTTCGACTTCGATGGCACGCTCGTCGAACTCGCCCCCACGCCGGACGGCGTGCTCGTGCAGCCGCGCGTGATCGACCTGCTGCGCGAACTGCGCAGCCTGACGAATGGCGCGGTCGCGGTGGTGTCCGGGCGCGGCATCGACAGCATCGACAGTTTTCTCGGCATGCCCGATCTGCCGGTCGCTGGTCTGCACGGCGCCGAGCGGCGCGATGCGAACGGCGACACGCAGCGCATCGGCTTTCACGACCAGCGCCTGTTGCGCATGGAGCAGGTGCTCGCGCAAGTCGTCAACGAGCACCCGGGCATGCTGCTCGAGATCAAGGGCGCGGCGCTCGCGCTGCACTACCGCAATGCGCCGGACCGCGAGCCGGTCGCGCGCGAGGCAACCGAGCGGCTCGTCGCCGATTACCCCGCGTCGTACGTGCTGCAGCCCGGCAAGATGGTCTACGAGATCAAGCCGAAGGACGTCGACAAAGGCCGCGCGACACGCGCGTTCCTGGAGGAGCTACCGTTCACCGGCCGCACGCCCGTGTTCGCCGGCGACGATCTGACCGACGAGAAGGGCTTCGCGGTCGTCAACGAACGTGGCGGTCTGTCGATCAAGGTTGGCGCGGGCGAAACGATGGCGCGCACGCGCGTCGAGTCGGTGTCGTCACTGCTCGACTGGCTCGAAGCGATTGTCGCGGCGGCGCGCGGCGCATGACGCCGGCGCGACGTTCAACGAAAACAACATACTGCATCGGGAATCGCGCTTCATGAGCCGACTGATCATTGTTTCGAACCGGGTGGCGCCCATTTCGGAGGGCGGCCCGGCGGCGGGCGGTCTGGCGGTCGGCGTGTACGACGCGCTGAAAGAGACCGGCGGCATGTGGTTCGGCTGGAGCGGCGACGTGCTCAGCTCCGGCCAGCCGCAGATCAAGCTCGAGGAGCGCGGCCCGGTCACCTTCGCGACCGTCCCGTTGATGCGCCGCGACTACGATCAGTACTATCGCGGTTTCTCGAACGCGACGCTGTGGCCCGCGTTCCACTATCGATCCGACCTGCTGCACTACGACCGGCACGACTTCGAAGGCTACTGCCGCGTCAACGCGTGGCTCGCGCAGCAACTCGTGCCGCTCTTGCGCGAAGACGACGTGATCTGGGTGCACGACTATCACCTGATCCCGTTCGCGCAGGCGCTGCGCTCGGCAGGGGTGAAGAACCGCATCGGCTTTTTCCTGCACATTCCGTTTCCGGCCGCGCAGGTGCTGCTGACGGTGCCGCCGCATCGCGAGCTCGTCGAGGCGCTGTGCTCGTTCGACCTGCTCGGCTTCCAGACCGGCCCCGATCTGCGCGCGTTCTGCGACTACGTCATTAACGAGGCGGGCGGCTCGATCGACGCGTCGCCGAAAGGTCCGCTCACCGTGAATGCGTTCGGCCGCACGCTGCGCGCGTCGGCCTATCCGATCGGCGTCTATCCGGACGAAATCGCCGAGCTCGCGAAGGCGGGCGAGCGCGGCAAGCCGGTGCGCACGATGAAGGCGACGCTGCATTCGCGCAAGCTGATCATGAGCGTCGACCGGCTCGATTATTCGAAGGGGCTGGTCGAGAGATTCCGCGCGTTCGAGCGCCTGCTCGAGCATACGGCCGCGCAGCGCAACAAGGTGTCGTTCCTGCAGATCGCGCCGCCGACGCGCGCCGACTTGCACGCGTATCAGGACATCCGGCTGCAGCTCGAAGGCGAGTCGGGACGGATCAACGGACGTTTCGCCGAGCTGGACTGGACGCCGATCCTGTACATCCACAAGCAATACGAGCGCTCGGTGCTGGCGGCGCTGTTCCGCACCGCGCACGTCGGCTATGTGACGCCTTTGCGAGACGGCATGAACCTCGTCGCGAAGGAATACGTATCGGCGCAGGATCCGGAGAATCCCGGCGTGCTGGTGCTGTCGCGCTTCGCGGGCGCGGCGCAGGAGCTCGACGGCGCGCTGATCGTCAATCCGGTCGATATCGACGGCATGGCGGAGGCGCTGGCGCAGGCGCTCGACATGCCGCTCGCCGAGCGCCAGGCGCGCTATCGCGACATGATGGCGCAGCTGCGCGAGAACAACGTGTCGGTGTGGCGCGATAACTTCATGCGCGATCTGCAGAGCGTCGATGGCGCGAAGCGCGCTAGAAGCGGGAAGGCGCGCGCGGCCACGGGTGCGGGTCACGCCGGGCGGAAGAGGGCGGCGCGCGAGCGCGTGACCGGCTAAGCTAGCCGCGAAGCCAGACAGGAAAAAGCCGCTCCCTGGAGCGGCTTTTTGCATGCGGCGCGCAGCGCCTGGACCCTGCGTGGCGTCAGGCCACGTGCTGTTCGTCGACTTTCTTGCCGCCGATATGCAGCGTCTGGCCCTTGCCATACTGCTTGGCGAGCAGGTCGCGATAGAGGCCCGGACGCTGACGCAGTTCTTCCGGCGAGCCGTCGTCGATGACCTTTCCGGCGCTCATCACGATGATCCGGTCGAAGTTGTTCAGCGTCGATAGACGGTGTGCGATCGCGATCACGGTACGACCGACCATCAGGCGGTCGAGCGCCTTCTGGATCGCTTCCTCGGACGCGCTGTCGAGCGCTGACGTGGCTTCGTCGAGCAGCAGGATCGGCGCGTTTTTCAGAATCGCGCGCGCAATCGCGATGCGCTGGCGCTGGCCGCCCGACAGCTTCACGCCGCGGTCGCCGACGATCGTGTCGTAGCCTTCGGGCATTGCTTCGATAAAGTCCGCGCAACGCGCCTCGCGCGCTGCGGCGAGCACTTCCTCGCGGCTCGCTTCCGGGCGGCCGTACGCGATGTTCTCGTACACCGTGCGATGGAACAGGGAAATGTCCTGGGGCACCAGCGCGATCGCGTGACGCAGGCTGTCCTGAGTGATCGACGCGATGTCCTGGCCGTCGATCTTGATCGCGCCACCCTGGGTTTCGTAGAAGCGCTGCAACAGCGCGAGCACCGTCGATTTGCCAGCGCCCGACTTGCCGATCAGGCCGACGCGCTGGCCCGGCTCGATATTGAGGTCGAAGTGATCGAGGATCGGCCGGCGGCGCGGATAGGCGAACGTGACGCCGTCGAACGTGACGCGGCCGCCCTGGGGCACGAGTTCGGTCGAGTCGTCGCGATCGGGCATGCCGTGCGGTTCGAGCAGCGTGCGCACCGCCTCCGCGAGTCGCGCGACGTGCTGGGTGACGTCGACGAGCGCGACCGCGAGATCGCGCGTGCCGTGCAGGATCGTGAAACCGAGCGAGCTGACGAGCACGATGTCGCCCGAAGTCGCGCGGCCCTGGTCCCACAGCCACAGCGCCCAACCGAGTAGGCCGGCCGACAGCAGCGCGGTGATCACGGCGTGCAGCAGACGCAGCTTTTCCAGGTACAGCAGGCTTTGCTGGCGCGCGTCCATTTCCGACTTGACCGTTGACGCAAAACGTTGCTGTTCGCGGAACGTCATGCCAAACGCGCGCACGAGGCCCATGTTGCTGATCACGTCGACGAGCTCGCCGTCGACCGATGCCGCCTTGGTCGCAAAATTATGGTGACGCGCGGAGCCGCGGCCCGCGAGCTTGTACAGCACGACCGCCAGGATCGCCGAGCACAGCATCAGGCCGGCGGCCATCAGCGGGTTCACCGAGATGATCATCACGATCGCGCCGAGCACGGCTATACAGGGCGGCAGCACGTTCCACGCGGTGGTGTTTTCGGCGGTGTAGACGGCGTTCGAGGTCGCGGTGATGCGGCTTGCCAGCATGCCGGGCTGCTTTTCGGCGTAGTAGGTCGGTGAATGGCCGCTCAGGTACTGGAACAGGTCGCGCCGCAAATCGCCCGTCACGGCGACGAACGTGTGCGCGGCGAACCAGCCGCCGAGCCGCCATAACAGGTTATCGGCGGCGATCAGGCCGACAAGGATCGCGAACGCGCCCCACAACGGCCCCGGATGATGGCGGCCACCGCCGAGCACGTCGATCAGATGTTTGATCGCGTATTGCGAAGCGAGTGCACAGCCCACGGCCGCAAACACGCTGCACAGCACGATCGCGTGCGCGACCGGATGACGGCGGATAAAGCGGAAGAGAAACGCAAGCGGCCGGTGCGCATAGCTCGCGAGCTTTGCGTTCTGGGCGTTTCGCTGGGCGATGGTCAAGTGTTCCAATTGAGCTGAGATCGATGTGTTGCGGGTTGTGCATGCAATGCGCGGACCACACGGACAAGCATGGCTCTCCGTGAAGCCGATGCTTCGCATTGTAAACATGCAAAGACGATTGCGCCCTGTGTATCCGGGCTTTGACGCGATTGATTTCGCGATAGACCTCCGCGATCTGCGTCGTCTCGACACGCCAGCCGACGGGCCCTTCCGGCAGATTGCGGAAAATTTCGAGATATAATTACAGTTTGCATTCAACCGGGCCGTGGCAATTTTGCAATTCCTACCGGCAACGTTTGATGCGCGAGAGTTCACCGCTCGGTACGTCGTGCCTCGCCGAACCTCCTGGACACTGTAGAACTGTCTTTGAAAACAAGGGTTTGCAAAGTGTTTCGCGTTTGTAACAACGTAAAGACTTTGAAATGTTGCGGTGCGGCGACAATTCGGGCATCGATAATGCGTGCTCGTTAGCCCCGGCAAATTTTCTGACAGTTTGTCAACGTAGGTGCCCCATGCGCGTTTACTCGCACATGCGCAGACGCTGATCCACTTGTCTGGGCTCTTGACCCAAGCGATCCATCGCAGGATTTCTCAAAAGAATCAGGCCCGCGCCGGTATCTCCGGCCAGACTGCCCTGGCGAGCAAGCGAGTCGCTTTTTCCAAATGCAGTACCTTTGCCTGATTTTTTACTAGGAGTTCGTCAATATGCGAATCGCTCAAATCGCTCCGCTGCACGAGGCGGTTCCTCCCAAGCTGTACGGTGGTACGGAACGCGTGGTGTCCAATCTGACCGAGGCGCTGGTCGAGCAGGGCCACGACGTCACGCTGTTTGCAAGCGGTGATTCGCAAACCTCGGCGAAGCTCGAAGCATTCTGGCCGCAGGCGCTGCGCCTCGACCCGACGATCCGCGACGTGATGGCGCCGCATATGCTGCTGCTCGAAGAAGTGCGCCGCCGCGCGGACGAATTCGACGTGCTGCATTTCCACATCGACTACTACCCGTTCTCGCTGTTCGCGCGTCAGCCGGTGCCGTTCCTGACTACGATGCACGGCCGTCTCGATCTGCCGGAACTGCAGCCCATCTTCAATACGTTCAAGGACGTGCCGGTCGTGTCGATTTCCGACAACCAGCGCATCCCGCTGCAACAGGCGAACTGGCTGCAAACCGTCTATCACGGTCTGCCGGAAAACGTGCTCACGCCGATCCCCGACGTCGAACCGGGCTACCTCGCATTCCTCGGCCGCGTTTCGCCGGAGAAGGGTCTCGACCGCGCGATCCGCATCGCCGGCCAGGCAGGCATGAAGCTCAAGGTCGCCGCGAAGATCGACAAGGCCGACCGTGCCTATTACGAAGAAGTGATCAAGCCGCTGATGGCGCTCCCGCATGTCGAGTACATCGGCGAAATCGGCGAAGCCGAAAAGCGTGAGTTCCTCGGCAACGCGCATGCGCTGGTCTTCCCGATCGACTGGCCGGAGCCGTTCGGCCTGGTGATGATCGAGGCGATGGCTTGCGGTACGCCGGTGATCGCGTTCAATCGCGGTTCGGTGCCGGAAGTGATCGAAAACGGCGTGTCGGGTTTCGTCGTCGAAGACGAAATCAGCGCGGTCGCTGCGCTCAAGCGTCTGCACACGCTGCCCCGCGCTGGCGTGCGCAAGGCGTTCGAAGCACGCTTCACGTCGAAGGTGATGGCGAAGAACTACGTCGCCGTCTACGAAGACCTGCTGCGCAGCAAGCATCGCACGGTGCTGCGCGAAGTCAACGCGGGCTGATTGGCGGTTGATTCGCCGCGGTTGTTTCGCGGTGGATGAGACGCCGGCAGCAGGAATCACGCTTCCTTCGCTGCTCTGAACGCCCCGCCGGCATGTTGCCGGCGGGGCGTTGTTGCATGCGCGCCGCGTTTTTCGTCGGTGCACCGATGAAAATACCGGTTTCCGCGCGGCGCGAACGAGCCAGGCTCGGTAATATCCCTATAATTGCCGTGCCGCAAATTGGGCTGCGGTGCCGCCGACGACAGGAGGATGCCTTGGCGAGAACGAAAGAGACGCGCGCGAACGCCGCGCCCGGCGCCGGAACGATTTTTACGTTGCGCGCCATCGGTCTCGTGCTCGCCGCCCGCTGGCTTTTCTCGATGTCCGAGATGAGGCTGAGCACCGCGCTGACCGCGATGGCGTCTTCACCGTGGGCGTGTATCAACCTCGTCTTTCTGTTCCTGCTGATCTTCCTGCCCGGCGCGCGCGCCGTCGCCGAGCGTCCGTTCCATCCGTTGCCGCAATGGCTGCGTCAGGCGCTGCGCCTGTTCGCGTTCCTCGGGTTTCTGTTTGCGCTGTGGTCGGTCGGCGCGTTCGTCGCGAGCGCGGGCTGGCGTCGCGCGATGCAGGCGGTCGCGGCCACCAACGGCTGGCTCGTCGCGGCGCCGGTGCTGTATGCGATCGTCTTGTGGATCTGCCGGCCGCTGCCGTTGTGGCGCACCAATGTGGCGGCGCGGCGCTTTGCGATCGGCCGCTATGCGGTGTCGCTCGATCCGGTGACGCGCACCGTCGTCGTGTGGGCCGAGCGGCGCAAGGTGGGGCAATACGATGCGCGCGAATTGTCGGTGCGCTGGGCGAGCGGTTCCGATGCGCGCGCGACGCCGGCGCCCGCTCCCGCAGTTGCGTTCGGCGCGGCGGGCAAGGCCGGTGCGTCGGCGGCGCCGATGCCGTCGGTCGCGGCGCCCTCGCTGGCGCGCAGCACGTTCGGCGTACGTCCGAAGGTCGAGCTGCTGTGGGATTCGCCGGCCGCCGCGGGGCACAACCGGCAGACCGTTTTCCGCGCCGCGCTGACGACCGAAGGCGATCGCGTCGCCGCCCGCGCGCTCGACACGACGCTGCGCCAGGTCTGACGCTGCACGTTTTGTGCTATCGGTCACATCGCGTGGCCATTGCACGCATCCCGAAGCGAAGCTTCGTCGATAATGCAATCAAGGCGCCCGGCCTGCCGGCGGGCGAGTGGGACACTCATCGATCGTATCGCGTCTTTCGCAGGAGTCGCCATGCTGGTTCGCTGGTTGCTTGCCGCCCTTCATCTGCTCGCTTATGGCTTTGCGCTCGCGTCGATTCTCAGACGCACGTGGTCGCTGCGTCGCGCGTCGGTGCCCGCCGCGCTGCGTTCGGTGTTTCGTGCCGATTCACGCTGGGGCATCGCCGCGCTGGTGCTGATCGTGACCGGCCTGATGCGCGTGTTCGGCGGGTATGAGAAGGGCGCCGACTACTACCTGCACGAGCCGCTCTTTCACGTGAAGATGACGTTGCTGGTGCTGATCCTGATCCTCGAAGTGCCCACGATGCTCGGCCTGATGCGCTGGCGCGCGTCGATCCGCAGCGGCGCGGCGCCGAATCTGAAGAAGGCGCGGTCCTACGCGCATTTCAGCGTAATCCAGACCGTGCTGCTGGTTCTGATGGTGTTTGCGGCCACTGGAATGGCGCGCGGCATCGGACTGCCCGCCGGCGCGGTGTAGCGCGGCGGGCCTTCTTTCCATTGCGACGGGCTGGTGGCGCGCGCCAAGCGTTGCGCCCTCGTGCAGGCCTGCGTCGCGCTAGCCGACCAACAAGCCAGAATCGTCGACCCGGTCGGCCTTGACCTCTGCCGACTCGCGCACGAGTTCTGGCTCGCCGAGACCCTTGATCAACTCCAGCGCCTGACGCTCGAACAAGCGACGGTACAAGCCGTTGTCGCGTTTGATCAGCGCGTCGTGGCTGCCTTCCTCGATCACCTTGCCCTTGTCCAGCACGAGCAACCGGTCGAGCGCGCGCACCGTCGACAACCGGTGCGCGACCACCAGCGTGGTGCGCCCCTGCATCAGCCGCTCCATCGCGCGCTGGATCAGCACTTCGCTTTCGCTGTCGAGGCTCGACGTGGCTTCGTCGAGAATCAGGATCGGCGCGTCGGCGAGAAACGCCCGCGCGATCGCGACGCGTTGACGCTCGCCGCCCGATAGCTTGATGCCGCGTTCGCCGACCAGCGTATCGTAGCCGTTCGGCAGCGCGGCGATGAAGTCATGCGCGCTGGCGAGCCGCGCGGCGCGCTCGATGTCGGCGCGGCTCGCGCCGGGCCGTCCATACGCGATGTTCTCGGCAAGCGAGCGGTGAAAAAGCACCGGCTCCTGCTGGACGATCGCGATCTGGCTGCGCAGCGACGCTTGCTGGACCTGCGCTATGTCCTGGCCGTCGATCGTGATCCGCCCGCCCGAAATGTCGTGAAGGCGCTGGATCAGCTTGATGAAGGTCGTCTTGCCCGAGCCGGAATGACCGACCAGCCCGACGCGCTCGCCCGGCGCGATGCGGATCGAGAAGTCGTCGTAGAGCGGCCGGCTGTGCGCGCCATAGTGAAACGACACATGCTCGAAGCGGATTTCGCCGTTGCGGATCGTGATCGGACCGGCACCGGGACGATCCTCGATGCCGAGCGGCTGGCTTTCGAGCGACACCAGTTCCTCCATGTCGTTGACCGAGCGCTGCAGGTTGCGGATGTGCATGCCGATGTCGCGGAGGTAGCCTTGCAGCATGAAGAACATCGTCAATGCGAACGTGATGTCGCCGACGCTCGCTTCGCCGCGTGCCCACAGCAGCAACGCAACGCCGAGAATCGCGGCCTGAATCGCGGCCAGCATGCCGCCCTGGAGGCCGCCGTTGAGCGTGCCGCGCACCCACGTCCGGCGCGTGCGCTGCCGCCATTTGCCGATCACGTACCCGAGGCGCGCTTCCTCGCGCGCTTCCGCGCCGAATGCCTTGACGACGCCGTTGCAGCTGACCGCATCGGCGAGCGCGCCGCCCATGCGCGTGTCCCACGCGTTCGCGAGACGCGCGGACGGCGCGACGAAGCCCAGCGACACCGTCACTGTCACGCCGATGTACAGCAGCGAGCCGATGCCGACAACGACGCCCATCATCGGCCAGCGCGAACCGAGCAGCAGCGTCGCGCCGACCAGCATCACCAGCGACGGCAGCAACGCGATCAGCAGCGTGTCGTTCAGCAGGTCGAGCGCCCACATGCCGCGCGTGATCTTGCGCACGGTCGAGCCGGCGAAGCTGTTCGCGTGCCAGTCGGTCGAAAAGCGCTGCACGCGATGAAACGCGCGTGCGGCGATCTCGCTCATCATCTTCAGCGTGAAGCGGATGATGTTGAAGTACACGCCCTGACGCAGCAGCGTCGCGGTCAGGCCGAGCGCGGCGAGCACGCCGAAGGCCTCGAGCGCGTGATGCCAGATGGGCGCCGACGACGCCGGACCGGCCGCGATCGCGTCCACCAGACGTCCGGCGAAGACCGGCGTGAGGATGTCCGCGCCCGCCGTGAACAGCGCGAGGGCCGCGATCACGATGATGCGCCACGGCTGTTGGGCCCAGTGACGGAAAGTGAAGCCGAGAACATCCTTGAAGGCTTGTCCGCGAAAGTCGAGTTTTTTGTTGGCCATTTGCTTTCGACCCGGCGACGCACGAGCGCGCCGAGGTTCCAGTCAGAAGCGAAAAAGGGTAGACAGCCAGCGGATGCCGGAATGCGCGCGGGAACGCGCGAAAAAATACGGCGGCAAACAACGGCAACGGAACAACGGACTGTCTGGAGTGAACGCGGCCCGCCTGTCGAGGCGGCTGCGCATCTGCTGCGACGCTGCGGCGTTTAAGGTCGCAGCGGTCGTGGCGGACGGGCTGACGGTCGTGGGACCATGCGAGGGAGCGCGCGATGCACTGCGAACATGTGGCGCCTCCCTGAGATGGTTCAAGATGGAGAAACCGGACAGAGCCGGACCGGGCGAATGCCCGTCTGCCGAATATAGCAACAGTGCGGGGTGCTCGCCAACCTACGGAACGACGTGGTTCTGCAGCCAGTGAAATCTCGTGCTGCGCACGAGCCGGCAAATAGAAAAAGGGCTTACGCATTGCTGCGTAAGCCCTTTTGTCTTCGGTGATCGACACACCAAGAATCTGGTGGGTAGTACTGGGATCGAACCAGTGACCCCTGCCGTGTGAAGGCGATTTGTCGCTCCGCTCCCAGTGCTCTACCTAATGAAATCAAGCACTTAGCAGAGCCGACGCTAGGGCTGGGACAGCCTCTCTGTCCCCGCATCGTCCCAGCTTTTAGGGCCGAGACAGGGCTCCACTGTAGACGCCTCCGACCGAGCTTGTCAACTGCCTGCGAGTGCCGTGCTGAGATGTCCCCGTATGGACCCGGACCCAATTTTGATGTGCTTATCCGTGGGCAGTTACGCCGCCCGCTCGCGCTCCTGCGCCCCCATGCGCGCCATCTCCAGATCACGAGAGAACGCAGGCAGGCGGGTGCGCGTGCGATTGCTCCTCTGCGGCGCGTGGCGCTGGCTGGCTCTGCCTGCGCAAGGCAGTGGACAGTGCGTAGCCCTAGGGCTTGCTAGGCGGGCTTGGGACGGGCTCGGGACAGTGGGCTAGGGCATGGGTAGCCAGAGAGTGCGCCAGAGGCTTAGCGGGGCTCTTATCGCGTGGCGCTCACTGTGCGCTGTCTAGGGCTCGATTATCGCGGGATAGCGGGACGCTGGCATCAGGGTTTGCGCATTCAGGCGCACGGGTGCGGGCATCTGTCCTTCTTTCGATTTCATGATCCTCTGACAGACAGAGAACGCGGCATCTGTTGCCAGCGACGACTAGCAGCCGGGACAGTAGGCCAGAGGACAGCCAGAGGACAGACAGCCGACAGGGAGCAGACAGGGACAGGACACGATAGCCCAGGGAGAGGAGAGGACAGGGAGAGCCAGAGAGAGCGCACCAAGGCAGTGCAGACAGGTAGCCAGACACTAGCCGAACGAGACAGCCAGAGACAGCCTGACAATGAACCGACAGGACAGGCACGGACTAGCCAGCATGACAGCCGCAGAGCAAGGCAGAGAGCCAGAGAGCAAGGACTAGCAGCGCTGGCAAGGGTGACAAACCGGTGAATACAAGCCAACAATGGCATTACACCGAGCTATACAGGTAGAAGGGAAAGCGTAAGAATTAGCACCACTCCAGTGCAGTAAGTAACGGAGTGCTACAGACCTAGACACACTGGCTACTGAGTGCGCTGGGCATGACCTAGCAAACCCTAGCCACATAAGGACAGCCACGGGATTAGCAGCCGGGACACAAAAGGCAGTTGACAAACGGATTTAGCAGGCGTACAGTTCGATCCCATGCAGTAACGCAGTAACGCAGCGCCGGAGAACTGGCTAAGCCTTAGGGCAGCATGTGGTAACGGTGAGGCGGGACAGCAAAGGCAGTTGACAAAGCAGTAAGGTTCTGGCAACATGGGAACCGTAGCAAGTAGGACGCAGTAAGCAGTGAGCGGCGCGTAAGCGCCTACAGCCAGAAGCGGCTCACTGTGTTGTAACCGGCCTAGCATGGCGTCTAGGGTTATCCGGTCGATCCTTAACAATGTGCATCTGTGCGTGTCGTGCTGAGTGACTTACTCGGCGGGCTAGACAGATGCGCGTTAAAGGATCGGAGCTACGTTTCGGGACACTGACAGGCAGTTGACAAACACTGCTAAGTCTGTAGAATGGGAACCGTAGCAAGCAGTAACCGAGTCGCTAGGCAGTCAAGTACACCTAGCGCTGGCGGGTAGCAAGCGGTACGGACGTTTCAACGCACTAACGCGTCATGGCGAGAATGCGGGGTTCGGCCTACCGAGGAGAGAGCGTCGGCATAGCCGTGCGGAATAGCAGCGCTCTCGAATCGGGTTACAGACCGTAAGCGATACGCTGAGAGGCCGATCTTTAACAATCGAGAATGCAGAGCATGTTGATGGCAGTCAATCGCGGGTTAGCCGTGATCCGTCCATGCAAAGCGAACAGGGGCCGACAAACGTAAGTCCTCTGCCCGTCACTCGAAAGAGTGGCGAGAGAACGGCGCACTTGGCGACAGATGAGCGAGGGATTAGCAGGCTCATGACAGCGACCGATTGCACGACCGACACCGACGCTTGCAACGTAACCACTCGTTGATGGCCTGCGGGAAGGGTGCTAGGCGCGTGTCTTGCGTGCGGCTAGTGAAGCAAGATTCGGCCAGCGTGCTCCGTTCTCTCGCAAGGGAACCCGAGTAGTATCCAATAACCTAGAATGCCGACCCAAGATAGGGGAGACATCATGAAACTACGCAAGATTACTGGCAACGCGGCTGAACTTCGTCTACAGGATGGCACCTTGGTGCTGTTCTCTTACGCTGATGCGGTCGCGGCTTTTGTGCCGGGTGCAGGCTGGATGAAGACCAACTCTGAGCTGTCCAAGGCTTCGCAGTGGGCACTCAAGGAGTGGTTGTATGAGCAAGATGCCGAGGATGTTCGTCCTGTGGATCAGGCCGTCCTCGATACCTTGTTCTGTAGTCGAGAGCAGGTACGCTGAGGCTGACGACCGGCCACCTTCGGGTGGCTTTTCTTTGGCCTCAAGTATTTAGTAGTCCTCATCGGGAGACTCATCGTGCAAGCGATAGTTACGAAGTATCTCGGGCCGACGAATAGTAGAGGCGCACGCATTAAAGCCTTCTGCGACGCTGGTTCGATCATGTTCGAGTTCGATCACGGGCTCGACCAAGAGACGCGCCACGCTGCCGCAGCAATGGCACTGGTGCGCAAGCTCGGCTGGGATTCCCGAGAGGGTTATCGCGGCTCGTGGCGCTGTGGATCGCTGCCGCAGAAGGACGCAGGCTTCTATGTCTTCGTCTTCGCGTCGGAGATGGATAACGGCTACTCTGCTTCGTTCCGGGAGGACTCATGACCCGGCAGGAATACATGGAGCGCTACAGCGGCGCGAGCAAGGCGGAGCAGGAGGCTATGTTCCGCGAGTACTACGCTCAGTTCGTCGGGCCGTACATTCGCAGCTTCGTCAAGTCGTGCATCGGTGAGGACCGCATCAAGGCCAGCACCAATCCGCACTTCAACGACATACCGCTCGCTGAGTGGGACAGGCTCGATGCTGTGATCCGGCCTATCGGCGCACGCATCAACAAGGAGATCAACGGCGCGTCCGTGTGGTCGCTGAGTGATACCGTCTGCGTCGCCAAGGAAGCTGCACGCCAGCTCAAGGAGGCTGTATGAAGGCCATCGTCGAGTTCGGCGTGCGAGGTGATCGCTGGTCGCAGCAAGTGTGCGACTCGGCCAAGGCTGCGGCGCATCTGGCCTGCGGCCTTTCGCATGTCTTCGGTATGTCGGGTCCGAATCGGGACAAGTATTGGAGCGTGTCGCGTAAGCAGCCTCGCGTGTCGTGGCAGTCCAGCACGCACTTCGTATCTGTGTCGATCCTAGACGGCGAGCCGCGTGGCAATGACACGGCTGCATGGCGTAGGGAGCAGCACGCATGAAGACCGCGACCATCGAGGTGTATCACGTCTTTGGCACGAAGTCGTGCAAGTCCGCTGACGTGCTGTATCGCGGCAAGCTGCTGTGTCGGCGGGCCGGTATTGAGAACCAGCAGAAGCTACTCGACGAGGCTCGTAAGTGGGCCTTGGCGCATGGCTTCACTCACGTCCAAGTGAGGCATCTGTCATGAAGCCAACTCCGTTTGAGTGGGCGCTCGGCATCTTCGGTGCTGTGTGCCTGATGGCTGCGGCCATCGTCGCTATCCTGCGGTAGCCTTCGTTTGCCTTACAATCGGTGCTCCTGCAACCAATGGAGCCTGACTTGTATCGCACGCTACTCCTCGCCGCACTGCTTCTGTGCGGCTGCTCACACACTCCTGTCTGCGGCTCAGTGGGCGCTGCCATGCTCACTGGCGGCGCATCGTGCCTGATCCATCACGGACAGGAGGAGAAAGACTCATAAGCCATCCAGCTAGAGGGCCGTGCGCGGCCTTCTGTCGGGCTGGCTTAGCCCGGTAGTATCTTCAGTAGTCCACCTTCATCCAACGGCGCATGACGCCATAGGAGCATCTGCAATGCAATCCAAAAAGCAAGCGCCCGTAAAGGGCACGGTCGAGTTCATCAACGCGGCCATCGAGTCGATCCGCAAGAAAGGCGCGGCCTTCGACAAGCTCGTTCAAGACACAGCGCTCGACGTGCTGGATCACGCTCACAAGCACAACGATCTCGACATCGTGAATCGCCTGATCGTCGCCATGCCCAAGGGCTCGAAGGGTCAATCGCTGGCCGTGTGGTTCTGCAAGTTCGGCAAGCTCAAGCCCAACGACACGAAGGAAAAGGAACTGCTCGCGACCAAGCCTCTCGTCTGGAACAAGGACGCTGCGCTCGACCGTGCGAAGGCAGAGGCTACGCCGTGGCATTCCGTCCTGAAGGACAAGCCTCTCATCGAGGTGTACGACATCGAGGCCAAGTTCGCGGCCTTCATGAAGCAAGTCATTGCGAACAAGGACAAGGTGACAAACCCTGTGCTGCTCGCTGCCCTGCAAAACGTGCAGGGTGTCGTTCAAACTGCCCAACCGGCCAACGCATCGGCTGAGTAAGCGCGTCTCAAAGACCGACACAAGGGCGCATGACGCCTGCGTGCTGTCCATCATCCACGTCTCATAGTCGCTGGGCATGACCCGGCTCTGGAGCCTGCTGTGCAATTCCATCTGAACATCGGCCTTGCCCGTAATGACGGCAAGCCGGATAACACCGTCCTTCATACCGTCGCGGCGCTCAATCGCTACGGCTTCGTCCTCGTCACTGGTGACATTCAACAGTCGGCCACCGAGCAAACGCTGTGCGCTGCTGTCCGCTATCACGGCAAGTCCGGGCTTCACGCGACGCTCACTGCGCTCGCTCTTGAGCTGGCGCAGGACTGCATCGCCCAAGCAGAGATTGACTGGCTGGGCAAGATCACCGGCCAGCTCGTCGGCCCAAATGCGTCGAAGTGGGGCGAGTTCGATTCGGAGTGCTTTCTGTTTCCTCGCGTCAAGGAGGCAGCATGAAAGTACACAACTCCTACAGCAGCGTGATGTTCGATCCGGCCAAGCTGCGCAAGGTAGTCGCTGAGCTGGCTCGCAAGCTGCCCGAGCTGCAAGAGAAGTTCGACTTCGACACCATCGCAGTGACCGGCAAATCCGGCTGCGCTGTTGGCTTCGCCCTGTCGATGGTCACGGGTATCCACGTGGTCTATGTCCGCAAGGGCGAGTCCAGTCACGGCGACATGGTGGAAGGCGACGGCCATGAGTTCACGCGGTACGCCTTCTTCGACGACTTCGTGTGCTCGGGTTCGACCCGCGACCGCATCGAGGAGGAGCTGAAGGTGCGCTGCAACGCTCGCGGCGTCGATGTTCCGACCTGCGTGCTGACCATAGAGTACCAAACGAGCAACAGTCAGAGCCGGTTGACCGGCGCGAAGACCTTCTGTGTCGCCGACGCTGACAAGCTGCCCGCCCATAGTTTCGCAGTCCAATCCACCGAGGAGTTCGCATGAGCAAGACTCAAGCAACCAAGCCGTACCAGCCGCGCAAAGTGCGCGACACCAAAGCTCTTGTCCGCGCCAAGCTGGAGCGCGCCGCTGCCGACACGACCGGCGCGACTGCCGAGCGCATCCTCGGCACGCAGCTCGGCCTCGCGTTCGCCAAGCTCGTAGTCGGGAGGGACTTCTGATGGTCCGCTTCACTCAGCGCAAGGGCCGCGTGATCGCGGCTCACATCGACGGCCCTGTCGAGCCGCGCCGCGAAGATCGCCGCCGCTCGAAGGATCACGTGACCAACGTTCGCCGTAAGCAACGGGAGGCCAAGCGTGCGCTCGAATCCCTGTTCGTATGAAGGCCATCGTGTCAACTCGGGTGGCCTGCAAGGCCACTCCATCGGTGACGCCTACCCGTTCGCTGTGGTCGGCTGCATGGTGGTCGAGCTGGGCGACCGTGAATGCACGAGTCAGGCGACTCGTTACTACGTGCTCGACTGCTCGACCGGGCAGCGATACGTGAAGCGCAACAGCGGGCGCACGTTCGCCAGCTCCGAGTTCGCTCATCGGGCAGCTCGTGATCTGGCTGACGGTGCGCTGCACGGTGAGGCTGGCCCGTTCGGAGTGCGGCCAGCATGACCAGCTACATCATCCTCGCCTTCGCATCAGTCTCGGCTGCTGCGCTTGGCTACGTGTGGGGCTGGGACATCGGCTACCACGACCGCATCAATGACGAGACAGGCGCAGAGCTGCGCAGCCGCATCTACAAGGAGGACTTCTGATGAGACAAGACCAACGCACCAACGTGCCCGAAGTGGGCGAGCCGTATCACCCGTTCCAAGTGCAGGGCAAGGGCGACGGCTGGGCCGTGTTCGATGCCTCGACCGGAGGCTGGACCCGCGTGTTCGACACGTACAAGGAAGCGCAGGCCAAGGCCAAGTCGCTGTTCGAAGACAAGCAACGTCAGGCCGTCGCCAACATCGACGCCTTCTACAAATCGAGGACCGCCCGTAATGCGTAAGTTCACCATGACCAGCGTCGGCGGCTCGACGCAGAAGCCCAGCCGCCGCAAGCTCGACCGACTCGCTCGTGCTCGTGGCTACCGCAACGCTAAGGCGTGGGCGCAGGCCATCATCAGCGCGCAGTTCCAGCGCCAGCTCGGCACCATCACGGGCCGTCTCAGCGCACCCGAACCGGCAGGCTACCAAGAGCTGCCGAAGGAGGCCGCGTGAAGCTGCGCTACTCCGACCTGATCCTCATGCTCGTGTGTGGCTTCGTCCTCGGTGGCGGATTCTTCTACGGCATGAGCGAGGCTCACGCTGCACCTGTATTCGAGGACACTGGCCTCGTCTGTCGTCCGCTGTAACGCAGTCAAACTGTCCGGCCAAATTCTGCACACGGCAGACGCGGCCACATTCAATCCCGACTTTAAGGAGCATGACTCTATGAAGCTGTCGATCAGCGCACTCCGCGCAACCATCACCCGCAAACTCCACGCACTCTCCGTCGATGCACACGTCGCAGCTCTGCGCGGCACCGTCGCCGCCGCCAACGCTGAAGCCCGCGCTGCCGACAAGGCCGCAGACGTGGCGAACGCTCTCGCTCGTGCCGCTGACAAGCTGGCCGACGAGGCCGAAGTCGCCGCGACTAACGCAGCGCTGCACGCCGGTAACGTCAAGGCCGCAGCTCAAGCTGAAGCCATCAACATCGGTGGCACGCTTTGAACGGCGCGCAGCTCAAGGCCGAGGGCCAAGCCAAGGTGGCAGCTCACGCCGGTACGGCATGGCGTGACGCCGCGATCACCGCGATGCGCGACTTCGCCGCGACGAACTACGTGAACGGTGGCCGCACGGACTTCACCATCGACGAGTTCCGCGATGCTGGCGCATGTCCCGAACCGGCGCACCCGAACGCATGGGGCACGCTGCCGAAGACGGCGGTGAAGCTCGGCATCCTCGACCCGACGTTCGACACGGCGACCTCGAAGCGGCCCGCAGCTCACGCTCGTGTCGCTCGTGTGTGGCGAGTCAACGTAGACGCGCTGTAAGTGGCGGAGGCGTGGCTCAAGGCCGCGCAACGCCTCAAGCTCGGCGGTAAGGGTCGAGCATTCCACGGCTGTTCCGGGTCCAGCAACGGCCCGACGCTGCTGATTAGCAACGACCGCGATAAGTGGTCCGGCTGGTGTTTCCGCTGTCACGAGACAGTGATCGAGTGGAAGCCGGTCGAGTCATTCGCTGAGCGCGTCAAGCGTATGCGAGAGGAGCAGGCGGCTGATGAGGCAGCGGCAATGACCGCAGCCCCGCCCCAGCCTGCGAACTTCGACATCGAGACGTGGCCGGTGGAGGCTCGGCTCTGGCTCCTCAAAGCGTCCATAGGGCGCTCGGAGATCAGCAAGCTAGGTGCGTATCACCACGCCCGTACGAACCGCGTGGTGCTGCCTGTATTCGATTCTGAGCGGCTTGTCTACTGGCAGGCCCGGTCGATTGATGGGAGAGAGCCGAAGTACATCGGCGCAGCCATCGACAAGCGGCACATCGTCGCGGCGTACGGGGCGGGCGACCCCGTGCTCGTCGAGGACATCCTCTCTGCGTTCCGTGTCGGTGCATCCGGCGCGGCGCAGGGAGTGGCGATCCTCGGCACGGCACTCACCGACAAGGTGCTCGCTCGGCTGATCGCACAGCAGCGTCCCGTAACCGTATGGCTGGACCCGGATGGGCCGGGTCGCGAGGCGGCTCGCGGCATCGTCAAGCGCCTGTCCCTCGTCGGACTGAAGCATCGTCAGATCGTCACTCGACGTGATCCCAAGCTCTTATCCAAAGGAGAGATAACATCGCTCTTGACTCCAGCCTTCTGAGGCTGCTGCGAGGGCGTGAGCAGTACGAACGACTCATCAACTTTGTTCCGATTGATTCGCTGGAGCTGGCGACTCGGACACTGCTGAAGGACTACGGCAAGTACCTCAAGGCTAACCCCGAGGTTAAGTCGGTCGAGCCGAGTCCATTCCTCTCGTACTTCCTCACGCTGCATCCCTCGCTCAAGCCCGAAGCGACGGCAGTCTTCGCCGCCGCAATCAAAGACGCAGCCAACCCAGCGCCGCCCGGAACAGAGGACGGCATCCGCGAGCGGCTCGTATCACTGGCGACAGCCAGCAAGCTCCAGTCCCTACTCGAAAACTTCAACGACGGTGAGGCCGATCTCACTGCCGAGCTGCGTCTCCTGTCCGACAGGCATGAGACATGGATCGCTCGGGAGCGCAAGTTCCCTCGCGTGAAGGATCGCATCGAGGACATGCTGGCTGACGCCGCGAACGACAAGGGCTTCCACTGGCGGCTCAAGGTGCTGAACGAATGCCTGCTGCCGCTGTGGGAAGGCGACTTCTACATCGTGGCGGCTCGTGTGGACAGCGGCAAGTCCACGTTCTTCGCCAGCGAGCTGACGCACATGGCGGCTCAGGTGGACGAGCTGTACCCCGGACAGGACCGCTGCATCGTCGTGTTCAACAACGAAGGGCCGGGTCGCAAGCTGCGGCATCGGATGTTCAACGCAGCCATCGGCGTGAGCAACGTCGAGCTGGTCGAGCTGAGCAAGAAGGGCACGGTGTATCAGGACTACCTCGACGCAATCGGTGGTCGCGACAACATCTACATCTTCGACATCCATGACTACAGCATGGGCCAGCTCGAAGACATCATCAAGGAGCTGGACCCAGCCATCGTCGTGTACGACATGCTCGACAACGTGCAGGCCGACGTTGGCACGGCGACGAACGGCGGTACGCGTACCGACCAGCTCCTCGAATGGCTCTACCAGCGGGCTCGTGTGCTGGCGGTGAAGTACAACCACGCCGCTATCGCAACGTCCCAGCTCAACGGTGATGCAGACGGCGAGATTTTCCCGAAGCTCTCCATGCTGGCGAACAGCCGCACAGGGAAGGCGGGCGCTGCTGATGTGGTGCTGATGCTAGGCCGCAGCAATAACCCCGATCTTCAAAACACCCGATTCATTAGCACGCCGAAGAACAAGCGTCGCCGCGATGGTGCTCCGCAAGACCCGCGCCGCGAAGTGTCGTTCAAGGGCGCAACTGCGAGGTTCGAAGATTGAGCAACATCGTTCGGATTTGGGATACGGAAACGTCGATCCGCGAGGAGTATCGCCGCACGGCGAATCCCTTCAGCGAGGAGAACTACATGGTCGCGAACGCTCACGCAGCGTTCAAACTGGCCGACCGAAAAATGCCGGTGCAAGGTACGCCCATGTCTGCGATCTACATTCCAGACTTGGCCGGTGTCGATGCTTCCCGCGAGGACCGCATCGCACATTGCAAGCAGTGGATGGCGACGGACTGGTTCGTCGAGCTGCTGGCTGACACGAAGCTGCTGGTCGGGCACAACATCAAGTTCGACTTGCTGTACGCACTGGCCTCGCCGCACTGCAACCGCCAGCGCAACCGCGATGCGTGGATGGAGTGGGTAGCCAAGGGCGGGCTCGTGTGGGACACGATGCTGGTCGAGTACCTGCTGCAAGGGCAGGCGCAGGAAGCGCAGTTCATCGACCTTGGCTCGACGGCGATCATCTACGGCGGCAACGCCAAGCTCGACGAGATCAAGCTGCTGTGGGAGCAAGGCGTCGATACCATCGACCATCCCCGCGACAAGCTGATGGACTATCTGTGCGGCTGGGAGACGGACGACGGCGGCTTCGAGTACGGCGACATCGGCAACACCGAGCTGATCTTCCGCAAGCAGTACGCACTCGCTGAGAAGCGTGGGCAGCTTCGGTCGATCTTCGTCAACAACGGTGCGCTGATCTTCACGACCGAGTGCGAGCTGAACGGCATCCACGTCAATCAGCCACTCGCCAAGGAGATCGCCAAGGAAGTCGAGGACGAGCTGAACGAGAAGCTGGTCGAAGTCAACAGCTACATCCCCGACGAGCTGCCGTTCGAGTTCAACTGGAACAGCCGCTTCCACAAGAGCGCGCTGATCTTCGGCGGCACGGTGAAGTACAAGGCACCCGCACCTGTGCTCGACGAGCAGGGCCAGCTCACGTACTACCAGACCAAGGAGGAGCACTACGTCGTTAAGGGCGCGGATGGCGAGCTGACGACAATGAGCCAAGCCGAGTGGGACCGGTTCGGACCCGAGAGCGGCATGGAGCTGGTGCTGTATGCGGGCGGCAAGAACAAGGGCGAGCCGAAGACGAAGATGGTCACGGTGCCCGACAAGGAGCGAGGCCCGAAGACCCGCATCGAGGATCACTTCTACAAGTTCGAGGGCTACACCAAGCCGGACCCGAAGTGGGAGAGCGAGGCCGACAAGGGTGTGTACTCGACAGCCGCCGACATCATCGAGGCGCTGGGCAACCGCGGTATCCCGTTCCTCGACGCGATGGCTCGTGTGCAATCGCTGACGAAGGACTTGGGCACGTACTTCATCCGCTACGACGAGAAGAAGAAGTGTCATGTCGGGATGCTGACGATGGTGCAGCTCGACTCGATTGTGCATCACATGCTGAACCATGTGAACACGATCACGGGCCGACTCGCCAGCGAGAAGCCGAACATGCAGAACTTGTCGAAGGGCAACAAGTCCCGCGTCAAGGAAATCTTCGAGTCGAGGTTCCCCGGCGGCAAGATCATCCAGTCCGACTTCAGCTCGCTGGAGGTGTACGTCCAAGCAATCCTGACCGTGTGCCCAGCACTCATCAAGGACTTGCAGGCTGGCCTCGACATGCACTGCGTTCGCCTCGCTGCGAAGGAGGGCATGACGTACGAGGAGGTGTATCGCCTCGCCAAGATCGAAGCCGTGCCCGAGTGGGACTACAAGCGTACCGGCGCGAAGACGTTCAGCTTCCAGCGTGCGTATGGCGCTGGGAACAAGACGATTGCCGAGGCGACAGGTATGCCGCTGGAGGAAGTCGAGGCGCTGGCGAAGGCCGAGGACGCACGCTACCCGGAGATCGGCAAGTACTTCGAGAAGCTGCACGAGCGCATCGTCGAGAGCCGCGAGCCTGCTGGCATCTGGATGAAGCACCCGAAGAACGGCGCGGATGTGCAGCTCGGACGTGGGCACAGCATCACGCCGGACGGCAAGCGCTACACGTACAAGGAGCACCTCTCTGCGGACTGGCAAGCCGAGCGCGGCATCCTGCGCAGCTTCATGCCGACCGAGGAGAAGAACTACGAGGTGCAGGGCACTGGCGGTGAAGTCGCCAAGGCAGGCATGTGGCTGACGGTGCGTGCGTTCTACACGTACAAGAACTTCAACATGCTGGCGCTGCTCATCAATCAGGTGCATGACGCCGAGTACGCCGACGCTCACCCGGATGTCGCCGTGAAGGCCGCAGCTCTGTTGCACGCTTGCATGAGCGAAGCCTCCAACTTCTTCTCGTGGTTCCTCCAATGGCCGATCCCGCTGCCCGTACCCACGGACACGGTAATGGGTCACAACATGGGCACCGAGGAAAAGATCACGGACCCAGCCTTCGAGGAGATGGTAGCCAAGGCCCGCCCGTGGCTCCGCAAGCAGTTCATGAACAACTACGTCCCAACCTTCACACATTAATTCAGGAGATCAAACTATATGACGCAATTCGATTACGCAGCAGCAATCGCCGCAGCAGCAGAAACCGAGCACGACATGAACGAGGCGCAGTCCGGTGGTGGCGATTACGCACCGCCTGCGGCTGGTAAGGCTGGCTTGCGCTTCGTGGCCTACATCGAGATCGGCAAGCAGGAGGGCACGTTCAAGGGCGCTGTGAAGGTGAGCGACAAGGCGTTCCTCGTGTTCGAGCTGCATGGCCCGAAGTGGCCGCTCAATGACAACGGCGAGCCGCAGCGTATCACCGTCGAGCTGAACAAGTCGCTGAACGAGAAGGCTGGGTTCTACAAGCTGTTCAAGACGATGAACTACGAGGGCAAGGCGAAGATCATGGCCCAGCTCCTCGGCAACGACTACATCGGCACCGTCGTCCACCGCACGTACAAGGGCCGGGACGGCAAGGACCGCACCATCGCTGAGCTGTACGACAAGACGGCGGGCGCGTACACGGTCGAGGCTCCGTTCGTCGAGGACATGGACACTGGCGAGACTCGTCGCCGCAACGTCCCGCCCGCAATCACGCCGGTCAAGGTGTTCCTGTGGAACAGCCCGAGCAAGGAGATGTGGGACAGCATCTTCATCGACGGCGAGTACCCGGAGCGCAAGAACGACAAGGGCGAAGTCACCGCCCCGGCGAAGTCGAAGAACAAGTTCCAGCTCGCCATCCGCGCTGCGAAGAACTTCAAGGGCTCGCCTATCGAAGCTCTGCTCGACGGCATCGACGACGAGGCGCTGAACAGCGTGGGAAAGACACCGGAGCAGGCCGTAGCCGAAAAGAAGGCCAGCGCAGCAGCCAAGGCAAGCTCATCTGCCGGTGCAAGCGAGGAGCAGCAAGCGAGTTCGACGGCAAGTGCTCAAGCTGCCGAACCCGCAGCGAAGCCGAAGCGTTCCGCAAGTACCAAGAAGACCTCGCCCGCCGCTACCGAGAAGGCTGCTGAGTCCGCCAAACTGCCCGACCAGAAAACGGCCTCGGCAGGTGCGGACGAATCCGGTGACGACGAGCTGGGTGCAGGCGACGATCTGCCGTTCTGATGGACTTCTCGGCAGCGATTGAAGCAGAAGCCGCTGCCGTAGCTGCCAAGGAAGCGTCTGACTCGGTACAGGAGATTGTGCCGGGTCGGACGCTGCACCTCGACGGCGACTACGCCGCGTACTTCTGCGCGGGTGGTAGCGAGACATCACCGGCTACGGCCCGCTTCATCACAGACCAGCGCATCGAGACAGCGACCCGCATGGCAGGCGCTACACGGTGCGTCATCCACCTGACGCACGCTGCGTCCAACAAGGGCAAGCGATTCTTCGCTGCCTCCGTCAAGCCCTACCAAGGGCAGCGCCAAGGCCACAAGCCGAAGAACTGGCGCTTCGTCCGTGAGTATCTGGAGCTGGCCCCGTACAAGCCTTGGGAGCGCCGACTGTGGCGTGACCGTGAGGCCGACGACGGACTCGGGCTCGCTTCGAACTGCCTGTACCCGATGCGCGACACGGTGATCCATACCCGCGACAAGGACATGCGGATGCTCCCCGGCACTCACCTCACATGGGTCGATTACCTGCTGGTGCATGTGCCCGAGGGCACGTACGAGCTGATCGGCGCGGACGGCGAGGTGTACGGGACGAAGTGGTTCTGGCTTCAGATGCTTCAGGGCGATGGCGCTGACCACATACCCGGACTGGAGAAACATGAAGGTAAGGACTGTGGCCCGGTCACGGCAGCAGAGCTGCTGGCTGGCACGCGAAGCAATGCGGACGCGTATGGCGTCGTATCTGCGGCGTATCGCGGCACTTACGGAGACGAATGGGCTGACCGCTTCTGTGAGCAGGCTGCGCTTCTCTGGATCAGACGCACGGCGGATGCGCCAGTACACGAGTTTCTCACATGCGTACCGCAAGGCAGTGACCTACGCGCTGCTGTACGGCGACTCCATGATCGCATTCAAGTAAAGGAGGAAATCGCCCATGAGGCGTCTCAGCAAGACTGAGCTGACTGGCTACCGCAAGCGGTGGCAACGAGAGAACCCTACCTGTCCTCTGTGCAAGCGCACGATGGACGAAGACACGGTGGTTGACCACGACCACAAGACCGGCGAGTGCCGCGCTGTGGTGTGCCGCTGGTGCAACGCAGTTCTCGGCAAGATCGAGAATTGGGCAGGGCGCATCGGGCAGGGCATCGACCCGATTGCGTTCCTATCCGCGACTGCCGAGTACCTCGGCGTGGACGGCCCGCGCCGTGGCGTGATCTACCCATCCCACAAGACCGAGGACGAGAAGCGCCTCGCCCGCAACAAGAAGGCACGGTTGACCCGTGCGAAGGCCAAGCGTGCGGCTGCTGAAACTTGAGATCGCGAAGCGCCACGAGCAGGTTGTGCCCGGTCATTACGAGCCAGAAGGTGCCCGACCATTCGAGCAGCATTGGGTCCGCGAGTACACGAAGGTCTGGTACGAGTCGAGCATCCAAGTAGTCGTCAGCGGCTACACCGTCATGGCGAACGTGCAGCACGACCAGTTCGAGGCTGAGTTCGGCCCGCTTAAAGAACCCCGCTACCAAGACATGATCGCGCATCGCTTGCGCCGCATGGTCATGGCCGAGATCGAGAAACACATCTTTGAAGGAGCTTAATTGAGAACTTCACGCAACGCATTCACCGACAAGGACATTCAGGACGCCTATGCAGAAGCAGCGGGCCGTATGGCCAAGACCGCATCCATCCTCACTGATCTCGGTCGCGGGGCAGTCAGCCCGCAGCTCGCACGGTATTGGGTCAGCAAGCTCGACAGCACGGAGCTACCGGTCGAGCAGGACCGCATCAAGGAGCTGGCGTCACTCCGCAATACCCGCACGGAGAATAACCGCCTACGCCGCGCACTGGATGCGTCGCTGGCTCAGCTCGGTGATACGCAGGCTTTCCTCGATGGTGTCGCGGATGCAGTCCGCACGCTGAACAAGACGCGTCGCCAAGTCACGAAGCCGGTCAAGTTCAACCCGGCAGGCACGCCGCTCACTGTCGAGGTGCTGGTGAGTGATCTCCAGATCGGCAAGCTCAGCGGCACGTACAACAGCGACATCGCCATGAAGCGCCTGAAGGCATTCGGTGAGGCGCTGGTGTTCCAGATCAGGCAGAAGATCGCAGCGGGCTACAACGTCGAGCGAATCATCCTCGCCATCATCGGAGACATCATTGAGAGCGACAAGAAGCACGACAACTCAGCTCGCGCCACTGACACGGGCACTGCTCAACAGATTCACGATGCAACAGTCGGCATCTTCCGCTACGTCATTGAGCCGCTGGCAGCGCTGGGTATCCGAGTCGATGTGCCTTGCGTCACCGGGAACCACGATTGGGATGGTCACGGCATCACGATGTTCAGGCCGGGCCGGGAGCAACTGAGCTACCCGCTGTACAAGGCGCTGGAGCTGCTGTGTCAGACGGCGGGCTACAAGCACGTGACCTTCGACGTGGTGGACTCCGTGTTCGCCACGGTCGAGGTGTACGGGCAGACCGTCCTGTACGAGCACGGCGTAGGCGTCGCAGTGACCGAGGCGTCGATGAAGGCGCACAAGATCAAGCGCAGCGAGCAGCAGGGCAAGTACATCACGTTCTTCCGCATGGGCGACAAGCACAACGTCTGCTCGTTCAACAGCGGGCAGTACGTGGTCAACGGTGCCTTCTTCGGCAGCGACAACGAGGGCATCGAGTTCAGCTCCATCGCTGGCTTCTCGTCGGTCCCTGCGCAGTGGATGGGCTTCCACACGCCGCGTGACGACTCACGCTTCACGCTGTACGACACCTTCACGATCCAACTCGGACACATCAACTAATGAGCACAAAGCGCGGCCTGCTCCTCCTCGCGGAGGAGTGTGGCGAGGTAACGAAGGAAGCGATTCGCTTCGCACTCCGTAAGACAAGGAAGCGCGGACGCCTCACCGATGAGGCCGCGCAAGTAGCTGCTCTGATCGACGCACTCATCGACGACGGCGCAATCGACAAAGAACGCTTTCTCGCTGCCTATCGCGGCGAGCTTCAACGGTACAAGGAGATCATCAATGGCTAAGGTTATCGGCATCATGGGGCTGGCTGGCGCTGGCAAAGACACAGCAGCTCAGATGCTTCAGCGTGGGCTCGTCGCAGCCGGTGCTAAGCACGTCGTCATCGGCGGATTCGCGGACTACCTCCGCAACATCAGCAAGGCCGTGGGCCTCGACCCGTTCAACCGCCAGCTCAAGGAAGTGCCGCACATCATCGGCGACTTCCAAGACCGCGTGTGGGCAGCTACCGAGGAAGCCTTCTGTCGCCTGCTCAACGAGCGCGACCGCAGCGCGCTGTGGGCCTACCTGTTCGACGACCTCGACGCTCGCTTCCTGCGTGATGCCGACGCCACCTACCCGTACTACGAGATCAGCCCGCGCCAGTTCATGCAGGCACTCGGCACGGCGGGCCGCAAGATTCGCGACACGTTCTGGATAGAGCTGGCGCAGCGCAAGTGGGCAACGCTCCCCGGCGTCGTGCTCGTCACGGACTGCCGCTTCGAGAACGAAGCAGCCATCGCAGACCAAATCATCCTCGTCCGCCGACCGGACGCCCCGCCTGTCGCTGAGCACGTCAGCGAGCAGTTCTGCGCGGCGCTGACCGAAGGCGCAGTGACGATCCCCGGCATGGAAGTGATCGACAACGACGGCTCGCTCGACGACCTCGAACTGGAAGTCTGCACCGTCGCGACCTCGTACGCCGTTCTTTTTGCATCCGCATTCTAAGGAGTCCTACCGTATGGCACGTTACCTCGTTCACAAAGCAGTCGAGTTCAGCTCCCTCTCCGCAGCCTGCAAGAAGCGCATCGGCGCACAGTCGATCAGCGACCTCGCTGGCAAGTACGACCTCCAGTACAAGTACGACGGCTGCAATACCATCGTCAAGCTGCTGAACCTCCAGCACTTCGAGATTTACAGCCGCACTGGCGAGCGCGTGAAGTCGATGGATCACGTGGGCCTGCGCCTGCTGAACCTGTTCCGCTCGGCGCTGCAACGCGGTCATCAGTTCGCTGTGCTCGGTGAAGCGTGGGCGCGAGGCGTGCCGCAACGCCGTGCGTCGGGCTGGTTCCGCAAGCACGAGCCGGTGCCGCAGCTCCAGCTCGCTGTGTTCGATCTGATCGACTTGGGCGACTTCGAGGCTGGCGTGAGCCTGCATCCGTTCGAGCGCCGGTACGAGACGCTGAGCGTTCACACCCGTGGCTTCAACGAGAGCGACACGGTGTTCCTGTGCCCGCTGTTCCACGCCGGAACGTACGGCGATCCGATGGAAGTGGCGGACAAGCTGTGCGCCGAGGGCGACAAGCGCGCATTCGACGGCGCGATCCTCCGCGATCCGAAGGCAGTGTGGAAGGCTGGCTCGGGCGCTGACGGCGCGATCATCAAGGCCAAGCCGCGCCTCACGTTCGATCTGAAGATCGTCGGCGTCGAGGAAGGCGAGGGCAAGTACAAGGGCACCACGGGCAAGGTAGTCCTCCAGTTCGCAGATGGCACCGAGGTGAAGGCCGCAGGCGGCACGGACTTGGAGCGCCGCGATATGTGGGACAACACGGCGCAGTACGCAGGCCGCATCGGTGAGGTGGCGTGCTTGGAGCGCCTGCCGTCCGGTGAGCTGCGTGAGCCGGTATTCAAGGGTGTTCGCCACGACAAGGTGGACGCGGACTGATGACGGTGCCGCGTACGCAGGCAGAACTTGAGCGTGAGACTCGTGCAGCAGGTATCGAGCGCGCAACCCGCATGATGGAGAAGCGCGAGCAGGAAGGCCACGCCGACACGAACCCGTACGCGGCAGCAGTGTATCGGCGCTGGCTCCTCCCGCTGGCGAATGTGATTGAAGCAGAGGTGGCAAGCACGGGCAAGGCGGGCCGCAGGGCGGCTCACGTGGCCCTGCTCAAGCCGCTGGACCCGAAGGCCGTGGCGCACATCGCAGTGCGCTCTGTGCTGGTGTCGGTGATGCAGGACACGGGCGATGTGCGTACCGCAGCGCGGCTGCTCGGGCGGCATGTGTACGGCGAGCTGGTGCTGGCAACGTTCGAGCATGACCAGCCGGAAATCTATTGGGCGCTGATGCGGAACCTCGCAGCGAACAAGTCCACGGCAGCAACGCACCGCGTCAACGTGATCCGCAACGCCGCGAACAGCCACGAGGTAGAGCTGCCGCAGTGGCTCCCGAGCGACCGTGAGCAGGTAGGGCTGTGGCTCATCGAGCAGCTACGCCTCCTCGGGCTCGTGGACGTGACGAAGATGACCCGTAAGACGATGGGCGGCAAGATCAGCACGGACATGCACATGATGCTCACCGAGGCTGCTATGTCCGTCGTCACGAACATCCGCGAGACGGTAGCTCAGACGATGCCGTACACGCTGCCATTCATCGAGCAGCCGAAGGACTGGACCGCGATGTTCGACGGCGGCTACCACACGCCAGAGATGCGCAGGCTGATGCCGAGCTACGTGAACCTCGTGCGCAGCAAGCGCTCCCTCGCTGAGATGGCAGGGCTGGACATGCCGAACGTCCGCGAGGCCATCAACCATCTCCAAGCCGTGAAGTGGCGAGTCAACACCCGTGTGCTGGATGCGGTGCGCGACTGCGCCCGCCACGGCATAGACATGGACGAGATCATCTCGCAGGCAGAGCTGCCGCGACCGCCTCGCCCCGAGTGGCTGACGGACGACATGAAGAAGGAGGAGATGACCGGCGACGAGCTGGTGGAGTTCTCGAACTGGAAGCGTGCGATGGCTGCGTGGCACACGGAGCGCAAGCTGCGCGGTACGAAGTGGGGACGCTTCTACATGGCGACCCGCATGGCCGACAAGTTCAAGGACTACCCGGTCATCTACTTCCTGTACCAAGCGGACTTCCGAGGCCGTCTGTATGCGCAGACCACCGGCATCTCACCGCAGGGTAGCGACATGCAGAAGTCGCTGCTCGAATTCGCAGAAGGCAAGCGGCTCGATACTCCTGAAGCCGTGCGCTGGTTCAAGATCGCAGGAGCTAATCGTTACGGTATCGACAAGGTTCCTTTCGAAGACCGCATTGCATGGGTACATAAGAATGAGCAATTCATCATCCAGTTCGCCAACGATCCTGTCAGCCACCGTGGCTGGCAAGAAGCTGACTCACCTCTCCAATTTCTTGCGTGGTGCTTCGAGTACGCCGCATGGAGATCAAGCCCTGCTGATTTCGAAAGTCGAATCGCAGTTGGGCTCGACGGTAGTTGCAATGGCCTTCAGCACTTCTCGGCAATGCTGCGAGATTCTGTTGGAGGACGGGCAGTTAATCTCACTACCAGCGACCGACCTAACGACATCTACCAGCGCGTAGCTGATGTCGTAGCCGCCAAACTGTCCGACCCAAATTTGGAGTTCCGACGCGAGAGCGATTCTGTTCTCAGGGATAAGTGGCTGGCCCACGGCATGAACCGCAGCATCGTGAAGCGCTCTGTCATGACGCTGCCCTACGGCTCTACTCGATTCTCGTGCGCTGAGTTCATCGTCGAGGACTATCTCAAGCATGGGAAGGCTACTGAGTTCGAGACGACTGAGTATCGCTATGCTGCTGAGTTCCTGTCCCATCTCGTGTGGGATGCCATTGGTGAGGTAGTCATTGCGGCTGCTGCTGCTATGTCGTGGCTTCAGCGTGCTGCTGGGCTTCTCATCAAGCGCGGCGGGCAACAGATCGGATGGACGACTCCTTCAGGTTTCGTGGTCGAGCAGTCGTACAACGAGATCGACATTGTGCGCGTCAACACGAAGCTGTTGGGCCACACGATCATCAAGGTGTTCGGCGGGATGACGGATACGCCGAGCGCAAGCAAGCACAAGAATGGCATCGCGCCTAATTTCGTACACAGCCTTGACGCTTCTCATTTGACCCTGACTGTTCAGGAGTGCAAAGGGCTTGGCATCAATTCGCTGGCAATGATCCACGACGATTATGGCACTCACGCAGCCGATACCCAAAAGCTGTATGAGGCCATTCGCCGTACTTTCGTGAGGATGTATGAAGACAATGATCCGCTCGCGACTTTCCGCGATCAGTTCGAAGACCTTCCGGCTTTGCCGAGCCGTGGTGATCTCAACTTGGCTGACGTTCTCAAAAGCCAATTCTTCTTCGCATGATTTATGTCTGTCAGAGGGACATGAATTCGGAAACCAGCCCGAAGATCAATTTCATGATCCTCTGACAGACGCACAACAGGAGCCTGATTTGGAAAAGGTGATTTACCGCCTCGACGCGGAAGTGCTGAAGCGGCTGGAGGAACAGCTCCCGAAGCCGCTCGTGAACTCAACAACCACGGAGCTGATGGCCGGGTACGCCTTGGGCGTGCAGGCTGTCCTCCAGAAGCTCCGCGAAGGCTACACCGTTGGCCGCTAAGTGGAGCACTGACTGGACCGCTGCCGACAAGGCGACGATCCGGGCCGCGCTGGACCGCCAATACGCCGGGATGCAATCCCCGGATGCGAAGGCGTGGTACGGCACGGTTGACCCCGATCACGTCTACCACGTCATCTGCGAGACGAAGGCATTCGAGTCGATCCTGCTGAACGGATACCTCCTGTGCATGGTGCTCGACTACCCGTGGTGGACACGCAGCGTGAAGGTGCTGCACGAGCAGATGCTCCTGAAGGTGGACCCGAACGCATGGAATCTGCGCTCGGTCATCCGCGAGATGGTGAATCTAGGGCGCATTACCGGCGCGGCTGGCATCGCCAGCGGCACCGCGCTGAGCACGAACGACCGCAGGCTTGCACGTGTGTACGAACGCTTCGGCTTCCAGACCACGGACCACTCCCTCTATCTGGCGCTGTGACGCGTATCTCAATCTCAACGAAAGGAGCAAGACATGGGTAAGGTTGTAAAGAGCGTCGTCGGCGCTATCAGTAACGTATTCGGTCACGACACGGCAGACGCAACGGGCGTGCAGGCGCAGGCCGACGCGATCAAGCAGGCGGCTGACCAGCAGGCAGCAGCCACGGCAGCAGCCGCTCAGCAGCAGAAGGAAGCGGCGGACGCAGCAGCCGCTCAGCAGGCCGCGCAGGCGCAAGCCTCGGCGCAGGCAGCAGCACAGTCGCAGATGCAGGCGATCAACCAGCAGCAGCTCGCCGCGCAGCAGGCCGCAGCCGCTTCGACCAGCGCGGCGCAGACTGCCAAGGACAACACCGTGACGGTGGACACCACGCAGAACTCGGAGGACAGCACCGACCCGAACGCGATCCGGCGTAAGTACTACCAAGGCGGCGGCTCGGCTGCTCCCTCGGCTGGTGGCTCGGGCATCTCGCTCACCTAATGAATCAAACGGCAGAGCAGGCGTGGGAAGCCCTCGCGGGAATCCGACGCCCCTTGCTGACGCGATGTGAGAAGTACTCGGCGTTCACGCTGCCGACGATCATCACGCCGCAGGGCTACAACGAGGAGCTGGAAGAACTCCAGACCGACTTCCAATCCGTAGGCGCGCAAGGCGTCAACAACCTCGCGAACAAGCTGATGCTTGCCCTGTTCGCTCCGTCCCGCCCGTTCTTTCGCTATCAGGTGTCGCCGCAGTTCATGGCCTCGCTGAAGCAGAAGCTCGGCATCTCGGACGCGGACTTGCAGGAGATGCTTGCCGAGGCTGAACGGAACTGCATCAAGACCCTCGACGCGATGGGCGTGCGTCCTAAGCTCTACGAGGCGATGAAGCACCTCATCATCACGGGCAACTGCCTGCTGATGCTGGGCAAGAAGAACGACGTACCGATGCGCGTGCTGTCGCTGAAGCGCTTCGCTGTGAAGCGGAGCATGAGCGGCAAGGTGCTGCAAATCATCATCCACGAGACGGTGCGCTTCGACGAGCTGGAGCAGGACGTGCAGGACATCGCCAAGACGGCGAGCAGCAAGTACGCGAACGCTGACCCGAACGACCCGCAGACGTGCCCCGAGGTGAAGTACTACACGTGGGTGCGCTGGGACGGTAAGGCGAACTACCTCGTCACGCATCACGTGGATGACGTGGAGCTACCCGCTGACAAGTTCGGAGGCAAGTACACGGACGAGACGCTGCCGTACATCCCGCTGACGTGGGAGCTGCACGACGACAACGACTACGGCACGGGCCTCGTCGAGCAGATGGCTGGCGACCTCGCCGCGCTGTCGATGGTCTCCGAAGCCGAAGTCAAGGGCGCGATCCTCGCGTCTGAGTTCCGCTGGCTGGTGAACCCGGCAGGCAATACCCGCCCCGAGGACATCGAAGACAGCGCGAACGGCGCGGCGCTACCCGGCACGAAGGACGACGTGATCCCGCTGAACACGGGCACGGGGCAGTCCATGCAGTACATCGACACGGTGGCTACCAAGTACGTGAACCGTATCGGCAAGGGCTTCCTGCTCTCCAGCTCCATCGTGCGTGACGCCGAGCGCGTGACCGCCGAGGAGATTCGGATGCAGGCGAACGAGCTGGAGACGAGCCTCGGTGGCGTCTACTCGCGCCTCGCCGTGGACTTCCAGAAGCCGATGGCGTTCTGGCTGACGAAGCTGGCCGGTGTGCAGCTCGGCGGCAAGGACATCGTGCCAATGGTCATCACGGGCCTCGACGCCCTGAGCCGCAACGGCGACCTCGACAACCTCAAGCTGGCGCTGCAAGACCTCGCAGCCGTCTCGGGTATGCCTCCGCAGGCACTCGCCACGCTGAACCTCACAGCCATCGCTAAGGCGATCTTCATGGGCCGTGGCGTCGATTACAACGCCTACGTCAAGACCGAGGAGCAGCAGCAGGCAGACATGCAGAACGAACAGCAGGCAGCGCTGGCACAGCAAGTGTCCCGCCCTGTCGCACAAGCCGTGATGAGCGGTCAACCTAACCAACCTCAAGGATAAAGATGATTCGATTCGGTAAGCACTTCTTTCTCATGGACGAAGCAACGGACGGCACGACTGGCGCAGCCGGTGGCGGCGCTGTCGGCGCGGCGGCGGACGCAGGCGGCAGTGCTGAGTTCTCCATGAGCCTCAACGTGGGCTCGACGCAGGAGACGCACGAGGAAAAGGCCAAGCGCGAGGCTGGCACGCAGCTCGTCAACGAGGGCGGCGGCTGGGTTGACCCGGCGAAGGGTGTCGTCTCGTACGAGAAGACCGGCGACGCGGCGCTCGACATGGCGCTGGACTTCATCGGCAAGGCTGGCTACAGCCACTCGCATCCGGCAGTGCAGGCAGCGCTGGCGGGCAACTTCGACTTGCTCAGCGCCGAGCTGGCATCGAAGGGCATCGTCGGCTGGGAGCAGCACCTCGCCCTCGGCAAGAGCGCGTACGCCAAGCACGCCGAGACGGAGAAGCAGCGCACGGAGGACATCAAGCAGCTCTGCCTGCACGCCGCTGGTGACGAGCAGACGTGGAACGACACGCTGGCGTGGGCCTCGCAGAACGCCGACCCGCACGAGAAGGAGCCGATCAACGCGGCGCTGGCGCAGGGCGGCATCGTGGCCGAGGCAATGGCCGCGTACCTCGTGCAGTCCTACCGGGGCGCGAGCGGCGTGACCATCGAGCCGCAGCGCAACGTTGTCAACCCGAACTCGGCGTCCGCCCGCAGCGGCGCGCAGGGCGCAGGCCCGCTCTCCCCGGCGCAGTACGCAGCCGAGGTGGCGAAGCTCCGCGCCACGGGCCGACAGATCGAAGGCTCCCGCGAGTACGCGGCGCTCCAGCAGCGCCGAGCCGCCTACCGAGGCTAAGCCGCCTCAACTCCCCGCAAAGGCCCGCCAGCTAACGCTGAGCGGGCTTTTGTCATTTCTGCGGGTTGATTTCATGACCCTCTGACAGACACAGAACCGTGTCGCTTCGAAGCCACACAAGCAACCAACAAATTAAGGAGTCTTAATGGGTATCTCCGTAGTGAACGTTTCGCGCCCGATGGCGCAACTCCAGACCGGCAACAACACGCAAGTCGGTCAGTCGCCTGTCGCCACGAACCCGCTGGCAATGGTCATCGAGGAGTACGGCGGTGTCGTGGAACACACCATCGCTCGTCGCTCCATCGTCCGCAACTTCGTGCCTGTCCGCACCGTCAAGGGCACCTCGACCGTCTCGAACTACCAAGTCGGTAAGAGCACGCTGTCGAAGGTGACGCCGGGTACGGCACCGGATGCGACCGTGAACGGCACTCAGAAGGTGAAGCTGACCATCGACACGCTGGTGAACGCCCGCGCAGTCGTGCCGCTGCTCGACGACTTCCAAAGCTCGTACGACGCCCGTGCCGCAATCGGCATGGAACACGGCATCGAGATCGCGAAGTTCTTCGACCAGTCGTTCTTCATCCAAGCCGTCAAGGCCGCGCAGATCACCGACATGGCGCAATATCCGGCTGGCTGGCAACCCGGCAGCTCGGCATCGTTCGACGCCGTGGGCGACGACAGCGATCCGGTGAAGCTGGAGAACAAGCTGCTCGACCTGTTCGCGCAGATGGCCGACAAGGACGTGGACCCGCATGACGATGGCCTCGTCATCGTGACGCGCCCGAAGTACTTCTACACGCTGCTCAAGAACAACCGCCTCATCGACCGTGAGCTGCTCACGTCGGATGGTACGACCATCAAGACGAAGGCGATCTCGGCTGCTGGCGTGCCGATCTACTTCAGCAACAACCTCCCGAACACGAACGTTACGGGCCACTTTCTCTCGAACGCTGGCAACGCCAATGCGTACGACGGTGACTTCACGAACACGGTCGCAGCCGTCTTCAGCCCGCGTGCTCTGCTCGCAGGCGAGACGATCCCGCTGACGCCGGACGTGTTCTACGACCCGATCACGAAGATGTGGTTCATCGACGCTCACCTCTCGTTCGGTGTCACGCCGAACAACCCGGCATTCGCTGGCCTCCTCAAGAAGGCGTCCGCGTAATCCCCAGCCCCGGCTCTCACAAGGAGTCGGGGTTTTTTCGTTAGGAGCAACCAATGCGACTCACACAGTTAGACGTGGTGAATGCGTGTCTCGCGACTATGGGCGAGAGTCCATTGGTCGCTGTTGACCAAGATCACCCTTACGTTCAGGCGGCGCTCACCGCGCTGCGCAACTCCAGCACGCTCGTCCAAGGCGAGGGCTGGTGGTTCAACACGGACGGCCAGACCATCGCAATCGACCCCGGCAACGGCTACGCGTACGCGCCCGCCGACGCGCTCTCGGTCGAGACGCAAGCACCGGCTGTCATCAACCGTGGTACGCGCCTGTACGACCAGCGCACGTCCACCTACGACATGCGCCCGCTGTTCGGCGGCGGGCCGATCAAGGCCGTCATCATCCGCGAGATTCCGTTCGAGGACATCCCGACGCTGGCGCAGCACGCCATCTCGGAGCGCGCACAGCTCGACTTCCAAGCGAGCTTCGACGGCGACGACAACAAGTACAGCAAGATCGGCGGCGCTTACACGCTCGCGCACAGGCTGCTCAAGGCCGAACACATCCGCCAGTCGCGGGTGAACCTGTTCGAGTCCACGTCCATGCAGGAGAAGCTGCGGCTGATGCGACCCATGTCGCGAGGTATGCGTATCGGACACCGTAACTGGTAAGGAGAGCTTATGGCTAAGGTAGTGGGCTCGTACGCCTCCGTCACTCGGGGCGTGAGCGAGCAAGTCCCGCAAGACCGGCATCCCGGTCAGATGTGGGAACAAGTGAACATGATCTCGGACCCTGTGGTCGGCTGCGCTCGTCGCCCCGGTTCGGTCCTCAAGGATTCAAAGGGCGTGGTCAGCGCTGTAGGCTGGGGCGCCATGAGCGACGCTCTCAAGGCGACGATGCGCGCCTACCGCACGTATTCGTTCTTCCAGAAGGGCAAGGAGTACGCGCTGATCTACCGCAGCGGCCCGACTATTGGCGACGCCACGTGGATGCCTGCCGTCTTCTGCTACTGCAAGACCGATGGGCGCTTTCTCGACGTGGCGCTGGCCGACGCAGGCGCACTCGCGCCGTGGACGAGCGGCGGATTCTCGGCAGTCACGGCAGTCGGTGACTACCTAGCGCTCGCGGCGAATACCCTCGGTCCCGGCTACAGCATCAACGACCGCTACGCCGCGACGAGCAATTGGGGCGTGGCGTGGGTGCGCAGCGGCGCGTACAGCCGCACGTACACGCTGACGATCAAGCGCTCGGATGACGGCGCGCAGTTCACCGCCTCGTACACGACGATGGCTTCGAGCTACCCGAATCTGCTGGACACCTCGGACATCCAATCGCAGGACAATCCGAACTACCAGAAGCAGATCAACGACCGGGTGAACGCGTATAACTCGGCGGTGAACAAGTGGATCGGTGATGCACAGGCGAGTATCCAGCCGCAGAACATTGCGGCGCAGCTCGCGAGCCAGCTACAGGCACAGGGCTATAACAACCTCGGCACCAAGGGCGGCACGATCTTCATGGATCACGTGTCCTCGGTCACGTGTGATGACGGCGGCGATGGCACCACGTTCAGGGCGGTGCATAACTCGCTCGATGACGCAGGAAAGCTCAGCTCAATCCACGGCAACGGGAAGGTGGTGCAGATCAAGGCGAACAACCAAGTTGATCCGTACTACATGGTCTTCAAGACTGACGACCCGAACGCTTACTGGAGCACGGGCAAGTGGGTTGAGGGTCCGGCGCAGATCATCCAGCCGGGTCAGGTGTTCGCCGTGGCTGGCATCAACAACGCGGGCGACACGCTATGCCTCGCCTCCAGCCCGACGGTGCTGAACGCGGCGTACGGCTTCGCCTGCCCGACGTTCGCAGGCTCGGTCTGCGGTGACAAGAATCAGACCGGCGCGGTGCCGTACTTCTTCGGCAAGAAGATCAGCCTGATGACGATGTTTCAGGATCGCCTCGTAATCGTCGCGGACGGCACGGTGTTCATGAGCCGCACGGGTGACTACTTCAACTTCTTCCGCAAGACGATGCTGTCGGTGAACGACGACGACCCGATCCAAGCGTACGCGCTCGGCGCGGCGGATGACGTGATCTCGAAGTGCGTGACGTACAACAAGAACCTGTTCCTGTTCGGCGTGCGCAACCAGTACACCATCCCCGGCACCTCGGCGGCGACTCCGCAGAGCATCAACATCGCCCCGGTGGCAGCAGAGCGCGACACGACGCTGTGCCAGCCTGTGACGCACGGGAACCTGATCTTCTACGGGACGCAGGTAGCCACGAGCGGCGACACGCCGTACAGCGGGCTCATCAGCCAGTTCCAGCTCGGTCTGTTTCAGGATGTGCCTGAGACGTTCCAAGTCAGCAAGCAGCTCTCGCGCTACATCAAGGGACGCCCTATCGAGATGGCGACGACGAACGCCCCGGCGACGCTGCTGGTGCGGACGGACGGCTACGACAACGGCTTCTATGTCTACAGCTACATCGACGCACCCGGCACGCAGTCCCGCGAGTTCGACTCGTGGAGCCGCTGGCAGTTCAGCGACGCGCTCGGTATCGTGGCTGGTGTCTCGTCCTTCGAGCAGAAGCTCCTGAGCTTCAGCTTCGCGCTGGACGGTACGGTGGGCCACACGACGAGCCTGAACATTCTGTGCAACGAGTTCAGCATGGACACCTCTGACCGCACGCGCCCGTACTTCGACGCCCAGCGCTCGCTCACGCAGCCGGGTCCGATCAATGGGCAGTGGGGCAACTGGTCAACGGCAGCAATGTGGCCGGATGCCTATGTGGCGATTGGTGCGAATCACGACGAGTTCCTTCTCAACGCGGCGATGTCGAAGTGGGGCATGTTCTCGGCGCAGTATCCGAACATCCCGACCAGCGACTTCATCGCGGGCTTCGACTATCCGAGCTACGTTGTGCCGACGCCGCCGTACGTGCGCGATCAGAACGACAAGGCAATCGTGAACGGGCGGCTCGTGGTCAACAAGTACACGGCGAGCTTCACGGACAGTTCCGGCTGCGTGGTGAACATGGTCGATAACAGCGGCAACGAGCGGCACATCGTCAGCTACGCGGGCCGTCAGGTCGGCCATTCGAACAACGTCGTCGGGCGAGTACCGATCAGCACTACGAACTTCCCTGTACCGGTGGGCCGCGCCAACATCGAGCACAAGATCAAGTTCATCGCAAAGGTGGGCCTCCCTATGACGATCTCCGCGATTGAGTGGGTGGGCCAGTTCTTCACTTCCGGCAGGAGAGTCTAATGTGTTCCTTCCTTAACATGATCGCAGGCGCGGCTGCGGGCACCATGTCAGCCACGCTCCAGAACGCGCAGAACGCTGCGACGTACAAGGTGCAGTCCGCTCAGACCGACGCAGCTAACTTGCTGGCGAAGGACTCAGCGGACAACAACAACAGTATCCGCGAGGCTAACAACACGTTCCTCGCAGCGCAGGCGTCTCTCTCGAACACGCAGCGCTCCATCAGCAATCAGAACAAGGCCATCGCCATCGGTGCGCAGACGAACGCGCTCGCGGTGAACCAAGGCCGTGCTCTGGACGCGATGGTGCGCGGCAACGTCGAGCAGCAGATCGCGGCGTCGGCGGCGCTGGGTGCCATGCGCGTCGAGGCAGCAGCGAAGGGTGTGGGCGGCACGTCCGCCGACATCATGCGCAAGACGATGCAGGGTACTAACGCCCGCCTCACGACGCTTCAGGCAACCAAGGGCGCGCAGATGAACTTCGATCAGGTGATGCAGATGGCGGGCGCTCGCTCGAACCTCATCACGTCGCAGGACTACGGTACGACCGTGGCCTCGATGAACTATCAGAAGGACATCCCGCAGACCTTCATCGCGCCGATGAAGATGCCGGACATCAGCATGGCGCAGGCCGCGCTGCTAGGTGCTGCTGGGCAAGGGCTTGGGCAGTTCAGCCAGTCCAACAGCCAGCCGCATAGCGTGGGCATGAACGGCACGGTCGGGCAGACGCCGAACTACTCGTCGCAATCCATCATGAGCGGCGTGAACAACATCGGCTCGTGGGGCAGCAGCTCGGGTAGCAGCTCTTACTCGGGCGGCGGCAACTCGTACGGCTTCACTCTCGGTGGCGATGGCAGCTCGTCGAGCAGTGGTGGCAATTCCTTCAACTTCTCACTCAGCTAGGAGAGCAAATGGCAAATGTGAGCTTCAGCCTGTCGGGCGACGGCGGGGTTGTTACGCAGCAGAGCACGTTCGACAGCGGAGGCTCCACCTCCTTCTCGGGCGGGCCTAGCGGCGCTGGTCAATCCAGCGGCAGCGTGGCGGGCGGCGGCAACGCACTCGACTTCGCGCAGCATACGGCCTCGATGGGCCTAAAGAACGTGGACGCCCTGAACAAGCTGGCGGGCGGCATGATCCAAGGCTACATCGACAAGGCCAAGAAAGAGCAGTACGCGCAGGGCATGGCGATGGCCGCGCAGGGCAAGGCACTCATCGACATCGAGAACGACCAGCCGTGGTACTCGAAGCTGTACGGCCCCGACGCCACGGTGCAGGGTGCTCAGGCGTTCAACATGGCAGCAGCGATGCAGGACGCGCAATCGCAGTTCATGCAGGCCATGCCGCAGCTTCGGGAGAAGTCACCCGATCAGGTGCGTGCCTACATCGTGCAGAAGATGGGCGAGGTGAAGCCCACGGGCGACGGCGCGTTCGACGCGATGGTGCAGCAGGGGCTCGCGGAGCAACTCCCGAAGATGCTCCAGACGCATATGTCGCAGTACATGCAGTTCACGCAGGAGCAGAACTACAACGGCTTCACGAACCTCGGCACGAGCGGCGCACAAGCGCTGCAAGACACGCTGAAGGCGGGCAACAACCTTAACGACGAGCAAGTGGCGCAGGCTAACGCCGGGTACACGAACCTGCTGGCGCGGCCCGACAACATGACCTCGGAGGCGTACAGCCGTGGTCTGCGTGACGTGATGCTGGGCTCGGCGCAGAAGGGCAATTGGGCAGCGGTGAGGGCGATCAAGCAGATGCCCGAGTATCAGTCCATGCCCACGGAGATGAAGGACAACCTCGAAGTCCAGATTCCGAAGCTGGAGCAGCAGTGGGCATTGCAGAATCCGGCAGCTCGCAACCTGTTCACCTCACGGGCGGACTTGCACTGGAGCCTGTCGGCAGGCGCATCAGGTATCGACTCGTCACCGGATGGTCACGCGCAGCTCGACCACATCCTCGACACGATGGAGGCTTCGAACCGCAAGCTGAACGGGGACGCCACGCCGGTCTACAACAACGCCCAGCGCGCTCAGATGCACGAGCTGCTGGACAAGGGCAACGCGGCGCGGCTGGCGCAGATGCAGAAGGCGCAGATGAAGCAGCTCAACTACGACCAGTCCCTAGCGCTCGCCACGGGTGCGTACAACGACAACTCGTTCTCGAAGTACGAAGGGCTGGATGGGTTCGACAAGGGCGCGGCATCGCAGGCGGCGGACACGCTGTTCACGAAGACCGTGGGCTTCGGCGCTGCCCAGCAGGCCGACGCTGAGAAGAACGGCTGGGACAAGCTCAGCACGAGTGCGAACTACAGCACGTTCCAGTCTCCGCAGCTCAAGCAGATTCTCAACCAGCAGCTCCCAGCTCTCGTCTCGGGCAACGGTCCCGGCACGGCGGACATGCAGACGGCTCTCGGCTACGCGAGCAAGCTGCTACAGGGACCGGGCGGTGAGTCGGCTGTCGAGGCGTACGTCGGCAAGGATGCCCATAAAGTGATCGCGCTGCTCAACAGCGGCATCAACATCATGGACCCTGACCAGCTCAAGCAGGAGCGTGAGCTGCTGGCGCGCTCGCAGGGTGTGTCGGCTTCACCGCAGGACGTGAAGGCCGCGCAGGCAATCGTGCAGCAGGCTGATCCCGGCTGGTTCAAGCGGATGATGCCTTGGGTATCGGCGGGCGATCTTCAGCCGTACGAGCTGACGGACGGCAACAAGGCCCAGCTCGCGAACGCCGTGGCTCCGCTCATGGCGCAATACAAGGCCGCGTATCACCTGAGCGACGACCAAGCCTCGAAGCTCGCGCTCGGGCAGGCCATGCGCAACTCGGACTTCGTGCCGGGTGCGTTCATCCTGCACAACGCGGCGCTAGGGCAGACCTCGTTCGCTGGTGCTGTGAACGCCAAGTATCCGGGAATGGGCGATCAGACGACGGCGATCTACCAGCAGGCGGTGCAGTACGCCATCGACGAGCAGCTCAAGTCGGGTGGCGTCGAGCCGAAGGACTGGAAGGTAACGTCCGGTGAGAACCTCGGCAACGGGTACATGACGCTGTTCATGACGAACTCGAACGGGCAACTGAAGCACATCAACATCTCGGCAGACACCGTGGGTAAGCGCATTCAAGACACCTACGGCAACAAGCCCGAGCACTCTAACGCAGACCTCGGCCTGACAAGCAAGAACGCTTGGGGCTGGGCCTACTAAGCGCGTAGGTAGAGCTGGTTCTCACGAGCCAGTTCTGCCCAGCGCGTTCTAACCTATTAGGAGAACTACATGGGTATGACCCAAAACCCTTTCACGCAAGACCAACTCGATAAGCTCGCAGAGAATGACCGCGCCATCGGCGCACCGCAGGGCGCGAGCGCTGCGCAGTTCACGCAGGAAACTCGCAACAACGCCTACGCTGTATCGCCCAAGGGCGCGATGGGCTACGCGCAGGTTATGCCGCAGACCCTCACGAACGTGGAGGCGGCGCTGGGACGCAAGCTCAACCCGAGCAACTTCGACGACTCGCTACAGATTCATCGGTACGTCATGACGCAGAACATGCAGAAGTTCGGCAACTACGCCGACGCGCTGCGTGCGTACAATTCTGGCTGGGACAAGTCCAAGTGGGACAACCCCGAGACAAACGGCTACGTCGAGAGTATCCTCGGCGGCACCGGCACGCCGGGTGAGCGCTCCACCATCGACGGCCCTGCACTGTTCCGTAAGGGCGGCAAGACCGCAGAGATCGACCCGGCGCAGACGCCGGTCATGCAGGCTTTGAATCGCCGCGCCACGGCGCAGCCGTTGGCCGACTCTCTGGCTGACGACTCGGCGTTCACGGCGAATCCGATGCGGGCCTCGCTCGACAACATGAGCTTCGAAGACGCAGCAGCCGCAGAGAGCATGGCGGACATGCGCTCGCTGGGAGAGAAGACTGGCTTCGTCGAGTCGTTCGTCCAGTCCGCACATTGGGACACGCTGGCAGGCCGTATGATGGACGCGGTGCAGGCTGGCGCAGATGATCCGAACTGGAGGATGAGCAATGAGCAGAAGCAGTACGTGGCGACACAAGCGCCCGAGATTTGGGGCGACGACCACCTCCGCGATTACGTCGGCGCTGCGGGCTCGCAGGCTGACTTCGAGCGCCGCCTCGGGCTGGCGCAGCAGCAAGCGGACTTCCAGCGACGTGCAGCGCAAAGCGGCTGGACTTCCACGGCAGGGCAGCTCATGGCTGGTGCTGGCGATCCGGTCATGCTGGGCGCAACAATCGGTGCAGGCGCAATTGCGAACGCGGCTCGTGCTGCATTCGCGATTCGCGCAGCGGAGGGTGTAACCGGCGTAGTCATGTCGGCTGGTGAGGGCGCGGCGGGCAACATGCTTGCAGCTCACGCCATCACCCGTATGGACGGCGGGCAGGACAACTGGCCCGAGCTGTTCAAGCAAGGCGTCATGGGCGCGCTGCTCGGCGGCGTAGGTCACGCTGCGGGCCTGATGGGCAAGTTCAAGGCAGCAGAGGAAGTAGGCCCGAAGCTGGACGAGAAGGCTGTAGGCGCTCACCTCGACGGTATGAACGAGCACGTTGACGATCTCATTGGCCGCTCGGCTGGCGAGGTTCGCAGCGAAGACCCGCACGCGGGCATCCACGACAACGACGCAGCAGCCGAAGGCAAGGTGATCTCCGAGACGGAGACTCGCCCCGGCGATCACGGCAACGGTGACTCGAAGATCGCGGACGCCATCGAGGACTTCGACGCGCAGCAGCGCGAGAAGGCAGAGGCCGAAGCAGCAGCCAAGGAAGCCGAGGCGAAGCCTGAAGTCAAGGCAGAGCAGGAAGCCGCCGAGGCAGACCGCGACGTAGCTCCGCACGCAGAGGACCGCGTGAACGAGGAGTGGAAGGCCGACACAACGGTGGGCAAGCTGCGCGAGGACACGCTGAGCTTCCTCGAACGCGACCATCCGGCAACCACGGACTCACACGCCGAGCTGGCACGACTCGCCGCTGAGGCCAAAGACCCGATGGTGCGCGCTCTCGCTGGGCGGCTGTTGGAGTCTCAGGAAGGCCGTACGCCAGCCCCGGTGTTCAAGCACGACGGCAAGGCCGACCTCAAGGGTGTGCGCAGCCACTACGACCCGAGCACCCACGAGATTCACGTGTGGGACCATGACCTCCGCGACTCCTCTGTCAACAAGGAGAAGCAAGCGAAGGGCCTGATCGGCAACGGTGGGCTGAACCATGACGAGACGATGCTGCACGAGATCGCTCACTCGGTCACGGGGCAGAAGATCAACTTCGGCTTGCGGAACCCCGAGACGGCGCACGGCCAGCTAGTCAGCCAGCTCGACAAGCTGCGTAAACGCGCACAGCGCGAGTACAAGGGCTCGGACGCCAACACGCGGTACTACTTCAAGAACGTGCATGAGTTCGTGGCCGGTCTGTACTCGGGGCAGTCCGAGTTCATCAGTCACCTGAAGTCGCTCAAAGTCAAGAACGGCAACATCCTCTCGAAGACCGTTGACGCTGTGCGCGCTCTGCTGGGCCTGAAGCCTAACGAGACGAACATGCTCACGAAGGCGCTGGGCCTGTCCGATCACCTCGCATCATCCGAGTTCCGTGCGAACACTCCGTACGGGCGCTCCAATGGCCGCGTGCTGACGGCTCCCGGTGTGGCTCGCGATGAGATTCCGCTCGGCTCGCTCGCGCAGAAGATGGCAGAGCAGCTTGAGAACTGGAAGGAGGTGCTGCCGAAGGAGACGGCACGCCTGCGCAAGAACGCCACCACGTACTTCGACAAGGTGCGGACGCTGGGCGGCAAGGCCGACGCCGTGAGCAAGGTGCTGGGCAAGCTCGACTCGGTGGGCCTGAAGCTGGCCCGCTCGGACAACAAGGACGTGAGGCACATTGCGTCCCTGCTGGCCGAAGACCCGACAGGGCTGAACCGTCAGCACGCCTCGTCGGCAGCAATCGACAAGGTGATCCTCGCCTCGAACTGGCGCAAGCCGGTGGCTGAGATGTGGAACCGCATCTTGCCCGAGCTGATGACGACCGAGGAGAAGAACGTGTGGTCGCAGGGCGGTGTGTTCTCCGGCGACGCCGAGAAGCGCATCTCGCGCATGGTTCAGGAGGAGCGGCTGGCTAACCGCAACGCTCGCCTGAACGGCACCGAGTACACCTCGCAGGCTCACCCGCTGGTCAAGCAGATGGCGGCTGTCATCGACGGCTTCTGGAAGGACATGACCGAGATGGGCGCGAAGTACGGCGAGGCCAAGTCAACCGCAATCGGCAAGCGCGGCTGGCAGGGCTACATGCCGTACTCGTGGGACTGGCGCAACCTGCAAGAGCTGTACAACGATCCGGCTCGCGCTGGTGAGTGGAACAGCTTCAAGGGGATGCTGCGGCAGCAGTACATCGCCAAGGTGATCGAGCCTGCACTGGACAAGCTCAACAAGGCAGGCCCGGTGCAGCAGGATGCGCTGAACGCTCTGCACGCTGACGTGCGCGAGCGCGCCGCGAACCTGACCGACCGCTACCTCACGCAGATCATCCGCGATCCCGAGTCACGCCTGAACGGTGCCGACGACCACTTCGGCTCCGTGGCAGCGGACATGCTGAAGGCGGACTACAAGGGCAAGAAGGTGACAGGCGTGATGGCCGACGAGTTCAAGAAGGCTCTGAAGGATGTGATCTCTGATCGCACCCGCACGGAGTTCGACTTGCTCGCTCGCCAGCCTGACGGCGTGCGCCTGCTCGACTACATGGACACTGACGTGGGCCGTATGGTCGAGGGCCAGTCCTCGGAGTTCGCAGGCCGCATCGCTCTGGCGAAGCGCGGGCTGAAGGATGACGCGCACTGGACCGCGATGAAGGATGCGCTGGTGTCGCGTGGTGCCAAGCCCGAGGAGATCGACTCGCTCGACTTCCTCCACAAGAGCCTGACTGACCGCCTCAACAACAAGGACAACGCGGTCGCTCAGTTCCTCGCGCAGACGGCGCACATGAGCATGATGGGTAAGCTCGGCTTCAACGCGCTGGCTGACGCCGGTTCGATCATCGCATCGTCCGGCGTGACTGGCATGTTCAAGGCGATCTTCGGCGGCATGGCGAAAGACACCGCGCTGGTGAAGCAGCTCAACAAGGCTGCGTCGTCGGCTATGGGTCTTGACCATCGGCTGCACTTCGGTGAGACGCGCAGCGGGGCACAGCTCACGCGCACGGGCTCCATGCTTCAGGACTCATCCACATGGCGTCGTGTGGGGCACATGGGTATGGACTTGGTGGGCAAGCTCTCGGGCGCGCACTATGTCGCCAAGGCGCTCCACCGTGGCTTCGTGCCGATGCTGGCTGAAGACCTCGCGAAAGCGATCCGCAAGTCCACCATCGAGGATGGTGTCATCACCTCGACTGGCGGCGGCTCACTGACCCCGGCGCGTCTCGTGGATGCCGGTCTGACGGCTGACCGCGTGGCCCGCATCAAGGAAGCGATGGAGCTGCACGACGGCGCTCGCAATCATGGCGAAATCTTCTCGTGGGACGCATGGGACCGCACGCATCCCGGAGCAGCCGAGGACATGATTGCGGCTATCCACCGCGTCACGGGCCAAGCGCTGCAACGCGCCTACATCGGTGAGACTCCGCGCTGGCTGAGCGAGGGCATCGTGGGCAAGTACGCTGGACAGTTCAAGCGGTACGGCATCACGGCGCAGGAGAAGCAGCTCGCTCGCAACGCGTTCATCATGGACCGCAACTCGGGCACCGGCTTCGTCATGGGCGCAGCATGGGGCGCGGCTCTCTACTACGCGAAGTGTCAGGCCAGCACCATCGGCATGACGGACGCGCAGCGCGAGAAGTACATGAAGGAGCACATGAGCGGCATCCACCTGTGGTCCGGCATCGCGGTCATGACCAACGTGTCCGGCTTGCTGGGCGACGGCCTCGACGCTGCGAATGTCCTCATGGGCGGGCAGACCAACGCCAGCGGCTCGCCTATCGTGGCCCTCGGGCAGGCGCAAGCCATCGCCAAGTCGGCTGGCGCTATCGGCGGCTCCGCGCTCGGCGCGGTGAACGGCGGGACCAACCCGCTGACCGGCAAGCCCGTGGACTACGTGAAGAACGTCCGCACCGCCATGCGCGTGCTACCCGGCGCGAACACCATCATCGGCTCGGCAATCGCCAATGAGCTAAATCAGTAACCCGGAACCCGTCCAGCCCTTGCTGGGCGGGCTTCTCCGATTTCATGACCCTCTGACAGACACGAACAACAGGAGCTTACATGGCAGCAGACTATCTCGTTCCGTGGCTGAAGGCGTCGGGTCAGGATGGCCTGCGTAACTCCATGCAGGTAATCCCCGGCGACGGCGTTACCAAGACCTTCAGCTTCAACTTCGCTGGTGGCTACATCAGCAAGGATCACATCAAGGCTTACGTCTTCAACCCGGACACCGGGCTGACGACGGAAGTCACCATTACAGCGGATATGTGGACTGGCCCCAGCCAGCTCACGTTCCCGACACCGACACCTGTCGGGCAGACCCTCGTTATCTACCGCGACACGCCGAAGACGCAGCCGCTCGTGAGCTTCGCGAACGGCGCGATCCTGAACGAGCCGAACCTCGACGAGATGGCACAGCAGGCCGTCTTCGCCACGGCTGAGATGACCGACCGCTTCGACACTGTGAACGACGGTAGCTCACTCGCTATCGTGAACTCTGCCACGGCGCTTAACACAGCCAACGCGGCTATCGCAGCCTCCGCTGCTGCAACAGTCGTAGCGAACGCTGCAACCGGCACCGCCAACGCAGCCAGCTCGAAGGCCGACGCGGCAGTGAACACCGCGAATACGGCGCAATCTACCGCGAACGACGCCAAGACCACGGCGCAGGGCATCGACGGCAAGGCGCAGAGCGCGCTCGACACGGCGGCTAATGCCGTCACGACCGCGAACGGTGCAGTGGCCACGGCGAACGGCATCGACGCGAAGGCATCGAGCGCACTCACGCAGGCAGGCCAAGCCGTCACCACGGCGAACAGCGCCAGCTCGAAGGCAGATACCGCCATCTCAACGGCGAACTCCGTGAGCGGCACCGCGAACGACGCGAAGACAGTGGCAGCAGCCGCGCAGTCCACCGCGAACGCGGCGAGCGCCGCTGTGGCGACGGCTGTGCAGAAGTCCGGCGACACGATGACCGGGTGGCTCACGCTTCAGCAGACCTCGGGCGCGTACAGCGCACACCTCTACTTCGACGCGGCAGGATACAAGCCGTTCATGCGTGCCAACAATGCCTCGGGCCTCGGCGGCTCCGTTGAGATCGTCAACGCCGCGAACTCGTTCGTCAACTTCTCCCTGTACGACAACGGCAACTTCATGTTCCGTGGTACGGGCTCGGTAGGCGGGAACCTGACGGTCGCGGGTGAGACGTACGCGAAGCAGCGCATCTACCTGTGGCGAGATGGGACGTACGGCGAAATGGCTATCCGCTCGGCTGATGGTACGTGCATGTACCTCCGTGGTCGCTCAGGCGGCGGCGGGGTGGAGTTCATCAACAACGCATACAACCGCATCTCGCTATCCATAGATGACGCGGGCGCGCTCGCGTTCGGTGATGGTGGCCGGGTCAACTCGGACGGTAACGTTCGGATGAACTGGAAGAACCAGTACCTCTCGGAGTACTGCGCGTGGAATGAGTCTGACCACACTAACCTGTGGAACGGCAAGGCCGACCGCAACGCGAACTGCAACTACAACAGCGGGCTGATCGAACTAGGTGCTTGCAACGTCGGTGGCACCAACACGAGCGACTGCGGCAACCCGTGGGTTCTCATTGGCCTGCGCACACAGTACGGCACCAACAACGTATGGCCCCGCGCCGTCTACCTGAGGAACAACTGATGCTTACTCATGACCAATTGATCTTCGTCATCTGCCAAGAGCATCCGGGTCTGGAGCACGGCAAGGACTTCCTTGTCGGGCACCCGCTGGATGACGATGGCAACCAGTGTGCCCCAGCCTTCATCGTGAACTGGAAGCGCACCGACATCCCCGTGCCGAACGTGGCACTTATGACTGACCTGTACCCGAAGTACGACACCGACTTCCACACGACGCAAGTTCGCGAGCGCCGCGACTGGATCATCGCACGGTCGGACTGGACGCAGAACCCTGACATCCCCGAGGCCGTCCGCGAGAAGTGGCGGGCGTACCGACAATCACTGCGAGACATCACCGAGCAGGAGGGCTTCCCGCTCTCCGTCGAGTGGCCTGTCGAGCCTCAATAACTTAGGAGAACATATGACTGGCCGCGAAGTAGCATCGGCAGTAGTTCAAGCGTCACCCCCGGTCTACACCAGCGGCTCGCTCATTCTTGGGCACCCGGTAAACGATTGGGTCATGTATGGCACCGCGCTGTATCTGGCGTGCCAGTTCATCGTCATCGCACCGAAGGTGTACCGAACTCTCACAGGCAAGGAGAAGAAGTGACCAAGACCGCCAGCACCGACAAGCTGGCGGAACTGCACGCGATGGTAGCCGACACGTTCATGGAGCTGGTGAAAGACCCTGAGCTGTGCAACGCGGCTATCCTCGGAGCGGCGACGAAGTTCCTGAAGGACAACAGCATCACCGCAGTGGTCGAGGACAACTCGACGCTGACCGAGATGCAGAAGAAGATTCAGGAGCGGCAGAGCAAGCGTCGCTTCCAGAATGTAGTTCCGCTCGTACCCGATCCCGTAGTAACCGACGACGAGGCGCAAGCCGCAGTCGATGCAGCCATCGCAATGAATGGCTCGTGAGTCCGCCGAACTCGCCCTCCAGCGATTCGAGCAGCTAGAACTCCTGCAAGAAGCCTACCCGCACTTCGTCCCGTTCTGTGAAGACGTGATGGTGGAGCTGGGCTTCTCGCTCTCGGAGGTTCAGGCGGACATCGCGGAATTCCTAGAGTACGGCCCGCACTATCTGATGGTGCAGGCGCAGCGTGGTCAGGCAAAGACCACCATCACCGCAGCGTTCGCTGTGTGGTGTCTCATCCACGACCCGAAGTTCCGCGTGCTGATTATCTCGGCGGGCGGCACACAGGCCAACGAAATTTCAACCCTCATCGTCCGCGTCATCATGACGATGGACATTCTTGAGTGTCTCCGCCCTGACCGTAACGCAGGCGACCGAACCTCGGTCGAGGCATTCGACGTTCACCACACCCTCAAGGGTCTGGATAAGTCGCCATCCGTGGCGTGCGTAGGCGTCACCGGCAACTTGCAGGGTAAGCGCGCCGACCTACTTATTGCGGACGACATTGAGAGTGCGAAGAACTCCCTGACCGAACACCAGCGTCAGGCGTTACTTCAGCTCACACGTGACTTCCCTTCAATCTGCTCGACCGGGCGAATCATCTACCTCGGCACGCCGCAGTCCATCAACTCCATCTACAACACCCTGCCGGGTCGCGGCTACACAGTCCGCATCTGGCCCGGTCGCTTCCCCACGGCAGCGCAGATGGAGAACTACGGCGACATGCTCGCACCGTACATCCGGCGCAGGCTCGAAGCCGATCCCACGCTCACCACGGGCGGCGGGATGCTGGGCGACCAAGGCCAGCCGGTAGACACCGAGCTACCAGCAGGCACCGAGGAGTTCCTCGCGAAGAAGGAGCGGGACCAAGGCCCGAGCTACTTCCAGCTCCAGCACATGCTGAACACGAAGCTGGCGGACAGCGAACGCTTCCCGCTGCGCCTCGCGAAGATCATGTCGATGCGTGTGTCCGAGGTGTTCCCTCTGACCGTCACGCCGGGTCTGCTCGCGCACGAGATCATCAAGTACCAAGTCAACGGCACGACGTACACGATGGGCGTGCCCTCGTCGGTATCGCCCGACCGCGCTCCGCTGCAAGGCATCGTCATGTACGTGGACCCGGCAGGCGGCGGCAAGAACGGCGACGAGACAGGCTACGCCGTGGTCGGCTTCCTGAACGGCACGCTGTACGCGCTGGAGGTGGGCGGCATCAAGGGCGGCTTCGACCCGGAAGGGTTCAAGTTCCTCGCCCACGTCGCCCGCAACTGGAAGGTGAACCGCATCCTCGTGGAGAAGAACTTCGGCAACGGTGCGTACCTGCACACGTGGCTCCCGATCCTCCGTGCCGAGTACCCGCAAACCATCGGTGACGGCTGCGCCATCGAGGAGACGTGGGAGTCGGGCCAGAAGGAGCTGCGCATCATCGACGTGCTCGAACCGATCATCGCCCGTGGCTCGCTCGTCTTCAACGACGACATCGCCCGCGACGAGGAGAAGTCTCTCCAGCGCTACCCGGTGGAGAAGCGCCCCAGCTACTCCCTGCTGCATCAGATCGCCTTCATCACCCGAGAGAAGAACGCACTACAGCACGACGACAGGCTCGACGCGCTGGCTGGTGCGTGCCGCTATTGGGTGGAGCAGATGGGCATTAATCAGGAGCGTGCGATCCAGCACCTCCGCGAGAAAGAGTTTCAGGACTGGATCAAGAACCCGCTCGGTCGAGTGGACTACCGACAAGACCCACGCCAGCGACAACGCGGCGGCGGGAGCGTCTTCAACAAGTACAGGAGATAAGCCGAATGGCACTCGTTACATCACTTCCCAACATCAGCAACATCGTCAGCGAGGGCGACGACCTTCGCCAAGACACCGCCGATGCAATCTCGGCGGTCGAGATCGTGGCTGCGTACGGCGCTGGCGGTAAGGCGTCGGCAGGCCAACTGCGCGACTTCTTCATCGCCGCTGCGAACGCTGCACACAAGGCGACCGGCGACAAGAACTTCACCGTGGGCATGGTCCCGGTCAGCGGCAGCTAATGGCTCGCGTCTCGCCGCGAGTGATTGCGGCGGCGCTTGCTATCGCTGTCCCGCTCACGCTCCACTTCGAGGGCACCCGCACCACCGCTTACGCCGATCCTGTCGGCATCCCTACGGCCTGCACCGGGCATACCGGCAAGGACGTGCGGGTAGGGCGGGTGTACTCACCAGCCGAATGCACGACCCTGCTGAACGCGGATTCCGCCGAGGCAATGGGAGCCGTGCTTGACCTCACCACCGGCCCGATCAATGCGAACGAGCTGGCTGCACTCACCGACTTCACATTCAATGTGGGTAGGGGCAACCTAGCCTCCTCCACGCTCCTGAAGAAGTTCAACGCTGGCGACCATGCCGGTGCTTGTAAGGAGCTGCTGAGGTGGGTGTACGCCAAGGGCGTGAAGCTGCGTGGCCTTGAGCTGCGGCGTCAAGCCGAGTACGAGGTGTGCATCAAGTGACCCTCATCGACCGCATCCTGCTGGCGCTCGCTGGCCTGCTCGTCCTCTGTGGCCTCGGTGCCGCTATATATATAGAGCACGAGAGGGCCAACGCCGCCGAGCAGCAAGTCCTAACCCTCACCGCGAGTCTAGCCGCCTCCAAAGCTGCACTGGACGCCTACACGGCCTCCGCGCAGAAGGCGGCGAAGACAGCCGCGACCAACCAGACCAAGGTGAACAATGCCCTGCAAGCGCACCCTGACTGGACTAGCACTAGCGTTCCTGATGATGTGTGGGACAGCCTGTACGGCAACCGGCCCAGCAAAGCCAGCGGCGTCGTTACTGCTCCCGTGCGAGGAGCCAGCGCCCCCGGCTGACCACACACTCGGCGGGCTGGTGCAGTCCATCCATGACTATCAGACCGCCCTCGACTTCTGCAATGCGCAGCTCGACGGTCTGCGAGCCTTCTACGAGAAGCTGAAGTGATCTACGTCTACGCCGACCTGTGCGTGGATGAGAACGACGAGTACACCGCTGTACCCGCCGAACCCTTGCCGGACGACACCTTCTCGGTGTGGCCGGTGACGGACCACGTTCTAGCCGTGTGGCTGTGGTCCGAGATGACCATGCACTAGCCCAGCTTCTTAGCCAAGTCCTTCGCCCGCAAGTGGGTGTACCGGCGCATCATGCTCTGCGTCTTGTGACCGGTGATCGACATGACTTCGGTGTCCGTCAGACCCAGCTCGACGAAGCTGGTGGTGGCGTCATGCCGGGTGTCGTGGAACTTCACGTTCTCGATCCCAGCCCGCTCCCGCGCCCGGATGAAGGCTTTCTTCACCGCCTCGCTGGTCAGTCCCGGCCATACCCGGCCCTCGGTCCTGTCGCCAATGGCTTCCTTCAGGATCGCGTTCGCTCGGGTGGACAGTGGCACCGTGCGTGCCTCATCAGTCTTCGTGGCTCCCGCCTTGAGGCTGACCACACTATCCTTCAGATCGACTTGCTCGATCATCAGGGAGACGATTTCTCCCTGCCGCATCGCGGTTTCCAGTGCCAGCTCCACGATTTGTGGGAGGTACGGTTTCCGCGTATCGCGGCACGCTTCCAGCAGAACTGCCTTCTCCTCATCCGTCAGACGACGGTCGCGGCTAGGGTTGTTCTTCGGGCGGCGTACCTCGGACACCGGATTGACAGCGGTGCCGATGCCCCAATCCTTACGGGCCGTCTCCAGCACGTGATGCAGGAGGTTCATCTCCCGGTTGACTGTCGATCCGCTTACAGGCCGACCATCAGCTCCTTGGAGCCGCTCGTCGCGCCACTTGGCTACGATGGTACTGGTGAGTTTGCCGACCTGTGTGGAGCCGATCCAGTGCCTCTGGATGGCCTTTAGACGCCACTCCTCGGAGTCGGCACCCTTCTTGCTAGGTGTGACCTCGGTGAGGTAGCGGGTGATGATTTGGGACAGAGTAGGTGTCCCGTCGAGCTGACCGAGTACGCCCTTGTCAACCTTGTGCTCCTGCTGGCGCTCAAAGGCTTTGGCGTCTTCGTACGTGTGGAATGTTGCGCTGATGGCTTTTGTCCCGGCTCGGCGGATTTTGACCTGCCATTTGCCGTTCTCGCGCTGGGTGATCGTGCCCATTTGATGTTCTCCGGTTTCCGCCACTGTCCCGAGATTGTCCCGGTAAGTGGTGGGTAGTACTGGGATCGAACCAGTGACCCCTGCCGTGTGAAGGCAGTGCTCTACCGCTGAGCTAACCACCCGAAGAGATTGAGATTATGTCAGGGAACTTGGGGTTCGTCTAGTCTTTTTTAAGCAGTTTGCTCATCAGTTGCTGGCGCGGGTTCAAGGCGCCATACGCTCGCACCCTTGATCGCCTTGTCGAGATCGTCGAGCACGGCTTCGTGCGCGGCGCGTTCGTCGTCGCTCGCGGTGATCACGACCAGTTCCAGCGATTCGAGCGCTACACGCGGCGTATCTGTAGCGCCGCCGGTCTGCGCTTCGCCGAGCATGTCGATGACGAGGCTTTCCTGGCCCCGCGTCATCGCCAGATAGACCTCGGCGAGCAATTCCGAGTCGAGTAGCGCGCCGTGCAGCGTACGGTGCGCATTGCTGATGCCGAAGCGGTCGCACAGCGCATCGAGCGAATTACGCTTGCCGGGGAACATCTGCTTGGCTTGCGCGAGCGTGTCGATGATCTCGCCGCAGTGCGTGCTCACCGGCGGCAGACCGAGCAGCGCGAACTCGGCGTCGAGAAAGCCGATGTCGAATGGCGCGTTGTGGATGATCAGGTCCGCACCCTGGATGAAGTCGCGGAACTGGTCGATGATCTCCGCGAACTTCGGCTTGTCGCTCAGAAATTCCGTCGTGAGGCCGTGCACCGCGAGCGCGCCCGGATCGCTGTCGCGCTCTGGGTTGATATAGAAGTGCAGGGTGTTGCCGGTCAGTCGGCGGTTCACTAGCTCGACGCAACCGAGTTCGAGAATCCGGTCGCCGCCGCGGGCGTTCAGGCCGGTAGTTTCGGTGTCGAGGATCAGTTGACGCATGTCGGATTAGCCTGCTTCGAAAAAAGTGCAGTAAAAAAGCGAAGAGGGCGGCGCGCGTCGTTGGCCGCTGCGCGCACGCTCCTTACATCTCGGCGAGCGACGCCACGCCGCGATTGGCCAACTGATCGGCGCGCTCGTTCTCCGGGTGGCCGTTGTGGCCGCGCACCCAGCGCCATTCGACTTCGTGCTGCGCGACGAGCGCATCGAGCCGCTTCCATAGATCGGCGTTCTTGACCGGCTGCTTCGCCGCGGTGACCCAGCCTTTCTTCTTCCAGCCGTGAATCCACTCGCTGATGCCTTTCTGCACGTACTGCGAATCGGTGTGCACGATCGCCTTGCAAGGGCGCTTCAACGCCTCGAGCGCGGAAATCACGCCCATCAGCTCCATGCGATTGTTGGTCGTGTTGGCCTCGCCGCCGAACAGTTCTTTTTCCTGGTTGCCGAAGCGCAGCAACGCGCCCCAGCCGCCAGGGCCGGGATTGCCCTTGCAGGCGCCGTCGGTATAGATGTCGATGTGGTCCGGTGTCATTCGGTGTGGTTACGTGTGTTCGGGGTGGCGGCGGGCGCGAGGCCCGCCGCGAGCACGGGCTTTTTCACTTTGAGCGGCCCGACGAGACGCATGCCGCGCACGCGCTTGATCGCCTTGATCATGTAGGTTGCGCCGAAAATCGGCCACCAGCGGTCGCCAGCGGCTTCCATGAAGCCGTAGCGCGCGAGCCATTGATCACTCGCGAGCGGCGGACGATAGCAGCCGAAGCGCCCGCGTTCAAGATCGAAGCCGAGCAGCTTGATCCAGTCCTTCAGACGCGTGAACGCGATCAGGTCGACGGCCGAAGGCACGAACGGGCGGCCTGTCATCTTGCCGATCGATTGCCGTACGCCCCACAGCGACAACGAGTTGAAGCCGAGGATGATCAGTTGGCCTTCGGGCACCAGCACGCGTTCGGCTTCGCGCAGCAGCCGATGCGGGTCGCTGGTGAATTCGAGCGTGTGCGGCATTACGAGCAGGTCGACGCTTTGCGCTTCGAACGGCAGATCGAGCAGGTCGCACCAGACCGCGCGGCGGCCGGCCGGCGCGTGCAGCCCCGGCGCGCCTGGCGCGGCGTTGACGGGATTGTCGCCGCCAGGGTTGCCCGCGCCGCCGATGCCGCCGGCGCTGCCACGACGTGCCGCCGGCGGATACGTGTACGGCGCGCTCGCGCCGCTCGCCGCGTCGAGCACGAGGCCGCGGCACGGCATCCGATTTTCGCGCAGCGCGTCGAGCTGCGGTAGGCCGAGTTGCAGCGCATGATAGCCGAACACATCCGACACCACGCGATCGAGCTGGGTTTGCTCCCAGTCGAGCACGTAGCGGCCTGGCGGCGAATCGGTCCAGGCGGGCCAGTCTATAATCGCTCGGTCAGTCATATTAAAAATGCGTCGCCTATGAATGCGCTCGAGTACGTGCCGGTCCCGGCGTTTGAAGACAATTACATTTGGGTCATTGCCGACGGACACCATGCGGTCGTCGTCGATCCTGGCGAAGCCGCCCCTGTGCGCGCCTGTCTGGCCCAACGAGGCTGGCGGCTGAGCGCTATTTTACTCACGCACCATCATCAAGACCACGTCGGCGGGGTGGCCGACCTGCTGAACGGCCAGGACGTGCCTGTCTACGGCCCCGCCGGCGAAGCGATCGCGCACCTTACGCATCGTCTCAAAAGCGGTGATCACGTGACGATCGCGGCACCCGCACTCGAATTCAGCGTGCTCGACGTGCCCGGTCACACCAGCGGACACATTGCCTATTTCCAGGCGGCCGATACGCGCGGCACGCCGCACGTGTTTTGCGGCGACACGCTGTTCGCGTGCGGTTGCGGGCGCCTTTTCGAAGGCACGCCGCAGCAGATGCTGAATTCGCTCGATGCGCTCGCCGCGCTGCCCGGCGCAACCGAAGTGCATTGCGCGCACGAATATACGCTGTCGAACATCCGCTTCGCGCTCGCTTGCGAGCCGCACAACGCGGAACTGCAGGCGTGGCGCGACAAGGCGAACGAACTGCGCTCCCGCCACCAGCCGACGCTGCCGACCACGATCGCGCACGAGCGCGCGGTCAATCCGTTCCTGCGCGCAGACGAGCCGGCGATCCAGTCGAACCTCGAAGCACAATTGCACGAAACGGTCTCTGACAGGCTGAAGGCCTTCACCTTGATGCGCGAATGGAAGAACCGCTTCCGTTGATCCGGAGCGCATTCGGCAGTTCTTCACGCGATGAATCGGAAAAATTCGCCAAGCCCCAGATTTGGTTGATTTTTTTCTTGATTTTCCAATTGACGGAAACGTTGACGTTTCGTACTATCGGCTGCAAATTCCAGCCCTTGTGGAAACCGAGACGTTCATGCGATTTATCTTAAGCGCGTTATTGGTCCTGACACTCGCCGCGTGCGCGAGTCAGGGACCGACGACGAATACCGCCAATAACCCCGCCAGCCAGCAAGCCGTAGCCGACGCACTTCGCAAGAACGCCACCGCTAAAGAAACCATCAATGTCGACCAGGGCTCGGTCAATCAGTTGACGAGCCAGGACGCCGATCTGTGGGGCCGCATTCGCCGTGGCTTCCAGATGCCCGATCTGCAGAGCGACCTCGTCGACATGCAGCTCAACTGGTATCTGCAACGCCCCGATTACGTGCAGCGCATGACCGAGCGCTCGCAGAAATATCTCTATCACATCGTCGAGGAACTCGAGTCGCGCCATATGCCGACCGAGCTTGCGCTGCTGCCATTCATCGAGTCCGCGTATAGCCCGCAGGCTTTGTCGGTCGCCAAGGCGGCGGGCATGTGGCAATTCATGCCGGGCACGGGCCGTACCTACAACCTGAAGCAGAACATGTGGCAGGACGAGCGCCGCGACGTGCTCGCGTCGACCAGTGCCGCGCTCGACTACCTGTCGAAGCTGCACGATATGTTCGGCGACTGGCAGCTCGCGCTCGCCGCGTACAACTGGGGTGAGGGCAACGTGCAGCGCGCGATCGCGCGCAACGAGGCGGCGGGTCTGCCGACCGACTACCTGAGCCTGCGTATGCCGAACGAAACGCGCAACTACGTGCCGAAGCTGCAGGCGGTCAAGAACCTCGTGATGAACCCGCAGGTGTACGGGCTGGCGCTGCCGGCGATTCCGAACCACCCGTACTTCGTGACGGTCACGACCTCGCACGATATCGACGTCGACGTCGCCGCGCGGCTTGCCAACATGTCGACCGACGAGTTCCGCTCGCTGAACCCGTCGTTCAGGAAGCCGGTGATTCTCGGCGCGACGCAGCCGCAGATTCTGTTGCCTTTCGACAACGCGTCCGCGTTCGAGCGCAATCTGAAAACGTACTCGGGCTCGCTGTCGTCCTGGACCACCTACACCGTCGACGCACGGGCGACACCTGCGGCGATCGCACAGAAGATCGGCGTCGACGCAGACACGCTGATGGAAGTGAACAAGATTCCGGTCGGCATGCGCCTGAAGCCAGGCTCGACGATCGTCGTGCCGCGCGGCTCGGACGACGACGAGGACATCAGCGCCGACATCGCCGAAAGCGCGGTGCTCGCGATGGAACCCGACGTGCCCGACACGCGCAAGATGCTGATCCGCGTGCGCCGCAATCAGTCGATGGCCGCCATCGCGCTGCGCTACGGCGTGTCGGTCGGTCAGCTGAAGGCATGGAACAAGACACATCGCGATCAGGTTTCGCGCGGCCAGGTGGTCGTGCTGCATGTGCCGGTCGGCAAGCCGGTACCGAGCGAGCCGGGGCCGGAAAAGATCGCCGCCGATGTGCAAGGCGGCAGTGTGCAGAAGATTGGCGTCCATGCCGCAGACGCACGCGGCGATTCGCGCTACGATAAGAAGAAAGGGCGCGGCCACTCTGCCATCGTCAAGGTCTCCCAGCCGGGCGGCAAGGGTGACAAACCGGCGGCGCCTGCCAGCAAGGGCAAGGTCGAGAAGGTGTCGGCCTCGGTGCCCGGCAATGCGTCGAAGGCCGCGGCTGAGAGCCGCCCGAAGACCGTGGCCAACGCGAAGAAGAAGGGTAAATAGACCAATAGCGGCTCTCACGGTAGTGACCACATGCGTTGCGGGGGCAGCGCATGGATTGCGCTCCGATCACGCACCGTGTTCATCCAACGCCGTCACCTCAGGGTGACGGCGTTTTTCATTGCGCGGACGGTTCCTGCGGGTTTGCCGTAGTTACTTTATTGTTCGTGCTTCGGCCGCGTTGGCCGCGGGACGCCGTTCTGTCCCGATCCGTCGGAACCTCGGGCAAGGTTCTTGAGGTCCATTTCCAGGTTTTCTTCCGGATTTATGTCGTCGACCCAACTGCGCGTCTTTCTGCTTTTTTCCGCCGGCTATTTCGTCTCTTACGTGTTTCGAGGCGTCAATCTTGGTTTCGCGCCGTTCATCACGCGCGATCTCGGTCTGTCAGCCGCCGATCTGGGTGTGCTGACGAGTCTGTATTTCCTCGGCTTCGCGGGCGCGCAGATCCCCGCTGGCGTGCTGCTCGACCACTTCGGCGCGCGTCGCGTGACGGCCGTCACGCTGCTCTTCGCCGCGCTCGGCATCTGGGTGTTCGGCGCGGCGCACAGTCTCGGCATGATGATGGTCGGGCGGCTGCTGATCGGCGTCGGCGTCTCGGTATGCCTCGGCGCCGCGTTCAAGGCGCTCGCGCAGCATTTTCCGGTCTCGCGTTTGCCATTGATGAACGGGCTCGTGATGGCGATCGGCGGTTTCGGCGGCGTGATGGTCGGTTCGCCGCTCACGTGGGTGCTCGGCTTCTCCAGTTGGCGCTCGGTCTGCGTCGGGCTCGGGGTGCTGACGGTGGTGGTCGCGCTCGCGCAATGGACGCTCGCGCCGGACGCGCGCGACACGCATCGCCAGACGAGCCTCGTTGCGCAGTTCAAGGGCACGTGGCATATCCTGCGCAGCGCGGCATTCTGGAAAATCGCGTCGTTCTCGGTCGTTACGCAGGGCGTTTTCTACGCGATGCAGTCGTTGTGGGTCGGAGCATGGCTGCGCGACGTACAGGGCTTCGAACCGCACGAGGCGGCGGCGCTCGTGTCGATTCTCGGCTTCGCGATGATGGCGGGGTGCGTCGGTTTCGGCGCGGCGGCGCGTAGTCTCGAGCGGCGCGGTCTCTCGTTGTACGCGTTCTGCGGCATCGGCATGGCGTTATACGTGCTGACGCAGATGCTGATCATGTTCAATGCGCCATTGCCGGCGAGCCTGTTGTGGGCCGCGTACGGAATCTTCGGTGGCACTGGCATTCTGAGCTACGCGGTGATGGCGCGACATTTCCCGCCGCAGATGATCGGCCGGGTCAACACGACGCTGACGCTGATTATTTTTCTGCTGATCTTCGGTTTTCAGATCGGCGTTGGCGCGGTGCTTTCTCACTGGCCGGCGAGCGGCGGGCACTATCCGGCGGTCGCGCATCTGAGCGCGTGGGAAATCCTTGTCGCGCTGCAGGTGCTGAGCGCAATCTGGTACGCATTGCCGGGACGGCAGCTTGCCGGGTCCGGCGAAATGCGCGCGGAGCAGGAAGCCTGAACGGCCGCGCGGCACGCCGCCCCAAGTCCGCGTCCTATCCTCAGATTTGGAAGGAAGGGCGGTTTCAGGCTATAATTTCAAGGTTTGAGCTTATCAACCCGCACCCTAGCGCCTACCTCCCCCATACCGTTCATCCGCCGCGCGCCATTGGCGTAGCAAGAAGGGCCCCGCACCCAGCCGAAGTCGTCCACACAATGGGACTCATCGCGCCCCTTGCATCGTTACCGGCAGCTCGCGAGCGAGTCTGCGCGCGCATCCAGAATGTGTTCCGCTGCGGCTCGAAATCGGATAGACAGGTGGCAACAGGGTGTTCCCCCAAGGAGTCTCCCGTGTTGCCGTCATTTTCTCCCGCTCTTCTCGCGCTCGCCGACGGCACGGTCTTTCGTGGTTATTCGATCGGGGCCCCCGGGCACACCATCGGTGAAGTCGTGTTCAACACCGCCATCACCGGCTATCAGGAAATCCTGACCGACCCGAGCTACGCGCGCCAGATCGTGACCCTCACGTACCCGCATATCGGCAACGTCGGCGTGAACGCCGAAGACGTCGAAGCGACGAAAGTCCATGCCGCCGGCCTGATCATCCGTGATCTGCCGGTTCTCGCGTCGAACTTCCGCATGGAGCGTACGCTCCCGCAATATCTGCAGGACGAAGGCGTGGTCGCCATCGCCGGCATCGACACCCGCAAGCTGACCCGCCTGCTGCGCGACAAGGGCGCGCAAAACGGTGCGATCCTCGCTGGGTCCGACGACGAAGCCAAGGCCATCGAACTCGCGCGCTCGTTCCCGGGCCTCGCCGGCATGGACCTCGCGAAGGTCGTGTCGACCGGGCAAACCTACGAGTGGACCAAAACCGAATGGCGCTTGGGCACGGGCTACGGCGAGCAGAAGGCGCCGAAGTACCGCGTGGTCGCATTCGATTACGGCGTCAAGCAGAACATCCTGCGTATGCTGGCCGAGCGCGGCTGCCATGTCACCGTGCTGCCGGCGCAAGCGAGCGCCGCCGACGCGCTCGCGCTCAACCCGGACGGCGTGTTCCTGTCGAACGGCCCCGGCGACCCGGAGCCGTGCGACTACGCGATCGCGGCGACGAAGGAGTTCATCGAGCGCGGCATTCCGACCTTTGGCATTTGCCTTGGCCACCAGATCATGGGCCTCGCAGTCGGCGCAAAGACGATGAAGATGAAGACTGGCCACCACGGCGCGAATCACCCAGTCAAGGATCTCGAAGACGGCCGCGTGGTGATCACGTCGCAGAACCACGGCTTCGCGGTCGATGCCGACACACTGCCCGCCAACGCGCGCGTGACCCACGTATCGTTGTTCGACGGCACGCTGCAGGGCTTTGCGCTGACCGACAAGCCGGCGTTTTGCTTCCAGGGCCACCCGGAAGCGTCGCCCGGTCCGAACGACATAGCGTATCTGTTCGATCGCTTCACCGCGTTGATGGACGCGCAGAAGAGCGGCAAGAGCGCAGCGGCTTGAAGCACTAAAGGCCGGCCGCAAAGCCAGCCCGAGACGGAAACGAAAGCGGCTCGCGGCGGCCGCGGCGCCCCGCGGCACGATGCGGCGGGCGCGCCGCAAACAGCGCGCGCAACGTGAAAACGGCGCGCGCCGACGGAAAGAATTCAGGAATACATTAGCGAGAGCGTTATGCCCAAGCGGACAGACATCAAGAGCATCCTCATCATCGGCGCGGGTCCGATCATCATCGGCCAGGCGTGCGAGTTCGATTACTCGGGCGCGCAGGCATGCAAGGCGCTGCGTGAGGAAGGCTACAAGGTCATTCTCGTCAACAGCAATCCGGCGACGATCATGACCGACCCGAACACGGCCGACGTGACCTACATCGAGCCGATCACGTGGGAAGTGGTCGAACGCATCATCGCGAAGGAGCGCCCGGACGCGATCCTGCCGACGATGGGCGGCCAGACCGCGCTGAACTGCGCGCTCGATCTGCACGCGCACGGCGTGCTGGCGAAGTACGACGTCGAGCTGATCGGCGCATCGCCGGAAGCGATCGACAAGGCGGAAGACCGCCAGAAGTTCAAGGACGCGATGACCAAAATCGGCCTCGGTTCGGCCAAGTCGGGCACCGCGCACTCGATGGAAGAAGCACTCGCAGTGCAGGCGAAGATCGCCGCGGAAACCGGCTCGGGCGGCTATCCGGTCGTGATCCGTCCGTCGTTCACGCTGGGCGGTTCGGGCGGCGGCATCGCGTACAACCGCGACGAGTTCGAAGAGATCTGCAAGCGCGGTCTCGACCTGTCGCCGACGCGCGAGCTGCTGATCGAAGAGTCCTTGCTCGGCTGGAAAGAGTATGAGATGGAAGTGGTCCGCGACAAGGCGGATAACTGCATCATCGTCTGCTCGATCGAAAACCTCGACCCGATGGGCATCCATACCGGCGACTCGATCACGGTCGCGCCGGCGCAGACGCTGACGGACAAGGAATATCAGATCCTGCGTAACGCGTCGCTCGCGGTGCTGCGCGAAATCGGCGTCGACACGGGCGGCTCGAACGTGCAGTTCTCGATCAATCCGAAAGACGGCCGGATGATCGTGATCGAAATGAATCCGCGCGTGTCGCGTTCGTCGGCACTGGCGTCGAAGGCAACCGGCTTCCCGATCGCGAAGGTCGCGGCCAAGCTCGCGGTCGGCTACACGCTCGATGAACTGAAGAACGAAATCACCGGCGGCCAGACCCCGGCGTCGTTCGAACCGACGATCGACTACGTCGTCACGAAGATCCCGCGTTTCGCGTTCGAAAAATTCCGCGAAGCCGATTCGCGCCTGACCACGCAGATGAAGTCGGTCGGCGAAGTGATGGCGATCGGCCGCACATTCCAGGAGTCGTTCCAGAAAGCGCTTCGCGGCCTCGAAGTCGGCGTGGACGGGCTCGACGAAAAGACCGCCGATCGCGACGAGATCATCCGCCAGATCGGCGAAGCCGGTCCGGATCGCATCTGGTATGTCGGCGATGCATTCCGCGTCGGCATGAGCGCGCAAGAGATCTTCGAAGAGACCGCGATCGATCCGTGGTTCCTCGCGCAGATCGAACAGATCGTGCTGAAGGAAAAGGCGCTGGCGGGCCGTACGCTCGCGAGCCTCACGAAGGAAGAGTTGAAGTATCTGAAGCAGAGCGGCTTCTCGGATCGGCGTCTCGCCAAGCTGCTCGGCGCGAAGCCGGCGGACGTGCGCGCGCGTCGTATCGAGTTGAATGTGCGTCCGGTGTACAAGCGCGTCGACACGTGCGCCGCCGAGTTCGCAACGAAAACCGCGTATATGTACTCGACCTACGAGGAAGAGTGCGAAGCGAATCCGACGAACAACAAGAAGATCATGGTGCTGGGCGGCGGCCCGAACCGGATCGGCCAGGGCATCGAGTTCGACTACTGCTGCGTGCATGCCGCGCTCGCGATGCGCGAGGACGGCTATGAAACGATCATGGTCAACTGCAACCCGGAAACCGTGTCGACCGACTACGACACGTCCGACCGTCTGTACTTCGAATCGCTGACGCTCGAAGACGTGCTCGAAATCGTCGACAAGGAAAAGCCGGTCGGCGTGATCGTGCAGTACGGTGGCCAGACGCCGCTGAAGCTCGCGCTCGATCTCGAAGCGAACGGCGTGCCGATCATCGGTACGTCGCCGGACATGATCGACGCGGCCGAAGACCGCGAGCGTTTCCAGAAGCTGCTGCAAGACCTCGGCCTGCGTCAGCCGCCGAACCGTACCGCGCGCACCGAAGACGAAGCGCTGAAGCTCGCTGACGAAATCGGCTATCCGCTCGTCGTGCGTCCGTCGTACGTGCTGGGCGGCCGCGCGATGGAAATCGTCCACGAGCCGCGCGACCTCGAACGCTATATGCGTGAGGCCGTCAAGGTATCGAACGATTCGCCGGTGCTGCTCGACCGCTTCCTGAACGACGCGATCGAATGCGACGTGGATTGCATTTCCGATGGCGACGCCGTGTTCATCGGCGGCGTGATGGAGCACATCGAACAGGCGGGCGTGCACTCGGGCGACTCGGCCTGCTCGCTGCCGCCGTATTCGCTGTCGAAGGAGACGGTTGCCGAATTGAAGCGCCAAACGGCCGCGATGGCGAAGGCGCTGAATGTGGTCGGCCTGATGAACGTGCAGTTCGCGATCCAGCAGGTGCCTTCCAAAACAAATGCGGCTGATGGCGCGAAGGACGACATCATCTACGTGCTCGAAGTGAACCCGCGCGCGTCGCGCACGGTCCCGTACGTGTCGAAGGCGACCAGCCTGCCGCTCGCGAAGATCGCGGCGCGCGCGATGGTCGGCCAGAAGCTCGCCGCGCAAGGCGTGACGAAGGAAGTCGAGCCGCCGTACTTCAGCGTGAAGGAAGCGGTGTTCCCGTTCGTCAAGTTCCCGACGGTCGACCCGGTGCTCGGACCTGAAATGCGTTCGACCGGCGAAGTGATGGGTGTCGGACAGACGTTCGGCGAGGCGCTGTTCAAGTCGCAGCTCGCGGCGGGTTCGCGTCTGCCGGAGTCGGGCACGGTGCTGCTGACCGTGATGGACGCCGACAAGCCGAAGGCCGTCGAAGTCGCGCGCATGCTGCACGAGCTCGGCTACCCGATCGTCGCGACCAAGGGCACGGCTGCCGCGATCGAAGCGGCCGGCGTGCCGGTCAAGGTCGTCAACAAGGTAAAAGACGGCCGTCCGCACATCGTCGATATGATCAAGAACGGCGAGATCGCTCTCGTCTTCACGACCGTCGACGAAACGCGCGCGGCGATCGCCGATTCGCGTTCGATTCGCATGAGCGCGCAGGCGAACAAGGTCACCTACTACACGACGATGTCGGGCGCACGCGCGGCGGTGGAGGGTCTTCGTTATCTGAAGAACCTGGAAGTCTATGATTTACAAGGACTCCACGCTCGCCTAAACTAAGGCTTCGATACCTGTCCAAGATGTAAGTGCCGCGGTTAAGCGGCGTTCCGCAGGTGCTGTGGCCCGGGTCTGTCCATGGGCGGCGGCTTTCGCGGAATGCACTTAACCGCGGTGATTTTTTTTATGGCCGTTTTTTGCCTCCAGAGTTGTTTATGAGCACTATTCCATTGACGAAGCGCGGAGCAGACATGCTGCGCGATGAATTGCAGCGCTTGAAATCGGTCGAGCGTCCGGCCGTGATCAACTCGATCGCGGAAGCGCGCGCCCAGGGCGACCTGTCGGAAAACGCGGAATACGACGCTGCGAAGGAAAAGCAGGGCTTCATCGAAGGCCGCATCGCCGAAATCGAGTCGAAGCTCGCGGGCGCGCAGGTGATCGATCCGGCGCAAGTGGAAGCGGACGGCCGCGTGGTGTTCGGCGCGACGCTCGAGCTCGAAGACCTCGAGTCGGGCGCGTCGGTCAAATATCAGATCGTCGGTGACGACGAAGCGGACATCGACCACGGCCTGATCTCGATCAGCTCGCCGATCGCGCGTGCGCTGATCGGCAAATCGGAAGGCGACGTCGCGTCGGTGCAGGCACCGGGCGGCATTCGCGAATACGAAATCATCGCGGTCAGCTACATCTGAGGATGGCGCCGCTGTCTCTGATGCCGCATCGTTTATTCCGCCTGTTGACGGTGGTGTGGGTCGGTAGCCTGTTGACTATCGGCTACGCGGTTGCGCCCGTGCTGTTCACGTCGCTCGACCGCATGACGGCGGGTGCCATTGCCGCGCAGCTGTTTCGGATTCAGGGAGTGATTGGCGTCGTGTGCGGTATTTTGCTGCTCGGTCTTGCCAATCTGCTCGTGCGGCGCGGTAGTGGCGTGTATCGCCGCCTGCGCTGGCTGCTCGCCGGTATGCTCGTATGCGTGCTAGTTGGCTATTTCGCGTTGCAGCCGTTCATGAACGCGATGCGCGTCGCGGCGCTCGAGGCGGGCGCAGACGTCGGACATTCCGTTTATGCGACGCGCTTCGGCATCCTGCATGGCGTGTCGAGTCTGTTCTATCTGATCGAGAGCCTGCTAGGTGCTGCGCTCGTGTGGCTGCTGCCGGTGCATGTCGGTACCGCGGCCGACGAAGAGGGCGCGCGCGGAGTCGCGGGAAAGGTGGCGGGCTGAGGCTCGCGGGTGGCTGGTGGTGTGACGCGGCGCTATGTCCCCCGGTCGATGCCGAACCGATGCCCGCGATGAACTTCATGTTGCGACGAATCGTCGCTATTCCGGCGGCCAGCTACGGTTCATTGGCGCCGTTTCGGGCCTTGCGCCCAAGGCCGCCAACGCGGGGTGCGGAGCCGGTCCGCACCTTCGCCGCGTGTGCTCTTACTTCGACTGATGCGAACGCTTCGCGCTGGTTTGACGCTTCTTCGCGCGCTTGATGTTGCCGCCCTGCGTCACGCGTTCATTGCCGCGCACCAGCACCGCTTTCGCTCGCGGCTTGCGCATCGGCACGTCGGTCGGCTTCACCACTTTGACGATGCGCGGTGCGCGGCCCTTGGCCGGCCGGGCTTCTTCAGCTGCCGCTTCACGGGCGCTCGGCAACGCGCCGCGCTTCGCTTTTGCCGCCGGTTGTGCCGATTCTGGCTTCCAGATCACGAGCAACTTGCCGATATGCTGAATCGGTGCCGCGTTCAGCGTGTCGCAGATCTCTTCGTAGATGGCGATGCGCTCCTCGCGCTCATCACCGAACACGCGGATTTTGATCAGTTGATGCGCTGCGAGGTGCACCCTGATTTCGGCGAGTACAGCATCGGTCAAGCCTTCGGCCCCGACGAGCACGACCGGTTTGAGCGCATGTGCCTGGGAGCGCAACTCGGCGCGTTGGTCGGAAGAGACTTTGAGGGCTGGCATGGAAAGTGGAAGACTCGACTAAAATGGCGGCTCCTGCGCTTTCGTCCGATCGCCGAGCGATTCGGGCGGGTTGATTCAGCAGGATGCGCGTCAGAACAACAGAATCGCGGATGGCCGCCAGTCTGGCGGTGGCCGCGCGAATTAACCGCGTATTATCCCCTAAAGCGCGACTTGACGCAGCAATAGTTCAATCTTTAATGGCAAAAAACAAGTTCAATACCGCGTGGCTGCACGACCACATCAACGATCCGTACGTCAAAATGGCGCAGCGGGAAGGTTATCGTGCCCGCGCGGCCTACAAGCTCAAGGAAATCGACGAACAGGACAAGCTGATCCGCCCCGGACAGGTGATCGTCGATCTCGGTTCCTCGCCGGGCAGCTGGAGTCAGTACGCGCGTAACAAGCTGGCCGGCGGCTCGCAGCGCAACGCGGAACGCGAAGGTGGCATCGACGGCACGATCATCGCTTTGGACATTCTGCCGATGGAGCCGGTAGCCGACGTGCACTTCATCCAGGGGGATTTCCGCGAAGACTCGGTGCTGGTCCAGCTCGAAGAGTTGGTCGGCGCGCGCCAGGTAGACCTTGTAATTTCGGATATGGCACCCAACCTGTCCGGTGTGGCGATCGCGGACGCGGCGCGGATCGAGCATTTATGCGATCTCGCGCTCGAATTCGCACAAAATCACCTGAAGCCCGATGGTGCCCTTTTAGTCAAATGCTTTCACGGCAGCGGATATAGTCAGATTGTCGAAAAGTTCAAGCGCCAATTCAAGGTGGTGGCAGCCCGCAAGCCGAAGGCGTCGCGGGATAAATCGTCAGAAACATTTATTTTGGGTAAGCATTTGAAGCGTCTCGTGTAGGGATGCGGCGAGCCGGTTCCATTTCTGCCAATAACTAGCCCGATGCGTCGGAGACCGGCGTCAAGCTGGCCCGCTACCCTATTTCCGTGGTAGTGAAACGCTATGGCAGGGGTCTGCGGACTGGATTAGAATGCTTTCGTGGTGCCGCAAGGCAAATGTAGGCGCCCGTCTAAGTGAAGGAGTGGTGCTTTGAACAACAATATGTTTTCGAAAGCAGCAGTGTGGCTGGTGATCGCACTGGTGCTGTTTACGGTGTTCAAGCAGTTCGACAAGCCCCGTGTCCAGGAAGGCGTTTCCTATTCGCAGTTCATGGACGACGCGAAGAACGGCAAAGTCAAGAACGTCATTGTCCAGGGGCGGAACCTCACGGTCACTCCAGCAGACGGCCAGAAGTACCAGATCGTGTCGCCCGGCGACATCTGGATGGTCGGCGATCTGATGAAGTATGGTGTACAGGTGAGCGGCAAGGCTGACGACGAACCCAATGCACTGATGTCCGTGTTGTATTACCTCGGGCCGACGATCCTGATCATCGGTTTCTGGTTCTACATGATGCGACAGATGCAGGGGGGCGGCAAAGGCGGGGCCTTCTCGTTTGGCAAGTCGCGCGCGCGGCTGATCGACGAGAACAACAACGCAATCAATTTCACCGACGTTGCCGGTTGCGACGAAGCCAAGGAAGAAGTGTCGGAGCTCGTCGACTTTTTGCGCGATCCGCAGAAATTCCAGAAGCTCGGTGGTCGTATTCCGCGCGGCGTGCTGCTCGTTGGCCCGCCGGGAACCGGTAAGACGCTGCTCGCACGCGCGATCGCCGGCGAGGCGAAGGTGCCGTTCTTCAGCATTTCGGGTTCGGATTTCGTGGAAATGTTCGTCGGCGTCGGCGCGGCTCGCGTGCGCGACATGTTCGAGCAGGCCAAGAAGCACGCGCCGTGTATCGTGTTCATCGACGAAATCGACGCGGTCGGCCGTCATCGCGGCGCCGGCATGGGCGGCGGTAACGACGAGCGCGAACAGACGCTGAACCAGATGCTCGTCGAAATGGACGGCTTCGAGGCGAACTCGGGTGTCATCGTGATCGCTGCGACGAACCGTTCGGATGTACTCGACAAGGCGCTGTTGCGTCCGGGCCGTTTCGACCGCCAGGTGTACGTCGGTCTGCCCGATATCCGCGGCCGCGAGCACATCATGAAGGTGCACCTGCGCAAGGTACCGATTTCGAACGACGTCGATGCGGCAGTGATCGCGCGCGGCACGCCGGGTTTCTCGGGCGCCGATCTCGCGAACCTCGTCAACGAAGCAGCGCTGTTCGCGGCGCGCCGTGGCAAGCGCATCGTCGAAATGACCGATTTCGAGGACGCGAAGGACAAGATCTTCATGGGTCCGGAGCGCAAGTCGGCCGTGATCCGCGAAGAATCGAAGCGTGCGACCGCGTATCACGAATCGGGTCACGCGGTGATCGCGAAGCTGTTGCCGAAGGCCGATCCGGTGCACAAGGTCACGATCATTCCGCGCGGCCGTGCGCTGGGCGTCACGTGGCAGTTGCCGGAGCATGATAACGAAACGTACTCGAAGGACTATCTGCTCGACCGTCTTGCCATTCTGTTCGGTGGTCGCGTCGCGGAAGAGCTGTTCCTGAACCTCATCAGCACCGGCGCCTCGGACGACTTCAACAAGGCGACCCAGACGGCTCGCGCAATGGTTGCCCGCTTCGGTATGACAGATGCGCTCGGACCGATGGTCTATGTCGACGACGAAAACGACGCTTCGCCGTTCGGCCGCGGCTTCACGCGGACCATTTCGGAGGCGACGCAGCAGAAGGTCGATGCGGAAATCCGTCGTGTGCTGGACGAGCAGTACAATCTCGCGCGGCGCCTGCTGGAAGAGAACCGCGACAAGGTCGAAGCGATGACCGCCGCATTGATGGAGTGGGAGACGATCGACGCCGATCAGATCAACGACATCATGGCCGGCCGTCCGCCGCGTTCGCCGAAGAGTTCGCCGCCGTCGGCAAGCGACGCCTCGTCGGGCGGTAGCGCGGGCACCGAAGTCAAGCCGGGCAGCGCAACCGCGCCGGCCTGATAGGTAGCCAGTAGAAAGTGCGGGCCGGTGTGCTACACACCGGCCCGTTTTGCATTGATCCGTTCAAAGTGAAGCATTGTTACGTGTCGAAAGTCGATTGTTCTTCCGTACCCCTTCCAGAGCCGCTGCAGTGCGGCCGCTTCAAGCTGACGTTTGAACGCCCGTTGGTCATGGGCATTCTGAACGTCACTCCCGATTCCTTCTCCGATGGCGGCTTGTACGCGATGCGCGGCGATGCGCTGCGCCATGCCGAGCGCATGATGCTCGAGGGCGCGGACATTATCGATATCGGCGGGGAATCGACGCGTCCTGGCGCGCCGCCGGTGCCGCTCGACGAAGAACTGGAGCGCGTGATACCCCTCGTCGAGCAGCTGCGTGGCGCGAATGTGCCGTTGTCGGTCGATACATACAAGCCGGAAGTGATGCGCGACGCGTTGAACGCGGGCGCCGACCTGATCAACGACGTCTGGGGCTTCCGCATGCCCGGCGCGATCGACGCGGTGCGCGACAGCGACTGCGGCCTTTGTGTAATGCATATGTTAGGTGAGCCGCAGACCATGCAGCGCGGCGAGCCGCACTATGCCGACGTTGTCAGCGAAGTGCGCCAGTTCCTCGAGGAGCGTGTCGCGACTTTGCAGCAGGCGGGGATTGCGCGCGAGCGAATCAGCGTCGATCCGGGTTTCGGCTTCGGCAAGATCGTCGTCGAGCACAACTACGCGTTGCTTGCGCATCTGCGCGACACGGCGCCGCGCGCCGCGTCGCCATATCCGATCCTTGCGGGCATGTCGCGCAAATCGATGGTTGGCGCGGTGACAGGGCGGCCGGCGCCGGAGCGCGTGGCCGGCAGCATCGCCGCAGCGGTGTGCGCGGCCGAGCGGGGCGCCGCGATTCTGCGCGTACACGACGTCGCGCAAACAGTCGATGCATTGAAAGTATGGGCAACCCTGCGCGACGCTGCCAAGCAGAGCCGCGCGCACGGTTGAGCCCGCAGCCAGATACAGGGAGAACAAATATGGCACGTCGTTACTTCGGAACGGACGGCATTCGAGGCAAGGTCGGGGAAGGCCCGATCACGCCGGAATTCGTGTTGCGGCTCGGCTACGCGGCCGGCAAGGTGCTCGCGGGCGCCGATCAATGGGCGAAGACAGGCGCTCGCCCGACCGTGCTGATCGGCAAGGACACGCGCGTCTCGGGCTACATGCTCGAAGCCGCGCTCGAATCGGGCTTTTCGGCGGCCGGCGTCGACGTGATGCTGGCCGGCCCGATGCCGACTCCCGGCATCGCCTATCTGACGCGCGCGCTGCGGCTTGCCGCGGGCGTCGTGATCAGCGCGTCGCATAACCCGTACTACGACAACGGTATCAAGTTCTTCTCGGCCGACGGCAACAAGTTGCCGGACGACGTCGAGGCGCAGATCGAGGAGCAGCTCGAGCTGCCGCTCGCTTGCGCGGCTTCCGAGCAGTTGGGCAAGGCGCGTCGTCTCGACGACGCGGCCGGCCGCTACATCGAGTTCTGCAAGAGCACCTTCCCGGCCGCGTACGACCTGCGCGGCATGAAGCTCGTCGTCGATTGCGCGCATGGCGCCGCGTACGACGTCGCGCCGCACGTGTTCCATGAGCTCGGCGCGGAAGTGATCCCGATCGGCGTCTCGCCGAACGGCTTCAATATCAACGACGGCGTCGGCGCGACCGCGCCGGATGCGCTGGTGCGCGCGGTGCGCGCGAACCACGCGGACCTCGGTATCGCGCTCGATGGCGACGCCGACCGTTTGCAGGTAGTCGACGAGTCCGGCCGCCTGTTCAACGGCGACGAGCTGCTGTACGTGCTGGTCAAAGACCGTATCGCGACCGCCGGCCACGTGGAAGGCGCGGTCGGCACACTGATGACCAACATGGCCGTGGAGGTCGCGCTGCAGAGAGCCGGCGTCAAGTTCGTGCGCGCCGCGGTCGGCGACCGCTATGTGCTCGAACAGCTTCGCGAACACGGCTGGCAGCTCGGCGCCGAAGGTTCGGGCCACATTCTGTCGCTCGATCGCCATTCGACCGGCGACGGCATCGTGTCCGCTCTGCTCGTGCTGGCGGCGATGCAGCGCAGCGGCAAGTCGCTCGCGGATCTGCTCGACGGCGTCACGCTGTTCCCGCAGAAGCTGATCAACGTGCGCATGAAGCCCGGCGCGGACTGGAAGGGCAGCGATACGATTCGTAGCGCGATCAAGGTGGCCGAAGGCGCGCTCGACGGGCGCGGTCGCGTCCTGATCCGCGCGTCGGGCACCGAGCCGGTACTGCGCGTGATGGTAGAGGCGCAGAACGTCGCGGACGCGCTCGAGCATTCGGAAGCGATTGCGCAAGCCGTGCGGGTAGCAACGGCCTGATCTGTTCCCCAACAGGCGGCGGGCGGCGGCGACCGCTTGCGGCCTGACGGTCGCTCCGAGAGCTCCGGCGACCCGCGTGCCATGACCTTCGTCGCCGGCTTCACCCCAATAAATCCCCACGCTGCAGCCGCCAAAAGGTCGGTGCATCCCGCACCAAAATGTCTCTCCGCACCGAGCGCAAACGTTCGCGCCCCGTCTTTTTCGTCTAACTTGAAAAATGCAATGCAACGAGCATCGCAATCGCGGCAATTCGCCGGCTCCCGAACCTTTCATTGGGTAATGTGACTGTCACATCTGATTCACGATCAGTCACGTTTTTGTCATAAAGAGACCCTAAGCTTCGCGGTGTTCGAGTTTCCCGCTCACACCACACGCTCACACTCCATTGGAGGTCTCATGAAATTGATGCAAACCGTGTTCGCTGGCGTCGCTGGCGCGCTTTTCGCAATCGCAGCGCAAGCCGCAGACATCACCGGCGCGGGCAGCACGTTCGCGGCACCGATTTACACGAAGTGGGCCGACGCTTATCAGAAGACCGGCGGCGGCAAGGTTAACTACCAGGGCATCGGGTCGTCGGGCGGCATCAAGCAGATCGAGGCGAAGACCGTCGATTTCGCTGGTTCGGACGCTCCGCTGAAGGACGACGAACTCGCGAAGCAAGGCCTGTTCCAATTCCCGACGGTGGTCGGCGGCGTGGTGCCGGCAGTCAACGTGCCGGGCGTGAAGCCGGGCGAACTGGTGCTGTCGGGTGAAGTGCTCGGCGACATCTATCTCGGCAAGATCAAAAAGTGGAATGACCCGGCAATCGTCGCGCTGAACGCGAAGGTCAAGCTGCCGGATCTGGACATCGCCGTGGTGCGCCGCGCCGACGGTTCGGGCACCAGCTTCATCTGGACGAACTACCTGTCGAAGGTCAACCCGGAATGGAAGACGAAGGTCGGTGAAGGTGCGACGGTCAACTGGCCGACCGGCACGGGCGGCAAGGGTAACGACGGCGTCGCGGCATTCGTGCAGCGTCTGCCGGGTTCGATCGGCTACGTCGAATGGGCCTACGCCAAGCAGAACCACATGAACTACGTCGCGATGAAGAACGAAGCTGGCGCAGTGGTTCAGCCGCAGACGGACACGTTCAAGGCAGCGGCTGCTGGCGCTGACTGGTCGAAGTCGTTCTACCAGATCCTGACGAACGAGCCGGGCAAGAACGCATGGCCGATCGTCGGCGCGACGTTCGTGCTGCTGCACACGACGCAGGAAAAGGCACCGCAAGGCGCGGAAACGCTGAAGTTCTTCGACTGGGCGTTCAAGAACGGCGGTCAGGCTGCGAACGATCTGGACTACATCTCGCTGCCGGAATCGGTCGTGTCGGAAATCCGCACGCAGTGGAAGCAGAAGGTCAAGGATTCGGCAGGCAAGACGCTCGCCGAGTAACAGGCGTAAGCTGGCGCGGTATGTCTGAATCGCGCCTCGTAGCACCCCGGCCGTCCTCGTACGAGGACGGCCTGTGACTTTCACGCGGCACGCGCCGCATGCATCACCGCCCGCCCGACAAGTGTCGTCCGGCAACTGGAAACAGGTCCCTCAGGCTCTCATGTCCGATATTCATTTAGCGTCCGGCACGAGCCGGGCCACTCCGCCTGGCAGCGCGTCGCAGCAAAAAGCGCCTGGCCGCTCCGGCGATGTGATCTTCGGCGGCCTCGCACGCCTTTCCGCGATCGTCACGCTGCTGCTGCTCGGCGGCATCATCGTGTCGCTGATCATCGCCTCGATGCCGTCGATTCGCGAGTTCGGTCTCGCGTTCCTGTGGACGGCGGTGTGGGATCCACCCAGCAAGCAATTCGGCGCGCTCGTGCCGATCTACGGCACTCTCGCGACGTCGATCATCGCTCTCATCATCGCGGTGCCCGTCAGCTTCGGCATCGCGCTGTTTCTGACCGAACTGTCGCCCGCGTGGCTGCGTCGGCCGCTCGGCATCGCGATCGAACTGCTCGCCGCGATTCCGTCGATCGTGTACGGCATGTGGGGCCTGCTCGTGTTCGCGCCGATCTTCGCGGTGTGGTTCCAGAAGCCTCTCGGCGCGGTGCTCGGCGGCATTCCGATCGTCGGTGCGCTGTTCTCGGGTCCGCCGATCGGCATCGGCATTCTGTGCGCGGGCGTGATCCTTGCGATCATGATCATCCCGTACATCGCGGCGGTCATGCGCGACGTGTTCGAAGTGACGCCGGTGCTGCTGAAGGAATCGGCCTACGGTATCGGCTGCACGACGTGGGAAGTGATCTGGAAGATCGTACTGCCGTACACCAAGACCGGTGTGATCGGCGGCATCATGCTGGGCCTCGGCCGCGCGCTGGGTGAGACGATGGCGGTCACCTTCGTGATCGGCAACACCAATCTGCTCGACAATATTTCGCTGTTTTCGCCGGGCAACAGCATCACGTCGGCGCTCGCCAACGAGTTCGCGGAAGCGGACCCGGGCCTGCACACGTCGGCGCTGATGGAACTCGGCCTGATCCTGTTCGTGATTACATTCATCGTGCTGGCGATTTCGAAAATCATGCTGCTGCGTCTCGAGAAAGGGGAGGGCGCGAAATGAGCGGGCCGTCCCTGAATATGCCGGGTCTGAAGGACCCCGCGACGCTCGAAGCGATGCGCGTGCGTCTGCAAGGGCGCCGTCGGATGACCAACGCGATCGCGCTGACGCTGTCGCTCGCGGCGATGGCGTTCGGCCTGCTGTGGCTCGTGTGGATTCTCTATACGACGCTGCATCTCGGGATCGGCGGTTTGTCGGTCGAGCTCTTCACGCAGTCGACGCCGCCGCCGAACACCGATGGCGGCGGTCTTGCGAATGCGATCGTCGGCAGCCTGTTGCTGGTCGCGCTCGCGACCTTCGTCGGCACGCCGATCGGCATCATGGCGGGCGTCTATCTCGCCGAATACGGCCAGAAGGGCTGGCTTGCGAACCTCACGCGCTTCATCAACGACATCCTGCTGTCGGCGCCGTCGATCGTCATCGGTCTATTCGTCTACGCGCTCGTCGTCGCGAAGATGGGCCACTTCAGCGGCTGGGCCGGCGTGCTCGCGCTGGCGCTTCTGCAGATTCCGATCGTGATCCGCACGACCGAAAACATGCTGAAGCTCGTGCCGAATGCGATGCGGGAAGCCGCGTTCGCGCTCGGCACGCCGAAGTGGAAGATGGTGCTGTCGATCACGCTGAAGGCGTCGATCGCGGGCATCGTTACCGGTGTGCTGCTCGCCATCGCGCGGATTGCCGGCGAAACCGCGCCGCTGCTTTTTACCGCGCTGTCGAACCAGTTCTTCTCGGTCGATATGGGCCAGCCGGTCGCGAACCTGCCGGTCACGATCTACAAGTTTGCGATGAGCCCGTTCGCGCAATGGCAATCGCTCGCGTGGGCCGGCGTCTTCCTGATCACGCTCGCGGTGCTGGGACTGAATATCCTCGCGCGCACGATCTTCTCGAACAAGTAAGGGCGGAGTGAATCCGATGAACATGGCAGAAACCCAACTCAATCCGGTCGGGCACGCAACCGCGCCCGCGGGCTCCGACCCCGAACACAGCGCTCACGCGCAAACGCCGTCGCGTCCGAAGATCGAAGTCAAGGATCTCAACTTCTTCTACGGCAAGTACCACGCGCTGAAGAACATCAATCTGCAGATTCCCGAAGGCAAGGTGACCGCGTTCATCGGCCCGTCGGGCTGCGGCAAGTCCACGCTGCTGCGAACCTTCAACAAGATGTACGCGCTGTATCCGGAGCAGCGCGCGGAAGGCGAGATCGTGATGGACGGTGAAAACCTGCTGACTACGCGCCAGGATATTTCGCTGTTGCGCGCGCGCATCGGCATGGTGTTCCAGAAGCCGACGCCGTTCCCGATGTCGATCTACGACAACATCGCTTTCGGCGTGAAGATGTTCGAGAAGCTGTCGCGCTCGGAAATGGACGACCGCGTCGAATGGGCGCTGACCAAGGCGGCGCTGTGGAACGAAGTGAAGGACAAGCTCGGCCAGAGCGGCTACGGTCTGTCGGGCGGCCAGCAGCAGCGTCTGTGTATCGCGCGCGGTATCGCGATCCGCCCCGAAGTGCTGCTGCTCGACGAGCCGTGCTCGGCGCTCGACCCGATTTCGACGGGCCGTATCGAAGAACTGATCGCCGAACTGAAGAGCGACTACACGGTCGTGATCGTCACGCACAACATGCAGCAGGCGGCCCGCTGTTCGGACTACACTGCCTATATGTACCTCGGTGAACTGATCGAATTCGGCGACACAGAAAAAATCTTCATCAAGCCGGTCCGCAAGGAAACCGAGGACTACATCACCGGCCGCTTCGGCTGATCCGCCGGGCAATACAACGGAGTACGACATGTCCGATAAACATCTGTCCAGCCAGTTCGACGCCGACCTGAACCTCGTTTCGTCGAAAGTGCTCGAAATGGGCGGCCTCGTCGAATCGCAGATCGTCAACGCGATGCAGGCGCTCAACGAATTCGACCTCGGTATGTGCGAGCAGGTCATCGCCGCCGAAGACCGTCTGAACAAGATGGAAGTCGAGATCGACGAGGAGTGCAGCAACATCATCGCGCGCCGTCAGCCGGCCGCGCGCGATCTGCGCCTGCTGATCGCGATCTCGAAGACCATCACGAACCTCGAGCGCGCCGGCGACGAGGCCGAGAAGATCGCGAAACGCACCAGGCGTCTGATGGAAGACGGCGCCTCGCGCACCATCAACATCGCCGAGATCAAGCTGTCCGGCGAGATGGCCGTGTCGATCCTGCGCCGCGCGCTCGACGCGTTCGCGCGTCTGGACACGGTCGCGGCCGCGCAGATCGTGCGCGACGACAAGGCGATCGATGAGGAATTCCGCGCGTTCGTGCGCAAGCTGATTTCGTATATGACCGAAGATCCGCGTTCGATCTCGGTGGGCCTCGACTTCCTGTTCATCGCCAAGGCGATCGAGCGGATCGGCGACCACGCGAAGAACATCGCCGAATTCATCATCTACATCGTCAAGGGTACCGACGTGCGGCACCAGTCGCGCGACGCGCTCGAACGCGAAGCGCTCAGCTAATCCAGAGATAAGGAACAGAGGTGCCGATGCCCAGCAGCATTCTCGTCATTGAAGATGAGCCCGCCATTTCCGAATTGATTTCGGTCAATCTTCAACACGCCGGACACTGCCCGATTCGCGCGTACAACGCGGAGCAGGCGCACAACCTGATCAGCGACGTGCTGCCCGATCTCGTGCTGCTCGACTGGATGTTGCCGGGCAAATCGGGCATTTCGTTCGCGCGCGATCTGCGCAACAACGAGCGCACGAAGCATATCCCGATCATCATGCTGACCGCGCGGGGCGACGAGCAGGACAAGGTGCTCGGCCTCGAGATCGGCGCCGACGACTACGTGACGAAGCCGTTCTCGCCGAAGGAACTGATGGCGCGCATCAAGGCGGTGCTGCGCCGCCGCGCGCCGCAGCTAACCGAAGACGTGGTCGCGATCAACGGCCTGAAGCTCGATCCGGCCACGCACCGCGTCGCGGCGCATGCGGAAGGCAGCGAGATCAAGCTCGATCTCGGCCCGACCGAATTCCGTCTACTGCATTTCTTCATGACTCACCCGGAGCGCGTGCACAGCCGCACGCAACTGCTCGACCAGGTGTGGGGCGATCACGTGTTCGTCGAAGAGCGTACCGTCGACGTGCATATCAAGCGTCTGCGTGCGGCACTCAAGCCGGCCGGGTGCGATGCTATGATTGAAACGGTACGCGGCAGCGGCTACCGGCTGGCGAAGAGCGCCTGACAGCCGTCGTCGGCGGCGCACTGCACTGCGTAGCTGTTGAGCCGCCGCACCTCCTTCCTGCGCAGTATTTTCTCTTCGATCGCTAGACCATGAACATCATCTGGGCGCGCTCCATCGTGTCCGTCGTGCTGCTTGCTGTTCTGTGCGCGGTGGTCGGCGCACTGGTGAACATTAAGGCAGGGCTCGCTCTCGCCATCGTCATGCTGCTCGCACAGAGCGTCTTCAGTACCTTCCATAAGCAGCGTCTGTGGCGTCTGCTCGATGCGCCGGTGTACGGCGAAGTGCCGAGCGCCCCCGGCATCTGGGGCGAAATCTACTACCGTCTGCACAAGCTCGCGAAGCGCTGGCACGCCCAGGTGCGCCAGGTCGAGCAGCAGCATTCGCGTTTCATCCAGGCGATCCAGGCGTCGCCGAATGGCGTCGCGATGCTCGACGATCACGATCAGATCGAATGGTGCAACGCGATTTCCGAAAGCCACTTCGGGCTCGATGCGAAGCGCGATCTGCGCCAGCACATCACGCATCTGGTGCGCCATCCGGATTTCGTGCGCTATCTGAATTCGCATCGGTACGAGGAAATGCTGATCATGCGCGGCATGGGCGACAAGCGCCAGAACGTGCTGTCGGTGCAGGTGTTTCCGTATGGCGACAATCGCAAACTGGTGCTGTCGCAGGACATCACCGAACTCGAGCGCACCGATGCGATGCGGCGTGACTTCGTCGCCAACGTGTCGCACGAACTGAAAACGCCGCTTACCGTGCTGTCCGGTTTTCTCGAGACGATGCGCGAGCTGCCGTTGGGCGAGGCCGAGCGCGCGCGCTATCTCGACCTGATGGAGCAGCAGGCGTCGCGCATGCGTCATATCGTCAGCGATCTGCTGGTGCTCGCGACGCTCGAAGGTGACAACAAGCCGCCGAGCGATCAGATGATCGACATGCAGGCAGTATTGCGGCATCTGCGCGACGACGCGCAGAGCCTGTCCGGCGATCATCACAAGATCGTCTTCGAAGCCGACGAAGCGTTGACGGTAACCGGCGTCGAAACCGAGATTCTCAGCGCGTTCGGCAACCTGGTGACGAACGCGATCCGCTACACGCCGGACGGCGGCTCGATCAAGGTCACCTGGCGTGCGCAGGGTGGCCATGCGGTGTTCTCGGTCATCGATAGCGGCCTCGGCATTCCGGCCGCCGATATTCCACGACTCACCGAGCGCTTCTATCGCGTCGATCGCAGCCGTTCGCGCGACACGGGCGGCACCGGGCTCGGTCTCGCGATCGTCAAGCACGTATTGCAACGGCACGATGCGCAACTCGAAGTGAAGAGCGAAGAAGGGCGCGGCAGCACGTTCACGGTGCGTTTTCCGGTGTATCGGACCGCGCGCTGCCAAACCGCGCAGGTTTGAGTGCGGCAGCCGTCCGACTGGTCGATCCAGCAAAAAACCGCCTGAAACAGGCGGTTTTTTTATGCGCGCGGATTGTCAGGTGCCCGCCGTCGCGGCGAGCACCCGCGACGCGGGCGACTACGAACAGAACTTGCCGAGCAGGCTCATCTGCGCATTGCGCGACGCCTTGCCCGGCCGGCGCCGGCGATAGTGACCATCGCTTTGCATCAACCAGGCCGACTGGTTGTCGCCGAGAAACGCCGATAGCCCTTCCGCGATCACGCGCCGTTTCAGCCGCCGGTTGTTGACCGGGAATGCGACTTCGACGCGCCGGAACAGATTGCGATCCATCCAGTCGGCGCTCGACAGATAGACCTGCTCCTTGCCGCCGTCGTAGAAGTAGTAGATGCGATGATGTTCGAGAAAGCGCCCGACGATCGAGCGCACCGTGATGTTCTCGGAGAGTCCTTGCACGCCCGGCTGCAGCGAGCACACGCCGCGCACGATCAGATCGATCTTCACGCCGGCCTGCGCTGCTTCATACAGCTCGGCGATCACCGTCGGCTCGAGCAGTGCGTTCATCTTCGCGACGATGCGCGCCTTCCTGCCCGCCCGTGCGTGCTCGGCTTCCTTGCGGATCGCTTCGACGAGGTTCGGGTGCAGCGTGAACGGCGACTGCCACAATTCGTGCAGCTTCAGCTCGCCGCCGATGCCGGTCAGCTGTTGGAATACATGGTGCACGTCCTCGCAGATCTTCTGATCGGCGGTCATCAGACCGAAGTCGGTATAGAGGCGCGCGGTGCGCGGGTGATAGTTGCCGGTGCCGAGGTGCGCGTAGCGCTTCAGGGTCGACTTGCCGCCCGCCAATACGCGTCGCACGATCAGCATCATTTTCGCGTGGCACTTGTGGCCGACCACGCCGTAGACCACGTGCGCGCCGACCGCTTCGAGCTGCGAGGCCCAGTTGATGTTGGTTTCTTCGTCGAAGCGCGCGAGCAGCTCGACGACCACCGTGACTTCCTTGCCGTTGCGCGCGGCCTGCATCAGCGCGTCCATCAGCGGCGAGTCGGTGCCGGTGCGATAGATGGTCTGCTTGATCGCGACCACGTTCGGGTCCTTGGCCGCCTGCAGCAGCAGCTCGAGCACCGGCTGGAAGCTCTCGTACGGATGATGCAGCAGCACGTCGCCCTGATCGATCACGTCGAACATGCTCGTGCTGTTGGCGATCTGCGTCGGCGTCGACGGAATATGCGGTACGAACTTCAGATCCGGCCGGTCGACCATCTCGGGCAGCTGCATCAGCCGCACCAGATTGACGGGGCCGTTCACGTAGTAGCAGTCCTTGTTCGACAGACCGCTTTCGTCGAGCAGGCGCCGCACCACGTGCGCGGGCGTGTCCGCCGACACTTCGAGCCGCACCGCATTGCCCAGATGCCGCGCCGGCAGTTCGCCCTGCAACGCGACGCGCAGATTGGTGATTTCGTCTTCGTCGACGAACAGTTCGCTATTGCGGGTGATGCGAAACTGATTGCAGCTGCGCACGACGAGGTTTGGAAACAGTTCGCCGACGAAGCGTTGCAACAGCGAGCTCAGCAGCACGAAGCCGTGCGGATAGCCCGACAGTTCCTGCGGCATGCGCACGAGCCGCGGCAGCGCCCGCGGCGCCTGCACGATGCCCATCATCGCCTGGCGGCCGAATGCATCCTTGCCTTCGAGTTCGACGACGAAGTTCAGGCTCTTGTTCAGCACGCGCGGAAACGGATGGGCGGGATCGAGACCGATCGGCGTCAACACCGGCAGCAGTTCGTCGACGAAGTAGTTGCGTGCCCATTCGGTCTGCGCGTCGCTCCATGCTTCGGTGCCGTGGAAATAAATACCTTCCTCCTCGAGCGCGGTGAGCACCGTGTCGTGCAGCATCGTGTACTGGCGATGCACGAGCTTCTGCGCACGCTCGACCACGAGGTCGTACACGTGTTGCAGCGACATGCCGTCCGGCGACAATGCGCCGGGATTGTCGCGCATCTGTTCCTGAAGGCCGGCCATGCGGACTTCGAAGAATTCGTCGAGATTGCTACTGGTGATGCAGATAAACCGGAGACGTTCGAGCAGGGGGACGGCGGGATCGGCGGCTTGCGCCAACACGCGCTCGTTGAAACCCAGAATGCCCAGCTCGCGATTCAATAAGGGATAGCGGACGGACATCGGTGGCGAGATTGGAATGTCTGAAATGGCGACGGAAAGACGCTCGGAAATTCTCACGATTTGGTGACGTCCTGATGACATCGGCGATGTTTTAAACATTTTATGCCGCAATCGTCGGCTGTCGTCAATATGACGCGTTACCTATGCGACGATACCGAACTCCCTGCGCCGCGAGGTGACACCGTGAAGGCTGCTACGCTTAGAATGGCGTCTTTGAACAGTGCGGCCGGCCGCGACGCGCACCATGCGTCGAAGGGGCCGGGCAGGCGCGTGGCGCTGCCAGCGTCCGCCGCCACGCCCGCGGCCGCAGCCGCCGCGCTCGCGCGCATGGAGTACGCTTACCCGATGGTCACTATCCCTCATCTCCTCGCCGCCGTGGATCTCGGTTCGAACAGCTTCCGGCTCATCGTGGGCCGGGTCGAGGAAACCGACGCGGGCAGCCAGATCTATCAGGTCGACGCCTTGCGCGAGCCGGTGCGGCTCGCGGCCGGGCTATCGAGCGACAAAATGCTCGATCGCGCCTCGCAGGTGCGTGGCTGGGATGCGCTGAAGCGCTTCGGCGAGCGTCTGCGCGATTTTCACCCCGACCACGTGCGCGCGGTCGCGACCAATACGCTGCGCATCGCGAAGAATGCGGGCGAGTTTCTCGGCGAAGCGCAGGCGGCGCTCGGTTTTCCGATCGAAGTGATCGCGGGGCGGGAGGAAGCGCGCCTGATTTATGCAGGCGCCGCGCACTCGGTGCCGGCGAGCGCGGGCAAGCGGCTCGTCGTCGATATCGGCGGCGGTTCGACGGAATTCATCATCGGCTCGCACTACACGCCGATCAAGATGGAGAGCCTGTATATCGGCTGCGTGAGCCATAGCCGTACGTTTTTTCCGGCCGGCAACGTCGACGAATACACGATGCGTCAGGCCGAGCTCGCCGCGCGCCGCGAAATCCAGATCATTTCCGCCGAATACAAGAAGACCGGCTGGGAGCAGGCGATCGGCTCGTCGGGCACCGCCCGCGCGCTCGCCGAGCTGGTCGAGGCGAACAATTTCAACGATGCCGGCGTCACGCACGGCATTTCGCGCGGCGGCCTCGAGCGGCTCAAGCGCGCGCTGATCAAGGCCGAAAACGTCAACCGGCTGAAACTGATCGCACTGAAGAGCGACCGCGTGCCGGTGCTCGCGGGCGGCCTGTCGATCATGATCGCGGTGTTCGACGAACTGGGCGTCGACTATGTCGACACCACCGACGGCGCGCTGCGTCTCGGCGTCATGTACGACCTGCTCGGCCGTTCGCAGCACGAGGACATGCGTACGGTGACGGTCGGGGGCTTCATGCGCCGCTATGGCGTCGATCGTGCGCAGGCCGGGCGTATCAGCGATCTGTCGACGAGCCTCTACGACCAGTTCATCGAACCGGACGAAGAACGCCGCGCGGAAAACCGCATGTTCATCGGCTGGGCGGCGTCGCTGCACGAAATCGGGCTGTCGATCTCGCATAGCGCTTATCACAAGCATTCGGCGTATATCGCAAGCAACGCCGACATGCCGGGCTTTTCGCGCACCGATCAGGCGCGGCTCGCCGCGCTCGTGCTCGGCCACGCGGGCAAGCTCGGCAAGCTGTCGCAGACGCGCGACGTCGAATGGCCGCTGCTGTTCTGCCTGCGGCTCGCAGCGTTGCTGTGCCGTCGACGCGCGGACGTCGGCCTGCCGGGTATCACGGTTGCTCAGGCGAACGGCGGTTACGAGGTGCGTTTGCCGAACGAGTGGGTCGCCAACAATCCGTTGACGGACTACAGCCTGATCCAGGAAGCAGCGGAGTGGGAGAAAGTCGGGATTCCGTATCGCGTGGTTTATACGGACGATTGACGCGGCGCCGATCGGCGCACGCTTCGATTCGCAGCGTGCGCGTGCACAAAAAAGCCCTGCAAATGCAGGGCTTTTTCGCTTCTCAGGTGATGCAGCTTATCGCGGCAACGCATCGCCGAGGAAGTGTCGCGCGTAGCGGGCGTTGATATCGGACAGGCGGAACAGCGTCAGGAAGTCCGCGGTATTGAAGTCGGGGTCCCACGCCGGTGCGCCGCAAATCTTCGCGCCGAGTCGCAAGTAGCCCTTCACGAGCGGCGGCGGCGCGACGGCGGCGCCGGTCTGCAGGTCGTCGACCGGCAGCGGCGTATGCGGGAACGCGCGATATTCGGGCGCGGTCAGCGCGTTGTCGCGCAGCGAGCAATACAGGTTCGCCGCATAGTGGCCGCCGTCGGCCATCGCGACGCTCGCGCAGCCGAGCATCGTCTCGTAGCCGTTGTGCTTCATGTACGCGCCGAGCCCTGCCCACAGCGACATGATCACCGAGCCGCTGCGATAGTCGGGATGCACGCACGAGCGGCCGACCTCGACCATCTTCGCGCGCAGATGCGTGAGACGCGACACGTCGAACTCGCTTTCCGCATACAGACGGCCGATGCGCGCGGCCTGATGCGGCGGCAATGCGCGATACGTGCCGACTACTTTCAACGTGTCGAGATCGCGTACCAGCAAATGATCGCAGTACGAATCGAAGGCATCGACGTCGAGGCCGGCGGGGCCGCTCAAGCGCGCGCCCATTTCGTCGGCGAAGACGCGATAGCGTAGACGCTGCGCTTCACGCAGCTCTTCGTCGGTACGCGCCCACGACACTTGCAGGCGATGCTGCGCGGTAACCGTTTCCTCGGCGCGCGGCAGACGGCGCGGTTCGAAAAGCGAGGCGAAGGGCAGGGTGGGCGTCGGCAGTTCTCGCATTGGCTGTCCTGGTCGAAAAGAGGGAGGATTTCTTTTTTCGCCAATGTAGTAACGCGCGGTGACGCTCGCATGGCAAAGCTGTGACGATTGGATGACTGCCCGTAAGCCCTCGCGTGTGTGCCTGTCAAGTCGGACGCGTCGCGCGACGCGTGCGCTCAGATCAGATCGGGACTGATGGCGGCGCGCAACACTGCCTCCTCTTCGCCGTGGCGCTCGCGGCTCTCGATCCACCAGATGCCCGCTTTTTTCAGCGGCCAGCTCGCGCGGCTGTCGCCGAGCAGCTGCGCGGCGACGTGGCCGAGCGTCGGTTGATGGCCGACGATCACCACGGTCTGCGCGATGCCGCCGGGCCAGCCGGCCGCTTCGAGGACATCGTTCGCGCTCGCGTTTGGCGCGAGTTCGCGCACGACGCGATACTGGTCGCTCAACGTCTCGGCGGTCTGGATCGTGCGCACCGCGGGGCTCGCGAGGACGACCGCGTCCTCGGGTAGGCGGGCGCGCAGCCATTTCGCGGCGTTCTGCGCCTGCTTGCGGCCGCGCGTGGTGAGCGCGCGCGCGAGATCGCTCGCGGCGACATCTTCTGCTTCGGCATGACGCCAGAGGATCAGGTCCATGGGAGTCTCCTTTTGAGCGGCTTGGGATGGCGTTGCGGCGGGTCTGCGCGGCTTGGCAACGAGGTGCGTGCGCAAGCACTGTCGCATGCACGGATGATGGTTTGCAAGGCGAGTGCCTGATGGATCGGCTGTCGGTGACCCGCACGAACAGGACGCCCGGCAAAGCGCCGCCGCCGACGCGAAGCGCGAGGCGGTACCTGAACGAAGGTTCTAAAAGGCACTTTCCAAGACCGAAACGAGCCTGAGCGAACTCGCCCTGTTTCGTCCAACTTGATGATCATCCGGTTATGATCCGTCACCCTCAGGCATTCGCTGTTAAGCGGCGCACGATTCAGATCGTATCGGGTTCAATATCGGGCGGAAACGCGTCCTTCGACACTCCGTTCAGGCTCATGTGCCGGTGGACAACGCTTTTGTCTGTCTCATCGAAAGCTGAAGAGATTTTGGGCGGTCGCCCATGTACGGACTGCCTGTCGCACGGTAATTATCTGACTGCTGTCAACTCCGGCAGCGACTTCAGATGGACCAACGACACACCTATGTCCCTGTCCGTATTTGAGATGCACTCCGTGGAGCTGTTCTGCCAGCGGCCATCGGGTGCCTGTTATGTCATCTGTGACGAGTGGCACTATAAAGCGTGCCTTGGCAAGGCAGCAGACCGTCAGAAGGCCAGGGCGGAGACCCGGGAATTTCTTGAGATTGCCGAACTCAATCACAGCAAGTGGGAGCAGGACCGGAAGCTTGTCAGGAATCTCCTTGACAGTCACTGGCTGTTTTTTCATAACGTGCGGGACCGTAACCCTGACACCGATGGCTGGTGGGTCATCCTTGCTCTTCTCGAAGAGGTTCGCCGGGGCAAACTGCTTGCCATTCGAGGTCCGCGTAATAGCCTGTTTCCGTCACCCTACAGCAGTACGCCGTTAAGGGATCCCATAGCGAGGACCGGCAGTCACCCGGACGGCGAACCCATTCTGTCCGTCCAGTATGATCCGGCCACCTGGCAAGCCCGGCTGAACGCTGCGCGCGCAGCCAGAGCGGGCAATAGAGTCGCATCAACGCTGCTTGGCGATGCGCGGCCGGTCGACTATCAGCCAGAGGCCCTCAGCGACGATACAGAAGAACTCGCGGCGAGCACGAACAATCCGAACTACGCGGCGAAAATGCTGGGATATGACCGCGACACGTTTGGCGACATGATTCATGCGATGAAATATGATCTGAAGCTGCGAGGCGATGACAATGTCATTTGGCACGATAGTGGGGACGTTGAATTTAGAAAAAACATCATCGCAATATGCACGACTATGCAAACTGATCTTCATACGATGAACGTACATCAACTCGCACATGCATCATTTTCGATAGCCGGGGATGATTTGGATCCCGATGTTTGGACCAGATATTTCGGCGTTTCGCCGGACACGGCGATAGTCAAGGGGAAGCGGTTTTTGACGCCGTCGGGGCGATTGAGTAGCGTGCCGGGGCGTACTGGCGTATGGGGGGTGAGAAGCAAAGCCGCCGTTCATAGCGACTCGCTGGAACCGCACCTCCGCTACCTTATTGATCGCCTGAATTTGCCGCGAGATGACCTGCGCCAGCTACTCGCAGACAAGGGCGCACAGATGCGTTTCTTCTGTTATTGGGACAACGAGAGGGGCGACCGCGTGCCTGATGTGCCCGACGATATTCGCACCATGATGGAAGCCATGGGCGGCACCGTTGAGATTGATGAATATCGATAGAGCCTCGCTAGCAGATTTTAGGCGAGGGATCGCGACGAAGGCCGATTCGCGTTGGTCGAATTTGCCTACACAGCGCCTGGACGGACCCAGAAAGCAAAAAGCCCAGCCGGTTAAGGCTGGGCTAAGTGCTTGATTCCAATGGTCGGAGCGAAAGGATTCGAACCTTCGACCCTCTGATCCCAAATCAGATGCGCTACCAGGCTGCGCTACGCTCCGACGAATCCGAGAGTATAGGGGGTACGGACAGGAGCGTCAATGCCTTGGCTTGCGCTTGCTCGGCGGTGAGCTATATACGCCCCATCAACAGCAGAATGATCACGACGATCAGGACGACGCCGACGAGCCCAGTCGGTCGATAGCCCCAGCCACTGCTATACGGCCAGCTTGGCAATGCGCCGATCAACAGCAGGATGAGCACGATTAGCAGGATGGTTCCGACGGTCATGGCGTTCTCCTTTTCGAAGGGCCGCGAAATCGCTGGCCGCATCGTCACGCTGGTTTGGCGCATTGCGCGCCGCGACAATCGACGCGCGTATCGCGCGCCTGTTGTTGGATCGGAACCCGCAAGGCATGTGCCAATCACCGATGAAGATCAATGCGGCGAGGCCTTGGACGAAGGTGAAAAAAGGAGGGAGCGGCGCGCGTAGCGTCACCGTTTGCTGTAGGTATGTCCAAGGAATTGACAAGGGATTGCGCACGTGCAGCGGACGACGACGCGCGCGGCGCATGCATGCGCCGCAACGCCGGTCATCGCATCACCGAGCGGACGCGCAACTGAGGCACTGCGATGTGCCGGTGCCCCGGTTAGAGGGACTCGATCCGAGTTCGAAGATCACCCGCGTCAATGCCGTGGACGCCTCCAATGCGGCATATGCAGATGCTGATGCGTCCAGTGATGCAGCATGCCCTCGCCGTCGTGTTCTCGCCGGTAGGCCCGCGATTCGAAAATCGACAACGCCACCAGCACGATCAGGCCTATGGCGAGCCCGACCAGGCCCGCGATCGATTCACCGTCCATGGCAGTCTCCCGGTAGGTTCAGCCATGAACCCATAGTAGCGCAGGTCTGGCGAAATCTCACGAAATGGAACGACCGCGGCACGAGCCGGCGTGATGGCGTCGCGGAACGCGCTTTGCGGGTAGACTCTCGGCGCGCCGGCGGACGTCCGCCATCCTATTTGTCCCGGAGAAGATTGCAAAATGACCCGCGTTCTGACTGTTGCCTTGCTGTTATGCGCCGGCGTCGCCGGCTGTGCGGACAATCCGTCCGCGCATCGCGGCAGCCCGCCACATGATCCCGCCGACTACCACGGCGTGCCCACCGACGATCGGCCGCCCGCGATGGTGCCCGCGCCCGTCGCAATGTGAGCGCTCGTCGAAGTGAAAACGATCGGGAAAGGGCGGGGCGGGAAAAGCGAAGCGCCGGCGCGGGCACGCCGGCACTTCTGACCCGTGCCGACTGTTCTCGCGGAGAGCACGGGCTGAAAATATTCTAGGACGCGCGCTCGTTATGCGATATGTATGCGCTTGTTTCAAGCCGTAACGTTCCGTCGTCCGCCGAACAGCCAACGGAGCGCGGCCCACCGCGCTACTACGCCGCCGCAATCCCTCGCGACACGCCCGGCAGGTAGCGCGCGAGCGTCGCGCCGCGCGTGGCCATGAAGATCAGCAGCGCGATCCACAGCCCGTGATTGCCGTGCCACGCGAGCAATGCCCACGATGCCGCCACGAACACCACGAGCGACACCACCATCGCCATCATCAGTTCGCGCGTGCGCGTCGCGCCGATGAACACGCCGTCGAGCAGGAAGCCCCACACCGAAATGACCGGCGACAGCGCCGCCCACGGCAGATAGGTTTCGGCTGCGGCGCGCACGGCGGCCTGATCGGTGAGCCGCTCGATGATCCATGCGCCCGCGCCCCAGTACACGAACGAAAAGCCGATCGCGCCGAGCGCCGACCATAGCGCGGTGACCTTGACCGCCTGCGTGAACGCGTGACGATCGCGCGCGCCGATCGCCGCGCCTACCAGCGCCTCGGCCGCATGCGCGAAACCGTCGAGCCCGTACGCCATGAAGGTCTGGAAATTGAGCAGCAATGCGTTCGCGGCGAGCGTCGCGTCGCCTTGCCGCGCACCGAGATGCGCAAACCAGCCGAACGACGACAGCAGGCACAGCGTGCGCACGAAAATGTCGCGATTCAGCACGACGAGCCGCTTCAGCGCGGCGGCGTCGAACAAGGCGGCGCGATTCAGCGCGGGCAGGCCGCGCGGCCTGCCGTGCCATAGCAGCGCGAGGCCGAGCACGAAGCCGAGCGCGTCGGCAGTCGCGGTAGCCGCGCCGATGCCAGCCACGCCCCAATGAAACGCGTACACGTACAGCAGCACCGCGACGATGTTCACGCTGTTGATGAACACCTGCGACAGCAACGCGAGCCGCACCCGCTGCGTGCCGAGCAGCCAGCCCAGCACCACGTAGTTGCCGAGCGCGAGCGGCGCGGCCCAGATCCGCGCGTGGCAATAAACCTGCGCGTGCCGCTGCACGGCGTCGCTGCCGCCGATCGCTCGCAGCGCGTAGTCGATCAGCGGTTGCTGCACGAGCAGCACCAGCCCGCCGATCGCAGCCGCCATCAGCAGCGCGCGCACGACGCTGTTGCGCAGCTCGTCGCCGTGGCCCGCGCCGTGCGCCTGCGCGACGAGGCCGGTGGTGCCCATGCGCAGGAAGCCGAAGCCCCAGAACACGAAGTTGAAGAAGAGGCCGCCGAGCGCGACGCCGCCGAGGTACGAGGCACTGTCCAGATGACCAGCGACGGCGGTATCGACCGCGCCGAGGATCGGCTGCGTCAGATTCGCGAGGACGATCGGGAACGCGAGCGCGAGCACCCGGCGATGCCAGCGCACCGGCAGCGCAGGCGCGCTGGCCGAATGCGCGGCGGTTTCGGAAGGCTGGGCGGGGGGCATGCCGGCGTCGGGGCTCCCGGCGTCGGGCGTCCCGGCATCGGACGTCCTCGCGTCGCTCAAGAGCGCTCCTGTACGCACACCCACGGCGAGACGACGACCGCCCACAGCTCGGGGTCGCGCGCGGCGAAATCGGCGGCCGTCTCCGACTGCACGCGCTCGACGAGGCCGGAAGACAACCATTGGGCGACCTGGGTGGTGTCGTCGTTGGCGATCGCTTCGGCGACGCTCACGAGATCAAGGTCGCGCGCGACGTGCAGCAGGATGCCGCGCGCAAAGAAACGTTCGAGTTCGCTCCAGCCGATCTTGGCGGTTTCGCCGAGCAGCTTCGCGTACAGGGGGCTTTGGGGGGCGTCGTTGGAAGTCATCGTAGGCGGGGTCGGACGGGGCCGTCACTATAAACCATTGGCGCAGACCGCCGGGCCGCGTGGCGGGCTTGCGCAACGCGCCGAGCGGGTCTTTTAATGCATCGCCGGACTGAGTCGGATTCTGAACCTGGATGCCGGCGGATTCAACGACGACGGCGCACGAGCCTTGCCGCCAATCAGCGTCCGATTAATCGTCCGAATATTCAAACTTGAAACGCGAGTTTGAATGCGGTTTCAGCATTGCCGCTGGAATTGTTGATGTTAAAACTTTCGCTATTGCGAATTTGTTGTGATGAAATATCGAGGATTATTCGAAAGTGTTGGCGCGACTAATCGATGCGTTACGTGCGTTTCCGCACCAAGTTTATATTCGCAAGCGAAAACGGTTTATTGGCGAACGAGTTAGTCTTATTCGGACAGATGTCTTTCCTCTGCCGTTTTGTGGGGAATTTTCTTTGATCGGCCAGGAACATTGACTGGTGCGAGCCTCGGGGAATCCAGTTTGAATGACCTGGCGGGTTGCGTATCCCGGCTGCGGCGCATTTAGCCGGTCGCATTTCGACATTTCCGATTCACGGATTGCGTAATCCGTACGCCGTGTAACATTGACCGCAAAATTATTGGATTGCGCTTGTAAATGCAGATTGTTAGATTTCGTTCTGGCGCATGGTGAACCGGTCCTTTGCCGATATGCGCCGAACCCCCGTTAGCCCGGCTTCGTGCCGGGCTTTTTTTTGAACGGATTTACGCGGGTGTTTAACCACTGCGGCGATCTTCACCGCGAATTCACACACACGGCCGATGATGGACGATTATTTTTTGCGGCGCGAGGCTCATCACCGGGGTTGATCATCTTTGTCGGAGTATGGATGATCGCGCTCGCGTTGCTGCTGCGTTTCGCCGCTCGCATCGATTCGCGCTCGGGACGCCGGCGACGCCACTAAGCGGTGACGCTATCGCGCTGGGCGGCCGCGCGCACCGCACGGTGTGCCTCCTTTACTGCTTGCAGCGAATGACCATCGAACGGTTTTTCACATTCGCGCCGAAAATCCCGCCGATCGTGCCGCCGGACGTCGCGCCGTTGTCGACGTCTTTCGACACCACGTCGTACCCGTAGTTGCCGCAGGTTTCGCCCGCGCGCTTGTAGCACTCGGCCCAGCTCGTGCTCGCGTCGCTGCCGCTGCAGTTGATCGCGAAACCCGTGTCGCCGCTCGGCAGATAGGTCATCGTGGTCGTGGTCGAGCAGCCGCCGAGGCCGCCGAGCGTCAGGAGGCCGAGACTGATCGTTGCGGCCGTCGCGACGCGCGCCAATGGGCTTTTCATTTCAGATTCCTTGCAAATAACGGAAGGGCGTGGCGCGCAGCCACGCCGCTTCGAATTGAGCGTTTATAGCACGGCGGGTTCCCGCGCCTGCCGCCGCTAGCGCGGCGGCAGTTCCTTGGACGGATCGATCGAGCGACCCTGGTAGCGCAGCTCGAAATGCAGCATCACGCGATCGGTATCGGTGTCACCCATTTCGGCGATTTTCTGGCCGCGCTTGACCGATTCGCCTTCCTTCACGAACAGCGCGCGGTTATGCGCGTAAGCGGTCAGGTAGTCGGCGTTGTGCTTGAGGATCAAAAGATTGCCGTAGCCGCGCAGACCGTTGCCCGCATAGACCACGGTGCCGGGCGCCGCCGCGACGATCGGTGTGCCGGCCGCCGCGGAAATATCGATCCCCTTCGAGTTGCCGCCGTCGAAACGGCGGAATACGGTGCCGTCGGCCGGCCAGATCAGTGAAAGCGGCGCGGGCGCGGTGGCCGGCCCAGTGTCCGCCGGCGCGGGACGCGGCGCGGCCGACGCGCTCGCGCTGCCGCTGCTGCTGCCACCACCACCGCCGCCGCTACGGATTGCGCCGCTCGTCGACGCCGTTCCGCTCGGTGGCGCGACACGCAGCACCTGGCCGACCTCGATGTTGTCCGGATTGGTCAGGTTGTTCCAGCGCGCGATGTTCTGCACCGATTGCCGGTTGCCGCGCGCGATTTTCGACAGCGTGTCGCCCCGTTCGACCCGGTAGTAGCCCGGCGCCACTGGCGCCGACCCGCACGCGGCGAGCAGCGCGAACAACGCCGCGCAACCGAGTCGTTTGATTCTTGTCGTTTCCAGCATTGGACCTCGCAAAGCGCTGCCGCGCGCCGATCCCGATCACGCGGCACAGACAGACAAAGCGTTCGATTCTAATGGTTTTGTGTTGCGCCCCCCGGCGAGGGGGCGAGGGGGCGGGCGGCCGCTTCGAGCGGCTCGCCGCCGCCGTCGGCGTATCAGCTGGTCTTCTCGACGCTAATGCGCAGGGCCGCCGTCTCGGTTTGTCCCGGCTCGAGCCAGCGCAAACCGCGGCCGTTATGGATCGCATCCGGCAGCCCGAGCCACGGCTCCACGCAGTAGAAGTCCGACTGCGGCGTTTCAGTCCACGTCGTGACCGAGTACCAGGGCACCGAGCCAGGCCGCTGCAGATCGATCGTAATCACGCGATTGATGCCCGCCGCTTCGACCCGCACCGGTCGATCGGGCGTGCCGCTCAGGCAATGGAAGCGGTCGTAGATGCGGTCTTCGTCGAGCGTGTAGCTCGCTTCGCCAGGCTCGGCTGGGCTGATCGAGCCATCCCCGAGCTGGCGGCAGCGTTCAGTGCGCGGCAGCTCGATCGTCGTCTGCGCGCGCTGCGTGTGCGGCAGCGTGAAGTAGAAGTGATGGCCGGCGTAGTAAGGCAGGCGCGTGTGGCCGGTGTTGGCGGTGGTCAGCGTCACGTCGAGCGTGCGCGGATCGATCAGCTCGTAAGCGGCCTCGAAGCGAAAGCCGAACGGATAGACGGCGCGGGTCGCTTTGCTGTCGGTCAGAACCATGCGCAGGCCGGCGCCGTGCACGTCGGCGTGGGGCTCGAACGGCAGGTCGCGCGCGAAACCGTGCATCGGCATCTCGCGCACGGTGCCATGCGCGTCACGCCAATAGCCGATCTTGCCGTCGACGAAGTGACGGCCGAGAAACGGAAACAGCAGCGGATTGCCGCCGCGAATCCGCGCGGGGACGCTCCAGTCGGCGTGCTCGGGCCAGTGGATCACCTCTTCGCCGTCGATCGTCCACGACAGCAGGCGGCCGCCGGCTTGCGGCGAAAAGCGGAGCACGGAGGCGTCCTGGGCGATCTCGAGAATGTCCTGTTCCGGGGAGAGGGGCATGGTCAGTAGGTAGCCAGATAGAGGTTGAGGGTCGTGCAAAGCGGTCGGCCGCGTCGGCCGACGCGATCCGCATTGAAGCGGCGTTTTGCGCCACTCGCCGCGACTGCGTCACCCGTGGTGAAACCGCGATTTTGCGCTGCTTTGCGCTACGGGGAAACCCTTCCCGGGAAATTGCGGGTGTCGGAAAAGGGCGAATCCTATTGATAATCCGTCTGAGCGTCCGGTCCATCCGACTCCCGGGCGAATCGGCTCAGGAGGCATCATGGATCTCGCAATGGCAATGGCCGTTTCTTTGTTCGGCATATTCACGGCTAGCACGTACTACTTCTTCCACTCGCTCAAGCGCTGATCCCGCTCCGTTCATTCCTCTGCGTTCGCAGTACGCGCGCGACGAATCCGCTGCTCGCTTCCTTGCCCTCGCGTAACAACCGTGTCGAGTTGTGACGCGGCGCGTCAATATCTATCCGAATGTAGCCTAACCGCTTGGCGCTGACTGTGCAGCCAGGCATAATCGGTGCGCCTTTTGACGCGCCGGCTTTCCTTTTGTGCGGCGCAGTTCCCCGACATTTTCCTTACAAGGACCGCCGCGTGAACCTGTCGTTTCTGATTTTTCTGAGCGTGCTGCAAGGCGTGACCGAACTGTTTCCGGTGAGCAGCCTTGGCCACACGCTGCTCGTGCCCGCCCTGTTCGACATGCACATCGACAAGCATGCGCCGCAGTTGCTGCCGTTCCTCGTCGCCCTGCATCTGGGCACCGCGTTCGCGCTGCTGTGGTACTTCCGCGCGCGCTGGTACGCGCTGGTGCGCGGTTTCTTCGCGTCGCTCGGTGGCCGCCGCAACGACGACGGTCACATGATGTGGGCGCTGATCATCGGTACGATTCCGGCGGGTCTCGTCGGTCTCGTGCTGGAAAAGCGCCTGGAGGCGATTTTTCACGATCTGCGAATCGTCGCGTTTGCGTTGATCGTAAACGGCGTGCTGCTGTGGTTCGGCGATCGCCTGCAACGCGCGCGCGCGCATCGGGCGCCGGAAAAGCTGACGTTCCGCCAGGCGTTCTTCGTCGGCCTCGCGCAGATCGGCGCGCTGATTCCGGGCTTCTCGCGCAGCGGCCTGACGATGATCGCCGGCAATGCGGCCGGCCTCACCACCGAGAAAGCCGCCGAGTTTTCGTTTTTGCTCGGCACGCCGATCATTTTCGCGGCTGGCGTACTCGAACTGCCAAAGCTGCTCCACGCGCCCAGTCAGCTCGCCGACGCGGCGCTCGGCGGCGTGCTGACCGCGATCGCCGCGTACCTGAGCGTGCGTTTCCTGATGCGCTACTTCGAGGGCCGCGGGCGTCTCGCGTCGTTCGGTTTGTACTGCGCGATCGCGGGAATCGTGTTCCTCGGCTGGTTCATGCTGCATCCGCAGCCGGTCTGAGGGCGGCGGGCGATCGGTTATAATCCCGGCCCGGTTGCTTGCAGGTCAGTTAAAATTTTAGTTTGCGCGAAATGGGGCGGCTCGCGGCGAGTGCCGGTTTCATGCGAATAGCGATCCATACGGCAGTAGCTCAGCTGGATAGAGCATCGGCCTTCTAAGCCGAGGGTCGGGGGTTCTTATGGTGGGTTCTTTTAGTTGCATCTTACTGACTTAGTTTTTTTCTGTTTCCCGCCCTTAGCTCAGACGGATAGAGCAACGGCCTTCTAAGCCGTAGGTCACACGTTCGAATCGTGTAGGGCGGGCCAATCGCCTGCAAAACCAACGTTACCGTTGCGTCCAAATCCTTTGACGGCAAGCGCTGTTCCGTCAAAGTCACTGCAAAGTTTGCCTCTTCCAGTTATTCGCTAGCGCTCCCTGTTACGGTGGGGCTAGTTGCGTATTTGGAGGCGACATGTTTACACATGTGACCCTTCTAGAGACCACGAAGGGAAGCGAGACGACTTGGCGTCTGTTGGGTCCGGATGGTCTTCCGCTAGTCGCGTTCGATACCTTCGCTGATTACTTGCTGCGCAAACGGCGGAAGCCGAACACGCGAAAGGCGTACTGTCGTCACATGGCTGAAGCCATCGATTATTCCTTCGACGCTGCAGCCGTCCTTTTGTCAGGCCACACGCCGCCTCGACCATTATCCAAACTTGACCTTGAGGAAATCTTCGAGGCGTATGACGAATACTTAGTGCTGGGGGAACATTCCGGTAACGCGTTGGCCAGACTCGTGAGTTCGGTGCGGCCATCTCCCATGAACAGTGCAGCAAGTTCGGCACTGAAACACGCGTCACTGCGCGGGTTTCTAAAGCTTTCCGAGAGGGCTCGGCGTCAAGCACTGGACATGTTGCAAGCGGGATTGAGCAGTGTGCAAATCGACGTGGCGCCGCTATTTACCGGCATAGGAACGAGAGTGCCAATCGATCCTGCCGAACGTCAGGCGATGAAGGCTACGTCGATGACTGCTGGCGTGCTAGCCGGGGGACCAAAAGCAAAAGAAAGCACCGTCCTTCCCTTGTCCCATTTCGCACGTGTCTATGACCACAAGCGAGCATTTCCCTATGACGACATTCCCAAACTGATTAGGTCGTTGCCGACATACCGCGACAGGGCGTACTACGGCTTTCTTGCCGCGAGTGGCTGCAGGGATCACGAGGGCTCGCAAATCCTTTTTGACGATGTGGATGTGAAGGCTGGAACTGTGAGCCTCGTCGACCCAGCGTCGCGGAAGAACCATGAGAGTTACCTCTACCTTTCTCCTCGGCAGCGAGAGCGCCTATGTTGGAAGGGGCGAACGACGCAAACGACTCTTTTGATTGAGCCTTTCGCATCGATGTTTTTCGAGGCGCTTGAGGGCTATATGAAACACGAATATGTTCCCCATGGACTCCACAGATTTGTTTTTCAATATCTGGCGAAGGGATTCGAGGGACAACCTTTCTTTCTTAGCCTCGCAAGTTCACGACGCGAGACCTTTCACTCTGCAGTGCGTCGGGCCGCCATTGAAGCTGTCGTGTCAGGTCCTCACTCACTTCGCCATTCTTATGGCACATATCTCGTAAATTATTTTCCGCGGACGAATGGACAATACGGATTGCCTTTGGCGATCGTGCAGCAGTTAATGGGACACGCGGACATAAAATCTACAAAAAAATACGCTCAGTTAGACGAAGATCTTCGGATTTTAGAGCTTGAACACGCCAACGCCATGGTTTTCAACGGCGAAAATCCGAAATCAATTCTGGAGCTAAAGTTGCAGGCGCTAAATGCCGAGGTTGAGCGGGTTAAGGCGGCTCTCCGGGAGCAGGCTGCACTGTTTGAACAGGCCGCATGACATGATAAATATCACAGATGGAGAATTGGTTTTCAATCTCTCAGGACCAAAGCTTAATTTTGCCATCCGCGATGCTCTCCGTCGATCATCCAGGGCGATGCTGGATGCCTATAATTTGGGCGATGTAAATCTCAATGGGGTCACGACTAAAACTAATCTTCCTGCATGCTACTCCATGCTGGTCGAATTGTCGGCCTTAAAAGTTAAAAAATTTAAGTTTGATGAAACGTATGTACAAAATGCGTTTTCGCTTTATATCACGGGAAAAGGAAAAGGAAAAACAACCGAAAAGCAATTCAACGACTTCACATTGTGCTCGGGGCGCGGAGTCTTGGCGTACAAATCAACCTATTTACGCGTGTTCACAACAGGCGTGGGTGTCTTTTTGTTGTGTCTACATAGCAACAAAGCCATTACTCTTCCGACTTCTTTCAACTGGCCATTTCCCCGTCTAGTGAATGGAAAATCCGTAGAGGTTGGTATCTTGGTTTGTTCGCCTATGTTGCATTTTGTTCGGGAGCTGGCTCCTACTAGCAACAAACTGTCGCATCCTGCTTTCGAGCCAGTAGGCCGGGATTTGAAGAGGCGACGATATTTTCAGACATGCGCAACGAAGCTTTTGCTTGCTACGGGTTGGCATAACCCGTCGGACGGAAATCTTGCCGAACTCATCGAGATTAAACGGGCGGAATCAAAAGGAAGACTGCATGGGAGTCGTAAGCTCCCCATTAATCTTCTCGTCGATGTTTTGAAGAGAAGGTATGAAGAGCAATTCGCAATATCCGTGAACGATTGGGAGGTCCAGGTTGCCTCCCTTAGCGTATCTCTCGCTCGTGAGCGAGCCCATGGACAGGTAGCATACGAAGATGGCGATTCTCTTCGCGACGTCTTGAATGGTAGTCCGTCAATGGCGAAGCCTGCCGCTCTTCGCAACAGGGTGGAATCCATGGCTTCAACGCCTGGGTTGAAACGCGCTCTGGAAGCCTGGTTAGACTTGGAAGATGTGTATATCCGGAAAATTAAAAGAGAGTCTTATAAAGATATCCAATCGGCGATGGGGTATTTAAATATCTATCTCTTCTTTTATTTGCCTCGCTGGTTTGCGAATAATCCCGGCAACAAGCTCGTGTTTCCGTCGACACCAAATCTACTGATTGGGGGAGTATTTGTGTCGCGTCTCCTCGTTGCGTCGGAAAATTTGCCACTTACATTTGTCGAGGTGATGAACAAAATCGCCGAAAAGCGAAACTGGAAAGGAAATCCGTACTACGCGAAATTGAAGCAGGTGGAGTTATTTTTCTCATTCATTGAGAGAAATTCCGACGAACTGCCCGGGTGTGATGGCTTTAAACAGGCCCTTTCGAGTGATGACTATCCGGCCACGTCCAACTCCATCGGAACTGATAAGCAACCAATGCCTAGAAGGCTGTTCGGAACATTTATTGACTACATTGAGGCAATCCGATGTCATCTCTTGGTTATCCAGACGAGGATTTTGGATGGGACGTTGGATGCAGTTGTTTTCAATGATGATATTTCATCGAAAGGGCGAGTCCTTGACACGATAGAAACGTCGGACTCTGTGGGATTTGTTCCGATTCTTTTCGTGTTGGCGAGATCGGGGAAAGAATCTAAGACGATTCCACTTCGGCTTATACCAAATTGCTTATCATTTGATTGGTTTGAGCTTAAAATCCATAAAAAAATAATGCTTCCGCAGCCGCATGGATTGAATAACGTGCTTGTCTCTCTTTATACTGGGTTGAGAAACAATCATATTCAATGGTTGGATGCAAGAACATTTGATTGCCGTGTTGTGGAGGAAAAGCAGCAATTTGCCAAGCTGCATACCAATACCGATAAAACAAAAACGAGCGCTTGGGAGCCCCATGTCAACTTTCGCGTGATTGAAATATTGCGCAGTCAAAAAGATTGGAGGAATCTTATTGGATGGCCTGGTTTCAGTGAGCTAATTTATTACAATAACAATGAAAGGACAAAGTGGCCAAAAATCCTGCCGCTTTTTTCCGCCACTCCTGACGGCAGGCCCCATTCGGACTCGCGATACGAGCGTACTTGGCGCGCTCTTTTGGGAGGTTTCCAATCAATCGTACCTGACCTCGGTGAGGCGTCCAATTTCCAATTATGTTCGCTGGAGCCGCCATACGTTGAGTTTCTCGACGCTGAAGCTGACTCGAAGAAGAAGAAATATGGTGCTGAATGCGACGGATCAGGCGTATGCGTTCTAGATATCAAAAGTAAGATAACACCGCATAGCGCCCGCGTCAGCGTTGTATCGCAGTTCATCACCTTTTTGCCGGCCGAGATGATCGGCACATACGTCACCGGTCAGACGCCTGCTACGGTCCATCATTACGTGAAACTCGACCCAGAGTTTCTCGAGATTGAGCTTGTTCATCAAAGCATGGTGCTGCGCGAGAAAGCTTATCGGAACGAACTCGAGGCTTTCGCTACCGCACCCCGTATCCCGGACAGATTCATAAGAGCTGACGACGTCAACTCCCACCTCGCCAGGAGCCTGCGTTCGAATCTCGACGAGACATTAGTTTCTTATGGCTGCGTCAGTATCGTTCTGAACGAGGGGAGTAATAGCGGCCTTGATGTTCTGCGTGAGACGCGCGCCGCGTATGCCGTCGAAAACAAGACGGAGATTTGCCCGTATGGGAATCACTGTCCGCCTGAGGTTGTAAAAATGTGGCGAGGGCCGCATCGATGCGGTTTGTGCCAGTACGCGGTGCGGTCTGTTGACCACCTGCCCGCATTGGGAGCGAAGATAAAGCAGTTTGACGAAATGCTATTTGCCTTGACCGAGAAGATTGTCGCCGCCATGAGTAGCGATAACCCTCAATATTCAGATGCAGAACTCGACCGGTTGGAAGAGGAGCGTTTGCGGATAGGAGAGGAACTCGCAGGCTGGAAAGTCAGCGAAGAAGTTCTCTATGCGACCAAATGCCGTATCGCGGCAGGAGAAGATTCGCGACGATGGGTCGTGCAGGCGCCAGAAATCATTCTTCAGGACCTCCAGCGCGTTCCGGTTCCATCGAATGCGACGGCGTACCTGCTTCAACGGTTGCAGGAGTGCATTGTGTACCCGACGCTTGAGAGCCCTCAGATGCGAGCGAAGTTTGATTTGCTGAGGCGTTCACTCTTGGCGCGAACTGGCCGCATGAACGACGCATTCGACTCTGCAGCGCCTGTTAACCCGGCGGAAGAGTGTGCTGGTTTGTTACGGACGATGGTTGAAGCAAATACTCTCACGTACGAAGACCTGGTGAAGTTGCTTGAACGTGACCAGCATCTGACGAACTTCACGCCCACAAACCTGTTGCCAGAATCTGGGGGCGATAATGACGAAAAATAGAAATACATTTGAGGCTTATCAGGAAAACAAGCAGTCGAATCGAGAAAAACTCATTACTGAGTTTCTTAAACATTTGAAGCAGTCGCGCGCCAAATATCCGCATGTTACAGCGCTTGCGTCTGCGGTCTCCGGTCACATAGCGTTGAGTCAAGGACGACCGTGTGACCAGGCGACGATTCTGCGCAACAAAAGATATCGCATGCTGTTGGTCAGCCATTTAGCAACGCAAGCTGGCAGGGAAGTCGCGTATGCGTCGCTTCAGAGCGACGCCGAGAAGGACGCAGCGCTTGTCTCCGCGCAATTGGAAAGCGCGAACCTTAGACGAGACAACTCGCGGCTGCGAACATATGTCGCGTCGCTGGAGTGTGCTGCGCAACAACCAGTCGCTAGTGCAGAACGAGATGGAAAGCAGGGAGGAGCGGGGTCCCGTCTTGCTGCAGAACAACTACAAATCGATTTGGCGAAGACGTGTCAGGCGCTTCACACGCTTCTGCGTTACTCGGAGCGGCTTATCCATTTTGATTCTGAAAAGAAGGAGATAGTTGACAGGTCAAAGCTGCGTGGAAATGTCATCGTAGAGCAGAGGCTATTGGGTCCCTTCATCTCCTGGTTGAAGGTCGATCACGATATAGCGTGAGGTAGACAAATGAAGAACGGTCAGGAGATTGGGCAGGACTATGTCGAAGGACTGAGGGCGTTTTTCAAGGCCGGCGGGCCCGTGCCACTCTCCTCCGATGGTGTGCTCAATCTAGCTGAGCTCTCGCGATTGACACGGATACCGAAATGCAGTTTCTATCAAAATTCTCGTTTGAAAGAATGCCTAGACGAGCATCTGCGGTCGAACGGTATCTCGCGCCGAGGGACGACGGAGAAAAAGCAAGCGCAGGAGGCATCCAGTTTCGAGCCAAGTACGGGGTCCGCCGAACCATCGACTTCGGCTCTTGAGCGCAGAATTCAACAGTTGCAGCAACGCAACGCGATACTGGTCGCGGAGGTAGGCGAATTACGCGCACAAATTAGCCAGTTGCGACTTCGTTTGGGGCGGGAAGACATGATGCTGGAATCGGGCCGTAGGATCGCCATTCCGGGTGCGCGTGCGTGAACGCGGTTGCCTACGTCGAGAGAACCACGTTGCTTGTCGACAAGACAGTAGTTGCATTGCCCAATGGCTTTACGGTGTTTGACGGCAGTTCCTCGACCGGAGAGCGAATTCGTGTTGTTGTCCCGAGCCCTGTCTTCACGAGAATACCGATGCGCGGTGAGGCGTGGTCCGTGGAAGGGGTCAGGAAAATCCACCCGACTTATGGCGCTGAACTGGTAGCAGCGTGTTGCCGCTATGAATTACCACGGGGAAGGCTCATTGTCGACTATCTCGCCCTTTCAGCGAATTTTCCTGGAATCGGCGAAGCGAAAGCGCGTCGCTTATGGGATTTCTTTGGCGATGAACTCGCAGATGTGCTTGGTCGAGGTGACCTGACCGCACTTTGTCAGGTGCTGACTGTGCGTGTTGCGCGGGGCCTCGTTGAAGCTTGGGCCGAACGAAAAGCGGAAGCTATGGTCGTCGAATTTCTCGACACACATGGCTTCGAGCCTAACCTTGCAACTGCAGTCCGTCGGGCTTGGGGTAACGACGCTGCTCGGATGATGGAACTCAATCCCTATTACTTGCTCGCGTTCACGTCGTGGGCTCCCGTAGACGCTGCGGCTGCCAAGTTGGGAGTCGCACATGATGACCCGCGGCGCCTGATTGGAGCTGTTGAATCGTGTCTCTACGACCGACTTTCCGATGGCCATACGATTACAGACGAAGCTACATTGATTCGATGCATCAATCGGCTTCTAGTCAGAGCGTGCGGCGGGCACGCACTCAAACTGGCTGTCGAGGAGGGAGCGGTTGTCGGCAGCGCGGAGGCAGGGTATCAGTCGATAGGCGCGGCGGCAATGGAACAAGCGGTAGTCGCAAGGATTCGGTCGATGTTAGCCGGCGATTTGAGCTTTCTCGAAGAAATTGGCACGCGAACTCGTCAGCCTGATTTCATCGCCTCGGCCGTTGAACGCATTCAGGCGGTACACGGGTTCCGGCTGAGTGAAGAACAGATTGAAGCTGTGCGGCTTCCTTTCGAGTCACAATTCAGTATCCTCTGTGGCGGCGCTGGGGTAGGAAAGACTACAGTGTTGGGCGCAATTGCGGACCTTGCGGTTGCGATGGGCTTCGACGTAATGCCAATGGCGCTCTCAGGCCGCGCGACGAAGCGTATTGAAGAGGGCTCTGGTCACGCTGCGATGACCATTGCCCGATTCATTGCTGCCGTGTCGGTCGACCAGTTGAAACATCTAAGCTCCCGAGCGATTGTAATAGTCGATGAGGCCTCGATGTTGGACCTGCCCACAACCTATAGAATTCTCCGCTGTCTCTCTGACGGCGTTAGGGTACTCTTTGTAGGAGATCCAACTCAACTGCCGCCGATCGGTTTTGGGCTGGTATTCCACCGGCTCGTGAACAATCCCCGAGTCCCATTCGTTGAATTGTCTACGGTACTTCGGCAATCTGCCGTTACTGGAATTCCGAAAGTCGCTGAGGACGTGCGCCATCATCGACTGCCGTCTTTGGCGCCCTTTAGTGGGGTACAGCCTGGGGTCAGCTTTATTGAGTGTGGCCTTGACGAGATTGTGCAGCAGTTGCGGATCGTGGCAACTTGCTGGGAGGGCGAAGACTGGAGGATTCTTTCAGCTCTCAAGGTAGGGCGCGCAGGCGTGCGTGCGATCAATGACGCATTTCACTTCGACCGGTGCTCGAGAGTTGAGCGTCAACCCAATTTCGAGGTCGGTGAGCCGGTAGTTCACCGTGTCAACGATTACACACGGTCTCTGATGAACGGGTCTCTTGGGCAAGTTACCGCCAGAGATGAATTTGGAGGGACTGTAATTGATTTTGACGGGCAACAATTCACGTTTCGACCGGAGGAACTGCGCGGACGTATTGAGCTTGCGTATGCAATTAGTGTACACAAAGCTCAAGGCTCTCAATTCAAGCGCGTCGCCATAGCGATTCAGCAAAGCAGAGTGCTTGACCACTCACTGGTTTACACCGCCTTAACTAGGGGCGTTGAGCAGGTAGTTTTTGTAGGTGCTCGCGCGCCTTTTGAGTCCGCAGTCTTAAATTCTGCTTTTGCGCAACGGCGGTCTGTAGCGTTCGATGTTTGACGGCTTTGCATCCCGAGTTCCCCTTTCTGTACTGTCATTGCAACCGCAAACGCCATAATGCTAACGCAGGGACTACGTCGTCAACGCCATTGGATTTTGCGGACGGCCGGTCTGTATGCCAGATGAACAAAAAAAGTCCCTATTGATTGGAATCACTATCGTAATAAGGCAAGCCGGCAACGCCGGCGCGTCAGGCTCAAGTGTGTGCAACTTGGGGACCGCCGATCGGCGGCTGTCCACACCCTTGCGGTGTGGGCAGCCAAGTTGTGCACACGGGGAGAGGACGTCATCCTTTGATCTCGCGTTGGTTTTTTGGATTGGACTCCCAATAAAGCCAACCGTCGCCAGTGTGACGGCGACAGTTATACCGTCTCTGCCTCAGCGCGACTGCCCTCCGAAGGCAGCCGGTTGAGATAGCCGTGGAAAGTGGTAAGCCCCTCGTTAATAAACTGAAGCGTCACGCCACGGCATCGTACTCGGGCCGTCCCGCGACACTGTGGCAGTGCGTTGTAGGGCTTGTACTAGTAGCGCGTCTGCTTCTAGGCGCGCTGCGGGTCTGCGGTCCTACGGAGAGCACCAACTTTACGACCGCTTTCGTTCATGCAACTGGCGTTTTGACGACCGTATGTAAGTGAGACGGTCCCGTTCAAGCCCCGCGATGAAATCGAACGTTGCGTCGCGCAGCGGAGCCTGCCTTCACGCGGCGGTTCTGTGCGGTTATCCGTTCCTTGCAGGCTTTCCCGCGAGATAGTCCAGTCCTTCGCGTAGGGCGCGCTTCGTGACGGTATCGCGATCCCTCGCCCACGAGTCCGGGTCCGCGCGCTCGTTGGAGGGGACAAGCGCCTTTTCTGCCGCCGTGATGGCAGCGCCGTACCAATCGACCAACAGGTACCCGATCGCGGTCGCCAAGTGTTCACCCTCCCAACGATCGGGCTCGCTTCCTTCTGCGTCAAGTTGATCAAGCGCCGCGCGAATGATCCGCTCAGCAAACGCCTTTTTGCCGTAGTTCGGCGCGGCTTGGAACTCGGCGTTACTTGGAAGAACCTTAAGCACTTCGTCGCGATTCATGGCTCGACTCCTTCCGAAAGGTCAACGCTTGTTGCCGCCAAGTTCGTTCATCGCGCGGGCGATTACGGCAGCGCGCAGCTCGTCTAACTGCTCAGTTCCGAGAATGCGACGCAACAGTGCAATCAGGTTGTAATGCGCGAGTTCAGAGTTAAGGAAGGTCTGCAAAAGTCCTGGCATTGAGATTCCGGTGAACTATCCTGGGATGAAGGGAGTGAGTTGAGGAGAGCCCAGATGACGCAACTTGGACTTGACCTGGATCTGACAACGAAGCGCACGCGTAAGCGAGAATTTCTCGATGAGATGCGACGCGTTGTGCCTTGGTTGAAGCTCATTGCGCTGATCGAACCGCACTATCCGACTGGTAGGACTGGACGGCCGCCGTTCCCGATCGCGACGATGCTGCACATTCATTTCATGCAACAGTGGTTTGGTCTGTCCGATCCAGCGATGGAAGAAGCGTTATATGACGTGCCGCTGTATCGTGACTTCGCAGGACTTGACGGCGGCATGACGCATTTGCCGGACGAGAGCACGATTCTGCGGTTTCGTCACCTTCTCGAAGCGCATGGACTGGCTGCGCAGATGCTCGCGCTGGTCAATGAAATCCTGGTGGAGAAAGGCCTGATGCTCAAGACCGGGTCGGTTGTCGATGCCACGTTGATTCCGGCGCCCAGTTCGACGAAAAACAACTCCGGAACGCGCGATCCCGAGATGCGTCAGACGCAGAAAAGCGGTAACTGGTACTTCGGAATGAAAGCGCACATCGGCGTGGACGCTGAGTCCGGCCTGGTCCATACCGTTGTAGGCACGGCGGCCAACGTCCACGACATTACGGAGGCTCATGCGCTGTTGCACGGTCAAGAAACGGACGTGTACGCTGACGCGGGATATCAGGGGATCGAAAAGCGTTGCGAGACTGGCGCGGTGCGCTGGCACATCGCGATGAGACCAGGCAAGCGCAAAAAGCTGGATCTGAGTGATCGTTTGGACGCGATATACGATCAGATCGAGCGGCTGAAGGCCGGCGTCCGCGCCAAGGTCGAACATCCGTTCCGCGTCCTCAAGCGGCAGTTTGCTTACACGAAGACCCGATATCGCGGTTTGATGAAGAACACAGCCCAGATCACGACGTTGTTTGCTCTGAGCAATCTATGGATGGCGCGTAGAGCTTTGCGCAAGGCTTGATAACCCAGGCGCCGTGTCTTGCGCCTCAGTAGCGGTGCACGGAGCGGCGTAAATCGCAGGCGCCTTAACGACTCAACAAATTCTCATCACCGTCACTGCGAAAAATATAGAAGGTCAGCGCTCGAAATGCGGGTTATGCAGACCTTCCTTAACTTCCTTCCCGGCCCATTCCTTGTAGCCCATCACTTCGCACAAGCGCGTATACATTCGGTTTATGTGCTCTCCGCGATCACTTGCGTTCGGATCGCCGATAGTTGACTGAACATACCCCGCACTCGCTCCGATGTCGCGTAATGCCTGTTCGAATCGCTCCAGCTTCTCGTCCGTGTCGGTTGTGATCCATATCGTCCACTTCCGTCTGAGTCTATACAAGGCCCCTGCGTCATCAAGGACTTTCTCCGTTGGCCCGCTCGTGACAAGCGTGTCGAGCGCGTTGCGGAAGCCTTCGGCGTACTCTTCGCAGAATTGAACGTATTTATCGAAGGCGACATTCGCCATATGTGAGCCAGCGGAGTCCGTCGCCATCTTGATTCGTTCGCGGGCAGTTTGTGATCGTTGTTGCAGGATGGCTAAGCCGACGGCCACGCCTGCGCCGATCAAGCCGCCAACGAATGACCATACCCCGCTGCTTATCCCGTCGCCAATCGCGGAGGAGGTCGCGCTGGCTGCCTGGATCGCGCTGGCTGCTATTGCCGGAGATAGCGTCATTTTGTTCCCTTCGTAGTTGGCGTGGTTGCCGCGACATTTTACGGGGTCGCGGAAGGCGTAATTGGCTGCGCGGGGCAGTCCAATATCCGGGCGGGGGAGGCGAGAGGCGTACGCAGGACGGGGAGAGGGGCGAATGTGCGCTTCCGGAGGCGTAGGACAAAAGAAAAGCCGCCCTACGGTTCGCGCCGTGGGCGGCCTTAACGCCCGTTACTCGTGGGCGAGTATAAGAGCAAAGCGGTTCCTATCGTCTCCGTCCGCTATGGCGAACGCGAGGACACTGGAGGGTCCTGCCGCAGCGCCGTCTCCTACTCCTCGTCAGCGAAAGCCGCCAATGTGGCGTTCAGTTCAGCCCCTCTTTGCAGGTCGTCACCATAACGTCGCCAGACGCGCCGGAACCGGGCGTGGTTTCCGATAGGTCTGTTCCGGAACGGGGAGATTGCTGGGAGTAGATCAGCATGTGATTCGTGGCGACATAGGTCCACATTTCGGTAGCTTTCGGCTGTAGGACAACCCAAGTCACCGACTCGTTCGTTACGTGGACTGTAATCGCAGGATCGCTTTCTGGAACGCCAGACGCGTCCGACATGCTGATCGTGGCTTGGGCTCCGCGCGGCTCGTCCGGCCATACGATGGTCGGATGGCTAGCAGCGAAACCGTTTGGACCGGACTGGGTTTTGCCGTGCGCGTCCACGCTGAACCTGATGCCGCTCAGTTCGCCGCACTCAAGAGTAAGCGTTTTCGCAGAAACTCCAGTGGCACCCACCGCCAAGGCCGCAGCTAGAAGACCTGCTTTCATAAGACTCCCCGTTTTTTCCGATCATGATACTTCGGGGCCGCTACGAGGTACCCGATCAACCTAGAACGTGCCGCCGCGCCTGTTCCCAACTTCTCTCCTGGGCGGCCCACCGACCGGTCCTAGCGCCTCCTATCTCGCCTAAAGCACCACTCAGAACCGCCGCGAGGCGGGTGATTTACGTTTTCGCACTTATCTCCGCAAAACAGTAGCGCTCTTATCACGGCTAGCACGCGTATCCGCAGACCGAGCGTAAGCGTGGTAGCGGCGATCGCGGCGATCTGTCTTCGCTGCTGGAAAATGGGATCGGCTGAATTCTGGCCAGTGCGGGACATGTCCCGTCGATAGCTCGCGCGACGTCGCGAACTCTTTCCCCTGTCGCACACGGTCGTCGGAGACCGTACCGGCGAACGGCTCACGACACTGTTCGCGATTTGAAAGGTTGGCACCAGGGTAAACACATATTTCACAGGCTCCCTGCCGCTCTAGAATAGGCGCGTTCGCAAATAGCAATAACGCTTGTTATACATTAATTTTGGCTGGGAGACGCTGATGCCGACCGACTATCAACAACTGCGGTTCGAATATCTTCGAGCTGCAGATCACGACGCTAAAAGCCAGGTAATCCATCCCGTTGTCGTAGTGGGCGCTGGACCAGTAGGGCTTGCGGCAGCAATTGACCTTGCGCAGCAAGGCGTTAAAACCGTACTCGTCGACAACGACGACACGCTGTCGAGCGGGTCGCGCGCTATCTGCTTTGCCAAACGGACGCTTGAAATCTTCGATCGTCTCGGTTGCGGTGATCGCATGGTGGAGAAGGGCGTGAGCTGGAATGTCGGCAAGGTGTTCCTTCAGGACGAGTTGATCTACACCTTCAACCTGCTTCCCGAAACCGGTCATGCACGACCAGCGTTTATCAACCTCCAGCAGTACTACGTCGAGGGCTACCTTGCCGAGCGTGCGACGCAACTCGATAACCTGCAAATGCGATGGAAAAGCAACGTTGTCGGTCTCACGCAGCACGACGACCATGTCGAGTTGCAAGTCGAGACGCCGGACGGAACTTACGCGTTGAGCGCGCAGTACGTCATCGCCGCTGACGGGGCGCGTAGCCCGATGCGAAACATGCTTGGCCTGGACAGCAAAGGCCGCACATTCAAGGATCGCTTCCTGATCGCGGATGTGAAAATGAAGGCGTCTTTTCCCACCGAGCGCTGGTTCTGGTTCGATCCGCCTTTCCACCCCAATCAGTCCGTGCTTTTGCACCGTCAGCCGGACGATGTCTGGCGTATCGATTTTCAGCTTGGCTGGGATGCGGACCCGGTTGCCGAGAAAGCGCCCGAGCGCGTGATCCCGCGTGTAAAGGCGCTGCTAGGCGAAGACGTCGAATTTGATCTCGAATGGGTCAGCGTCTACACGTTCTCGTGCCTGCGCATGGATTCTTTCCGTCACGGGCGCATATTGTTTGCAGGCGATTCCGCGCATGGCGTGTCGCCGTTCGGCGCACGCGGAGCGAACAGTGGGGTGCAGGACTCGGACAACCTCGCCTGGAAACTCAAACTGGTCGTGAACGGGGATGCTCCGTCCGCTCTGCTGGACACCTACGCGTCAGAGCGCGAATACGCAGCAGACGAAAACATTCTCAATTCGACCCGTGCTACCGACTTCATCACGCCGAAAAGCGCGGTCTCGCATCTGTTTCGCGACGCAACACTGAAGCTTGCAAAGGACTATCCGTTTGCGCGTCGCATCGTCAACAGCGGGAGACTGTCGGTTCCGGCCGTACTTTCCGGTTCGCCGCTGAATACGCCGGATAAGGCCGACGACGCGTTCTCATGCGCGATGGTTCCGGGTGCCGTATGCGTCGATGCTCCGATCAAGCTCGACGGTAACGACGCCTGGTTCCTGAGTCAGATTTCGGGCGGTCAGTTCGCCGGCATCTATTTTTGTGGTCTTGACGACGACATCGCCGCAACCACCGAACAACTCGCTGCGCTTGCGCATTTGCCAATACCCGTAAAGCCGCTGATTGTGGCTCCCAAAGGTGCAGCCGCATGCGCAGCGGCTGATGCAGTCGTCGTCGAGGATGTGGAAGGGATTGTCTCGCACCGCTTTGATGCGCGGCCGGGCACCTTTTACCTGGTGCGTCCCGATCAGCACGTCTGCGCACGCTGGCGCGAACTTAACACCGATTCGATCTCCGCGGCGGTCAGCCGCGCAACCTGCAACGGATGAAGACCATGAGCCATCTGAACACCGAAATCAACATCGCGGACATGGACTCGTTCTACGAACACCTGATCGAGACACACAACGGGCTGAGCGAGGCAGATAGCCAACTCATCAACGCCAAGCTGGTGCTCCTGCTCGCTAATCACATCGGCGACATGGACGTTCTCAAGGATGCGTTCGCAAAAGCTCGTGCGGGCATTTCCCCCGTGGCGCAGACATCCGCGCAGTCCCATTGAATCGGTATTTGACGTTGAATGGAGTAATCATGTCGGAAAACAGTCACGGTCTGACACTCGCAGCAGGTTCACGCTATCAATCCGGATTCGGAAACGAGTTTGCTACCGAAGCCGTACCGGACGTCCTGCCAGTCGGCAGGAATTCCCCGCAGCGAGTTGCGAAAGGCTTATACGCGGAACAGATTTCGGGCACAGCATTTACGGCGCCGCGCGCGCATAACCGCCGTTCGTGGCTTTACCGGATTCGTCCGGCCGCGGTCCACCGTCCGTTTAAGCCTATTGAGAATGAGCGGCTGGTCGGCGACTTTTCGACGGTCCCCAAGACGCCACCGGATCAGCTTCGCTGGGATCCACTGCCGTTTGAAAGCGAACCTGTTGATTTCGTGGATTCGCTGGTGACGATGGCAGGCAATGGTTCGGCCGCATCTTCATCCGGTTGCGCGATTCACTTGTACGCGGCGACGCAGTCGATGAAGGACCGCTTTTTCTATTCGGCCGATGGCGAGTTGCTTATCGTTCCGCAGGAGGGGCGTCTGACGCTCGCAACTGAACTCGGCGTGCTCGAGGTCGAGCCTTTTGAGATTGCCGTGGTTCCGCGTGGTGTGCGCTTTTCAGTCGAACTTCCAGATGGCCGTGCACGTGGCTACGTTTGCGAGAATTTTGGCGCCTTGCTCGAACTGCCAGATCTGGGGCCGATCGGCTCGAACGGGCTGGCCAACCCCCGCGACTTCCTTACACCGGTCGCGGCATTCGAAGACCGCGAAGGCGACTTCGAACTTGTAGCGAAATTCGGTGGCAGCTTATGGCGGGCGGAGATCGACCATTCGCCGCTCGACGTCGTGGCCTGGCACGGAAACTACGCGCCGTACAAGTACGACCTGCGCCAATTCAATACGATTGGCTCAATCAGTTTCGACCATCCGGACCCATCTATTTTCCTGGTCCTGCAGTCACCGAGTGACACCGAAGGTGTGCATTCGCTCGACTTTGTGATCTTTCCTCCGCGTTGGCTTGTGGGCGAAGACACGTTCCGGCCGCCCTGGTTCCACCGGAATGTCGCAAGCGAGTTCATGGGCCTGATCCACGGGGCGTACGACGCGAAGGAAGAGGGTTTCGTACCGGGTGGCGCCAGCCTGCACAACTGCATGTCCGGCCACGGCCCGGATGCGGAGACGTTTAACAAGGCTTCGAACAGTGACACCACGAAGCCTCACAAGGTGAGTGACACCATGGCCTTCATGTTCGAGACGCCCCTTGTCATTCGACCGACGCAGTTTGCACTGACGACGTCTCAACTTCAGGCGGAATATTTTCAGTGCTGGCAGGGGCTCAAAAACAATTTTGCGAAGGAAAATCAGTCATGAACGCAGCGAATGGCGGCAATTGGCAGCGCACCAACGATCCGAAGCTGAAAAGCTGGATCGAGTCGGCCAACGCTCCCGGCAGTGATTTTCCGATTCAGAATCTGCCGTTCGGTATCTTCAGCGACTCTTCGAACGCGTCTCGGCGTGTAGGTGTGGCAATCGGCGATTCGATCGTAGACCTCGACGTCCTCGCGAGAGAAGGCCTTGTTTCGTTCGACGCGCAATTGTTCGCGCAGGCTTCGCTCAACGCCTTCATAGCGACAGGGAAGGAACAATGGCGGGCCATTCGCGTGCGGCTTTCGGCGCTTCTTGACGCAAACAATCCGGAACTACGTGACAACGCTGCCATTCGGCAGAAGGCGTTGATTGCGCAGGCGGACGCACGACTTCATCTTCCGGTAGACATTCCCGGCTATACCGACTTCTATTCGTCCAGGGAGCATGCAACAAACGTCGGATCCATGTTCCGTGATCCGAAGAACGCTCTTATGCCGAATTGGCTTGAAATTCCCATCGGCTATAACGGACGCGCGTCGTCGGTGGTCGTGAGTGGCACGCCGGTAAGGCGCCCCAACGGGCAAATCAAGTTGCCGGACTCCGAGCGCCCAATTTTCGGCGCGTGCCGCAAGCTGGATATCGAACTGGAGATGGGCTTCATTGTTGGCGCGGGGAGTGCCTTGGGAGACCCAATCTCGTGCGAGCGCGCGGAAGACCACATTTTCGGGTTGGTACTGCTCAACGACTGGAGTGCGCGCGATATCCAGCAGTGGGAGTACGTCCCGCTTGGTCCATTCAACTCGAAGGGCTTCGCCACGACGATCTCGCCATGGATCGTGACACTCGATGCACTTGAGCCGTTCCGTTGCCGGCAACCCGAGCAGTCCCCTCAGCCTTTGCCGTACCTGCAACATGCCGGTGAGCATGCGTTCGACATTCAGCTCGAAGTCGATCTGCGTACGCAGAGCGAATCCGAGGCGCAAACAATATCGCGCACCAACTTCCGTCAAATGTACTGGACGATGGCGCAGCAGCTTGCGCATCACACCAGCGGTGGATGCAATGTGCGGGTTGGCGATCTCATGGGTTCGGGGACGATCAGCGGTGCGACGCCGGACTCATGTGGTTCGCTGCTCGAATCGACCTGGAATGGCCAGCGCCCGCTGCAACTGACTTCTGGGCAGCAGCGCGCCTTCATCGAAGATGGGGATGAACTGATTCTGCGGGGCTGGTGCCAAGGCGACGGCTACCGAGTCGGTTTCGGCGCCTGCGCGGGTCAAGTGCTGCCGGCACGAGAGGTAGTATGAGCGACCTGACGTTGCACGGATATTTTCGGAGTTCGGCGTCGTTTCGTGTGCGCATTGCACTGAACCTGAAAGGCATTCCGTACCATCAGGCGCCTGTGCATCTGGTGCGTAACGGCGGGGAGCAGTTGCTGGCGGCCTATCGCGCAATCAACCCGGATGGGCTGGTGCCGTCGCTCGTCTGCGACGACGGAGCGACAAGCACCGTGCTTACGCAGTCGCTCGCCATCATCGAGTATCTGGAAGAGCTTTACCCGACACCGGCCCTGCTGCCGCCGTCATCGCTGGACCGGGCCTTCGTGCGATCAATCGCGCTCCAAATTGCCTGTGAGATTCATCCAATCGCCAATCTGCGCGTCCAGAAGTACCTTAGGAGCGAAGTTGGCGCATCGGAAGCGCAGAAGGAAGCATGGTACCGGCACTGGATCGATCTTGGCTTTGCGGCTCTCGAAACACGTTTCTCGTCGGATTCGCGCGTCGGTAGTTTTGTTTTCGGAGATAAGCCGAGCCTTGCGGATGTCTGTCTGGTTCCGCAGGTCTGGAACGCGCGCCGGTTCGAGATACCGTTGCATAGCTACCCGTCGATCGCTCGAATCGCGGATCATGCGATGACGCATCCGGCGTTTGCCGCAGCCGAGCCCAGTAAGCAGCCTGACGCGGACGCTTGAGTCAGCCAGCAGGCGTAGCCGCGCCGCTTGCGCCGAAACGCCATGATAGCCGCTGCGTCGCTGCCAGCAGCGCGAGTCCGACCGGCCCTTGCGGGCCCGCATCGAAGCTGGCCGACGAGCCGATCACCGCAATGACTAGCGAGATCCCGCCGGTATGATCAAGAACCGGCGCGGCGACGGTGCCGACGCCGGGCACAGGCGCATCGAACGACTCATCGATGCCGTTCTCGCGGATCCGGTTCAAGCGCTCGCGGTACGCGCGCGAAAGCGGCTGTTCCGCTTGTGCACCTGCGAGTCTGATGGACTCGTGGCTTTGCCAGCGTTCCAGCGCATCTTCCTCCATGTGCGCCGCAAAAACGCGTCCAATCGACGTATTGACGAGCGACATGACCGTACCTATCCGCAGGCTGATATGTTGCGGCCGTGCGGACTCCTCGAGACGGATGATTGTCGGACCAAGCGGACCCAGAGCGGCGGCGGCGACTGTCAGTTGCGTCGTCGCGGCGAGCGAGGCGATCTCCGGCTCGGCATCACGGGTAGGCGACATCCGTTGCAGCGCGACAAGTCCCAGTTCGAAGCCTAGCGGTCCCGCCGAAAAGCAGCCGTCTTCATCGCGTGAAAGCAGGCCGATTTTCTGCAGGCTCACGAGGTGCGGGAAAGCCTTGGCTGGCGGCATGCCCGCTGCCGCCGCAAGGTCGCGCAGGCCCAGCGGCTGGCTCGCTCCAGCAAGCGACACCAGAAGCTCACCGGTGCTCTCGAGCGCGCTAATGCCGCGTTGTGCCTTAACGTCCGAGCCGGCCGCGGCATCGTTTGCTGTGCTATTCGGTTCAGACTGCATGGGTCGACGTCCTGTCAGTCAAAGCTTCAGTGATGCGCTGGCAGATCTCGCGGAGTTTGGTCGCTATCGGACCTTGCCAGTCAGTATCCATCGCACCCGACGGGCCGATCACAGTCAGCGCGAGCTGCATGCTTCCGTGTGCGTCGAATACGGGCGCGCTCAGGCTGCTGATCCCTGGGCTTGGCACATCGACGCTGCGTGCCATCGCGCGTTTACGCTCTTCTTCGAGACTCTCAGTCTTCGCACCATCGGGCGACTCGACGTGATCGACGCCGACGTTCAGTGGTGCGATTCCCTGATTTCGCATCATCGCCGCGAGCTCATCGGGCTTCAGGAATGCGCTGAAGATCCTGCCAGTAGAGGTCGAGCGCAGTGACATCACGGTACCGATATGCAGGTTGACATGCAACGGGTAGGCGCCGCGCTCATAGCGCACGATCATCGGTCCTTGTGCACCGGCTACACACACTGCCACGCTGAATCCGAGCTTCGCGGCGAGTTCGGTCGCGTAGGGCACTGCGACGCGGTAGGCCTCCTGCTGCTCGACGAACATGAGGCCGAGGCGCAGCGAAAGTGGACCGGGTTCATAGGACCCGGTCAACGCGTCGCGCTTTACGAGTCCGAGCCTGGTCAGGCTGACGAGATAGGTATGGGCCTGCGCGGTGGACAGTTCCGCAGCGTTAGCGAGTTCGCTTAAAGCCGCGGGCGCGCGTCGTTGTGCCAGAGCCTTAAGGATGCGTCCGGCGACCTCGACACTCTGGATACCTCGTTGTGATCTCTCAGTTGCTTCTTTCAATTGTCCGATCCATTGTTGCACGTCACCGTCGGACGCTCATGCTAGCGCATTGGGCCAGCGGCGCCCACAGCACCGGGGTTTTCCCGTATTTTACATATAGCAAATCGACTTGCTATTGACAAATTCTACCCGGGGCGAGACTATTCGTCATCCCCCGCCGATTTACGGAGACATACATGGCAAAAGCATTCGCATCCCAGGCTGACCTGGAAGTAAAAAAAGTCACGTGGACCCAGTTGTCCGAGAACGCGTACGCGTACACCGCGGAAGGCGATCCGAATTCGGGCGTCATCATCGGTGACGATGGCGTGCTGATCGTCGACACCACCGCCACGCCTGCCATGGCGCAAGACCTGATCGCGAAGATCCGCAGCGTCACCGACAAGCCGATCAAATACGTCGTGCTGTCGCACTATCACGCCGTGCGCGTGCTGGGCGCGTCGGCATACTTCAAGGAAGGTGCGCAGCAGGTGATCGCCAGTCGCGGCACCTACGAAATGATCGTCGAGCGCGGCGAAGCCGATATGAAGTCGGAGATCGAACGCTTCCCGCGCCTGTTTGCAGGCGTCGAAACAGTGCCCGGCCTGACGTGGCCGACGCTGGTGTTCGAAAAGGAAATGACGCTCTTTCTCGGCAAGCTCGAAGTGAAGATCGCGCATCTCGGCTCGGGGCATACCAAAGGAGACACAGTCGTCTGGTTGCCGTCGCAGAAGGTGCTGTTCTCCGGCGATCTGGTCGAATACGACGCGGCCTGTTATTGCGGCGATGCGCAGCTGGAAGAATGGCCGGCCACGCTCGAAGCGCTGCGCGCTCTGAATGCCGAGAAGCTCGTCCCAGGCCGTGGCCCCGCGCTGCTGTCGCCCGCGGAAGTGAACAAGGGTCTCGACTACACGAAAGACTTCGTTACGACGTTACTGCAGGCGGGCCGCGAAGCGGTGGCCGACAAACTCGATCTGAAGGGGTCGATGGCGCATACCCGCAAGTCGATGGACCCGAAGTTCGGCCATGTCTTCATTTATGAGCACTGCCTGCCGTTCGACGTATCGCGCGCTTATGACGAGGCAAGCGGCATCAAGCATCCTCGTATCTGGACGGCGCAGCGCGACAAGGAAATGTGGGCCGCGTTGCAGGACTGACTGTCCGGAGCCACTCATAAAGGTCCCGCTCGCGGGGCCTTTTTTCATGTTTCATGTCATCAGGCGAGGGCGCGCGAGACACTGCCGGGCAACAGGCGATGCACTATCGACTCGACGCCGTCCTGAGAGACAATACATAAATCTCTCAACATCGATGCGGTTCCCGTGTTCTGCGCGGCCGCAGACGATCAGCAGATTCTCGACAGAGTAGCGCGGCGCATCATCCCGTTTCCCTATCTTTGCTGTGTCGTGTCGTTTTTGGCCTATCAGCATCCGCTTCGCACAGCCGCAGATGAAGCAGGACCCACGTTGAGGTCCAACTATTCTTCTCTGCTGAGTAGCTTGTGGGCGCTTTGGACCAGACATCGCGGACTTCGCTTGGATGTGCCTACCCAGCCCGCGTTGGCCATTACGCTCGGGGCCTTCTGGTCTTCCTTGTCTGTGGTCATTGGCACAGCTCCGTTTCGTCAAGGATCAGCGGTTGTTGGAATGTTCGGATTCGCGGGTGCTGCCGGTGCGCTCGCCGCGCCTATGTTTGGCGCGCTTGCTGACAGTTCCGGTCCGCTGCATGCTGTTCGGATCGACTGCACTCTGCTAATCGCTTCCTTTGCGACTCTGATTGTGGCTTCTCCGAGCCTCTGGACGATTGGCATCTGTGCCGTCGTTTTCGACCTTGGAGTCATGGCAGCGTTGGTATCTCACCCGCCTGATCAAGCCTGGACGCGAGCGCGCAGCTGTCTCAACGGCATGCTCATGACAGGCGCTGAGTATGGTATGGCGCTTGGTCCGGCGCTCGGCGGCACAGCACTGCAAATCCATGGGCGCGACGGTCTTTGGCCCGTGGGCGTACTGGCTGGTATCGTGCCATTGATCATTTCCTTCCTCGATCGTTTTAAAGGTGACACTCATGGCTAATCTTGTCGAAGAAACCGTGCTTCGGCCGCCACATATCCAAACGCGTCAGGCAAGCGATGAGCCGCTGACAGCGCTTTTCTCGTTGCTGTCTCGTGCCGACAGCACGAGACTGGGCGACCGACGGCTGGGAAGCGGATTTACGCTGGATACTTCAGGCCGACCGAGCGCCGATCCTGCGGCGGAAGCCAAGAACCTCGCGTTCGAAAGTGATGCCAACGTTAATTTCGAACACTGGAGCGAGTACTGGCGTAAAGTGCACGGCGTGCGATTCACGCACGTAGAGGAGGACAGTGACAAGAGTCTCGAGCGGCTGCTGCGTTATTCACAGTTGCACCGCTTTGCCGCGGGGCCCACGAATACGGATCAGCCGCCATATCGCGTACCGGTTGACTCGCACGGTGCCCTTTGGCCGACGATCATCGGCCACGTGGCGCCGTACAAACGGCCTTCGTGGGACGGCGTGGCCTTCCTCAATTTCGCCACTCCCGATGACATTCCGCTAGTGCTTGCCAACGAACGAATTAGAACGAAGATCATTCCGGAAGACCGGGCAATGTTTCGTGATCTCGCTCCCGTGCTTGCGCGGCAGCATGTGATCATCCCGAGCCCGAATGGAGCGGAGGCGGTGATTCTCGTGAAGCTGCACAGGCGCCGGACTAATGCAAGCCGGGCCGAGTTCCAACGTTGGTGGCGGGAAGAACATGCCGCGCTGGTGAGCGAGCAGGCGCGATTCGACGGTAGCGTCAAGCGGTACGTGCAGCTTCATAACGTTGGGCCGACTGAAGCAGACGCACCGTTTTATCACCCCGATGCTGTCAAGATCGATGGAATCGGACTGTACGGTTTCGACAATGTCGCTGCAGCGGAAGATTTCCTGCGAAGCGATGCCGGCCGCGCGGTCGCGAGCCACGAGTCCACGTTGATAGACCCGGCGGCTTCCGAATTTTGGACGACGATCGTGATCCCCGTGGTCGAGAGGCTTCATGGCGAGATATCCACCCGGTAGTGCCGGGAAAAGCATCTGGTGCTGAAATGGACAAGCTGCGTTCGATGCGAGTCTTTGTCCATGTCACAGAGGATGGCGGCTTCGCCCAGGCACGGAGAAACTCAACATCACTATGGGGTGCAGCCTCCACGGCAGTGTCGGCTTTGGAGACACATCGGCCGGCGCGAGTGCGCGGCGGTCCCGAAGCGTTACCCGATCTAAGCAGTCGCACCTGCTTTCAATTTCTGATGCAGCGATTGCCGAGGAATCGCTGGCTTTTTCGTGCGCGAAACGGCGAGGTGAGTCTCCGGCGGCCGAGTTCGTCCCTGCTGTTCAGTTTTCCAGCGGACCGGTCCTGGACCATTCGTGCTGGAGACCGAGAACGGCTTGAGCAGGCGAAGCGAGATCATTCGGAGGGGCACATGGGGAGCATGAAAGGGACTGCATTTTGATGCTGTTTCGGTGCGTCTGGCGCACGGTTCCCCATTTTGACGGAGGCTGCTGCTTGACCCGTTCGAGAAGGATCGGGTCAAGCAGCGCAAGCGCTCAGATGCGGACTAATCGTTGTCGCTCATGTCCTGACAAACTGCACCGTGTGAGCCGTCGTTATCGCCGCTCCAGTTCGGAACGCTGGTGTTGCCTTCTGACCTGAAGCAATTCGCCTTAAGCAACGGCAGATTCAACGAGGAAGGGCTGCCCGGACCGAAGTAGAGGGAGACTGTGCTCGACGTGAGCGAGACGACCTGCGGATGGGTGGGGAAGCAGGCATCGGTGCCGAGCGACGGCGAGCACTGGGAATTCGCCGGCGGGGGAGTGGAAGCACCATTAGCACCTTGCGACGGGGTCTGCGTGGTGACAACCAGTCGAACTTTGCTTCCTTCTGGGATCGCGATGAACTTGGGCGATATGACAAAATCGTATCTGCGCAGTTCATTGGCAGGCACGTAATGGTCGGCCACGTATTCGCCGTACGGCTTCACCGGAACTCCGTTCTTATCGATCCACGAACGGTTCGGATCGTTTTTCGAGAGACTGCCGAGCACGGTGCCGGACGAGACTGGCGTCACCGTTCCATCTGCGGCCACCAGTTCGACGGTCGCAATCAGTTCCAGGTTCGGTGTGGTCGAAGATGCATAGAACGAAGCACTCATCGGGCCCGCGAGTGTGGCGCCTTTCTTGAGCACGGGGCTGTCGAACTGCAGAGAACTGCCGGTGCCGGGTTGCGCCCACAGGACGTCTGCTTTGCCGGAATGTTTCGGCACGGTTCGCGACAACTCGCCTTGCGCCGAAAGGAAATACTGCTTGTAGGAGGGCGCAACCGGATATGCTGACGTGCTTATCCAATTGTTCGAGCCCAACTCGTGCACGTGAACCGGCTCAGTGGTGTCCGCCATCCTGGTCTTCTTGTCCTTGAGCCAGGTGTCGAACCATTCGAGAGTGATGTTGTTGGCGATATTCTGGCCGGTCGTCTGTTCCTCGAATTGGCAATGGCCTCCCTGGCTGATGATGATCTGATAGCGGCCGGTCGCCTTCTGGTTCGGGGTCATCGGACCATACAGATATTGCTTGCTATATGCGTTTTGCAGATACGCGTACATCGACATTGAACTTTCGGCGTAGATGTCCTGGTGGGTACTCCAGATCAGCGCTGGGATGCCAAGCTCGACAAACTGACGCGCGTAATTGCCTGGGGTGCGGATTTGCCAGAACTCCCTGTCGTAGGCTCGCGGGCCGCCGGCCTCAATCTCGTTCACCAGCGACTGGCCATAGGCGGTCGCTCCATGATCGTTACCCACAGCCGGGCCGAAAAATAGCGGGAATTGCGCGGTCTGCGTGGGAATACCGCCGGCGAAGTAAGTCTCGCGATAGAACTCTGCGCCGGCGCAGAAGGGTGCGACCGCTTTGATTGGGGAATTGCGCCCCGCCGCGACGGCAGTGTAGAACTGATTTAGCCCTGCCCACGAGCCGCCTTGCAAGCCAATCTTGCCGTTCGAATTCTGTAGTTTCGTGGCGGCCCATTGAACCAACTCCGCTCCATCTTTCGCGTCGCGCTCGCTGAAGAACGAAAAGTCGCCGCCCGAATTGCGTGTTCCCCGCACTGATGCGGTAACGAAGATGTAGCCGCGTTGCACGAAGTAGTCCCCAGCATTGGACGGCGTTCCCAGATACGGAGTTTGCGTGATCAGAACCGGAAACGGGCCTTTCGCGCGCGCACCGGTTTGCCAGTCGGTCGGGTACGACACATCTACCATCAGGACAGCACCATCGCTCATCGTCACAGGAATGCTCTTGTCGAGTGCGGTGCCGTAGGTCGCGTTGCCGGGCGTCCATACCCCGCCGGGAAACGGAGTGGCGGCGGTGGAGTCACACTGTTGTGCGTGCCCGCTTTCACAAGAAGCGAAGACAGGAATAGCCACGCTGCCCAGCAGAGCAGCCTGTGCTGCGGTAAGCAGCCATGCAAGTCTCGAACGTTTCACTTTTGTCCCCTTCCGGTGTCTGGCGAGATTGAGTCGGGGCGCATTTCTGTACGCCCGATCCGAAGTTCACCTAAATTAATCCCAGCGTGGACTGAAATTAGATATAGGAGAATATATTTGGCCTCATTTAACCAGGAAGTGGGATCGGGACAAACCCGTGCTGTGCCTCACCGGGACGTTTGCAAGTCAGTCCTCCGAATCCGGCTGATTGGCTGGGTCGGCTTGCATGAACGGTGCCAGCGCCATGGCGTTGCGTGCAAGACGTTCAATTGTCGGGTACGGATCTAGCGGAATCGCAAAGCGTTTCGCATTCCAGACTTGCGGAACGAGACAGATGTCGGCGAGGGTGGGCGCATCGCCGAACACGAAGCCGCCGACCCGGTGCTCCTGCGCAAGGCGCGCTTCCAGGGAGCTAAAGCCGACGTCGATCCAGTGCTTGTACCATGCAGCTTTCTGCTCGTCCGAGATTCCGATCTGGTCTTTCAGATAGCGCAGAACACGCAGGTTGTTGACTGGATGTATTTCGCATGCGACCTGCAGCGCGACTGCACGCACGTATGCGCGATCGGCCGGATCCGTTGGCAATAACGGGGGCGTAGGATGCAATTCGTCCAGGTACTCGATGATCGCTAACGACTGCGTCAGCACGTTCGGTGCGTCAACGAGCGCAGGGACGATCCCGTCGGGATTTATCTTGCGATATGCGTCGTGTAAATGCTGACCGCCATCCTTTAGTAGATGGATGGCTTCGTATTCGAAAGGAAGCTTCTTCAACGCAAGCGCGATACGGACGCGATAGGACGCCGAACTGCGAAAGTAGCTGTATAGCTTCATTGGCTCTCCGTCGAGGGCAGCGCGGGCAAGATCTGGCCGACGCACGAACCAAAGCCGATCCGATAGCCGTCTCCTTGGCACCACCCGAGCAAGGTTAGCTCGTCGCCGTCTTCGATGAACGACCGGACTTCGCCGTTACCGACATCGAGCGGCTTCTGTCCGTTCCAGGTCAGTTCGAGAAAACTGCCGAAGGTCCCGATGTCGCCGGATACGGCATCAGACTCCGGCCCGCTGATCGTGCCCGAACCCATCAGATCGCCGACGCGGGTATTACAGCCGCCGGATGTGTGGTGCGCCAGCTGCTGCGCCATAGACCAGTACATGTGTTTGAAGTTGGTGCGAGCAATTGTTTTGGCGACGTCTGCGTGTTGCGGCTTGAGTCGCACTTCCAGTTCCAGATCGACGCCCGCGCGGTGCGCACCACGCAAATAAGCAAGCGGCTGCGGGTCTTGAGTCGGCTGCTCGACGCGAAATGGTGACAGTGCGTCCAAGGTCACAACCCATGGCGAGATGGTCGTGGCGAAACCTTTCGAATTGAATGGTCCAAGCGGCTGATATTCCCACTGCTGAATGTCGCGCGCACTCCAGTCGTTCAGCAGGACCATACCGAAGATGTGCTCGTCGGCCGCCTTCGCGTCGATCGGAGAGCCTAGAGCATTGCCAATTCCGACGAAAAATCCGGTTTCCAGTTCGATGTCCAGCTTGCAGCACGGCCCGTATGTGGGGCGCGCGTCGTTAGGGCCTTTACGCTGACCGTTCGGCCGGCGAACCGGTGTTCCGCTGACCACGACCGACGACGCGCGACCGTTGTAGCCGATTGGAATCTCGAGCCAGTTCGGCATCAGGGCGTTGCGGGGATCCCTGAACATCGAACCGACGTTCGTTGCGTGCTCGCGCGACGAATAGAAGTCTGTGTAGCCGGGGATTTCGAATGGCAGATGCATTTGCGCATCGGCTTGCTTAACCATCGCGCGCGCGCGCAATCCGGCATCGGCGCGCAGCGTCGCAACGTCAGCCGACAAGAGCGAAGACAACTGGCTGCGGATGCTCGACCATACGAGGCGGCCCATCGACACGAAATCGTTAAGCCGTTTCTGCCGGAACACGCTTTTCGGATTGCCATCGTCGTCGACTGCCGCGTAGGGAATCGTAATTACCCGGGCTGCTTCGAGCGCAGCGAGGTCGACGATCCAGTCGCCGATCGCGACACCAACTCGCGGGGAATTGCCGCCCGTCGAAAAGACGCCGAACGGAAGATTCTGGATCGGGAAATCGGTTTTTCCGTCGTTAGCTGATTCGACCCAGCTTTTCAGATCCGCGCGTGTGGTCTGTGAAACGACATCGCCGGGTTCGATAGTAGCGCTCATGACTTTACTTCCGGATTGAATTGGTTCTTGAGTCCCTGCCAGCACTCGAAGTATTCGTTTTGTAGTTGCGATGTTTCTAGTGCGAACCGGGTCGGCTTGATGAGGGTGCGGGTCTCGAACATGAAAGCCATGGTGGCGTCGACCTTGACCGGTTTGGACGTATCGGCGGCGGATGCCTTTTCGAACGTGTCCGCGTCCGGACCATGACCTGACATGCAGTTGTGCAGACTTGCACCGCCCGGAACGAAGCCTTCCGCTTTCGCGTCGTACTCGCCATGAATCAGGCCCATGAATTCGCTTGCGACATTGCGATGGAACCATGGAGGGCGAAATGTATCCTCTCCGGTCAGCCAGCGCGGCGGAAATATAACGAAATCGATCGTGTCGACGCCCGGAGTGTCGCTGACTGACTGCAAGACCAAAAAGATCGATGGGTCCGGATGATCGAAGCTGATCGAACCGATCGTGTTGAATAGACGAAGGTCGTACTTGTACGGCGCGTAGTTTCCATGCCACGCAACGACGTCGAGCGGCGAATGATCGATGTCCGCGCGCCACAAGTGTCCGTTCATCTTTGCGACTAGCTCGAAGCTACCTTCGCGTACTTCGTAGGCGGCGAGTGGCGTCAGAAAATCGCGCGGATTGGCCAAGCCGTTTGATCCGATCGGGCCGAGATCGGGCAGGCGAAATAATGCGCCGAAGTTCTCACAGATGTAGCCGCGTGCGTGGCCGTCCGGTAGTTCGACTCGAAAGCGCACGCCGCGAGGAATGACGGCGACCTCTTGCGGGCTGAGTTCGAGGAGTCCGAGCTCCGTGGCGATGCTGAGTCTGCCGTCCTGGGGAACGATCAGCAGTTCACCATCGGCGCTGTAGAAGAAGCGGTCCGACATCGAGCGGTTCGCCGCGTAAAGATGAATCGCGCAGCCGTTCATCGACTCTGCGGAACCATTGCCTGCCATTGTCACCATGCCGTCGACGAAATCCGTCGGGTTAGCAGGATAGGGCAGCGGGTCCCAGCGGAGCTGGTTCGGCGGTGTCGGTGGCACGTTGGAAAAGTCGCTGAGAAGGCGGCTATTTTCAACTTGCGTGAATGGCCGGTGGACCGCGGCCGGCCGCACCCGGTACAGCCAGGACCGGCGGTTATGCGAGCGCGGTGCCGTGAACGCAGTACCGGATAGTTGTTCGGCATAGAGCCCATAAGGTGCTCGCTACGGCGAATTGCGGCCAATCGGAAGTCCGCCGGCGAGCGCCTCGGTCGCGAATTCGCTGCCGAATCCAGACTGATATCCGGGAGGGTGCGCTGAATGTGCAGAGTCCCGCGGAGCGCGCTTCAGCAGGGGGTTGCGTAATGAGCCCTGGTCCGCCGGCTCGAATCGGGCAGTGGCTTCCTGCGCGGTGGGTTTCACTATTTGTCTCCTTGCTGGATTGCCTTAAACGGGGCCGGCTCGGCGTGACCGGTCCGGCCCACGAACGGAGTGTCAGCCCTCGAGCGTCTCCCACATTTCCTTGTCGCGCTGAGCCGTCCAGATACGCGGGTCGGGATATTGCGTTGCCTCATCGTGTGCGCGCGTTACATCGAAGGGCATGCAGTGATCAAAAATCACCCAGTCGCCAAATTTCGGTTTCAACGTGGCGTAGGCTTCCTTATAGATGGCGTTCAGATCCTTTCCGTCGCTCGCACCCGACTTGACCTTGGTGTATAGCTCGCTGATGAACGCTCGGGTTCCCGCCAGTCCGTCGGCGACTTCTTGCGGCGTTTTCAGTGCAGCGCCGCGACCGGGCACCAGTTTTTCCGGCTTGAGCGCGGCAATCGCATCGAGGGTCGCGGGCCAGTCCTGGAAGTAGGCGTCTCCCGCATACGGCGTAGCGCCGTATTCAACGAGGTCACCCGACAGCAGCACCTTGTCTTGCGGGAGCCAGACGACGGTATCGCCTTTTGTATGGCCACGGCCGAGTTGAAGAATCTGCACTTCCAGCTTGCCCATCCACAGGGTCATTTTTTTCTGGAAGGTCAGCGTCGGCCACGTCAGCCCGGGCACCGATTCGACAGCATTGAAGAGGCGGGGAAAGCGCTCGATTTCGCTCTTCATGTCCTGCTCACCGCGCTCGACGATGAGATCGTAGGTGTCCTGACTGGCGATGATCTGCTCGGCGTTGTACGCCGAGGCGCCGAGTACGCGCACCGCGTGATAGTGCGTGAGCAGGACGTACTTGATCGGCTTGTCAGTGACTTCTCGGATGCGGCGAATCACGTCCTGGGCCATAACTGGCGTGGCTTGCGTATCCGCAACGAGCACAGCGTCGTCGCCAATGATGATGCCGGTGTTCGGGTCGCCTTCCGCCGTGTACGCGTACGCGTGCTCGGAAAGCTGCTCGAAAGTGACCTTCTTTTCTTCGGTGTCTGCGTGCGATGCGAATTTCTTTACTGACGTCATGGCAAAAACCTCGGTAACGGTTGTTCATCGAATGCGTGCGCGGGTGCACACGCGACAGTGTTTAAATTATATATTAGCGAATTGAATCGCATATAGACAATTCCCCGTATGCGCCGGGTAGTGCGAGGACGGGGTGCCAAGCGGATGAATTGCATGCCGCGGCGCGCGCGGAGACACGCGAACCGTGGTCGGCGTTCGCGTGGTCAGCAAAGGGGAAGGTAGGGACAGACGGCGCAGCCGCTATGGGGACCGCGGCTGCGACGGATCAAGCGGGCGTCCCGACGGACAACCCGGAAGGGGTATCAGTGGCCGGTTACAGGGCCTGAATAGCCGAGCCGATATGACAGCTCGGCTGCGGTCTGGCGAAGCGTTTTCGCGAGTTCGCCGTCCCATCGAACGTCGAACGTGCCGGCCGGTCCGACCAACGTGAGCGCCAGCGCGATGGTGCCGTTAAAGAGAAAGACGGGCGCCGCGATCGCGTTGACCCCCGGCAAGGGCTTGCCGGACGTGCGCGTCATTCCAACGTCGCGAATCTTGGCGTATTCGCGGAAAAGCAACTGCTTGTCCGCCGCTTTGAGCGAGGTCGCACCGCTGAGGCGCATCCCTTCGTCAGTCAGCGCCTTGAGGACCATTTGCTCCGGCATGTACGCGCCAAAGAGCCTGCCGGTCGCCGTGTTGACCAACGACATGATGGTCCCGACCCGAAGCGTCAGGTGCAGCGGATACGAAGGGTCTTCCTGCCTGACGACTACCGGCCCGTTCGGACCCCACGTAGTCAGGAAGACGCTTTGGCCAGTTCTCGATGCCAACGCGAGCACGTCCGATTCCGCCTCTCGCAGCGGGTTCAGACGTTGCAACCCGTACAGTCCCAGCCGCAACGCGAGCGAGCCAGGCGCATAATCGCCTGAGGGTTCGACTCGCTGAACCAGCTGCAGCTTGATCAGACTGACTAGATAAGGGAAAAGCTTCGCAGGCGCCATGCCAGTCACACGCGCGATTTCCTTCAGCGGCATTGGCGTGTCCGACTGCGTGAGTGCGGAAAGAATCTCACTGCCCACCTCGACGGATTGAATCCCCCGTTGTGCCTTTTCTGTGCTTTCGGTGTCCATGCTGAGTTCAGATGAAGCTCGATTGGTGTGGGAAATGTCGCGAGGGCTCACGACCCGGTAAAATCAGCAAATCTTACGTACATTCGTGCGGCAGGGGAATGGATGGTAACCAGGCAGCAGTCAGATGAAAATCCGGACAAAGACGAATCCGGCGCCCGGAGGGAGCAGCGCGGTATCCAGAGCATGGAGGTCGGCGGACGCTTTCTCCAGTACCTCGCGGCAGCCGGCGAGCCGGTGACACTCGCCGAACTCAGTGCTCGGAGCGGGATTCCAGCGAATCAGGTCTTCACCTATATGGTCAGCTTGCTGCGGACCGGGCTCGTCAAGCGCGACCCTGTAACGGGTCGTTTCGAGCCCGGGCCCCTGTCGCTTCGCTTGGGACTGCATGCGTTACGCATGGTGCCCGAAGTGCGTAACGCGATGCGGCCGGCCGTCGACTTGGCGACCCGCGTCGAACAGAGTGTGCTGCTTGCGACCTGGGGCGACCGCGGCCCCTCGGTGCTGCAAAGCATCGAGCCCGCCGTGTCTCTGCACGCAGGCGTCCACGTCGGCACGGTGATGTCCCTCGCCCACTCGACGACCGGACGCGTTTTCGCGGCATACAAGAAGGATCCCAAGGTCGAGGAACTGCTTAAAGCCGATCTCGGTTCGCAGACGCCAGAGGGCGAACACCTGACGCGGGCGCAATTCGACGCCATCCGGGCCGATATAAGAAAGCGCGGACTGGCCCGTGGCGAAGGATTGCCGATTCCGGGCGTCAACAGCATCAGTGCACCGGTTTTCGACGGCAACGGCGACATCGTTCTCGTGCTTACGCTCTTTGGCGTGGCCGGCAATTTCGATGTTGCATTGCGCGGGCCGCTTTGTACCAGCCTGCTCGAGACGACCAGGCTTCTTACTGAAAGAAACGCCGGCCCCACCGTGCAACCGGTTTAGCGGACGCCGTGGGCGCCGGCTCAGGTCAGACCTAACCGTGCGCTTTTGCGAGATATCAGCCATGAGAAGGCGGCCGCGATCGCGAGCAGGCCAGCGGCGCTGCCCGCAAAAACCGGCGGCGCAGTGAACCGGTCGATCAGCCAGGCCGCGCAGAATACGCCGAGCGACTGGCCGAAAAACAGGAAGCACGAAAACAGCGAAACCGCAGTGCCGCGCATGTTGGGCGCCATCTGAGTCGCGTGCGTCTGTAGCGTGTTGTGCAACGCGTAAAAGCCGAACCCCGCCAGAAAACATGCAGGCAACGCGAGCCACCAGTTGGTGAGCAATGCGAGAGTGCCATAGGCGATGGCGAGGCAGACACCTCCCAGCCGCGCAAGGTTGACCTCGCCGAGGCGTCTTACCAGCAGGCGCGCGCCCCTGCTGTAGCTCAGGCCGCCAATACCATACATTGCAACAATCCCGCCGGCCTTGGACATGGCGATATCAAAAGCGGTGTGCAAATAGATGGGAATGAAGGACAGAGCGCTGAATGCGAACGCACCTTCGATGAAAGTCACCAGCAGCACGGTCCTGGCCCAAGGAATCGAGAGTACCTCGAGCGCCCGATGAGCGGAACGGGACGGGGGCTGATGGGCGGCGTGTTGCCCCCCTGAGTCAGACCCTTCGCGCAAAACCAGCAAACCCGCTACCAGGCAAACGGCCGCGAGCGCGGCAAAGGGGGCGCGCCAGTTGAACGCGTCCGCAAGCAGTGCGCCAAACCACTGCCCTGCGACCATGCCGAACACTGTCGCGCCTAGGAGTCTGGCGAGAATTTCCTGACGACGCTCGTAGGCGACCGTGTCGCCGATCCACGCCATCGTCAGAGGGACGATACCCGCGGCGGCTGCCCCCGACAGTACTCGGGCCGCAACCAGCTGGCCCATGGTCCCGGAAAGCGCTGCTCCAAGGTTGCCCACCGTGCATGCAAGCGTCGCAATCGCGATGACGCGCGTCTTTCCGAATCTGTCGCCCAAAGGTCCGAACACCAGCTGCATCACGCCGTAGGCCAAGGCGAACGCGGAGATTGATTGGGCGGCGTGCCCCATAGCCACTGCGAATGTTGTCTGCACGGCAGGCACCAGAGAATCGCAGACTCTCATGGAAGCCATGCTGGCAAAGCAACATGTGCTTAACAGCCACAAAACTTGCCTGGACACTCGCTCTCCCGCTCCGGCCTGGAAATATGATGCTGGGTTTTATAAAGTAATGAATGCGTTTGCGTATATATAACAAGCTAAACACACGCTCAGGTTTGCGTAACAGGGGTTAACCCCAAGTGTGTCCCGCCGAGCGGCGTCCAAGGCCTGCAAATGACGAATAGGTACAAACCTGAATTATATATATGCGAATGATGAAGCTAATATGTAACTCAGGAGGGTTGTCGTGCGTTCGCGCCGCTGCCTTCTTTCCTCTGTAGGGCGAAGTCCGCGTGACTCGCGACGGCGTCGACAGGCAAGACCACAGCACTGGAGCATCTGATGACAACGCGAAGTTCCGCTTACGCGGTTCCGGCATCCGCGAACGAGATTCACACGGAGACGACGGAAGATAGTCTTTTCCGCAAAGTCACGCTGCGAATCATTCCGTTTCTGTTCTTCTGCTACGTAATCGCGATCCTGGACCGCAATAACATCGGCTTCGCGCAACTGCAGATGAAGCACGACCTTTCGTTGACGGACGCCGCATACAGCCTTGGCGCGGTGTTCTTCTTCATCGGTTACGTGCTGTTCGAGGTGCCCAGCAACATGCTGTTGCACAAGTTCGGCGCGAGAAAGACGTTCGCTCGAATCATGGTGCTTTGGGGGATGGCGTCAGTGCTGATGGTCGCGGTATCGACGACCACGCAGTTCTATGTGCTGCGTTTCCTGCTCGGCGTGTTCGAAGCAGGTTTCTTTCCTGGTATCGTCTTTTACCTGACTTTCTGGTTCCCGGCGCGGCGTCGCGCGGGCGCGCTGTCGATCTTTTACGCTGGCGTCGCGGTGGCGGGCGTGCTGGGCGGGCTGGTTTCTGGTTCGATCATGCGCGGCATGGATGGCATGCACGGTATCCATGGCTGGCAGTGGATGCTGGCCATCGAAGGTGCACCGGCGGTGTTGCTGGGTGTCATCGCTTACTTCTATCTGCAAGACAATCCGTCTGCGGCATCGTGGCTGAGTCCGCGCGAGAAAGCACAGATCAGCGAAGCGCTCGCCCGGGACGCGAAGCCGACCGAACACGGACACTCGCTGCTGGCGGCGCTCGGCAATCGTTATGTCTATCTGTTTGCGTTCGTCTATTTCTGCCTGACCTCCGGCATTCTCCTATTGCTGTTCTGGATGCCGTCGATGATCAAGGGGTTCGGCGTCACCGACATCGTGCAAATCAGCCTTTATTCGGCCATCCCTAACGCGATTGGTGCGCTCGGGGTGATTTTGATCGCGCGCAACTCGGATCGTCGCAACGAGCGCAAGTGGCATTTCGTGATTTGCGCGGCGGGCGCGGCAGCAGCGCTCGCATTGCTGACTTCGCATGGCATCGGCTTCGCCGGTTCGATGGCCTTTTTGACTGCCGCAACCGTCCTCATTTACGCGGCTCATCCGATCTTCTGGTCCGTGCCTGCCACGTTCTTCCGTGGGCCCAACGCAGCAGCGAGCATCGCGCTCGTCAGCAGTATCGGGGTGTCGAGCGGCACCATCACACCGTACCTGATTGGCCTCATCAAGACTTACACCGGCAGCATGAGTTATGCGTTCTACTTCATCGCGGTCCTGCTCGTGCTCGCGTGCGTTGCGATGGCGCATGCCCTGCGGCACGAGCGCGCCGAAAGGGCGAGGACTGCATAACCAGCTTGACCGGGGAACAGGGGCGCTAGAAGTTGAAGCGCCCTTTTTTGTCTTATGCAGGTTAGTAACGGCAACAGTGGATTCTTGACGAACTCATGCGTGGCTGGCGGCGTTGCACCGCCAGCCATCGCAGCGGGTCTATCTTATGACCAGCGGATCGATCAGGAGAGCGGCTGCCCGCGTCGAAATCTGACCGATCTTTTGCGCGAAGGCACCGTCAGGCCTAAATGCGTCATGCGCTTGCGCGACGTTCCCGAACCACAGGCTCGCGAGGACAGTTGGCGTAACGGGCTCGGCCCATAGTCGCTCGCGTTTTGCGGTTTTCTGGGTCCAGTCGAACGAAAGTGCGGCGGCCTCGCGCTGAGCCAGGTTTGCGCCAACGACCGCTTGCCTGAAGTCGGCTCGCGATACGCTGTCGCGCATCGTCGCAGCGACGATCACCTTCACGCCTGCATGGGCGGTCGGCTCATCTTCGTGCTCCACCACGCAAAGCGTCCATCCGCGTAAAAAGTTCGGTTCATCATTCGGGATGTGCTCGCTGCCAACGCTGGAGCGCTGCGCTTCGTCCATCACCGCGTCGCTTTCGAAGCAAAGCTCCACGACGCCGTCGATGTCGTAGTGACCCGAATCGTCTGAAAACTGCCAAAGCGTTTTATCGACCCGATTCTGCGTGTAGCTGCTGATGCCGTTCATGCATAGCGCGAGTTGCGCGTGACAGCCCGACCAATAGGCGCGGAAGTCGCTAACGGAAGAGCCTTGCTTGCGGGACAGCAGCGTCATTCGCTTGATCATTTCGTCTCCTAAAAAAAGATGTTCGATGACTTCGTCGTTGCCCAATCCTAGGGATTGTACGGACGCAAATTGCTCTGCGTATGTATAATTTAAGCGTATCATGTATTCATGGCCCAATGAATTGGGATTGACGATGAGAACGCGCTGTTGCAGCGCGTTCTCGGACGACGGAGACGCATAATGAAGGCAGAGAGCGATTACAGCTGTGATGTTCTTGTTATCGGTTCGGGATGCTCAGGAATGTCGGCGGCGATTACCGCCGCGCACGAAGGCCTGAAGGTACTAGTCATCGAAAAGGAACCGAAGTTTGGTGGATCGACCGCCCGCTCCGGCGGCTGGCTGTGGATTCCCAATACGTCGCTGGCGAAGGTCCAGGGCATCTACGAGACGGAGGGCGCGGCGCGCACCTATCTTCAGCACGAGGCCGGGGATAGCTTCGACGGCCCCCGAGTCGATGCCTTTATCGAGCACGGTCCTCAGGCGGTTGATTTCTTTACCGCGAAAACGGCCGTTCGCTTCGACATGCCGCTCGTATTTCCGGACTACCATGCAGAAGCGCCGGGCGGGACGCAAGGCGGACGTTCGATGGTGACTCGCCCATTCGACGGCAGGGAACTTGGCCCGGCCATCAAGGACCTCGCGCCCGCGCTGCCCGAGCTGACGGTGTTCGGCATGATGCTCGGCTCCGGGAAAGAGATCGTTCACTTCATGCGCGTGACGAAGTCCGTCAAGTCGGCCTGGTACGTGACCAAGCGTTTGTCCCGTCACTTTGCCGACGTGCTCAAGCATGGCCGGGGCATGACGCTCACGAACGGCAACGCGCTGGCGGGCCGACTCGCCAAGTCGTTGTTCGACCTGAACGTCCCGTTGTGGCTGAACACGAAAGCGCTGAGCCTGACCACGACGAATGGACGCGTCACGGGCGCGGTGCTCGATCGGGAGGGCACAAAGATCAACGTCACGGCGAAGCGAGCGGTAGTGCTCGCGAGCGGAGGCTTCCCGTACGATATCGAGCGACGCAAGCAACTGTTCCCGCACGCCCCGACCGGCAACGAACATTTCTCGCCGTCCCCGACCGGCAATACGGGCGACGGCCTGCGTATGGCGGAAACCGTCGGCGGCCGCGTGACAACGACGTTGCCTAACGCCGCAGCGTGGGTTCCTGTATCGACGTTGACACGCAAGGACGGCACGACCGGCATCATGCCGCACTTCATCGACCGCGCGAAACCGGGGGTCATCTCGGTCTTGCGCGACGGTAAGCGCTTCACGAACGAAGGCAATTCGTATCACGACTTCGTTCAGGCGCTGGTTAAGGCTACCCCGCCGGGCGAAGAAATCACGGCGCACCTCATATGTGATCACAAGACGCTGCGCACCTATGGGCTGGGTAGCGTTGCGCCATTTCCGATGCCGATCGGACGTTATTTGCGGGTCGGTTATCTGACCAAGGGTGCGTCGCTCGAGGAACTGGCCGGGAAAATTGGCGTTAATGCGCTGAACCTGAGAGAAACGGTCCGGACCTACAACACAGAAGCCAGGCTTGGTCGCGACCCTGTATTCGGAAAAGGCAGCAAGGCATACAACCGATATCAAGGAGATGCGTTGCATGCGCCGAATCCATGTATCGCGCCGATCGAGCGGGGTCCGTTCTACGCGCTCAAGATCCGAATCGGCGACATCGGAACTTTCGCTGGCCTGAAGACCGATCAATCATGTCGCGTACTGGACAGCAGCAATTCGCCGATCACCGGTTTGTTCGCCGTGGGCAACGACGCGTGCAGCATCATGGGCGGCAACTATCCGGGGGCAGGCATTACGCTCGGACCGGCTCTGACGTTCGGCTTCATCGCCGGGAAAGCAATTGCTTCAGGTGTCAACGTCTCCGAATACGGTACCCCCGCGGGGAATGCAATCACGAATAGCAAGCTCACGATGGTCTCCCAACAGGCGAGCTAACGCTGTTCCGGTATCCATCTGTCTGCCGCGGTGGCTGCGCTGTTGAACCGCGTAGCCACCGCGGCTTTTCGTTCGGCCGGTATCAGATCGGGCAAGGATCACGATGGCGACGAATCCTGTACTTGAAAACGGCGTGCCGAGGACTGGGAAGCCACAGCGCGGCATCCACGCAATGGAGGTCGGCGGTGCGCTGCTGCAAACGATTGCCAACGCCGGCCGGCCCGTCTCGATGCTGGATCTGAGCGTCGCCGCTAACCTGCCGTTGAATCAGGTGTTCACATATATGGTTAGTCTGGTGCGTACAGGCCTCGTGAGAAAAGATGCGACCACGCACTGCTTCGAGCCTGGACCGCTCGCGCTTCGGCTGGGTTTGACCGCGCTGCGGCAGGTTTCCCCGCTTCAGGAGTCGCTAACCCAAGTGAAACAACTCGTGGTCAGCGAACGCCACGCGGTATTCGTTGCTATATGGACCGATCATGGGCCGACAGTGATCCAGTACGACGGCCCCGACATGTATCTTCATGTTGGCCTGCATGTCGGGTCCGTGATGTCGGTAGCACACAGCAGTACGGGACGGCTCTTTTCCGCATTTCTGCCGAGACAATCGACGCGGCCTATGCTGTTGCGGGAACTGGGCGCGTCGGAAGACGGCATCCAGGAACTCGAACTCGATGCCATCCTGGCCGACGTGAGGCGCCAGGGTGTGTCGCGCACCTACGGCTTGCCGATTCCTGAGGTCGACAGTCTGAGCGCCCCGATTTTCGATGCGACAGGCGCCATCATCCTTGCGGTGACGGTGTTCGGCTCGTCGAGCAGCGTCGACACCTCCGATTACGGCAAGGTGAGAGATCGACTGCTGGAATTTTCGCGCAGACTGTCCAGAAGCGGGCCACGCGATAAGGCACCCTTGGCGATTTCGACAGATAGCGCCGAGAGCTGCCGCTATTAGTCGAGGCGCGCAGCGCTTGCATGGAAACGGCGGCGGTCAACAGTCCTCGCCTAGCAGGCTGTTGAAAAAGCGCCCCGTCATGACGACCGAAGCTATGTTCAGGAGACTTGCGCGTGCGATATTGCGCTGAATTAACGGTTCACCGCGCGATCTGCGCGGGGCAGGCGCACGCATGCGGCTCGTCTGGCGCGCAGTCTTCGCGCATTGGCGGCTCATCGCGTCGCTCCTCGCGGCACCATCCCTGGCATTCGGGCCATGCGGGTCAGATTGCTCGCAACCATCGTCAGCTTGAAGTGCTGGTCGACGCGCTTGAGGCCGCGATAGACCGTCTGCCGGATCCGCCCGATGGTTTTGCCCCAGCCGAAATGCTCTTCGATTCGTTTGCGGATGATCTGGCTAGTCCGGTAGCCCGCATGCCGCGAAGTGCGACCGTCGATGGCGCTGCCGCCCCAACGCTCATCGTTGCGCGCGACATGCGGTGTCACGTTGCGAGCGCGGCAATCGTTCACGAAGTCACGGGTGTCATACGCCTTGTCGGCGCCAACTGTCTTCGCATGAGTACCGGCACGCAATCGAGCAATTGCAATGCGCTGGCCCGCTCGGCAAAAACCATCTGCGTGACTAACCACGGCGCCGACCACCAGCCCCGAGCGATTCTCCATCAGGATGTGCCCGTGGTAGCACAGGATGGCCGGGCTCTTGTGGCTCTTCTTGAACAATCGCGCCTCCGGATCAGTAGTCGACTCGTGCGTGGCATTGCTACGTCGCTCGCCTTTCCAGTCGGTGTCGGCGTTGCGGCCACCGCCGGCTGGCGGACCATCGTCCGGGCCGTCCTTGCGGCGGAAGCTTTTGTGACTGGCCCACGCCTGAATCAGCGTGCCGTCCACCGAGAAATGCTCTCTCGACAGCAAGCCCCGCTTGTCCGCCGTGCTCATGACTTCGGTGAAGAACGCTTCCACGACTTCATGCTCCAGAAGCCGGTCGCGGTTCTTCGAGAACACCGAGTGGTCCCACACGGCGTCCTCAATCGCCAGCCCGACAAACCAGCGGAACAGCAGGTTGTAGCGCATCTGCTCCATCAGCATGCGCTCGCTGCGTACGGAGTAGAACACCTGCAACAGCAGCGCCCGCATCAGCTTCTCAGGCGCAATCGAGGCACGACCGGTGTCCGCGTAGATGACGCTGAACAGCCCGTTGAGCCGTTTCAACGCATCATTCACCAGCAACCGGATCGGTCGCAACGGGTGATCTGCCGGGACGAAGTCCTCGAGCTTGACCGTCGTGAACAGGGGTTCCTGCATCTCGTCCATTCCGCGCATCGCATCCGCTGCCAAAGATCATGAACACGATATCCATAACGCCCGTCCTTCAAACCCCGTTTACACGGGATCCAAATTCAACAGCCTGCTAGGGTTATTCAGGGCGGGCAGCGCCGGCGGCGTTCGCCTCGCGCGGACGCCGCCGCAGACCGTTCAGATAGCGAGGAAACCGCCGTCGACCGCGAGTGTGACGCCCGTCACGTAGCGCGACATGTCAGACGCGAGGAAGATCGTCGGACCGATAAGGTCTTCCGTCTGCCCCACGCGACCCATCGGAATGCGCGACATGAAAGCCGCCAGGCGCGTTGGATCTTCACGGGTCGCGGCCGTCATCGGAGTTTCGATGACCCCCGGTGCCAGCGCATTGACGCGTACCCCAAAAGGGGCGAGTTCAGCGGCGAGTGACTGGGTGAACATCTTGACTGCTCCTTTCGACGGAGAGTAGCCGAGGCTTGCGCCTTGGCCAGCATAAGCGGCGATCGAAGCCACATTGATGATCACGCCTTTCGTCGCCTTGATCACACCGAGAAAGGCATGCGTCACGTTGAAGGTGCCCTGGACGTTCACATCCATGACCTTCTTCCAGTTCTTCGCGGCATCAGGGCTCGAAGTGTTCTCGCGAATGATGATGCCGGCATTGTTGACAAGAAGATCGACCTGACCCACTTCGCTTTGCACTTTATCGGCAAGCGTATGGCACGCGTCGGCATCCGTCACATCGAGGGGGAAGGCCCACGCGTCGCCGCCTGCTTCACTGATCAGCCCCGCGGTTTCCTGAACGTGCTCAAAGGCGATATCGCTGACGATGACTTTCGCTCCGGCCTGCGCGAGACCGACGGCGAGCGCGCGGCCATTGCCTTGCCCGGCGCCGGTGACGAGCGCAAAGCGTCCGTCGAGCAGGCGAGGCGCTACGGATTGGGGAAACGACATGACTTGTCCTTGTTCGTGAATGGGTGGCCGTGTGGCCGTGGATAAATCGGCAGCTTTGCACATATACATGTGTTATTGCATCGGTGTAATTACTCACGCAATGGTTGGCCCGCCGCCAGGAGGGGCGAACAGTCTCCCGATGCTCCGCTTTCCGCAGGTGACAGGCCTTTTTCGGCTGACTCAGGGATTGCACCTACGCAAAAGCAATGGCATATATATAATTGAGGCCGTAGTATCTCATCTACAGAGCGGTCGTGTCGGAACTCGCAAAGGCACGAGACAAGAGCAATCCCTGATACATAGAAGACCTCGCGATCGATGCGTCGTCCTCTACATGGAGTCGGTCGCTTATCTGGCATTTATCCGGCGTAGTAAATCAGTTGCTCATGTGGCAACGGGGACTTTAGCCGCACCACAAGGACGGGGTCGTGCGACCACCGTCGCGTTCAGTAGAAACAGTATGGAGACACCATGAAAGTGATTCGCATCGTCGCAGCAATACTCGGAACGTTGACGCTCGCTACTGCCGTGTCGGCGGCAAGCGCGGAGGAGATCAAGGTTGGTTTCAACGGAGACCTGTCGGCCTCGCCGTCCGCACAAAGCGGCCAGGCCGCGGTGCTAGGCATGCAGGCCGCGATCGACGATGTCAACGCGGCCGGCGGCGTTCTCGGCAAGAAGCTCACGCTCGTACAGCGCGACGACGTATCGGCGCCCCCAAAGTCGATCCAGAATATGACAGACCTGATCGACAACGAAGGAGTGGTTGCCGTGTTCGGGCCGACCAATTCGGGAAATGCGATGGCGTGGAAACATATCGTGGATCAGAAGAAGATTCCGGTCATCGATAACGTTTCTTCCGGAACGGACATCACCAAGCCGATGAGTCCGGGCGCGGACAACTACATGTTCCGGGTGTCGATGGTGGACCGCGAACAGGTCGCTGCGCTAGTGGCGTACGTGAAGAAGTCCAACGACATCAAAAAGGTCGGCTTCATGTCCGAGACGACTGGCTACGGTCAAGGTGGCCTGCGCGACTTGAACGCGATCGCGGCGGTGCAAGGCATCAAGCCGGTGGACACCGAACAGTTCGGTGTCGGCGATACGGACATGACGTCACAGCTGAACAAGCTGAAGGCAGCCGGCGCAGACACGGTGATTATCTGGGCGCAAGGCACGCCGATCGCTCAGGTGATGCGTAGCATGGAGAAGATCAACTACTATCCGCGCACGCTCAGTTCGTGGGCTGCGGACAACATTACGTTCTACGATGCCGCCGGCAAGACGCTTGCGGAAAAGCCGCTATTCCTTCGGACGGTCAGTGAAAACCGAACCCCCGCCCAGGACAAGCTGTTTGCACGGGTCGGTTCGAAACTCAAAGCGCCCAGTTCGTTTTCCTTCGCACTGCACGGTTATGACTCGGTTCTTGTGCTCGTACAAGCGATCAAGCAGGCGAACAGCACGGACGGTGCAAAGGTTCGCGCAGCGCTGGAAGACCTGAATTCGCCGGTTCAGGGCCTGCTGAAGACCTACAACAAGCCCTTCAGCAAGGCGAATCATGAGGCGCTGACGGCCAAAGACCTTGTGTGGGTGCACTGGAAGGACGGCAAGCTGCTTCCGTACACCGACCAGATGACAACGTCGCTTACCGCGGCCGACTACAAGCAGTAACTTCCCTTTCTATCGCGACGGCGCCTTCGCGACGCCGTCACCGCGGAGAACAGACATGATGGAAGCGATTTTCCAGGCGTTGATCAGTGGCCTTGCAGTGGGAGGAGCATATGCGCTGGTCGCGCTTGGCTTCAGTATCACTTTCACCACGACAAAAACGCTCAACTTCTCCCACGGGGAGTTTGTTTCGTCGGGGGCCTTCATTGGGATGAGCGCGATGTTGCTGCTGCTCGGCAAGCCCATCACAGCGACGACTTTCGGGGGGCAAGTGCCCGGTGCCACGGCCCAGTTGCTAGCACTTGTCGCAGCACTCGTCGTCATGGGAGCGCTGGGCTGGTTGCTGTACATCCTCGGCGTGCGGCCGTTTGCGAAACAACCAGGTATGGCGTGGGTAATGAGCACGCTTGGCTTCGGGGTCGTACTCGACAGCATCGGCCTCGCAATCTGGGGCCCCAAACCGGTGGTCGTACCGTCACCGCTCGGCGACTCTGTGGTCCAAATCTTCGGAATCGGCGTTCGCCCGCAGGAACTGATGCTGCTCGCCGTCGCAGTCGTCGTGATGATCGTGTTCGACTTCGTGATGCGAAAGACGATGATCGGCAAAGTGATGCGCGCGGTGGCCGCCAACGGCAACGTCGCGAATCTGATGGGAATCAACACGAACGCAGTGATGATTGGGGCGTTCGTCGTGAGCTCCGCGCTCGCCGGCCTGTCCGGATTCCTGCTTGCGCCGATTACACAGGCGTCGTTGTTTATGGGTCTTGCCATCGGATTGAAGGGCTTCTCGGGCGCGATGATCGGTGGCTTGAGTAATCCTCGCGGATGCGTGATTGGCGGCTTTGCGCTCGGCGTATTCGAATCGACGGTGAATTTGTGGCAAGCGCAGTGGCGGGAGATTGCGGTGTTCGCGGTCGTGATTCTCGTGCTGTCGTTCAAGCCTACAGGTCTCTTCGGCAGCCGACTGGTGGAGAAGGTATGAGCAAGTACTCCCATTTTCTGGGCGTCGTCGCGGCCGCAGTGGTGGTTTGCGCGGCAGCGCTGGCGGTCAGAAACGACTACTACCTGCACATCGCGTTCATGATGTGTGTCTACTATTTGTGTGCCGCCGGCATGAACGTTTTGGTCGGCTTCGCCGGCCAGAAGTCACTGGGGCAGGCAGGACTCTTCGGAGCGGGAGCGTACGCGGTTGCGCTGCTCACGTCGCAGACCGGAATCAACCCGTGGCTCGCGATGGCGCTGGCGACAGCGATCGCCGGAATCTGCGGGGTTTTGATCGCGTTACCTTCGTTGCGGGTGAAGGGGCCGTACTTGGCCATGGTCACGCTCGCGTTCGGGATCGTCGTCGAACGCCTCGTGAGCGACTGGACGGAGGTTTTCGGCGGAGCGCAGGGCATCTATGGAATTCGTAGCCCGGAAATCGGCGGGCAGCCTATGTTGCTTTCGCAGTGGGTTTGCGTCGGTGTGGTGTTTTGCGCGATCACCCATCTGCTGTTGCGGAATCTGTTGAGCGGCCGCTTTGGCCGCGCGTTCCTGTCGCTGCAGGCCGATGAGATCGCATCGGCGTCGGTCGGCGTGCGCGTCTATCGCGGCAAGGTGATCGCATTTGTCATTGCTGCCGTAACCTGCGGACTCGCGGGCGCGATGGTCGCCCAGCAGAACCAGTACATCAACTCGGATTTTGTGTCGTTCCAGCTGTCGGTCTTCATCCTGTTGCTCGTGCTATTCGGCGGGGCAGGAACGAAGCTCGGTCCCGTCGTTGGAGCCATCGTTTTGACGTTGCTGGATGCGCTGCTCGCGCGCTGGCCGTCCGTTCAACATACGCTGTACGGACTGCTACTGCTGTTCGCGCTTTACGCGATGCCCGGCGGGGTTGTAGGTACGCTGGCGAAGTGGTTTGGCAGCAAGAAGGCCCAGTCCGTGGACGAGCTTCACACGGGCGGCCACGTGATGACCCTCATGCGTAGCGCGCGCACAGGCGGCGGCGACCTGCTCAGCGTGACGAAGCTCTCCAAGTCGTATGGCGGCGTGAGGCCTGCACAAGATGTTTCGTTCACTATCAAGAAGGGCCACATCCATGCGCTGATTGGTCCGAACGGGGCCGGCAAGAGCACGATGATCAATATGGTGACCGGTATCGTGCGGCCGGACACCGGTTCAATCCGCTTCAACGGAAAGGAGATCGGCGGCAGTCCTGTTCATGCGATCTGCTGTCTCGGCATGGGCCGCACTTTCCAGAACTTGCGTCTCTTTTCAGATCTGTCGGTTCTCGACAATGTGATGTTGGGCCGTCATAGCCGCATGAAGAATGGTCTGCTCGCGTCGCTGTTCGCCACTCCTCGGGCACGCCGCGAAGAGGAGATAACGCGCCAGCGCGCGCTTGAGTTGCTGGATCTTGTGGACCTCGGTCATCTTGCGAGCAGGCCGGCCGGCAGTCTGGCCTACGGCTTGCAGCGGCGAGTGGAGCTTGCCCGCGCACTCGCGACCGAGCCGAAACTGCTGCTGCTCGACGAGCCCGCTGCCGGTCTCAATCCGCAAGAGACGACTGAGCTCGGTCAGCTACTGCTTCGCATCGGCAAGTACGGCGTCAGCATCCTGATGGTCGAGCATCACATGGATCTCGTGATGTCCATCTCCGATCACGTAATCGTGCTCGACTATGGGGTCAAGATCGCAGAAGGCAAGCCTGTTGACGTCCAGGCCAATCCGCGCGTGATCGAGGCATACCTCGGCGTCGACGAGGCCGAAGCAGCGTGATGAAAGGAGGCGGTATGTTGAAAGTCGACTCAGTCAAAGTGTCCTACGGCGCAATCGAAGCGGTGAAAGGCGTGAGCCTTGAAGTGCGCGAAGGCGAGGTTGTGACAATCATCGGCGCGAACGGCGCGGGCAAGAGCAGCCTGCTCAAGAGCATTGCCGGTTTGCAATCGGTCTCGTCTGGCCGAATCAGCGTGGGCGGCAGGGACTGCACGCAGTTGCCGGCGCATATGCGGTTGGGCTTGGGCATTGCGCTGTCGCCCGAAGGTCGGGGCGTCTTTCCCGACCAGACCGTCAGGGAGAACTTGCTGCTCGGCGCGTATTCGCGCAAGCAGACGGCAACCGCAACGGAGGCCGCAATCGAACGTGAGTTCGACCGCTTTCCGCGCCTTCGCGAGCGGCAGAACCAATTGTCGGGAACGCTATCCGGCGGCGAGCAGCAGATGCTCGCGATCTCGCGCGCGTTGATGAGTCAGCCTCGCCTGCTTCTCTTGGACGAGCCGTCGCTTGGACTCGCTCCATTGGTCATACGCGACATTTTTCAGGCGATTCGCAGCCTCCGCGAGGACGGACTGACGATTCTGCTCGTCGAGCAGATGGCAAAGCAAGCGCTTGGCGTCGCAGACCGCGCGTATGTACTCGAGGTGGGCAATATCACATTGGAGGGTTCCGGATGCGATCTACTCCACGACCCGAAGGTCAAGGCTGCCTATCTTGGCGCCCATTGAATGCGCTGATCACATGGATTGATGTCAGAAAACTGGAGGATCGATGAACATCGTGAGGATGGGATTGATAGCGAAGAAGCCCGAATGGTCGGGCGACGAATTCCGCAAGCATTGGCTCGGCCATCATGGGCCGCTGGTGAGAAATGCCCCAGGGCTCAGTCAGTATAGGCAGAACCATATCGTGGACCGCGTCCAACGCGGTATCGACTTTACGCGAGACCCCTTGGAGTATGACGGTTTCTCCCAACTCTGGATTGCCGACGCGCAAAAGCCGTTCGGCGAAGGCGAGTTGCCGCAGAAGATCATTGCCGACGAAAACTACTTTCTGGGTCGGCTCAACATTCTGACGGTCAAGCAGACGACTGTCGTAGATGTGCCGTCGGACGAACAGCGCGCTCGGCTGAAAAAACGCATGTCGTTGATTCGTCGCCGCCCCGACCTGTCGGAACAGGAGTTCCTGAACGAGTGGCGAGTTCACGCGGAGTTGGTTCGTGAGATGCCGGGCGTCAAGGGTTATCGGCAGAACGCAGTGATCCAGCGAGAAGTACAGAAGGGAACAGCTTGCGCGTATAACGAATTGCCAATCGACGGTGTAGTGGAGTTCTGGTTTGAAAGCACCGACACCCTGCAGGAGGCTTTCGCTTCCGCGGCTGGCGTGAAAACCATGGATCACGCGAAGACGTTCCTTGCGGGCATTACCGCGTTCCTGGTCGAGGAACATCGCATCATCTGATCGTGCAGACGTTCAAGATACAGATGTCGCGGGGCGGAGTTGATGAGGGGCCGTCGCGACTATCTGATTTCATGAAGCTGGTTATCCCATCAGTCATGAAACGCTGAGTAAAAGTTATTCAAATAATTCATATACGCAGTAAAGGAGATCCTATGAAGCGACTGTCCGTGTGTTGCGCGCTGTTTGCACTTCCAGTAATTGCCAACGCACAAAGTAGCGTTACTCTGTATGGCGTTCTCGATGAAGGGCTGATGTACACCAGCAACGTTGCCGGAGGGAAGAAGGTTTCGCTGGACTCATTGTCGGGTCTCTTTGGCAGCCGATGGGGTTTTACCGGCGTCGAGGACCTGGGCGGTAATCTTCAGGCCATCTTCACGCTGGAATCGGGTGTGAACCTGAATAACGGTCAATTTGGGCAAGGGGGGACGGCGTTCGGGCGTCAAGCCTTCGTTGGACTGAAGAGCGCACAATTTGGTTCGCTGACGTTCGGCCGCCAATATGACATGGTGTTCTATTTCCCAGAGCCTCTGACAGCGGGTAGCCTGGTAGGTGGTCCCGTTGGGATGCATCCGGGTGACGTTGATAATGCGGCAAATACGGTGCGATTGAATAACGCAGTCCGCTATATGAGCCCAGTCCGCGGAGGATTTTCCTTTGGTGGTGAATATAGCCTCGGTGGTGTGGCAGGGAACTTTACCGCGAACAGCGGTTATTCGGTTGGCGCCGGCTATTCCGGTGGGCCTCTGAAGGTCGGGGCGGCATTTGAATACTTCAAGAATCCAACGGCGACCCCCGGTAATGGGTTCTTCACGGCATACGCCAACGGCGCATCTCCACTCGCATATTCATTGAATAAGGCCTATGTGCCAGCGCAGGCATACCAGGTGGCGATCGTTGCTGCAAACTATGCAGTGGGGGCCGCGACTTTCGCAGCGTCGTACTCGAACGTGCAGTATGCAAATCTTGGAGCCGCATTCCACAACGGTACGGCAATATTCAACAACGTCGACGTTGGCGTCTCATATCAGTTCACCCCTGCCTTCACTACTGGGATTGCATACGACTACCTGACGTCAAATGGTGTGACTACTGCAAGCGGTACGACGGTGGGGAAACAGCACTATCATCAAGTCTCTCTCGTGTCGGATTACCTTCTCTCAAAAAGGACGGATGTGTATGTCGGCGCCGGATGGCAACACGCGTCGGGTACCTCGTCGCTCGGTACACCGGCGGTAGCCAATATCGATAATCTGGGCGATTCTTCCAACCATCAGCAGCTGTTGTTCCGATTGGGGATGCGGCACAGGTTCTAAGGGTCCCTTTCTGGCGCATTGCTATGACGCGTGCCGGCGGGCACTCGCCGCGCACGGATCACCAATTCTTCGCCGCCCCGCATCGTCGGTCGATAGAGCAAAAACGCCTGACCGGCGGTTCTCTTTGTAGCTCACACGTTGACCAGCGCCTGCGAAGCCTGAGCGCCGTAGAGCGCAAAGGCGATGCCGGGTTGGTAAAGGTTAGGTTGAAGTGCTGTGGTCGAAGACCGGGTAATCCGTGTAGCCTTTGGGGCCGCCACCATAGAAATTTGATCGATCGATAGGCGCCAGCGCGAGGCCGTTGGCTAGCCGCTGGACGAGATCAGGGTTCGAAATGAACGGCCTGCCGAATGCGATGAGGTCCGCCACCCCGGAACTGATCATTTGATCCCCCCTATGCAGGTCGAAGCCGCCCGCAAGAACGATAGTTCCCGGATAAAGGTCGCGCCACTTGCGCAGAAAGTTTGCACTGAGCGCCGGTGGGCCGAACGGGTGCTGATCGTTCAAATGCACATACGCGAGCTTGCGAGCCGCCAGCTGCGCCGCGAGCGTCAGCCACGTCTCCTTTTCGCCCGCGTAGGCCTGCATGTCGTGGATCCGGCCAAACGGAGACAGGCGCAACCCCGTCTTCGCGGCGCCGATTGCGTCGGCTACCGCGTCGATGGTTTCGAGGACAAAGCGCAAGCGGTTCTCGATCCTGACGCCACCGTAACGATCAACTCTGGTGTTAAGGGCACCATTCAGGAATTGCTCGAGTAGATATCCATTCGCGCCGTGGATCTCTACGCCGTCGAAGCCCGCTGCAATCGCATTGGTTGCGGCGCGAACGAAGTCCTTGACGACGCGGGAGATCTCGAACGTCGTGAGTGCTCGCGGGCGGCTTACATGCACCGTTGCCGGCGATCCGGCGGCGTCATACGCGCGGGCCGTGCTGCCGACTGCTGGCCGGTCGACCGAAGAAACTGGACTTTCCGCGTTGGTCTGCAGAGTCGTGTGCGATATCCGTCCAACGTGCCAAAGTTGAATGAAGATGCGGCCGCCTTCCTCATGCACAGCGCGCGTGACCTTCGCCCATCCTTCGACCTGTTCGGGGGTATGAATACCCGGCGTCAACAGGTATCCACGTCCTTCAACGGAAATCTGCGAGCCTTCCGTAACGATCAATCCTGCGCCAGCGCGCTGCCGGTAATAAAGAGCGGTTTCGCTGTCAGCGACACCGTTCGCCGCACGCGAGCGCGTCATGGGCGCCATGACCACGCGATTGCGGAGACTCAGCCCTGACAGATCGTAACCGTCGAAAAGTCTGCTCATGGTTGTTCGCCTGGAGTGAGGTATCTGACGCGCAACGCCAACGCGGATCGCACCGCTGTCGCGTACATCGCTGCGCCTGTGTTCAGTGAGAAGGGAAGTGGGGAAGAACTTCACTAGCGAGTTCGTCCATCAGCTCCGCATAGGGGCGCCGGCTGACCTTCGGATTGAGTGCGATGTGGTTGACGCCTGCGGCCTGCGCATCGCGAAGGAAGTAGGCGAGGCTTCTGCTGCCTGCGCGAAAGCCGCCTCGCGTCCGGATGAGCGGCTCATCGCGATCTTCAACCAGGTCGAGAAAGCCACCGATGCCGAGCGGCTTGAATCGTTCCTCGCCGCAAGACTCGCTCACCTGATCGCGCCATTGCTTGGCGAACGCGGGGAGTTGCTGCGGCACCGGCGAAGAGCCGATGAAGCCATCCATGTGCTCTGCGATGTATGCGAGGCTCTGTTGGGCACGACCGACGGCAATCGTCGGCAGCGCGCCGAAGGCTGGCTTGGGAATCAGCTCATGGGTTCCGCTAGAACTGCCGAAACGCGCCGAGGAAAAGCGGGGAAAATCTTTTTCGATGACGGTCTTGAAGACCTCGAAGGCGTCGCGAAAGCGCTCGCCGCGGGTGTCGAAATCAATACCGAACAATGGGTATTCGGCGGGACGGTCTCCCGAAGACAGGCCAATCACGACCCGCCCACCCGAAAGCTGGTCGATCGACGCGACCTGCTTGGCAAGGATCATAGGCTCCCGCATGGGCAGAACGATCCCGGCCGTTCCCAGCGCGATGCGGCGCGTGAACGCCGCAAGGTAGGCCATGTACGGGATAGGGTCGAAGATCTGCGCCACGTCGCCGTATTGTGGGTCGTAGAAGGGCACGTCGCGCATCCAGAGCGCGGCGAACCCGAGTTCGTCTGCCTTTTGTGCCATCGCGACGTGGTCCCGCATCATCGGTGCGGGACGGTGAGGATGGGTTTCCAGCGGCAGGATCAGCCCAACGGTCAGCTTGCCGGGGGAGAAAAGCCGGGCATAGGCCGGCTGCGCAGCAAGTGCGCCGCTTAAGTCATGTTCCGTCAACGCATTCATGGTGTTCTCCAGTTACTTAATTGTAGATTTCATTCAACTAAGCTATTAAGCACTTAGAATTCCATTGACTTCATCCTATGGTTCTAAAATGACGCTCAAAGATCGGTTTTCTGGTTTCAATGAATTCGTCCTTTCGGCGCAAGAGGGTAGCTTCACGGCGGCCGGCGCCAGGCTGGGACTGACCAGCAGCGCGGTGGGCAAAGCGGTTACGCGACTTGAAAGACGGCTGGCCACCAAGCTGGTACACCGCACCACGCGTCGCCTGACACTGACCAGCGAGGGCGAGGCATACCTTGCAAGCTGCCTGCGCGTGCTCAACGACCTTGAGGAAACTGAGAGTTATCTCACCACGGGGCGGCAGGAGCCGGTGGGCAAGGTCAGACTGGAATTGCCGGCGACGTTCGGCCGCCGACACGTTTTGCCGGCATTGCTCGAACTCTCGAATCGCCATCCGCGTCTCGACCTTTCCGCGAACTTCAGCGAACGGCGCGCCGACCTGATTGCAGAGGGCGTCGACGTGGCGGTTCGCATCGGAGAGCTCAGGGATGATTCCGATATCGCTGCGCGCAGGCTGGGCGAACAGCGATTGATCATCTGTGCGGCCAGCAGCTACCTCCAGCTGCACGGGGTACCGCAGACGAGAGAGGATCTGCTGAATCATGATTGCATCGTCGGTCTACGGAGAAGCGAACCTGCGCAATGGCTGCTGAAGAATTTGCAGGACACTTTTGAGCCGACGGCAGTCAGGGTACGGTACGAGTTGGGCGACGGCGAGGCAATGCTGAATACTGCACTAGCTGGATGCGGACTTGCTCAGCTGCCAACCTGGCTTGTCGGCGAGCATTTGCGCAGCGGCGCGCTGGTTCAAGTATTGCAGCCGTGGTCTGGCGGCGAAATGCCAGTACACGTTATCTGGCCACGAACGAAATATATCCAGCCGCGGATTCGTGTGGTTATCGACGAGCTCGTGCGCCTGTCAGATCAACCGGGCTCCGGCTTCCGAGCTTGAGATAGCGACGCGTGATTGCCCCGACCGCACGCTGTTATCAGGGGAAAATGACGTCTGGAATGGCACGCTCAAGTTGCTCGGCTCGCTCGTACACAGCCTGCATGAACCGGCTTGCATTATGGGATGGCGGGGCAAAGCGTGAATAGACGAAGTTTGCTGTCAGTTCGATCTTTTCACGCAGCGGTCGAATGGCGAGCGAACTCCCGGTAGTCGCGAAGTTATCGACGATGGTCACGCCCAATCCACCTTCGACGAGGGCCAGCGCCTGGTCTGAGCGCATTACGTCAATGGTTGACTTGAGGTCGACGCCTGCCTGCTGGCAAGCCTGCGCGATGACGGTTCCGAACGGGATGTCGCGCTTGAACAGCACGATCGGCTCAGTGACCAGATCGGCGAGCGATATGCTCTCGCGCGCTGCGAGCCTGTGATGATTGGGCATTGCGCAGACCATATGCCCGTACATGAACGGCACGTTGTGGAGATGCTCGTGCGCGACCGGCATCGCGGAGATGGCGACCTCGGCCTCTTTGCTGAGCAGTTCCATCGGCATGTCGGCCATCAGCGTCGTCTTCCAGCTAACCGTCAAGTCCGGCAGTTCTTTCTTAAGTTCGACCAACGCAGGCGCGACAACGCTCATCGCAAGAGACGCGCTGCACGACACCCGCAGCAGGCTCGCGGGCCCGAGTGCAAGTGCATGCGCGAAATCATCGACACGCATGGCCGCCTGATAGACATGCTCGACTTCCCGGAAAAGCGAATGTGCTTCCGCGGTCGGTACGAGCCGGCCTTTGGTGCGCTCGAATAGCCGCAAGCCGAGTGTCGTCTCGATATGCGATACCAGCTTGCTGACGGCTGGCTGAGAGACGAACAGGAGCTTGGAAGCCGAGTTGATCGACCCTGTAAGCATCACAGCGCGAAACACTTCCATGTGCCGAAGCTTGAAGCGCATCGGGTTTTCCCCAAATTAACCGAACGTTATAGGGTAAACGAACTTCAGCATACGACAAAGTTCCGCTTTCTCCGTAGCATCGCGTCAAACCATCTGATTGAGCTTGGAGACGAGGAACATGAACCAACTTGACTTGCACGATCGCGTCTGCGTGATCACTGGAGGCTCGGGCGCTATCGGCTATTCGATCGCCGAGCGGTTTGTAGCGTCGGGCGCGAAAGTCTCGCTGTGGGATATCGACGGCGAGGCCGCTCAGGCAGCCGCCGAAAAGGTGGGTGCCGTGTCGTCGGCACAGGTCAACGTGTCCGATGCCGCGAGTATCGCGCACGCGGCCAAAGACGTGTACGAACGGTTGGGATCGATCGACGTGCTGATTAACGCGGCGGGCATTAACGGACCGATCGGCCCGGTCGACACCTATCCAATCGACGGTTGGCGGCAGGTGATCGAAGTCAATCTCACCGGCGTTTTCCTGTGCTGTCGCGAAGTGTTGCCGTATCTGCGTCGTGCGCGCCATGCACGCATCGTGAATCTGTCCTCGGTTGGCGGAAAGGAAGGCAACCCGAATCAAGGTGCGTATGGCGCCTCGAAAGCGGGGGTGATTGCACTGACCAAGTCGCTAGGAAAGGAACTGGCGAATACCGATATCCGTGTGAATTGCGTGACGCCGGCCGCGATCGAATCGGAGATGCTGCGCAATATGACGGACGACGCGCGCAACTTCGTGCTCGCAAAGATTCCGCTTGGACGCGCGGGCCGACCGGACGAAGTTGCGTCGATGGTCGCGTGGCTCGCGACCGAGGACTGCTCGTTCTCGACCGGCGCCGCGTTCGATCTGACCGGCGGCCGCGCCACGTATTGACGGGCTGGCGCGTGCTCATGAACCCCATTTCTCTTTCTCATCTCACGGTGCTGGATGTCGGCCCGCCTCATCTGATCGAACTCGCGGCGCAAGCGGGTTTCCGCGCCGTAGGCCTTCGCCTGTGTGCGCCGATGCGCGGCGGCATCGCTTATCCATTGCGTGCAGGGTCGCCTGAGTTGCGCGAGACGCGGCGCCTGATGACGGAGCACGATGTCGTCGTGTCCGACATCGAGGTCGTGCGCATCGCAGCCGATACACGCCCCGGCGACTACGTGGCCACGTTCGAAGCGGGCGCCGAACTCGGCGCGCGACGCGTCTGTATCAACATCGACGATGCCGAGCGTGCGCGTGTGATCGACCGCCTGGGCGCGTTGTGCGATCTGGCGAGTCCGTTTGGCCTGGCGCTCGACGTCGAGTTCATGATCTGGCGACCCGTCGCGCGGCTCGCAGATGCGGTGAGCGTCGTCAGCGAAGTCGGCCGGCGCAACGCCTTTGTGCTCATCGATGCGCTACATCTGATTCGCTCCGGCGGCACGGTTGCCGAGGTCGCGGCGGTTGATTCCGCGGTGATCGGCAGCGTGCAGCTTTGCGATGCACCCCTTGCTTCTCCGCCGTCCTCGGGCATCGTCGATGAAGCCCGCGGCAACCGGTTGTTGCCGGGCGAGGGCGAGTTGCCTTTGCGCGAACTGTTAGCGGCGGTTCCGAAAGACGTGGCGCTAGCTGCGGAAGTGCCGCTAGCTCGCGAGACGAATCTCGCGCAGCGCGCACGCCTCGTAAGGCAGAGCATGGAGAACTTGTTCGCAGACAGACCGTAACGGCGAGCTGAAAACCCACATAAATACTGGAGACGGAAATGACGACCAATACCCTGCAAAATAGCGCCACACCGGCGCTCGTACCCGAGGAGCGCCGAAAGCACGCCAGAAAGGCGGCGATTGCCGGATGGATCGGCAGCGCACTCGAATACTACGACTTCTTCATTTACGGCACGGTCGCCGCGCTGGTTTTTCCTCGCATCTTTTTTCCGCCCGGTGACATCGCAGCGGCGACGCTCGCGTCGATGGCCACCTTCGGGGTCGCCTATGCGGCGCGTCCACTGGGCTCGTTCCTGATGGGCCACTATGGGGATCGCGTCGGCAGAAAGGTGGTGATGGTCGGCACCTTGCTGCTGATGGGGCTCTCGACGTTTCTCGTCGGCTGCTTGCCGAGCTTTCACAGCGCGGGAATCCTCGCGCCGACGCTACTCGTCGTGCTGCGCATCCTGCAAGGCATTTCTGCAGCCGGCGAGCAGGCCGGTGCGAATTCGATGTCGTTTGAACATGCGCCGGCGCACCGTCGAGGCTACTACACGAGTTGGACGCTGAGCGGAACCCAAGGCGGCCAGGTGCTCGCGCCAGCCATCGTGCTGCCGCTTGCCGCCCTGCTGCCCGACGATCAGTTGTTGTCGTGGGGCTGGCGTGTACCTTTCTGGCTAAGCGCACTCGTCGTAATCGTCGGCTTCATCGTGCGTTCGCGGCTCGAAGAAACGCCGGCTTTCCAGAGCGAAGCGTCGCACGGCGAAGTGCCCCGCGCGCCGCTCAGAACACTGCTCAGCGGGTATCGCAAAGAACTGCTTCAGGTGTTCTTCGCGGCACTGATTGCATCGATCGGCACGACTTTCGCGGTGTTTTCGTTGTCGTTCTCGCGCACGCTCACCCAGCACGTCAGTACCTCAACGATGTTGTGGACAGCCGTCATCGCAAATCTGATTGCTGTATTCACGATTCCGTTCTGGGCCACGTCGAGTTGGACGCTGAGCGGAACCCAAGGCGGCCAGGTGCTCGCGCCAGCCATCGTGCTGCCGCTTGCCGCCCTGCTGCCCGACGATCAGTTGTTGTCGTGGGGCTGGCGTGTACCTTTCTGGCTAAGCGCACTCGTCGTAATCGTCGGCTTCATCGTGCGTTCGCGGCTCGAAGAAACGCCGGCTTTCCAGAGCGAAGCGTCGCACGGCGAAGTGCCCCGCGCGCCGCTCAGAACACTGCTCAGCGGGTATCGCAAAGAACTGCTTCAGGTGTTCTTCGCGGCACTGATTGCATCGATCGGCACGACTTTCGCGGTGTTTTCGTTGTCGTTCTCGCGCACGCTCACCCAGCACGTCAGTACCTCAACGATGTTGTGGACAGCCGTCATCGCAAATCTGATTGCTGTATTCACGATTCCGTTCTGGGCCACGTTATCGGATCGGATCGGACGTCGGCCGGTGTTCATCACGGGCAACGTATTGTGCGCGATCGGCGCGGCCTTCTTTTTGTGGTCGATCTCGACTGGCAGTGATGCGTTGGTTCTGGTGACAGGCGTGTTTCTCGGCGGCATCGTGTACAGCATCACCAATGCCGTCTGGCCCGCGACATATGCCGAGCGTTTCCCGACGCAGGTACGCCTTTCGGGAATGGCGATCGGAACACAGTTCGGCTTCGCGGTTGCCGGATTCGCGCCGCTGATCGAGACGGCGTTGATCGGCAAATTCGGCACGGCACCTTGGGTGATGCCGGCTGCCTTCGCGGCGTTGGTGTGTCTCGTGTCGGCCGTCTCCATCTATTCGATGAGAGAAACTTACAACGTTCCGCTGGAGCAACTGGGGCGCAACGACGTTCGCGATCGCTGATTGCGTGATCCTTGAGGCTCGTAGCTACCGCACGACGGGCTCACACACGACCAGATCGCCAGCCAACTTCGTAGCTACAGCAGAGACCGCTTGTCGGATACGCTCGATCTTAACGATCACAATGCCGCGCGAGTTCCGCGCGGCCATTGCAATGGCAAGCGACTCTAGGGCGAGCGCCTCCTTTACCATCGTCACTTTTCCGTCGGCATCTGCGGTGGTTCCCCGCACGATGGCGACGTCGACCGGAAAGGTTTTGTACAGAAGACAGTCAACGCCGTTCAGCGATATCGAGCGGACCAGGTCCTCAGTGGCTCTCGCATTGAGCTTGCCGCCTGCGTTGCGCGGGGCGACAAGCGTATCAGGCCCGACGATGGACAGGCGACCCGGTCGGTTAGCGGCAATATCTCGAAACAATTGGGAGATCACACCTTGCGGAAGGTTATAAGCCTCGATCAGCCCTCAACGGACAAACGTTGAAGACTGGGAACGCTCAGTGTCCGCCGGTCACGCGTCGCACCAAACCCTTGGGAGCAAAGTGATTCAGGCCTCGACTGGCGCTATCGCCTTGACTACCCGCATACATCAACGTGAGATCTTGCGGTGCTTGCCCGAGACACACCTATCGAACTGCGGGCACCTTATCCGTTACTCGCTTTGCAACTTCCACTTGCCATCGACGATCTCCACGATCACGCGGGCGCGATTGTCGAGTCCGTTGTGGTCGGTTAATGTTGTATTCATGATGCCGTGCGACATCGGCAGATCCTTGATGTTCTCAAGCGCCTCGCGCAGTGCCTCGCGGAATGCCTCGGTGCCCGGTTGCGCTGACTTGAGCGCCACGGGAATTGCACGCTCGAGCATCTGCCCGGCGTCCCAGGCGTGACCACCGAACGTGGCCACCGAACCAGAGCCGAAGGCCTTCTCGTACGCAGTTTTATAAGCAAGGGCCGACTTTTTGACTTGATTCGAATCGGGCAACTGATCGGCGACAAGGATCGGGCCCGCAGGAAGCAATTCGCCTTCGCAGTCCTTGCCGCACACGCGCAGGAAATCGTTGTTCGCGACGCCGTGCGTTTGATATATCTTTCCCTTATAACCGCGGTCTCTGAGCGTGGTTGCGGGTAGGGCGGAAGGAGTTCCGGAGCCTGCGATCAAGACGGCATCCGGGTTCGCCGACATCAGCTTGAGCGCTTGGCCGGTGACCGACGAATCGATGCGATTGTAGCGCTCGGTAGCAATGACCTTGAGATTGTATTTCGCCGCCGCGGCATCGAATCCCTTGAGCCAACTGTCGCCGTAGGCGTCCATAAAGCCAATGAAGCCGACCGTCTTAACGCCATGCTTTTGCATGTAACTGGCGATCGCTTCCGCCATCAGGCTGTCATTCTGCGGTGTCTTGAATGCCCAGCGGCGCTTCGCGTCCATTGGTTCGACGATGGCTGCCGAAGCTGCGAGCGAGATCATCGGGGTCTTGCCTTGCGCGACCACGTCGAGCATGGCGAGCGAGTTCGGCGTCACTGACGAACCGATGATAGCGTCCACATGGTCTTCGTCGATCAGCTTATGCGTGTTCTGCACGGCCTTGCTAGTATCTGAAGCGTCGTCGAGCACGATGTATTGCACGCTTTTGCCGCCGATCTCCTTAGGCAAAAGCGCGACCGTGTTCTTCTCAGGAATGCCAAGCGACGCGGCGGGCCCGGTCGTCGATAGCGTCACGCCGATCTTCACCTGCGCGGCGGCTAAGTTCGTCGTGGTCAGCAACGCTGTTGCAAGTCCCGCGCTAATTGCGCTCACAACCCACTTCGTAGTTTTCAATTTGCGTCTCCAAATCGCGCTTATTGTTGTCTGTTCGACCTTGTCAACGATATTTGCAATGTTGCCGCGCCGGGACCGCACACCAGATATCGAGGATCTCGTCGTTGTCGCCTTCCTACCGACTTTGAAGTTACGTTGTTTCCCACGCGCCCTGCCTGCGACGCGGAAACAGGTAAGGATAACCACCAGTCGCCGATGTTGTAGACACCGAACGGAGACAAGCACCATTCCAGCGGGTCGACATTACGCCTGAACCGCAGCAAATGTAATCGGGTTAACCATCGCCAAACAAAATTGTTAATGACAAAATTCACGGCGTATGATTGCATTGGAAGTCGAGCCTGTTCGAGGAAGTCGCTACCGCGCTGATTTGCGTCTGCGAAGTTGCCGACGGGCTTAACCCACGAGAGATGTTGATGAAAACCGGACTCGCCGCGACCTGGCGATATGGCTTCGACTGCGCGGCGGAAAGGATTTCGTGAAGAAGGGCTGAGTTGGTTTGAAACTACAACTATATGGAGAAAGACATGCGAGTGAGGAGCATTAGAGGCCAGTGGAAGGGTCTTGCACTTGCCATCGGAGCCAGTATGGTTCTGTTCCAACTGAGCGCCTGCGGTGGTGGTGGCAATTCGATACAGGCCCCAGCGCCGCAATCTACAGGGTCTAGCGGACCTACCGTGGCGGAATTGACGGCTAAGTGCCAGGCTTTGACTGGCCAGGTGATTGCCGGGGTCACGGTCACCGCAACTACTCGCATCGAGCCAGTGGCGGGTATCAGCACCGCAGGGATTTGTAAAGTATCTGGCACCAGAGCGCCATTCCTCGACATTGAAGTAGACGTGCCAGACAATTGGTCTGGAAGGTACTTTCAAAACGGAGGCGGCGGCTTCGATGGAACCATCTACTCTGCGTATACGTATAACTCTTCCAAGGCTATCAGCGCGATTACCCCAATCATCACGAAGTATGGTGCTGCCTATGCAGCGTCGAATGGTGGAAATCGTGCCGCAGTGCCTGCGCAAGCTGCACCAGCTGTTTGGCTGACAGGTACGTCACAGGCGCAGGCCTCGATTACCGACTACGCCTATTTGTCGATCGGCACGACAACGACGTTTGCCAAGGCTGTTGTTAGCGCGCTCTACGGAAAAGCACCGACAAAATCTTATTTTAATGGTTGTTCCAATGGAGGACGCGAAGGCTATATTGCAGCTCAACGGTGGCCGGATCAATTCGACGGTATCGTGGCGGGATGCGAAACCGAAGACATGGCTGGACAAACGGCGAAATGGCTTCAAATCGGTGGAACCGCCGGGACTCCCGCCGCGCTGACGAATGCGCAATACACTGCGGCGTATCAGGCCGCAGTAGCATCGTGCGATTCGCAAGATGGGGTTGCCGACGGATATCTGACGAATGCAGCAGCTTGTCACTTCAGCCCAGCGCTTTTGCAGTGCGGACTGTCTACTGCGAACCCGAATCCTACGCTTTGTCTTTCTGCGGCACAGGTGGCTACCTTGCAAGAGTACATGGCACCGATGACTCTCTCGAACGGTACCGTCATCTACGATGGGTTTAACTGGTCGGACTTTTCCGAGTTTGGCGGAGCTTTCGGGTCGCTGGGAGGGGTCTACGCATTCCTGGCAACGGGGGATCAATCTTGGCTGACGCCCGCAAAGCAGGCAACATTTAATCCGGACACCGATTACGGCACTATCGGTTTGGGCCTGAGTCAGCTTGGCATTGACAATGATCTGCAGTCGATCGCGCAATTCGTTGCTTCGGGTAAGAAACTCATCTCCTGGCACGACAATGGAGATAACCTGTTGTCACCCAATGAGCATCAAAGGAATGATGCAAAAATGACCGCCATCGCTCAAAGCATGGGATTGGCGGATCCAACGACTAACACCCGGCTTTTCCTCGTTCCCGCAAATATGCATGGCGCAGGACAGGACGTCACGCAGATCGATTGGCCGGGTGCGATCATAAACTGGGTCGAACAGGGGCAGGCGCCTACGCAGTTGACCTACACCTTCCCAACAAGTGCGACCGCGTCGCGCAGTTTGCCGGTCTGCCTGTACCCGAAAGCACCGCATTACAACGGCAGTGGTGATATAACTTCCGCCAGTAACTACACCTGCATGTGATGCCAATACTTCGTTTAGCTAAAAGCCGAAACTAGGCCACTGGCAATTGGCGAGACCGCGGGAGGGAACTGCGACCGCGAAGATGGACGGTTTGCTTGGAGCCGTGAGGGCTGGGTTCTGCACATCACTGAACTCAGCCCATTCATCGGAGGTCGATACGTTTGACGTAGGAATGGAAACGCAGGCGGATGCCACCTCGAAAGGTTTGCTGAAAGCAAATATCAGGTACTGCCAGCCCCGATCGCGATGAAAGCCGCCGATACTCGCCCGCGTTTTTGGGGGCTAGTTCTCAGGCGTTTAATGTGCGCCGGTCTTGGGAATGACCTGCAGCCGCATTCGACACTTGGCCGCATCAAAGATGCAGATCCGCCGCTGGACGCTGCCGCGAAAGGTTACCCCCTGAATTGCCGCGAGCCGGATCTAGTACGCTCCCCGATATCCCAGTCGTCTGGATATGGTCTCAGCGCAGGTGCGCACGGCTCGAGCCACCGGGCTGTCCCAATCCGAGTCGACTATCCCCGTGGGTCCAATAATCGTAATGGCCAATGCGATGTTGCTGGAGTAGTCAAATACTGGGGCTGAGAAAGAAACGAGACCCGGCGTCGGATGGTTGACGCCGCGCGACAGTTTGCGTCTTTTTGTTTCCTCGATCAACTCTTCGACCACGGCAGCGTCGAGCGGATGCGCGATATCGGGACCTAGCCGCTTACGATCGTCAACCAGCAGTTTTTCAACGAAGGGGCGTGGCAAGAAGGCCGAGAAGACGCGACCCGTTGCCGTGTCGACGAGCGACATCACCGTTCCGGTCCGGATGTTTGTGTGGACCGGATAGGCCGAGTCAGCCAGACGGACAATGACTGGACCCATGTTGCCCCAGACGGAGAGCGCAACGCTATGTGTCGTCTCTTCAGCCAGCACTTCAGCGAATGGCGAAGCCTCGCGAACCGGATTTAACGTTTGCAGGCTGGTCAACCCCAACTGGATCGCCATCGGGCCAAGCTGGTAATGGCCGGTAGTCGGATCCTGCGATACGAGTCCGATCTTTCCGAAACTGACCAGATACGGGTGGATTTTCCCAGAAGGCATGTTTACGGCCTTTACCAGGTCGCGCAGGGCCATAGGACGGGGCTCAGAGGCGAAAACCTTGAGAATTTGACCGCCCACTTCAATGGACTGGATGCCACGGCGCTCCCGGTCCGGTTGAGATACGGATTGATCCACTTCTGGTTCCTGTTACGGGAGATGATGCCCTCAGTATAGCAATAGATATGGTCTAGCGTGCTTGCGCATGGTTAACACCTAGTTCAAATTTAGCGCGCTAGTATTAATCTAGTGTTCATCCATGGCGAATCGGTTCGCCATAAGGTAATGAACGGAGGGATTCATGGCAGCAGGACATGTGCAAGAGTGCGACGTACTTGTCGTCGGCTCGGGCGTCGCCGGAATGTCGGCGGCGATAACGGCGGCAAGCCGTGGGTTGAAGGTGATCTTGACCGAAAAGGCCAGCTACTATGGCGGGACGACCGCTCGGTCGGGCGGGTGGCTGTGGGTTCCCGGCACCCATTTGGCCAAAGCCTATGGACATAACGAAGAGCCAGACCAGGCGCTCACCTATATCAGGGATCAAGCTGGCCCCAATTTCGACGAGGCGCGCGTTCGCTCGTTCTTGACCAATGGTCCGAAGGCCGTCGAGTTTTTCATGGCGAAGACGGCCGTGCAGTTCGATATGCCGCTGACGTTCCCCGATTACCACGCAGAAGCGCCTGGTGCGGCACAGGGAGGCCGCTCCTTTGTGACGCGCCCGTACGACGCACGCGAGCTCGGACCACTGCTCAAGACGCTTGGACCGGTGCTGCCGGAACTGACCGTCTTTGGTGTCACAATCGGATCGGGCAAGGACATTATCCATTTCATGCGCGTTACGCGCTCAGTCCAGTCGGCGTGGTATGTGACCAAGCGTCTGGCCAAGCACTTCGCAGAAGTACGGCGTTATGGTCGCGGCATGACGTTAACCAATGGCAATGCGCTTGCCGCCCGTCTGGCCAAGTCCGCTGCCGATCTCGGCGTGGCACTTTGGCTGTCCGCGCCGGCTGTCGATCTGACGCGTGATGGCGAACGGGTAACTGGCGCGGTCATCGAACGCGGCGGTGAAAAGGTAACGGTCAAGGCGCGATGTGGTGTTGTACTCGCGAGTGGCGGCTTCCCGCATAACGTCGAACGCCTGAAGCGTACTTATCCCCATATCAAGGCCGGGCAGAAGCACTTCTCGCCCACCCCACAAACCAACGTGGGCGACGGCGCGGCCATGGCGGAAAAGGTCGGCGGCATTTTCGACGACACCTTGCCGAACGCCGCAGCGTGGACGCCGATGTCGCTGGTGCCTCGCAAAGATGGCTCGACGGGCATCTTCCCGCACTTCATCGATCGTGCGAAGCCGGGCGTTATCGCGGTCGATCAGGATGGTCGACGCTTTACGAACGAGGCGAACTCGTACCACGACGTGGTGCAAGCGATGATCAAAGCTTCTGAAGGCAAATCCGAGGCAGCATGCTGGCTGGTGGCAGATCATCGCGCCATCCGCCGCTACGGTCTTGGCTTTGTCAAACCCTTCCCGCTGCCGCTTGGTAGCCATCTGCGCAACGGGTATCTCAAGAAGGGCGCGAGCATTGCCGATCTCGCAGCGCAGATTAATGTCAACGCGGCGGTACTGGAGGGCACGATTCGCCAGTACAACGACGGCGCGCAGTTTGGCCGCGATCCGCAATTCGGCCGGGGCAGCAAGGCCTATAACCGCTATCAGGGCGATGCACTGCACGGACCCAATCCGTGCGTTGAACCCCTGAAGACGGGACCTTTCTACGCGATCAAGCTCGTGCCGGGCGATCTCGGTTCGTTCATGGGTATCAAGACCAACGAGCATGGGCAAGTACTTGCATCGCAGGGCTCGCCGATTCCAGGCCTGTATGCAGCGGGCAACGACGCCGCGAGCATCATGGGTGGTGAATACAACGGCGCTGGTATCACCCTCGGCCCCGGCTTGACGTTTGGCTACGTAGCGGCCAATCACATTGCCGATGCAAGCGCCGGTCATCTCGACAATGCTGCAATCAAAGGGCGCGTGGCTTTGGTCCAGTGAGAGCAGGCCACGAGCATAAGCGCGGCACCGCGCATGTGTTCGTGGTCTGCCAAAGATTTGCAGCCTTGTTCAAACACCACCGCATGAGATTACCTATGACTATTCCGAACCTCTTGAGCAACAAAAAGGCGTTCATCACCGGCGCAGGACAGGGCAACGGCCGCGCCATCGCCATCGGTATGGCGGAAGCTGGCGCGCTCGTTGTCGTGACCGACATGAATGCCGATAATGCGCGTCAGACCGCGGAACAGATTATGGAGAAAGGCGGTCAAGCCCGACATTATCCGCTTGACGTCACTGACCTTGAGCAATGCCACGCCACGGCAGCAAAGGTCGACGGCGAGTTGGGAGCCATTGACATCCTGGTGAACAATGCTGGCATCATCATCCGGGATGGCATCGATAGTCCGAATGCCGCGCAAAATCTCCAGCAGGTCATGAAGGTCAATCATGAGGGAACCTTCAACGTCACTTATGCATTTCTGAGCGCACTGCGCAAGACTGCCGGCAGTATCGTAAACGTGGCATCGATTGCGTCGTTCTCGGGGCAGCCGAACACGCTCGGTTACTCGCCCTCCAAGGGGGCCGTGAAGATGCTGACGCAGTCGCTGGCTGTTGACCTTGCCAACGACGGGATACGCGTCAACGCCATTGCCCCCGGCGTGATCGAGACGCCGATGACTGTATCGACGCGCGCCAATGCGGACAAGCTCGAACGCTTTCTGACGCGCATTCCTATGCATCGTGTGGGCAAGCCGGAAGAGCTGGTTGGCGCAGTTCTATTTCTGGCTTCTTCCATGTCGACCTATGTGACAGGTACGACTTTGCCTGTTGATGGCGGATACCTCGCCATGTAAGTAGACCCCCGAAAGGGGGATCTTGCATGCTTCTAATGATTAGTATTACCAATCAATGTTTCTTGGAGAGATCGGCTCTTGAATCCGTGAATTTGAAGTCACGCAACGCGCGTGTGAATGTGATGTTCTATTTTGAAAATAAGCATTTAGGAATGTTCTCTGGCAATTCAGCGGGCATTCAGGAGACAACTGATGAAAAGCGGAGTTCGTACGATCGACGTCAAGGCATTCATCGATGCTGAGCGTTTTTCCCTGTGTCAGTGGCTGATTCTTATCCTTTGTTTTTGCATCGTGACTGCCGATGGTTACGATACCGCAGCGATTGGCTTCATTGCACCCGCATTGACCCATGCATGGGGCATTGATAAATCTGAACTAGGCATCGTGATGAGCGCTGCCCTCGTCGGCCTCGGGTTGGGATCGGTTTTCGCCGGACCGATTGCCGACCGAATCGGGCGCAAGAGCGTTCTTGTAGTGTCCGTCGCGTCCTTTGGCATCTGGAGTTTGATTGCTGCAAGCTCGCACACCGTTGGTTCACTGACGATCTTTCGCTTCCTGACTGGCTTGGGGCTTGGTGCGGCGATGCCGAATACCGTGGCACTTATGTCCGAATACGCTCCTGAGCGTTTGCGTTCGATGGCCGTGAACGTCATGTACTGCGGATTTTCAGTGGGCCTGATCGCAGGGGGTACGGCTTCCGCATGGCTAATTCCGCACGCTGGCTGGCAAAGCGTACTGGTACTCGGCGGCGTCCTGCCGCTTGTGCTTGCGCTGGTCCTCATTGCACTTCTGCCCGAATCGGTCCAGTTTCTCGTGGTTCGTAGCGGTACGCATGAAAAGATCGCGCGGATTCTGAAACGAATTTCACCGCATGCCAACCTGGACCGTTGCACTTTCGTCGCTCCCGTAGTTTCGTCGACGAAAAGTGGTCGCCGGTTTGCGTTAGCGTTGATTCTGTCGAAGGCCTATCGTCTGCCCACGATCATGCTCTGGATTGCCTATTTCACGGGTCTGATTGTGTACTACCTGATGACGAACTGGATGCCGACCTTATTCCGCGATCTTGGCTTCAGTACGGAGCATGCGATGTTGATCTCGTCGTTGTTCCCGTTAGGCGGGTTGCTTGGAAATCCGGTTACCGGTTGGCTGATGGATCGCGTCAACGCAAACCGTACGATCGTGGTTTCCTATGTGCTGGTCGCTGTGCTTGTGGCGCTAGTCGGACACAGTGTCGGCAGTGAGACAACTCTCGGCGCGCTCATATTCCTTTGCGGAGCACTGGCGACGAGTGCGGCTACATCGCTGTCATCTTACGCGGCACAAATCTATCCGACCGAAGGCCGTTCTACGGGCGTGGCCTGGATGCAGGGCGTTGGCCGACTCGGAGGCGTTGCAGGCTCCTTCGCAGGCGCTGCAATGCTGGGTTTGGGTTGGCACTTTGGTGATGTGTTCACGATGCTGGCGGTGCCAGCCCTTATTTCTGCTCTGGCGACGTTTTCAATCGGTCAAAGAAAGGCTGCTTCACTGGCTCTCCAGGCGTAGTCAGCAGACGTTCAAGCTATTCAGATGTCGCGCGTTCGAGGTCGCGAGGAGGCGTCGCGGCTATCTGGTTTCGTGAAGGTGGTGAACCCATCAGTCATGAAACGCTGAGTAAAAGTTATTCAAATAATTCATATATGTAGTAAAGGAGATACTATGAAGCGGCTGTCCGTGTGTTGCGCGCTGTTTGCACTTCCAGTAATTGCCAACGCACAAAGTAGCGTTACTCTGTATGGCGTTCTCGATGAAGGGCTGATGTACACCAGCAACGTTGCCGGAGGGAAGAAGGTTTCGCTGGACTCATTGTCGGGTCTCTTTGGCAGCCGATGGGGTTTTACTGGCGTCGAGGACCTGGGCGGTAATCTTCAGGCCATCTTCACGCTGGAATCGGGTGTGAACCTGAATAACGGTCAATTTGGGCAAGGGGGGACGGCGTTCGGGCGTCAAGCCTTCGTCGGACTGAAGAGCGCACAATTTGGTTCGCTGACGTTCGGCCGCCAATATGACATGGTGTTCTATTTCCCAGAGCCTCTGACAGCGGGTAGCCTGGTAGGTGGTCCCGTTGGGATGCATCCGGGTGACGTTGATAATGCGGCAAATACGGTGCGATTGAATAACGCAGTCCGCTATATGAGCCCGGTCCGCGGAGGATTTTCCTTTGGTGGTGAATATAGCCTCGGTGGTGTGGCAGGGAACTTTACCGCGAACAGCGGTTATTCGGTTGGCGCCGGCTATTCCGGTGGGCCTCTGAAGGTCGGGGCGGCATTTGAATACTTCAAGAATCCAACGGCGACCCCCGGTAATGGGTTCTTCACGGCATACGCCAACGGCGCATCTCCACTCGCATATTCATTGAATAAGGCCTATGTGCCAGCGCAGGCATACCAGGTGGCGATCGTTGCTGCAAACTATGCAGTGGGGGCCGCGACTTTCGCAGCGTCGTACTCGAACGTGCAGTATGCAAATCTTGGAGCCGCATTCCACAACGGTACGGCCATATTCAACAACGTCGACGTTGGCGTCTCATATCAGTTCACCCCTGCCTTCACTACTGGGATTGCATACGACTACCTGACGTCAAATGGTGTGACTACTGCAAGCGGTACGACGGTGGGGAAACAGCACTATCATCAAGTCTCTCTCGTGTCGGATTACCTTCTCTCAAAAAGGACGGATGTGTATGTCGGCGCCGGATGGCAACACGCGTCGGGTACCTCGTCGCTCGGTACGCCGGCGGTAGCCAATATCGATAATCTGGGCGATTCTTCCAACCATCAGCAGCTGTTGTTCCGATTGGGGATGCGGCACAGGTTCTAAGGGTCCCTTTCTGGCGCATTGCTATGACGCGTGCCGGCGGGCACTCGCCGCGCACGGGTCACCAATTCTTCGCCGCCCGACACCGTCGGTCGATAGAGCAAAAAAAGCCTGACCGGCGGTTCTCTTTATAACTCACACGTTGACCAGCTTCCGCGAAGCCCGAGCGCCGTAGAGCCTACGGAGTTGGAGCAGCCTCCTCAAACGTTGGACACGTCACCCACTTACAACAACGGGTAAGCATACGATTGTGTTTTGGACTAACAGCGAGCAAGAAGTGATGGAAGCGTTGACGGGACTCAGGCGCCGGCGGCGGTGGTTGGTAGAAGATAAAGTCGCGATGGTCAGGGAGACCTTTGAGCCGGACAAGACGGTCTCGACGGTGGCGCACCTGCACGGTGTGAATCCGACTCAGTTGTTCCGTTGGCGCAAGCTATATCAGGATGGCAGCCTCTCGACGGTGAGCGCCGGTGAGGAGGTCGTGCCGGCCTCCGAGTTCGCTGACGCACTCAAGCAAATCAAGGAGCTGCAACGGCTGCTGGGCAAGAAGACGATGGAGGCGGAAATCTTGCGCGAAGCGGCCGAATGCGCACGGCGAGGCAACCGATGACGCCGGGATGGTCGGAAAAATCCGGCGCGCCATCGCCGACTTGCCGAGCTGGGGCTGCCGGCGCCTCTGGGGCGGGCTGCGAAGCGAGCGGAGAGAGCCAGGGCGCGGCTCCCGTCAACGTCAAGCGGGCCTATCGCGTCATGCGCGAACACGGCTTGCTGGTCGAGCGCAGGCCCATGGCGTCGGGCTCGCAGAGGCGGCGTGACGGCAAGGTCGCCGTGACGAGGCGCAATCAACGCTGACGTTCTGACGGCTTCGAGTTTCGTTGCGACAGCGGCGAACCGCTGCGCGTGACATTTGCGTTGGACTGTGCGAATCGTCGTAAAGACCGTGCAGGCGCCGTCCGCGATAAGCGTTGCCCAAGGCATAACGTTGCGTGTTGGTGGGACGTGGGCCGCTGACTCAGCGGCAACTACTGAGAATACTGGAGCGGTGGCCCGGCAGCGCGATGCAACTGGCCGGCGAAGCAGATTTTATTCTTTGCAACTCGAGTCCAAACAAACGGCGCTGTTCAATCAAATTCTAAGCCGATTTCTTCTGCAAGTAAGAAGACGGCTATGTGTTGGGAAAAAATGCAATGGCGGCTTGTGCGAGGCGGCTATTGCGTATTTATCGTTCTCGCAAAAATTACTACCATGGAATAAGGATGACGAAACGAATTGCAGTAGTGACGGGTGGCATGGGCGGCTTGGGAGAAGCGATCAGTGCGAAGCTACATGACGCGGGTTATGCAGTAGTAGTCACGCACTCGCCAAGCAACAGCGGTGCAACTGATTGGCTGGCAAACATGGAAAGTCGGGGCCGTAGTTTCCGCGCGTATCCGGTCGACGTGGCCGACTACGATTCGTGCCAGCACTGCGCCGCCAAGATAAAGTTCGAAGTCGGCCCGGTCGATATTCTGGTGAATAATGCTGGAATTACCGAGGACATGACGCTGCGCAAAATGGACAAGGTCAACTGGGACGCGGTCATCCGCACCAATCTGGATTCTGTATTCAACATGACGAAGCCGCTGTGCGAGGAGATGGTTGCACGGGGTTGGGGACGCATCGTCAACATTTCATCCGTAAATGGCTCGAAAGGCTCCATCGGCCAGACCAACTACGCGGCAGCCAAGGCCGGCATGCACGGCTTCACGAAATCGCTCGCGCTCGAAGTCGCGCGTAAAGGAGTGACCGTGAACACCGTTTCGCCGGGCTATCTCGCGACGAAGATGGTCACGGCGATTCCACAGGAGATCCTAGATACAAAGATCCTCCCACATATTCCCGTCGGGCGTCTGGGCAAGCCCGAGGAAGTGGCGGCGCTCGTGCTTTACCTCTGCTCGGACGATGCCAGCTTCGTGACTGGTTCCAATATCGCTATCAACGGCGGGCAGCACATGCACTGAACGTGACAGGAGTCGCACGCCACAGTGCGCAGTCACACCGCATGTACCGCAACGAACCATTCGCGCAGTTCAGCCGCGCATCTATGAGCGGAATGTGCCATGAGTGCAGGCCGGTGGCGCCGCCGGCAGAATTCGTTGCTGAGGGTTTCCCAACCTCGGGTGTGCAAAATGAGGGGTTGGGTTTTATACTTAAGGCGTCTCCTCCATTTCTCCAAATGGATTCAAGCCCGCTTCGTGCGGGCTCTTTCTTTTTGTCTGCGCGGTGGCGACGCGGGTTCGCCTCATGACTCATCGGATGACTTTCGAGGAGCCGCGTCGCCAATCTTTAATACTTGATCCAGCCCCTTGATGGGAAGATTCCATGGCGATGAACTTACGTTGACGGCGAAGCGCAGGGTGTGCTCCACAGCACATCTTGGCTCGGGCGGAGCGTATTCGAGTTCGGCGTGCGGAAGTGCAACTCGGAGTCGCATGAGCGAGCTTCTTGCGGAAGACTTCATGCCCTTGAGGCCACAAGCGCGTACATCGACAATTGACAGCGCCCGCTGGCGGCGTCCCGTCCCGCGATGCGCTTTGTTGAACCGCGAACGGAAGTACAACAGCTTCTGGCCGCACTGCACCGGGCACGCGAAGGGCTGGTCACCGAATGCACGGCTATCATCAACCGGAACCACGGCATCCTGCTTGAGTTCGGCATCGTTGTTCCTCTGTCCACAGCCACGCTCCGCCGGCCGCCCGACGTGCTCGCTATGCACGACGTGCCGCCTCGGCTGGTCCAGTTGATCCACCGGCTCCATGCTCACTTTCGTTACCCCGAACAGCAGGTTGACGAGATCGAACGGGAGCAGTCAACTATAGGTGTCGACAGAGGTATCTAATGTAGTGACGGTCGATTAAACGCCGTGGTCAGTGTTGTGCGGACTGAAAAGTAGCGGATGAAAACGCCGTTCCACGTGCGGCTGGTCTGTGCCATCTGTTACGAAAATCTTCCGGCGATCACCAGACGCAGCACCGTTCCCGAGCACTGACCGGTAGCGGCATCCGGATGACATTGTGTTGGACGGCATATCCCAGGAAGAAGACCGGCAATGTTGTACACTCGCCTCCAGCCAAAGCCTGCTAACGATGCCGCTTGCCCGCTTTATGGCCGCCTGTTGCCGGCAGTCTTTTGCATAGGTCTCTGACCAGACTGCCAACCCATGCACGATCGTCGTTGCTCAGCCGTTCCAGTTGTTCGGCAATTTCAATGCTAACGTCGACTGCCCGGCCGGAGCCTCGCTGCAGCAGCGTGGAGACCGGAACCCCATATAGCTCTGCCAGCTGAAGAAGGCGGGGAACAGTTGGCCAGTTCGCGCCACGTTCGAAGCGACTGACTGTTTCGACAAAAACACCCAGATGCTCTGCTACCTGCTCCTGCGTCAGCCCGGCATCGGCTCTGGCTGCCGCCAGCGCGCGTCCCAGAAGTTTTGCGGTTATCTGCTCATCAACAGCAGTCAAGGGTCACCATTTCATGTTGTCTGTTAACGTGGAATGGTCTCTGTAACGGGGGTTTCTGGTAACATCGCTTTATATTGGTAGTCAACATAAAATGCTGACTGTGCTGGCTTTATCCAGTGGATCTTGTGTCACCTGAGGAAAAGAGATGTTGTTTACCGACGCGAACTGGGCCGAAGCGAGTGCTTCGCGAAGAGCGATTGCGAAGCCGTATCAGCCTTGGCGCTGTGTAGGCTGGACGGACGAGGAGGTCTGTTTCTGGGTATTTCCCGAGCGCGGAACGAATCAGTCGGACGATCTGCCTGACGGGTTACTGGTCGTCGGCCCAGAGGTGCTGCTTGATGTAATCGCGCAAATGCCGGCAGATACCTTTTCGGTCTATGTGCTGCAACCGGGCTCGCAAGGTCGTGCGGCCGGGCTAAGAAGGCTGTTGGGGCTGTATAGTCAGACCGCCATTTCCGCCACAGCGCTTGACTATTGGTACAGGACAGAAGAAGGCGATCTATATCCGTGTTCTCGCCTGCAATCGTATATGCCAAACGACGCACCGCTTAATCTTGCGTTTGAGTCGGAGGTGCGAGACCTCAGTGTCGTCTAGTCGCAGGAATCGTTCGTGGCGCGTGATCCAACTGGTCCAGCTTCTGATGGATTTTGCGCCCCGCGGCGAACCGATGGATCTGACGTTACTCGCGCGGTTCGGGATTGAAGCGGGCGATGCGTCCTGTCTGGTCGAAGGAGGCTGGCTTCGACAACTTGCCGGGGGCGCATTCCTGCTGAGAGGCGACTCCCCGACTCCGGACGGCACGGTCGCGTTTCTAGCCCGGGAAATTCCTGGACTACACGTGGGCGGGAAAGCCGCTTTGGACATGCAGGGCATGCGTAACTACCTATATGCCCGGCCGCGAGTGAATTTGTGGGGCAATGTGCCTCACGATTTTCCTGAATGGGTGAAGGAACTGCTCCTGCCGACTTACGAACATGAGCGTCTATTCAATGAGGGACTAAAGGCGGGCTACGCGGTTTCCGCGTTACCGGCGCGCAATCCCGGAATGCCTGTATCAGCTCCCGAGCGCGCCATCCTCGAGCATTTGGCCGGTTCCGCGCAGTCCGGAATGCTGCGAGAGGACAATGCCAGTCTCGTCGGAATGTTGCGTAATTTCCGGCTAAACGTTCTGCAGGAGCTAGCGGATCACTGCGTGCGCAGGGATGTCGTCTGGGCGCTCAAGTTCCTTGGCGAAGACGAGAACTTCGCGTGGGCGAAGCAGTTGGAGTGCTGAACCAGCTTTTCACGGTGAAAATCAGCGGGAGTTCCGCGCGAGGTCCGCGGCAAAAATGCAGTCCCCAACGGAACGCGTGCAGGCATCCGAGGTTCTGCTCACTCGACGGAAGCAGTATCTCGTCGGGATCGCTGGTGGGTGGCCGACCACGGCAAGCAGTTCTCCGTGCTCGGTACCTCGGGGAGGGCGACGCAAACATCCCGTAATACTGCACCTAGACAAAGGTTGCGACTGCGGGGATACACCTCGTCAAACAGTCGAAGCGACGTCTAACTGCCGAAAAAGAGGCCGTTGCAGCCTTCGCTGGCGCGCTTGCGGGAGGCGTGAGTTGACGCTCCGGTTATAGGGGCGACGGTCAAAAGCCGAAGTGGCATGAAATAGCTCCACTTCGCTTACGCCATGGATCGGGTCGGTAGGGTCTTTTTCCATTTCCAATCCGGGTTCCCACGGCGATCTTCGGGAAATGGATTGCGCGTTGGAGGGTGACATGACGAAACATACGGTGCGGACCCGAAAGGGAACGCTGGTGCGCAAACTGAAGGAGCAGGCGCTGGCGAGGGACAGAGGATCTCATCAGCGCTGGCAGCATACCCGGGACACGCCGGGAGCCGGTATCAAAACACGACTTGTATGCGACAAGGCGGCCGCCGGCGAACTGCATTTGTTATCTCAGGCAGAGCTTGCCGAATTTCTGGAGGGGTGGTGCCGGCGTGACGTGAAGGTCATCCTCGATCAGGTGGCGCTTGCCTGCTTGGGTTCATCCCGAGGCGACACTGCATGCAGGAAGTCGATAAGCAGCTTCGTGTCGTGGGCAGTCAGGTTGGTTGCGCGAATTTGTTGCGCAGACTATTCAATCGCTTTATGGTGCTCCGCCGAGGCCTCCTCGAGAGAGTTGCGAGGAGACAAGCTGAAATAAAATTGCGGATGGCGACATGTCAGCAACTTCGAGGAAGCTTATTTTTTAGCGCCTTCCGGCGCCCCGGAAGTTTCCGTCATTGTTACGTTTGCAGCATCTACTTGCTTGGTCCTTTGAGTTCGCTTTTTCGCTGACGTCGTTGTGCTGCGCGTACGCGGAAGCGCATCAGCGACATTGGCAACTTCCTTTGCATCGTCGATTGTCGCCTTCGCCGATGAACGCTTGTTCGCGGGTTTAGCCATCGTTTCACATGCGAGCATTAGTTTCTCAGCATAAGAGCGTCCTGCGGCTTGAACCATCGCCTCGGTGAAAAACCAAAGCCAGACGCACAGCATGGCGAGCGACGCCCCTGTTGCTATCCATTCGCCCACGGAGAACCAGCTTTCAACCGGCCCGGCGATAAGTCGAGCCACGAAGTCGGCAAGCCCCCTGTGCAGACAGGACCACGTGAGGGAAGCGATGGCTACAAGCATGCCAAAACGCCGGAGTGCATAGCCATTCCGCCGGAACCCATACGTAATGTTGTCGTTCTTGAGCAGGGGAAACTTCTTGCCGTCGGCCGTATGAGTAACGAGCCAACGCCCGGCGGAATGATAGACCTTGTCGGCCGCGACTGGGTCCGCCGCTTCAGTTTGCTCATCCGGAAGCGCGACTCCCAATTGGGTCGACAAAAATCGGTGACAGCGCGCCTTGGTATGCGAGTCGATGGTCCTGTCCGAGTGGCGCATCACCTCGGTAGAAGGGGGGCCACCCATTCTTCCCAAAGCTTCTTTTCGACGAGTTTTCCCCGGCTGCGCGCAACGTCGGACAGCAAAAACAGGCAGCCAAACGATATTGCGATTGAACTGATCGTCGAGCCCAGCACGCCAAGCGCGCGACCGTAAAGCGCCACGACAGTCACGATGAACGGAAGACACGCTAGTAGAGACGGATAAAGCCGCGCATTGCGGTCGTAACGGTCGCCAAATTGTCGAAGAACGGATTCGAGATTCATTCTTCAACTTCTGTCGAGAATTCGAGAACCGGTGCTGATGTCCATCCGGGCCTTCCCGGCATCCCGATACCGTAACGGATCGTTTGCCCCTTCGTTGCACAAATCTCAAAACCGCGCCGCACGAACGCATTCACCACTCGTTTCTTGGGGTGCGTAGGAGCCTCTTTCGCCGCCGACGCAATCGCGTAACGTGCGGCGGGAAGTCCCGCGACGGGGTTGCGAGGTCCAAACAACAGGTCGAGTGTCTCAGTGGAGACGTTTCGTCGGCTGCCGTGATGAGGAATTTGAGCGAGATGTACTCGGCGCACAATGTCAAATCCCCAAATTGCAGCGCATTCGGCCGCCTTGCGGAGCGTCTGAACTCCTGCGTCTCCTGTCAACAAGAAGCCTTTTTGCTGAACTTCTGTGTACAGCACAACACTGCTTTCGTTTTCGGCCGACGTCTCGACATTCTCCGGAAGGTATTCTTCGCCCCACTGTTCGGCCACGTAACTGACAGCTTTCTTGACGAGTTCGCTCGCTGAATCCATGAGCTTCGCCAGAAGTCCAGCAAGCGTGTCTTCCTTTAGTTCGGGAGACTTCTCGAACTCAGGCACCAGTTCGTGAACGTAGCGAAAATTGTCTGGCGACAGCACGCGAAAGATGCCAATTAATGCACCGGCGAATGGTTCGTAGACGGGAATCCCTTTTTCTTCGGCAAGCTTCTCGAGGTTATAAGCCGCACGCATCTTTTGCTGAAGTCGTGCAGCCAGACTGGCGCTCGTAATACGACCGTCGCGGAAATAATGGCAAATTTCGTCGGAATAGTTCCACGGCTGGTGCATCCACAGTTCACCGACCGACATCTGCTCAAGCACCACAGAGAGGCCGCTAGCGTGGTCGTTGTCAGGGTGGGAATTCACCATGTAGTCGACATGGGTCGTACCGTAATGTGACTTGATATGGTCGACCAGCAACTGACCTGACTCTTGAGTGCCTCCGTCGTAGACCATTACCTTGTAGTTGCCTGGAGTACCCCATCGCAGGCAGATTGCATCGCCGCTGCGCTCTCCGCCACCCACGGGCAGAAATTCGATTTCGATACCGTCCACACACCCTCCCGAAAGGTCATGTTTGCCGCAATGCAATATCGACGATGCAACTTTTACCGCATCAATCTTACGAAGGTCTGGCGGAAAAATCAAGATGATGTGGTTTGCGGGCTAGAATTTTCTATATCTAGTAGTCCGGGAATTTTGTCGCAGACTTTGATGTGCGCTGATAGCAGGCGGGACACCGGTGGAAGGATGGCGGTGATAAGCGGCGTTATCTCGGCCAGCCCCCCTTGCGATGCATTCCAGGCGTTTGCCTGAACGCCCGAAACGGGTTCGGCCGCGGCTGCACCTCTTTCTGTGCCAGCGACGCGATGCACGGCGAGCGGGAGATGAAATGCCGGAACGGACAGGGAGTGCGGCAACGGGTGCGTCGCTCTGGTGATGGTCATATCCGCAGCAGCCACCGAGGTCGCCTTGTCGAGGCAACGCGCGCTATGGGCACGGTCGCACGCGCGGCCCGGTCCGATTCGAGATTCCGGTGCGCCATTCGTGCCCGCGTGGCACAGAGGAATGCCATCCACGTTGCGCTCGGCGGCTCGTGCGTGAGGCAGCGGCCTAGCCGCTGGGGTGTGCTGCCTCGGCGATGCCTCGGCGGGGCCAGGTCCTCTTGCCAGATGGAGGATCCCCGTTCACTGTCCCTAGCGGAAGGAACCGCGCGCCGGGAAGCCGGACGAGAGGCGAGAACTGAGGGATCGGGTATGGCGAGTTCAAACGAAAGCGACTGCAGCCGGCCCCATGCTGGAGAGCGGCGCCGCCCGCCTCGGCTGTTCATGGCCCATGTGGCGGCCCCGAGCCTGGTGGCGGTGCGCGGCTGTCTGCGCCAGGAAAGCAGGGGTTTAAAGATGGATCGCGTTCGATGAATCGCCTGTCGGCACGTCAATCGACACACGGGAGACGCCGACGGCTTTCATGCAAAGAATGAAGAACGCAAACTGGAATGTCCCTCTGCGGACCTTCTGGGCGATCGAAGTCTCGGTCTCGACATGCCCTAATGCAGACAGCCTGTCGGCAAGCTGTGCATACGTAATACCCCGGGTCGAGAGAACCGTTTTCAACGATCGCCGGGCAAATTCCGCGTAGTCGAGCTCGTCCGTGGCGGCCGCGACAGAGACCCCTTGCGTTTTAACCCCACTCTGCATATTATCCTCTTGACCTCGCCGCGTTTGACATGTTTCATCCCTGTAGTCAGAAATATCAAATATGGCGATATCCTGTCATTTATGATAAGGTAAAGCGGAGACGAAAAGCCCTTATCCGCCCGTATGGGCGACAAAAACCACAGTTTATCAAGTCCCGTTCCGGATGGACAAAGCCTGGGCGTTGAATTTTCAACGATCGCATGAGCCCGGGCATGTCCAGGCTAAAAACGGGGCGGCGGGTGGTCGATGAAATGAATAGCACGGTCAGCCCCTAGGAAGCAATGGTGGCGCAGTCCGTAGCGGGGACAGGGTAATGGCCCGTTCCGGGTCAGCGACCAGCGGGCCCAGGATGGGATCGCGGACATCGATTGCCTCCATGATCATAAAGGACATCGCCTGTGCGTCCATTCCGTTCAATTCGCATAGCTAATCTTCTTTTCACGTCAGCGCCCTATCCGGGAGGCCGTGTGGCAGCTGGAATCCAGAGCCTGTCTGAACAGCAGATCGCCCTGTTCCGTAAGGAAGGACGCGGCGCCGGAGAAGGGGCGGATTACGTCCCGGGCCAAGCCCAACGTGATATGTCCGGCATCGGACGCCTGCGCAGATTTGCCTGTGCGCGTTGTGGTGGGCGCCAGATAGTGCTTGCGTCGGACGTCGAGCTCTCGGTTTTTCTCGATGAGTACTGGGATCCGTGCACACGTGACCTTCATGAGTACATGCCGCTCATTGACGTCGCAAAGACCGTGCAACTTGCCGGGATCCTGGGGGCCGGCCATCCCGAACTCTCCGATGGGAGTCCGGCGATGCTGATGACCAGCCTGATGGTCTGCAAGCGCAGAGCAGGGTCGTACAAGTGGGAAGCTATCGATGTCGTATCTTCGCCCGATGCCCAGCGCGAGCCGTCGGACGAAAATCGGATTAAGGGCGAATACTGGAAGAGACTCGGGGTGGCTCACCGCGTTGTACATTCTCGCGGCTTGAACAGTCCTAGGGCCAGACACCTCTGGTTTCTGTTCAACGTGGCGGAGCTCATTGTGAATCGTGGGCTGTCCCAGGAGCAGCGACTTGCTCAGCGCGCGGTCCTGGAGCGACTCAGATTACGTCAGGGTGTGACGCTTCTTGCCGTCTGTCACGCGGCAGCCGATGCGCGAGGCATTCCGCGCTCAGCATGCGTGGCTGCGATGCATGAACTGATCGCGCTGCGTATCGTCGAGTGCTCGCTCGATGTTCCTGTGCTGCTATCTCAAAAGCGGCAGGATTCACGCGTGCGGTTGTCCTTCGAACGACTTAAAAATAGGAAAGTACCGTCGTAGGTGACGTGCATCGGCGTCAGGTGTTATAAACCATGCGACGAAGTCGTGCCTCGCGTCACGGCACTAATAAGTAATGCTAACCGAAAGGAAAGGGAATGCCAGCACGCGTGCAGAGATTGCCGGTTCTGCGTGAACTGTATAGAGAAGAGTCGAGCGGGAAGCTATACCGCGTTGTCCACGCAGAGAACGGATCACCGGAAGTCGTTCTCTGCTACATATTCGGATCACGACTGGTTCTGCGGTTCATTTCGCTGACTGTTTTCTGCGTTCTGAGCGCGCGTGAATATGCAGGGGAGGACGGCTTCACCCGTCTCAAACAGGAGCGCGACCCCTACAGCGTGCTGCAAAGAAGCGTACGTGGAACAGCAGGCAGCGACCGCCAAAGCACGGTCAACTGGCAGCGGATTTTTCCGCTTGTGTCGGATCCGCGGCTCTTTTATCGGGCGCTCCGGGGAGGTTCAGGGCGGACGCGGATCCTGCAGGAAATTGCAGATGATTGCGGTGTGACGATCCAGCGTATCCGGAAGCTCTTTCGTGAATATCTCCAGAGGGGAATGAATGAAGCGGCAGTCGCATCGGAACTCTGGCGCTGCGGGCGCAGAGTGCAGCCACCGCGATACCAGCTGGGGGAAGACGCGGGGGTCACCGTCGTTTCTCGCCAATTTAAAAAGAGGCCCGGGCGGAAGCCGTCAGACGAACGCGCTCATGCGGCGCGAACGGATGCGCTCGAGAGGCTCTTCGAACAGTGTGTCGATATCTATCTCACGAGCAAGGTGGGCCCCTGGACGTTGGAAGTCAGCGATGAACAGAGGGAGGAAATTAGAAAATTCGCGAAGGCCGCCCGTTTTCCGTCGACGAGGAAGCCCCGGTGTCGCCCGAAGGGCAGCAGTCCTCCGAAGCGTAAGCGATGGCACAGTCCCGGTCGGCGCGGCGGACCCAGGACCCGGGTGACCTGGCAGGACCTGACAGATTACCTGAACTATGTCTGTCGTTGCACTCATGAGGTGCGTGACGGTACCGGTCAGATAGTCGACCTGGAACTGGCGCCCTTTGGGCTCATTACACCGCGGCAGTTGACAAACTACTATCAGACCCGGGTGCCTCCCGAAGCCAGGAAGCGGAGGCTGATGGGGGAGCGGCAGTACTTGCGTCAGGGACGCCCCATCAAGGGTCATGCGCTGCAGCATTCCTTGGGGCCGGGGCAGGAGTATCTGATTGACGCGACCATCGCCGACGTGTACCTGGTGCTTTCCTACGATCGGACGGTGGTGGTCGGGCGTCCCACCGTGTATCTGGCAATGGATGTATGGAGCCGGATGATCGTGGGGTTCTACGTGACATTCGATCCGCCTTCGTTCGAGGGCGTTGCATTGATGCTGGAGAACATTGCGACCCCCAAGGACGAATTCTGCGCAAGGTTCGGGATAAAAATAGAGTGGAAAGACTGGCCGTGTGAGTACCTTCCTAAGTCGGGCTTCTTTGCCGACCGTGGAAACGATTTCATGAAGACTGCGGCATGGCAGTCGGTCAACCGGGTCCTGGGCATACCAATCGGCAATGCAAAGGCCGGAGATCCTACCCTGCGTGCGCTCATCGAGCGAAGGTTTGGCATTGTTCCGGCATATTTCCAGCGAGCGACGTTTGGCGTGGTGGAGGCGGACGCCACGACGCGAGGGGCTCCTCATTATGCCTGGGACGCGACGCACACGATGAGCGAATTCACGCGGAAGCTGATCCGCGCGGTTCTGAGACATAACCGGACGCCCATCGGTCGCAAAGGCGCCATCATCGAGATGGCGACCGCTGGATTTGCAGATACACCGCTTAACCGTTGGAACTGGGGGCTGGACAATCGCACAGGATCTTTATGGAAGCATTCCCTGGACGAGATTCGTCGCGCGACGTGGCCTGTCGAATCGGCAACCCCTTCAAAGCAGGGGCTGCATTGGCGTGGCTTGTATTTCACGTCACCTCATATCCAGTCGAAACACGTTCACATGTTCGGGAAACATGCGAAAGATGCCGTGCAGATCCAGTTCAACCCCAATTCTCCTTCGCAAATCCTGGTTCCCGGTGATTTGCACTGGGAGTACGCTCAGCTCGCGGGAAGTAACAAAGTCACTCCCGATGAAGGGACGCTGATGGAATGGGAAGTGGTCCGGACCATGGACCGGCACAACGCACGCAAAGAACATCAGGCTCTTCAACCGCAGCGCATCATGGACCTGCTGAACAATTCGGAGGAAAGTCGCGCTGCAAAGCGGGACCAGAAAGAAGCGCTCAGGCAGTCCGGCATCGCTCACCCGCGGCAAGCACGGCATCGTGGATCAGCGGCGTCAGGCCAGTCCGGACCGGCCCAACCATTCCGGAATTTCCAGCAAGGGCGATCACGCGACGATAAACGGAGCGACGAGGAGCCAGCGGTCGATCACGATAGTCGCCCTGACCGAGACGCTGAAGACTCAATTGCAGCAAGGATGTCGAAAAACATCCGGAATATCATCGACGGTGCATGAGTCGGTGGTCCCGACATTCACATAACGGCAGGAGTCGCGATATGAAGCGGAGTCGGTCGGTCGGTGCAGAGGACAACGCAGAGTCAGGGGACAATTCGAACGAAGAGTTGTACAAGACTGTTCCAGCGGATCTGAACGCAGATTTGCTCTTTGGCAGAAAATGCCTTTCTGTTTCCGCGTGCTATCACAAGAGTACACTGGAGCTACCGGAGAATGGGGAGAACCCGGCGATCCTGGCGCTTCCTCCGCTTGAATCACAGGAGAGCTTCGCTGAAGCAATGAATGCCAGCTTTGCCGTATTCCATTCTAAGGAATCCCGGAATCTTCCCCGGCAATTGCGACTGTTATCCATTGAGCGCATCTCGCGGGTTCTGGTCCTGACGGGGGCCCATCTGAAACTCATCGACTGGATACACATTTCCTTGCGACATAGATACCGGGGCCTAATACCCACCAGGTCGCTGCGAGAAAGCGCGCAAAAGAAATATGCAGCCACTCAACGGGGGGCGCCTTGCGCAATCTATCCGGTAGAAGATTCGCACGCTGATTGCATCTCGGTTCTTGGAATCTCCGGAGCTGGCAAGACGACCACGATCAAAATGGTTCTGAGCATGTTTCCAGCGATAATTGAACACACTGAATTCATGGGGGTATCGGCCAGGTTTGCGCAGGTCGTCTGGATCTTCGTGTCCTGTCCGTCAAATGGGTCGGTGTCGACCCTCATGAAAGGGATCCTGCACTGGTTCGATCTTCACCTCGGAACACACTATGTCGAAGAGGTAAAGAGCAGTGCAAACACGGGAGACTGGATACAGGCAGTGGTGGTCCAGATTCGTCGGCATCTCGTCGGATTGATTGTCATTGATGAGATCCAGTTTGCGGTGAAGTCCGCAGAACGGGCGGACCTGATGGGGTTTATCACCAGTTTGCTCAACGACGGCGAGTGCCTTTTTGTGCTCGTGGGGACGCCTGATGCTGGTGAAATGATAAAAAGGACAGTTCGCAACCTCCGACGTGTAGTCAGCAGGACCTATATCCCCCTCGATCTCTTTCCGGCGCCAGAAGATGCGATGCGCCTCGCCAGCAAGATAACTGCGATCGATTTTTTGCCGGAGGAGCCACGCAACAAAGTGAGCGTGAATAAGGCGCTCATTGAGGTGGGAGCGGGCTCGCCGGCGTTCATGAAACTTGCCTGGTCGCACACCCAATACGCGGGAGATCGTGCTGGCGAAACATACGTCACGCCTGCGCTGATCCGGAGTGCAGTCGAGGAGCCATTCTCGCTTGTCGAAGGCCTTTTAGGCGCCCTGCGCAGAAAAGATCTCGTTGCCCTTGATCGGTATAGGGACACGGCAATCGCGCAGATCGAAGATATCAGGGAGAAGATGGCCGTGGAGCAGAGCAGGAGCCGTCTGGCCTTGACTGCCGGGGCAGACGATGTCGTTCAGAAGTTTTCGAGATGTGTTGAAACGATCATCAATCTGGGCTGGACACAGATTGACGCAGAGGCATTTGTCAGGTCGAAGCTCGTGTCCGACGCATCGATGCCGATAGCCAGCATCGTTCGCATGGCCCTGATGGCTAAGCCGGATGATTCCGGGTCGACGGGCGCGTCTGCTGCCTGAGCCGGTTTTGAGAGCATTCAGTCAGAAACGGTCAGGGCGACCAATGCGCCGCAAGCAGTTCTGTCGGATCGCATCTGCAATCGAATGAATAAAGCACCGCGGTGATCCTATCGGAACCGGACTCGGATGGTGCCAATGCAGTTGGTGTACAGGACGCGGAGGGATCATGCCGGTTTATCTTGATGAGCCATTGCCCGATGAGATGCTGTTCAGCGTGATTGCCCGGTATGTTCAGGGATCTCGCGTCGGTGACATCGCGGGCTTCCTGCGCAATCTCATGGGCGTGCGTGGCACCGTTTGCGCGGATGGATATCTGGATTTGGTACATCTAGCAACACAGACCGAAGCCGCGTGGGGAATGACTCCCCGCGCCATCCAGGACAGGCTTACGCATTTCCCTTTCTACTCGGCAATGGTTGGCCCGGGAGGCAACGGTTCTTTGGGGCGCTCCCTGCTGAGATGCGCCCAGTGGTCAGGGTATCTGGAGGCCGGATACCCTGGCCTTCGCTTTTGCCGGACCTGCTGGCGGCAAGATGACGAAAGGCAGGAGCCGCGGTACTGGAGGCGTTCCCATCAGTTGCCAGGCGTGGTTACCTGTGTCTGGCACGGCGAAGTACTGCATGTCGCTGGGGCTCCGGCAGCGCGGCGACTTCTGGTCGCGACCACGCGACTAGATGAGGGCCATCCGGCGATCGAAGGTCGGGCTGGCGATGCGGTCGCATGGCGGGACATAACGCTGCTTGCCGCACAACTGCTTGGCGGTAATTTCCCCTGGACAGGATTTTTTGATCCCGACGTGCGGTTCGGGTGCGCCCGGCGCTGTGGCTATGCCAGTGGCAATTCTCTGGACTTCGCCCGAATGTCCAGGGACATGGTCGCTCGGCTAGGGAACACATACATGCGAGCAGTGGGCCTGGCGGGTGACGGTTCTGCCTGGCTGCGTCGTGCCTTCCTGCGACCGACTTATGGTTCCTTCCAGTCACTGCCTCTATTATTGGTGGCGCACCACCTGATAGGCGGCTCGTCGCGTCCTGCAGATGCCAGTACTCCGATATGTCCGGGGGCAAGATCGGATCATGACGAGGAGCATCGTGTCACTCAAAGAAGGAGAGAAAATGGATGTCCACATTACTTCTGTTCCTGTGGTTTCTCCTTCATTTTCGAACAACTTGCCGGTGGCGATGGAGCTATCACGCCGACACAAACTGGACCCGACATTGCAATGGCGGCAGCGGTGCTGGCGAGCAGAAGCCATTCCGTAGCACAAATCGCGAGCAGTCTGGGGCTCGAAGTCGCCCATGTGGAGCGACAGATCGGGCACCGGGTGGAGGTTCGCCCCTGGCATCGTCGGACCGTGCGCGCGAGACATCTGGCTTCGTGGGTCGAACTGGTGAATCAGCTTGGCGATGCCAATGCCGCCTTTCTAAAAGACGGGCGCCTTTGGCGGCGTGTTGCGCCTCTTGCTGAGGCTCTTCCAGAAGCTCTGCTACCTGCTCTTGCTGAATGAAGCGACCGGTTTGTTTGCGCTGAACCGATTGTAAAAGGAAATGACCGCAACGAGGGGAGTATCCGGTCTTCTGAACGGCGCAGCTTGACCGTAGCGTAACGTGGGAGGGTGCAGTGGCGGTATATCTTGACGAGCAACTTGACGACGAGCCACTTTTTGGGATTGTTGCACGGTATATTGAAACGTCACCCGGAATCTCCCTCAGCCGTGTGATTCCATTCCTTTATGGCGCGCCGGTTACTGCATCGATTATGGGCAGGAATATTGGTCATGTCGCAAGTGAGACGAGCGCTTGTTGGGGGCTTGCACCGCAAGAGATTGCTTGCCGGATGACGATCTTTCCGTACGTCTCCAATATGCTTGAGAAAGAGAGAGCGTCAGACCTGCTTGAGGAGATGATTGGATCGAGGAACGCCCGCCCGCTTACCCATCGACTTGGCCCGTGGAGCGGCGCGGTAGAATTCCGCTATTGCAGAAGCTGTTTGTTGGAAGACCAGAAGCAAGGGATTCCTATGCACTGGCGGCGGACTCATCAGCTGCCGGGTGTAGTAATTTGCCTTCGCCACAGGGAATTTCTTTGGTCGTACAAGATGAGGGATAAACACAGCGTTTCTCGAGGATTCATTACGCCAGAGACCGTTCGGAAACTAGGCGTGGCGCCTCTTGTGTCGGATGCCGAGCATGTGAGGGAAGAGGCTGCACTGGAGTATGCACAGGTGTCGAATGACTTATTGCACGGAGTCAAGTCCATTAATCGTAAATCATTGAGCGTACAATTTTCTCGTTTCCTTAGTAGGCGATCAAGATACTTCTCCGGACACAGAACTGAAGAATGCACTAAGAAACTGATCAACGGCTGCTTTGGAAAAGATTATTTTGCATGCGCAGGCATTGGACCGGTGGATGGTCTGATTCGTGAGAGGAATCTTGAAAGAGCTGGAGTCTGGAAGGCAGTGCTGCTCACGAGCGTGCTGCAGCTAATCGAGCGACATCCCGATTTGTTAGCTGATGATTGCTTCAAGTCGATCTACGGCGACGTATCGTTAGCGGGGGTTAAGTGTGGACCTCGGTTTCGTCCACGTCCTCCGGTGGAATGCCCGAGTTCGCTTGCGCCGCACGGTGCTGGACATATTGTGGAAAGAACAGCCTGGAGAAATCGTGTGTTACAGTGCGCGTGCGAATGCGGTATGACCTTCACATGCGAAGAGCTTGACGCCGGTATCGGTCCACCGCGGATTACCCGCTGGGGGCGCGTGTATGTTCAGGAAGTGAACAGATTGAAAAGCATGGGCCAAGGCCCGAATGCTATTGCTGAAAAACTCCGGCTACCACTTCGGACCGTCTTTAATATGCTAGCGTGACGGTTCAACGGCTCTGTCCGAACGGACGATCTCAGACTTCTGCGCAATAAGTTCCGCGAGGACAACGGGGGCAACGCTTATATCCGCATCACTCTCTTGCCGCGATCATCGCGAGCTACTGATGACCTGCCAATCAAAGGTGCATAGGTTGCACATTTGACGCGTGCAGTTCCAGTGGAGCATGATGCGTCCCTTTATCTTGGTTGGGCTCTCGGCCTTGCTGGTTGTACGAGGTGCGAGCTTGCGTCCAAATAACCCCTCGCTGCGGGCACGAAAATAGTTCTGGGTGTGCAGCTTTCGCGGTCTGAAGTCGGAAGGGGAACGCGCTATCCCCCGCTGTCACGGGAAAATGAAGTGCGCTCCTTTTTGTGTGCACAGAATAGGTTATTGACATGAAGTTTTGTTCGCGCTGAGTGGCGGTGCGCGGCGATTGACGAGCAATTACGAGTTGCAGCCTCGCCGTGCCGGCGCGATGAGTGCGTCACTGGCGCTGCCGTGTTGGATTCTTGCGGGCGTACAGGGGCTTAACGATCCCGCAGGCCCGCGAAGTCGAACAGGAACAGGCGCACTTCGCGCCATCATCGATCCGTTTCGCTCCCTGGCACTGATGGGTCATGCAGCTCGACCTCGCGACCCTAACAGGCGGGGTCTGCAGCGAAACCCGCCGAACTGTGCGTACAGTCGAACTTGCCCCAATAGCGCTTCTTTCGAGGCGTCGATTCAAGGTCCGGCCGATCGTTGCGCGCAGCAATTTCAGATCAAACGGTAGGTCGCTCGATAGAGCACCGGCAGCGACGAACTCACCTGCCGCACCCAGTCGCCGTTGCCTCTTTTACGAGATCTGGTTCAGGTGCAGATTTAAACGGCGGCATCAGTTCGGCTCGCATCTGCTCGCTCTTGATCGTTCCGTCTTGAACGCCGCGAGCGCGTCCGTCGGGCTCACTTCGCCATCTTCCCGGTCCAGTCGCCACGTTGCCGCGATTCACACCTGGCGAATTCCATTTCTACAGTCATCCAATTTTTGCCCTATCTCTTGTTTTCCTTCTTTTCCTTTTCATCACGAGAAGATCAAAAAATCGATGGGAAACCATTTGCCGATAAAGCCGAGCCTGCGGCTTTGTCCTATGTCTTGCGTGGAGACTTTAGGACGAGGCTGATTATCTTGCTTATCCAAAAAAAATAAGATTATCCGGAACTTTAGTCGTGAGCAAGTCGCTTCGATCTTTGTGTTCATAGGCAATTCTTTAATGCCTCAAATGCAAATTCTTTCGTTCACGCCCCCATCGGGCGGGGTGGCCATGAATGATGCGCGGTATTGAGAAACGATTTGTAGGTAAGTGAAAGATTTCAGAGGAAAAGAAAAATTAACGTTTCTTTCGCGGCGGCCAAGGGCGACGACGAATAACGCGGACGTCGCAATCTCTGATGCCAAATTTTAGTTTTGAGAAAGGATTGGATTATGAATAAGTCGTATAAAAGTGTCTGGAATGAATCCCGTGGCACCTGGGTCGCAACTTCAGAGTTGACGACGTCGCGTGGTAAGCGAAGCAAGTCATCGGCGATTGCAAGCGTAGCTGCGGCCTTGTTTGTAGTGGGTCAAGGGCTTGTCGGCAGCGCGCAGGCTGAGACGGCGCATTATGCGGCCGGCGAAGGCGCGGTTGCCGGCGTGGAAAAACTGTGGGTGCACCCCTGCCAGGTCGGCGAGTGCGCAAACCCTTGGGAATTTGCCAATCCGAATTATCCTGCTCCGCCGAACGTCAGCAGTACTGCTGTCGGATCTAGCGCTGCTGCGCAGCTAGGTGGCGTCGCGCTCGGAGACCATGCGGCAGCCGAAGCTGGGTTCGGCGTGGCATTGGGCGCCTATTCGTTGGCGTCGGGTTTCCGCGCGACGGCGGTCGGTACGAGTGCTGTCGCCAGCGGAAGAGATACGACTGCAGTTGGACTCAATGCGTTGGCATCTGCTGATAGGTCGACAGTGCTCGGAAGCTGGGGTGTGGCATCTGGCGTCGACTCCATGGCACTTGGCCATAAGACCACTGCGACAGGAACTGACTCGGTGGCGCTTGGTGGTGAGGCTACTTCCTCGGGCCCGGAGGCAATTGCAGCTGGTTATCAGGCTGCTTCGACGGCAGATCTTGCTACGTCGCTCGGTTCGCGAGCTACGTCGTCAGCGTATGGAGCAACGGCACTTGGTGCTTATGCCACTGCAAATGGAGGTGCGGGCACAGCTGTTGGTACGTCCGCCGCGGCGTCAGGTGATGTCTCGGTTGCGCTTGGTGCGGGCGCCGTTGCAACGTCGGCGAATTCAGTGGCACTGGGTGCGAATTCGCGGACGGCACAGGCGGTGGGCACGAGCGGCACGAACATTCGTGGCACGAACTATAGCTTTGCCGGCGCGAACCCGACGAGCACGGTTAGCGTGGGCAGCGGAGGTAACGAGCGTACGATCACGAACGTGGCGGCCGGCCGTCTGAGTGCGACGAGCACCGATGCGGTCAATGGTTCGCAACTGTATGCAACCAACCAGGCAATTGAGCAGATCAGCCAGGCGAGCAACGCAGGCTGGAACGTGAGCGCGCAGGGCGCGAACGCGACGAACGTGGCGCCGGGCAGCACGGTCGACCTGAAGAACACCGATGGCAACCTCGCGGTGAGCAAGAGCACGGCCGGCAACGACGTGAACTTCGATCTGGCACGCGACCTGAAGGTCGACAGCGTGACGATGGGTGACACGGTGGTGAACAACGACGGCCTGACCATCAAGAACGGCCCGAGCATCACCACGGGCGGCATCGACGCGGGCGGCAGGAAGATCATCAACGTGGCGGCGGGTGTGGACGCTGGCGACGCGGTGAACAAGGAGCAGCTCGACGAGGTCGGCAAGACGGCCAGCGCAGGCTGGAACGTGAGCGCGCAGGGCGCGAACGCGACGAACGTGGCGCCGGGCAGCACGGTCGACCTGAAGAACACCGATGGCAACCTCGCGGTGAGCAAGAGCACGACCGGCAACGACGTGAACTTCGATCTGGCACGCGACCTGAAGGTCGACAGCGTGACGATGGGTGACACGGTGGTGAACAACGACGGCCTGACCATCAAGAACGGCCCGAGCATCACCACGGGTGGCATCGACGCGGGTGGCAGGAAGATCATCAACGTGGCGGCTGGTGTGGACGCTGGCGACGCGGTGAACAAGGAGCAGCTCGACGAGGTCGGCAAGACGGCCAGCGCAGGCTGGAACGTGAGCGCGCAGGGCGCGAACGCGACGAACGTGGCGCCGGGCAGCACGGTCGACCTGAAGAACACCGATGGCAACCTCGCGGTGAGCAAGAGCACGGCCGGCAACGACGTGAACTTCGATCTGGCACGCGACCTGAAGGTCGACAGCGTGACGATGGGTGACACGGTGGTGAACAACGACGGCCTGACCATCAAGAACGGCCCGAGCATCACCACGGGCGGCATCGACGCGGGTGGCAGGAAGATCATCAACGTGGCGGCGGGTGTGGACGCTGGCGACGCGGTGAACAAGGAGCAGCTCGACGAGGTCGGCAAGACGGCCAGCGCAGGCTGGAACGTGAGCGCGCAGGGCGCGAACGCGACGAACGTGGCGCCGGGCGGCACGGTCGACCTGAAGAACACCGATGGCAACCTCGCGGTGAGCAAGAGCACGGCCGGCAACGACGTGAACTTCGATCTGGCACGCGACCTGAAGGTCGACAGCGTGACGATGGGTGACACGGTGGTGAACAACGACGGCCTGACCATCAAGAACGGCCCGAGCATCACCACGGGCGGCATCGACGCGGGTGGCAGGAAGATCATCAACGTGGCGGCGGGTGTGGACGCTGGCGACGCGGTGAACAAGGAGCAGCTCGACGAGGTCGGCAAGACGGCCAGCGCAGGCTGGAACGTGAGCGCGCAGGGCGCGAACGCGACGAACGTGGCGCCGGGCGGCACGGTCGACCTGAAGAACACCGATGGCAACCTCGCGGTGAGCAAGGGCACGGCCGGCAACGACGTGAACTTCGATCTGGCACGCGACCTGAAGGTCGACAGCGTGACGATGGGTGACACGGTGGTGAACAACGACGGCCTGACCATCAAGAACGGCCCGAGCATCACCACGGGTGGCATCGACGCGGGCGGCAGCAAGATCATCAACGTGGCGGCTGGTGTGGACGCTGGCGACGCGGTGAACAAGGAGCAGCTCGACGAGGTCGGCAAGACGGCCAGCGCAGGCTGGAACGTGAGCGCGCAGGGCGCGAACGCGACGAACGTGGCGCCGGGCAGCACGGTCGACCTGAAGAACACCGATGGCAACCTCGCGGTGAGCAAGAGCACGGCCGGCAACGACGTGAACTTCGATCTTGCACGCGACCTGAAGGTCGACAGCGTGACGATGGGTGACACGGTGGTGAACAACGACGGCCTGACCATCAAGAACGGCCCGAGCATCACCACGGGTGGCATCGACGCGGGCGGCAGGAAGATCATCAACGTGGCGGCGGGTGTGGACGCTGGCGACGCGGTGAACAAGGAGCAGCTCGACGAGGTCGGCAAGACGGCCAGCGCAGGCTGGAACGTGAGCGCGCAGGGCGCGAACGCGACGAACGTGGCGCCGGGCAGCACGGTCGACCTGAAGAACACCGATGGCAACCTCGCGGTGAGCAAGAGCACGACCGGCAACGACGTGAACTTCGATCTGGCACGCGACGTGAAGGTCGACAGCGTGACGATGGGTGACACGGTGGTGAACAACGACGGCCTGACCATCAAGAACGGCCCGAGCATCACCACGGGCGGCATCGACGCGGGCGGCAGCAAGATCATCAACGTGGCGGCGGGTGTCGACGCTGGCGACGCGGTGAACAAGGAGCAGCTCGACGAGGTCGGCAAGACGGCCAGCGCAGGCTGGAACGTGAGCGCGCAGGGCGCGAACGCGACGAACGTGGCGCCGGGCAGCACGGTCGACCTGAAGAACACCGATGGCAACCTCGCGGTGAGCAAGAGCACGGCCGGCAACGACGTGAACTTCGATCTGGCACGCGACCTGAAGGTCGACAGCGTGACGATGGGTGACACGGTGGTGAACAACGACGGCCTGACCATCAAGAACGGCCCGAGCATCACCACGGGTGGCATCGACGCGGGCGGCAGGAAGATCATCAACGTGGCGGCGGGTGTGGACGCTGGCGACGCGGTGAACAAGGAGCAGCTCGACGAGGTCGGCAAGACGGCCAGCGCAGGCTGGAACGTGAGCGCGCAGGGCGCGAACGCGACGAACGTGGCGCCGGGCAGCACGGTCGACCTGAAGAACACCGATGGCAACCTCGCGGTGAGCAAGAGCACGGCCGGCAACGACGTGAACTTCGATCTGGCACGCGACCTGAAGGTCGACAGCGTGACGATGGGTGACACGGTGGTGAACAACGACGGCCTGACCATCAAGAACGGCCCGAGCATCACCACGGGTGGCATCGACGCGGGCGGCAGGAAGATCATCAACGTGGCGGAAGGTGTGAACCCGGGCGATGCGGTCAACATGGCGCAGCTGACCGAGACCAACACGAACGTGACGAACCTGGGCGACCAGGTGACGACCATCGGCGACCAGGTGACGAGCATCGGCGAGCAGGTGACGAACGTGTACGAGAACGGTACGAAGTACTTCCATGCGAACTCGACGGGTGCAGATTCGTCGGCGCTGGGTGAGGATTCGGTGGCAATCGGTATGGGTGCTGTGTCGAACAACGCGAATGATGTGGCGCTGGGCGCAGGCTCGACGACGTCTGCGGCGGTCGGCACGAGCGGCGCGACCATCGGCGGGACGGCATATGCGTTCGCCGGTGCCAACCCGTCGAGCACGGTGAGCGTGGGCAGCGTGGGTAACGAGCGCACGATCACGAACGTGGCCGCCGGTCGCCTGAGCGCGACGAGCACGGACGCGGTGAATGGCTCGCAGCTGTACGCGACGAACCAGCAGGTGGACCAGCTGAGCGAGGACATCAGGAATGGTGCGGGCAGCGGGACGGATCCGCTGGCGGTGCATTACGACGACTCGTCGAAGGGCGCGATCACGCTGGGCGACGGCATCCATGGCACGAAGGTCACGAACGTGGCCGAAGGCGAGCTGTCGTCGGCGAGCACGGACGCGGTGAATGGCTCGCAGCTGTACGTCACGAACCAGCAGGTGGACCAGAACACGAAGTCGATCACCAACCTGGGTGACCAGGTGACGAACTTGTACGAGAACGGCACGAAGTACTTCCATGCGAACTCGACGGGTGCAGATTCGTCTGCGCTGGGTGAGGATTCGGTGGCAATCGGTATGGGTGCGGTGTCGAACAACGCAAATGATGTGGCGCTGGGCGCAGGCTCGACGACGTCTGCCGCGGTGGGCACGAGCGGCGCGACCATTGGCGGGACGGAATATGCGTTCGCCGGTGCCAACCCGACGAGCACGGTGAGCGTGGGCAGCGACGGTAGCGAACGCACGATCACGAACGTGGCCGCCGGTCGCCTGAGCGCGACGAGCACGGACGCGGTGAACGGCTCGCAGTTGTATGCAACGAATCAGGCACTGGACCAGATCGGTAGCAATATGACCAACCTGGATCTAGGCGTGGTCAAGTACGACATCAACACCGATGGCACGGTGAACTACAACAGCGTGACGCTGGGTGGCGGCCGGTCGTCTAGTCCAGTGGTGCTGACCAACGTTGCCGCTGGATCGTCAACGTACGACGCTGTGAACTACGGTCAGTTGCAAGCGCTGCAGAACGAGGTGAGCAATGTCAACAGCCGAGTCACCAACATTGAGAACAACGGTGGCTCGGGAGGCAACGGTGGATCGGGCAGCAACCCGTACTTCAACGCAACGGATACCTCGTCGGATGATAGTGCCGTTGTCAACGTTGCGGCGCCGGGTACGGGTGCGGGCAGCACCACGGCTGGTTCCGGTGCGGTGGCTACGGGTGACAACGGTACAGCAGTCGGTTCGAACGCCAACGCCTCGGACAGTGCAGTGGCAATAGGCTCAGGCGCCGCGGCATCCTCTGGTGCGGTTGCAGTCGGTCAGGGTGCGCAAGCCACGGCTTCCAGCTCGGTTGCCTTGGGTCAGCATTCGGTTGCTGATCGGGAGAACACGGTCTCTGTGGGCTCCGCTGGGAGACAGCGTCAGGTCACCAACGTCGCGGCTGGCTCACAAGCAACCGATGCCGTCAACGTCTCGCAGCTGACGACCGTGGTTGATGGTCTGGGCGGCGGCGCCAGCATCGATCCGACGACCGGTGCGGTGACCGGACCGTCGTATCAGCTCTCAGGTGGCACATACTCGAACGTGGGTGATGCCCTGTCGGGCCTCGACGACCGCATGAACGCTGCAGACCAGGCGATCAACGATGTGGCTAGGGGCGCTTACTCGGGTATTGCGGCGGCCACTGCGCTGACGATGATTCCGGACGTCGATAAGGACAAGACGCTGTCGATCGGTATTGGTGGCGGGACCTATAAGGGCTATCAGGCTGTCGCGATCGGTGGTACGGCTCGCATCACGCAAAACATCAAGATGAAAGCGGGTGTTGGCTTGTCCAGCGGTGGAACGACTGTCGGGGTGGGCGCCTCGTACCAGTGGTAAGCGTTTAGTAAGAGGGGGTACGCCCCCTCTCTCCTCCGCTTCGAATCAAACAATTTTTTCTTCTTTCGCTTCAAGCGAATCTACAAAACATGAAAAAGCACTTTTCAGTTTATCCACGCCTGGCATTGCTGGGCTCAGTATTGGGGCTTGTGGCGGCATGTACGACGCAATCGGGCCCCACCTACAACGCACATGCAATCGTTGCTCCAGACCAGAAAGCGCCGACTTATCGCGTCGAGTGCGGTGGTCTGCTCGAAAGTTCACAAACCTGTTTCAAAGTGGCGGCCGAGATCTGCAAGGACAAGCCTGTCACGCTGGTGCAGGCCGTTGATGGAGTCAGGTCCGGTGTCAATACGAAAGATCCGCGCGAGGTTACCTTCATGTGTGGTAAACCGGTTGAGGCGCAAGCTGTCCCCGCCCCGGTTCCCCAACCTCCATCTCAACCGAAACCCGAACCTCGACCTCAACCTCAGTCTCAGGAGCGCCGCCAGGTCCTGCTGCAGGGCGACGCGAATTTCGCCACGGATAGTGCCGTATTGAGTAGTGCGGCAAAGGCGAGTCTCGATAATTTCTTGCGCGTGAATGAGGGCATCAACTTCCGCCGTGTGACGATAATTGGTTACACGGATTCGACCGGCACACGAGCCCACAACCAGAAATTGTCGGAAGCGCGTGCCCAGTCGGTCCTGCAATACCTGCGTAACCGCGGGTTGATGGCCCAGAGTTTCGTCGCCGAGGGCGCGGCCGCGGATGATCCGGTCGCCTCGAATGCGACTGCTGAAGGACGCGCGCTCAATCGCCGCGTGGAAGTGCGCGTCGTAGCGTCTGGAGTCATCTCCTGATCGTCCCGTTCAGTTGATACTCCGCCGTCGCCGTAATGCCGTTCAGTCAAGTCACTGAACGGCATTTATTTTTTTCATGAGACTTCTCGTGCGGACCTGCGCTCGTCGGTCCCTGCCTGAACGCGGCTCGAATGACTTCAAACGCGCAACGCCTCAGATTGGCCGTATGATGCTGAAATCATCTCCAAGGTCCCGGATGCGGGTCCGCCATGCCATCAAAGAGCACAGATTCCACTGGACATGAGCGTGTGACTTACGCACTCAATGGCGATGCACACATTGATGAGCCGAGCAGGCTAAACCGATATCAGCGGGCGCTGGTCATGGGGGCGGGCATCGCCATCTCGTTTGTGCTGGTGCTGTTGACCGGCGTTGTGCTGCACTCGGCGGTCGCGGAATACATAGAGGATCGCTACAGAGACTTCTCTCTACGCCAAACTCGCCTGCAACTGGAGTTCCTCGAGCGGGAAAGAACCTTGCGAGCCGCGATCCTGCATGAAGAATCGGGGTGGGGCACGCGACCACTTCCACCCGCGGCCCTCATCGACGAATTTGCCGCGCAGCATGGACAAGTCATTCTGCAGAGACACGCGAATTTTGACCCGGTGATGATGCTCGGCGATGTTGGTCCGTCGCACCACGCATCGGATTTTGCACCGTATCTCGCGCTCGGCGTCGATTTTCATTATCGTGTTGGACCTTGGGCCAAGGTGCAGACCAATGCGGTGTCAGGCTATTTCTATTCACCGGACCGGCGCTTCGTCGGAATTCTTCCTGCACCGGCATCGGGCAACCCGGTCAAGCAAAGCGGCGCGATAGACGTCCACGAGCTTCTCGACCGCATTGCACCGGACCTCGGCGATCTGACAGACCCAACGGTGATCCAGCGGTTGCGAGAGGGCGAGGGTGCGACCTGGTTTGGGCCAGTCACAGATCCATTCGGCGACAAGCCCGCAATCCGGCTCGTCATGCCGGCTTTTAGCGAGGGCAAGATTTTCCTCGTCGCTGTCCGAAAGATCTACTTGGGTTCCATAATCGAAATACTTGCCGGGGGGCGCTACGATGAAGAATCGCTGCTGCTGGATTCCGCCGGCAACGTGATCCTCAGTACAGCCACGCCGGGTAGCGACGCTACGCTGACGCAACGGATTCTCGAGTCTCGTCCGCAAGCGGCGGAGCGAACCGGGGAAAGCCGTCGCTATCGCAATCGACTTTTCACGGCCAGTGCGGAAGTAACGAATTCTGGCTGGACCATCGTTTACGCATTCACATGGCGCACGATTCTGCGCGACTTGGGGCCGCGCCTCGCTGCGTACATTGCAGTCATGCTGCTGGTCCTGGGATTCATGTGGCTGCTTCTGTTGATGCTCGATCACAAGCTGTTCAAGCCCGACTACGAACGTTCGCAACGAGTATTCGAAAGTGAAGCCTTGAATCGCGCGATGGTTGCCGCTGCGCCGTCCGGGTTCGCGCTGCTGTCTTTTGAACAGGGCGAAATTCTGTTGCAGAGCAACCTGATGCGTAGCTACGAACTGAACACGCATCCGGACGAACCACGCTTGCACGAGCGTTTGCTCGCTCTCTATGACCACAGCCCCGACGCTCCCGCGTGGCAGTCCGATCTGGAGATGCCGCTCAGGCTAGCCGATGGCCGGGTGGACGACCTGCTGGTGAGCATGGTGCGCACCAAATATCGCGGGAAAGACGTGTTGCTATGCAGTTTTTCCGACATCACGACGCTGAAGAACACCGAACGCAAGCTGGACGAGGCGCGTGCCGCGGCGGACGCCGCCAACGAGGCGAAGTCGGCGTTCCTCGCGATGATGAGCCACGAAATACGCACGCCGCTCAATGCCATTCTCGGCAACCTCGAGCTGCTCGGACGCTCGCCGTTGTCGCCGTTGCAGGAGGAGCGGGTAGGGGTTGTCACGTCGTCGTCCACTGCGTTGCTCGGCATCATCAACGACATCCTCGATTTTTCGAAGGTGGAGTCGGGGCAGATGACGCTCGAGTCGATCAGCTTCGATCTCGGTCAGGTGATTCGTGAGGTGGCCGCGATGTTCGAACCAGTCGCGCAGGCGAAGGGGCTCGAGTTCGACTGCGTGATAGATGATGCGCTCGCGCCGCACTATCTCGGTGACCCGACGAGAATCCGCCAGATCGCGATCAATCTGGTCAGCAATGCGATCAAATTCACCGCCACGGGCGATGTCCTACTGGAGGTCTACCTCAAGGACGACACGGCCGACGATTCTCCGATCGTGATCGGTGTCAGCGACACCGGCATCGGCATGACTCCGCAGCAGCAGGAGACGCTATTTCATGCTTTTACGCAGGCCGATTCGTCGATTGCGAGGCGCTACGGCGGAACAGGCCTCGGACTCGCGCTCTGTCTGCGCCTGACTGAATTGATGCATGGCACGATTCGGGTGAAGAGCGAGTTGAATGCCGGAAGCACCTTTGTCGTGACCTTGCCCATTCCGGTGAGTGCAGCCACCCCGGTCAGCGCCCCAGGGCATACCAAAGCCGAACCGAAGTCCACCGAGATCGACACACACGCCATCCACATCCTCGTCGTCGACGATCAGCTCGCCAATCGGGAGCTGCTTGTCGCTCAACTTGCCACGCTGGGATACGAGGCCGATATGGCCGAAAGTGGCGGTGCGGCGTTGCGGCGCTTCAACGAGCGCCACTTCGATCTGGTGATGACCGACATCAATATGCCGGGGATGGACGGGTACGCGCTCGCGCGGTGCCTTCGTGCCCAAAGTTCGACGGTGCCGATCATCGCGATTACTGCGCACGTCGCGGCAGAAGTGCGCGCGCAATGCACGCAAGCGGGAATCGACGAGGTCCTGCTAAAACCTGTCCTGCTCGACACGATGGAAGCGACGGTGCGGCGGCTGGTCAACGAGGCAGCCAGGCGTCCCGCGAACGACACCGTGGCGAGGCGCGACATTTCGCAAGGGCCATTGCCCGAGCACATCCACGCCGCGATGACTCAGGCGCTGAGGGATTCGCTTCGGGAACTGCATGCCGCCATTGAGCTTGGGGATATGAAAACGGTGCTCGCCCAGCTTCATGCGGTACGCGGATCTTTCGCGATGATTCAGGAACCCGAAGTGGCGAATGCTTGCGCACAGATGGAGCAGCACGCCAGAAATAACGACATTCCTGAGGTTAAGGAGGGGCTCAATCGTTTTGAGCCACTCGCTTATTCGACGCTCGCGCGGCGCGTTATGAGCGTATAGCCGGAGACGTGAGTTTTTGGCTTCAGCCATGAATCGGCGTCAGGAGAAGCAAGAACTGAGTGTCGACTTTCCTGCTTGCGCTCCCGGCGTTGGCCAAAATCTTCGATGCCCATTTCACCGACGCGCCACACTCGGCACCCGTCCAGTTTCCCCTTGATGCCCCAGCGCGCGCGACAGATTGCCCACCTCTCGCTTGAGCAACGCCGCGAAGTGCGCGACGCGCTCGTCGGTTACGCGCACGCTCGGCCCGAAGATGCACACCGAACCCGCCACCTGGTTCGCACCGTTGAAGAACGGCGCGGCCACCGCTACTGCGCCGGCGATCAGCTCGTGATGGCTGGTGCCGAAGCCCTTTGCGCGGACCGCATCGAGATCGGCGGCGAGCGCCGCGACGTCCTGATCCGGATCGGTCAGATACCGCCGCAGATCGTCCTCTGACAGCGGCATCTGCGAAAGAATCGTGCGGCCGCTCGCGCCGAGCACGAGCTTCTCGCGATAGCCGACTCCGCGCCGGAAACTGAGCGGCTGCGGACTTTCCAGTTCGGCGACGCAAATCCGGTAGGTCCCCTCCGGCACGAACAACGCGACCGTCTCCGAGGTCGCTTCCCAAAGCTCGCGCAGCATCGGCTGCGCGAGCTGCGCGATCGTATTGTTCGCCATCCAGGCGTGCGCGACTTGCGCGACCGAACTGCCGAGCCTGAAGCGCTGCGGCTCGCCCGACGACGCGAGAAAGCCGTTCTGTTCGAGCGTATTCAGCAGTCGGTACAGCGTCGGTCGGCTCAGGTCCACGCGGGTCAGCAACTCCGCGACGGTCAATTCCTTGTCCCCGGGTCGGAACGCCAGAAGAATTTCTAGCGCTCGTTCGACTGCGCGCACATTTTCGTGCGGCTTTTTTTCTTCCATTTGAAATTTCCTTTCCGCGACGGTCCGCGTCGATTGCACATTGTAGTGAAAGTCCCTATCGGCACGAACTTGACTCACATCAATCTGTCCGTACAATGAGACCACATTCTCATACAACGGACAACCGGATTCGGAGGAATTATGGACAAGAACATGTCGGAGACGCTGATTCGCACTGGCCCGGGCACGGCGATGGGTAATCTGATGCGTCGCTATTGGGTGCCGGTGCTGCTCGCGAGCGAAATCGCGGAGCCCGATTGCCCGCCGGTGCGCGTGCAGATCCTCGGCGAAAAGCTGCTGGCCTTTCGCGATTCCGAAGGCCAGCCCGCGCTGATCGACGAGTTCTGCTCGCACCGCGGCGTGTCGCTCTACTTCGGCCGCAATGAAGAGAACGGCATTCGCTGTTCGTATCACGGCCTCAAATTCGACCGCAACGGCAACTGCGTCGAGGTGCCGTCCGCACCGCAGGCGTGCAAGCACATGGGCATCACCGCGTATCCGTGCATCGAACGCGCGGGCATCGTGTGGGCGTACATGGGGCCGAAGGACCGTCAGCCGGCGCCGCCGGATCTCGAGTGGTGCAACCTGCCGGACAGCCACGTATTCGTGTCGAAGCGGCTGCAGGAATCGAACTACCTGCAGGCGATGGAAGGCGGCATCGACACGAGCCACGTGTCGTATGTGCACCGCTACGAAGTCGACGATGACCCGATGCACCAGGGCACGAAGGCGCTCGACTACATCAAGGCGGACGGCAACGTGATCTTCGAGATCGAGAAGCAGCCGTTCGGCCTCACGCTGTTCGGCCGCCGCAACGGCGAGCCGGATTCGTACTACTGGCGCGTCACGCAGTGGCTGTTCCCGTGGTACACGCTGATCCCGCCGTTCGGTGACCATTCGCTCGCGGGCCACGTGTGGGTGCCGATCGACGATCACAACTGCTGGGCGTGGAGCATCAACTTCCGCCCGGACCGTCCGCTCGACGAGCAGGAACTGGCCGACCTGAACGCCGGCAAGGGCATTCACTGCGAGTACGAGGAGGGCGGCTCGTTCCGTCCGAAGGCGAACAAGGACAACGACTACCTGATCGACCGCAAGGCGCAGAAGGAAAAGCGCGCGTACTCGGGCGTGTTCGGCTTCGCGATGCAGGACGCGTCGCTGCAGGAAAGCATGGGTCCGATCCAGGACCACAGCAAGGAAAAGCTGTTGCCGACCGACCGCGCGATCGTGATGGCGCGCCGCATGATGTACGAGGCGGCCACGGCGCTGGTGCCCGACACCGATCCGCCCGCGATCGACGCCGACCAGCAGCGCGTGCGCGCTGCCGGCGTCTTGCTGCCGCGCGATCAGAAGCCACAGGAATGGGCGGTGATCCATCTGCACGACGGCAAGGACCAACCGATCTACACGATCTGATGCACGGCGGGGCCGGGCTTCTCTCCGCCCCCGCGTGTCGTCGTCTGGTCCGACTGGACCTTCTGCCCATTCCGCAAAAGGAGGCCGGCTGCGCGCCGGCAAGCAATGCAGCAACGTAAAAGACTCGAAGACAAGGTCGCGCTTATCACTGGCGGCGGAGGCGGCATCGGCGCCGCGACCGCGCGCGTGTTCTGCGCCCAGGGCGCTGCGGTGGTGCTCGTCGATGCGAATCCAGAGGCGCTCGCGCGCGTCACTGAAGACCTGAAGGAGGCCGATCCGTCGGCGCGTGTCGAGACGTTCCCGGCCGACGTGTCGGATGACGCCGATGCGGTGCGCGCGGTGCAGTTCGCCGCGGCTTCGTTCGGCCGGCTCGACGTGCTGGTGAACAACGCGGCGATGCGCAACTACAGCGCACTCGCCGACGCGACGCCGGCCGAGTGGCAGGCGATGGTGTCGGTCAATCTGGTCGGCACGTCGAACTATTGCAGGGCGGCGCTGCCGTTCCTGCGTCGCGCGGGCCGCGCGAGTATCGTCAACGTATCGTCGTGCTATGCGGTGACCGGCCGCAAGGGCATGGGCCTGTACGACGCGACCAAGGCCGGCATGCTGGCGATGACCCGCACGCTCGCGTTCGAGGAGACCGCGAACGGCGTGCGCGTGAACGCGATATGCCCCGGGTCGACGCTGACCGGATTCCACGTGAACCGCGCCATTGCAGCGGGCAAGAGCGTCGAAGTGCTGAAGACGCAGCGCCAGGACACCTCGCTGATCGGCCGCTGGGCGTCGCCCGAAGAGATCGCGTGGCCGATCCTGTGGTTCGCGAGCGACGAGGCGTCGTACATCACCGGCACGACGCTGATGGTCGACGGCGGCCTGTCGGCGATGTGAGCGGAGGAGAGGTGGCATGAACATGACCGATTCCACGCTGATGGTGCGGGTCGCCGCACGGCGCGACGAAGCCGACGGGATCGCCGGCTTCGAGTTCGTCGATGTCGACGGCCGCGAGCTGCCGCCGTTCGAGGCGGGCGCGCACATCGACGTCTACGTGCCCGGCGGGCCGGTGCGGCAGTACTCGCTGTGCAACGCGCCGCACGAGCGTCACCGGTATCAGATCGCGGTGTTGCGCGACGCCGATTCGCGCGGCGGATCGCTGCGCATGCACGAAGCGGTGAACGAAGGCGACGCGATCCGCATCGGCGTACCGCGCAATCATTTCCCGCTCGCCCGCCATGACGCGAAGCCGCTATTGCTCGCGGGCGGCATCGGCGTCACGCCGATTCTCTGCATGGCGGAGCAGCTGGCAGCGATGGGCGCGGCGTTCGACATGCATTACTGCGCGCGCTCGAAAAGCCGTGCGGCGTTCGTCGAGCGAATCGCCGCGTCGTCGTGGGCGGACAACGCGCAGTACCACTTCGACGACGAGCACGGCACGCTCGATCTGAACGCACTGCTGACAGGCGGCGCGGACCGGCATCTGTACGTGTGTGGTCCGCAGGGCTTCATGAACGCGGTGCTCGATACGGCGCGCTCGCTCGGCTGGAGCGACGATCGTCTGCATTACGAATACTTCGCGGCGGCGCAGCCTGCCGGCGACGGCGGCTCGTTCGACGTGCGGCTCGCGCGCTCGGGCCGCGTCGTGTCGATTGCGGCCGATTGCACGGTCACGCAGGCGCTCGCGGCGGCGGGCGTCGACGTGCCGGTGTCGTGCGAGCAGGGCATCTGCGGCACCTGCATCACGCGGGTGCTCGAAGGCGAACCCGACCACCGGGATCTGTACCTGTCGCCTGAGGAGCAGGCCCGCAACGATCAGTTCCTGCCGTGCTGTTCACGTGCGAAGTCGAGGGTGCTGGTGCTCGATCTGTAACGGCATTCGCCCGCGCCGGTCACAGCAGGCGGCCGGCACCCTATCCATCAGAAAGAAAGAAAACGGGCGGCCGCTGGCACGCCCGGCATTGGAGGAGTCATGGAGAAGAATCTGGCGTCGTCGGAGGGCATGTCCGCGAACGTCTGGGCCACGAACGGCGCACGGGAGGCGAGCAGCGCCGACACGAACCCGTATCGCTGGGTCGCGCTGTTCATCGTCTGGGCCGCGTTTCTGCTCAGCTATGTGGTCCGCGTGGCGTGGAGCACGGTGGCCGCGCCGGTCGGCGCGTCGCTCGGCATCAGCGTGTCGATGCTCGGTGCGTTCGTGACCGCGTTCTACGCGGGCTATGTGCTTGCGAACGTTGTCGGCGGCATGCTGACCGATCTGCTCGGCGGTCGCGCGATGCTCACGCTCGCGCTGCTGCCGCTCGGCGTACTCACGTTTACGTTCGGCTATACGCATTCGCTCGCCTTCGGCATCGTGATTCAGGCGGCGATGGGTTTCGCGGCGGGCGCCGACTACTCGGCCGGCATGAAGATCATTCCCGCATGGTTCACGCGCGACCGGGGCCGCGCAATGGGCCTCTACACGACCGCGACGTCGCTCGCCGTCGTGATCGCGAACGCGGTCGTGCCGTCGTTCTCAGCGCGGCACGGCTGGTCGAACGCATTCCATATGCTCGGCATCGTCACGTTCGCGTGGGGCATCGTCACGTTGCTGCTGCTGAAGAACCGGCCGTCGAACGAAGCGAAGCCCGCGCGCAACAGCCTGCAGGACATGCTCGGCCTGTTGCGCAACCGGAACCTGATTGCCCTGTCGATTGCGGGCTGCGGCGGCTTGTGGGCGACCGTCGGCTTCGCCGCATGGGGCAACGCATTGATGACGCGCCAATACGGCATTGCGCCGATCGTCGCTGGATCGATCGTCGCGTCGTTCGGCATCGGCGCGGTGATCGCGAAGCCGACGCTCGGCTGGATCTCCGATCTGCCTGGCGTGTCGCGGCGGATGATGTCGATCGGCTGCCTGATAGCGTTCACGATCGCGCTGCTGGTGTTCGGCTACTGCTCGACCGCGCATCAGTTCTATCTGGTCGCGCCGATCCTCGGGGCGTTCTCGTTCGGCTATCTGCCGGTGCTGATGGCACAGGTGAGCGACGCATCCGGCAAGCGCCTCGCCGGCGCGAGCGCCGGCTGGACCAATGCGATCTGGCAGTCCGGCAGCGCGGTGTCGCCGATGGTGGTCGGCTCGCTGTATGGCGCGAGTCATTCATTCATGCTCGCGCTCGTCACGCTCGCGATCGGACCCGCTATCGCGGTCGTCGCGATGTTCTTCGTCAATCCGCACATCGCACGCGAATGACCGACTCTCTCCGGCAGCCGCCGCGGCCACGCGCCGGCTAGCGCGACCACAGAGATCGAACGATCACGCTTTCGCAGCACAAAACAACTCAATTTCCAGCAGGAGACACATGGTGAAGCACAAGCCTCTCGCCAGGCCCTCGAAGGTCCTTTTTGCATGTGGTATTGGTATCGGCATCAGCGGCGCGGCGCACGCGCAGTCGTCGGTCACGCTGTACGGCATCGTCGACTCGGGGGTGACCTACGTGACTCACGCTGTCACGCCGCAGGGATCGTCTGGCACCCAGGTCGCGCTCGGCACCGGCAACCGGCAGAATTCGCGTTGGGGTTTTACCGGCAAGGAAGATCTCGGCAACGGACTGCGGGCGATTTTCACGCTCGAATCGGGCATGGCGATGAACACCGGCGCGCTGCAGCAAGGCGGGCGGCTGTTCGGCCGGCAAGCGTTCGTCGGACTCGAATCGGACCGCTACGGCGCGATGATGCTCGGCCGGCAGATGACGCCGATGTACCGCTACTTCCTCGCGCTCGACCCGCTCGGTTATTCCAGTTACGGCCTTTCCGCGCAGGACGCGCAGTTCGTCGGTCGCGCGGATAACGCGGTGTCGTATCTCGGCCATGTAGGACCGTTCGAGCTGAATGCGCTCTACAGCTTCGGCTATGACGCAGTCGCCTCCAACGTGCCGGTGGCGGGCTCGTTCCGCGTCGGCAAGCAGTACGACATCGGTGGACGCTACGTGCAGGGGCCGCTGAATCTGACGTTCGTGTACGAGCAGCGCCAAGGCTCGGTGATCGCGACATCGGGCGATAGCGAGCGGCGCTACGTGGCCGGCGGTTCGTATGCAATCGGCAAGGCGACGCTGTACGGCGGCTACGAATTGCTGCTGAACGATGTCCCGTCGACGCTCACCGCATCGCCGCCGCAGTCGATGGCGTTCGCGGGCGTGCGCTACAAGGCGACGCCGGCGCTGGAGCTCGCAGCCGCGACTTACTACCACGCGTATCGCCAGGTCGACGCGCACGCATTGAGCACCGGCGTCAACGCGGACTACTGGCTGTCGAAGCGCACGGCGCTGTACACCGACATCACCTATGTGATCAACAGCTCGAAGGCCGCGCTGAGTGCGACCGGGTGGGCGACTTCGGTCGCGACGACGACCGTGAAGACCGGCGCGAACCAGCTGGCGGTTGCGATCGGCGTGCTGCACAAGTTCTGACGGCGGCGGCGCGCGCGCTCAATCGCTCAGTGCATCGCGATGATCGCGCGGGCCTTTCGCCGACGCGTAATATCGCTGCAACGCGTCGGTCGAGCGCGCGCCCAGCGTGCGGACCTGGACGAGCCAGTCGGTTTCCACCGGCCACTCACCGCCGATCACGCGTGGATAGATCTGTCGTGCGTACCGATGCAGTGCCTTCGCGCCGATGTTGCCGCTTACGCCAAGCAGCGCATGTAAGCTCGCGTGCGTCGCCTTGATATCGACAGCCGCGCTGTTTGCCGCGAGCCGCGCGACGAGCGAGCGGATCTGTTCGATGCCGTTCAGGAACGATTCGTCGAGCAGATCGAGCGAGACCAGTTCTTCCAGGTGCGGTTCGTCGAGCAGGCTTTCTTCAGCGATAGGGGTGGCCGCGTGCGCGCTCGCAGTGGGGGCCAATGCCACCGGCGTCGCCGCAAAATCCGTTTGCGCGCTTTCGCCCGCGGTTTCCGCAATCCGTTGTGAAGATGGAGAGTCCGCACCCAACTCGCCGCGTGTGCCGAACTGCCGTGCGAGACATGCGTACAGCGAGCCCGCTTGCACCGGCTTGATCAACACCTCGTTCATCCCGGCGGCAAGGCAGGCCTGCACCGCTGCGGGATCGGTGTGACTGGTCAGCGCGATGACAGGCAGCGTCGCGTAGGCATCGGTGCGCGCGCGAATCGACTTCGTCGTCTCGATGCCGTTCATGCCCGGCATGTTGACGTCCATCAGGATCGCGTCGATGAAGCCGTCTTCGTGCAGGTTGGTCAGCACCGCCTGACCGTGGTCGGCCTCGATTACGCTCGCGCCGCAGCGCTCCAGATAAGCCTTTGCGACGAGCCGGCTGTAGGTGTCGTCGTCGGCAATCACGAAGGTTCTGCCGGCGAAGCCGTCGGGCAGCTCGCCCGGCTGATGCCGCACGCCGTTGTCGAACAGGGCCTGCACCGCGGTGATCAGCTCCTGCACACTCGACGTCTTGCCGATGATCTCGTCCATGCCGGCGCGCCGCGCGCGCAGCCGCACCGCGTTGCCCGGTTCGGCGGTGTAGGCGGCGATCAGCACGTTGCGGTTCGGGCAGTCCCGGTCGGCCCGGATGCGCTCGGTCGTCGCATAGCCGTCCAGATCGGGCATGCTGATGTCCATCAGCACGAGGTCGTAGAGCGGCGCGCGCCGCAGAGTGGCGAGCGCAAGCTCGCCGCCCGACGCCTCGCTGACATAGGCGCCTGCCTTCGTCAACACGCGGCGGGTGCGGGCGCGCAGCGTAGCGTCGTCGTCGACGACGAGCACGCGCTTGCCCTTGAACGCCGGCATCGCGCGTTCGAACAGGCGCCGCTCGTGCTCGGCGACCTCGTCGGCCGCCACCGGCGGAAAGCGCAGCGTGAATGCGGTGAACTTGCCGAGTTCCGATTCGCAGTCGATGCTGCCGCCGAACGCGCGCATCGCGCGCTGGCAGTACGCGAGCCCGAGCCCGGTGCCGCCCGAGTTGCCGGCCGTGCGAAACGGCTCGAACAGATGCTGCAGGATCTCCGCCGCGATGCCGGGGCCGGTGTCGCGCACGATCACCGAGTCGCTATCGACGGTCAATGTCAGCGTCGCCTGCGGATACGCGACGATGTGATGCAGCGCGTTCTTGATCAGGTTGAACAGCGTGAACAGATAGACCGTCTCGTCGACCTTGAACACGAAGTCGCGGTTGACGACGACGCTCACCTTCGCGCGTTCCTTGTCGTTGTCGAAGCCATATTCGGCGAGCGCCTTGCGCGTGGTCGCGCCGGCATGCAGGTAGCTGAGACTATCCGGGCGGATCGATTTCGCGGCGACTTCGTCGAGCGTCATCGCGATGATGCGCAGGCCGCGCTCGATCGACAATTGACCCTGCGCGAGATGGTTGTACATCAGCGAGGCCGTGCCGTCGGTGAGCGTCGGCGCCGCGCCCGCCTTGTTCGCCGAGGGCAACGCTTCCTCGACGCGGTCGAGCACGTGCCGCAACTGGCTCAGCGGATTGCGCATCTCGTGCGCGATGGAACCCGCGAGCGCCTGCAACGCGCGGTTCTTTTCGACGAAGATGCGTCCCTTGCTGATCGCGTGGCTGAACGCCATGCTGCACAGCACGACCACCGGCAGCAGCGCGAGATTGGACTTGTCGTCGGCGCTGAGAACGATCGGCGTCGGCGAGCTCAACACGCCGGCAAGGCCGCCGGAAAACACGCCGATACCGATGCACGTTATCAGCAGCAGCGGGTTGTCGATACACAGCGCCAGAATGAAGATCATCATGACCTCGGTCATCATCCACATCGTGGAGAAGCCGTTTCTGACGGTCAGGAACGTGCAGACGAACGGCAGCACGTAAATCAGGCAGCAATGCCAGTAGATCAGCAGAGCGGGGTTGTAGCGCCTCGGCCAGCGCGCCTGGAACAGCAGCGGGACGCAGACGGCCGCCGCGCTGAGCCGCAGCAGCAGGTTGTCGTAAGGCTGCGGAAGGAGGTAGGTCCAGACGATGTAATAGATGGGGTGACACAGGAGGCCGAGTGCGCCTCCCCATCGAATCGCGAACCTGCTTCTTTCCAGCATATCCCGCATGCTTTCGCGCGGTCTCGCCATCAGGCCTCCGAGTTCATCAGGAACCCATCATTTCATGCGTATTGAATTGCTGTGCTTCGACGCCTTCGGCGAGCGAATCGCCATTCTTGCCGTGAAACGGTCCGACCGAAAAGCCGTACCTCTTCAGAAGACCATGAGTATAAGAGACCGACCACACGGGCGGGCTACCGATGATGAAATCGGATGCGATGCCTTCTTGCCACGCGGAATAACCTTCGGCAAAGCAGGTATAGCAGTCGCGGGTGGACGGCAGCCTGAACGGGAAAGCGGTGTCGAGTCCAGCGGGCCCACGCGCGAAGCATTCAATATAGAGCGTATGACCGCGAGAAGCGAGTTCCGCTTCGACGCTGGCCGCGCGCGGATGCGAATCGTCGATCCAGAATTGCGCGCGTTTGAGATCGGCGGCGCTCAGGTAGGGCACGCTCGTGCTGCTCGCGAGGATCGCGCCGTCGAAGTCAGGGAGCGGCGTGTCCGGGCTGAACGTATGCACCGAGACTTTCGATTTGCCGAGCAGGTCCGACGCGAGCAACTCGTTCGCCTGATCGGTCAGCAGGTTGATCTTGTCCGGCAGATCGATCAGCACCAGTTCCTTCGGCGCATCCTTGTACAGCAGATACTTCGCGACCGTCGTGCCGAGCCGGCCGGCCGCGCCGAACAGCGCGAGCTTCGTGTTGCCGAATTCGAGGCTGAGCTGTTCGCAGCAATGCATCGCCCAGTCCTTCAGCATCGCCGCGGTCGCCGCGTGGCCGGTCGTGATGTGAGGCGGCTTGACCGGCCGGGGCAGCGCCCCGTAGTTGCATGCGTACGGCGTCGACGCGCCCATCGCGACCATGTTCAAGCCCGCCTTTCTGGCGAGCTCCAGCGCCGGAAAGAATTGCGTCGCCCGAAAGCGCTTGATGCCGCGCGGGCTGCCGAGCCACATTTCGAGCGGCACCGGGCAGGCGATATTCGCGCCGATCACCTGCGAGCCCGAATAGATCGGCGATGCGATGAAAGGCTTGGTCTTCCACAACTCTTCTTCGAACGACTCGCTGCGTTCGCGAACGTTGTGAAAAGAAAATGAAAGGGTCTCCCAATCGGTCGCGTGAAACAGAAAGCCGACTCCCCCCTGACGGGCCGGCAGGCTATCGCGGATCTGTTCCGGGTGAATTTCGTGCTTGAGCGCAAGCGGTGCACTATTCCGATGCAAAAGAAGTCCGGTTGGCTCGTTTGAAACGGTCGACAGGTCTTTAAGGAGAGCGGTCTTCATTGGTTTTTCCTTGGTTCTGATTAGACGCTGGAAAAGTCAGCGCGCGGCGTGGCCAGCCGGTTGGACCGGCGACCCTTCAACTCTAGAGAAATCCGCACCGATACGCCCGTCTGTTCGTGCACACAGCATTCACGAGCGGTTCAAGACGGGTTGCCCGCCGGGTGGGAATCGGCTCTGGGCAATCTTTTGAAAGAATTACGGCAGAACTTTCGATGTATTACGGCAGGTCGTGCGCCGTCCTCGAATGGCAAAAGGACCGCTCGGCGGCCCTTTGCTTGCATTTCCGGCGAATACCTGATTAGCGTGTGATGCTATAGCCGATTCGCGCAATCCAGCGATGCTGGTTGTAGTCGAGAATGTCCTCGCCATAACCGCTAAAGAAGCCGAGCCATACGTAACCGCTGTCCTCGCGGTAAAAGAACAATGCCGGCATGTAACTCATGTCGCGCAAAGGCGCCGAGTACATCTGGCCCGGCGCCTACAGAGGACAACGTCATGCGTCAGCGCGACACGGCGAAGCCAATGCGCGCGGCCCAGCGGTGCTGGTTGTAAGAGAGAAGATCTTCCGCGTAGCCGTTGAAATAGTTTAGAAACAGATACCCGCCCCATGCACTGCCGAACATCTTGGCAAGCGGGTAGGTAAATTGTACGTCGACGCTTCCATAGGTCGATTTCGTGCCCTTTCTCAACGTGGTCGCGAGCTGCCAGCCATCCGGGCTGCCGTATTTGACGAGCAGGTCGACATAGCCGCGATAGTTGGCGATATCCGAATTCGTGTCCTGTTTGTGCGTGTAGGCGTAGATTTTCGGCTCGATGGTCAGGTGGTTGGCGTTGAGGTCGCCAAAATCCCAGATCGGCTTGATGTAGACATAGTCAATGCCACGCGACCCGGGACCGGCGGTTCCGTTCGACTCGTGCTCGTAGCCCGACTCGATGCCCATCCGGGTGAACCAGCTGGTCCTCCACCCGGTGTCCTCCAGGTAGTAGAAAAGAGCGGGCATGTAGCTCGTATCGTAGAACGGGTTCATATGCCCGCGGATATCCCACAGAGAAGTCTGCGTGTAGGCGAAGTAAAGGTTGTCGAGAAAACCGCGTGAACGCGGATCATCGGGCAGTACGAAGCGGAATTTGAAGCTGACCTGGAATTTGGCGAGACCGCTTTCCGACGAGTCCCAGCCGTCGGCGAAGTAGGTGGGCTGGTAGAACGAAAATCGCCCTACGAGAAAGGTGCCGAGGTCCGGCACCAAGGAATTCGAGGGCTTCACGGTCGAAGGCGGCACTTGCGCGGCGATCGACTCGTTGCCGGGCATCGGCCCTTCGGCTGGCGCGATCACGACCGGTGCGGATGCGGACGCAACCGCCGCCGCAGACGCGGGCGCCGCTGTTGCGGCGCTGGCCGTCGCCGCGTTGCGAGGCATGCGAGTGAGCAGGACCACCGAAGGTGATACGTCGACGCCAGGCACGTCGATGCGAAGCGCACCGCGCGCCCAATCGGGCCATGGCGCGCTATAGCTGACCGCCTTCATCTCGCCGGCCGCTAGCCGGACATGCTCGGGTGCGCCGGATGCGCGGGTGAGCAGTACGGCCCTTGGCAGGGCCTCGCCGTTGGTCAGCGTGACGCTCAAGGTGCGAGGCACGTCGACCGACGTGCCGGAGGGTGCGTCGCCGGTGTAGACGATCGTCACGACAAGCGGTTCGTCGGACCTCGCTTCGCGCGGCGGACGCAATATGGAAACCCCGGCGACGCTATACGCAGAGTAGCTGCCGAGCACCAGCGCACTGATGCAAACCGATAGGCTGGGGAGCAGTTTGGAAAATGAGCCGGAAAGCGGACTCGACGACAATCGGAAAACGCGCGAGCGATGGCTGCGAACGCCAGACTGGCGGTTTTTCTTCACGCGAGACATCAATCGATTCCGCACGCGGAGCTCCTATTGGTCTACGAGTTCAGGTCGCAATGAGACGATAGCGTCAAAGCATGCAGTTGGATAGAAAATCAGGGTCCGCGTTTTGATTGCGGAAACTGCCATCCACGCCGGTTCCCGCTATCCGTTTTTTCGCTCATTCTGCCAGTGCTATTAGGAATGGCGCGAGTGGAAAAAGACCTGCCGCGCTATCGATGCGAATAGCGACGGGAACAGCGTCGGAACAGCGTCGGAACAACGTCGGAATAGCGTCGTGTCGTTGCATTTGCGCAACGGAGCTTTAAATGTTAAATCGCGGGTGATTCGCGCCTTGATATATCCGTTGGGCGCGCCGCAGTTTTCGCTCATGACAATTGCGTGGCGATTCGCGATTCGATTGCCCGGCAAATCGTTGCCCAATCAATGCGACAGTTGAAAGCCCGCTTCAATAGGCGAATTTCCGGTATTGCTCCGGCGCGCCCGTCTTGTCGAGTTCGCTCACGCGCGGCATATGGCGCAGTAGTCGCTTCGCGCGTGAGGTCAATTGCGCATAGACGGCTTCGGGTACGTCGATGCGGACTTCCGGTCGGAAATACCAGCTGCGGCTATAGCCGATCACGACCATCGGACGCGGCAGGTCGGTCCGGTTCGGCGTGCCGCGATGGAGCGCGCGCACGTCGCGAATCATCACGTCGCCGAGTTCCATCGTGATCGCATGCAACGGCAGGCGGCCGTCGCGCCACGCGTTCAGCGCGTCGTCGGAGCGCATCCGATGCGTGCCGAGCGTCGTTTCGAATGGGCCGTTCTCGAGCGTGACGTCACATAACGGAAAGTTGACCGCGAGCTGGAACGATGGGGTTTCCGCTTCGCCTTCGAACAGCGCGGGTGTGTCGCGATGAATCTCCTGATACGTCGAGCCGTTCAACGGCGTGTCGGTGGCCAGCTGGCACATCACGGGATCGTCGCCGGCCACGCGCTCGACGATGCCGAGCACGTCCGGATCACAGAAGATCGACTGATCGGCGAAGACCCCCGTGAACGGCAGCGTGACGTAGTGCCGGTTTTCGCCGCGCACGGCGGTCGCCCGCGCGGCAATCTGCTGTTGCAGCAATGGCGCGAACGAGTCGCGCCATGCGAGCAGCGTCGCTTTCGGGAAGTGCTGGCGCAGAACGACCATGCCGTCGCGTTCGAACGTCGCTGCGCAATCATCGAGTTGTTCGGTCGAAAAGCGGCCCACGGTTGTCTCCTTTGTCGAGTCGTTGAGTCGGGGCTTGCCTAGCAGGCTGTTGAATTTGGATCCCGTGTAAACGGGGTTTGAAGGACGGGCGTTATGGATATCGTGTTCATGATCTTTGGCAGCGGATGCGATGCGCGGAATGGACGAGATGCAGGAACCCCTGTTCACGACGGTCAAGCTCGAGGACTTCGTCCCGGCAGATCACCCGTTGCGACCGATCCGGTTGCTGGTGAATGATGCGTTGAAACGGCTCAACGGGCTGTTCAGCGTCATCTACGCGGACACCGGTCGTGCCTCGATTGCGCCTGAGAAGCTGATGCGGGCGCTGCTGTTGCAGGTGTTCTACTCCGTACGCAGCGAGCGCATGCTGATGGAGCAGATGCGCTACAACCTGCTGTTCCGCTGGTTTGTCGGGCTGGCGATTGAGGACGCCGTGTGGGACCACTCGGTGTTCTCGAAGAACCGCGACCGGCTTCTGGAGCATGAAGTCGTGGAAGCGTTCTTCACCGAAGTCATGAGCCTGGCGGACAAGCGGGGCTTGCTGTCGAGAGAGCATTTCTCGGTGGACGGCACGCTGATTCAGGCGTGGGCCAGTCACAAAAGCTTCCGCCGCAAGGACGGCCCGGACGATGGTCCGCCAGCCGGCGGTGGCCGCAACGCCGACACCGACTGGAAAGGCGAGCGACGTAGCAATGCCACGCACGAGTCGACTACTGATCCGGAGGCGCGATTGTTCAAGAAGAGCCACAAGAGCCCGGCCATCCTGTGCTACCACGGGCACATCCTGATGGAGAATCGCTCGGGGCTGGTGGTCGGCGCCGTGGTTAGTCACGCAGATGGTTTTGCCGAGCGGGCCAGCGCATTGCAATTGCTCGATTGCGTGCCAGGTACTCATGCGAAGACAGTTGGCGCCGACAAGGCGTATGACACCCGTGACTTCGTGAACGATTGCCGCGCTCGCAACGTGACACCGCATGTCGCGCGCAACGATGAGCGTTGGGGCGGCAGCGCCATCGACGGTCGCACTTCGCGGCATGCGGGCTACCGGACTAGCCAGATCATCCGCAAACGAATCGAAGAGCATTTCGGCTGGGGCAAAACCATCGGGCGGATCCGGCAGACGGTCTATCGCGGCCTCAAGCGCGTCGACCAGCACTTCAAGCTGACGATGGTTGCGAGCAATCTGACCCGCATGGCCCGAATGCCAGGGATGGTGCCGCGAGGAGCGACGCGATGAGCCGCCAATGCGCGAAGACTGCGCGCCAGACGAGCCGCATGCGTGCGCCTGCCCCGCGCAGATCGCGCGGTGAACCGTTAATTCAGCGCAATATCGCACGCGCAAGTCTCCTGAACATAGCTTCGGTCGTCATGACGGGGCGCTTTTCAACAGCCTGCTAGGTAGCCTGCATGTGACGCTCATTCCATCGGCGAGACCAGCAGCGACACCGGCACGCCGTGACAATCGACTTCCGCGAGGACCGTCGCGCCGAGTTCTTCGCCCAAGCTGGTGCGCGCGTCGATCGGAGTTCCATTGCGGTCGATGCGCAGAATGTTCAGCGGCCACGACGGCCGCGTCAGCCTCTCGTGCGCAAACGCGCCGACCCACAGCGGCGCCGCGGCGGTGCCGTTGCCGACCGCGTAGGCGCTCGGCCAGAAACGAAGCACATAACGTTCCTCGCGCGATTCGCCCGGCCGCATGAAGATCAGCGACGACGGCACGCCATTGTTCAGCTTCGGCAGCACCGGCAGCGACACCGCCGCGACGTCGGGCGAAGCGAGCGACAGCAGGCTGTGCGCGGACACGTCGGTGCCCTCGATCCAGCCCCGCGCGCGCAGTAGCTCGCGGATCGAAGCGGGTTCGGAGACCCATTGCAGCGTCAGCGGCTCCTTGCGATCGCCGCCCATGTCGGAGCGATAGCACGGCAGCCGCTGCCACTCCGAGTGTTTCCACTGCGCCTGCGTGAACTGCACGGGTGGTGGTTGCGGCGCGCTGTTCGGCGGCGCCGGCATGGCGACGCCGAGCTGCAGGCCGACGCTGAGCACGACCACCGCGAGCACCACGAGCGGCATGAAACGGCGCGGCGGCGGCGGCCGCGGATGCCGCCACATCGCCGTCAGCGCGATCAGCGCGACCCACACATAGGCGAGCGCCGCGCCGCCGATCGCGTCGGACACCCAGTAGCGGCCGAAGTACACGCCCGCGAGCGCCACCACGATCACGACGATGATGCTCGCTCCGGCAACCAGCACGCCTTCGAGCTTGTCGACCCGACGCGCGAGCAGAAACGCGAGAAAGCCGTAGACGATCACCGTCGCGGCGACGTGATTGCTCGGAAACACGAAGTGGCCTGTCATCAACTCATTGGGCGGCGCGCGGCGCATCGCGAGTTGCAGGCCGAGAATCAGCAGCTGCGAAAACACGACCGCGGCGAGCCAGTAGGTGATCGTGCGCCAGCGCCGCTCCCATACCATCCACAGCGCAACCGTGACGACCAGCGCGAGCAGCGTGATGCCGCTGCCGAGCGTCCCGAGCGCCGCGAGTACCGTGTCGCCCCACGGCGTGCGCACCGATTGCAGGAAGTGATAGACGGACAGATCGATGGTCGTCAACGGATCGCCGCTGACGACGTCTTCAAGGACCCCGAAGAAAAGCGCGCCGGCCACCAGCACGATCAGCGATGTCGCGAGCAGATGGGTCGCATCGGGCGTGTCGGGGTCGAGCATGCGGCGCGCGATGCGGCCGAGCGGACCCGGATGTCGACATGCCCAGCTGCCGAGACGACGGCCCGCCGCGCTCGACCACGCGTTCGCGTGCGATACGAGGAACCCCGCGCCGCGAAAGCTGAGCCACACGATGCACACCAGCATCGCGATGATCACGACGAGCCGGAACGACACCGCGCCCGCGAGCAGCACCGATGCGCCTAACACGACACCGGGCAGGATGTGCGCGGGCGCCCACAACAGCGCGGACAGCACGTTGATCGCGAGGAAGCGCAGCGGCCGCATGCCCATCATGCCCGCGACGACCGGCACGATCGCCCGCAATGGGCCGATGAAGCGGGCGAGCACGACGCTCTTCGCGCCATGCTTCAGAAAGAAGCGCTGGCCCGCGTCGAGTACGCCGGGGTGTGCGCGGAACGGCCACAGGGTGACGATGCGCTCCTTGTAGCGATCGCCGAGCCAGAAGCTGGCGCCGTCGCCGGCGACCGCGCCGACGATCGCCCACACGAAGACCCAGGCAAGACTCAGCGAGCCGGTGCCGGTCAGCGCGCCGGCGAGGAACATCGCGGTGCTGCCGGGAACGAAGGTGCCGATGACCGCGATGGATTCGAAAAATGCGGCGAGAAACACGACCGCGAGCATCCACGTCGAGTGGCCGGCGAGCAGATGCAAAAGGTGGCTGTAGGCGTGCTCCATCGTGCGCGATCGGCGGTTCTCGGGCGTGACGATCGATCATAACGCGCACGGGCAAACGGTGGGCGCGGGCGGGGGCGGCGCTTCTGCAGCGGTCGGGCGATCGGCTCAGAATAGATATCGTGGCTCGGCGGATCGATGCGCTTGGGGGGAGCTATGAAGACAGCAACCGGTGGGATCGTATGGTCGGCGTTGCTCGTGACGCTGTTGACGGTGGGGGGCGCGGGGACGGTCGAGGCTCAGCAACTGGGCAATCCTGGCGGCAGCCAAGCCGGGACTCGTGCGGGCACCGGCGCGGGCACCAGCGCGGACAGCGGCAATGCGGCTGCCGGCGGCGCAATGGGCATCGGTACCGGCGTCAGTCCGAGTGCGATGCCGGGGCCGGGCATGTCGGCGGGTGGCTCGTATGGGCTCGGCGCCGGTGGCGCGACCGGCTCGGGCGGCGCGCTCAACAACATGCGCGCGAACGGCACGGCGCTCTACATGAGTCCCGACCCGCGCGCGCCGAACGTGACCGGCCGCGCGGCGCCGCGGCGCTAGGGCGGCGGATAGAATGCAGTTCCGATCCGACCACAGGGGAAGGGAATGGCACACGGTGAGCACAAGTATCGCGTATCGGTGCAATGGACCGGCAACCGCGGCAGCGGCACCTCCGGCTACCGCGACTATGGCCGCGACCACGTGATTTCTTCCAGCGGCAAGCCCGACATTCCGGGCTCGTCGGACCCGGCGTTTCTCGGCGACGCGACGCGCTGGAATCCCGAGGACCTGCTGGTCGCGTCGGCGAGCGCGTGTCACAAGCTTTGGTACCTGCATCTGTGCTCGGACGCGGGCATCGTAGTGCTCGACTATCGCGACGACGCCGAAGGCACGATGCTCGATTCCGGTCACGAAGGCCGCTTTTCGCAGATCGTGCTGCGCCCGCGCGTGACGATCCGCGCGGGCGGCGACGTCGAGCAGGCCATGCATCTGCATCACGTCGCGCATCAGAAGTGCTACATCGCGAACTCGGTCAACTTTCCGATTCTCTGCGAGGCGGTCGTGGAGACGGATGTGCGTTGAGGCGCGGGCGGCGGCGCCAGGCATGCGAGCCGGCGGGCGGGGCGCCGGCCAGCCGCTCGCTAACGCTCAACGATTGCCGTCGAGCAGATCGCCGAGCAGTTCGTCGAACGCGGCTTGCGCGTCTTCGAGTTCCTGCAGCGCGGCGTCGAAAGTCTGCAACGCAAATTGCGAGGGTTTGCCGCTGCCTGCGGGCGGGAATTGCGATTGCAGCGACGCGAACGCCGTCTGCACACGCTTGGTGGCGGTCAACACGCGTTCCATTGCGGCGGTTTCTTCGGCTCGCGCCTTGTCGTGATCCATGAGAACTCCGGGGTCGTCGGGTTGCGTCGGGGCGGCTCGCGCCGCTCCTAAAGGGGACCAAAGGGGTGACTATGCCACGTTCGCGTTCAGGACAGCGGCAGACCGCCAAACGCTTTCACTTCGCGCAACGACAAGGCCGATTCCACCGACGTCACGCCCGGCAGGCTGCGCAGTTCATCACGCATGAAGGTGCCGTAGTCGTCGAGGTCGCGCGCGACGATCTGCAGGATGTAGTCGGCGCTGCCCGACACGTTGTGGCACGACAGGATACGCGGGATGGCCTGCACCTCGCGCTCGAAGCGCGTCGACACCACGCGGTCGTGTACCGCGAAGCGCACCAGCACGAATGCGACCACGCCCAGACCGAGCCCGGCGCGCGACAGCACCGCCCGGTAACGGTCGATGTAACCATCGTTCTCCAGACGTTTCAGACGCCGCGCGCACGGCGTTTCGCTGAGGCCGACCATGTCGGCGAGACGCGCAATCGACATGCGGCCGTCGTTTTGCAGCGCGGCGAGAATCGCGCGGTCGGTTTTGTCGAGATCGTCGGCGGACATAATCGGAAGGTGCTTGCTGCGGGTTGGGGGAAGACACCATTAGATCTTGAAATCTTAGCGTATTCCGCTACTTTCGGATTGGTCTGTGCCGAAAATCGCCAGCAAACGCTCCGCTTCCGATAGCAAGATGGAGTCTCGAACAACAAGGAGGCTCCGATGATTTCCGCTCACCTGCTGGCCGTCTACGTGGCGGCATTGATCGTCGTTTATGCGGTGCCCGGGCCGGACATGGCGCTGATCCTGCAAACCAGCATCGCGCGCGGCGTGCGCAGCGGCTTCGCTGCCGCCGCGGGGCTCGGCGTGTCGCGCGCGACGCACGTGACACTGTCGGCGTGCGGCATGGCGGCGCTGCTGCGCAACGCGCCGTGGCTGTACGACGCGGTGCGTTATGCCGGCGCGGTCTATCTCGCGTGGATCGGGATTCAGATTTTCCGCTCGCCCGGATTCGCATTGCCCGCCGGTGCACGCAACAGGCAAGCGGCCGGCGCGTCGCGTGTGGAATCCACTCCTTCGAGTGATGCAGATAGAGGCGCGCGGCCGTTGCGGACCGCGTTCGTCAAAGGTCTGCTGACGAATCTGCTCAACCCGAAGGCGCTACTGTTCTGCTCGGTGCTGTTGCCGCAATTCGTGCGGCCGGAAGCGGGGCCGGTGGCGTGGCAGATGATCGAACTCGGTGTCGTGCTGCTCGCGATCGGCGCATGCTTCGACGCGTTGTATGCGATCGGCGCCGCCCGCATCGCCAACTGGATGCGCGCCCATCCTTTGGCGCAAACGCTGCAACGTTGGACGTTTTCGGCTGCGTTGATCGGCTTCGCGCTGCGGCTTTCGCTGGATTGACACTCGAGGCCGGCATGAGACTGCGCGAACGGGGCGCCGCGATCGACGACCCGCCCGCTCCCATTACTGCTGCATCCCGCCCAGATAGTCGAGCTTACCGAGCTCGACACCGTTATGACGCAGGATGTCGTACGCGGTCGTCACGTGGAAAAAGAAGTTCGGCAGCACGAAACCGAACAGATACGACGCTCCCGTGAACTCGATCGGCCCCGGCCGCAATTTCAGCGTGATCGTGCGGCTCTCCGAGCCGTCGATCTGCGCCTCGTTGAATTCCTTCAGGTAATCGATCGTCTTCTGGATACGGGCCCGCAGCTCATCGAAAGTCTGCTCGACGTCCTCGAACTTCGGCGGCTCGACGCCGGCGAGGCGCGCCGCGCAACCCTTGGCGGTATCGCTCGCGATATACACCTGGCGCAGGAGCGGCAGCATGTCCGGCGCGAGCCGGGCATTGGTGAACACCGACGGTTCGATCTGCTTCGCGGCGGCATGCGCCTCGGCCTTGCCGAGGATGGCCTGGAGGTTGGTGAGGCCGCGAATCAGCACAGGCAGTGATGCTTGATACATCGAAATTGACATGGGTTCCTCTGATTTCTCGATCGTGCGCGCGGGCGGCGCGCGCGGCACTGAAACGGCGGGAATACCGCTCCAGCATCATAGCGTGTCGCATCCGCGCCGCGCATTAGCCATTCGGACGACTGCCGCACGCGTCGGAACTGTGTTCGAATGCCTTGGTCGGACGCTTGGACGAAGTTCTTGAACAACCCCTGCCGCGTATCGCGCAAACGATGCGCTTCGTGCAGGCGCGTGGCTGACCGTGTGCGAAGCCACGCTAACAGGAGAGTCGACACCATGGTCACCAAGCACCCATTGCCAGGCAGCGAGCGTAAGGTCGCGCAGGGCACCACGGTCATCGGGCAATGCGATCCCGCCGAGCGGATCGAAGTTTTCGTGATGCTGCGCCGCCAGCAGCAGGCGCAGTTCGACGCGTTGATGAAACGCATCGAAGCCGGCGACGCGAGCGTGAAGCCGCTGTCGCGCGAGGCGCTCGCCCAGGACTACGGCGCCGCGCCCGATGACATCGCGAAGGTCCGCGCGTTTGCGGCCGCGCATGGGCTCGCCGTCGTGCGCGAGGACCCGGCGGCGCGCTCGGTGCTGCTGAGCGGCACGATCGCGCAATTCCAGAGCGCGTTCGAGGTGAAGCTCGAACGCTACCAGCACCACACGGCTGGCCAGTTCCGTGGCCGCACCGGCACGATCAGCGTGCCGGACGATCTGCGCGGCGTCGTCGAGGCGGTGCTAGGGCTCGACAACCGGCCGCAGGCGCGACCGCACTTCCGTATCCGGCCGCCGTTCGTGGCGGCGCGCGCGCAGCAGGAGTCGTTCACGCCGCCGCAGCTCGCGTCGCTCTACCAGTTTCCGCAGGGCGACGGCGGCGGCCAGTGCGTCGGCATCATCGAGCTCGGCGGCGGCTACAACACGTCGGACCTGAAGACCTATTTCTCGAGCCTCGGCGTCAGCGAGCCGACCGTGACCGCGGTCGGTGTCGATCAGGCCGGCAACAAGCCGAGCGGCGACCCGAACGGGCCGGACGGCGAGGTTACGCTCGACATCGAGATCGTCGGTGCGCTCGTGCCGCGCGCGACCATCGCCGTGTACTTCACGCAGAACAGCGACGCCGGCTTCATCGACGCGGTGAGCCGCGCGGTGCACGACACGACCTACAAGCCATCGGTCATTTCGATCAGCTGGGGCGCGCCGGAGTCGGTCTGGACCGGCCAGTCGATGAATGCGCTCAACAGCGTGCTGCAATCGGCGGCGGCGCTCGGCGTGACGATCTGCGCAGCGTCGGGCGACAGCGGGTCGAGCGACGGCTCGGGCGGCGGCGACCAGGTCGACTTCCCGGCGTCGAGCCCGTACGTGCTCGCCTGCGGCGGCACGCACCTGAGCGCGTCCGGTTCGGCGATCACGCGCGAGGTCGTGTGGAACGACGGTGAACTGGGCGGTGCGAGCGGCGGCGGCATCAGCACCGCGTTTGAGTTGCCGGCGTGGCAGCAGGGTTTGTCGGCCACGATGACGGCCGGCGGCAGCCAGCCGCTCAGCGGGCGCGGCGTGCCGGACGTCGCGGGCGATGCGTCGCCGTCGACCGGCTACGAAGTGCTGGTCGACGGAACGCAAACGGTGGTGGGAGGCACCAGCGCGGTCGCGCCGCTGTGGGCGGCGCTGATCGCGCGCATCAACGCGGCGAAGGGACAGCCGGTCGGCTTCGTCAACGCGAAACTGTACAAGGCGACGGGCGTGTGCAACGACATCACCGAGGGCAACAACGGCAGTTTTGCGGCGTCGAAGGGGTGGGACGCCTGCACGGGCCTGGGCAGTCCCAATGGCGGGAAGGTGGCGGGCGCACTATAGTCTGCAACACAGCGCATCACACAACGACAAGACGTAAGAACGAGGACGCACGGCAATAAAACGAACCCTTGGAGCGATCATGACGAATACAGAATCAGCTTCCGGTAGCCAGCATTCGCCGCACAACACGCACGCCACGGCCTCGGCCGGCGCGTCCACCGCCACGAGCACCCCGCACAAAGCCGGCGACCAGCCATTCTTCGACCCGGTCGCCTACGGCAACGGCCCGGACGATTCGGTTACCGATACGGTCGAGACGGCCGCGATCACGCATCATTCGGTGACCATCGGCGGGCACAACATCAACTACACGGCGACCGCGGGCCACCTGGTGATCGTCGATCCGAGCAGCTCGCAGCCGTCGGCGACGATGTTCTACGTCGCTTTCACGCAGGACAATCAGAAGGAAGAGACGCGGCCGGTCACGTTCTTCTATAACGGCGGGCCCGGATCGTCGTCGGTATTCGTGCTGCTCGGCTCGTTCGCGCCGCGCCGCATCAAGACGTCGATGCCGGGCTTCACGCCGCCGGCGCCATATTCGCTCGAAGACAATCCGGACAGCCTGCTCGACAAAAGCGACCTCGTATTCATCAACCCGGTCGGCACCGGCTATTCGGCGGCGATCGCGCCGAAGAAGAATCGCGATTTCTGGGGCGTCGATCAGGACGCGGACTCGATCAAGCAGTTCATCAAGCGGTTTCTGACCAAAAACAACCGCTGGAATTCGCCGAAGTATCTGTTCGGCGAGTCCTACGGCACGGCGCGCAGCTGCGTGCTCGCGTACCGGCTGCACGAGGATGGCGTCGATCTGAACGGGGTGACGCTGCAGTCTTCGATTCTCGATTACACGCAGTCGGGCAACCCGGTCGGCGCGCTGCCCACGGCGGCCGCGGACGCGTGGTATCACAAGAAGCTCGGCGTCGCGCCGCGGCCCACCGATCTCGGCACGTTCGCTGAGGAGGTCGCGCAGTTCGCGCGCACCGACTACCTGGCCGCGCTGCGCAAGTTCCCGACCACCGACACCGCGACCGTCGAAAAACTCAGCGAATACACCGGCATCGACAAAACGACATTGCTCGCGTGGAGCCTCGACATCGCCGGCTACGACAGCCGCGGCAATTCGCTGTTCCTGACCACCTTGCTGAAGTCGCAAGGCCTCGCGCTCGGCGCCTACGACGGCCGCGTGACCGCGATCGACACCGGCATCGCCGGCAAGATCGACCCGAACTCCGGCGGCAACGATCCGACGATGACCGCGGTCACCGGCGTCTACACGACGATGTGGAACGTGTATCTGAACGAGCAGTTGAAGTACACGTCGAACTCGGCGTTCACCGACCTCAACGATCAGGCCTTCAAGTACTGGGATTTCAGCCATATCGATCCCACCGGCGCGCAGAAGGGCGTCGACTCGAAAGGCAACATCATTCTGTACACGGCCGGCGACCTTGCGGCCGTGATGGCGCTCAATCCCGACCTGAAGGTGCTGTCGGCGAATGGTTTCTACGATTTCGTCACGCCGTTCTATCAAACTGTGCTCGACCTGCAGCAGATGCCGCTGGTCAGTCAGCAGGTGCGGCAGAACCTGTCGGCGCGGTTCTATCCATCGGGGCATATGGTGTATCTCGACGGCGGTTCGCGCACCGCTCTGAAAGCCGACCTCGCAAAGATGTACGAAGAGACGGTGTCGAACGCGCAGGCGCTCGGGCGGATCCGCGCATTGCAGGCGCGGGTGGCGAAGTAGCGGCGGTGGCGGGGCGTCGCGACACATCGCGACGTCGCGTTCTGCCGGTCTGCTCTGGCTCGCGGCGGTCGCCGCGAGCCGGCAAACGGTGCGCTGCCATCTCGGGCTTTTGTACTCATCCAGATTGATTGTGTTTTAATTGCCTTGCGAATTGAACTACCGCGTGCCGCCGGCGCGCAGACGAATGAACGCAGGCATCGCAGACACGCATCGGCGCGGTCTTTCCCGCGACATCACCAGCAGCAATGACGCGGCCAACGCGCCGCGGCTCGGGCGCAAGAGCGTCGTTCGCCCGCGCGCGCACATCACACATCGTGCGCTGTTCGTTATCGTCGGCGCACTGCTCGCGCTGCGCATCGGGGACGGCGCCGCGCAGCCGAGCGACGTCCTCGACGACCGCGTGACCCAGCAGTCGATCGGCCGGACGATTTGCCGCCCCGGTTATGCGGAAACCGTCGCGCCGCCGTTCGACGAACTGATGGCGCACAAGGACCGCATGCTTGCCGCGCGCGGGATCGATGCGGATGACAGCGCCGCGTTTGCGCTCGACCGGCACGTGCCGATCATGCTCGGCGGATCGCCCGATGCGCCGGCCAATCTCGATCTATTGCCGTGGGCCGGCCCGCAGGGCGAGCGCCGCAAGGCACGCGCGGCGGCGATGCTCAAGCGCTGCGTCTGCGAAGGCAAGCTGAGTCTCGCGCAGGCGCAAGCGGCGATCGTCGGCAACTGGTCGGCGGTGTATGCGGGCTTTGGCCAGGCGTCGTGCGACGTGAGCCGGCTAGACGTCGCGACTGGCGACGACGACGGCGCCGACAGCGAAGACAGCCGGCGCGGCGACGCGCATGAGCGCGAGCGTTGAGCGCATCCGCGCGCTGCCGCAGTCGTCGCGGAACCACGGTTCGCTGCCCTCATTTTTTTCGGAGAAACACGATGACCCATTCCCGCCTCGCCACCGTTGCGCTGACGATCGGCTGCCTGAGCGGCAGCGCAGCCGCGGTTGCCGCCGCGCCCGCGCATTGCGCGCCCGCCAATGAGCTCGAGATTCGCGGCGACGTGCCCGCGGCGCTCAGCTTCGACGTGTATCGGCAACTGCGCCCGCTGGATGCGCGGCGAATCGCGCTGTTCGAGGCCGCCGGCGAAGTGAAGCGTCTGCCCGACGGCCTGCCGGTTTGCCAGATCGCCGACGACGGCGTCGACGATCCTTCCGCGGTGCTGGTCCGCCTGCCGCACGGTAAAAATGCTTGGTGGGTGAGCGCGGCGAACGTGCAAGCGGCCGACTGATCGGCGCGATCAGCCCGCCTTGCTGACATCCTCCGCAGGATGCCTTTGACGATGTGTCTGCGTGCCAGGCATGCAAGGTGCTGAAGCAGCCGAAGTTTTCCAGGATTGGCGCGACTGATTCAGGTACAGTGCATCGACGGGGGTGTTTCGCCGTTGCCTACGACACTGCGTCACAGTGTGTTCGCTGTCGAAGCGGGCTATCCTGAGAACAGGATGAAATTTGCACAGGAGATTGGAACGATGGCTTTCTTTTTGTCATTGCTCGCTTTGGGATTGGGCGGCGCGACCGGCGTCGTCGCACTTCGCGCACTGGCCGTGGCTCAGACGAAGCAGCGTGTCGCGCTGCGACCGGTGCGTGTCTCCAGCTCTGACCGACTGACTGAGCGCCGGGCACGGCGAGGGTAGTCCGCATGAACCTGACTGTGCGCAATATCGCCGAATCGTGCAGCGAGCAGGACGTGCGGGATTTCTTGAAGCGCGAACTCGGCCACTACGCTAAACACGTCGAGGTGGTGGACGCCGGCAAGCCCAACGCCTACGCGACGGTGGAACTCGACGCGAGCGTGCCGTATGTCGGCGACGTGATCGCGCGGCAGATTCACGGCAAGCATCTGGGCGGCCAGCCGCTCGAAGCGAGCGCCGATCTGTTCAGCGACGAACCGCCGCCGGAGCAGCGAGCGCCGTAGGTGTAGGCGGCTCGGTAACGTCGATTCCTTTCGAAGGCGGTGGCCATGCGCGGCGTCGCGCGCAGGTCCACCGCCTTTATTCGTTTGAGAGCTGCTTCGCTGTCTCGTCATTGCCCATCAGGTGACGCCTGCCAGTCGAACGGGGTGTACGGCAGCGCCCGCTTGTGACGCGTCGCGTTGTAAAACTGCAGGACCACGTCACGCACGGTATCGCTGACCGGCTTGCCTTCGAGAAAATCGTCGATCGCGTCGTACGGGATGCCGTACGCGTCTTCGTCGGGACGAAGCGGCCGCAGCATCTCGAGGTCGGCGGTCGGCACCTTGTGCGCCAACGCGTCGGGCGCGCCGAGCGTATGCGCGAGCGCGCGCACGCGGCGCTTGCTGAGCCCGGCGAGCGGCAGCACGTCGGCGCCGCCGTCGCCGAACTTCGTAAAGAAGCCCATCACCGATTCAGCCGCGTGGTCCGTGCCGATCACGACACCGGAGCGCGCACCCGCCACCGCGTATTGCGCGATCATCCGCTGGCGCGCCTTGATATTGCCGTGCACGAAATCCCGCTGTGATTCGTCCTTGAACGACACACCGCTTTTATCGAGCGATTCGAGCATTGCATCGGCGGCGGGTTTGATATCGATAGTCAGATTTTCGTCGGCGCGAATGAAACGTAATGCCTCCAGTGCATCCGCTTCATCGCGCTGTTTTCCGTAAGGCAGACGCATGGCGACGAAACGCGCGTCGTAATGATTCGCCCGCAAACGCTCGACCGCGAGTTGGGCGAGACGCCCGGCCGTCGTCGAATCGACGCCGCCGCTAATGCCCAGCACATAAGTTCTCAGGTGGCTGTTGCGCAAATAGTTCGCCAGAAAATCGACCCGGCGCTCGATTTCGCGGCTTGCGTCGAATTTAGCTGTGACGTGCATTTCGGCCGCGATGCGGGCCTGGCGGGCGGCGGGATCGGATGGAGCCATGATCGTTGTTGTCCTCGCGAGAGAAAAAGCGCTTGAAAGGGCTCGAGTATCGGGATGTGCCGCCGTATTCGGGCGATCTTTCGTCGAATGAAATCGTCCTTCGCTTTTGTGGCCTGATTTTCCGATGACCAGCTTAATTGCGAATTAATTGCATTTCACTGATATGTCGATTGCGGGGAAATAGTCAATCGTTTTTGAATAGGTCCTAAGTTAGAGGGTATATTCATCGACACGCGTCAATTCGCTGCGTAACATCGATCGTAGCGAACGCCACCGGGATCCGGCGTGTCAATCAATAATAATCATGTTTGTTTCAGGACGCGATGAGATACCCAGATCGGCCTGGCCAGCCTGGATTTAACCGCCTGAGGATTTGCGCGTGGATGTGCGCAACCGTCATATCGGCAGGTGCGGGCGCGATGGCGGCGCAGGTTCATGCAGCGGTGCCCGGTACCGCTCAGTCGCCTGCATCCGCAACATCGGCGGCGCACACTGTGAATCCGACCACTTCGGCCAAAGCGTGGAATGGCGCGAGCCAACCATTGGGCACCATCGACGCCGCCACCGTCGCCGCGCCCGACGCGGCCGGCATCGTCGATCCGCGCCGCGCGTTCTTGCTGCGCGATGTATTCGCGCAGGACGTGACGCGCCGGCTCAGACTGCCCGTCGCGGAGCAGCGTGCGTACGCCGACCGTCTGGAGACGGCACTCAATCAGAACGAGCTTGGCAATCTGTCGGGCGAGTATGTGGTGCTCGTCGATCGCAATGCGAACGTGCAGGCGCTCCTGATTTACTTCCGCCCAGCGCCCGCCGACAACTGGCAGATGATCGGCGCATCGCCGGTATCCACCGGACGGCCTGGCGAGTACGACCACTTCATCACGCCGCTCGGCGTGTTTGAACATACGCCCGACAATATGGATTTCCGCTCCGAGGGCACGGAGAACGAAAACCACATTCGCGGTTATGGCCGTCGCGATATGCGCATCTTCGACCTCGGCTGGGCGCAGGGCGAACGCGGCTGGGGCAAGGGCGGCATGTCGCAGATGCGTTTCCAGATGCACGCGACCGACCCCGATCGGCTAGAACAGCTGCTCGGTATTCGCCATTCGAAGGGCTGCGTGCGGATTCCCGCGTCGCTCAACACGTTTCTGGATCACTACGGGATTCTCGACGCGGAATACCAGCAGCTCGTCGATTCCGGCCAGTCTTTGTGGGTGCTGAAAAGCGATCGGCAGATCATGCCGTGGGCGGGGCGTTTTATCGTCGTCGTCGATTCGCAGCGCAAGAGCCGGCCAGCCTGGTCGCCAGTGCCCGGTGCGGTCGCGCGCGCAAAAATGCCCGCGCACGCGGATACGGCCGACTGACGGACGCCCAGGTCTTGTCGCAATACCAGCGCGGGGCGCCCCTCACGACCTCGCCAACAACACGCCCGCCAGGGCGACCGCAAAACCGGCAATCTGCACGGGCAGCAGCGTCTCGCCGAACCCCAGATAGCCTTCGAGCGCGGCGAGCGGCGGCGCGAGAAACAGCAGCGCTGTCGCGCGCGAAGCATCCCCGCGCCGGACCATCCAGACGAGCAACGTGACGCTGATGCCGGACAGCATCACGATGCCCCACGCGAGCGATGCCCACAGCGTCGGCGACGCGATCCAGCGATGCTCGCCGAGCGCGAGCGCCAGCACCCCCGCGACGACAGCCGCGCCGACGTTCTGCACCGCGCTCGCGCTGCGAATATCGGCCTTGGCGAGCGAGGTCTTCTGGAACAGCGTGCCCGCCGTGATCGCCCCGACCGCGACGATCGATATCAGCACGACCAGCCACGCCGGCGCGTTGCCGTGGGTGGGCGGCGTCGCGGCAGCGAGCTTCGGCGCGAGCACCAGCACGACGCCGGCGAGGCCGACCGCCATGCCGCTCCAGCCGCGCCGCGACAAGCGCTCGCCGAACAGCGGCGCGGCAACGGCGGCCGTCGCGAGCGGCTGCAGCGCGCCGAGCAAAGCCATCACGCCCGCGCTCAGACCTTGCGCGACAGCCCAGTAGCCGGCGCCGAGATAGACCCCTTGCAGCAGTGCGCCGGCGCTCAGGTGCTTGCCGAAGTTGCGTCCGGTCGGCCAGGCGGAGCGCGCGACGAGCGCGGCCAGCGCGAAGATCAGCGCGGTGCCGCCGAAACGGGCCAGCAGAAACAGATTGGGATCGGCGTAAGGCGTGATTGCGCGGGCGACCACGAAACCGGTCGACCACAGCACGACGAACACGGCGGCAGCAAAGGTGGCGAGCATCGGGGCGGAGGGTGTGAAAAAGCCGCCATGTTGACCGCACGGGCGGCGCGCGTCTTGTTCAAAGCTGCAATGCGCGCGCGGGACCGTCACCACGCGAGCAGCGTCATCCCCGCTCCGAGCGCGCCGCCGCAGACCACGCACGCCCACAATAGCCAACGCGTGCGCCGGTATTCGCGCGCGAGATCCGCGAGCAGTTGCGCGTTCTGCTGCGGCGTACCCGCGCGATCGTGCTGCTGCAGATAGCGCACTGCCAGTTGCGGCACGCGCGGCAGCATATGCGCGAGATGCGGCAGTTCGTGTGACAGCCGCTTGAGCCAGCCGCGATGATCGAGATCGCGTCGCGCGATATCGGCAAGCACGCCGCGTGCGATGTTCCATGTATCGACGCCCGGATGCAGCGTCCGCGCGAGCATCTCCGCCTGCTGGAACGAGCGCTGCGCGGTCGCGAGCTGGCCCGACACCTGGCCGTCGAACGGTTGCACGCCGTGCAGCAGATGATGAAACAGCGAACCCGCCGAGCGATCCTCGGGCGCCGCCGCGAAGTGCGCTTCAGCGCGCGTGCGCAGTTCGGCTTCGAGCATCTCGGGGCGTGTGTCGTCCGGCACATGGCCGGCCTCGCGATGCATGTCGGCGAGCCGCCCGTAGTCCTGGTCGAACAACGCGGTAGCGCCGTGCACGAAGAACTCGCGCTCGCCGCTCGACAGCGTCGCCATGATCGAGAACTCCGCGAGCACGAGGCGTCCGAGCGTGTCCGGCTCGATGCTGACGCGCACGCGGCGCGCATCGAGCGTCGCGTGGAAAAAGCCAAGCTCGAAGGCCTGCTCGGTGACCACCTCGACGATATGCGCGGCGAGCGGCGCCAGCTTGATGCCGTGTGCGTGCAGGCCGGGCAGGTCGCTCGCGGGCAGCGTATTGATGCGCTGCATCGTCAGCGTGTGGTCGGTGCACAGCTCCCAGATCACGTCCGGCACGACGATGCGCTTGTCGCCGTCGAAATGATGGCCGGTCTGGCTCAGGTTCGCGGCTTCGGCGCGCAGGTCGAAGCGGCGCAGGATGTCGTCGGTGAAGGTTTGCGCGAGCGAGCGCAACTTCAGCCGGCGCGCGACGCGCGACAGCTTTTCGAGCCAGCGCGCGACCCAGCGCAACAGCGCGAGCTCATCGCCAATCTGTTGCAACTGCTGCGCGCGCACGAGCTTGACGGCGACCTCATGGTGACCTTTGAGCGGCACCGCGAGCCGCGCGAAATGGGTCTGCTCGGCGAAGCCGCTGCGCACCGGCACGAGGTCGACCGCGCTGAACAGCTCGCCGAGCGGCCGGCCGAACGCGCGCGTCAAGGCCAGCGCGGAGTCGTCCGGCGACAGCGGTGCTTCCATGTGATCGATGGCGTCCAGCGCGTCATGCAGCGTGCCGCTCGCGAGTTCTGGGCGAGCGGCCAGCGTCTGTGCGAAGCGGCTCGCGAGCGGACCGAGCGCCGGCAGCAGGCCATGCAACTGCGCGCCGCTGCGCTCGGACGCATGCACGCGGCCGATCAGCTCGATCATCCAATGCAGCTTGTGGTCGGGCGGGGCGGCGAGCCAGATCAGGCGCGCGCCGTAACGCAGCGCATGGAATAGCAGCAGTAGACGGCGAAACAGTGGCGGCATCGGCGGTTCGGTTGACGGGCGAGGCGTTGTGCGCGGGACTCGGCCGGGCGGCGGCGTGGCGTTCGCCGCATGGCCGAAGAGTCCAGCCGTCAAGGTTAGCAGGTCGGCGCGGTGGCGGGCGGGTGCGCGCGCAAGGGGCGGCTCGTAGCAACCTTAGCGCGCGATGAACTCGCCATGAGCGCAACCTGCGCGCCCGCGCCAACGACGCGCAATACGCGTAATACAATACGGCGGCCTTCCTCAACCACGGCGCACAGATGCTCGCAGAACAACGTCATCAATACATCCTCGCGCAAGTCGCAAAGAACGGCGCGCTGTCGGTCGCTGAACTGGTGCGCGAACTGAACGTATCGCGCGAAACGATCCGTCGCGACCTCAACGCACTGGCCGGCCGCGGACTGCTCGTGACGACTCACGGCGGCGCGCTGTCAAGCGATCGGCGCGAGCCAGATCTCGATACGCGCGAAGCCGAGAACGCGGGCGCGAAGCGCGCGATCGGCGAGCGCGCGGCCGAGTTCGTGCCGGACGGCGCATCGCTGATCGTCGATTCGGGCAGTACCACGCAGGCGGTCGCGCGCGCGCTGCTCGACCGGCATCGGCTGACGGTCTACACGAACGACTGGCGCATCGCGCTGCTGCTCGGCCGACGCAACGACAATCGCGTGACGCTGCTCGGCGGCGAGCTGTCCGATATCGAGGACGCGACCTTCGGACTCGACACGGTCCACCAGATCACGCAGTACCACGCCGATTTCGCGTTCATCGGCGCGGGCGGGATCTCCCCGGACGGCTATCTGACCGACTACAGCCGCATGGCGGCCGAAGTGCGCAGCCGCATGATCGCCGCGGCCGACCTGGTGGTGGTCGTCGCCGATCATTCGAAGTTCGGACGCGTGACGCCGGTGCGCATCAACGGTATCGAGTCGGCGCGGTATCTGGTCACCGAACTGGCGCCCGAGCGCGCGCTTGGCAAGGCGATCACCGCGCATGGTCCGGAGATTCTGATCGCGTGAGACGGCTCCTCGCTGAACGCCATTCCGCACCCGCCAAAATCTAACTAAAAAAAGCCGCGGGTTTCGCTCCAGATATTGGAACGGAACGGCCGGGCACAATACGCGCCGTTATCAGGGCCGCGTACACCGCAGCAGAGGTAACCGCGGGGAACGCTACGAGCACGGCCAGCGCGCCGCGCGAGCGCCGCGTCCGCGAGCAGCGCCGCGCCTTCGCAATTTCGTCGATGCATCGTGCATACATCGTCATTTTCGCCATGTACGATCCACACGGGATCGGCGCGCGGAGTTCCATTTTTGGGCGGCGCGACGAATTCCATCGGTTGGCTTGAATTGGCAATTTGTGTCTTTTTTTGGAATTCGGCAAAATCGTCACGGCCGTGTCATCGAAACCTGTGATTCTTCCCGTGCCCGCTCAGGCGCGGCAGGCAGCGCGGGTGTCGGAGGCGGGCTGTCAGTCAGGCTGGGCGAGAAGCGGCAAAGTTGTCGGCAATCTGCAATCCACGACAGACCGGCGCGGCAACCGCAGCGGGCAACGCCAAGCGGCGCGTGCCGCCGTTCAATCACTACAGGTATGGGTTATCCCGACCGTCTGGTTTTTAGCCTTTCGGAGAGAGCGACATGAAAAAGACGAATTCCCTTCACGCCGCGGCCGGTCTCGCGCGCAAGCTGCTGCCGGTGCTGGTCGCCGCCGCAGCGTTCGGCGGTGCCGCGATGCAGGCTCATGCGGCCGACGCCGTCGTGCTGTACACGGCCGACGGCCTCGAAAATCTGTACAAGGATGTGCTGCCGGCCTTCGAAAAGAAGGAAGGCGTGAAGGTCAATATCGTCACGGCGGGCAGCGGCGAAGTCGTGAACCGCGCGACCATCGAGAAGGACCAGCCGAAGGCCGACGTGCTCGTCACGCTGCCGCCGTTCATCCAGCAGGCCGACCAGAACGGTCTGCTGCAGGCGTACCAGAGCGCCAACTACAAGAACGTGCCGGCCATCGCGAAGGCGCCGAACGGCGCATGGGCGACCTTCGTGAACAACTACTTCTCGTTCGCGATCAACCCCGAAGTCACGAAAAATCAGCCGAAGACGTTCGCGGACCTGCTGCACCCGGACTTCACCGGCAAGGTCGCCTATTCCAACCCGGCGACCGCCGGCGACGGCATGGCGGTGATCATCCTGACCTCGTCGCTGATGGGCGAAGACCAGGCGTTCGACTATCTGAAGAAGCTCGAGCAGAGCGCCAAGTTCCACACCAAGGGCACGGGCTATCTCGACGTGCTGCTATCGCGTAACGAGATCGCGGTCGCCAACGGCGATCTGCAGATGGATCTCGACGACGCGGCCAACGGCGGCCTGTCTCTGAAGCCGGTGTTCCTCGCCGCTACGCCCGGCGGTCAGCCGACCACGTTCCAGCTGCCGTACGCGATCGGGCTGATCAAGAACGGTCCGAACCAGGCCGAAGGCAAGAAGCTGATCGACTATCTGATGTCGACGGACGTGCAGTCGAAGGTGCCGGACATCTTCGGCATTCCGGGTCGCAGCGACGTGCCGCTCGCCGGCAAGAGCGGCGAAACGGTCAAGCAGGCGATCAGCGGCGTCAAGCTGATTCCGGTCGACTGGAATCACGTGATGGCGAAGAAGGCCGACTGGACCGCGCGCTGGAAGAGCGACGTGATCGGTTCGTCGGGCAAAGAGACCGAAGTGGTCAAGCCGAAGTAAGTGACTCAGATCAGCAACGTTTGACGTTGTCGATTCAGGCGGCGCTTCGCAGGTACTGCGCGGCGCCGCATCAGCATTAATTCTGTTGGAGGAAGACCCCGGTGAATACGGCCAGTCTCGCTCACCCCACCGCGCCTGGCGCGCCGCTGGATGCGCTCGACGCCGCGCGTTTGGACGCGCCGGGCGCCGCCGCGCCGGGCGGCGTGCAGATCGATCACCTGACGGTGCGCTTCGGCGCACGCACGGTGCTCGACGATCTGTCGTTGACCATCCAGCGCGGCGAGTTGCTCACCGTGCTCGGCCGCAGCGGCTGCGGCAAGACGACCTTGCTGCGCTTCATCGCGGGCTTCATCGAGGCCGACGGTCTGGCCGGCACGCTGACGGTGGCCGGCCGCGATCTGACGCATGTGCCGCCGCACAAGCGCAACCTCGGACTGCTGTTCCAGAGCTACGCGCTGTTTCCGCATCTGACGGTATTCGAGAACGTCGCGTTCGGTTTGCGCGCACGGCGCATTCCGGCGCGCGACGTCGCGCGCCGCGTCGCCGAGGCGCTGAAGCTCGTGCAGCTCGGCGACGCCGGGCACGTGATGCCCGCGCAACTGTCGGGCGGCATGCAGCAGCGCGTGGCGCTCGCCCGCGCGCTCGTGATCGAACCCGACGTGCTGCTGCTCGACGAACCGCTGTCCGCGCTCGACGCCAATCTGCGCGCGTCGGTGCGTTCCGAACTGAAGGCGCTGCATGAGCGCCTGCCGAATCTCACGATCGTCTGCGTGACGCACGATCAGGACGACGCGCTCGTGCTGTCCGACCGCACGCTGCTGATGCGCGATGGCCACATCGCGCAGCTCGGCACGCCGCAGCAGCTATACGACACGCCGGCCGACGGCTTCGTCGCGCGCTACCTCGGCGCGGCCAATCTGCTGCCGCCGCAGGTCGCGTTCGGCATGGACGACGCGCGCTACAACGAGCGCGAACGTGTCGCGTGTCTGCGTCCGGAGGCGCTGCGCATCGTGCCGCTCGGCGAGGGGCAGTTGCATGGCGCGATCGCGTCGGTCGAGTGGTATGGCGCGGCCTTGTCGGTATCGGTCGTGCTGGATGCGCTGCCGAACGATCCCGTGCTCGTCACGATGCAGCGCAGCCTCGGCATGACGCCGGAGAAGGGCGCGCGTGTTTCCCTGCGTTACGAGGCTGGCGATGTCGTCCTTATCAAGCCCTGATACGTCCAATCCGCTCGACCTTGCCGCGCAAGCCGAGCTCGAAGCCGCCGCCGCACGCCGTCTGGCGAGCGCCGCGGCGCATGCGGCCGCAGTGAGGCGGCGCGAGCGTCTCGCGCAATGGCATCTGCTGTTCATTGCGGTCGTGGTGCTCGGACCGCTCGTCATCTATCCGCTGGTGCGGCTCGTGATGCTGAGTCTGACCGGCGCGCACGGCCTGTCGGGCCACGCGTACGTGACGTTCTTCGGCAACCCCGAAACGCGCGGCGTGATCGGCACCACGCTCGGCATCCTGTTCGCGAGCGCGAGCCTGGCGTCGCTGCTCGGCGTGGCGCTCGCGTCGCTGCTGTTTTTCAAGCCGTTTCCGGGCGCGCGAATGGTCACGCGCTTCCTCGAGCTGTTCGTCGCGTTCCCGTCGTTTCTGGTCGCCTTCACGCTGATCTTTCTGTACGGCTCGCAGGGCTCGGTCAGCATCGGGCTGCAGCGGCTGTTCAATCTGCAGGCGCCGCCGCTCGACTTTCTGTTCGGCATCGGCGGCGTGATTCTCGCGGAAGTGGTGTTCTATACGCCGTTCGTCGTGCGTCCGACGCTGGCATCGTTCGCGCTGCTCGACCGGCGGCTGATCGAAGCCGCGCGCAGCCTCGGCGCGAACGGCCTGATGGTCGCGTTCAAGGTGATCCTGCCGCTCGCGTGGCCGGGTATCGCAGCGGGCACGATCCTGTGTTTTCTGCTGACGTTGAACGAGTTCGGCATTCTGCTGGTGCTCGGCAGCGCCCATCTGATCACGCTGCCTGTCGCGATCTATAGCGCCGCGACCGTCGATCTCGATCTGCCGACCGCCGCCGCCGGCGCGGTCGTGATGCTGCTGATGTCGTTGTCGCTGTACGCGTTGTACCGGCGCGTCAATAGTCGCAAGGTGAAAGGAGCCGGTCATGGCCGTTGAACTCGATCCGACCGTGCTGCCGGTCATGCACAAGAAGGGCCGGCCCGTGCGGCACAGCCTCGTCGTGCGACTGCTCGGCGGTCTCTTTCTGGGTTTCGCCGCGCTGCTGTGCTTCTGGCTGTTCGTGCTGCCGGTGCTGGTCGTCGCGCTATCGAGCGTCGCGTCGCACTGGTCCGGCACGATCTTGCCCGACGGCTTCAGCATGCGCTGGTTCGAGCGCCTCGGTTCGAGCGACTTCGACGCGCTGACCACCAGCCTCGAAGTCGGCATGGGCGTCGCGGTGCTCGGCACGATCCTCGGTTTGTGGCTCGCGCTCGCGCTCGAAGGGCGCGACCGGCGCGGCCTCGGCGCTATCGTCGACACGATCGCGATGATGCCCAACGGCGTGCCGAGTGTGGTGCTCGGCCTCGCGGTGCTGATCGCGTATCACAAACGGCCGCTCGATCTGTCGAGCTCGGCGGCGATCGTCGTGTTCGTGCAGCTCGCGCTGGTGCTGCCGTTCTGCTATCGCTGCGCGGCCGCCGCGCTGCGCCCGGAGCTGACCGTGCTGCGCGAAGCGGCCGCGAGCCTCGGGGCGCCGCCGTCGATGGTGCTGCGCCGTGTCGTGTTGCCGCAACTGGTGCCGGCGATCCGCGCGAGTCTCGCGCTCGGTTTTGCGCTGTCGCTCGGCGAACTCGGTGCGACGCTGACCGTGTATCCGCCGGGCTTCGCGACGGTGCCGATCGTCGTCGTCGGGCAGGTGGAGCGCGGCTATTACCTGCCGGCTTCCGCGCTGTCGCTGATTCTGCTGCTGGTCTCGCTGGTCGCGCTGCTGCTGATCGCGGCGCGTGCTCCGCGTCGCCGGATCGACTGACCGGGCTGACCCGGCTGATCGGCGGGCGGTTTCCTTGATCTGAAGCGCGCACGCCCAACGGTGGACATCCGATGTGATGTGGCGAAATTTGTCAAAGTGACCGAATATATGCACTCTGCTTCCGTCGATCCGATCGAGGTCGTGCGCCGCCATTCGCTGACGACGCTGGTGCGCGACGAGATCGAGCGGTATATCGTCGACGGCACGCTGGCGCCGGGCGATAAGCTCAACGAAGCCGATTGGGCGGCGCGCTTGCAGGTGTCGCGCGGGCCGGTGCGCGAGGCGTTTCGCGCGCTGGAGCAGGCGGGGCTGGTGCGGACCGAGAAGAATCGCGGCGTGTTCGTGCGGACGGTGTCGCTCGCGGAAGCGGACGAGATTTACACGGTGCGCGCGGTGCTCGAAGAGGCGGCGTGCCGGATGCTCGCGGCCAGCATCGATGCGGGCAAGCTCGCGGTGCTGCGCGATTGCGTCGATGCGATGCGCGCCGCGCTCGCGTCGCACGATCCCGATGCGTATGCGCGCGCGAACGTCGCGTTTCACGATGGGCTGGTCGCGGCGGCGGGTAACACGAAGTTGTACGACACGTATCGCAGGCTCGTCAGCGAGTTGAGCCTGTTTCGGCGAGCGGCGCTGGTCGTGCAAGGCGACGCGATGGCGCGCTCGCTCGCCGAGCACCGCGCAATTCTGACCGCGCTCGCATCACGCGATGCGGAGCAGGCCGCGCAATTGATGCGCGCGCATGTGCAGGGCGGCTTGCAGCGCGCCCGTGCGGCGTGCGACGCGGCGGGTGATGCGGCGCACGAGCGGCGCATCCCGGCAACCGCGGGCGCGGCCGGCTCGCGCGGACGATGAGGCCTTGGCAATGACAACCCCTGTAATGGAAGACCACGCGATGACACACGCCGAGCAACGCACGATCGAAGTCAACGGCCGGAGCTATCGCCTCCCTTCGCAACCGACGGTCGTCGTCTGTGTCGACGGCTGCGAGTTTGCTTATCTGGACGCGGCGGTCGCGGCCGGTGTCGCGCCTTTCATCGGCTCGATGCTCGAGGGTGGCGCGGCGTTTCGCGGCGACTGCGTGATCCCGTCGTTCACGAACCCGAACAACTTGTCGATCGTGACCGGCGTGCTGCCGTCCGTGCACGGCATCTGCGGCAACTACTTCTGGGACACCGACGCGAACAACGGCGCGGGCGCGGCGGTGATGATGAACGACCCTGCCTACCTGCGCGCGCCCACGCTGCTCGCGGCCGCCGCCGACGCGGGCGCCGCGGTCGCCGTCGTCACCGCGAAGGACAAACTGCGCGGACTGCTCGGCTGGCAGTTGAAGGGCATCTGCTTTTCGGCGGAGAAAGCCGACAAGGTGACGGTCGAGGAAAACGGCATCGACGGTGTGCTCGGTCTGGTCGGTCTGCCGTTGCCGGACGTGTATAGCGCGGGATTGTCGGAATTCGTGTTCGCGGCCGGCGTGCGGCTCGCGCAGACGCGCAAGCTCGACCTGATGTATCTGTCGACGACCGACTATATCCAGCACAAATGGGCGCCAGGCACCGAAGGCGCGAACGCGTTCTACGCGATGATGGACGGCTATCTCGCGAAGCTCGACGCGCTCGGCTGGGTGATCGGTCTCACCGCCGACCACGGCATGAACGCGAAGCACGATCCGCGAACCGGCGAGCCGAACGTGATCTATCTGCAGGACTTGCTCGACGACTGGCTCGGCGCATCGACGACGCGCGTGATTCTGCCGATCACCGATCCGTACGTCGTGCATCATGGCGCGCTGGGTTCGTTCGCGACCGTCTATCTGCCGCGCGAGCTCGATGCTGCGTCGGTGATTGCGCGGATTGGCCGCCTGCCGGGAATCGAAGTCGTGCTCGACCGCAACGCAGCGTGCGCGCGCTTCGGGTTGCCCGAGGATCGCATCGGCGATCTGGTCGTGATCGGCACGAAGCATGTCGTGCTCGGCACGCGGCGCGACGAGCACGACCTGTCCGGCCTCACCGTGCCGCTGCGCTCGCATGGCGGGATTTCCGAGCAGGAAGTGCCGCTGCTGTTCAACCGGCGCGTTCAGCCAACGGCCAGCGGCAACGAAGGCAAGCGGCTGCGCAACTTCGATATCTTCGACGTCGCGCTCAATCGCGTGTCGACATCATGAACCCGGTGCTGCGGGACCATCCGGCGTTCCGCGTAGAAGCGCTGCGGCTGCGCGGCGAGCGCGCGACGCGCGCCCGCACGCTCGACGTATTCGATCCCTATACCGGCATGCGTGTCGGCACCGTGCCGCTCGCCAGCATCGACGATGTGCGCGCCGCACTCGACTATGCGCTCGCGTATCGGCCGACGCTGTCACGCTACGAGCGTTCGCAGATTCTGGAGCGCACGGCGGTGCTGCTGCGCGAGCGCATCGAACAGGCGTCGGATCTGATCTCGCTGGAGTCGGGGCTGTCGAAGCAGGATTCGCGCTACGAGATCGGTCGCGTCGCCGACGTGTTCCGCTTTGCGTCATTCGAGGCGTTGCGCGACGACGGTCAGAGTTTCTCGTGCGATCTGACGCCGCATGGCAAAAAGCGTCGGGTGTTTTCGCAGCGCGAACCGCTTGCGGGCGTGATCGTCGCGATCACGCCGTTCAATCATCCGATGAACCAGGTCGCGCACAAGGTCGCGCCGGCCATCGCGACGAATAATCGCGTGGTGGTGAAGCCGTCGGAGAAGGTGCCGCTGTCGGCGCTTTATCTGGCCGATCTGCTGTATGAGGCGGGGCTGCCCGCGCCGATGCTGCAGGTGCTGACTGGCGATCCGCGCGAAATCGCCGACGAGTTGATTACGCACGCGTCGGTCGACCTCGTTACGTTTACCGGCGGCGTCGCGATCGGCAAATACATCGCGGCGAAGGCCGGGTATCGGCGCGTCGTGCTGGAGCTGGGCGGCAACGACCCGCTGATCGTGCTCGACGACGCCGATCTCGAGCGTGCGGCGACGCTCGCGGTGCAAGGCTCGTACAAGAACTCGGGGCAGCGCTGCACGGCTGTCAAGCGGATGCTCGTGCAACAGCGCGTCGCGGCGGAGTTCACGGAGCGGGTCGTCGAGAAGACGCGCGCGTGGACCTTCGGTGATCCGTTCGATGCGTCGATGCAGATGGGCACCGTGATCGACGCCGCCGCCGCACAGCTGTTCGAGGCGCGCGTGAACGAGGCGGTGGCCGCGGGCGCGCGCTTGCGCATTGGCAACGAGCGCAGCGGCGCCCTGTATGCGCCGACCGTGCTCGACAACGTCGATCCGTCGATGACGCTCGTGCGCGAGGAAACCTTCGGGCCGGTGTCGCCGATCATCGCGTTCGATACGCTCGACGACGCGATCCGCATCAGCAACGGGACGCCGTTCGGGCTGTCGTCGGGCGTGTGTACGAACCGGCAGGACGCGATCACGCGTTTCATTAACGAGCTGCGCGTGGGGACCGTCAACGTGTGGGAAGTGCCGGGCTACCGGATCGAGCTGACGCCATTCGGCGGCATCAAGGATTCCGGGCTTGGTTACAAGGAAGGCGTTCAGGAAGCGATGAAGGGCTTTACCAATCTGAAGACGTTTTCATTACCTTGGGAGTGACCCGTGGCATTGAGTCTCGACGATATCCGTGTGCTTTTCGAGCGGCACGGCAGCCTCGCGTATAGCGGCGAACCGGTGACGCAGCTCGAGCACGCGTTGCAGAGCGGCGCGCTGGCCGAGGCGGAAGGCGCGAGCGACGAACTGGTCGCCGCGGCGTTTTTGCACGACCTCGGACATCTGCTGAACCTGCAAGGGGAGACGCCGACGGAACGGGGTGTCGACGATCTGCATCAGTATTTCGCCTTGCCGTTTTTGCGACCGGTGTTGTCGGATGCGGTGCTGGAGCCGATTCGTCTGCACGTCGACGCAAAGCGCTGCCTATGCGCGATCGACGCCACGTATTTCGGCCAGCTTTCCGCCGATTCGGTGCGAAGCTTGCAGTTGCAGGGCGGGATCTTTAGCAGGGAAGAGGCGCAGGCATTTACGCAGAAGCCGTACGCGGAAGACGCGATGCGTTTGCGCCGATGGGACGATCGCGCGAAAGAGAGGGATCGTGCGACGCCGGGGATCGACCACTATTTGGCCGTCGTCGAACGGGCGATGCGCGCGCATGCGACTTCGTGAGTCGAGGTGTTTTTGGGGCGCGGCAGGTCGCACTTCGAGCGTCAAAATATCGCTTGCAAGTCGCGATGGCGGCGACTAGAATTCCGCTCTTTCGTGCTCCGGACGCCGGGGCGCGGAGAGGCGGGAAGCCTTTGTTGGCGAGGGCTTCAGCGGCGTGGGCAGGTTAAGCAAGTGATAAAAACCTGTTGACGATCCGGTGAAAGTTCTCCATAATCTCGCTTCTCTGCTGCAGACGCAGCGACGCAAACGAAGCAGTGCCGGGTGGTGGTAGTTCAGGCGCTGCGGGTTGGGCGGATCGATCTTTAAAAACTAACAGTCGATAAGTGTGGGCGCTTGATGCGGAATGCGGCGGCGGATCCGTTGGATCTGCTGCAAGGCAAAAGTATCAGAAGCCTCACACAGTATTAGAGGAAGGTTTATCTGTCGAAAGACGGATTGATCATCGTCAGTACGTTGAGTGAGCGACCGGTTCATAAGCAGGAAACTGCGGAACCGAAAACAGTAACAGGTTTGAACTGAAGAGTTTGATCCTGGCTCAGATTGAACGCTGGCGGCATGCCTTACACATGCAAGTCGAACGGCAGCACGGACTTCGGTCTGGTGGCGAGTGGCGAACGGGTGAGTAATACATCGGAACGTGTCCTGGAGTGGGGGATAGCCCGGCGAAAGCCGGATTAATACCGCATACGCTCTGTGGAGGAAAGCGGGGGATCGCAAGACCTCGCGCTCAAGGGGCGGCCGATGGCAGATTAGGTAGTTGGTGGGGTAAAGGCCTACCAAGCCGACGATCTGTAGCTGGTCTGAGAGGACGACCAGCCACACTGGGACTGAGACACGGCCCAGACTCCTACGGGAGGCAGCAGTGGGGAATTTTGGACAATGGGCGCAAGCCTGATCCAGCAATGCCGCGTGTGTGAAGAAGGCCTTCGGGTTGTAAAGCACTTTTTGTCCGGAAAGAAAACCTCGTGGCTAATATCCGTGAGGGATGACGGTACCGGAAGAATAAGCACCGGCTAACTACGTGCCAGCAGCCGCGGTAATACGTAGGGTGCGAGCGTTAATCGGAATTACTGGGCGTAAAGCGTGCGCAGGCGGTGCTGTAAGACCGATGTGAAATCCCCGGGCTTAACCTGGGAACTGCATTGGTGACTGCAGCGCTGGAGTATGGCAGAGGGGGGTGGAATTCCACGTGTAGCAGTGAAATGCGTAGAGATGTGGAGGAACACCGATGGCGAAGGCAGCCCCCTGGGCCAATACTGACGCTCATGCACGAAAGCGTGGGGAGCAAACAGGATTAGATACCCTGGTAGTCCACGCCCTAAACGATGTCAACTGGTTGTCGGGCCTTCATTGGCTTGGTAACGTAGCTAACGCGTGAAGTTGACCGCCTNGGGAGTACGGTCGCAAGATTAAAACTCAAAGGAATTGACGGGGACCCGCACAAGCGGTGGATGATGTGGATTAATTCGATGCAACGCGAAAAACCTTACCTACCCTTGACATGGATGGAATCCTGCTGAGAGGCGGGAGTGCCCGAAAGGGAGCCATCACACAGGTGCTGCATGGCTGTCGTCAGCTCGTGTCGTGAGATGTTGGGTTAAGTCCCGCAACGAGCGCAACCCTTGTCCCTAGTTGCTACGCAAGAGCACTCCAGGGAGACTGCCGGTGACAAACCGGAGGAAGGTGGGGATGACGTCAAGTCCTCATGGCCCTTATGGGTAGGGCTTCACACGTCATACAATGGTCGGAACAGAGGGTTGCCAAGCCGCGAGGTGGAGCCAATCCCAGAAAACCGATCGTAGTCCGGATCGCACTCTGCAACTCGAGTGCGTGAAGCTGGAATCGCTAGTAATCGCGGATCAGCATGCCGCGGTGAATACGTTCCCGGGTCTTGTACACACCGCCCGTCACACCATGGGAGTGGGTTTTACCAGAAGTGGCTAGTCTAACCGCAAGGAGGACGGTCACCACGGTAGGATTCATGACTGGGGTGAAGTCGTAACAAGGTAGCCGTATCGGAAGGTGCGGCTGGATCACCTCCTTTCCAGAGCTTGCATTGCTGCGCAAGCGCTCACGCTTATCGGCTGTGGTTTAGAGAAGCAACGCAGACAGACTCAGGGGTCTGTAGCTCAGTCGGTTAGAGCACCGTCTTGATAAGGCGGGGGTCGATGGTTCGAATCCATCCAGACCCACCATCTTTGTCTGTGGTGCTGACTGGGACACCCTTGAGTAGGGTATGACCGGGGGATTAGCTCAGCTGGGAGAGCACCTGCTTTGCAAGCAGGGGGTCGTCGGTTCGATCCCGTCATCCTCCACCAATCCTCAATGCGCAGGGTTCTGCATGAAGGCAGAGCGTTGCGCATTGGCGATTGAGCCAGTCAGCGCGGTATGAGGCACAGGCTTTATATCGGCTGTCGTTCTTTAACAATCAGGAAGAAGTAGTAAAGAGATTCACGAAAGCGTACCTGGAGATGGGTGCGTGAGTAGGTGAATCAGGGTTGTGATTGTATCGATGTATTTTAAAGGTGATCGAGAGATCGCTTTGGAATACGGCGCAACACGAATACTCAACCTGTAGCGGAAGGTGATTCTGCAGTGAGCAATCATTGAGACACACCCGTTATAGGGTCAAGCGAACAAGTGCATGTGGTGGATGCCTTGGCGATCACAGGCGATGAAGGACGCGGTAGCCTGCGAAAAGCTCCGGGGAGCTGGCAAACGAGCTTTGATCCGGAGATGTCCGAATGGGGAAACCCACTCCTAATGGAGTATCCGTAGCTGAATCCATAGGCTGCGTGAAGCGAACGCGGTGAACTGAAACATCTAAGTAACCGCAGGAAAAGAAATCAACCGAGATTCCCAAAGTAGTGGCGAGCGAAATGGGATCAGCCTGTACTCTTTATTCTCATTGTTAGTCGAACGCTCTGGAAAGTGCGGCCATAGCAGGTGATAGCCCTGTAGACGAAAACAGCGGGAAAGAACTGGGTGTACGAGAAGTAGGGCGGGACACGTGAAATCCTGTCTGAAGATGGGGGGACCATCCTCCAAGGCTAAATACTCGTGATCGACCGATAGTGAACCAGTACCGTGAGGGAAAGGCGAAAAGAACCCCGGGAGGGGAGTGAAACAGATCCTGAAACCGCATGCATACAAACAGTCGGAGCCTCGTAAGGGGTGACGGCGTACCTTTTGTATAATGGGTCAGCGACTTACATTCAGTGGCGAGCTTAACCGATTAGGGCAGGCGTAGCGAAAGCGAGTCCGAACAGGGCGTCCAGTCGCTGGGTGTAGACCCGAAACCAGGTGATCTATCCATGGCCAGGTTGAAGGCACGGTAACACGTGCTGGAGGACCGAACCCACTAACGTTGAAAAGTTAGGGGATGAGCTGTGGATAGGGGTGAAAGGCTAAACAAACCTGGAAATAGCTGGTTCTCTCCGAAAACTATTTAGGTAGTGCCTCGTGTCTCACCTTCGGGGGTAGAGCACTGTCATGGTTGTGGGGTCCATTGCGGATTACTACGCCATAGCAAACTCCGAATACCGAAGAGTGCAATCACGGGAGACAGACATCGGGTGCTAACGTCCGGTGTCAAGAGGGAAACAACCCAGACCGCCAGCTAAGGTCCCCAAATATGGCTAAGTGGGAAACGAAGTGGGAAGGCTAAAACAGTCAGGAGGTTGGCTTAGAAGCAGCCACCCTTTAAAGAAAGCGTAATAGCTCACTGATCGAGTCGTCCTGCGCGGAAGATGTAACGGGGCTAAGCCATATACCGAAGCTGCGGATGCACATTTATGTGCATGGTAGGAGAGCGTTCCGTAAGCCTGCGAAGGTGCACTGGAAAGTGTGCTGGAGGTATCGGAAGTGCGAATGCTGACATGAGTAGCGATAAAAGGGGGTGAAAGGCCCCCTCGCCGTAAGCTCAAGGTTTCCTACGCAACGTTCATCGGCGTAGGGTGAGTCGGCCCCTAAGGCGAGGCAGAAATGCGTAGCTGATGGGAAGCAGATTAATATTTCTGCACCATTGTGAAATGCGATGGGGGGACGGATCGCGGAAGGTTGTCCGGGTGTTGGAAGTCCCGGTCGCTGCATTGGAGAGGGTGCCTTGGCAAATCCGGGCACAGGACTCAAGGGTGTGGCGCGAGCTTCTTCGGAAGCGAAGCAACTGGAAGGGGTTCCAGGAAAAGCCTCTAAGCTTCAGTTTCACAGTGACCGTACCGCAAACCGACACAGGTGGGCGAGATGAGTATTCTAAGGCGCTTGAGAGAACTCGGGAGAAGGAACTCGGCAAATTGGTACCGTAACTTCGGGATAAGGTACGCCCCGGTAGCTTGACTGGCCTGCGCCGAGAGGGTGAAGGGGTTGCAATAAACTGGTGGCTGCGACTGTTTAATAAAAACACAGCACTCTGCAAACACGAAAGTGGACGTATAGGGTGTGACGCCTGCCCGGTGCCGGAAGATTAAATGATGGGGTGCAAGCTCCTGATTGAAGTCCCGGTAAACGGCGGCCGTAACTATAACGGTCCTAAGGTAGCGAAATTCCTTGTCGGGTAAGTTCCGACCTGCACGAATGGCGTAACGATGGCCACACTGTCTCCTCCCGAGACTCAGCGAAGTTGAAGTGTTTGTGATGATGCAATCTCCCCGCGGCTAGACGGAAAGACCCCATGAACCTTTACTGTAGCTTTGCATTGGACTTTGAACCGGTCTGTGTAGGATAGGTGGGAGGCTGTGAAGCGTGAACGCCAGTTTGCGTGGAGCCGTCCTTGAAATACCACCCTGATCTGTTTGAGGTTCTAACCTTGGTCCGTGATCCGGATCGGGGACAGTGCATGGTAGGCAGTTTGACTGGGGCGGTCTCCTCCCAAAGTGTAACGGAGGAGTACGAAGGTACGCTAGGTACGGTCGGAAATCGTGCTGATAGTGCAATGGCATAAGCGTGCTTGACTGTGAGACTGACAAGTCGAACAGGTGCGAAAGCAGGTCATAGTGATCCGGTGGTTCTGTATGGAAGGGCCATCGCTCAACGGATAAAAGGTACTCTGGGGATAACAGGCTGATACCGCCCAAGAGTTCATATCGACGGCGGTGTTTGGCACCTCGATGTCGGCTCATCTCATCCTCGGGGCTGTAGCCGGTCCCAAGGGTATGGCTGTTCGCCATTTAAAGAGGTACGTGAGCTGGGTTTAAAACGTCGTGAGACAGTTTGGTCCCCTATTCTGCCGTGGGCGCTGGATATTTGAAGGGGGCTGCTCCTAGTACGAGAGGACCGGAGTGGACGAACCTCTGGTGTACCGGTTGTCACGCCAGTGGCATCGCCGGGTAGCTATGTTCGGAAGAGATAACCGCTGAAAGCATCTAAGCGGGAAACTCGCCTTAAGATGAGATATCCCCGGGGCTTCGAGCCCCTTGAAGGGTCGTTCAAGACCAGGACGTTGATAGGTCAGGTGTGCACGTACAGTAATGTACTGAGCTAACTGATACTAATTGCCCGTAAGGCTTGATCCTATAACAGGTGTGTCTCGACAACCGTTAGCGCTTTAGCGCTTACGGGTGTCCGATCCCCGAAGGGGATGAAGATATGCAGTTTGAGATCAGTGTTGTGCCAGCAACAACACAACCCCAAACACACGAATCCTTTACGCTTCTTCCCGATTGGCTGTGGCGCCGGGTTGAGCCCAATCCGACAGCGACGCAGCAACCCGTCATGCCTGATGACCATAGCGAGTCGGTCCCACCCCTTCCCATCCCGAACAGGACCGTGAAACGACTCCACGCCGATGATAGTGCGGATTGCCCGTGTGAAAGTAGGTAATCGTCAGGCTCCCCAAAGCCAGAAACCCCACCGCCCAGCGGTGGGGTTTTTGCGTTTACGCGGCCGAAATCAAAAGCAAGATGCTCGACCGAGGGCAAACAATACGCGTGGCCGGACGGCGTTGCCAGCCACTGGCGAAAGTAGCCCGTTTATCGACGGAAACTACGTCGCGCATATGGCCAAGCCTGACGCGCCAACGGCGCTCTCATGTATTTAACACTTCAATGAGCGCCACCCGCATAAAGCCCTGAAATCCGCTCGCCGCGCGAGTCTAGGCGTGCTGCAGCGAGTTCATAGACCTAACGGTGTCCGCATGTCCTGAGTGACAGGGACGACAACTCCACTCATCTGCACTGAGTCATCTACGCATCCCATTTGCGCCACCTCGGCAAGCAACGCTTCGTCGCGCGCAATCACCTTCGGCAGATGCGAACGCAAGAATTCGACCCACGTGCGCGTCTTTGCATCGATGAATTTGCGCGACGGATAGAGCGCATAAACAGTCGTCTTCTGCAGCGTATATTCTGGCAACACGCGAACCAGCGTGCCATCGCGCAACCCGGAAATGGCCGCGTAGAGCGGCACCATGCCGATGCCCATGCCTTCGCGGATCGCCACGATCAGTGATTCCGCGATGTTCACATGCACGGGTCCGTCGACTTCCATCAACTCACTGCCGTTCGGGCCGTCGAGCGTCCATTCATGTGGCGGGAACGCCGGCGTATGAAGGATCAGACACTCGTGATGCGCAAGGTCAGCCGGTTCTTGCGGCGCGCCGTGCGCGCGCACGTAAGCCGGCGATGCGCACAGAATGCTGAACGTCGTCCCCAGCGGAAACGATATGAGGTCCGAATTCGGCAGCATCGACGCTCCGATCACGGCCACATCGGCGCTGCCCTCGAACAGATCGGGCATGCGCTGTGACAGCGTCAACTCGACGGTCACATCAGGATAAAGCTCGCGATAACGCGAAATAGCCGGCAGGACGTAGTGCTGGCCGATGCTCGCAAAGCTATGCATGCGCAGCGCGCCGGTTGGTCGCTCGTGTGCGCAACTGGCTTCTTCTTCCGCGATATCGACATCCGCGAGGATCTGCTGCGATCGCTTCAGATAGCGCTCGCCGGCGGTGGTCAACGCAAGCCGACGAGTCGATCGATTCAGCAGGCGCGTGCGCAGGTGTGCTTCAAGTTCCGAGACCGCGCGAGACATCGCGCCGGTCGTTGAATTGAGCGATTGCGCGGCCGCGGTGAAGCTGCCGGCTTCAACCACGCGCACGAACACTCGCATATTTTGTAGCGTGTCCATCAAACCTTCTGTTTCATGACCAGGATCATATTTTCCGTCAGTCCCGGGGCACTATTGTTGTCTGTTTTGGAACAGATGTTCTGCACTCGTCGTCTTAATGCGTGCAACGGGGACTCCTACAATCGGCGCCTCGCCTGTCGGTGTCAGCGATTCTGCCCGGAGGCTCTCTCAGCGACCACGTGGGGTGCACTGTTTTCAGATGAAACCCGATCATGCGATCGAACCGTCGTCGGATTTCTTCGGTCCGCGCGGTCTCATGCGGCGACGACTCAGTCGAGCCAAACTCAATCGGGTCTTGCGTGACTGGGCCAGCAACGACGGTCTGACCTGGCTTCATCTGCTGAAGACGGTAACCGCCGGGCTGCTGGCGCTGGGCATCGCGATGCTGCTCGATTTGCAGCAGCCGCGCATTGCGATGACGACCGTCTTTGTGTTGATGCAACCGTTCAGCGGCATGGTGCTCGCGAAGAGCTTCTACCGGATTCTCGGAACGGCGGTAGGGACCGCGGCCGCGCTCGTGCTCGGTGGGCTGTTCACCCAGCAGCCCGAACTGTACATGCTCGGCATGATCGCGTGGGTGAGCGCCTGTATTGCTGCGGCGGTCCGGTATCGGCATTTCAGATGGTACGGTTTTGTGCTCGCCGGTTACACCGCCGCGCTGATCGGCATTCCGAACGTGACGACGCCCGAGGGACTGTTCCTCGCAGCACTCGCGCGCGCGGCGGAAGTGGCGGTTGGCATCGTGTGTTCCAGCGCGGTCAGCGCATTGCTGCTGCCGCAACGCTCAAGCCTGGCGCTACGACGTAACCTTCAGATCAGGTACGCGGATTTTACTGCCTTGGCTGTCGATGTGCTCGCACGCGGGCTCGAGCGCCATGAGTTCGAACGGCGGTTCGCGGATTTCGTCGACGAAATCGCTGGCTTCGAAGCAACGCGTACGTTCGTCGCATTCGAAGACCCGGCGATGCGCTCGCGCAGTGCGCATCTGGCGCGCCTGAATTGCGAATTCATGGATGCATGCGCACGTCTGCATGCGCTGAATCAGTTGCTCAAACGGTTGCGTGCGAGCGGCGCGGTGTCGATACTCGCGGCCATCGATCCATACCTCGACGAACTCGGAGCCTTGTTCGAAGCACAAGCACCAATTGAAGCAGGCGTCGAAGCCTCGCACGCAGCAGCCGATCTGCGCCTCTTTCGAGCAAACCTGCCACGCCGGGTACGCGAAACGAGGCGGCCCCTCGAAGCCGCGTCCGCGGAATCGCTTGCGGACTTCGACACGGCAGCCGAATTGCTGTATCGATTCGTGGGCGAATGGATGAATTATTCGCAAACCTATGCAAGCTTGTGGCGCAAATCAGAAAGCTGGCAGCAAAGCCTGCGACGCGGCTCGAGCCCAAATAAGAGCGACTGCACGAGCAGACCGATCAGCCACACAAACCACTTCGCCGTATTGTTCACGTTTCTGCGCTCGGCTGTCGTCATCGGGATCGCCGGCGCGTTCTGGATCGCGACCAACTGGCCGAGCGGCGGCCTTGCCGTGATCGGCGCAACGCTGGTCTGTGCGTTGACGTCCACCGCGCCGAGCGCTACCAGGATGGCCATGCAGATGGCGATCGGCGCGGTGCTCGCGACGCTGACCGGCTACGCGTTCATGTGCTACGTGTATCCCAACATCGATGGTTTCCCGCTGCTTTGCGCGGCACTCGCGCCGGTGCTCGCACTCGGCGCATTCATCGCGACACGTCGCGGCGCAGCGGGGTTTGGCATCGGCTTTTCGGTGTTCTTCTGTCTGCTGGCCGGACCGGATAACGTCGTCACCTACGTGCCTGATCTGCTGATCAACAACGGCATCGCGCTGACCGCGTCGATGCTGCTCGCGGCTGTTGCATTCGCGGTGGTCTTTCCCGCCGATATGCGCTGGCTGATCGACCGGATCATGGGCGACCTGCGGGCGCAGACGGTATCGGCATGCAAGGAGGCTCTGCCGGGACTGAACCGACGTTTCCAGGCGGGCACGCACGATCTGACTTCACAACTGCGCGTGCTGCTGACACGTCGTTCGCGACGACGGCGCGACGCACTTCGCTGGATGCTCGCGACGATCGAAGTAGGTCACGCCGTCATCGATCTGCGCAACGAAGCCGCGCGCGCGAATTATGCCGACATCCTTCAGCCGCGCTGGCGCAGCGTGATCGAACACACCTGCGACGATCTCGCCCGGCTTTTCGAACGCCCCGGTCGCGGTTCGCTCGAACGCGCACTCGTCACCGTGCGCTCGGCCACCTGGCTCGCGCAAGACATACTGCGGACCGTGCATGCCGAGCGCGACCGGCGTCACGATCTGCAGCGCATCCTGAGCTGTTTGCACTTCATTCGTAGCGCGTTGCTCGACAAAGACGCGCCGTTCAATCGTCGCTGAGCAATGCTTCGTGGATTCTTCTGCCATATGGAAAGATCTCTTCCGGCCGGCCCCGTTAATCCGCGTTGATGACGGTCATATAGTGCCGTCACTGCCTCGCAGTAGGCGTCGCAGTAGTTGTAAGCCCTGGAGAATGAGATGAAAGTCTTGAAGTTGATCCTGATCGCCTGTTCTTTGTCTACCGCTGCCGCCGCCTATGCACAGACGGCGCCGGCCGCGCCGGACCAGCAGGTTGCGCAAGCGGATAGCCGGCGCGCCGATAAGGGTGCCGCGCGCAAGCATGCGGAAGCGCCGAAAGCGAAAGCCGACGAATGCGTTGGCCCGATGAGCTTCTGCAACATCTTCTTCGGCAGCTGAGTCCGGCTGCTTCACGCGCAACACCTGTCGCGGACCTGTCACGCGACCCAACACCTGCTCGCGACGCCGTCCGATCGAGACGCCGCAGCGGGTGCGGCTACCGCCTATTGAGCGAAGCACACCGCAGACGTGCGCACCAGTAGACGGAGCTGGCGACTATGGAGAGACTCCCTTTCATGTACGAAGACCGAATTCGCTGCACCGCCCTGCGCGGAAAAATCACCACGGCCGCCGACGCGGCGCTTCTGATTCACGACGGCATGCGCGTTGGCGCAAGCGGTTTCACGCGCGCGGGCGACGCGAAAGCGGTGCCGGTCGCGCTTGCCGAGCGTGCGCGCCAGTTGGGCGAGCCGCTGCGCATCACGCTGATGACGGGCGCCTCGCTCGGTCATGACGTCGACCGCATGCTGACCGAAGCGCACGTGCTCGCGCGCCGTTTGCCGTTTCAGGTGGACAAGACGTTGCGCGACGCAATCAATCGCGGCGAAGTGATGTTCGTCGATCAGCATCTGTCCGAGACCGTTGAGATGCTGCGCGCGAACCAGCTCGGCAAGCTCGATGTCGCGATCATCGAGGCCGCCGCGATCACGGAAAGCGGCGGTATCGTGCCGACAACTTCAGTCGGTAATTCGGCGAGCTTCGCGATTCTCGCGGACAAGGTCATCGTCGAGATCAATCTTGCGCAGCCACTCGAGCTCGAAGGCCTGCACGACATCTGGATTCCGGGGCGCCGGCCGCATCGCGAGCCGCTGCCGATCGTGCGCGCGCAGGATCGCGTCGGCACACCCGCGATCGAGATTCCGCCGGAGAAAATCGCGGCGATCGTGATCACTGACATGGCCGACAGCCCGTCCACCGTGCTGCCCGCGGATCGCGAAACCGCGTTGATCGCCGGCCACTTGATCGAATTTTTCCAGCACGAAGTCACGCGTGGCCGCATGCCGAAGCAGTTGCCGCCGTTGCAGGCTGGCATCGGTACGATCGCCAACGCGGTGCTGGCGGGCTTCGTCGATTCGCCTTTCGATGTGTTCGAAATCTATTCAGAAGTCTTGCAGGATTCGACGTTCGATCTGATGGACGCCGGCAAGGTCGCGTTCGCGTCCGGCGCGTCGATCACGTTGTCGGCCGCGCGGCAGGCGCAGGTGTTCGGCGATATCGAGCGCTATCGCGACCGGCTCGTGCTGCGTCCGCAGGAAGTCAGCAACCATCCCGAGGTGATTCGGCGGCTCGGTCTGATCGCGCTCAATACCGCGCTCGAATTCGATATCTACGGTAACGTCAATTCGACGCATGTCGGCGGCACGCACATGATGAACGGCATCGGCGGCTCGGGCGACTTTGCGCGCAATGCGTCGTGCGCGGTGTTCGCGACCAAGTCGACCGCGAAGGACGACCGCATCTCGAGCATCGTGCCGATGGTGCCGCATTGCGACCACAACGAACACGACGTCGACGTCGTCGTCACCGAGCAAGGTCTCGCCGACCTGCGCGGCCTCGCACCGCGCGAACGTGCGACGCTGATCCTCGAGCATTGCGTACACCCGCGGTATCGCGAACTGTTGCGCGACTACTACCGCGATGCGTTGCGTTGGGGAGGGCAGACCCCGCATTGCCTCGATCAGGCGTTTGCATGGCATACGCGGCTGCGCGATACCGGCTCGATGCTGCCGGCCTGATGTGCAACGGCCGCAGCGCACACAATCGCCGCGATAAAAGCAGCAGAAACAGGCAATAAAAAAGCGCCAGCGGCACGAGCCCGCTGGCGCTTGATGAAATCGAATGCTGTGCTCAGGAGCCTCGTCGCACGAGCCGGATAATAAACAGCAGAATGACCGCGCCGATCACCGCGGTGATGATCGAGGCGATCCAGCCGCTGCCGATCGAGATATGCAGCACGCCCGCGAGCCAACCGCCGATGAACGCCCCGATGATCCCGACGATGATGTCGACGATCAGGCCGAAGCCGCCACCCTTGACCAATACGCCCGCGAGCCAGCCAGCAATCGCGCCGATGATGAGCCATGCAATGATGCCGTGTTCCATATTCGAGACTCCCTGGTTGAGTGTGAACAAATCACGGTGACAGAGCTTAGTCGAAGGTTATGGGACGGTCCACGTTCGGGACGCGGAATTAACACTATCTGAATCTGCTGCAAGCTAAGTGTAGACGATGCGCGCGAACAGAGGAGACTTGTGCACAGCGCTTCACTCCGGTGTCGGTTCCGCTTCCCGCGCGGTCCAACTGACGCTGGAGACGCTCTTTTCCATGCTCAGGCGGCTCGCCATCTGTTCGAGCTTCGATTGATCCTTCGGATGCATCGTCAGCGTCGCCGTCACGCGAATGCGCGCCGGCTCGTCCTCGACATCCTCGCTGGTCAGGCTCTGGAAAGACAGCGGCGCCGAGTACATCGAGTTGGAAATCGCGGTGCGAATGTGGATCTCGTCGGCTTCGCGGCAGACGATCGTCAGCACGTACTCGCGCACGAGGTCGGCGTTTGAAACCGGTGTCTGGTTGATCATCCGGCTCACTTCGCGCAGTACGGTGTTGGCCAGCAGCACGACCGCGGTGCCGGCGAACGCCGGTCCGTAATGTCCCGCGCCGCTCAATACGCCGACGGCCGCCGAGCACCACAGCGTCGCCGCGGTGTTGATCCCCTGGATCGAACCCTTGTCGCGCATGATGACGCCGCCGCCGAGAAAGCCGACGCCCGACACCACATAGGCCGCAATCTGCGTAATGCCGCTGACGCCGTTGCCGGTCAGCACGCCGAGCGTGACGAACAGGCACGCGCCGCTCGCCACGAGCGTGATCGTGCGCAGGCCGGCGGTGCGCTGGCGCATCTGTCGTTCGAGGCCGATTGCGACGCCGCAAGCAAAAGCGGTCAGAAGCCGCAGGAAGAATTCGAGTGTCATCGTTCAGAAAGGTTGGCGTGCGCGCTGTCGCAGTGTGAAGCCTACGCGTGAGAACACCAGATCGTCTACCTCGTGCACGGCAAGTGCATGCGGCGGGACGAAGTACGCGCGCACACAAGTGCAGCGGCCGGAGCGTGCGGCATCGGCATGGCATCGAGCCACGCCGTGCTTTACCGCCAGTACGCGAATGACAATGAAATGAGAGCGACATGCGCCATCGAGCCCGAGGGCAGGACGGCGACAGAAAAGACTGACGCGGAAATCCTGGGGCTCAGGCGAGCGGGCAAATCGATACTCGGCTCGTACAACTGCTACTGTCCAAGATCATGATTCCGGTTAGAAGAATTGCGCGAATTTTAGAGGGCTGCGCAAAGATCAGTCAAGCCGCGAGCGGCACGGAGTGTGCATTTAGTGTTGCCCTAGCCTTAATGCTGAAAGGCTGCAATTAATTGCTCCGGACTGCGAATGTTGAGTTCAATCGGGTTCGGCCGGTACGAGTCTCAACCGTGTGATCTCCGAAGGCGCGCCGAGTCGTTTGGGCGGTCCCCAATAGCCCGTGCCGCGACTCGTATAAACCCATAGTCCGTCCAGACGCGCGAGGCCCGCCGTAAACGGCTGCTGCAGCCGCACGAAGAAATTCCACGGAAAGAACTGACCACCGTGCGTATGACCCGACAACTGCAGCGTGAAGCCGGCCGCCGCGGCCGCTTCGGCCGAGCGCGGCTGATGCGCGAGCAGCACCCTGATCAGCACGTCCCCCGGCGCGCCGGCGAGCGCCGCGACCGGGTCGCTGCGATGCGCGGGATCGTGATGACCCGCCGAGTAATCGGTGACGCCGGCGATCACGGCGCGCGCGCCGTCATGATCGACGATCACGTGTTCGTTGAGCAGCACCCGCAAGCCGAGCCGGCGGAATTCAGCGATCCACGAGTTCGCGTCGGAGTAGTACTCGTGATTGCCGGTCACGAGAAACGCGCCGTGCCGCGCGGCGAGCCGCGACAGCGGCTGCGTATGCCGGCTCAACTGCGGCACGCTGCCGTCGACGACATCGCCCGTCACCGCGATCAGATCCGGCTCGAGCCGGTTCACCGCGTCGACGATCGCGTCGACATAGCGGCCCTTGATCGTCGGGCCGACGTGGATATCGCTGATCTGCACGATCGTGAAGCCGTCGAGCTCGGCAGGCAGATCGTCGATCGGTACTTCGATCGTGACGACACGCGCGCGACGGCGCGCGTTGACGAGGCCGATCAGCGTCGACAGCAGCGCGAGCAGCGGCACCGCCGCCGCCGAGCCGGTGCGCCAATGCGCGATCGTGAGCGTGCTCGGCCAGATCGCGTCGATCGTCAGCAGCGACGCCAGCATCAGATCGCGCGCGAAGGTCAGTACCAGCAGCGACGAGAAGAAGCCCATCGCGAGCAGGCCAACCCACGCGAGCCGGTCGCCGAGCGGCTGGCGCTTGAAGCCGCGCGCCATCATGCCGACCGGAATCAGGTAGATCGACAGCAGGAGCCACAGCACGCACAGTCCGCGGCCGGCCGAGTCGATCGGCATGTCGGGAATCAGGCGCAATCCAACGTAGATATGCAGCAGGATGCCAATCAGGATGATGCGGACAAGAAACGATGAACGTCGCATAAAGAGGATCAGGACGGGAAGGGGGCCAAAGGGCCGGCATGACAGCGACAGCGGGGCGGCGATCCGTTGGCGGGCAGTGCTTGCGTGCGCGACGGTTAGCGAACGCGGCGAATCATTCTACCGACATGTTGGGTCCCTTGCCGTGGCTGCAATATTCATGCTCCCGCACCGCACGAGACGGCCGCCGGAAGGCGCCGGGACGCGCCACGACAGCGCTTCGCCGGGGACAGGCGCATTCCGTGCTCAGCACATACTTACAAGGGCACGCGCGAAGCATTTGATGCCTATGCAAACGAATTAAATGGGCTTTGAATTGTATTCATGCGTGGAGTATGCTTGGAACCAAACAGCCTGTTGCCGGGGCAGCGCAGCGCGCTTCGGGCATGACTGGATCTGTCGCCGGAGAAGATCGGCGGGGGGAGGCACACCATGAAGCTGCTCAAACCGGGCCACCTGTGGCATCACGCGGACGACGTGCATCATGCGCATCATGCGCATCATGTCGGATACGAGGGTAGCCATGTGATGCTGCCGCTCGTCGGCCTTTCGCTGATGGCAATTGCGCTTTACATCGGCGTGCGCGGCATCGATTTCTCCGAACTCGGCAAAAGCGCACTGTTCGACGTCGTGATGGTGTGTGTCGCGCTCGGCATCGCGGGCCTGTTCGGCGCGGTCGGCGCGTGGCTGCGCTCGAATGGCGACGAAGCCGATGAGGGCTTCTGCTTCGTCGGCGCGTTGATCGGCACCGTGGTGTTTTATATCGCGCTGCTAACCTGACGAGATTCGATGCAACGCGAGGCGCGACACCCGCCGCGCCATCCATCATCAACGCACCGTCACACTATCCGCGCCGCTTCGTCGAACGAAAAACGCGGGCTGCGAGGAAACAGCCTGGACGGATCGCCATAGCCGAGATTGATCAGGAAGTTCGACTTCACCGGCGTGCCCGCAAAGAACGCTTCGTCGACCTTGGCCTGATCGAAGCCCGACATCGGCCCGGTGTCGAGCCCGAGCGCACGCGCGGCGAGAATCAGATAGCCGCCTTGCAGCGTCGAATTGCGAAATGCCGTGTCCGCGATCAACCGCTCGTTGCCGACGAACCAGCTGCGCGCATCGGCATGCGGAAACAGTTTCGGCAGCTGCTCGTAGAAGGCCATGTCCATGGCGACGATCACCGTGACGGGCGCGGCCATCGTTTTCTCGAGATTGCCGGCCGACAACGCCGGGCGCAGTTTCTCCTTGCCCTCCGGCGTCCTGACGAACACGAAGCGGCCCGGACTCGAATTGGCCGAGGTCGGGCCGAGCAGGAAGAGCTCCATCAACTCGCGCAGCACGGCGTCGTCGATCGGTTTGTTCTGCCAGCCGTTGTGCGTACGCGCGTCGCGAAAGAGCTGCGCGAGCGCCTGATCGGAAAGTGTCATGGAAGCGACCCGTGCGAAAGAATAGAGGGAACGCGCAGAGCCGCGTCGAATGAAAGAGCAAGGCGCGTGAATCAGCGCGTGAGCCGTCGTCGCCATAATAGCCAAGGTACTGACTCGTCCGCTTGCATCCAGGCATTCCGATGAACACCGATCTTTTCAACGACCTGCCGACCCCCGACGTCGACTGGTATCCCGACTGGCTCGCACCGGCCGACGCCGAACACCTGCTCGCCCGCCTGATCGACGAAGTGCAATGGCGCCAGGACATGATGGGCACGCCTGGCGGCCGTGTTGCACTGCCGCGTCTGACCGCCTGGCAGGGCGAGCCGGACGCGGTGTATATCTACTCGGGCATCCGCAACGTGCCGCAAGCGTGGACGCCCGCCGTCGCTGAACTGAAGGCCGCCGCGGAGGCGACCAGCGGCGCGCGTTTTAACAGCGTGCTGCTAAATCGCTACCGCAGCGGCGCCGACAGCATGGGGTGGCATGCGGACCGCGAGCCCGAACTCGGCAAGCAACCGGTGATCGCGTCGGTGAGTCTCGGCGTCGCGCGCAGGTTCGATCTGCAACACAACCGCAGTGGCGTCGTGCAATCGTTCTCGCTGAAGGGCGGCAGCCTGCTCGTGATGAAGGGCGACACCCAGGCGCAGTGGCGCCATCGGGTGCCGAAGGAGCCGCGCGTGAGCGGCGAGCGCATCAATCTGACGTTTCGCTGGGTCACCCCGAGAGTCACGCCGACCTAAATCAGCGAGCGGCAATGCTCTGATCGGCGCGCTATACCAAAATTGGTATCGAGGGCGCGAATCATATGATTGGACGGGTAACGCGTCGCACAGTACGCTACATCACGATCCATGCGCCGTGAGGGCCACGAGGGCCGGGCTGACCGCTGGGTCGTCTACACAACAACGATTGGAGACTGTCATGGCGAATACACGACGTGCCGCGTGTCGCGCTCTGGGCGCGCTCGCGCTTTCCGCGAGTCTCGGAGTGCTAACGCTGGCCACGCCAGGCGCGCATGCCGAAGACAAGAAAATAACGCTCGGTTTTGCGCAAGTCGGTGCGGAAAGCGCATGGCGCACCGCGAATACCGAATCGGTGAAGTCGGCAGCGACGGAAGCCGGTATCAACCTCAAATTCTCCGACGGGCAGCAGAAGCAGGAAAACCAGATCAAGGCGATCCGCTCGTATATCGCGCAGAAGGTAGACGTAATCGCGTTCTCGCCGGTTGTCGAATCGGGCTGGGAACCGGTGCTGCTCGAAGCCAAGGCGGCGAAGATTCCGGTGATCCTGACCGACCGCAACATCGACGTAAAGGACCCGTCGCTGTACGTGACGATGATCGGCTCGGACTTCCTCGAAGAAGGACGACGCGGCGGCAAGTGGCTCGAGGAGAACTACAAGAACGATAAAGGTCCGATCAACATCGCCGAGCTGCAAGGCACGGTCGGCTCCGCGCCGGCGAATGACCGCCACTCGGGTCTGATCGAAGTGATCAAGAGCGATCCGAAGTTCAAGATCATCGCGTCGCAAAGCGGCGACTTCACGCTTGCCGGCGGCAAGCAGGTGATGGAAGCGTTCATCAAAACCTACGGCAACAAGATCAACGTTGTCTATGCTCACAACGACGACATGGCGCTCGGCGCGATCCAGGCGATGGAAGAAGCCGGCATGCATCCGGGCAAGGACGTCGTGGTGGTTTCGTTCGACGCGACCAAGGGCGGCTTCCAGGCGATGGCCGCCGGCAAGATCAACGTCGACGTCGAGTGCAGCCCGCTGCTCGGACCGCAGCTGATGACGGCGGTGAAAGACGTGGTGGCTGGCAAGCCGCTGCCGAAGCGCATCCTGACTCAGGAGACTGTCTTCCCGATGAGCGTCGCTGCGCAAACTTTGCCGTCGCGTAAGTACTGACGCGGCGCGCAACGCCGCCGCGGCATCGCTCGCGCGAGTGCCGCGGCGTGTGCGGTGTTCAGGCGCCCGGGCCGACGCGGCCCACGGCGCGAAGGAGATGTGCAGTACGGACGCATCGAACAGGTTTCTCCAGTGGTGCCTGACCGCCCGGGCTGCTTCCTTCTGCAGCGGGCGGTCTCTTTTCAGGAGCCTGCGTCCGCGGGAGCATGCCGCTGGGGCCTGCCGAACCATGCATAGCCGATCGAGCGAGGTCCATGACCCAATCCGCTACCGAACCGACTCAGCCGGACCAGCCGCAGCGCGGCACGTCGCCGGGTGCGCGAAGCCAACAGAATGACACGAGCGCGCGCGAACCGATCCTGGCGACCTCCGGCGTCAGCAAGACATTTCCGGGCGTGAAGGCGCTGCAACACGTCGACTTCCGCCTGTTTCCCGGCGAGGTCCATACGCTGATGGGCCAGAACGGCGCCGGCAAATCCACGTTGATCAACGTGCTCACCGGCGTGCTTGCACCCAATGCCGGCACGATCCGCCTCGGCGGCGAGGTGGTCGCGTTCGCGTCGCCGCAGGAAGCCGAGGCGGCCGGCGTGCGCACGCTGTACCAGGAAGTGAACCTGTGCCCGAATCTGTCGGTCGCGGAGAACATCTTCGCGGGCCGGCAGCCGCGCCGCTTCGGCGCGATCGACTGGCCCGACATCAAGCGGCGCGCGCAGGAAGCGCTCGCGCGCCTCGACGTGTCGCTCGACGTCACGCGCTCGCTCGACGCCTATCCGATCGCCGTGCAGCAGATGGTCGCGATCGCGCGAGCGTTGTCAGTCGATGCGCGCGTGCTGATTCTCGACGAGCCGACTTCGAGCCTCGACGACAGCGAAGTCGCGCAGCTTTTCAAAATCCTTCGCCATCTCAAGCAATCGGGCATCGCGATCCTGTTCGTCACGCATTTCATCGAGCAGACCTACGCGATCTCCGATCGCATCACGGTGATGCGCAACGGCGAGCGCGAAGGTGAATATCTGGCACGCGATCTGTCCGCGGATCAACTGGTCGCGAAGATGGTCGGCCACGAGCGCATGAGCGCGCGTCTGCGCGAAGCGGCGCACGAAGGTCAGGCCGCCGACGATCTGCAGGAGATCGCGCACGATCACCCGGAGCAAGCAACGGCAACGGCCAAGCAGCCGTTCATCGAACTGCGCGGCGTCGGCCGTCGCGGCACGCTACAGCCGATCGATCTCGAAGTGCACGCCGGCAAGATACTCGGCCTCGCGGGACTGCTCGGCTCGGGGCGCACCGAAACCGCACGTCTCTTGTTCGGCGCGGATCGCGCGGACAGCGGCACGATCCTCGTCGAAGGGCGTCCCGTGCGGCTGCGCACGCCGCACGACGCGGTGCGCCACGGCATCGGCTATTGCGCGGAAGACCGCAAGAAGGAAGGCATCGTCGCCGAGCTGTCGATTCGTGAAAACATCATGCTCGCGTTGCAGGCGCGGCGCGGCTGGTGGCGCAAGATCAGCCGGCAACGCGCGCGCGAACTGGCCGATACGTGGATCGAGCGGCTCGGCATCAAGGCGTCCGACGCCGAGCAGCCGATCGCGCTCCTGTCCGGCGGCAACCAGCAGAAGGCGCTGCTCGCGCGCTGGCTGGCGACCGATCCGAAACTGCTGATCCTCGACGAGCCGACCCGCGGCATCGACGTCGCCGCGAAGTTCGACATCATGGACCGCCTGCTCGCGCTGTGCGCGAACGGCCTGTCCATCCTGTTCATCTCGTCGGAGATCAGCGAGGTGCTGCGCGTCAGCCATCGCGTCGCGGTGCTGCGCGATCGCCGCAAGATCGCCGAGGTGGCCGGCAAGGCATCGAACGAAGACAACATCTACCGACTCATCGCAGGGAGCGGCGAATGAAGCTATCGAACTGGTTCGCGCGCGACGGCGTCGAGCGGCCGCTGCTGTGGCCGTGCGTGACGCTGCTGTTGCTGTGCGGACTGAACCTGCTGGTCAATCCGCATTTTCTCGCGCTGCGCACGCTCGACGGTCACCTGTTCGGCGCGCCGATTGACATTCTGAATCGCGCGGCGCCGCTGGTGCTGGTCGCGATCGGCATGACGCTCGTGATCGCGACGCGCGGCATCGACATCTCGGTCGGCGCGGTGGTCGCGATCGCGGGCGCCGCGGCCGCGACGATACTCGCGACTCAGGCCGTGCCGAGCGGTGCGCTGATCGTGCAGGCGCTCGTGGCCGCGCTCGTCGTCGGCATCTTGAGCGGCATGTGGAACGGGCTGCTCGTCGCGTTCGTCGGCATGCAGCCGATCATCGCGACGCTGATTCTGATGGTCGCCGGCCGCGGCATCGCGCAACTGCTGACCGCCGGGCAGATCATCCCGATCGGTGCGCCCGGCTATCTGTTCGTCGGCGGCGGCTACTGGCTCGGCGTGCCGTGCTCGGTATGGATCGCGACCGTAGCCGTGCTGGCGACCGCTGCTTTGGTGGAGGGCACGGCGCTTGGCCTGTTCATTCGCGCGATCGGCGTGAACCCGGTTGCGACGCGGCTCGTCGGCTTGCGCTCGAAGGCGATCGTGTTCGCGGTGTATAGCTTCTCGGGCTTGACCGCGGCGCTGGCGGGCATCCTGATCAGCTCGAACGTGCGCAGCGCGGACGGCAACAACGCTGGCCTGCTGCTCGAACTCGACGCGATTCTTGCCGTGACGCTCGGCGGCACGTCGCTGCTCGGCGGCCGCTTCAGTTTCGCAGGCACCGTGCTCGGTGCGCTGATCATCCAGACGCTCACGTACACGACCTATTCGATCGGCGTGCCGCCGGAAGCGACGCTCGTCGTCAAGGCGGCCGTCGTGCTCGCGGTCAGCGTGATCCAGTCGCCTGCGGCGCGCGCGCTCGCGGTGTCGTTCGGCGCGTCGCTCATCAAATCGCGCGGGGTGGCACGATGACGCGCTTTCTCGAAGCACTCGCCCGCGTGATCGATCCGCGCACGCTGCCGATCGCGGTGACGGTCCTGCTGTTCTGCGCGCTATTCGGCTTTGGTTCGGTGATGTACACAGGCTTCTTCTCATGGCAGGTGCTGCTCGATCTGCTCGTCGATAACGCGTTCCTGCTGATCGTCGCGATCGGCATGACGTTCGTGATCGTGTCGGGCGGCATCGATCTGTCGGTGGGCTCGATCGTCGCGCTGACGACGATCGTCGCAGCCGTGCTGTCCGAGCACATGCACGTGTCGGTGTGGCTGATCATTCCGATCGTGCTGTTGATGGGCACGGTGTTCGGCGCGGTGCAGGGCGCGCTGATTCACTACTTCCGCCTGCAGGCGTTCATCGTGACGCTGGCGGGGATGTTCTTCGCGCGTGGCCTGTGCTTTCTGATCACGACGCAGTCGATCACGATCACCGATCCGACGTTCAAGGCGATCTCCGCGTTCCGTCTCAATGTTGGCGTCGGTTCGGTATCGGCGAACGTGCTGATCGCGCTCGTGGCGCTCGCGGCCGCGATCTATGTCGCCCATTTCACGCGCTTCGGACGCAACGTATATGCGGTCGGCGGCAATCCGCGCTCGGCGCTGCTGATGGGGCTGCCGGTCGCGCGCACGCGGGTCGGCGTGTATGCGCTGAGCGGCTTCTGTTCGGCGCTCGGCGGCGCGGTGTTCACGTTCTATGTGCTGTCGGGTTATGGGCTGCAAGGGCAGGGTATGGAGCTGGATGCGATTGCAGCGACGGTGATCGGCGGCACGCTGCTGACCGGTGGCGTCGGTTATGTGGTCGGCTCGCTGTTTGGCGTCGGCATTCTCGGCACGATCCAGACGCTGATTACATTCGACGGCACGCTCAGTTCGTGGTGGACGCGGATCGTGATCGGCGCGCTGCTGTGCGCGTTCTGTTTGCTGCAACGCTTGATCGAGCGGCATGCGAAGTCCGTGCGTCGGCCCGGCGGCACCAATGCGGTCACGACCACGGGGCATGGGCACGGCCATGACGAGCCGTCGACGACGGCGGCGTCGTCGGATTCCCAGGTGTTGGGGCGCGCGCCGGGCTAGGGCGCGGTCTTCCAGCGCGTCATACGGCGGCGCCCCGTTCTTCGGGGCGCCGCTTTTCCATCAGTCGCTAACGACTCGATTCGCTCGCGTCGCTGCCTTCGGTGCACGGCGATCGCGGCATCGTCCATGCCGGTCTGTCGTATTGGCGCAAGTGTGCCGAATTCGCGAGGATGCCGGTCCCCGACGAATCGCCCGGCCACCATTTCTCACCCGCGATGACCGCGCTCGAGGCAGCCGCCGACGGCGCTGGTGTCGTCGCCAACTCGCCGTTTTCGTCGCTACCCCACTGCGCAGCGACGTTGCCGATGAGCACGTTTCCGTTTGTGTGACCTATTATCAGAAAGAGTTGTGACCAGTACGACCGCGGTTGCGAGGCAACTGATTGCAGATGTCGTGGGGAAACAAGCGATGGTTCGCACGGAAATACTCGACGCGCTGCGGGCATACACCGATCCGTTCCGCGTCACGAGCGGCAAAGATTTCTTCCTGAAGAATTTCGATCCCGGCGAGACGCTGGGACTCAAAATGCATAAGGGAGAGGCGCAGCAACTGCTCCAGCGCGGATCGAAATGGCTCGCGATGGAGCAGGAGGTCCTCTACGCGCAGGATTCCTGGGCCGTGCTGCTGGTATTCCAGGCCATGGACGCCGCGGGAAAGGATGGGACGATCAAGCACGTGATGTCGCGCGTCAATCCGCAAGGGTGCGATGTCATCTCGTTCAAGCAGCCGTCGGATGAGGAACTCTCGCACGACTTCCTTTGGCGCTATTCGAGGAAAGTGCCTGAGCGCGGGCACATCGGTATTTTCAACCGCTCGTACTATGAAGAGGCGCTGGTGGTGCGCGTGCATCAGCATCTGCTCCGTGCGCAGAAGATTCCGCCGGTACGGGTCGGCAACAACATATGGGACGAACGGCTCGCCGACATCGCGCGCTTCGAAGACTATCTGACGCGCCAGGGCGTGGTCATAGTCAAGTTCTATCTGAACCTGTCGTACGGGGAGCAGAAGAAGCGGTTCATGGAACGCCTCGACAATCCCGACAAGAACTGGAAGTTTTCCGCATCCGACGTTCGCGAGCGTCGCTACTGGAACGACTATATGCAGGCCTATGAAGAGGCGATCCGCGCGACGGCCTCCGAAGCGGCTCCGTGGTACGTCGTGCCCGCCGACAACAAGCCTTTCACGCGCCTCATCGTCGCGGCGGCGATCGTCGAGGCCGTCGAGAAGCTCGACCTCGCATATCCGAAAGCGACGCCAGAGCAGATGAAGGATCTCGCGGCCGCGAGGGAGGAGCTCGACGCTGAAGCGGTGGACGAGACGTGACCCGATCAACCCGGGGACGATCCGGATCATTGAGAGCGGCCCCCTGACCCGAAATCACTGGAACCGGGAGACACGAGGATGAGCTCAGTTGAGAGTGCGACGCCGTGGCATGCGATGCCGGCCGGTGACATCGAACGGCAGTTCAACGTCGATCCCGCGCAGGGCCTCGATGCCGCGGAAGCGGCCGGGCGGCTGGCCACCTATGGGCCGAACCGCCTGCCGCAGGGCAAGAAGAGAGGGCCGGTCGCACGCTTCCTGATGCAGTTCCACAACATTCTGATCTACGTGCTGCTCGTGGCCGGTTTCATCAAGTTCATGATGGGCCTGTGGCTCGATGGCACGGTCATTCTTGCCGTCGTGATTCTCAACTCGCTGCTCGGCTTCATTCAGGAAGGACGCGCCGAGAAGGCGCTCGATTCGATTCGCAACATGCTGTCCGCCGAGGCGCGCGTGATGCGTGGTGGAGCGGTTCGCTTGATCCCCGCCGATGAACTCGTTCCTGGCGACATCGTGCTACTGGAATCGGGCGACAAAATCCCGGCGGACATGCGTCTCGTCGACGCGAGGAATCTGCACACGGAAGAAGCGGCTCTCACGGGCGAATCCCTCCCGGCCGAAAAGAGCACCGCGCCGGTGCCCGCCAAAGCGACGGTCGGCGACCGCGAGAACATGGCTTTCTGCGGCACGATGGTCCTGTCGGGCCGGGCAACCGGCGTCGTGGTGACGACCGGCAGCCATACGGAGCTTGGCCGGATCAACCAGATGCTCGCCGAAGTCAGCGCGCTCGAGACACCGCTGCTGCGCCAGATCAAGAAATTCGGCTACGTCATCACGGCGGTTATCGCCGTTGTCAGCGTGCTGCTGTTCTCCTATGGGCATTGGCTCGGACACATGACGTTCGTCGAGCTGTTCCAGGCCATCGTCGGGATTGCGGTGTCGGTGATCCCGGAAGGCCTGCCGGCGCTGATCACCATCACGCTCGCCATCGGCGTGCAGCGGATGGCGCAGCGCAACGCCATCATTCGCCGCCTGCCAGCGGTCGAAACGCTGGGCGCCGTCTCGCGCATCTGCTCGGACAAGACGGGCACGCTGACCCTGATGGAGATGATGGTGACCTCCGCCGTGACGGCGGAAGCGGGCTATTCCGTTACCGGCGACGGCTACGCCAGCGAAGGACAGGTCAGCGCCGATGGCAAGCCGCTCGGCGCCGCGCCGGACGTGCTGAAGCTGATGGGCCGTGTGTCGCTGTTGTGCAACGACGCCGAACTCTTCGAGGAAGAAGGGAAATGGAAAGTGGAGGGTGACCCGACCGAGGGTGCGCTCTATCCGTTCGCTTCCAAGCTGGGCATGGACCGTGCGGCCGAGACCGCGGCCGCGCCGAGGATCAACGTGATTCCGTTCGAGTCCGAGCACAAGTTCATGGCGACGCTGAACCGCTCGGCCGACGGCGAGATGCTGCTGGTCAAGGGCGCGCCTGAGGTGATCATCGATCATTGCGACCGCCAGCAAACGGCGCAAGGCCCGGTGCCGCTCGATCGCGAGCATTTCGCAAGAGAGGGCGACCGGCTCGCCGCGCAAGGCGAGCGCGTGCTCGGGCTGGCGTGGCTGCCGGACCCGGGCCTGCGTACGGGGACTCTCGGGCCGCAGGACCTGCCGCGCACCCTCGTATTGCTCGGCCTCGTGGGTCTGATGGACCCGCCGCGCAAAGAGGCGATCGAGGCCGTGCGCGAATGCCACGGCGGGGGCATCCGCGTGACGATGATCACGGGCGACCACAAGATCACGGCGGCGGCAATCGCAAGAATGCTGGGCATCGGCGACGGCAAAACGGCCGTGTCCGGCGCCGAGATCGAAGCGATGAACGACGCGGCGCTGCAGGAATGCGTGCGCAGCGTCGACGTGTTCGCGCGCGCGAGTCCCGAGCACAAGCTGCGGCTCGTCAAGGCGATCCAGGCGAATCGGCAGATCGTCGCGATGACGGGCGACGGCGTCAACGATGCGCCCGCGCTGAAGAAGGCCGACATCGGCGTCGCGATGGGGATCAAGGGCACCGAGGTGACGAAAGAGGCGGCGGGGATGATCCTCGCCGACGACAATTTCGCGTCGATTTCCGCGGCTGTGAAGGAGGGGCGCACGGTCTACAACAACATCGAGAAGGCGATGCTGTTCATGCTGCCGACCAATATCGCGCAAGGCGCGGTGATCGCGGTGGCGATCCTGTTCGCCTTCACGCTGCCGATCACGGCGCCGCAGATCCTGTGGGTCAACATGGTGACTTCGGTCGCGCTCGGCCTGACCATTTCTTTCGAGCCGCACGAGGCCGACGTGATGCGCCGCTCGCCGCGCGCAATCGACCGGCCGATCGTCACGCGTTTCGGCATCTGGCGCATCCTGTTCGTCGGCGCGGCGCTCGTGCTCTATACGCTATCGACCTTCTTCTGGATGAAGTCGCACGGGGCGTCGGATGATTTGGCGCGCACGGCCGCGGTCAACGCGATTACGCTGGGCCAGGTGTTCTATCTGCTCAACATCCGGTATCTGCTCGATTCGTCACTGACCGTGCGCGCCCATATGGGCAATCGTCATCTGTGGTACGGGATAGCCGGGGTCGTGGTGTTGCAGCTTCTATTCACCTATACGTTCCCGTTCCAGGCCGTTTTCCACACCGAGGCTTTGCCGTTGTCGGCGTGGGGGTGGCTCTTTGCTGGTGGCGTCCTGTTCTTCCTCGTGGTGGAACTGGAGAAGCTCGTCTTCCGACTCACCCCCGCATTGAGAGGATTCGTGACTTCGCAACAGGAGGGCGGTGCGGCCTTGCGCAATGATCCGACGGGGTAGGCCGCCTCGGCGGCCTACCGCTACATCTCATGAACGCGGCGGAGGATGAAATACAGATTTGCCGAGACCGCATTGACGATCGGTATCCGTTCGAAAGGCCGGTTCAGCTTCATGCCGATATTGGCCAGTGCATTGAGCGCTCCGCCGCCCTTGATGCCTTTTGCGAACGTCGGAAAGACCTGATGATAGCCGCATTCTTCTAGCACGAATCCCGAACTGAGAAACAGGCGCTTCGCGTCGCTGAGGCTGTACAGTCGATTATGGCCCGTGTACTTCTTCATCACTCTGCAGGCGTTTTCTGTTGCCGATAAGCGGTTGGGTAAAAATGTGATTATCAGCAAACCGTTGTCTTTCAGCACGCGCCATAGCTCATCGATGCTCTTTTGTTCGCGAGCCACGTGCTCGAGTACACCGCTTCCAATCACCACATCGAATTGATTGTCTTCGTACGGCAGCAGAAATTCATGATCGAGCGCTGCGAAAGATAATCCGGCGTACTGATGGAATTCCGCGAATTGCCCATCGTTGCATAGGTCGCACCCATATATCTCGATGTCCCGGTAGAGCGTACGAAGCATGCACGAATCTGGGGCGTGACGGCATCCCCAGTCGAGCACTTTCATTCCACGCTTGATATACGGTGCATAAATTTCGAACGCGCGCACATGGCGATCGAGACTGGCGTCGTTGGCAATGACCGATTGCACATAGTCCCGGTATTCACCATCGGCGCGATGTGCAAGGTAGTCCTCGCAAAGCTTGGCATAAGTCGTCCTGACCTGCTGCAATTCATTGCTCGGAATGGTTTCAGTGTCGATGGGTCTATGCATATCTCCCTCATATCGGTGCGAAGGCGGAGTTCTGCGCAACTCGTTTCCAGAATGCCGGCTGTTGCTACACGTGTGACATCAGATCGATAAATTCACGGAAGTTGATCAGTCTGAATTTGAACCTGCTGATTCAACTGCGTTGCGGTTCAGGTTTTGTGTAAGGCTCTGTGCAGCCAGACTTTCGCTCGAGGGCGGTGCACGCGACACGTGTCGCAGGCAACCCGGCAATGGAACGACGGGGAAAAAAATGTCGCGATAGTGCGGGACAACTCATGGATCCCTCTTTCCGAGTGCGCGCGCATGGGAGTGCGCTCGAGAACGGGTCGACTTCTTTCAAGGATAGCAGTTGGTCCCTGCGCATTTGGCCAGGAATCTCCACGTTTCGCGCCTTATTGTGATGGTTTTGCGCCCTCGGCTCCCGGTGATGCGGTCGAGACCCGTCCCGCCGGATCGAAGTGGGCTCTGCAAGGTATGCAAATGAAATATCCGGGCGGAGAAATTGATTCGGGCGTGGCAGCGTTGCGTGAGGGCAGACACCTGGGCGAATCTCGCGTTGTTCAGCGGCCGACACATTCAGGGTCAACCGGAAGATTTATATGAAACGCTTATGCTCCGCGCTCGAGGCGCCTGCGCACCGTCCCGACCAGTCTGTCGAACGGCCATGCACTGGCAGCCAGCGCGCTAGTCTCCGAAAAATACTCCCTCACGATATCCGTCAACACCTGCCCCGGCGGCGCCTCGACCAGCACATGCGCGCCCATTTCCTGCATCACGGTGAGCGCATCGAACCAGCGCACGGTGTAGCGCATGTTCGTCGCAAGATCTTCGCGGATCGCGTCGGCCGTATACAACGGCCGTCCACCGCGATTGCCGATATAGATGCCGCGCGGCGTTTCGAAACGCAACTCGCGCGAGTACGCCAGCAGTTCGTCGCTCGCGTGCGCGAGCAACTCGCAATGTGAGGGCACGCTGACCGCGAGCCGGGTGGCCTTGCGCGCGCCGGCCGCAAGTGCGCGTTCGATGAACAGGTCGAGCGCATCGTTCGCGCCGGCCATCACGATCTGGCGCGGCGCATTGACGTTGCCGATATAAACGCGTTGCCGCCGCTCTTGCGCCTGCTGCGCGACGAGCGTTTCCACCTGCTGCTCGTTCAAGCCGGATACGGCCGCCAGACCGTAGCCCGACGGGTAAGCGGTTTCCATCAATTCGGCGCGCCGCTGCACCATCAGCAAGGCATCGCGAAACGGCACCGCGCCGCTACTGACCGCTGCCGGATATGCGCCGACCGACAGCCCCGCGCTGATTTCCGCCACCAAACCTTCATCGGCGAGCGCGCGCGTGATCGCGACGCCCGCGATCGTCAGGCCCAGTTGCACGGCGACGGTCGAGTCCAGAGCGTCGGGCGAGTCGAGCGTCAGCACGTCGACGCCGAGCGTGTCCGATGCTTCAGCGAACGTGTCCTGTACCGCGCGATGCGGCGGCAGTCGATTCAGAAAGCCTTCGCTTTGCGCACCCTGACCGGGGAAGATAAGCGCCAACATCAGGTAGCGCCATCCTGAGCGACCTCGGCCCACGGATTGGCGATCAAGCGGGGACCGCTCGCGTGGCGGGCCAACACGCGCGCCTTTCCCGCAGCCCACTCCGCGAGCGCGACGCCGCCCGCGGGCGTTTCGAGTTGTGCATCGATGCGCACACCGATACGAGCCGAGAGCGTTTGAAGTTGCTCCAGCAAGGCACTCGCGACCTTCAACGCCAGCGGTTCGGGCACGCGGATCAACAGATCGAGATCGCTGGCTTCGTTCACGGTGGGAGCATGCGTCGCCAGTTCGAATCCCGTGCTACCAGAAGGACCCCAAGCGAATCCGGAGAGCGGACCGCTCCGGTCACGTTGCAACGAATTCAGCGCAACGAAGGAAGGCAATGCATCACGTTCGGGACCGGGTCGCGCCCGGGCCAGGGACTCCGGCGCTACGACGCCGACGATATCGTCCGCATGCGCCCACGTGCCGTAACGCTGCGCTCGCTCTGCGCCGCGCACGCCGATCGCGACGAAACCTTCAACGGCGAGCGCGCGTCGCACGACCGCATACGGTGCGCGTTCGAACGCAGCGCGGACCCACGCGGGTTCGTCATCGAGCGCATCGAGTCGTCGCAAGCGCAGCAGATCATGCGGCCGCCAGCGCGCGTCCCACGACGTGGCGCCAGCAGTCGGAAAGGGCGCAGCCGCACACACGCGCATCACACGGCGTCCCACTGTTCGGCAAGACGCCGCCGCACCTCGATCGACGCGGCGCGAGTCTGCCGCGCCGCAACCGATTCCAGCCGACGCGCGAGCGTCCGATCCCCGTCGCGCGCGCTGCGAATCTGTTCGACCAGCACGGTGCGCACGCGCTCGATCTGCGCCGCGTCGGGCGCATCCGCATCGACGCCGTCGATCAGCCGATCGAGCAGCCCCAGCTTCGCGAACGAGGCCATCGAATACGACATCGGCACGATCGTCTCGCCGAGTTCGTCAAGTTCTTCGACCGTGCGGCGCGTGACGCGCGCGGCTGCTTCCTTGCCCATCGCGTGGACCATCGTGCCGGGCACGTCGAGCGCGACGATGCGGTTCGCCTGATAGCCATGCGCGAGGAACGCGCCGGACATCGCCGGACCGACGATCAGCGCGATCACCGGATGGCCGGCGTCGCGTGCGCTCGCGTAGGCGTCGACCGCGGCCGCGCAGGCGAGGTGGATGCCGAGCATTTCCTCGCGATAGCCATACGCCTGGCTCTTCACATCGACGATCGCGACGATCGGGCGGCGGGTGCCGGCGCCTCGATCCGCCACCATGACTTCGCGCACCGCGCGCGCGAGTTGCCAGCCCTGTTCGAGTCCGACCACGTTGCTGGTCGCGCGTGGAAAGCGGTTCGCGGCATCGGGCACGACCGCGATAAAGCGCGCGGTGTCGCCGCCGAGCGGCGCATCGCTGCTCCAGACGGGCGCGGCGCTCGAAGATTCGCCGGCCAGTGCGTTGAACCAGCGCGCGCCGCGCGTGAGTGTCGTGTCACTCATGCCTGCTCCTTGTTCGATGCATCGCCCGCTTGCGGGTTGTACACATCACGCATTGTCTCGGGCGTGACGCTCGCCGGATCGATCCGCGCGAGCCGCCGCAGGAACGTGTCGACCTGCTCGCTGCGATGCGCGGCCGGCACGCCCTGCGCGAACGCGGCGAGCACGGCGGCGCGCACCGCGTCGGCATCGTCATCAACCAGGGTATCGGCGAGCGCGCTCGCGACGCGCTGCTCGCCGCCGATCAGTTGCCACACGCGGCGGCGATCGCTCGCATCGAGTTCCTCGATCCCGGCTTCCTGCTCGATCACTTCGGGTCCGTTCATGCCGAGCCGTCCCTGCCGGGTCACGATCAGATACGAGCACAGCGCGGCCGCGAGCGACATGCCACCAAAACAGCCGACCATCCCCGCGATCACGCCCACCACCGGCACGTGCCGGCGCAGCGCGACGATCGCCGCCTGAATCTCGGCGATCACCGCGAGCCCGAGGTTCGCTTCCTGCAACCGCACGCCGCCGGTCTCGAACAGCACGACCGGGCGCACGAGCTTGCCGCGCTCGCAGTCGCGCCGCGCCATCTCGAGCGCCGCGGCGATCTTGCTGCCCGACACTTCGCCGATGCTGCCGCCCTGGAACGCCGCTTCGATCGCCGCGACCACGGCCGGTTCGCCGTCGATCGTGCCGCGCGCGATCACGCAGCCGTCGTCGGCCTGGCAGACGATGCCCTGCATGGGCAGCCACGGCGACGCGATGCGGTCGAACGGTCCAAGCAGTTCGCGGAAGCTGCCCGCGTCGAGCAGCGAACGGGCGCGCTCGCGCGCGGGCAGTTCGATGAAGCTCTCGTGCAGCAGCGGTGCGCGGTGAATGCTGACGCTCGTGCTCATATGCTGTCTCCTTCCTCGGCCGCTTCGACCGCCTCCGCGAGCCGCAGCGCGACTACGCCCGGCGTCGCGCCGAAGTCGTTGATCTCGATGTTCGCGGCGCCGTCGTAGCGCGTGAAGAAGCGGTCGAGCACGCTCTTCCAGATGTGGCTGTAGCCGTCGACGCTGGTGCGCACGACCACGTGCGCAGCAAGCGCCGAGCCGCCTGCATCGGCGGCGGGCGACAGCAGCACTTCCAGATCGCCCGAGCCGACTACGCCGACGTGCGCGCGGGTCGTGACGGCGCGTTGCGCCGGATAGTCGAAGGTCAGATGTTCCATGAGGCTCAGCTCCGGCTGGCGTCGCGATGCGCCAGCATGTCGAGAAAGAGGGTGGCGGCGAGCAGATCGGCCGCGCCGCCAGGCGATGCGTTCAGCGCCAGCAGTTCGCGTTCGAGCGCGTCGAGCGCGACGCGGCCCGCGGCTGTCGAACTGCCGCCCGCGTCGAGCACGCGTCGTGCGCCGCGCTGCCCCGCATGCAAGCCGGCGAGGCCCGCGCGATGCAGCAGGCAGGTGTCGTCGAGCGTGCTCATGATCGCGAGCAAGGCGTCGATGCGCGCGGTGTTCTCGTCGATGCCGCGCGCGCGCGCCGCGCGTAATGCGGGCAGGCCGACGTCGAGCGCGTGCGGGAAGCCGTCCTGCGCTTCGCGCCGCGCGCCGCCGACCTGATAGCGCCGACGCGCGCGTTCGCCGTGGCTATCGGACGAACCGGCGAAGCGGTCCGGGAAGCAGGCGATCTGCGCGGCCAAAGTGCAGACGCGCGAGGTATCCAGAGGGTTCGGCGCGCCAGGTCCGTGCGTACGCATCGAGGCACTCGAAGACGTTTCGAGCGCGACGCCCGCAACGAGCAAGCCGATGATCCAGATCGCGCCGCGATGCGCGTTGCAACCCCCGGTCGCCTGCATCATATCCAGTTCGCCCGCGCGGCCGATCTGCGCGAGTTCGGCGCGCAGCAGCGCCGACGGTTCGCCGCGACGGCGCGCGGTGCGCGCGAGCGCCGCGAACGTCGGTTGGAGCGCGTGCGCGGAGCGCCGCATGATCGCGAGATCGAGGTCGCGATGCGCGCCGCTGCCACGCCGGTCGACGAGCGCGGGCTTCGGCGTGAGCTCGGCCTCGTCGATCAGCGCGGTGATCGCGTCGCGCGCGAGTTGCGCGTCGGAAAACGGCGCCCCCTTGGGCGATGTGCCGCACGCATCGCGCAGGACAGAAGCAGCCGGCGCGTCCAACCGTTCGAGAACAGCAGCAGCGGACGCCATCGTCACCAGCTCCGGAAGCGCGCGGGCGGCGCGTACAGTCCGCCCGACCACGTGACCAGATCGTCGATGCTGCGCGCCGCGAGCAGCGAACGCTTCGCTTCGCCGCGCCGGATGCCGAGATCTTCCGGATACGCGACGATGCCGCGCCGGCGCAACTCGGCGGTTTTCTCGGGTTTTGCGCGCAGGCCGATCGGCGTGACACCGGCCACCGCCGCGATCGCCGCGCGCCGCTCGTCGATGCCTTCGGCCTTGTGCAGATGCGCGATGCCTTCCTCGGTGACCACATGGCTCACGTCGTCGCCGTAGATCATCACCGGCGCGATCGGCATGCCGTTTTTCGCGCCGACGGCGATCGCGTCGAGTTCATCGACGAAGGTCGGCTCGCCACCTTTCTTGTACGTTTCCGCGAGCTGCACGACGAGCTTCTGGCCGCGCGACACCGCGCCGTCGCCCTTCAACAGCTTCAGCCACGCCTCGCTCGCATGACGCCGGCCGCGCGGATCGTGGCCCATGTTCGGCGCTCCGCCGAAACCGGCGAGCCGTCCGCGCGTGACCGTCGACGAATTCGCGTCCGCGTCGATCTGCAGCGTCGAGCCGATGAACAGATCGACGCCGTATTGGCCGGCCAACTGACACAGCACGCGGTTCGAGCGCAGGCTGCCGTCGTTGCCCGTGAAGAACACATCGGGGCGCGCCTCGATATACGCCTCCATACCGACCTCGCTGCCGAAGCAGTGGATGCTGTCGACCCAGCCCGATTCGATCGCGGGGATCATCGTAGGGTGCGGGTTGAGTGTCCAGTTGCGGCAGATCTTGCCTTTGAGGCCGAGCGCTTCGCCGTAGGTGGGCAGCAGCAGTTCGATCGCCGCGGTATCGAAGCCGATGCCGTGATTGAGCGACGTGACGCCATACGGCTCGTAGATGCCGCGTATCACCATCATCGCGGTCAGCACCTGCAAGTCGCCGATATGACGGGGATCGCGCGTGAACAGCGGCTCGACCGCGAACGGCCGGTCCGCCTGCACGACCACGTCGACCCACGAACCCGGAATGTCGACGCGCGGCAACTCGTCGACGATCTCGTTGACCTGCACGATCACGATGCCGTGACGGAACGCGGCGGCTTCGGCGATGGTCGGCGTGTCCTCGGTGTTCGGGCCGGTGTACAGATTGCCGTGACGGTCGGCCTTGTCCGCGCACAGCAGCGCGACGTGCGGCGTCAGGTCGACGAACATGCGCGCGTACAGCTCGACATAGGTATAAATCGCGCCGATTTCCAACTGGCCGTCTTCGAGCAGTTGCGCGACGCGCAGACTCTGCGGCCCCGCGAACGAGAAATCGACCTTGTGCGCGATGCCGCGCTCGAACAGCGTCAAGTGTTCAGGACGACTGATGCTCGAAATCAGCAGATGCACGTCGTGCAGCTTTTGCGGATCGACCTTCGCGAGCGAGCGCGACAGGAAGTCGGCCTGTTTCTGGTTGTCGCCTTCGAGCGCGACGCGCTCGCCGGGCTGGATCAGCGTTTCGAGCGCATCGATTATGCGGTGCGTGGGCAGCACGCCGTCTTCGAGCCACGGCGCGATGGCCGCGAGGCGGCGGTTCTTCTCGTCGCGCCGGATCGTCCATGAGCGGGCAGTGGACCGCGATGCGGCGGCTTCGGCGGGGTGGTTCATCGGCTCGGGCATCGGCTCATTCATCGGCTCATTCATCGGTTCAGTCAGCTCCCGGTGTGGACGCGCGGGCGTCGGCCGCGCGGCTTCGGTTGGTGCGCCAGCGCTTCTTCGCGCGCGCGCTCGGTCAGGAAACGATGCAGAAGCTCGCCGGTGCCGAGCAGATGCGCGACCACCAGCGACTGCGCGGTCGCGATATCGCGGCGCTCGACGGCTTCGAGCAACGCGGCGTGCTCACTGTCGGACTCGCCCTTGTACGACGGCAAGCCGAACTTCAACCGCAGATAGCGTTCGCCGCGCCGGTGCAGCAAGCCGATCATGTCCTCCAACTGCGGCCGGCCGGCGGGCGCGTACAGACACATATGGAACGCGGCATTGCGCGTCACGTATAGCGACGGGTCCTCTTCGCGCTCGGCGGCGCTGCACAACTGCGCGGCTTCGCGCAGCGTCGCCGCGGTGTGATTCGGAATCGCGAGGCCGAGCGCGAGACTTTCGAGCGCCGAGCGGATCTCGTAGATCTCGCGCGCCTCGCTGGCGGACAAAGGCGCGACGGTCGCGCCTTTGTGGACGGCTGCGCGCGCCCAGCCCTCGCTTTCCAGCTGGCGCAGCGCCTCGCGCACGGGAATCGCGCTGACGGAGAAATGCCGGGCGATCGCGTCCTGGCGCAATGGTGCGCCGGGCGCGAGCGTGCCGTCGACGATCGCCGCGCGCAGCGCCTCCGCAATCATGTGCGAGGTGCTTTCGCGGGGTGCCGCGGCCGGAAGAAACGAGCCGGGCACGGGCGCGTCCAGGGGAAAACCTTCAGTTGCGTCGGTCATGGTATCAAATATTATATATAAAAAGACGCGTATTTCAGCGCGGGCAAACCCGGACGGGTCTTCACCCACAATCCCGGCAATTTCCCCGCGCCGTCCTCTGAATCAGTTGTACGAGGACATCGCCGATCAATCAACGTCGTCGATCCAACCCCAAGCGCGCCCGTCGTTTTTCGTTACGTTCAACCATCGTAGGCTGGAGGAGCAAGATGAATACAGTGACCGACCGACGAGCGCTCGCGCGTCAGCGCACACCGCTCAATCGTTCGCAGATCGCAGGGTTTTGGGGCGCGTGGGCCGGCTGGACGCTCGACGGCATGGACTCGTTCATTTACGCGCTGGTGCTCACGCCAGCGCTGACGGAGTTGCTGCCGCGTTCGGGCTTCGCGGCCACGCCGTCGAATGTCGGCCTTGCGGGATCGATCCTGTTTGCGCTGTTCCTGGTCGGTTGGGGGCTGTCGTTCATCTGGGGACCGCTCGCCGATCGCTTCGGCCGCACCAAGGTGCTCGCCGCGACGATCTTCACGTTCGCGATTTTCACCGGGCTTGCCGCGACCTCGACCAATGTGTGGCAGCTCGGTATTTATCGCTTCATCGCGGGCGTCGGCATCGGTGGAGAATGGGCGCTTGCGGGCACCTACGTGGCCGAGGCGTGGCCCGAGGATCGCCGCAAGATGGGCGCCGGTTATCTGCAGACCGGCTACTACGCGGGCTTCTTTCTCGCGGCCGCGCTCAATTACACGATCGGCGTGCATTTCGGCTGGCGCGCGATGTTCCTGACCGGCGCGGTGCCGGTCGTCGTCGCGATTCTGATCCTGCTGCGCGTGAAGGAGCCGGAGAAGTGGCAGAAGGCCGAGGCAAAGACGGTGCGCGTGAAGCCGCTGCGCGAGATCATGGGGCCGGCTTACCGGCGTCGCACATGGGTCGCGTGCATTCTGCTGACGATAGCCATCATTGGATTGTGGGCAGGCGCCGTGTACGAGCCGTCCGCGGTGATCCAGCTCGCGACGCGCGCCGGCATGTCGAAGGGCGATTCGATGCGCACGGCGTCGCTGGCTACCGGCCTGCTGTCGATCGGCACGATCCTCGGCTGTCTCGCGCTGCCGCCGATGGCCGAGCGCATCGGCCGCAAGATGACGTTGGCGGTGTACTTCGCGGGGATGGCGGTGTCGATCGCGGCGAGCTTCGGCTGGGCGTTCTATCTGCCGAACGGGCTCGCGCCGTTCATCGCGTGGCTGTTCGTGCTGGGCTTTTTCGGCGGCAACTTCGCGTTGTTCAGCCTGTGGCTGCCCGAGCAGTTCGAAACCCGCGTACGCGCGACCGCGTTTGCGTTCTGCACGTCGTTTGGACGCTTCGTCGGCGCGGGCGTCAACTTTCTGCTCGGCGCGGCGGTGCTGCATATGCAGACGCTCGGTGTGCCGGTCGCGTTGACCGCGCTGGCCTTCGTGCTCGGCCTGTTCGTGATTCCGTTCGCGCCGGAGACGAAGGGCGAGACGCTGCCGCAGTGAGCACCAGGCGGGCGGCGCGCCTTACTTCGCGTTACTTCGCGTGACTGCGCGCCCGCCCGGCCGGATGCAGCAGCGTCAGCAACGGCCAGCCGAGATTGACGCCGAGACTCGCGGCGACGATCAGCGCCATGCCGGCCAGTTGCGCCAGCGACAGCGCCCGGCCATACACGAGCGCATCCACGACGATCGCGGTCAGCGGATAAACGAACAGCAGCACCGCGATCACCGGCGTGCTGAGCTTCGGCAGCGCGCCGTAAATCAGCACGTACGACAATCCCGTGTGCAGCACGCCCATGCCGATCAGCGAGAACCACTGCATCGGCCCGATATGCGTGAGCGTCAAAGGCGCGATGAACGGCGCGATCAGCGGCAGGCAGATCACGCCGACCGCGCATTGCATGAGCGTCAGCAGATGCGGGCGCATGTCGCCGAGGCTTTTCGCGATCAGCGTGACGCTCGCGTACAGCAGCGAGCCGAGCAGCGCTTCGCTCAAGCCGATCAGGTAGCTGGTGTGGCCCTGCAGATTGCCGGCCGCGATGACGCCCGACGCGAGCACGAGCCCGACGAACGCCGTCGCGATCCAGCCGAGCCGGTCCGCGCCGAGCCGTTCGTTAAAGAGCGCCGCGCCAATCAGCACGACCCAGAACGGCTGCACATGAAACACGACGGTCGCGACCGCGATGCTGGTCCGATGAATCGCGTCGAAAAAGCCGACCCATTGCGTAACCATCAGCACGCCGGAAATCAGCGCGAGCGCGACCGTGCGGCGCGTGAACTGCGCGCGCGTGAAAAAGCCCTTCCACGCGCAATAGGCGGCGAGCGACAGAAAGCCGAACAGGCAGCGGAAGAACACGAGCGTCAGCGCATCGAGCCGCGCCTCCTCGACGAAAACGCCGATCGTGCCCATCAGCAGCCCGCCGCCCGCCAGCGTGATCGCGCCTTGTTGACGTGAGGTGAGGGACATGCGCAACGACTCCTTGAGATGATGCCTGCGAGTATTGCGCCGCTTGCGGGCTTATCACAAACGAATTAAATTGAGCAATTCCATAAGCCCGGTTGATAAATCGTGAACCCTGAATTCGACGTCGATCTGCTGCGCAGCTTCGTCGCGGTTGTGGAGGCGGGCAGCTTCACGAAGGCGGCGGCGAGCGTGCATCGCTCGCAGGCGGCGGTCAGCATGCAGATCAAGCGGCTCGAAACGATGCTCGGCACGACGCTGTTCGCCCGCAACACGCGCAACCTGGCGCTGACACGGCCCGGCAACACGCTGCTCGAATACGCGCGGCGCGCGCTCGCGTTGCAGGAGGAGGCATGGTCGGCGATCGTGCGGCCCGAGGTGACCGGGCGCGTGGTGCTCGGCGCGCCGGACGACTATGTGTCGTCGCTGCTGTCGCCGGTGTTGCGGCGTTTCGCGACGCTGTACCCGCGCGTCGAGATCGAGATCGTCTGCGCGCAGAGCACGGCGCTTGCGCCGATGCTCGCCGACAACAAGATCGACCTCGCATTCGTCACGCGCGACCGCAAGCTGCGCGGCGAATTCGTGCGCAGCGAGCCGATGGTGTGGGTTGGGGCGTCGGTCGATACGCCGGTGTTGAAGGCGTCGCCGTTGCCGGTGGGGTTGTACGAGCCTGGCTGCGTCGCGCGCCAGCATACGCTCGCCGCGCTGGATGGCGCGCGCATCCGCTATCGCGCGGCGTTCAGCAGCGCGAGCCTGATGGGACTCGTCGCGACCGTGGATGCCGGTTTGTCGGTGATCGCGCTGACGCGTTGCAGCGTGCCGCCGCGGCTCGCGATTCTCGGCGACGCGCAAGGCCTGCCGAAAATCGCGCCGCTCGAAATTGTCGTCGCACGCAGCGCGAAATCGGATCGGCCGACCTGCGATTATCTGGCGCAGCAGATGGTGCAGGATCTGTCGTTGCGGTAGCCGAGCGTGCCAGCCCTGGTCGCCCTTCAAGCCCGCGTATAGGCGGTCACTTCACCCTCGACCGCTAGCCGCACGCGCTCGCCCGGACGCGGGCACAGATAACCGGGCACGCGTGCGCGCACCATCGTCCGCGTGGCGGACTGCAATTGCAGCGCGACGCTCGCGTCCTGCCCCTGGAAGATCACATCGGTGACGAGCGCATCGTGCGCGGCACCCGTGCGCGCGGTTTCGTCGGCGCGCAGCAGACGGATCTGCTCGGGACGCAGCATCACGTCGACCGCGCCGTTGCCGACGGGCGCGGCCAGTGCTAGTTCGCCGAGCTCGCAGCTCGCGCGATCCTGTTGCGCGACGCCCGGCAACAACACCGCCTCGCCGATGAACGACGCAAGCTCGCGCGTCACCGGACGGCGGTACAGCGCTTCGGGCGTCGCGGTCTGGATCAGCCTTCCGTTCCACAGCACCGCGACCTCATGCCCGAGCGACAACGCCTCGGACTGATCGTGCGTGACCAGCACGGCAGTCGCGCCAGCCGCGGCCAGCGCATTCGCGACCGCCTGACGCGTCTCGACGCGCAACGCGGCGTCGAGCGACGAGAACGGCTCGTCGAGCATGACCAGCGTCGGCGCCGGTGCGAGTGCGCGGGCGAGCGCAACACGCTGCTGCTGACCGCCCGACAACTGCTGCGGCGCGCGCTCCCCGAAATGCGCGGGCAGACCCACCAGCTCCAGCAGCTCGGCCACCCGGTGGCGCGCGCGACGCTGCGTGCGCGGCAGGCCGAACACGATGTTGTCCGCAACCGACAGATGCGGAAACAGCGCGCCTTCCTGCGGCACGTAGCCGATGCGGCGTTGCTCCGACGGCACGTGCAGGTTGTCGCCGACGACACGTCGGCCGTCGATCTCGACACTGCCGCCGTCCGCGCGCTCGAAGCCGCATAAGAGCCGCAGCAGCGTGGTCTTGCCGCTGCCCGAGGGCCCCAGCAACGCGAGCAGCGTGCCGCGCTCGACCGAAAGATCGATGCCGTGCAGCACGGGATGACCGTCGAACGATTTCTGCAGTCCGCGGATACGAAGTTCGCTCATGAAATCCCGAAGAAAGTCGAACCAAAAGCAGCGATGAAAAAGCCGACGCGTGCCGGGTCAGCCGCGCTCGCCGAGCAGCGCCGAGCGGCCGAGCAGCGCGAACAGCAGCCCCGACGCGCACAGCGAGATGCCGGTCAGCAGCGCCGCATACGGCGCGGCGGCGGCGAACGCCATCGTCGACGTATCGGCCCACACCTGGGTCGCGAGCGTTTGCGTGTCGAGCGGCGACAGCAGCAGCGTCGCGTTCAGCTCGGTGACGACCGAGATGAACACCATCGCGGCGGCCGCGCCGAGCCCGGGGCTCGCGAGCGGCAGCACGACGCGCACGAGCGTCTGCGTCCAGTTCAGGCCGAGCGCGCGCGCGGTTTCCTCGAGGCGCGGCTGCGCCTGCATGAACGCCGCGCGCACGCTGACCAGCGCGACCGGCATGAACAGAATCGCGTAGGCGACGATCAGCAGCGTAGCGCTTTGATAAAGCGGCCGCAGCGCATGCACCGCGAGCGACACGATCGCGAGCGCAATCACGAGCCCCGGCACGCCTTGCGCGAGAAACACGGTGCGCTCGAACAGCGTCGCGAAACGGGTCGGGTAACGCACCAGCAGAAATGCGAGCGGCACCACGAGCAACGTGGTCAGCACGGCGGCGGCGAGGCCGAAACCGAGCGAAGACATCGTCGCGTTCCACAGCAATTCGGGCGAGACATCGGCGGGCGTCACCGCGGCCGCGCCCGGCTGCGTGAGCCAGAAGCCGATCATGCCGAGCGGCACGCCGAGCGTCGCGAGTGTCAGCAGCGCAAAGCCCGCGACGACGAGCCAGCGCCACGCACCGAGCTCGTAGCGCAACACCGCGCGGCGCGTGCCGCGATCGACGCGCTCGTAGCGCGCCGCGCCGCGCACGCGAAACTCGAATGCAAGCACGACGAGGCAGATCACGATCAGCAGACACGCGAGCAGCGATGCGCCGCCGGCGTCGAAGCTGGTGCGGAATTCCGCGTAGATCTGCGTGGTGAAGGTATGAAAGCGCAGCAGCGTGAACGCGCCGAACTCCGACAGCACGCCGAGCGCGACCAGCAGCATGCCGCCGAGCAGCGCCGGACGCAGTTGCGGCAGCACGACGCGCACGAAGCTGGTCCAGCGGTTGCAGCCGAGCGCGCGGGCGCTTTCCTCGAGTGCCGGGTCCATGCCGCGCAGCGCGGCGGCGACCGGCAGATAGACGAGCGGAAAATACGCGCAGGTCAAGACGAGCAGCGCGCCGTTGAAATCCTGCAAGTCCTCGCTCAACGACACCCACGCGTAGCTCGAAATGAAAGCCGGCATCGCGAGCGGCGCGGCGCACAGCACGGCCCACGCACGCCGCCCCGGCAGATGCGTGCGTTCGACGAACCACGCGGCGGCCGTGCCGATCACCGCGCAAACGAGAGTAGTGGTGACGGCGATCAACACCGTATTGACGAGCAGCTCGCCGACGAGCGGCCGCCAGATCAGATCGAGCGCGTCGCCGATGCCGAAGCTCGCCGCGCGCCAGAACGTAAACGCAATCGGCAGCAGCACCAGCAAAGCGCTGAGTGCCGCCGCCGCAAGCAGGCCGCGCGGCGCGCGCGTGCGTGCACGCGCCGGGGCAGGGGGGACAGACGGCGGACCGGCTGACAGGGCTTCGCTCATTTACAGCAGGCCTGCCCGACGCAGCAGTTTGCCCGCCTGGCTATCGTCGCCGAGCTGCTGGATCGTCAGCGTGGGCGGAGTCAGTTCGGCAAACGGTTTGAGGACCGGGTCAGGCGCGACACCCGCATGCAGCGGGTACTCGAACATCACGTGGCTATTGGCCATCAACTGCTGCGCGCGTTCGCTGACCAGGTACGCGAGAAACTTCTGTGCGCCGTCCGGGTTGTGCGCGGACTTCAGCACGCCCGCGCCCGAGACGTTGACGAGCGCGCCGGCGTCGCCGTGGCTGAAGTGGTAGATCGCGCTGCGGGTTTTCGCATCGCCGATTTCCGCATGCAGACGCGACCAGTAGTAGTTGTTGATCAGACCAGTGGCGACCGCGCCGCGATTGACCGCGGCGACCAGGCCTTCGTCGTCGTCGAAGATCTGCGAGTTGGCTTTCAGGCCCTTCAGCCACGCGAGCGTCTGCTCGTCGCCCTTCAGTGCCAGCACCGCGCTGACGAGCGGCAGGAAGTCGGCGTCGCTCGGCGCGATGCCGACCTTGCCTTTCCAGTCAGGCTTCGCGAGGTCGAACACCGATTGCGGCAGTTGCGACGGCTGCAGCTTCGCCGTGTTGTATGCGAGCACGCCCTCGCGCGCGGTTACGGCGACCCATACGCCGCTCGGCGAATTGAAGCGCGCCGGCACCGCGCCGAGCGTCGCTGCGTCGACCTTGGCGAGCAGACCCTTTTCCTCCAGCAGCATCAGCTCCGGCGAGTTCTCGGTGAAGTACACGTCGGCGGGCGAGGCCGCGCCTTCCGCGACGATCTGCGCGGCGAGCGCCGGGCCTTCGCCGTTGCGGATTTTCACCGGGATGCCCGACTGCTTTTCGAAGTCCTTCGCGAGCAGATTGACGACCTGCTCGTGCTGCGCGTTGTACAGCGTGATCGATGCCGCATGGGCCGCCGACGGCATCGTCGCGAGTGCGGTGAGCGACAGCGCGGCCACGCTACCGAGTGCGCGCAGGCGGGAGGCAAACCAGGAATGAGCCATGTTGCAGAAGTCCGTTTAGATTGTGTTTAGTGAGCGAGGCGCTGCGCGCCCGGCGTGCTTCATGTGCTTCATCACGCTTCGAACAGCCCCGCGCCGACATACGAACCCGGCTTCGCCCCGGGCGGCACGACGAAGATCGCGCTGCCCACGTGGGTCGTGAACTGGTTCATCATGTCGAACTTCGCGAGGCGGTCGTTGATCGGGATGAAGCCGGTGCGCGGGTCGCTCTGATGCGCAATGAAAATCAGCCCCGCGTCGTACTCGGTTTCCTGACGCCACGGCGGCCAGCGCTCGATATAGAAGTTCGTGCCTTCGTTGTACGAATACGAGCGCCGCAGAATCTGCGCGCCGTTGTTGCTCGCCTGATTCGACAGACGCACGTGCGAGTTCTCCGGGATCACCGGATCGCCGTCCTTGTCCTCGGCTTTCAGGTCCACCGCGTCGAACTCGTTCTTGCTGCCGAGCGGCGCGCCGCTGTATTTGTGGCGGCCGAACACCTGTTCCTGGAAGCCGAGCTCGGTGTTGTCCCAGTGTTCGAGCGTGATGCGGATGCGGCGCACGACCGTGTAGGTGCCGCCTTCCATCCACGGCGCGTCGTTGGTGGCGCGGGCCCACACGAACTGGTTCATCAGCTCGGGTTTCGCGGTCAACGGATTGTTGGTGCCGTCCTTGAAGCCCATCAGATTGCGCGGCGTCTGGCCGCGCGGACCGGACAGGAAACCGGCCTGGCCCCAGCGCATCGCCGCGACGCCGTAGGCCCGGCGCGACAGTTGGCGCACCGCGTGAAACGCGACCTGCGCGTCGTTCGCGCATGCCTGGATGAACAGGTCGCCGCCGGTCTTCTCCTTGATCAACTGATCGCCGTTGAAGCGCGGCAGATCGACGAGCGCGGCGGGGCGGCGCGACGCGAGCCCATAGCGGTCCTTGCCGTCCTTCGTGAAGAGGCCTGGGCCGAAGCCGAACGTGATGGTCAGACCGTTCGGGCCGAGGCCGAGCGCGTCGCCGGAATCGGGGGCGGGCTGGTCGTCGCCGGCGGGCATCGCGAAGGCCGTGCCGCCTTGCGTCAGGCGCGCGGCTGCTTCGGTCCATGTGCGTAGCAGTGCGATCACGTCGTCGCGCTTGTCGGTGGTCAGATCGAGTGCGGCGACGTAGGTGTGGCTCTGCTGCGGCGTGACGATGCCGCCTTGATGCGGACCGTAGAACGGCACGACCGCGAGCTGCGGATCGGCGTTCTGCGCGCTATGCGCGGGCGCCGTCGCGAGCGCGTCCGGCGAGCTCGCGAGGCCGGCGCCCAGCGATGCACCGGCGGCGACCGCCGCGCCACCCGCTTTGAGAAAGCCGCGTCGTGACGGCCGTGGGGGTTGATCGTTTGTCATGGTCACTTCACCTTCCTGCAGCCTGCGTGGGTGCCGCTTACTTCGCGAGCACCAGCGTGTTCACGTCGTCTTCGACGTAGTAGAAGCCGTCGCCTTCTGGCGTCATCGCGATACCGAACAGGTCGCCGTTGCCGGGGGGCGATTGCGCCTTGTCGGTATCGATCCAGCGTGCGTATAGCTGCTTGCCGCTCGCCGGGGCGATTTCGACGACCTGGCCGTTCAACGCGTTGGTCACGAGCAGGTGGCCGTTGGGCGCGGTGGCCATCGCGAGCGGACGATGCAGCAGGCCGTCGGCGCCCAGCTGGCGGCCGACGCCCGCGCTGGTGTCGCGCGTGAGCGGATCGTCGATCTCGGTGATGCGGTTGCCGATTGCGTCGGACACGTACAGCAATTTCTGATCGGCCGAAAGCGCGAGCCCGGTCGGCCCGACGAGGAACACGCCCTTGTCGGCCTGCGCGCCGAAGCCGCTGCCGATCACGGTTTCCTTCTTCACGACGGGCGGCTTGCCTTGCGGTACGTCGAGGTCGATGCGCAGCACGGTGGCCTGCTTGAATACGGGCGGATTGCCCTCCGCGCCGCCGACGCCGAAGCCCGCGTTGCTGACGAACAGCGTCGCGCTCGCGCCGTTGTCGACGACCGCCATGTTGCCCCACGGGTCGTTGATGTTCGGCGTCGAGATCGTCGAGGCGATCTTGCCTTGAGGGTCGATCACGATCAGGCAGCCGGCGCCTTTGGTGCCGGTCGTGCCGTCGTTGCTCGGCGTGCTGCCGACGATCACCCAGCCCGACTTCAGCATCGTCATCGCGGTCGACAGGCCGATGCCGCCCGGACATTCCTTCAGATCGCGCGGCACGGTCGCGAACACCGTCATCTGTCTGGTGTCCGGGTGATAGTCGATGATCGTGCTGCCAGTGCCCTGCAGGTTCGTCGAGTTGTTGAAGTTGCCGACCAGCACGTCGCCTTGCTTCACGGTGCCCGCGCTGACGGGCGCGACCACGATCGCGTACGGGTTCTGGTCGCCGTTGTCGGGGACGGTGTTGATCAGCGTCGTGTGATGCCTGATCGTTTCAAGGAAGCCTTGCGGCTCGGCCTGCGCGGGCGCAGCCATCGTGAGGGCGGCAGCGCCGGCCATCGCGGCGAGCAGGGAGCGCGCGGCGCGCGGCGCAAACTTGCGCGTGACTGGGTTCACGATTGGGCCTCCGTGCGGGCGCACAAAGCGGGAGTGGCGGTGACGGTCGAAAGCATGGGAAGTGCTGGTCCGGTTGCGTGGGGTGGCATGTGCTTGCGTGGATGAAAGCGCGCGGCGGGCGGCATCAGAAGTTGATATTGGTCCGCACGCCGACGACGAACGTATTGCGCAGCGGCTGCGTCGGGTCGTTCGGGTTCTGGCCCGCACCGGCGTTGAACGTGTATTGCGCGTCGGCCTGCACTTGCCACCACGGATTGATCTGGTACTGGTAGGTCGCCTCGAGCGTGGTTTCGCTGGTGCGCACGCCGTACGGGCTGCCGTTGAATGCCAGGAAGTCCTTGTCGAGTCCGTTCACGTGGCTGCCGACCTTGATGTAGGTCAGCGCGAGGCCGGCGCTGTCGTTGTCGCGGCCCTTGAACGGCGCCTTCAGCACCACGCCGAGGTTGGCCGCGACTTGCACGAGATTGCGATCACCCGGCGCGCCCATCACGCGCGCGAACACGCCGAGGCTGCGTGGTTCGTCGGGGTCGGGGCGCCACACCATCTGGTCGGCGACCGCATAGAAGCTGTAGTTGCCGCTGTGATTCGCGGCGATGCCGGTCGACGCAGGATTCGCGAGCGACAGTCCCATGTTGTCGAAACGCCGATCGGCGAATTCGTTGGTGTTGTACCAGACGCCGAGCTTGTAGGTGCCCGGCAGACCACCGCCGCCCGTGCCGACCATTTCGCCGTCGGACGGCTGGTTGATCGCGTACTGCAGCTCGCCGATCCACAACGCGCCGTTATGCAGGTTGAAGTTCGTGCCGCTCATGTTGTTCGGGTTGTTGCCGAGCGGATCGCCCGAATACACGCCGGCCAGCGCGGTCAACGCAGGGGTGATCTGGCCGCGCACGCGCACGCCCAGACCCGCGAGCGGATAGGCGGGACCGCCCGACGGCAGGTCGTATGAGGGCAGCGCGGGCCAGCCGAACATGGTGTTGAGGAACAGCGCCGCATACGTGCTCGTGATGAATTCCTGGTCGAGACTCTGCTGACCGATCTTCACGTCGACGCGTTTGTTGAGGAACGACTGCTGATACCAGAGCTCCCACAGACGCGTCGCGTTGTCGGCCTCGATGCCGCTCGCCGTGTTCAACGTGCCGAGCTTGTTCGCGCTCAGGTTCGAGCCGTGAATCTGCAGCGCGCTGACGTTGAAGAGGCCGCCCGGCAGGCCGAACGCCTTTTGCGTATCCATCTGCAAGGTGGCGGTGGTCAGGCCGTCGTAGTCGGCGCCGCGCGCGAGACCGCCGCGCAGATTGGCCAGCACTTCGCTGGTTTCGGTCAGCGTGAAGGTCATGCCGTACTTGCCGAGCCACGGACGCAGGCCGCCCATGTCGCCGAGCATCTGCTGACGATTCCAGAAACCGGTCCACTGGTTGGTCTGCGTCGCCTGAATGTTCAGGTCGGCTTCGGGCGCTTCCGGGTTCGCATCGGGATTGGCTTCGGCCAGCGCCGCGTGGCCGGTCAACGAGGCCCACGCGACGGCCGTGCACAGTGCGACGCGCCGCATCGAAGGCAAACGCGTACGATGAATTGCGCCGGTACGTGCCGAAGCGTCGCAAAAGGGAGGCGCGTTGGCGCGCAGTCCATTGAGTTGGGCGAACTTCATCGAAATCCTTATTAGTGTTGTTTCGTCCGATGCCGAAGCAGCTGATGGCGAGATCGTACGCAGGCCATTTGCGAGAGTCAACACAAATGAGAACGATTCGCATCAAGATTACCGGCATGTAAACCCGGGATTTACGGACCGCTCGTAAAGCGCATGAAGATGTAATGATGTCGTAACAGCAACGTAATGAAATAGTATTGATGTGGTCAGACCGAACGCGCGAAAGGGTGAGGTGTCGAAGTGCACGAGTAACCCCGAAAGTCAAAGTGAGGAGGTCGAAATGAGCAAGCGCATTCTTCTGGTTTCGTTGCTGGCGAGTGGCGGTCTGTTGTTGGGCGGCGCCGCGCACGCGCAGTTGAATCTGAAGCAGTTCGGTATCGGCGGGGGCGGTGACAGCTCGGCCGGTGCCGGGGCGTCGTCGGGCGGCGTGTCGCAGCTGCTGCAGAGCTATGTTGGCGCGAACCAGCAGGTGCTGAGCGGGCAGTCGAGCCTCGCGTCGGCGATGGGCATGACGAGTGCGGCCGGCCAGGCGCAGCAGGCGGCGGGGCTGCTCAGCGGTGGCACGCCGTCGGTCAGTCAGTTGACGCAGGTCGGCAGCACACAGGAGTCGCTGTCGCAGAAGCTCACCGATGCGTTCGCAAATCATGCAAGTGGCGGCGCGTCGGCGACGCCGGTCAACAAGGAAGCGTTCACCCAGGGGCTGTCGTCGCTCGGCAAGGGAGTGAGCCAGTATTCGAGCTTGCAGTCGGGGCTTGGCAGCCTTGGTCAGATGAGTCCGTCGTCGCTGCTGCAATCGGGCCTCAATCCGCAGACCGCGCAAAGCGCTTCGTATATCGCGCAGTCGGCGCCGGGGCAGTTGCAGTCGCTGATGTCGACGCTGAGCTCGGCCGTGCAGTTCGCGTCGAGCCACGGTATTACGGTGCCGTCGATCGCGACGTCGGCGTTGAAGGGCATGTAGGCGCGTTTCGCTTCGCCTCGCGCGATCGATTCAGCGCGAAAGCGCTATGATCGCGTCGAACCCGCTCCTCAACTGGAATTCCGCCGATGTCCCACTCCGTCAATCTGGAAAACTACTTCGCCCGCATCGGCTATCAGGGCCCGCGCGCCGCCACGCTCGAAGTGCTGCGGGCGATTCACCTGCTCCATCCCGCCGCGATCCCGTTCGAGAACCTGAACCCGCTGACTCGCCAGCCGGTCAGGCTCGAGCTCGAAGCGATCGAACGCAAGCTCGTGACCCAAAAGCGCGGTGGCTACTGCTTCGAGCAGAATATTCTGTTCGCGAACGTGCTGATGCAACTCGGCTTCAAGATCACGCCGATGCTTGCGCGCGTCATATGGGGCCGCGAGCCCGGCACGATCTCGCCGCGTACGCACATGGTGCTGCGTGTCGATATCGACGGCGACGAATGGATCGCCGACGTCGGCTTCGGCGGCGTCACGCTGACCGCGCCGCTGCGCCTGACCGCCGGCCTTGCACAACCGATTCCGCTCGGCACGTTCCGTCTCGCCAACGCGGGGCACGACACCGTCTATCTCGAGGTGCTGGCGCCGGACGAGAGCTGGTCGCGCGTCTATCACGTCGATCTGCGCGCAGTCGAGTGGGTCGACTATGAAATCTCGAACTGGTACACGTCGACGTCGCCCGATTCGAAGTTCGTGAATAACCTGCTGGCGTGCCGCGTGCTACCCGAACTGCGCGTCGCGCTATTCAACGATCAGTTGAACGAGCGCGACGCGCAAGGGCAGATCGTCAGCGAACGGCGCCTCGCGAGTGCCGCCGAACTCGCCGACTGCCTGCGCGAGCGCTTCGGCTTGAACCTGGAGGACATCGATATCGCCGACGTGTTCGAGCGCGTGCGCACGCGTGATGCGTCCGCATGACACCAGCCCATGAGGGAGCCGCGATGGTCGCACGTCTGATCCTGCAATCGCTGGCCTGGCTGGCGTTCATGGGCGTGCTGCTGTTCGGCGCGGCCGGCACGCTCGCGTGGCCGGCCGCGTGGTGGTATCTGCTGGAGCTGGTGGTGTTGAGCCTGTGGGTCGGCTTGTGGCTCGCGCGTCATGATCCCGCGCTGCTCGCGGAGCGGCTCGCGCCGTTCGTGCAGGCGCAGCAGAGCCGCTGGGATCGTGTGTTCATGGTCGCGATCGGAGCCGCGTGGTGCGGCTGGCTGGTCCTGATGGGCTTCGACGCGATGCGGTTTCGCTGGTCCGGGCCGCTGCCGTTGTGGCTGATGGGCTTCGGCGCGCTATGCGTGTTCCTGTGCATCTTCATGTGCCGCTTCGTGTTTCGCGCGAACAGCTACGCCGCGCCGGTGGTCAAGGTTCAGGCGAGCCGCGGGCACAAGGTCGCCGACACCGGGCCTTACGCGTACGTCCGTCATCCGATGTACGCGGCCGCGCTGGTGTTCTTCGTCGGCACGCCCTTGATGCTCGGCTCGTGGTGGGGGCTTGTGGCGCTGCCCGTGATGGCGTACGGCATGGGCTGGCGCGCGGTGCGCGAGGAGCGGCTGCTGGCCGAGCAACTCGACGGCTACACGGCGTACATGGAACGTGTGCGTTACCGTTTCGTGCCGTTCATCTGGTAGCGCGTCCAGGTGGTCTCGCCGCCGTCGAAGCGGGTAAGATGGCTCCCGGCCGCCGGAGAACCGGCCACGGTGTACCTGATGTAACACCGGCGAATCACCGATGAGGTTTGGAGTGAAAACAACTACACAGGCGCGCATCGCGCCCGCCGCACAGGCCGAGCAGAACCAGGACGCCGCCGATCGCAACCGCGACACGCCGGTCAAGGCGATGCCCGCCTATGAGCAGATCAAACGCTACGTGCTCAAGCGCATCAGCGAAGGCGCATGGAAGCCGGGCGGACTGATTCCTTCCGAAACGGAGCTGGTCAAGGAGTTCGGCGTCGCGCGCATGACGGTGTCGCGCGCGCTGCGCGAGCTGACCGCCGAGCGCGTGCTCACGCGCGTGCAAGGCTCGGGCACCTTCGTCGCGCCGCAGCGATATGAATCGACGGTGCTGGAGATCCGCAATATCGCCGATGAAATCGCCGCGCGCGGTCATCGTCATTCGGCGCGCGTGCTGACGCTCGAACCGAGCCACGACGCCGAGGCGCTCGAAGCGCTCGGTCTCGCGAGCGGTCCCGCGTTTCATTCGTGCATCGTGCACAGCGAGGAGGGCGAGCCGATTCAATACGAGGACCGTTTCGTCAATCCGAAAGTGTTCCCCGAATATCTGCAACAGGACTTCTCGGTCGAAACACCGAATCACTACATGGTGCGGCTCGCGCCCGTGCAGCGTGCCGAGTTTCGCATCTATGCGCAGAAGCCCGACGCCTATGTGCGGCGTCATCTGATGATGGATATCGGCGAGCCGTGTCTGCTGCTGTGGCGGCGCACGTGGGTCGGCGAGAACGTCGCGACGTCGGTGCGGCTATGGCATCCGGCGTCGCGGTTTCATCTGGCGGGGACCGTGTAGCCCGGTTGCTGAAGCACGCTTTATCCCTGCCGCTGCGACGTATTCGGCGAAAAGCGGCAACCAAGCCGGTAGCGCGAACCCGGATGCACGAAACGCGCGAACGTCACCGCGACGCCGCTCGTCCACGTGCGGCGTGTCAGCGTCAGGCACGGTTCCTCCGCGTGAATTTCGAGCAGCTCGGCTTCGGCGGGCGTCGGCAGCGCCGCGTCCACGACGTGTTCGAGATCGTGCATCGGCACGGCCGTCAGCAGATACTCGGACGGCTTCAGCGCCGAAAAATCGTGCTGCAGAAAATCCGGCGCGACGGCCGGATTCACATAGCGATCTTCGAGCTGCACCGGCAGGCCGTTCTCGCGATGCACGCAGACCACATGAAACACCGAAGCGCCCGGCGCCAGCCCCAATGCGTTCGACACCGTGACCGATGCGGTCTCGCGCTGCAATAGCACCATGTCGCAACGATATGCGTGGCCGCGCGAGCGGATCTCGTCGCCGATATGGGCGATCATCAATAGCGTGGATTGCGGCTTGTTCGGTGCGACGAAGGTGCCGACGCCCGATACGCGGGTGACGAGCCCCGCGTCGGCGAGTTCGCGCAGCGCGCGGTTGACCGTCATCCGCGATACGCCGAGCGTCCCGACGAGATCGAGTTCGGAGGGCAGACGATCGCCCGCCTGGCGTTCGCCCGAGTCGATGATCTGGCGGATGTGCTGCTTGACCTGCTCATAGCGCGCGGCGGGCGCCTCATCACTGCCGCGCGCGGTTCTGGCCGCGGCGCGGGCCGCGCTGGCGGAGAATTTGCCGTGAGGCTTGCTGCGAGCGGTGGTGCTCATAGGGGCTGGGTGTCGTCTGGGCCGCGCGTCCAGAACGCATTACGGTCGAAATAGTTTTGCAGAAACTGCCGCAGACGCGGCTGCGCGGCATCGTGAAACACGTCGCGCGGCTTGCCCTGCACGGCAATGCGGCCTTGGTCGATGAACATGACCTTGTCGGCGACCTGCGCGGCGAAGCCCATTTCGTGCGTGACCACGGCCATCGTCATGCCGTCGCGCGCGAGCTGCTTCATCACCAGCAGCACTTCGCCGACGAGCTCTGGATCGAGCGCCGAAGTCGGTTCATCGAACAGCATGATGTGCGGCTCCATCGCGAGCGCGCGTGCAATCGCGACGCGCTGCTGCTGACCGCCCGACAGCTTCGCCGGATACGCATCGCCCTTGTGCGCGAGGCCGACCGTCTCCAGCATCGCGTTCGCGCGGCGGCGCGCTTCGTCGTTCGACAGGCGCCGCACGCGCAGCAGCGCTTCCATCACGTTGCCGAGCGCGGTCATGTGCGGCCACAGGTTGAACTGCTGGAACACCATGCCGACGTTGCGGCGCACGCGGTTGATCTCGCCATGCGACGCGCGCACGCGTTTGCCGTTGCGCTCGGTATAGCCGAGCAGTTCGCCTTCGATGCGCACGTCGCCGTGATCGTAGGTTTCGAGCGCGGCGAGGCAGCGCAGCAGCGTGCTCTTGCCCGAGCCCGACGGCCCGATGATGCAGACCACTTCCGAGCGCGCGATCTCGAGATCGATGCCGCGCAGCACCTCGACGTCGCCGAAGCGTTTGCGCAGATCGCGCACTTCGATCAGCGGCGCGGCATTCGATGCGTTCGCCGTTGCGCTGGCGGACGGCGCGGATGATTGCGCGGGGGAGTGCATGTCGGCGATGGCGTTCATAGGGGTCCCGGAATCATGCCATGAAGCGTGCGAGACGGGCTTCGGCCCACATGCCCGCGCGCGAGGTCAGCTCGACCAGCGCGAGATAGCACACGCACAGCACCAGCAGCGTTTCGACGAAAGCGAAGGTGGCCGAGCCGATACCGGTCAGCACGAAGGTCAGTTCGGGCACCGTGACGATCGACAGCACGGCCGTTTCCTTGCTCAGCACGATGATCAGATTGGTCAGCGCGGGCACGATCAGCACCAGCATCTGCGGCGCCTGGATGCGTGCGATCGCCTGCCAGCGCGTGAGCCCGAGACACGACGCCGCTTCGAGATGGCCTTTGGGCACCGACTGGAAGCCGGAGCGGAACGCCTCGGCGAAATACGCGCTGCCGTAGAGACCCAGGCCGACGATGCCGGCCGTCATCGGTTCGAGCGTGAGCCCGATCGACGGGCCGCCGTAGTACAGCAGAAACAGCTGCACGAGAAACGGCGTGCCGCGCAACAGTTCGATATAGACGCGCAGCGCGGCGCGCAGCCAGCGTCCGCAGAACAGTTGCAGCACCGCGATCAGGAAGCCGATCACGAGACCGATCGCGACGCCCGCGGCCCAGCTGGCGAGCGTCGTCGCGAGACCGGCGGCGATAGGCTGCAGGTTGTGCGTGATGACGGTCGGATCGAACGTTTGCATGGCGAGGTTGGCTTAAACGTGAGTCGATTCAGGCGTGCTGCAAACGGTGCTCGGCCGCATGCGCGACGAGCGCGAGCGAGCCGCAGATCACGAAGTAGATCAGCCCTGCCGCGACATACGCTTCGAGGGGCCGGTAAGTGCTCGCGGCGATGTTCTGCGCGGTGCGCGTCAACTCGGCGACGCCGACCACCGAGATCAGCGAAGAAGCCTTGATCAGCAGCACCATTTCGTTGACGAGCGACGGCAGCGTCAAACGGAATGCTTGCGGCACCAGAATGCGCCGCAGCGTATCGAGCGGGGAAAGCCCGAGCATGCGCGCGGCTTCGAGATGTCCGGGCGGGATGCTTAGAAACCCGCCGCGCAGAATCTCGGCTATATACGAGGCCGAGCACAACGACACCGCGCTGATCGCGGCGACGATCGGCGACACGTTGATACCGGCGAACGGCAACAGGTAGTAGACGAGCAGCAATTGCACGAGCATCGGCACGCCACGAAAGAAGAACACGTAGGCGCCGCCCGCGAGCCGCGCGGCGCGATGCTGCGACAGCCGCGCGGTGCATACGCCGATGCCGACGAAGAAGCCGATCACGAGCCCCGTCAGCGAAATGCCGACGGTGGCGAGCGCCGCATGCAGCAGCAGCGGCAGGCCCTGAACGAAGACGGTCGTGTTGAACATGGGTCGCGGCCGGTGGAACGGGAAGGACGACGCGTGCCGCCCACGGACGCTCAGTAGTTCGGCGTGGGCATCGTGGAAGGCATCTCCATCGCGACACCGAACCACTTCTTCTGCAACGCGGCGAGCCGGCCATCCTTCTGCATCTTCACGAGCGCCGCGTTGAACGCGTCGGCGAGCGGCTTGCTGTCGGCGTCTTTACGCAATGCATATGCGAAATAGACCTTCGCGCCGAACGGCGGCTGCACGACCGCGAACATCTCGGGGCGCTGCTTGGCGACATACGCGATGTTGGTCATCGAGTTCGCCACCGCGGCGATGCGGCCTGCCGCGAGGTCCGCGTAAGCCTGATTGTTGTCGACGTACTCGCGGATTTCCGGCGGCTTCGGCAGCGTGGCCGCGTAGCTCTTCAGCTGATCGAGCTGCGCGGAGCCCTTGCCCGCGCCGATCGTTTTGCCCGCGCTATCCGCCGATTGCTTGATCGACGCATCGTTCGCGCGCTTGAGCAGCGCGTCGGTCGCATCGGCGACGGGCAGCGTGTAGGTGTAGCGTTCCATGCGCGCCTTCGTGACCGTCAACGGGCCGCCGACCATATCGAACTTGCCCGCTTCGAGACCGGGCAGCACGCTCGGCCACGGCAGATCGATGAAGCGCACCTTGACGCCGATTTCCTTGCCGATCTCCGCGAACAGGTCTTTGTTGAAGCCGGCCTGCTGACCGTTCTCGAGGAAGTCGAACGGTGCGAACTGCATTTCGGTGCCGACCACCAGTTCGCCGGCTTTCTTCACTTTGGCGAGCTGGTCTTCGGCGTGCGCTGCGACGCTCGCCGCGCACAGCGCCAGCACGACCAGACCACATTTCCAGCCTGCAAGGATACGCATGGGGTTCTCCGGGGGCGAATTGGTGTTGGGTGGCCGGCGTGTCGAAGTCTTGGTTGTGGACCCGCCGCGCCGACGCAGATCGCGGGCCCTGCAGGGCAGTATATACTGCGTTTCCGGCGAAAAATAAATGCTCGCGCGAGTAGAGAAAAGCCCTTATATGGAGGTACGCGAAGCAACTTGCAGCAGTGCTTTTGGCGGTATATACCACTGCAATACCGATCCTCCAAGGAGCAGCGCGATGCCCGCGACTCGCATTCCGATCATCGATGTCGCCGGCGTGCGCGCGGGCGATCAGCAGGCGCTCCGACGCGTCGCGAAAGAAATTCATGAAGCGTGTACGACGATCGGTTTTTTCTACATCGTCAATCACGGCGTACCGCAAGCGACGATCGATGCCGCCGCGCAAGCCGCGCGCACCTTCTTCGCGTTTCCGGTCGACACCAAACGACGCGCGGCCGTCAATCATCGGCATCGCGGTTTCAATGCGCTGGGCGACGCGACGATGTACCAGGCCAAGCGTCCCGACTACAAGGAGTTCTTCAGCATCGGCCTCGAACTGCCGGAAGACGATCCCGACGTGCTGGCGGGGCAAGCACTGCGCGGGCCGAACAACTGGCCGGACTTCATGCCCGGGTTGCGGCCGGTGCTGTATGACTATTACGAGGCGGTCGGCGCGTGCGGCGCCGATCTGCTGCGCGCGGTCGCGGTGAGCCTCGGCGTCGAAGAAAATTTCTTCGTGCCGCGCTACACGAAGCGCATGCAGCGCACGCAAATGGTCTACTACCCGCCGCAGCCGCCGCAATCGGATGAAGATCAGTTCGGCGTGGCGCCGCATACCGACTACGGCTGCATCACCTTGCTGTGGCAGGATCAGGTCGGCGGCCTGCAGGTGCGCGAAATCGCCAACGATACTTGGGTCGAGGCGCCGCCCGTCGAAGGCAGCTTCGTCGTGAACGTCGGCGATCTGCTCGCACGCTGGACCAACGACCGCTTTCGCTCGACGCTGCATCGCGTGATCAATGCATCGGGGCGCGAGCGCTATTCGATCGCGACGTTCTACGATCCGACCTATGGCGCGCTCGTCGATCCCCGTGAGCTGGGCGCGAGCGACGCGCAAAGCAAATATCAGCCGGTCGCCGCGGGTGACTATATCCTCGGCCGCATCAACGATTCGATGGGTTATCGTAAGAAGCTCGCCGCTACGGCACGGTAAGGAACTCCTGCATGACAGAGCAGAGCATCACTGAAGACAAGAGGACCCAGATCGCAAGCGCGACCGCGCCTCTCGCGACGACACTCGAGGCGTTGCGCGCCGCGCTCGGCGCCGACGCGGTGCGCGTCGGCGAACAGATCGGCGAACACGCGATGACCGACTGGACGCGCCACGAGCCGACACGTCCGGCGGCGTTGCTGCTGCCGCGCACGACCGACGAGGTATCGCGCGCGCTCGCGATCTGCCACGCCGCGCATCAGCCAGTGGTGCCACAAGGCGGCATGACCGGACTCGCGGGCGGCGCGATCGCGCGCGCCAACGATATCGCGTTGTCGCTGGAACGCTTGAGCGGTGTCGAAGAACTCGACGCGGCGTCGGCCACACTGACCGTGCGTGCCGGCACCACGTTGCAGGCCGCGCAGGAAGCCGCCGAGCAAGCAGGCTTCGAACTCGCGCTCGATCTCGGCGCCCGCGGCTCATGCCAGATCGGCGGCAATCTGGCGACCAACGCGGGCGGCAATCGCGTGATCCAGTCCGGCACCGCGCGCGATCAGGTGCTCGGTCTCGAAGTGGTGCTCGCGAATGGCGACGTGCTCAGTTCGCTCGGCAAGATGGTCAAGAACAACACCGGCTATGACCTGAAGCACTGGTTCATCGGTTCGGAGGGCACGCTCGGCGTGATCACGCGCGCGGTGTTGCGGCTGCATCCGCGACGCGCGGCGCGTCATACGGCGCTAGTCGCGCTGAACGATTACGATGCCGCGGTGAGCCTGCTGCGCCGTCTCGCGACGCGCTTCGGCAACGACATCGGCGCGTTCGAGCTCATGTGGCCGGACTTTTACGATTTCGGCGTGAAGCTGACCGGCGCGCGCTCGCCGTTCGACGCCGCGTATCCGCTCTATGCGTTGATCGAGCACGCGGGCTTCGATGCCGACGACGCTGGCGAACGCTTCGCGCAAGCGCTGAGCGATGCGCTACAGGCGGGCGCGCTGCGCGACGCGGTGATCGCGCAGTCGGTCGCCGATGCGCGCGCGCTATGGGCGATCCGCGAGTGCACCGCGGAGTTTCCGCTCAAGCTCGACCCGATCAACTTCGACGTGAGTTTGCCGATCGGCGAGATCGGCAGGTTCGTCGACCGTTGCCGCGCGGCGCTCGATCAGCGCTGGCCCGGCAACGAAGCGTATTTCTTCGGGCATATCGGTGATTCGAATCTGCATCTGACCGTTGATGGCCATTCGATTCCTGGCGTCGATCATCACTCGGTCTATGCGTTTGTCTACGAGATGCTGGGGCCGTTGCGCGGATCGGTGTCGGCGGAGCATGGCATCGGTTCACTCAAGCGCGAGTTCCTGCCGATTTCACGCTCGCCAGCCGAGCTTGCCGCGATGGTCGCGATCAAGCATGCGCTCGATCCGCACGGCGTTCTGAATCCGGGCAAGCTGTTTTGATACTGATGGTGAAGCCACCCGAGGTCATCACGTGAAGTTCGGCTGCCTGTACTTGCGTGGCCGCGACGCCGTTACCGAGCAGCCCGGCAGTGAACAAGGCCAGAAGGAATCTTTTCATCGGTATGGTTACAGAGGGCGAAGGAGATCGATGCGCAACCGCAACCATACCGGAATGGCGGCGCGACGAGAACCCGCCACGCGCGGATAACGCGTGGCACATCGGCGATGCCGCGCCGTCAATGCGCGTTCAGATAGCTGACGATCAGCGGATAAACATCGACCGCCGCGTTCTTGCCGAAGATGCAGTCGATATGCCCATAGCCGGGAACCAGATGCCGCTCGTACGGCTGCTCGGGGAAGCGCTCGCGCAGCAGGTCGTAAGTGCGTTCGGTGCTGACCGGCAGATAGGTTTCGTTCTTCTCGCCGTGGATGAAGCCGATCGGCAAACGCATGCCCTCGAGTCCTTTCATGCCGTTTGCGCCGCTCAGATACACGTCGTCGCCGCGCGCATCGACGACATGGCCTGCGCGGACCATCGTGGCCAGGTGCTGGAACACGGCCATGTCGTGAATGCCGAACAGTTCCTGCAGGTTCGCATGCAGCGTCTCGTTCAGCTTGTCGTGCTCATAGAGCAGGCCATACAGGAACGTCGCGCGATGACAGATCGCATTGCCGCAGCCCTCGTCGTGATCGACCGGATAGAGACGCAGCGCTTCGTCGAACAGGTTCGCGGGCCACGAATCTTCCTGCGTATAGGCAGTGAGGTCGCGGATGCGCAGATGCTGCATCAGGTCGGGAATATGCAAGCCGGCCTTGATCCGTTGCAGCGTGCCCGGCACCGGATGTGCGGACACCTGCGAAATCACCGCCGAGCGCACGCCCTCGAGTCCATATAGCAGCGACATGCTGAGTGCGAGTCCGCCCAGGCAGTGGCCGAGTACCTGGATGTTCGGCGCGCCGGTTACCTCGCGAATCTTCGCGACGGCGGCGGGAATATCTTCGCGCGCGACCATGTCGACGTTGGCCGGCACGAGCACGCTCGGCAGTTCGATGCTGACGCGCAGATCGACGAGCCATACGTCGTAGCCCGACGCGTACAGATATTCGACGAGGTTGGTCGATATCAGATCGGTCGAGAAAATGCGGCTCGAGACGCCCGAGCCGTGGATCAGCAGGATCGGCTTCGACTCTTTGTCCGCGGCGGGATCGAAGTAGCGCGTGAGCTTGAGCCGCGTGCGGTCCGGTGTATCGAAGTAGGTGATCTGCGGCGCCGGCGCGCGCAGCGCGCGCTTGGCGCGCGGCGGCGTGTAAGGATCGTAGAACTGCAGCGGCGCGGCGACGCCGCCGTATTCGGTGAACAGCACGCCCGCGAAGAATTTGCCGAACTTCAGCGTCCATTCGAGGCGCGTCTTCAGGTCGGGCGCGTGCGTGACTTCGAGGGTGCGCTGCTGCTTCAGGAAGTTTTCCGGCGTGATGACGAGCGTGGCGGTGCCCACGACGGGCGCATCGTCGTTATCCGACGCGCGTATCTCCGCATACAGCGTGTTGGTCTGCTCCCACAGGTTGATCGGCGACGTGCGCGTGATGATCTTCCTACCGGTCAGATACCAGGTGTTGCCTTCGGCCGCGTCGAGCGTCATCCGGTAGTTCATGTTGCGCTCGTCGACGTCGGACTCATCGACGACGAACAGGTTGAACGTGCCGTCGCTGATCGTCAGCGGTCGTGCGGAGAGGGCGCCGCAGGTCAGCGTGCCGGCGGTGCGCGCGAGGTGATCCGGGTTGCTCAGCATGTCGGCGAGATCGTCGGACTCGACCGTCAGCGTGAATTCGATCGGGCTCTTTGCAGCTTCGCCCGCCACCTCGGGCGTGTAGGTGCCGACCATCGTCTCGGTGAAGCGCAGGCCGATCTTCTGCGCGGGCGGCGTGGCGGCGGTGCCCTTCGACGCGTAATCGATCGACCAGTCGTGCGCTTTGGCCAGCAGCGCGCAGTTGCGTTCGGCGAGCGCGGAGATGGTCAGGAGCGGATTGACGCCGAGCGACATCGGCATCACCGCGCCATCCATCACGTAGAGACCGTCATGCACCGCGTCGCCGTCCGTGGCGCTGAACACGCGGCCCAGATGATCGACCACGCCATGCGCGGCGTCCTCCGCCATGCCGCAGCCGCCGAGCGGATGCACGGTCACGGTGCGCCGGCCGGCGATCTTCGTTGAGATCGGGTTGCGCAGATATTTGCCGCCGAGCGGCTTGCTGGCCTCGATCAGCACGTCCTCGACGGTCTGGAAGATCGGCTGGCGTCCGGCGTTTTTCCAATCGATGCGCGCACGGCCTTTGTCACCGATCTTGATGCGGCCGCTTTCGTCGTCGTGCGCCATCACGAGGTAGCTTTGCGTGTGATTGAGCGCACCGTGGTACGGGCCGCGGATCAGGCTCTCGATCGTGCGGGCGTCGTAGGCCGCGCGTTCGAGCAGCGACGGGGCGCCGGCCGCATCCACGCCTTCGAGCGGCGCGACCGCGCCGAGCATGCCGACGAGCGCTTCGCCGACCGGCCCGGCCAGCGAGCCTTCCTCGATCACATAGCCATCCCTGACGTTTTTCTCGGCGGCGCGATTGTCGATCAGGCCGGTGATGGTCGGCCCGACCGGAGGAATCTGCCCTGGCTTGTGCTCGCCCCAGCCGACGCCGTTGATCGGGTCCTTCGTGTTGTATGCGAAGGCGAGCACGTCGCCGTTGCCGGTGAAGTGCTGGCCGAGCATCTCCGAGGTGCTCAAGCCGGCGGCGCGCGAGCGCAGCAGCAGCGCGGTCGAGCCGATCGTGCCCGCCGCGACGATGACGATATCGGCCAGCACGAACAGATCGGGCGCGTCGTAGCTTTCGCGGCCGAGCTTCACGAGCTGGAAGTTGACCTTCCATTGCTGGGTGTCGGGATCGCGCAGCACCGAATGCACGGCCGTGCCGGTGAAAATCTGCGCGCCGTGGGCGACCGCGTCGGGCAGATAGTTCATGTGGGTCGAGTTCTTCGCGTCGTAGTTGCAACCCGAGTTGCAATCGCCGCAACCGACGCAGCGCTGCTGCTCGACGCCCGCCGCGTTCGGGCCGTTCTCGAACGTGACCGTGATCGGCGGACGGCTGAAGCGGTCCGCCATGCCGAGCGCCTGCGCCGATTTTTCGAGCGCCTGCAGCTTCGGCAGCGGCGGGAAGTCGTCGGGGACCGGCGACGGCGACAGCATAGTCCGGGCGAGCGCATAGCCGTCGTCGCGTCCGGCTTTGTCGGCGCGCAGCGCGGCGGGCCAGCGCGGGTCGTCCCACAGGCGCGGATCGGCCTCGAGCGCGACGTTCGCATTGATCAGCGACGTGCCGCCGAGCCCGCAGCCCACCACCGCGTTGACGTCCTCGTTCACGTGCACTTCGAGCAGCGCGAGCGGCGAACCGATTTGCGCCTCGGCCGTGTTGTACTGGATATTCTCGGCGCCCTGTACGGGCGTGCGCGGATACTCGCCGGCCATGAATTCGCGGCCGCGCTCGAGCACGCATACGCGACGGCCCGCGCGCGCCATGCGGCTCGCGGCGATCGCGCCGCCGTAGCCCGAGCCAATCACCACCACCTCGTAATGCCGTTGCAGCGCCGTCGGCGCGCTCGATAAGCGGTTCATCAGGACCACCTCGTCTGGAATCGGATGCGGGGAAAGGAAGCGCGGCTTCGGAACAAAGACGGCGTGCTGCGGCAGCTTTTTTATCGTAGGCGGAATATCGCTGCAAAAAAAGCGAATGCAAAAAATGCGCGCCATGAAGGGGCGCGCCGAAGTCGTAGCGTGCGACGTTCAGGGCGGCATGACCGGCCGGCCATTGCCGGGTGTATCCGGCCATACGGGCATGCGCTCTTACTCCGCTTCTTATGTGGCCTGTTGGTTCTCCGAACTATTACGCGGCCACTTCATTGAATTCGCTATCGCTCGATTCCGCCGCGAGCAGATTCAGCGCAACCAGAATCGCCGCGCGACTGTCGACGTCGATCTCGATGCCGAGCGCGTCGGTGAGCCAGCGGCCGATCTTGGTGTTGGAAAATTCCGCGGCGCCGGCCGTCTTTTTCATCGTGACGCCGAGTTTGACGGCGCGATAGTGATAAGAGGGCACTCGATGCTGCGCCGCCACCGCCGAAAGCCCGCCTTTGCCTTCCGAGCACCAGCCGAGGCTGCCGGCCAGCACGATCCGCTCCGGTTCGTCGAGCCCTTCAATGAACTCGCGCGCCGCGCGCCGCACCTGCTGTTCGTCGAGGCCGTATTGCAGCAGCACGCTTTCCACCGGGTCTTCGAGCGCGTGCGCGTGCAGATCGATTTCCTGCGCGACGCCCTCGGTCTCCATCGACACGTTGCGCTGATGGCACGCGCTGCGCAGGCAGTCGATCAGATAGCGGCGGAAATACGCGCACACTGCGTAGCTGTTGGACGGCGCGCTGTCGGCGCAGGCGTTCGTTTCGGTGTGGCCGGGCGCGAGGCGCAACACCTTCGCGTAGATGAACTGCGCGACCAGTTCTTCCTTGTCCTCGCCGAGCGCCTGCAATTCGAGCGGGTGATAGGTCCGCAACGCGCGCTTGACCAGTTCGACCATCGACACCATTTCGTCCGCGGAGAGCCGGGTGCGTCTGCGCCACAGGTCGGGCAGGATCGCGTCGTCGAGTCGGCGTGCGAATTCGTAGCTCGGGACTGCGCCCATGGAAACCTCCGTCACGGTTGGCAGGGAGCGCGGTGAGCCGCGGCGCGTGGGCCGCGAAGCGGGGGAAGTTGCCTGTGATGCCGCGCTGAAACGTGAATGCAGTATGGTTCGCGGCAAGGCCTTCGCCTATATGGAAGAAGTGTTAGCTGATGGGTAAACTGCCGGGTAAACCTTCTGACGGATTGCTGACGATTCGTCTGAAGCGTGCGCATTCGCCGTAGAATGAAGCGCGCGGGCGGCGCGTTCGGTCGCCCGGTTCGACCCGCGGTTTTGCCGGAGCACCGCCGCCTGGTCAGTGCTTCGTCTCGACGTGGTTGCCATGCCCCCGCGATCAAACTGCGTGGGATCGGAGCAGGCGCTATAGCGCTAACGCCGATCGACAGAGGAGACCGCCCGATGCGGGCCGACCCGATCCAGCGTGCCATCGACGAAGACCTCGTGCGCGTGCTCTACGCGCAGGACCCGATCGCGTTCTTTTCGCACTGGTTTTCGATCGCGGTGCTGGTGGCGATCTACTGGCCGCATGTGCCGGCGCCGCCGTTGTTTATCGCGTGCTTCGTTTTTTATGCGCTCGCCAATTGCGCGGGCCTCGCGCTGTGGATCTGCAATCGTCGCTATCCGCAGCTGCTGTCGCCGCGCGACTGGATCTATCTGCACGCGCTGCGCGGCGTGCTCCTGTACAGCGGACCGGGCTTCGCGGTGTGGTTCGCGTTCCAGAGTCCGCAAACCGATCTGCCGCTATTGCATACCGTGCTGCTGGTGACGCTCGCGGCCGGCGTGTTCATGTCGAATGGGTTCGATCTCCTCAATTTTTCGACGTCGATTCCGTTTCTGCTGCTGCCGTCGATCGTGCTGCATTTCGGCTCGCATACGTTCGATCGCACGATTCTCGCGATCGTGCTCGCGTTTTTCTTCTGCGCGATCAACGTCTACGCGATGAGCTATCGCAAGCTGTTTCGCCAGGTCGTGCAGGCGCGTGTCGATCAGCAGTACCTCGCGGAATCGCTGGCCGCGCAAAAGCGCGTCGCCGAGGAAGCGAGCCTCGCGAAGACGCGCTTTTTCGCGGCCGCAAGCCACGATCTGCGCCAGCCGCTGCATGCGATCGGCCTGCTCGCGGCGTCGCTGAACGACCCGGCGGCGACGCCCGCGCAGCACGCGAAGACGGCCGGGCACATCGTCTATAACGTCGAGGCGCTCAATCAGCTGTTCAACCAGGTGCTCGATCTCGCGCGGCTAGAAAGCGGGGTGACCCAGGTGATCCGGTTGCACTTCCGGCTCGCCGAGCTGTTCGAGCGGGTCGGCAGCCAGTATCGTCCGCAGGCCGCCGCGAAGGGGCTCGCGCTGCGCATCGCGCCGACTTCGATGGTCGTCTATGACGATCCCGTGCTGCTCGAGCGCGTGCTCAGCAATCTGCTGTCGAACGCGGTGCGTTATACCGAGCAAGGCGCGATCTGGCTCGGCTTCCGGCGCGCGGGGCGACAAAAGGGCGGCTATATCGAGGTGCGCGATTCGGGCGTCGGCATTGCGCCGGAGGAGCATCAGCGCATTTTCGAGGAGTTTTACCAGGTCGAGAATCCGCAGCGCGACGCGCGTCAGGGGCATGGGCTCGGATTGCCGACCGTCAGGCGGCTGGTCGGCCTGCTCGGCGGCGAGTTGCAGCTGCGCTCGGCGCCGGGGCGCGGCTCGGTGTTTCGCTTTGCGGTGCAGGCGGGCGACGCGAGCGGCATCGTCGCGAGTCTGAACGATTCGGTCGCGGGCGGCCCGGCTTCGCTGGGGCGGCGCGTGCTGTGCATCGACGACGAGCCGTCGATACTCGAAGGCCTCGCGAGCCTGCTCGAGCGCTGGGGCTGCGAGGTGCGCGGCGCGCGCGACGAAGCCGGTGCGCTCGCCGCGCTGGCGGACGGCTTCGTGCCCGACGCGGTGCTGTGCGACTACCAGCTCGCCAATCGTCGCACCGGCGCGCAGGCGCTGAGCGCGATGCGCGGCGCGCTCGCGCGCGAGGGGCACGGCAATGTGGTCACGCTGCTGATCACCGGCGATATGGCGTCGGCGGAGCTGGCGGCGCTCGCGTTGCAGGGAATTCCAGTGCTGCACAAGCCGGTGACGCCGGCGCGGTTGCGACGCACGCTGGAAATGCTGTGGCAGCAGGCGGAACTCGACAAGGGGCGGCTGGCGGGCCCAGTAGTGTTGGGAGACGGGGCGGCACAGGTCGGTTCAGCGCAGTCGCGCGCGGGGGGCGGCTCGCCGCAAACGGAAGCGGGCTCCGGGGCGCAAAGCGAAACGCAGCCTTAGCAACGGGAATCAGCGACGGTTGGCGCTGCGGCGCAGCGCTAAAGCGTTTTCCCCGCCTCCAGCCATCCATTGATTACCGCGATCGCCGTCGAGCGGTTATGCACGCCGAGCGCGCGGAAGATCACCGACAGATGCACCTTCACGGTACCCTCGGCGACGCCGAGATCGCGCGCGATCATCTTGTTGGTCCAGCCGCGATGCACGAGCCGCATGATGTCCTGCTGACGCGGTGACAGATTCTCCAGCAAATGCTGCTGGTGCGGCTGCAGCGACGGCACCGGCCTGAGCGGTTCGGTCTGCGCGGCGGCGCTCGGGGGCGGCGCTGCTGCCGATGCATCCGCTTCTGCGCGCGCGCAGCCGGCCGCCTGCGTCTCGCGCGTGCCGAGCAGACTCAGCGCTTCCATCGGCACATAAGCGCCGCCGGACAGCACCAGTTCGATTGCCTTCAGCATCACGCTGGCGGGCTGGCGCTTCGGCACGAAGCCGAGCGCGCCGGCCGCGAGCACCGCGCGCATCTCGTCGGGCGATTCCTCCGCGGACAGCACCACGACCGGCAGCGCCGGATTCGCCTTCAGCAGCGATTCGAGCGACGTCGCGCCGCTCATCCCCGGCATATGCAGATCGACGATCGCCAGATCGTGATTGGCGTCGGGGCGCGCGGCGGTCGCAAGGGTTTCCCAACTGTCGGCTTCGTCGAACTGGGCGTCGGGATCGAAGCCGCGCAGCATGCCTTTGACGCCTTGCCGGATCAGTTCATGGTCGTCGGCTACAAGAAACTTCATGATGTCTCCGCGAGTCGAGCCAGTCCGTTGAGGGCTGCCGCCGATGCACATTCCGCCGTTGCGGGCTGCGCACTTGCAGCGTAAATAACTGCGGTACTCATGACACACATCATGGCCGGTCTTCCGCGCTTCTTGGTCGATCCCAGGGACCCCGGACGGGCCGATCCGATTGCCGTTCTCTCGTGCTGCGATTCGCATCCGGCATCGTTCCAGCTCGCCAGGGTCCCGCTCCCTTGCCGTGCCGCGCGCCGCTAGCAGGGCTGCGACGCGCATGGCCGGCTGCCGGCATCGTTCGATGCGCTTCGTGATGTTAAGGCAGGTCTCCCGCGCATAGGTTCCGGCTTGCTACGTAGACGAGGCGTGCGCAGCTTTTTTGAAGCGCTGGCGCGCGATCCGGGAGATTATGCCCACCGGATCGACACGGGTTCGCGCGCCGCTATCTGACCGCAAACAGCGTCGCTTTCATCAGAAGCTTGAAGGCGAAACCGAGCGACATCGCCGCGGCCACGCCGAAGCACCAGAGCGCGATGAACCAGAGCCAGCCCGGCAGCTTGCGGCCGGGCGCTGCCGCATTGGCAGTGGGAGCCGAAGCGCGGACACTCAGCTTTTCAGTGATAGTGATGTTGGTCGCCATGACGCACCTTACCTCGAAAGACCCAGTAACCCATCGTCGTATAGGCGACGATGATCGGCAGGATCACCGCCGCGCCGGCCAGCGTGAACGTCTGGCTCGTGCGTGGCGCGGCGGCTTCCCATAGCGTGAGGCTCGACGGAATCGCGTACGGCCACAGGCTCACCAGCAGCCCGAGATAGCCGAGCAGCACGAGCGCCAGCGCGAGCACGAACGGCGTGTTGTGGTGGCGCGCGCGCACCGCGCGATGCATGAAGAACGCGCAGATCGCGACGAGGAACGGCACCGGCAGCAGACGATAAAAGATCCCGTCATGGAACCAGCGTTGCGCGATGCCCGCATCCATCAGCGGCGTCCACAGGCTCACGAGCGCGATGAAGCCGAGCAGCACCAGCGTCAGCGGCCAGACCACGCGATGCAGTCGGCGCTGCAGGTCGCCTTCGGTCTTCGCCACGAGCCAGCAGCAGCCGAGCAGCGCGTAGGTCGCGACGAGCCCGAGGCCCGTCAGCAGGCTGAACGGCGTGAGCCAGCCGAACGCGTCGCCGGCATACGCGCCATCAACGACCGGAATACCTTGCAGGAAAGCGCCGAGCACGATGCCCTGGAAAAACGTCGCACCCGCCGAGCCGCCGATGAACGCGAGGTCCCACAGATGCCTGGTGCGACGCGACTTCGCGCGGATCTCGAACGACACGCCGCGAAAGATCAGGCACACCAGCATGAACACGAGCGGCAGATAGAGCGCTGACAGCACGGTCGAGTAGACGACCGGAAACACCGCGAACAGCGCGGCGCCGCCGAGCACGAGCCAGGTTTCGTTGCCATCCCATACTGGCGCGACGGTGTTCATCATCAGGTCGCGTTCTTTCTCGTCCGGGAAGAACGGAAAGACGATGCCGATGCCGAGGTCGAAGCCGTCCAGCACGACGTACATGAAAAGGCCCAACGCGATGATCGCGGCCCAAACGATGGTTACGTCCATATTCTTTCTCTCGTAGCGTGGGTTAGACGACGTCGATCATCCGATCGGCGGCGGACAGCGGGCGGCGCGCGGTCTGTGCGGGCGTCGGCTGCGGCGTGTCGTGCGGCTTGCCGCCAGGCAGTGCGGGACCCGAGCGCATCAGCTTCAGCATGTAGTAGATGCCGGTGCCGAACACGAGGAAGTAGACGGCCACGAACGTCATCAGCGACAGACCGACCTGCTGCGTGGTCAGCGGCGACACCGCCTGCGACGTGCGCATCACGCCGTAGACGACCCACGGCTGACGGCCCGCTTCGGTGGTGACCCAACCGGCCAGCAGCGTGATGAAGCCGCTCGGCCCCATCGCGACGCACAGCCGCTGGAACCACTTCGCTTCGAATAGTCGCCCGCGACGGTGCAGCACCCAGGCCGCGATCGACATCGCGATCATCAGCACGCCGAGGCCGGCCATGATGCGGAAGCTCCAGAACACCACGGCCGAATCCGGCCGGTCCTGCGGCGGGAATTCCTTCAGCCCGCGGATTTCGCCGTCCCAGCTATGCGTGAGGATCAGGCTGCCGAGGTGCGGGATCGACACCGCGTAGTGCGTGGTTTCGGCCTTCATGTCGGGGATGCCGAACAGGTTCAGCGCGGTGCCGCCTTTTTCGGTGTCCCAGATGCCTTCGATCGCCGCGATCTTCGCCGGCTGATATTCGCGCGTGTTCAGGCCATGCTGATCGCCGACGAATGCCTGGATCGGCGTCAGAATCAGCAGCAGCCACAGCGCCATCGAGAACATCTTCTTGACGGCGGGATCGCGTCGGCCGCGCAGCAGATGCCACGCGCCGACCGCCGCGACCACCAGCCCCGCGACGATGAACGCCGCCAGCGCCATATGCGCGAGCCGGTACGGGAACGACGGATTGAAGATGATCTTGAACCAGTCGAGCGGCACGACATGGCCGTCGACGACCTCGAAGCCCCGCGGCGTCTGCATCCAGCTATTGGACGCGAGAATCCAGAAGGTCGAGATCAGCGTGCCGATCGCGACCATCAGCGTCGCGCCGAAGTGCGCGCGCGGACTCACGCGCTGCCAGCCGAACAGCATGATGCCGAGGAAGCCCGCTTCGAGAAAGAATGCGGTCATCACCTCGTACATCAGCAGCGGACCGGTGATGGGCCCGGCGAAACTCGAGAAGCCGGACCAGTTGGTGCCGAACTGATAGGCCATCACGACACCGGAGACGACGCCCATGCCGAAGGCCACTGCGAAGATCTTCGACCAGAACAGACAAAGATCTTTGTAGTAGGCCTTGCCGGTTTTCAGCCAACGCCATTCGAGAACCGCAATGAAGCTGGCGAGACCGATGCTGAGCGCGGGGAAAACGATGTGAAAAGAAACCGTGAACGCGAATTGAATGCGCGCGAGATCGAATGCCGATAGTGCCGAGTTCATGATCCTGTTGTGCGTGATGGCCGCGTGAGCGGAATTACGCGCATCGACCGATATCGGTGCGCACTGCGCGGGGCAGATGGCGCAAGAGTAGGGGATCGAAACAAAATGTGTTGCAATGCGCTGTGCGTCAAAAAACCGCCTTGTTTTATGCGAAATACGCTAATTGATGAGGCAAGCCGTTGATGAGTCTCGAGTTTCCTTTGGCGGCCGATGCATGGCCGCATGTGCGTCGTTGCGGGTGCTGCGTCAATCGACCGCGCTGCAGCAATGCTTCTCGCGCGGCCTTGCGCGACAAGGTCGAGAGCGGTGCCCGTCGTCAGCCGACAATCGATCCATCCAAACCGACTTCGTCGGCTCGCGCGCTAGTCAGGCGATTTTTTTGTCTCTACGATTCGGCCGTTTCCGTAGTTCGGTTATCCATTGCCGTATTCGCACGGCGTTCTGTCATGCGTCGCGCGCATGCTTCGTGAGCAGCTTCCGCTTCATCCACCTGCCGGCGACGGCAGACTTCATCGAAAAGGAGTCAGCAGATGAGCACGATCAGGACGAAAGACGGTACTTCGATTTTCTACAAGGACTGGGGCAAGGGTCGCCCGGTCGTGTTTTCGCACGGCTGGCCGCTGACCGCCGATGCGTGGGATGCGCAGATGCTGTTTCTCGGCAGCAAGGGCTTTCGCGTGATCGCGCATGACCGGCGCGGCCACGGCCGCTCGGAGCAGCCGTGGGACGGCAACGAGATGGACACCTACGCCGATGACCTCGCCGCACTGATCGAACATCTCGATTTGCAGGACGCGACGCTAGTCGGCCATTCGACGGGCGGCGGCGAAGTCGCGCATTACATCGGCCGGCACGGCACGGGGCGTGTCGCGAAGGCCGTGCTGATCGGTGCGGTGCCGCCGCTGATGCTGAAGACCGCCGATAATCCGCTCGGCCTGCCGATCGATGTGTTCGACGGCATCCGCAAGGGCGTCCTCGACGATCGCTCGCAGTTCTTCAAGGATCTGGCCGTGCCGTTCTATGGCTACAACCGCGAGGGCGCGAAGGTGTCGCAGGGCGTGATCGATTCGTTCTGGCGCCAAGGCATGGCCGGCTCGATCAAGGGGCTGTACGACTGCATCAAGCAGTTCTCCGAAGTCGACTACACCGAAGATCTGAAGAAGATCGACGTGCCGACCCTGGTGCTGCACGGCGACGACGACCAGATCGTGCCGATCGACGCGGCCGGCCGACGCACCGCGGAGATCGTCAAGAACGCGACGTTGAAGGTCTATGCGGGCGGCCAGCACGGCATGTGCACCGTGGAGGCCGACAAGGTCAATGCCGACCTGCTCGAATTCATCGGCGCTTGAGCGATCAGAAACGCGCAATGAAGTGATTTGGTGATTGCGGGGCGGCGCACAGCCGCCGCTCGCGCCGGATGCCAGGCGACCGCGGGCGTCAGGCGAATCCACTTCTCGAACAAAAAAGCAGTTTGAGTTATACGATGTCACATGAACGCGATATTCGTATGTCTTTGTTTTTTAAGATACTAGGAAACTGGCCCCGTGCGGTTTAAGGGTAAATGCGGAGTTGAAATCTGCTGGTTCATCGTCGATAGTACGTTATCGTACAACTTGAGTGGGTTATGCGACGCGCACAGCGCGACCCGCCGGCCGCTCAAACCTCTGTCTGTTCTCTGTAGACCTCGCGCGCGGCGCAGTTAAAGGAACCCCTATGAAGAAGATTGCCCTGAGTGGCGCCGGCGGCCAGCTCGGCTCCGTGGTACGTGCTGAATTCGTCGCGCGCGGCGTGCCGTTGCGCTCGGCCGCTGGCTCGAAAGTGCTGACGCCGCTCGTCGAAGGCGAAGACGTGATGAACGGCGACCTGCGCGATCCGGCGGTCGTCGACCGTCTGCTCAACGGCGTGGACGTGCTGATCCATTTTGCCGGCACGAGCGTCGAGCGTCCGCTGCCCGAGATCATCGAGAACAACCTGCGCGGCCTCGTCGAAGTCTACGAAGGCGCGCGCCGCAACGGCGTGAAGCGCATCGTGTTCGCGAGCTCGAACCACGCGATCGGCATGTATCCGGTCACCGAGCATCTGAGCCTCGACTGCGAACTGCGCCCGGACGGCTTCTATGGTCTGTCGAAGGTGTGGGGCGAAGCGCTCGCGCGCATGTACTGGGATAAGCACGGCATCGAAAGCGTGTGCGTGCGCATCGGCAGCTGCCTCGAGCGTCCGACCGAGCAGCGTCACCTGAGCACCTGGTTCGGCCACAAGGACCTGATGCATTTTCTCGATCGCTGCATCGAAGCGGAAGAGGTCGGCTTCATGACCATCTGGGGCGTGTCGGCCAATACGCGCAGCTGGTGGGACAACAGCGTCGGCGCCGCGCGTCTCGGCTACGAGCCGAAGCAGAACGCCGAAGACTACGCCGAAGACATCCTGTCGCGCCCGAATCCGCTCGATGAACTGGGCCAGCGCTTCCAGGGCGGCGGCTTCGTCGGCATCGACTATTCGCGCAAGGACTAAGTCCCGGGCAGTTCGACGGGCAATGCATCACGAGGAGATGGAGTAGTGAAGATCAAGGGTATTCGCTGGTGGATGGTCGCGCTGGTCGCGGCCGGCCTGATCATCAATTACCTGGCGCGCAACACGTTGTCGGTCGCGGCACCGACGATGATGAAGGAGCTCGACATCACGACCGAGCAGTACGCGCATGTGGTCGTGGCGTGGCAGCTCTGCTATGCGTTCATGCAGCCGGTCGCCGGTTTCGTGCTCGACACGATCGGCACCAAGATCGGCTTCGCGGTGTTCGCGCTGGCGTGGTCGGTGGCTTGCGCGGCGGCGGCATGGGCGACGGGCTGGCGTAGCCTCGCGGTGTTCCGCGGTCTCCTCGGACTCGCCGAATCGGCGGGTATTCCGGCTGGCGTGAAGGCGACGAGCGAGTGGTTCCCGGCGAAGGAGCGTTCGGTTGCGATCGGCTGGTTCAATATCGGCTCGTCGATCGGCGCGCTGCTCGCGCCGCCGCTCGTCGTGTGGGCGCTGTTTCACGGCCGCTGGGAACTTGCGTTCGTGATCGTCGGCGTCGCGGGCATCGTGTGGAGCTTGCTGTGGATCATCGTCTACAAGCATCCGCGCAACCAGAAGCTGCTGGGCAACGCCGAGCGCGACTACATTCTGAGCGGCCAGGAAGCGAAGCATCACGATGACATCAACACGCCGAAGCGCAACTGGCGCGCGATGCTGGTGAGCCGCGATTTCTGGGCGATCGGTATTCCTCGGATTCTGTCCGAGCCGGCCTGGCAAACGTTCAACGCGTGGATTCCGCTGTACATGATGACCGAGCGTCACATGAACCTGAAGGAAGTCGCGATGTTCGCGTGGATGCCGTTCCTCGCCGCCGATATCGGCTGCGTGCTCGGCGGTTATCTGAGCCCGCTGTTTCACAAGTACGCAAAAGTGTCGCTGTTCACTTCGCGCAAGATGGTGTTCGTGGTCGGTGCGCTGTTCATGATCGGGCCGGCGTGCGTCGGTCTCGTCGAGAGCCCGTACATGGCGGTGGCGCTGCTGTGCGTCGGTGGCTTTGCGCACCAGACGCTGTCGGGCGCACTGTACGCGATCACGTCGGATATGTTCGGCAAGCACGAAGTCGCGACCGCGACGGGCATGGGCGGCATGGCGGGGTATCTGGGCGCTGCCGCGTTCACCGCGTTGTTCGGTGTGCTCGTCACGCAGATCGGCTATAGCCCGCTGTTCGTCGTGCTGGCGGTGTTCGATCTGATTGCCGCGGTCGTGGTGTGTCTGATGGCCAGGAGTTCGGAGAAGATGCCGGAGCCGCAGTGGGTGTCGTCCGATGCGGTGGCGGCGAAGTAAGGCGAAGTGGGGTCGGCTTGTGTGGGCCGATCCGGCGAAAGAAACGGCGCTCATGAGGTGGGCGCCGTTTTTTTTGGTCGGTTGTGCGGCCGTTTTCGAGTTGGCGATGTCGCGCCGTGAGTGTTGCAGCCGACAAGCAGACTAGTCGCCCAGTAGACGGTTTTAATTCTTCTTAGAAGGATGCGGGAGCACCGGGACAAACTACTCGATGAGAAGCCTCTTTAATTCGTCAAGAAATGAGGCGGTCGTGTAGCCCCATAGTTTGGGAGAAAAATCTTGACCATAGGCATCTTTGAACGCTGAGTCCAAATCGTCCCGGTGTTCGCCCATAAATGAATTGATTTCATGAACCATCTCGAGGTGGCTCTCGCGTGGGCAGTCGCTCTTGTAGCAAGCGATGATATCGGGAATCGTATCTCCCCATATATCGAAATCCTCATTCAGGTATACGCCAAACAGCTGATACATTTTGGGGTAGCGAGTTGACAGCATAAATTCTCTCTATTTAATGTAAGCAGTGACGATATAGTATGGCATTCCGTTGTAGGTTTGATATTTCAGAACGACTACAACCTCATTCATGGGCGTCAGTTTTCCTGTCTCCCTCGTTATGCCATAGCCGACGTTACCCGCCACGCGCCGCGTCAGAGCGAGAGGGCCGCCTCTGCCCGAAGACTGCGCCCATTCCCGAATGATGGTCGCATTGGCGCGCATGACTTCTGAGATGGCCGATTCGGCCCGCTCAAGGTTTGTGAACGACGAAACCTTCTCTCGACGCGGCTCGCGGTTGAGTCTTTCTCGCAACTGCGCTTCGGTCCGTCCGACATGCTTCAAGAGCGTGTGTCCGCCAATCCCGCTCCCTGCTTTCGCTTCGTGCATGTCCAGACTGATCCGGCCCATCGCGATACGCGAAGCCCGTATAGCCTTGATCGAACTAGCAAAGCCAAACGGCACGACCATATCGAGCCACAAACCGATATTGTTCGCCATATCGGGACTGGCCTTCATCGCTTCCGCGAGTTTCGTCGTGCCCTGTTGAGTTAGCGTCGCCGTATCTCGCGCCGTCCAGATCTGACGCAAGCCAGCGGCCGCCGTATCCGAGCCATGTACGCCGAACACAACGCATCCAGCCTTGCTCGCCATGGTCGGTTCAGGCATCACACACAGCGCGCCGGCCCCGACCATTTCCAGCAAACCGCCGACAAGTTGCAATCCGCCCCATAACCGGTTGGAAAGCATTTCGCTGTGGCTGATCGATTGGCGGGTCAGCACCGCCGCCAGTTGCGGCGCACTCAGCACGACACGCACGCCGTCTCCATCTTGTTCGCGCGACATTCGGTATTCCTCTGTGATTGTTCGAGGCCGCCAACGTAGCAGTCGACCAAAGGGACAGGAAATGGGCGATGGAGGATTCTTGTGTCCCATTAATCCGATGAGCTGCGAGTCATTGACTGCATATCGCTCGTGGTCATGCACTAGCCACGCGGCTTAACGCGCCGGAGCAGACGGCAATCCGAGGAGACACGGGGCGGGGCGTCGCCATCGCCAAACACGATACGAACGTGTCGCGTCACGCGGCGAAAGAGCCCTACGGCCCGGAAGAGGGAAAGGGCATCACGTGCGAACTACGCACGCCCCCAGAAATGCAAAATGCAATCGAGCCGTCCATCGGTCACATGAACACCGACGGACAACCCGATTGCAACGATTTCGAACCTACATCAAATCACGCAGTCTTCTGCCCAATCTCGTGATTCGCGAGCACTTCGAGCGCGCGCACCATCGCCGAGTGGTCCCACGCCTTGCCGCCGTGCGCGATGCACGCGTTGAACAGCGCCTGGCAGGTGGCGGTGTTCGGCAGCGACACGCCGAGCGCCTGCGCGGTCGACAGCGCGAGGTTCAGATCCTTCTGGTGCAGTTCGATGCGGAAGCCCGGATCGAACGTGCGCCTGGTCATGCGCTCGCCGTGCACTTCGAGAATGCGCGACGACGCAAAGCCGCCCATCAGCGCCTCACGCACGCGCGCCGGATCGACACCCGCCTTCGACGCGAGCAGCAGCGCTTCGCCGACCGCTTCGATGGTCGCCGCGACGATCACCTGGTTGGCGACCTTGCACACCTGGCCGGCGCCGACCGCGCCGATCAGCGTGACGTTCTTGCCCATCATGTCGAACATGGGCTTGACGCTGTCGAACGTGGCCTGTTCGCCGCCGACCATGATGGTCAGCGAGCCGGCCTTCGCTCCGACTTCGCCGCCCGACACCGGCGCGTCAAGATAGTCGGCGCCGGTTTCGCGCACGCGCGCCGCGAACTCGCGGGTCGCCATCGGCGAGATCGAGCTCATGTCGACGACGGTCTGGCCGGCGCGCAGCGCGCTCGCGAGGCCATTCTCGCCGAACAGGACGCGCTCGACGTCCGGCGTGTCCGGCACCATGACGAAGATCACGTCCGCGTTGGCTGCGACCGCCGCGGGGTTGTCACATGCGACGGCGCCGGCCTGCGTCAGTTCCGCGGGCACGCCGCTACGCGTGAACGCTGCCAGCGACACGCCGTTTTTCAGAAGGTTGGCGGCCATGGGCTTGCCCATGATGCCGAGTCCGATAAAGCCTGCTTTTTTCATGGAATGCTCCGAAGATATCGTGGCGGCCGCGTTCAAGCTTCGCCCGCCGGTTTCTGCATGAAGTGTTTCTGCGCCGCTTGAGCGGCGCCCTTGAGCAGCCCGAGATCCGCGCAGACGGCGACGACGCGCGCGCCCATCGACAGATAACGTTCCGCGTCGGCCTGCACCGGCGCGAGAATGCCGCTCGACTTGCCTGCCGCCCGCGCGCGCTCGAACACATGCGCGATCGCCTGCTGCACGTCCGGATGGCTCGCGTTGCCGAGGTGGCCATACGATGCCGCGAGGTCGGACGGACCGATGAAGACCGCGTCGATGCCGGCCACCGCGAGAATGCTGTCGATCGCCTCGACTGCCTTGCGGCTTTCGATCTGCGGGATCACGCAGATATTGTCGTTGGCGAGCGCAAAGTAGTCGGGCACGGTGCCATAGCGGTTGCCGCGATGGCCGACCGACACGCCGCGGATGCCCTGCGGCGGATAGCGCGTTGCCGCGACCGCGCGGGCCGCGTCGTCAGCACTGTCGACGAACGGCACCAGAAAGTTCGAGAAGCCGCTGTCGAGGAATCGTTTGATCACGACGCTGTCGTTAGCCGGTGGTCGGACGACCGGCGCGCTGCCGCTGTCCTTGAGCGCCATCAACTGGGGGATCAGCGTGAGCACGTCGTTGGGCGCGTGTTCGGCGTCCAGCAGCATCCAGTCGAAGCCGACCGTGCCCAGCAGTTCAGTGGCGATCGGGCTGGCAAGCGATGCCCAACAGCCGATCTGGGTTTTTCCCTCGCGCACCGCGCGCCGGAAGCGGTTGGGCAAGGATTCGTAAGGCGTGACGGCGGGCATGCGGTGTCTCCTCGAACTACGATGTGTCGGGAACAAAGCTTCGACGACCGCAATAAACCACGCAGAATGCGAGGTTATAAGTCGTCGTATGACTGTTAGCACCGAGCCCCTTGGTTGTAACGGTCGTGTAAACCCGAATGACCCTGTCCGACAAGCGTTTCGGGTTGCATGGAGCCCCCGCAATGTTGTAGGATGACCTATATCTGAAGCCTTCATTCAAGGAAAGCCACAATGCCCATTACCGGCGAAATGCTGATCGGTCGCAAAGCAGTGCGCGGCGAAGAAAAACCGCTGCGCGCGTTCAATCCTGCCACGGGTTCCGAGATTGCCGAACCGGTGTTCGGCAGCGGCACCGTCGAGAACGTCGAGCAGGCCTGCGCGCTCGCGCAACAGGCGTTCGACGCCTACCGTCAACTGCCGCTCGCAGTGCGCGCTGAGTTTCTGGATCGTATCGCGGACGGCATCACCGCGCTCGGCGACGAGCTGATCGAACGCGCGATGGCTGAATCGGGCCTGCCGAAGGCGCGTCTGGAAGGCGAACGCGGCCGCACCACCGGCCAGTTGAAGCTGTTCGCGCAAACCGTGCGTGCGGGCCAGTGGCTCAACGCCACGCTCGATTCGCCGCTGCCGGAACGCAAGCCGTTGCCGCGCTCGGATCTGCGCATGCAGAAGATCGCGCTCGGCCCGGTCGCCGTGTTCGGCGCGAGCAACTTCCCGCTCGCATTCTCGGTGGCGGGTGGCGACACCGCCGCGGCGCTCGCTGCCGGCTGCCCGGTCGTCGTGAAGGCGCACCGCGCGCACCTCGGCACCTCGGAGCTGGTCGGTCGTGTGATCCAGCGCGTCGCGCAGGAAATGGATCTGCCCGAAGGCGTGTTCTCGATGATCGTCGGCGCGGGTAACTCGGTCGGCGAGGCGCTGGTTGCGCATCCGGCCATCAAGGCGGTCGGCTTCACCGGTTCGCGCGCGGGCGGCACGTCGCTGATGCGCGTCGCGGCGGCACGTCCGGAGCCGATCCCCGTCTACGCCGAAATGAGCAGCATCAACCCGGTGTTTTTGCTGCCGAACGCTCTGACGGCACGCGGCGACAGCATCGCGCGCGGTTTCGTCGACTCGCTCGTGCTCGGCGCGGGCCAGTTCTGCACGAACCCGGGTCTCGCGATCGCAATCGACAGCGACCCGCTGAAGGGCTTCGTCGCGACGGCATCGGAAGCGCTCGCCGCCAAGCCGGCGCAGACCATGCTGACTTCGGGCATCCACGCCGCGTATCAAGACGGCGAAGGCAAGTTGGCTGCAACCAGGGGTGTCGAAGTCGTGGCACGCGGCGTCGCCGCTACCGGCCCGACCCAGGCTTGCGCGGCGCTGTTCGTGACCGACGCGCAGACGTTCCTCGCGAACCCGGCGCTCGAAGACGAAGTGTTCGGCCCGGTGTCTACGATCATCCGCTGCAAGGACGAGGAGGAAATGCTGAAGGTCGCCGAGCACTTCGCCGGCCAACTAACCGCGACGCTGCAGATGGACAGCGCCGACGTAGCGGCTGCGAAGAAGCTGGTGCCGATTCTCGAGCGCAAGGCCGGCCGCATTCTGGTCAACGGCTTCCCGACCGGCGTCGAAGTGTGCCACGCGATGGTCCACGGCGGCCCGTTCCCGGCAACGTCGGACAGCCGCGCGACCTCGGTCGGCACCACGTCGATCGACCGCTTCCTGCGCCCGGTCTGCTACCAGGACTTCCCGGCCGAGCTGCTGCCGCAAACGCTGGCCGACGGCAACCCGCTGGAACTGTGGCGTCGTCGCGATGGCGAACTCACGCGCGGTTAATCGTGTGACGCCGTCCTGAACGGATGCGCGCCTGGTGCCAATATGGGCATGGGCGCGCATCGAAGGGAAGGGCGGTTGCAATCACAAAAAAAATGGCCGGGAATATTCCCGGCCATTTTTTTCGCCTGCGTGCTTCGTGAAAATCAGCTGTTCGCGTCGTTCGCTTCATTCGCGCGACGCAACCGCTCGCGGCTATTCGACAGATGCATGCGCATCGCCGCCCGCGCGCCTTCGGCGTCGTGCCGGCTGATTGCCTCGAGGATGCTTTCATGCTCGAGGTTCACGAGCGACAGATATGCATCAGGATCGGCGCGCGCGATGCCGGCCGAGTCGAGCCGGTTGCGCGGAATCAATGCGCTGCCCATCTGCGACAGGATGTCGACGAAATAGCGGTTGCCGGTTGCGCGCGCGACCGAGATGTGGAACTGCAGGTCGGCCTCCACGCTGTCGAGTCCGTTGTGACGCGTGGCCTCGATCGCGTCGAGTGCGGTACGCATGTGCGCGAGGTCGTCCGGTTTCGCGCGTTGCGCGGCAAGACCGGCGCATTCGGTTTCGAGGCTGATGCGCAGTTCCAGAATGGACAGCACGTCGCGCAGCGTGGTGGCGGGCACCATGTCGATGCCGAGTTTTTCGCGCTGCGGCTCGAGCACGAAGCTGCCGATACCGTGCCGCGTCTCGATGATTTTGCCTGCCTGCAGGCGGGAGATTGCCTCGCGGATCACCGTGCGGCTCACGCTGAGCGTGTTCATCAGCTGCGATTCGGTCGGGAGTTTGTCGCCCGGCTTCAGCACGTTGGCCGCGATCTGCTCGGTGACGTAATTGACGACGAACTCGGCAAGATTGCGAGCGCGTCGTGGCGGTGCCGCGGATGCTAGTGGTGTAGCCATCGAAAACGCTCCTTGTTTGAAAAATCGCGGGGAATCCTGCATTTTTATTATATCGTCGTCTGACGACTGATTATATAAGCGCCGGATCGAATTCGGCGCGATTGTCACATATATCGGCGGATGCCTGAAGTTTGGCGCCTCGGTGCGCACGGCTCGCGCGAGGCGCCGGGCGTCCGCCGGCCGGAAGTACGATAACCGGAACGATAACTGAGCCTATAACTGGCTCACGCCGAGCGCAATTCGACTCGCCGGATGTCCTTGACGATCACCAGATAGCTGATCACCGTCATCAAGGCGTTCGCGCCGACGAACACGAGCGCGCCATTGAACGAGCCCGAGCGCGCGACCAGATAACCGATCACGATCGGCGTCACGATGCCGGCGATGTTGCCGAACATATTGAAGATCGCGCCGGACAGACCGAGCGCTTCCTTCGGCGCCGTATCGGCGACGACGGCCCAGCCGAGCGCGCCGATGCCCTTGCCGAAGAACGCGAGCGACATCAGCGCCACGACGATCCAGTCGGTCGACACGTAGTTGCAGCCGATGATGCAGGTCGACAGCAGCATGCCGCCGACGATCGGCGCCTTGCGCGCGACGGTCAATGACCAGCCGCGGCGGATCAACCCGTCCGACAGCACGCCGCCGAGCACGCCGCCGAGAAAGCCGCAGATCGCCGGCAGTGAGGCCACGAGTCCCGCCTTCAGGATCGTCATGCCACGCGCCTGCACGAGGTAGATCGGAAACCACGTCAGGAAGAAGTAGGTCAGCACGTTGATGCAGTACTGCGCGAGATAGACGCCGAGCAGCATGCGGTTACCGAGCAACTGACGCACGAGCGTCCAGCCGCCGGTCTTCGAGACGTCGTCCGGACCCGTCTTGCGCGCACCGCTGACGAGGCCGCCGCCTTGCTCGATGTACTCGAGCTCGGCGCGCGACACGCCCGGGTGATCGGCGGGATTCTTCATGACCCTCAGCCACGTCAGCGCGAGCAGCAGCCCGACCACGCCCATCACGACGTAGACCGTCTCCCAGCCGAACGCATGCGTGAGCCACGCCATCAGCGGCGTGAACACGACCGCGGCGAAGTATTGCGCGGCGTTGAAGATCGCCGATGCGGTGCCGCGCTCATTGGTCGGGAACCAGCTCGCGACCACCTTCGCGTTCGCCGGAAACGCCGGCGACTCCGCCGCGCCCATCACGAAGCGCAGCACGAACAGCGCGGTGATCGCCGCACCGGCGCTGCCGAGCAGGCCGACCGAGCTTTGCAGCAGCGTGAACAGCGACCACGAGAAGATGCTCGCCGCGTACACGCGGCGCGCGCCGAAACGGTCGAGCAGCCAGCCGGCCGGCAGTTGCGACAGCACGTAGGCCCAGCTGAATGCGGAAAAGATATAGCCCATGCGGATCGCGTCGAGGCTGAACGCGGTGCGCATCGCGGAACCGGTGACGGACAGCGTCGCGCGGTCGGCATAGTTGAGGGTGGTGATCACGAAGATCAGCGCCAGAATCCCGTAGCGGACCTTGGTGCGTGCCGCGCTAGAGGCGGCGTCGGTGGAACTGGCCGTGCGGCTCAAGTCCATGGGTCATCTCCTGTATCGTTGGGCGAGGTGTGGTCTCTGCGCCGGGCGGTCCGCAGACCACCTGCCTGTCGCGCAAATGCACGAACGCCCGGCAACGTTGCCGTGCCGGGCGTTCGCAACGGGGCCGTCTATGCAGCCCTCGTCGATGAGGCTCGCGAGCTTCTTCGCTCGAAGCCCGACGCCGGTGCGTTACTGCGGTCCGAGCTTCTTGATCAGCGCGTCGAGCTGTTCCAGTTCTTCGGGCGTCAGGTCGGTCAGCGGTGCGCGCACCGGACCTGCGTCGTGGCCGACCAGCTTCGCGCCAGCCTTGACGATGCTGACCGCATAGCCTGCGCGGCGGTTGCGGATCTTCAGGTACGGCAGGAAGAATTCGTCGATCAGCTTGCCGGTCGTTGCGTGGTCGTCAGCGGCGATCGCGCGGTAGAACTCCATCGCGGTCTTCGGGATGAAGTTGAACACCGCCGACGAGTACACCGGCACGCCCAGCGCCTTGTACGCGGCAGCGTAGACTTCTGCGGTCGGCAGGCCGCCGAGGTACGAGAAGCGCTCGCCGAGGCGGCGGCGGATCGTCACCATGTTTTCGATCTCGCCCACGCCGTCCTTGAAGCCGATCAGGTTCGGGCAACGGTCGGCCAGACGCTCGAGCATGTCGGCGTTGAGCTTCGAGTTCGCGCGGTTGTAAATGATCACGCCCATGCCCGGAACGGCCTTGCAGACCTCTTCGGCGTGCGCGGCGATACCGTCCTGGCTTGCTTCGGTCAGGTAGTGCGGCATCAGCAGGATGCCGTGCGCGCCGAGGCGCTGCGCTTCCTTCGCGTAGGCGATCGCCACGCGGGTCGGGCCGCCTGCGCCGGCGAGGATCGGTACCTTGCCTTTGCAGACTTCGACCGCGGTCTTGACGACTTGCGTGTAGTCGTCTTGCGTCAGCGAGAAGAATTCGCCCGTGCCGCCGGCGACGAACAGCGCCGAAGCGCCGTACGGAGCGAGCCATTCGAGGCGCTCTGCGTAAGTGTTGGCGCGGAAGTCGCCGTTAGCGTCGAAGTCGGTGACGGGGAAGGACAGGAGGCCTTCCGAAACGATCTGCTTGAGTTCCTGCGGTGTCGTCATGATCTAAATATCCCGGCGTCGGATGGGGTCGTTAGTAGGATCCAACTAGTACGACAGACGTCGTACTAGTAGAAAATCTTGGAAAACAGATTTCTTATACGTCATCGTACAACAACGAATCTCGTAACTCAACGGGGTGTTAGCGGCATAATGCTGTCCATAGGGTAAATACGGAACATCCGAGCAAACTTTAGCGTTGTAGGATGACGTATGATTGCTGGCGAAGCAGGCCTATCACGCCTCAAGGATTGATCAATGGAACAAACTCCGCTCTACATCCGCGTTCATCCCAATGACAATGTCGCGATCGTCGTCAACGACGGCGGTTTGGGCGAGGGCGCGGTATTTGCCGATGGGCTCAGGCTGCGCGAGCGTGTGCCGCAGGGCCACAAGGTCGCGCTGGCCGATCTCGCCGAAGGCGACGAGGTCATCCGCTACAACGTCGTGATCGGTTATGCGCTGAAGCCGCTGCCGAAGGGCAGCTGGATCAACGAGCACGTGATCCGCATGCCGAGCCCGCCCGGACTCGAAGACCTGCCGATCGCCACGACCAGGGCGCCGGACATGCCGCCGCTCGAAGGCTACACGTTCGAGGGCTACCGTAACTCGGACGGCTCGGTGGGCACGCGCAACATCCTCGCGATCACGACCACCGTGCAGTGCGTCGCCGACGTCGTGCAACACGCGGTCACGCGCATCAAGGCCGAGCTACTGCCGAAATATCCGAATGTCGACGATGTCGTGAGCCTCGGCCACACCTACGGCTGCGGCGTCGCGATCGACGCGCCCGACGCGATGGTGCCGATCCGCACCGTGCGCAACATCGCGCTGAACCCGAACTTCGGCGGCGAAGTGATGATGGTGAGCCTCGGCTGCGAGAAGCTGCAGCCCGAGCGTCTGATGCCGCCGGGTACGATCCCGATCGCCGCGGCAGCGGTGGTCGACGACGTCGCCGACATCGGCGATGTCGCGCTGGACCAGAACGGCGACGTCGTGGTGCTGCAGGACGAATCGCACGTCGGCTTCCAGTCGATGATCACGTCGATCATGAGGATGGCCGAAGGGCATCTGAAGCGCCTGAACAACCGTCGTCGCGAAACCTGTCCGGCGTCGGATCTGGTGATCGGCGTGCAGTGCGGCGGCAGCGACGCGTTCTCGGGCCTGACCGCGAACCCGGCCGTCGGCTTCGCGACCGACCTGCTGGTGCGCGCCGGGGCGACCGTGATGTTCTCGGAAGTCACCGAAGTGCGCGACGGCGTCGATCAGCTGACCGCGCGCGCGGCCAACGCGGAGGTCGCGGCGGCGATCATTCGCGAGATGCAGTGGTACGACGATTACCTGAAGCGCGGCGGCGCGGACCGCAGTGCGAACACGACGCCCGGCAACAAGAAGGGCGGCCTGTCGAACATCGTCGAAAAGGCGATGGGCTCGATCATCAAGTCGGGCAACTCGGCGATCTCCGGCGTGCTGTCGCCCGGTGAGAAGGTCAATCAGAAGGGCCTGATCTATGCTGCGACGCCGGCCAGCGACTTCATCTGCGGCACGCTGCAGGTTGCGTCGGGCATCACGCTGCACGTGTTCACGACCGGCCGCGGCACGCCGTACAGCCTCGCCGAAGTGCCGGTCATCAAGGTGGCGACGCGTTCGGACCTCGCGCGTCGCTGGCATGATCTGATGGACATCAACGCCGGCACGATCGCGACCGGCCAGTCCAGCATCGAAGAGGTGGGCTGGGAGCTGTTCCGCCTGATGCTCGATGTCGCGAGCGGCCGCAAGGAAACCTGCGCGGAGAAGCTCGGGCTGCACAATGCGTTGACCCTCTTCAACCCGGCGCCGGTGACCTGATCAGGCAACCCGCACCATCTAATCTCAGGCGAGCGCCGGTCCAACCGGCGCTCGCTTTTCCGTTCAGAAGACCCGATCGCAATCACAACAGCAAAGAGACATGACCGATTTGAACGTTGACCGCTCCGCGGCAAAGAAACCCTTCCACCGTCTGCTGCTCACTGGCGCCGCGGGCAACCTCGGCAAGCAACTGCGTCCCGCTCTCGCGCAGTGGGCCGACATCGTGCGCGTATCCGATATCGCGCCGCTCGGCGAAGTCGCCGCGCACGAGGAAGCCGCCGTCGTCGATCTCGCCGATGCAGCGGCCGTGCACGCGCTGCTCGAAGGCGTGGACGCGGTGGTGCATCTCGGCGGCATTTCCGTCGAAGCGCCGTTCGAAGACATCCTCGAAGCGAATATCCGCGGCCTGTACAACGTGTACTCGTCGGCGCAAAAGCACGGCGTGAAGCGCATCGTCTACGCGAGCTCGAATCACGCGGTGGGTTTCCATCCGGTGACGTCGGTGCTCGGCACCGACGCGCCGCTGCGTCCGGACGGCATGTATGGCGTGTCGAAGTGCTTCGGCGAATCGCTGTCGCGCTACTACTTCGACCGCTTCGGCCTCGAAACCGTGTGTCTGCGGATCGGCTCGTCGTTCGAGCAGCCGAAGACCGCGCGCATGCTCGTCACGTATCTGAGCTACCGCGACTTCATCGAGCTCGTGCGCTGCTCGCTGTTCACGAACCGCGTCGGCCACGCGATCGTCTACGGCGTGTCGAACAACCGCACCGCGTGGGTCGACAACACGAACGCCGCGTTCCTCGGCTACCGTCCGCAAGACAGCTCGGCGCAGTTCGAACACCTGTTTCCGCCGAGCGCCCCCGACACGCGCTTCGACGACCCGACCCAGCTGTACCAGGGCGGCCCGTTCGTGCTCGCCGGTCCGATGGAGCCGAAGCGGGAGCCTAAATAATGAGCGCGAATCCGCAAGTGGAACGCTTCGAAGCGGCCGGTCCGTTGCCCGCGGCCACCGGTGAAAGCCCGGTCTGGCGCGCGGCCGAGCAGGCATTGTACTGGGTCGATATTCCGGCGAGGAAAATCGTGCGCGGCTCGCTCGAAACTGGCAAGCGCACCGAATGGCAACTGCCGGAGCAGGTTGCCTGTATCGCGTTCGATCACGCTGGCGCCGTGCTCGCCGGCTGCGAGACCGGCTTGTTCGCGGTCGCGCTCGCCGACGCGTCGAATGCGCCGGGCGGCGAGCCGCTGACAGCGTCGCTGCGCAAGCTCGCGGCGCCTGAATTCCCGCATGGCGGCATGCGTTTCAACGACGGCCGTTGCGATAGGCAAGGGCGCTTCTGGGCCGGCACCATGGTGATGGACATGGCGGCGGCGATCCCGGGCGGCGCGCTGTACTGCTTCGATGAGAAGGGCGTGCTGTCGGCCCCGGTCGTCGATTCGCTGATCACGCAGAACGGCCTCGGCTGGTCGCCGGACGGTACGACGATGTATCTGTCGGACTCGCATCCGCTGCGCCGGCTGATCTGGGCGTTCGACTACGACGTCGACACCGGCGAGCCGCGCAACCGCCGCGTGTTCGCCGATCTGCATCACTATTCGGGCCGTCCGGACGGCGCGGCGGTCGATGCGGACGGCTGCTACTGGATTTGCGCGAACGACGCCGGTCTGCTGCTGCGTTTCACGCCGCAGGGCAAGCTCGACCGGCAGATTCCGGTGCCGGCCATCAAGCCCGCGATGTGCGCGTTCGGCGGCCGCGATCTGGATACGCTGTTCGTCACGTCGATCCGCCCGGCCAACGGCGCGAGCGAGCACGACGGCCATGTGTTCGCGCTGCGGCCTGGCGTGAGCGGGCTGCCTGAGCCCGAATTCGCGGGCCAACTGTAATCTTGCTTACATGAGACATGCGCCGGGACGAAGTTTTTCTCCCGGCGTTTTCATTTTCGGGGTCGTTCGTGTGGCCCTTTATTCGTCACTCGTCATACAACATTTGGCGCAGGACCATGTTCCCGCATCTTTGTTCGGCAAAAATACAACAATTCCGGAGACCCATGCCAATTCGCTCTCATTCAGCGCCAGACGGCGCGGGGCTTGGCGGCGTGCGATGCCGGTCATAGGTGTCGGCGCTTTTCCTGATGCGGGTAAATACCCTCTGTACAAGTTAAAACCCCTTTTATAGACTTCATATGTCGTCGTACAACATATAAGTCCCAACAAACGGCTTTCTGTGTTTGTGTGACAAGTGCAATTCGGTAGGTTTTCAGGTCGGTTGTGCGGCTGTGGTCGATGCCGCATGCATGTCGGAAGCCGGCCGGCATGATTGAAGTAAGTAGTCGAGCTATCGACTGGAGTGCTGGGTCAACTGTGCCGGGGAAGTTGCACAGCCAGTACGGCCAGCGCCCGCACCTGCGAAGGCGGCGGGCGCGAAGCCGGAGACGCGTCAAAACCATGTCACATCCGCTGTCGCTGGGATGGTCTTTTTTCAAGGAATGTCACGATGAACAAGAAGTTTGCCTCTTCCCGTGTTTCGATGATCGTCGCAGCCGCGGCGTTGGCGTTCAGCACGATGTCGGCTGAAGCACGCGTGTTCCGCGTTGCCGATGTGCACGGCGACACCTTCCCGACCAACATGGCCGTGAAGTACATGGGCGAGCAGATCAGCAAGGCGACCGACGGCAAGGACTCCGTGAAGGTGTTCGGCAACAGCGCGCTCGGCTCGGAAAACGACACGATCGACCAGGTTCGTATCGGTGCGCTCGACATGACGCGCGCGAACGGTGCTGCGTTCAACGAAATCGTGCCGGAATCGATGATCCCGTCGCTGCCGTTCCTGTTCCGCGACGTCGATCATTTCCGCAAGGTCATGTACGGTCCGGAAGGCCAGAAGATCCTCGACGCGTTCACCGCGAAGGGCATGATCGCGCTGACGTTCTACGAGAGCGGCGCACGCTCGATGTACGCGAAGAAGGCGATCAAGTCGCCGGCAGACATGAAGGGCCTGAAGGTTCGCGTGCAGCCGTCCGACCTGATGGTCGACGAAATCAAGGCAATGGGCGGCACGCCGACGCCGATGCCGTTCTCGGAAGTCTATACGGGCCTGAAGACCGGCCTCGTCGACGGCGCCGAAAACAACATCCCGTCGTACGAAGAAACCAAGCACTTCGAAGTCGCTCAGGTCTACTCGGAAACCCAGCATTCGATGACCCCCGAAGTGCTGGTGTTCTCGAAGAAGGTGTGGGACACGCTGTCGCCGCAAGAGCAGCAGATCATCAAGAAGGCCGCGGCTGACTCGGTGCCGTACTACCAGAAGCTGTGGACCGCGCGTGAAGCCGACGCGCAGAAGACCGTCACGAAGGGCGGCGCAACGGTGGTCGCGGCTTCGCAGATCGACCGTGCGGCTTTCGTGAAGGTGATGCAGCCTGTGTGGACGAAGTACGAAAAGACCCCGCAGATGAAGCAGATCGTCGACGAGATCCAGGCAATCAAGTAAGTCTCGCGTCCCGGGCGCAATCAGCAATAGCAACGTTTGTCGCAGCAGCGGCGTGAATGGTCCGCGAGGAAACTCGCGAGACATTCCGCCGCGCTGTTTCGCGTGCGCGGATCGCGTCGGGACGGCTGAATTTCAAGCACAGGTCGGACGTAAGCAAGGACAGGGTCATGAGTTTCCTGAAACGCCCAAATGATTTTCTTTTTCGCGTGCTGCTGGTCGTGGCGTCGGTTAGCCTCGCCGCACTTTGCCTGCTCGTGATTTATAGCGTGGTGATGCGCTACGTGTTTAGCGACGCACCCGATTACGTTGAGCCCATCGCATTGTTGCTAGTGATCCTGATCGCGATGTTCGGCGCCGCACTGAAGGTTCGCGAGGGCGGTCACATCGGACTCGACTCGCTCGTCAAGAAATTGCCCGAGAAGGGCCAGGTGATCGCGAAAGGGATTCAGCACCTCTGCCTGATTGCTTTCGCGGTGGCCGTTTTCGTCGGTTGCTTCGAGATGGCCGAAACCACGATGGGCGACCGCATTCCGATCATTGGCGTGCCGGAAGGCGTGCGCTACTGCATCCCGATCTTCGCGAGCGTGTGCATCGCGTTGTTCTCGATCGAGCATCTGCTCGAGCTCTTTGCCGGGAAACGGGAAGAGCCAGCGCTCGAACTCTCCGCCACGGAATAAAAGTAGAGCCATCATGGAACTTGCCCTCCTTACCGTCAGTTTTCTGGTTTTCCTCTTTCTAGGGGTTCCGGTTTCATTCGCGCTGGGCCTGTCCTGCGTCCTGACGTATCTGTTCGAAGGTCTGCCGACCGCAACCGCGATGCAGTCGATGATCTCCGGCATGAACGGTTTCTCGTTCCTCGCGGTGCCGTTCTTCATCTTCTCCGGCGAGCTGATGCTCCACGGCGGCATCGCCGACCGCATCCTGCGCTTCGCGCAGGCCACGGTCGGCCATTTCCGCGGCGGCCTCGGCATGGCCAACGTGGTCGCCTGTACGCTGTTCGGCGGCGTGTCGGGTTCGCCGACCGCGGATACGTCGGCAATGGGCGGCGTGGTGATCCCGCTGATGAAGCGCGAAGGCTATAGCGCCGCCTACGCGGTCAACGTGACCACGCACTCGTCGCTCGCCGGCGCACTGATGCCGACGTCGACCAACATGATCATCTACGCGTTCGCGGCGCAAGGCGTGAGCGGCGTGCTGAACGGCAAGCAGATGAGCGGCGTGTCGATCGGCGATCTGCTGTTCTCGGGTCTGTTGCCGGTGCTTTGGGTGATGGGCCTCGTGCTGATCGCCGCTTACTGGCAGGCCGTCAAGTTCGGCTATCCGCGCCGTCCCGACGGTTCGACCCAATTGCAGCGTTTCCCGGGCTGGATGGCGGTGCTGCGTACGTTCATCGGCGCGGTGCCGGGTCTGATGGTCATCGCGATCATTCTGTTCTGCGTGGCGCGCGGTATCGCCACTGCGACAGAGGCGGCCGCGATCGCCGTGGGTTATTCGCTGATATTGACCATCGTCGTGTATCGCACGCTGACGCTGAAGAAGCTCGGCCATGCGCTCGGCAAGGCCGCGAAAACGACCGGCGTGGTGCTGCTGCTGATCGGCGTGTCGAACATGCTGCGCTTCCAGATGGCCTATCTGGAGATCCCGGACGCGATCGAACGCATGCTCGACGGCGCGACCTCGCTGCCGTGGCTGATGTTGTTGTACATCAACGTGATTCAGGTGTTCCTCGGTACGTTCGTCGACATGGCGGCGCACATCCTGATCACGACCCCGCTGTTCCTGCCGATGGCGATGCACAACGGCGTGGGCCCGGTTCAGTTCGGCATCATGATCCTGCTGAACTGCGCATTGGGTCTCGTGCATCCGCCGATTGGCTCGGTGCAGTTCATTGGTTGCGCAATTGGCAATGTGTCGATAGGGGAAACTACTAAGGTGGCGTGGCCGTATTACCTCGCTATCTTCTCGGCCATCAATATTGTCACTTACGTACCGTGGTTCTCGACGTGGTTGCCGAGCGTCATCAACGGTCATCCGGTGTTCTGATTCAAATAAAACGTCTTACCCACACTCTGCGGCGCTTGCATAGCGCTGCTTCAAAAAGTTTTTAACAGAGGAGTAGAAATGAAAAAGACTCTCGTGGCTTCGGCAGTGGCGTTGGTCGCGCTTGGTGCACATGCTCAAAGCAGCGTGACGCTCTACGGTATTGTCGATGCTGGGTTGGGCTGGCAGAACAGCTCGACGTCGTTGAGCGCACTGGGATCGTCGAAGCCCTCGCCCGGTGGTGCTTCGAAAGTCCAAATGATCAACGGCGTCTGGGCTGGTAGCCGTTTCGGCCTGAAGGGCTCGGAAGATCTGGGCGGCGGCACGAAGGCAATTTTCCAGTTGGAACAAGGCTTTAACAGCGCAACCGGCGCGCAAGGCGTGTCGGGTCTGGCATTCAACCGCCAGGCATGGGTGGGTATGACGAACGGCCAGTTCGGTACGCTGACGGCCGGCCGCCAGTACACCTCGTACTACACGCTGCTGTCGCCGTATAGCCCGACCACGTGGCTGACCGGTTTTTACGGCGCGCACCCGGGTGATATCGACTCGCTGGATACGCTGTACCGCTCGAACAACTCGCTGGTCTATACGTCGCCGAGCTTTGGCGGCCTGACGGTCAGCGGTTCGTACTCGCTGGGCGGCAATGCAGGCAGCTTCGCCGCTGGCCAGGTTTGGAGCGTGGCAGCACAGTACCTGAACGGCCCGGTCGGCATCGCAGCAGGTATCCAGCGTATCGACAATGCGGGCATCTTCACCCCCGCCACCGCCACGGCCGCAGCCAGCACGAACTGGAATTCGGCGATGTCGAACAACGGCGCACAGCCGGCGGTCTCGGCAATCAACAACGGCTTCCAGACTGCAGCGAAGCAGCAGCGCGTCGCAGTGACGGGCGGCTACGCGTTCACCTCGGCGTTGGACGTTTCGTTCGCATACTCGAACGTTCAATACGCTGCGGGTTCGGGCTCGTTGTTCCACGGCACCCAAATCTGGAACACGGGTGGCGCAGTGCTGCACTGGAAGCCGATCTCGGTGCTGGACCTGGCCGCTGGCTATAGCTACACCCGTGCAACGTCGTCGAACGGCATTTCGGACACGGCTAGCTACAACCAGTTCAACCTGTCGCAGTACTACACCCTGTCCAAGCGCACCGGTCTGTACGCGCTGGAAGCCTATCAGCGTGCTAACGGCAAGACGCTGGCAGGCGACGGCAAGACGATCATCAACGCACAAGCAAGCATTGGTGACGGTCAGAACAGCGCGCCGGCATCGTCGCGCAGCCAGGTCGCTGTCGGCGTTGGTATCATCCACAAGTTCTAAACAGTTACTGAATACGTGGCGGCACGTTGTTTTGCCGCCACATCGACGCGATTTTTTTCGCGTTGTAAGCCTCGAAAGCTGCGCACCTCACGTGCGCAGCTTTTTTTTTCGATGCCTCGTTTTATGCATCGAAGCGCTGGTCTCGCCAGCGCTTTTCCGGGTCGATCAGGCCTCCGACCACAAACGCCCACCCGTCGCCCAGTTTTCGCGCTTCACGTCGGTCAGGATGATGTCGACCGAGTTCGGCTCGACGCCGAGCGATTCGCAGGTGGCTTTCGTGATCGCTTCGACGAACTGGCGTTTCTGTTCCAGCGTACGGCCTTCGAAGAGTTCGATATGAAACGTGGGCATGACGTTGCTCCGTGGGGTTGAGAGTTGGGACTGGAATGAAGCGGACCGGCTCGGGCGTTCAGGCGCGATAGCCGCGATCGAGTCGATCGAGCTTGCGCAGCAGCGCGGGCCATTCGAGCGCGCCTTCGATCGCGCCGCCATCGTAGAGCTGCTCCGCCGTGCGTGCGGCGACCGCGTCGCTCGGCACCACCAGCGGCGCGCCGCAGCTTTGCGCCTGGATCTGGATTTCACAGGCTTTCAACAGCGTCGCCATCAGCACATAAGCTTCGGCAACCGTGCGTCCGAGCGTCAGCGTGCCGTGATTGCGCAACAGCATCGCGGGATGATCGGCGAGATGCGCGACGAGGCGCTCGCCTTCGGCCGGCGTGAACGCGAGGCCTTCGTAGTCGTGATATGCAAGCTGGCCGTAAAAGCGCAGCGCGTGCTGCGACGCCGGCAGCAATCCTTCCGGCTGCGCGGACACGGCCACGCCCGCGGTGTTATGCAGATGCATCACACAGAACGCGTCGTCGCGCGCGGCATGCACGGCGGCGTGCAGCGCGAAGCCGGTGGCGTTCACCGGATGTTCGCTGGCGCCGACGATATTGCCCGCGATGTCGATTTTCACGAGATTCGACGCGCATACCTCATCGAACGCGAGGCCGAACGGATTGATCAGGAAGTGGCCCGGTTCGCCGGGCACGCTTGCGGAAATGTGTGTGTAGATCAGATCGTCCCAACCGTTGAGCGCGGCGAGACGATAAGCGGCGGCCAGATCGATGCGGGTTTGCTGTTCCGCTTCCGACAGCGGACCGGTCTCGGCGATGCGGCCGGCGGGTGAGTGGGCGAACGACATATCTGTCTCCTGTCGGCTGGAGTGAGTGTTTCAGCACTGACTCCGGCGCCATGCGATTGATCGCCGACGCAAGAAGGTTGCTGAATGCGAGGCCGCGCGACGCGGGAACCGGCTTGGGATGCTACCGCACAATGCCGTGCGGGTGGCGACAGCGCACGACCCATCCGTTACGCGCTGCGGCGCCCGAGCGACTGCATGCTCCACGTTGCGAGCACGAACGGCGCGGTCATCGTAAGCCAACCGCAATGCAGCGCGGCCGCTTGCAACAGCACCGACATCGCGATGCCGCCGAGTGTCGCCGCGTAGCCCGAGTCGGCTAGCGCGAGCGCGGTCAGCGCCCCGTTGAACCCCCACAGGCCGGCGTCGAATGAAGCAACGCTCGGGCCGAGCAACAGGTGTGCCGCGCTCGCCAATGTCGCGCCGCCCAGCGCATAGAGCGCGTGTTTGGGCGAGGCGGCGGCAATCCCGAGCAGCACCAGCACACCCGCTGGCGCGCCCGACGCGAAGCCGGTCTGCGCAACGCCCGCGAGCACGCCGCTGACGAACCGCATCGCGTCGAGCGGATGAGCGGCGTCGGGACCCGCCGACAAGGAACGGCTCGCGATCAGCGGCAACCATAGCCACGTGACGATCAGGCACGGACTCGACAGATAACCGAGCCCACGCACACGCAACCAGCGCGACCACGGTCGCAGCAGCCATGCGGTGGCCGTCGCCGCAAGAATCGCGACGGCCGACGCGCGCGCCGGATCGCCGATGAAGCTGAACGCGGCGAGGCCCGCGAGCGCACCGTTGAAGCCGGGCAGGCCAGCACGCAGGTCGGCGTCAGCCGAACCGGCGAGCATCGCGCTGACGTTGGCCGCGATCGCGCCGAGCAGCGCGGCGCACACGAGACGCGGCTCGCTGAGAAGCCACGCGCCGAGCATGCACACGCCGGTCGCGGCGTTCGATTGCAGCACGATCTGGCCGAGGCTGCGCAGCAGCGTGCGCAGCGGGGCGCTGGGCGAGGAAGAGGGGGCATCGGTCGCGGCGGCGTGCATCGGCGGCGGGTTCGGAGTCACGACAAACCGCGAGCATAGTCGAGCGGCCAACACTCAGGCATCCCGCGCGTTGATACTGGCTATTTGCCGGCCGTAAGCGCCTGGGTCGGGATTGACTCGCGCGCGCACTTTCGCGCTACGATGAAAGGCCGGCGCGCCCACTGCGCCGTTTCGTGAGGAGACGCCGATGCGTGAATTACGATGGGCCTCGGAAGAGGGCGACGGCATCGAACATCTGGTATTCGATGCGCGCGACGACGGCTTCGCCGTGGAAAGCGTCGTGATCGGGCAGCGCTATGGCAAGGCGTACGGGCTGCATTACACGGTGCGCTGCGACGCGCGTTGGCGCACGCGCTATGCGCACCTGAAGATCGTCGGCGGCGGCGAGCTGGAATTGCATGGCGATGGCGAAGGCCATTGGCACGACGGGCACGGCCTCGCGCTGAGTGCGATCGAGGGCTGCATCGATATCGATATCGCCGCGACGCCGTACACCAATACGTTGCCGATCCGCCGGCTGCAACTGGCCGAGGGCGAACGTCAACCGATCGAAGTCGCGTACATCTCGACGCCGGACTTGCAGGTTACGCGCGCCGAGCAGGCATACACGTGCATCGAGTTGAATGGCGAGTACCGCTACGAAGGCATTTTTCGCGAGTTCACCGCCAATATGCGCGTGGATAGCGATGGCCTCGTGATCGACTATCCGACCTTGTTCGCGCGTTTGCCGCGCGCGCGTTAGGTTTAGCCTTCGGCGTCGCGGTTGCTACGCCGCGCCGTGCGCGCGGCGGACTACCCGTGCGTGCCGCCTGCCGCGTTTGAAACGTCGTCGGGCCCGGTCGATGCGCCGCGGCCGAGCGTGCGTTGCATCAGTGTCGTGTCGAGCCAGCGGCCGTGCTTGTAGCCGACCGCCTTCAACGTGCCGGTCAGCTCGAAGCCGAGCTGCGTATGCAATGAGAGCGAGCCGCCGCTGCCGCCATCGGCGATCACCGCGATCATCTGACGCCACGGTCCGGTCTCGCAACGATCGATCAGCGCCTGCAGCAGCAAGCGTCCGATGCCGCGTCCGCGATATGCGTCGTTCACGTAGATCGAGTCTTCGATCGTGTTGCGATAGGCGGCGCGCGGGCGATACGGCGTCGCATAGCAATAGCCGGCGACCTCGCCGTCGATCTCCGCGACCATATACGGCAGTCCGTGGCTGCGCACGCTTGCGAGCCGCGTGCGCAGGTCGTCGACGGACGGCGGGGTTTCTTCGAACGACGCGACACCGGTCAGCACGTGATGCGCATAGATCGCCTGAATCGCGGGGAGGTCGGCTTCGGTGGCGTCGCGGATCAGCGGGGCGTCGAGCGGAGGGCGGGGTGAACTCATGCGTGGTCCGGTCGTGGCAGGCTCAGTTTGGTGGAAGCCTTCACTATGCCTGTGGCCGGCGCGGATTTGAAGCGGGTCAAAGATCGAATTGGTCGAACTCGCTCTGCAACTCGCGATTGCGCGCCACGCGTTCGTCGATAGCCGGTCCGCGCCGTTCGACGACCGCCGAGATCAGCAGGTTGAACAGGCACGTCAGCGGCGCGAGCGAATCCCAGAACTGACCGACGTCGGTCTTCACCTGCAGCAGGTCGCCGTCGAAATCGCGCGCCCACGGACAGTAGATATCGGTGACGAGCGCGAACGGCAGACCGCGTTGCGAGGCCGCCTGGCAATAGCGTCGCGCGATCGTCGAATAGGCGCGCGTGTCGGTGACGATCAGATACGGCGTGCTGAACTCCGAGTTCAACGAATCGACGTAGGAACCCGACATGCCATCCGAATAGAACACGCGCGGGCGGATGTATTCGAGGTAGCTGTAAAACGCATTGCTGATACCGCGCGTCGACTGGATGCCGAGGATATAGATCGCATCGGCGTTCGCGATGCGCTCGGCGACGCGCGCGAAGGCCGGCGAGCGCGCGAGTTCGTATACGTGCTGGATCGCGCCGATCTCGAGTTCGAGCGATTGGGCGAGCGCCGCGTCGCGCGGCGAAGCGCCGTCAGCGACGCCCGGTTCATGCGGCTCACGGATTTGGGTGCTGTCGCTCGGTCCACGGCGGAACGCGTCGAGCCGGTCCGTAATCAGCCAGGGCCGCTGCTGCGTGCCGCGCAGCTCGCGTTTCAGATCGTCGAGATTGCGATAGCCGACGCTGCGCAGAAAGCGGCCGACCGAAATGCCGCTGGTGCCGGCTTGCTGCGCGATCTGGTCGGCGGTCTCGAGGCCGAGCCGGTCGAGGTTCGCGAGCATGTAGCTGGCGACGCGTTTCGATGTCGGCGTGAGTTCGGCAAAACGGGCTTCGACGGTTTGGGCAAAAGCGGTCGTCATCGTCAGTCGCGGCGCAAGGCGCTGGTTGTGCCAATCTGCGAAATGATGACATATCGACCCACGACTCGCGCAATTCGATCGTGAAAAAGACTGCTCGCCGTGCGCTGGTCGAGCCGCGTCAGGCCGCCCGCCGCGCCGGCGCCGCGCGCGAAAAATGCCGAGCGCCCGCCACGCAGGCGACCACGATCACGGTGACGATGATCATCGACGGCGGGACCTGTTCGTGCAGCAGCACGCCGGCGAGCAGAAGCCCGAAAAACGGCTGCAGCAACTGCAGTTGACCAACCGCCGCGATACCGCCGAGCGCGAGTCCGCGGTACCAGAACACGAAGCCGATCAGCATGCTGAACAGCGACACATACGCGAGTCCCCACAGCGCGGCGGCGCCGACACCATCGAACGACACGGGGCGCGTCCACCAGGCGAGCGGCAGCATCAATGGCAGCGACAACACGAGCGCCCACGAAATCACCTGCCAGCCGCCGAGGTGACGCGACAGCCGCGCGCCTTCCGCGTAGCCCAGCCCGCACACGATGATCGCCGCGAGCATCAGCGCGTCGCCGAGCGGCGACGCGCTGATGCCGTGCCGCAACGCGAACGCGGCCACCGCCGCGCTGCCGAGCGCCGAGAACAGCCAGAACGCCGGCTGCGGCCGCTCGCCGCCGCGCAGCACGCCGAAGATCGCGGTGGCGAGCGGCAGCAAACCGATGAACACGACCGCATGCGCAGCGCTCACATGCCGCAGCGCCAGCGCGGTCAGCAACGGAAAGCCGACCACGACGCCGAGCGCGACCACCACGAGCGGCAGCAGATCGCGGCGCTGCGGCCGCGTCTCACGGAACACCAGCAACAATAGAAGACCGAGAACGCCCGCGATCGTCGCGCGCGCCACGGTCAGAAACACCGGATCGAGTCCCTGCACGGCAAGCCGCGTGGCCGGCAGCGAGCCGCTGAAAATCAGCACGCCTGCGAAACCGCTGAGCCAGCCGTTGGTGGTCTTGTCCATTACGTACATCCCTGCGCTCAAAGAGTCACATGATGCGCGCCGCCGCCGTAAACGTTAAGCTACAGATCAGTACAGTTCGCACAAACTGTACCGAACATGGAGCAGTACAGATGGCGGGAACCGACAACAACGAGACGGTGCCGGGCACGCGCGTCGGCCTCGTGATGGACAATCTGCGCGAGCGCATCGCGAGCCGCTCGCTGATGCCGGGCGCGCGCGTGCCGTCGATTCGCGCGATGACCGACACGCTCGGCGTGTCGAAATCGACCGTGGTGGAAGCCTACGACCGGCTCGTCGCGGAAGGGGTGATCGTCGCGCGGCGCGGCTCAGGGTTCTTCGTGTCGGGCCATGCGCCGCCGCTCGCGCTCGCCGATCTCGGCCCCCGGCTCGATCGCGAGGTCGATCCGCTGTGGCTCACGCGGCAGTCGCTGGAGACCGGCTCGAAAGCGCTGAAGCCAGGCTGCGGCTGGATGCCGGCTTCGTGGCTGCCGGAAGATGGCGTGCGGCGCGCGCTGCGTGCGGTCGCCCGTGATCCGCAGTCACTGCTCGCCGACTACGCGAGCCCGGCCGGCTTGCCGGCGCTGCGTCAGCAGCTTGCGTGGCGGCTCTCCGCGCACGGCGTCGATGCGCCGCCCGAGCAGATCCTGCTGACCGACGGCGGCACCCATGCGCTCGATCTCGTGTGCCGCTTCCTGCTCGAACCGGGCGACACGGTGTTGATCGACGATCCGTGCTACTTCAATTTTCAGGCGCTGCTGCGCGCGCATCGCGTGCGGATTGCGAGCGTGCCGTACACGCCGCAGGGACCGGATCTCGCGGCGTTCGAGCGCGTTCTGGTCGAGCAGCGTCCGCGGCTCTACGTGACGAACTCGGCGATCCACAACCCGACCGGCGCGACGCTCGCGCCAGCCGTCGCGCACAGGCTGCTGAAGCTCGCCGGCGAGCACGATCTGCTGATCGTCGAGGACGACATCTTCGCGGACTTCGAAGACGAACCTGCGCCGCGACTCGCCGCGTTCGACGGGCTCTCTCGCGTCGTGTCGATCGGCAGCTTTTCGAAGACGCTGTCGGCGGCGGTGCGCTGCGGCTATATCGCCGCGCGGGCCGAATGGGTCGAACCGCTGATCGATCTGAAGCTCGCGACGTCGTTCGGCAACGGCCAACTCTCGGCGAGCGTCGTGCATCGGATGCTGGTCGACGGTACCTATCGGCGTCATCTCGAGGCGATGCGCGCGAAGCTGGCCGATGCGATGGGAGAGACCATCAGGCGACTCGGCTATGCGGGCCTCGATATCTGGACACGGCCGCGCGCGGGCCTGTTCGTGTGGGCGCGCTTGCCCGAGGCGCTCGATGCCGCCGACATCGCCCGTCATGCGTTGACGGCGGGCGTCGTGCTCGCGCCGGGCAACGTGTTCAGCGCGTCGCAGGCGGCGGCGGGCTTTCTGCGTTTCAACGTGTCGCAATGCAATCGCCCGAAGGTGTACGAGGCGTTGCAACGGGCGATGGATGCGTGCGCGGTGTCGGCCGACGCGGGGCCCGAGCGCGTCTGAAACGAACTGAATCGAATCAGGCGCGCGGTCCTTGCTACGGCGTTATTTGCACAGCAGAAGCATCCGCTCCTGTTCCGAGCACGGCGTATGCGGTTTCGGCGCGGGTTGCGCGGCCGCCGCGCTCATCGCCGCGGTGCGGTTCGCGAGACACGCGCGCAGGTGCTTCTCGACCGGACCGTAATACTTCCACCCGCGTACGAGCGTCGGCAATTCGAGCTTCACCTGTTTCCATTTCGGATGGCCGTGCTCCTGCAGATTGTCGAAGTTCGCGCACAACGAGTCGGCGAAATGATTCAGATTGCTGACGGTGTCGCGCAAGCCATAGTCGTAGGTGACCAGAAACGCTTTGACCGTGAGGCCCGGCACGTCTTCCTTCAGCCAGCCTGGGTAGCTGCTCTGACGGATCGTCGTCGGAAAGTAGGTCTGCTTTGCGCGGTTCGTCTCCGGCGCGTTGGGATCGGCGGGCAGCAGACGCAGTTGTGACAGCAGGTCGGGCTTCATGCTGGTGAATAGATTCGCGGGTTGCCCGACCACGATGATCGCGACGTCGATTTTCTTCACGATCAGCGCGGCCAGCGCGTCCTCGTTGCTCAGATGCACGACGTTCTGCTCGGGAATCGGCTGGCCGAACATCAGGCGGTAGAGCGTCGTCGCCGACTGCGCGGTGCCGCTGCCCAGCAGGCCGACGCTGATGGTCTTGTCCTTGATGTCGGCGAGCGTTTTCAGCGGCGAATCCGCCCGCACGACGACGTTAATTTCCTCGTCGTAGAGCGGCATGATCAGTCGCAACGGCCGGATCGTCGTGCCCGCATCGGGGTTGCCCGTGTTGGCCATGTCGATGAACGCCTGGTACACGTCGGACTGCACGAGCGCGAGCTTCACGCCGGGCTCGAAACGCATGCGCTGCACGTTTTCGGCCGAGCCTTTCGACGCCACCACTTCGAGGTCGATGCCGACCGGCTGGGCCACCCATTTCGACAGGTCGTTGCCGATCTGGATATAGGTGCCGCGCTCCGGCCCGGTGACGATCTTGTAGTGGGCCGGTTCCGCGCCGGCCAGCGAACATACGACCAGTACCACCAGCCCCAGCCAGCCCGCGAGAAGTCTCTTCAGCATGGTCATTCTACCTATCGGTCAGGTTGATCCCGCTTCACGCGTGGCGCGTGGAAGCACCAGTGATCCGGTTGCCATGTCATGTTCAAACTGCTGTCAGGGCCGCTCCGTCTGTTGCCGCTCAGAGGACGAATGATTATGTGGGAATCGGCACAGACGGCGACCATTCGATCTGCTATGCGAAGCAATGTTTGGGCGCGACGGCGCAGTCGTTGGCGTCTCCGCGACCCTGAGCGGAGGGTTGCGTCGCGCTTGAGCGCTAGTTGCTCCGCGGCGTCGCGGTTCTCACGACGCCGGCGTTCGTTGCGGTCGCGGCAAGCGCGCCGTGCTCCAGCATGCCGGCGGGCAGCGGTACCTGCAGTTGCGCCTGCGCGAGCGGCGCGCCCGGCGCGGCGTCCGCTGCCGCATGCGGCGGAGTCAGCGGCGCCCAGCCGGTCTCGCGAATCACGCGCTCGAGGATCACTTTCGCCGCGTCGTTGCTGCTGTCGATCGCGAGCGCCTCGTTCGCGTGCTGACGCGCGCACGGCCACGACTGCTGCGCGACGCAGACCTGCGCGGCCTGCAGCGCGGTATCGCGACGCTGGACGAGCGGCCGCATCTGATCGGCCAGAACCTGCGCATCGCTGTTTCCCGGTTGTAACGTTTGCGCGGCCGCGAGAGCGGCCTGCGCGGCGGACAGGTCGTTGGCGCGGAACGCGGTCCTCGCGACCTGCAACGCCTGTGCGGCGTCGTGGAATTGCGTCGCGGGCCGCATGGGCGTCGCGGCGAGCGGCGGCGTGACAGGCGGCGCAGCCGGTGTCGCTGGAATGACGGGAACCGCGGGTACGACGGGCGCGGGCTTCGCCGCCAGTTCGCTCACGGGCGGTGGGACTGGCCTGGCCGCGGCCGGCGCGTGTGCGGTCTGTGCCTGAGCCATCACCGGTGCGGACGCAAGCGGCGCGATCATGCCGGTCGTCGTGGTGCGGACATCCTGAGTGATCTGCTCGACGCCTTTATCTTCCGATTCGCCACCGTCGCTGAATAACGTATAAGCGATATACGCCAGGCCGATCGCGATGACCGCGCCGATCACGTATAGCACGCGCCAGATCGTCTGCGCAGTGTTGCGCGGCGCGTACATCGGATCTTCGTAAGGTGGGATAGCGGTGTCGGTCGACACGAGCGCCGTGTGCATGATCGGCTCGCTCTGCAACAGAGATTCGGACGCCATCGCGGCCGAGGCGATGACGGGTTCATCCCGTGTGCCGAGCTCGTCGTCGAAGCGGGGCAGCGGCTTGTGCGTGGCGCTCGCGCGGCTGCCTGGAATACCGGTGCGGATGTGCGGATCGTCTTGCTCGAACGGATGCGCAGCGCCACAGTAGGGGCAGGCGTCGACTTGTCGGTACAGTGCGCCGCCGCAGCGTTTGCAGGGCGTGGGGAAACTTTGGCCGGTTGCTGTCTGGGTGGACATGCCGTGGACCCACCTTTGGAAAACGATGCCGTAAAGGCATGCTCCGGATCGTGTTGAGGCAGGAGCCTTGTCCGCGGAATCACGATCCACATGCGCCGGAGGTCGCGGAGACGTAGGCCGCGCCTGCGTTTCCACGGTTTCCAATATGTGATGTTTCACGGGGGACGTCAACGCGGTAGGCCCCTGGATTGTGTGCGCTACCGCTCATTCGGAGGTATGAAGAAACTTTGCCGATACGCTCAAAAACGAATGTATGTGTCTGTTGTTTCACGACAAATGCACGGGCGCGCCCCATGTAGTGAACGCGACAAAAAAACAACGAGGCCGACGCGCTGCGCGTGCGGCCTCGTGATCGCCCGGCTATTGGATGCTTGCCGGTAAGTGTTTGCATCAGCATCCGGATCAGGCGCAGAAGAACGCTCAGTGCTTTCGCAACGGATGATCCTTCAGCAGCCACGCCAGCGCGAAGGCGAGCACCACGACGCATGCGGCCGACAGATACACGGTATGCAACGCGCCAGCGAACGCATGCAGATAGTCGTTGCGCAATGCTTCGGGTAGCTGACGAATCGCGGCGGGACCCAAGGCCTGCGGAAGTTCGGTATCGGGCGGGATCAGCTTTTCGAGGCGTGAGGCCAGTCCGTTCGAAAACACCGCACCGAAACCGGCCACGCCGATCGAGCCGCCGATCGAGCGAAACAGCGTAACGCCCGACGTCGCCACCCCCATATGCTTGAACTCGACGGTGTTCTGGACCGCGAGGACCAGCACCTGCATCACCATGCCGAGGCCACAGCCGAGCAGGCCCATGTACAGATACATCACATGAATCGGCGTATCGATCTGCAGGCGCGCGAGCAGCAGCATCGCCACGGAGACGAGGAACGTGCCAATGATCGGGAACAGCCGATACTTGCCGATCTTGCTGATCAGACGGCCCGTCACCATCGACAGAATGAACAGGCCGCCCATCATCGGCAGCATCTGCATGCCGGCTTGCGACGGCGTGGAGCCCTTCACGACCTGCAGATAGAGCGGAATGAACGTAACGGAGCCGAACAGCGATACGCCGATGATGAAGCTCACGAGGCTGCTGATCAGAAACGTGCGCTGCTTGAACAGTCCGAGCGGCATGATCGGTTCGACCGCGCTGCGCTCTTCGTGAATGAAGCCCCAGATCGCTACGAGGCCCATGCCGAGCGTGAACCACAGTTGCGGCGAGGTCCACGGCAGGATCGTGCCGCCCTGGCTCGTGAACAGGATGATGCAGGTCAGCGCGCCGGCGAGAAAAGCGGCGCCCATGTAGTCGATCGTGTGCTTGACGTGGCGCACGTGCGGCTTGAACACCGCGCCGATCACGATCAGCGACAGGATGCCGAGCGGCAGGTTGATGTAGAAGATCCAACGCCAGGTCAGATGCTCGACCAGAAAGCCACCGAGCAACGGACCGATGACGGTGGCGAGACCGAAGATGCCGCCGAACACGCCCTGATACCGGCCGCGCTCAGCGGGCGGAATCACGTCCGCGATCGCCGCCATCGTCACGACGAGCAGGCCGCCGCCGCCGAGACCTTGCAGCGCGCGCAGCACGATCAGCTGACTCATGTTTTGCGCGATGCCACACAGCGCCGAGCCGACGAGAAAGATGACGATCGCCGTCTGTAGCACGATCTTGCGGCCAAACAGGTCGCCGAACTTGCCGTACAGCGGCACGACGATCGTCGAGCTGAGCAGGTAGGCGGTCACGACCCACGACAGGTTATTGAGCCCGCCCAGATCGCCGACGATGGTGGGCAGCGCGGTCGACACGATCGTCTGGTCGAGCGCGGCGAGCAGCATGACCAGCAGCAGCGCCGGAAACAGCAGCCGGATCGGCGGATGATCGGCTGCGTCTGCGGCCGAGGCCAGGCGGGGTTCCTCGGGCGCGGAGTCGACGGACAGGGTCGTAGCGGGTTGTTCCATGGCGGCAACGCGTTGAAATTAATTAACTGAACGATTAATATAGGCGACATCGCCTCTCACGTCAAATTCAATGCAATGACAAGGATCTCGTCTGATGACGCCGCGGCGGACCACGTCGTGACAGATGCGGGGCCACCCGCGCGAATTGCCGCGAAAAAGCGTGGCGCGTCGAAGCCCAAACTCGAGGCGACGCAAGCGGATGCGCAAACCGCGAATCTCACAAGCGGCGCGCCAACCGGGTCGCCCGCCCGCCGCCCCGGCCGGCCGACGGGCGCCGCGCGCGGCCCAGAGCAACGTGCGCGCTTGCTCGACGCTGCGCTGACGTTGTTCGCAAGGCAGGGCATCGTCGAGACATCGCTCGGTGAGATCGCCCGCGAGGCCGGCTTCACACCCGCGATGGTGCACTACTACTTCAAGACACGCGACCAACTGCTCGATGTGCTGATCGACGAGTGTTTCGCGCCGTTGCGCGCAAGCCTCGGTCTGCCGTTCCGGGAAAATCCCGACGCTCCGGTCGCGGCGATCACGCAGTTCACCGAGCGGCTCGTGCAGATCGCGAGCGATAACCCGTGGTTCGCGTCGCTGTGGATTCGCGAAGTGATCAGCGACGGCGGTCTGCTGCGCCAGCGCATGCATGAGCGTTTCGGCTTCGCGCATCAGAAGGAGTCGCTGCTCGCGATCGCGCGTTGGCAGAAGGAGGGGCGCCTGAATGCATCGCTCGAACCCGCGCTCGTGTTCGTCACGCTGCTCGGCATGACGATTCTGCCGCTGGCCACCTCGAAGCTGTGGCGTAATGATCCGTTGCGCCGCAATATCGGCGGCGCGGAGATCGCACGGCATGCGGTGGCGTTGCTGGTGCAGGGCATCGGGCCCGCCAAGGGCGCTTGAACCGGCGGCCGGTGTGGTGCACCGGTCGCCGTGTCGTTTGAAAAGGCCCTAGACTTTGCGGTTTTTCTTCCACTCGTCGAACGCCGCTTTCGTCTCGTCGTTCGGCGGATAGGTGCCGGGAAGCGCGGCGCCGGCACGAATCCTTTCGGTCAGAAACGCTTCGAGCCGTTCCTGCTCGGCCGCGGCTTGCGCGACGTCGTCGGCCATCTTCAGCGGAATCACGACAACCCCATCCCCATCGCCGACGATCACGTCGCCCGGAAACACCGCGACGCCGCCACAGCCGATCGGCACGTTGATGTCGACCGCGTGATGGCGGATCAGATTGGGCGGCGCGCTCGCGCCGGCGCAAAACACCGGCATATCGAGCGCGGCGATCGTCGCGCTGTCGCGCACCGGGCCGTCGGACACCATGCCGGCCACGCCGCGCACCTGCAAACGCAGCGACAGAATCGAACCGAACGACGCGCTGCCGCGCTCGCCGCGGCAATCCTGCACGAGCACATGGCCCGGCGGAATGGTCTCGACGCATCTGCGTTGCGCGTACTCAGGGTCCGCGAATAGCTCCAGCACGTCGATGTCTTCGCGCGACGGGATATTGCGCAGCGTGAACGCCGGCCCAACCAGATTCGCGGCGCGGCGCGGACCGAGTGGTGCGACGCCCTGCATGAAGGTATTGCGCAGACCGCGCTTGAATAGCTGCGTGGTCAGCGTGGCGGTGCTGACGTGACGAAGGATCTCGAGCGTCGCGGTGCAAAGCGCGGACGATGTTGCGGACATGGTGTCGGGTGGCCTCGGGTTGGGATGAGTGGACATCGATAGACGCGTGCGGACGGCCGCGAACCGAAGCATGCCGCGCATGCGCGCCCACGATGATAGCGCCGCGGCGCCAACGGTTAGCGGGTAAGCGCCAATTCATCTTTGTGTCATCGACACGCGCGACCCGGCCCCTCTTCACGTGACGCGAACCCCTGCAGCAAGGCACGCGACATGCTTGCAGAGTCGTCGGATGCGAGCGGCGCAACACGAACGACAGCGCCGCGTGGCGCAAACAATACGAAGGACGGAATCGAGACCGGGCGGAGAAGGCCGTACGAACGGGGTTCGTGCGAACCGCGCCGGAACATCGGGTGCCGGCAATCGGCGAGCCGCGGAAAAACTGCGGACACTCAGCAGCTAAATCGCGGCATGCGTCGAGCGCCGTTTTTTCATCGACGTGCAATTTTGGCGCGTTACCGTGCGCACGCGTTGTACTCGGGAAGGTGCTCAGCAATGTTTTACAATCGCGGACCTGTCTGCAACTCGGCGTGCGAAATCGAGTCGGAACCATGGACAGCAACACCTCGGCCGCGCAAATCGGCGGCAATCAGCAGAGTGAAACATTGGCCACTTCCGATGGCCTAACCGGTTTTCCAGAGCAACAACATACGATGAATGCAGCAATGAGGCTCGATCAGGCCACGATCGTGCTGGTAGAGGACGACCCCGACAGCCGGGAATCGTTGACCTTGCTACTCGAGGCGGAAGGCGCGAAGGTATGCGCGGTCGCCGATGCGGAAGAGGGTGTCGTGGCGGCGATGGAGTTGCTTCCCGACGCGGTCGTCTGCGACCTCGACTTGCCGACCATGGATGGCTTCTATCTGATCCAGCGGCTGCGCGATCACGAGATTTGCGGCGGCCATTCGCCCGCGGTGGCGGTGGCGCTGACCGGCCACACCGACGACGCATATCGCCTGCGCAGCATCGGCGAAGGCTTCCAGCATTTCATGACCAAACCCGCGTTGCCCGAAGCGCTCGTGACGTTGCTGCGCGACGCGATCGACGCCCGCGCGGCGGGGTGATCGCCGCTTCGTAGCGGGCTCGCAGCGAGCTTTCGTGGAGAGCGAGTAGTAGCAGGCCGGCGCGCGGCGGGAAGACGTCGTTTCGCGGAACAGCGCGCGGCCATCGGCGCTTCGCAGCGCATCCCACCGCGTTGCGCACCTGACGCGTAGCGCGCCGCTATTTCGCCGCGGCCACCGGCGCGGCTTCGCCAGCCATTGCGGCCGCCTGACAGGCCGCACAGAGGCCCTTCAACTCGATTTCGTCGCTCGCGAGCCGATAGCCCGCGTCTTCGATCTGCGCGATCAGGGCCTGGCGCAGCTTCGGTTGATGCAATTCGGTGACGCTGCCGCATTGCTGGCATACGACGAGAATGCCGTGCTGGCATTGCGTCAGATCATGGCAGACGGTGAACGCATTGATCGACTCGATCCGATGCACGAGTCCCGCCGACAGCAAAAAATCCAACGCGCGATAGACGGTGGGCGGCGCCGAGCCCGGGTGAATCTGGCGCATTTCGTCGAGCAGTGAATAGGCCTTGGTCGCGCGTCCCGAGTTCAGCAGCAGTTCGAGCACCTTGCGCCGGATCGGCGTGAGTTTTTCGCCGCGTTCGCGGCAATATTGCTCGGCCAGTGCGAGAGCCGCTTCCTGCGACGGCTGATGCACGTCGTGATGCGCATGATGCTCGTGCGCATCGGCGGCGGAGGCGGCAGGTGCGGGAGTGACCGGATGGCCGGTTGCGGCGGGGTTGGGGGTTTTCATGCGTCGATTATAGAGGCATGCGCGGTGGGTCGCCGCGCCGGTCGGGGGATCGGCGCGGCACAGGCGCGGCACAAGCGCGCGGGCGGCGCTTACGAAGTCGCCAGTGAACCGGCCGTTCAGGTCAACGGAAAATCCACGTACTTCTTGAAGCCGGTGCGCGTCGTCAGACGCGAATACCAGCGCTCCAGACTCGGCAGCGGCGGCCGCTGCAAACCGTCGAGGCCGAACCAGCGCTTCGCGTACGCGCCGATCACGATATCGGCGAGCGTGAACTTTTCGCCTTCGAGAAAGAAGCGGCCCTGCAGATGCGTGTCGAGCAGGCGCCACAGCACGGTGACCGCCTTCACGTCGGCGGCGAGTTTGGCGGCGTCGCGCTCGGCCTCCGGCGTGCGCACGAGCGACCAGAACACGGGACGCTCCACCGGCTGCAGCGTCGACAGCGACCAGTCCAGCCAGCGGTCGATGCTCGCGCGCAGTTTCGGCTCGGCCGGATACAGCAGGCTCGATTCGCCGTATTGCATCGCCAGATAGCGCAGGATCGAGTTGGATTCCCACAGCACGAAGTCGTCGTCGACCAGCGTCGGGACCTTGCCGGTCGGGTTCATCGCGAGATAGTCGGGTTCGTTGTTGCGGCCGAATTGCAGGCCCGCGTCGATGCGGTCGAATGGCAGTACGAGTTCGTCGCAGCACCACAAAACTTTCTGGACGTTGACTGAATTGGTACGTCCCCAGATCGTAATCATCCGGTAAATCCTTTTCTCTTTCGGTTGGCAAGCCGCGCCTCGCGCGGCGTTCAGCCAGTTACGATACACGATGCGCGAAGCTTTGCGCGGCATCCGAAAGGCGCCCTCCGCGCGAGGCGGCGCAGCCTCGCGGATGCGACGCCCGCCACCGCGTTGCGTACAATGACCGCACCCCGAATTGCGCACTGAGCCGACACGCGTGGACTCACGCATCCAAACCCGATAAGGCATCGCATGGCCCGCATTGTTCCCGACGACTGGAAGAGCCTCGAAGCGACCGGCGCGGCGGCGCGCGAACGCGAAACGCTGGCACTGCTCGAACATGCACTGCCCGCCGATTACACCGTCTATCACGGCGTGCATTGGACTCGCCTGAACCAGAACTTTTCGGTATTCGGCGAGGCCGACTTCGTGATCGTGAGTCCTGCCGGGCGTCTGATGATCATCGAGCAGAAGACCGGCTTTCTGCGTGAAACGCCGAAGGGGCTCGTCAAGGTGTACCTGCAGACCGAGCGCAACGTCGCGATCGCGCTCGCGCATACGATCGAGAGTCTGCACCGGCGTTTTACCGCGGCGTTCGGCGCCGGCACGTATTTCATCGAGGAACTGCTGTACTGTCCCGATCACATCGTCAAGGATGCGGCGATCGCCGGTGTGAATCCCGCGCGCATCGTCGACGCGACGCGGCGCGAACGGCTGGCGGCGATCATCCGCGAAGCGCTGCCGGCCGATGAGCCGCGCCTTCCCAGCGCATCGAAAATCCATCACTTTCTCGCCGACGAACTCGCGCTGGCACCGGACACGAGCGCGCTCGTCGGCCAGGCGGGCACGCTCGTCACGCGCCTGTCGGGTGGACTCGCCACGTGGGCCCGGCGGCTCGAATTCACGCCGTTCCGTTTGCGCGTGGTCGGCACGGCGGGCTCCGGCAAGACGCAACTCGCGGTGCAGGTGATGAAGGACGCGGTCGCGCGCCGTGAGCGGCCGTTGTACGTGTGCTTCAACCGGCCACTCGCCGATCACATTGCGCGGGTCGCGCCGCCGGAGGCGAAGGTCGCGAACTATCACCAGCTGTGCGACTGGATCATGCGCGACGCGGGCCGCGCGCCCGATTTCCAGTCCGCGCAGGTATTCGATCAACTGGAGGCCGGATTCGCCGACACGTCGATCGAGCCGCGCTGGCAGTTCGACGTGCTGATCGTCGATGAAGGGCAGGATTTCCAGCAGTCGTGGATTGCCTCGCTCGAGCGGCTGCTGCGGCCGGGCGGCGCGTGGTGGTGGCTCGAAGACCCGCTGCAGAATCTGTACATGCGCGAGCCGGTGTCGTTACCCGGCTGGGCCACGCTGAAGGAAACCACCAATTACCGCAGTCCGCGTGACATTCTCGACTATTTGCGCGATGTGGTCGGCTCGTCGGTGCCGCTTGCCGCGGCGCTCGCGTCGGGCAGTCCGTTCGACGGCTCGGACGTTTCGGTGTCGGTCTACGACGAAGCGCAGGCCGCCGAAAGTAGTATCGACGCGACCAAGCGCGCGATCACCCACGCGCTCGGGCTCGGCTTTCGCAAGCAGGACATCGTGGTGCTGTCGTTCCGCGGCAGGGACGGTTCGGCGATGAGCGCGCTCGATCATCTCGGACCGCATCGGCTGCGCAGCTTCACCGGCAAATACGATCTGTTCGGCAACCCGGAGTATCGCGACGGCGACGTGCTGTTCGAATCGATCTACCGCTTCAAGGGGCAGGCGGCGCCGTGCGTGATCTTCACCGAGATCGACTTCGACGCGTTCGACGAACGCGTCGCGCGCAAGCTGTTCGTCGGCGCGACGCGCGCGACGATGAAGCTGATCGTCGTCGCGTCGCAGCGTGCCGCGCGTCATTTGCAGTTGCGCGAGGGGAAGGACAAGTAGAGAACGCTGAGCTCGGCTCAACTCCACGCCCTTGCGCTCACCAGCATCCCCGTGCGCGTCAGCGCATCCCACCAGATCACGCGCAACAAAGGCGCCTGTTGCGCGATCAGCAGCGCCTGCACCGGATCGCTTTCGACGAAGTGCGTGACACCCGAGCGCAGCGCCGCGCTCGCCTTGTGCGCGGCCGCCCCGGAGGGGCTGTCGTCGTGCAGGCCGGGCGCGCGCATCACCAGTTGCAGATGAGCGAAGCCGTGTCGCGCGAGCCACGCTTCGGTGCGCGCGCGATCCATCTCCGGGCGGCCCGTGATGATCGTGCGCACGTGTTGCAGGTCGATGCCGGGCAGCACCTCGAACGGCAGCAGCGCGTCGCGCTCGGCGAGCGCGCCGGCAAGGTCTTCGTCGTAGCGCGCGAGCGGTACGTCGGGCAGCAGGATGCCGTCGAGGTCGATCGCGTAAGCCGCGTATTCGTGGTCGTTGGCCATCGCCGGCGCGGCGCCGGCTTCGACGCGTGCCCAGTCGTCTCGGTAGCGCTCGGTGTACGCCTGGCGCTCCCATGGAAAGAGGGCGAAGTAGCCGCGCGCGTCGATCGCGTAGTCGGGCTGCACGCGGCTCAGTTCATCGACCGCGGCGGTCAGCGTTTTGACTTCGAGCCCGTGCGACTGCAGGAACGCGATGCAATCGGCGAGCGTAAAACCGCGTCCAGCGATGTCCTCGCACAACAGCACCTTCGAGCCGGCGGGCGGGATCGGCAGCGTCGACTCCCATGCGACCGCACGCGTCTGGCGATCGTAGCGCAGGAACGCGACCGGCGCGCCGACCGCGTGCGACACCATCAGCGCGAGCGGCGCGCCACCGCGCAGAATGCCGAGCGCGATCGTGAAACGCTCGGCGAGCAACTCCGGTTGCAGCGATTCGATCCAGTGATCGAGCTGTTCGTACGTCAGGGGCAAGACCGGCTTGTTCATGACTATCGGGTTTTTGAGTCAGCGCATTTTGGCGATATTATGCATGCGGGTCAAAGGTCGCGTGTCGGGGTGGCACGCGTTTGACTGCACGGTATGGCGCAACACTTCGCTGGCATAAGATCGGCTGACCGTGGCGCCGCCCACGGTCCGGCGAATCAACTAAAACGGATAAAAAAAGCAAATGGCCAACCTGATTGCAACGCTGCGCAATGCAGCCGGCGAAACCGGTGTGCCCTCGCGGATGCGCTGGCTGGCGGGGCTCGCGGGACTGATCGTCGGGCTTACCGTCTATGGCGCGCATGCGCAGCCGGGCGTGCGGCAGTCGCCGGCGCTGGCGCTCGACGTCGAGGGCAAGATCGGCAACACCAACGACGCCGCGCATCACACCTATCACTTCGACGAGGCTCAACTGCTCGCGCTGCCCGTGCATACGATCACGACTTCGACCACCTGGACACCGCGCTCGACGTTCGCCGGTCCCAGGCTCGCCGACATCCTGAAGGCCGTCGGCGCGCGCGGCAGCGAAATCGAGCTTCACACGTACGACGATTACACCTACACCGTGCCGGTCGCGGACTGCGAACGCTACGGCGTGATCGTCGCGTACAGCATGAACGGCCAGCGCCTGAAACTCAGCGACTTCGGGCCGCTGTTTCTGATCTATCCGCGCGACGCTTTTCCGGATGAACTGACTGGCGCGGTCGGCGACTCGAAATTCGTATGGCAGATCAAGGCCCTCATCGTCAAATAGCGCGTCGTCCGTGGCGGCGCGCGATGTACGTGCTGATCTGGCTGATGGCGCTCGCCGCGCCCGTCGGTGCGATCGGCTACCTGCTGTATGCGAACCTGTTGAACCCGCGCGCGACCGAGCAGTTGACCGGCACCTACGACGGTTTCTACTGGGACGCCGCACAACTGCAGATCGCCTACGCTCGCTTCGAGAACCAGCTGCTGCTGTATCAGTCCGGCGCCGACGACGACTATCAGCGGTTGCTGCTGCGCTTTCAGCTCCTGCAATCGAAGCTGCGCGTGATGGCCGGCTCGACGCAGCGGCTCTCCGCGCAGCTCGCTCTGTTGCAACGGCAGATCGACGAAATCAGGACGCTCGAGAATGTGCTCGACGACATCCAGCCCGAGATCGACGTACTGCCGCGCGACCGCACCCGTGCCGCGCGGATCGACGCGCAGCTGCGCCAGCACTGGAGCGAGGTCAACGATCTTGCGCTGTCGCGCCGTTTCGCCGATGTCGCCGACCGCGAAGCGATGAACCGCGATTTCATCGACAAACGCCGCCTCCTTTTCGCGGGTGGTCTGGTGCTGCTGTTGCTGTCGGCGGCGGCGACGCTGCTGCTCGTGCTCAACGGCCGGCGCCGCACGCGGCTCATGCGCCAGCAGCGCGCGGCGCTGGAAGCCGAGCATCAGGCAAGCCGCGCGGCGCGCGAGGCGAGCCTCGCGAAAGATGCGTTTCTCGGCATGATCAGCCATGAGCTGCGCACGCCGTTGCATGCGATCGTGTCGTCGGTGGAACTGCTCGGCTTCCACTATCACACGGAGGCCGACCGCAAAGTGATCCAGCGGCTCGAAACCGCGGCGCGCCATCTCGAAGCGCAGATGAAGGACCTGACCGACTACGCGCGCCTCGGCGCCGGCAAGCTCGAACTGCGGCACCAGCATTTCGAGCCGCGCGAGCTGCTGGCGTCGATCGTCGATGAACACACGATGTCCGCCAAGGCGCGCGGCCTCAAGCTCGAAAGCGAGGCGAGCGGCGCGAGCGGGCTCGTCGAGTCGGACCCGCACCGCATCCGGCAGATCGTCAACAACCTCGTCACCAACGCGATCCGCTACACCGAGACCGGCACGGTGCGCGTCGAGCTGCGCCAGCAGCCGGCGCTGCTGGTTTTCGTCGTCAGCGATACGGGACCAGGCGTGCCGTCCGAGCAGATCCCGCTGATCTTCGAGGAGTTCACTCAGCTCGATGCGAAGCGCTCGCGCCGTTTCGAAGGCGCCGGCATGGGGCTGACGATCGTGCAAGGGCTCGTCAAGCTGTTCGGCGGCACGGTGGATGTCGCGAGCACGGTCGGCGAGGGCACCCGCTTCACGGTGACGATTCCGGTCGTGCCGGTCGCTACCGTCGAGCCGGCCGACGTCACGGCGCAAGCCGAGCCGGACGGCGCGCAACCGTGCGTGCTGATCATCGACGATAACAGCCTGATCCGCGAGTCACTCAGCGAAATGGTCGCGCACATGGGCTACGACTCGCTCGCCCTCGGCAACGCGAACGACGCGCTCGCGTGGCTCGATACACACCGGTGCGAAGTGGTGCTGCTCGATCTGCATATGCCGGGGCGCGACGGCTACACGTTTCTCGAGGACTTCGCGGTGCGCGGTGGACCGTCGGCGGGCGTGCCGGTGATCGTGGTCAGCGCGTACGCGCCGGAGGTCGTGCGGGATGATGAAGGTGGGGTGACTGGCGCGCCGTCGGTGTTCGAGGCGCTGTTAAAGCCGGTCCATTACGAGGATCTGAAGCACGCGCTGCAGCGCGCGCTGGCGGCGCGGCATCAGGCGTGAGGGCGGCGCCGCGCCCGGGGCGCGCATCGGCGCCAGCGGATCAGGGGCGATTCAGCCGCTTCGACAGATCGGCGACGAGGATCGCCATGCGCGCGGGCTTTTCGTAGCACGCGACGTCGTAATCGCGGATCACCTCGCTGATCTCCGATTCGCTGGCCTTGCCGGTCAGCAGCTCGCCGGTCAGCACGAAGATCGGCGCGTCCGGGTTCTCCGACGCGCGCACCGCGCGAATCGCGGCCGCAGAAGTTTGCGAGCCGAACAGCCAGTCGATGATCACGCCGTCGAACACCTGCGTTTGCAACTGCTCGCTGAAGGCCGCGAGCCCATAGATCGCGACCGCCGCGAAGCCGCTGCGCTCCAGATAGTCGCGCAGGTTATCGGCGCTCGCGCAATCGTCGTCGACGACCGCGATGGAAGGCTTGTCGGTTTCGGCGCGGCGCGGATAGATCTCGATCTTGTGGACTTCATAGGCGCTCTGATACAGCGCGCCATCATGTCGCGAGACACGCCATTGACCGAGCCGCGAATAGGCGACGAACTCCGGACGGCTACCCGGTTCGAGCGCGGCGCCGACCCACGCGGTACAGGCGATTTCGGTCGCGCCGATGCAGAACACCGCCTCCTGGGCGATCGCGCCGACCACGCCCGGATCGAGCGACTGCGCGCCGAACAGCTGCGCCGCCGGTTCGTCGAACACCTCGGCGACTTTCTTGATCTGCGACAGCGTCCATGGACTATTGCCGCGCAGTTTGCGGTGCCCCTGGGAAAAACTCAGATCGAGGATGCGGCATAGCTCCGTGGTTTGCTGGCGCTTGCCGATTCCATGCCGGCTCATCAACTCGCGCACGCGCTCGGCAACCGCGATGGAGTCCGGTGAGTGTGTTTCGTTGGCCATACTGCGTGAAAATCCGCGAGTTAAAAGGTACAGGTGGTACGCGGTCGACAGGCGCAAGCCGACCTTGCGCATGCAATGCGCATGAATCGGCCACGCGGGGACAGCAAATGTACCGTAAAAAAATTCACTGTTTATGATTTTGTCAGACCGTCGCCGAGGCCGCTAATGCAAGCGACGCAGCCGTCGCGCGGGTGACTTTTGATGCATTGAGCATCAAAAAGCATTCTACCGGTGAAACGATGACGAAACCGTAGGGAATCCACGAATGAGTTGTGCGCAAGCCAACGGTTCCGGCTTCTGGCCGCAAAGCGCTCAACTCGCCGGCATCGTGTCGAGCCGGGCCGCCGAGTTTTGAAGTCCCTTGAAAATCCGCTCGGCGACCTTGCCCGGAAAGCGCTCGGGCAACGCCGCCGACACCCGTTCGATCACGCCGGGCGTCTGCTCGATCAGACGCTGGATCAGCGGCTCGGCGTCGGCGCCGTACGAACACTTCAACGCCATCGCGTTGAAATGACGCCGCTGCACGTCGCGAAACGCCTCGTGCTTGCTGCGCGACCACAGACCCATCGCAAGCCGCGCCTTGTACCAAGACCATTGGTTCGGGCCATTGCCTTCGACCGGCCAGATCGACATCACGTCGTAAAGCGGCGTCAGACGGTACTGGCCACCCGCGAGCAGACGGATGCTGAAGTTCTTCGCGTGGCCGTCCGGCGCGGCCAGCATCCAGAACAGGATCTGGCTCGCGAGCAAGGTCTCGAGGTCCTGCCGCGCATCGACCGACTGCTGCAGGATCCGCGCGAGATCGAGCACGCCGGGGCCGCCCTCGTTCTCGTACTTGCGATGCGACGGCACGCCGTACACCTGGCAGAAATCTTCCTGCGGCAAACGCAATAGCCAGCTGCCGCTCGAATGCATCTGGCGGTCGAAGCGTTCGACGGCGAGCACGCGCTGCTGGCCGAAGCTGAGCACCTCGGTGTTCGCGACCGGCAGGCCGAACTCGCGCAGAATCCGCATGCACAGCCACTCGTTTTCGACCGACGTGCTCAGATCGGCGAGCCGGTTGCCGACTAGCCCCAGCGGCAGCTTGAAGATATGCGTGGTCGGCGTCGCGCCGTGCGGCCGCTGCCATTGGCCGTCGTGCCACAGCAGCGCGGTTTTCTCCTGCGCGCCGGCGAGCGAGATGCGGAAGTCGTCGGGTTCGTCGGGCGCGCCGAGCGTCGGTTTGCCGACCGTTTGCGCGAGCAGCGCCTCGATGTCGTCGTCGGAGAGCGGCGTGCCTTCGATGCGCTGAACCCCGACCGGCGCGTCGTCTTCACCGAGCAGCTGGACCGCGCCGACGCAGTCGCGGCCGATGGCCCGCAGCAGGTCGAACGCGTCGAGCGTTTCGGTCCGGTAGCGCTGCGCGATGCGTTTGCGGATAGCGTCGCTGTCGGGCAGCAGGTTGTCGAAGTAGTTGAGCACCCGCGGCCCTTTGTGCGTCATGTTGCCGGGCGTGAATGGCAGCGACAGCGACGGACGACCCGCCGGCGACGCGATCCAGGCGGCGTCGTAGGCGAACTCCATCGGACCACGCGCGGGCAGGCGCCAGACGCCGACGCGCTCGCCGTTGGCCCAGACCGACAATGCCTTCGAGGCGGTTTGCCGGGCCATCTCACCACTCGACGTTCGGTGCCGGCTCGGCGCTCGGCTGATTTTTGTCGCGCAACTGCAGTTGCAGGCCGTAGGCGCCGCACAGCGCGAGCAGCTGCGTAAGCGTGAGCCCGCTCGCATCGGTTTCGAGCGCGGAAATGCGGCTTTGGCTCACGCCGACGCGCGCGGCCGCCTCGGTCTGCGTGAAGCCGGCCTGGCGGCGGCTGGCCGCCAGCAACTGCGCGAGCTGGTCCGACGTGGTGATCAGATGGAGCATGGCGGATTATTTGCGAGACGAATAAACGCAATTTATGCGTCACACGAATATTTGTCAAATATTTGCGTGACAGATAATCGACGAATATCCGTGTGACGGATAATCGCGGAATCCGGCAGGAGCCCGCGCGTCGTCGTCCTGGCCGCGACCAGCAGCGGTGCCGAACTCACGCGGCATTGCGGACAATGGCCGCCACTGCGAAGATGACGCCCACGTCTCCAACCCGCCCAACCAATGACCACGACTTACCCGCTGCACTCGACCTTCACGCCCGCCGATCAACCGTTTCCCAGCCGCGCCGACGTCGTGATCGCGGGTGCCGGCATCATGGGCTGCGCGGCCGCTTATTACCTGGCGCGGCGCGGCCTGTCGGCGGTGGTGCTCGACAAGTCGCGGATCGCCGGGCAGCAGTCATCGCGCGCGTGGGGCTTCGTGCGCCAGCAGGGTCGCGAAGCCGCCGAGGTGCCGCTGATGATGGCGTGCATTCCATTGTGGAAAGAACTCGAGCGTGAGCTGAATTTCGATCTCGAATGGCGCCAGGGCGGTTGCCTGTATGTCGCGACCAATGACGAAGACTGGACCTCGTTCCAGCAATGGCTCGAGGTCGCGCGTCAGTATGGCCTCGACACCCGCACGCTCGACCGCGGGCAGATCGACGCCGTCGTCACCGGCATGCAGGGGCCCGCGCTCGGCGGCTTATACACGCCAAGCGACGGTCAGGCCGAACCGCGCCGTGCGGCCGCGGCGTTCGCGGCGCGCGCGGCCGAAGCCGGCGCGCTATTTTTCGAGGGCTGCGGCGTGGTCGGCGTCGAACGCGCGGGTGGCGCGATCGCCGGCGTGGTCACGGAGCGCGGCACGATTCGTACCTCGCGTTTGATCTGCGCGGCCGGCGCGAGCAGTTGGCGGCTCCTCAGGACGCTCGGTCTCGAACTGCCTCAGCAGGCGGTGCGCGGTACCTGCATGCGCACCAATCCGCTGCCGCCGATCACGGCGTCGACGTTCTGGGGGCACGGCCTCGGCATCCGGCAGCGCGCGAACGGCGCGATCAACCTCGCCGACGACATGCAGGTCGACGTCGACATGACACTCGGCCATTTCCGCGCGCTCAAGTGGTTTTTGCCAGAACTGTGGACGCAGCGCGAGAAGTTCAGCTTCCATCTGAACGGCGCCTGTCTGCGCGATTTGCGCGAGCGTCTGCCGGGCGGCGTGCCCGACGCCGAACGTGTGCTTTATCCGCGCGACCCGCATCCGCAGCCTAACCCGAGCCACGCGCCGCGCGCGCTGAACAAGCTGCGCGCGCTGTTTCCGGCGTTGCGCGACGCCCAGGTGGTCGAGGCGTGGGCCGGGCTGATCGACGTGTTGCCCGATGGAATTCCTGTGATCGATGCGCCGCCGCAGGTCGCTGGCCTGACGATCGCGACCGGTTTTTGCGGACATGGGTTCGCGATGGGGCCGATCGTCGGCAAGCTGCTCGCGGAACTCAACGATGGCGGCAACGCGTCGCTCGATCTGTCGGCGTTCCGTTTGCAGCGTTTTTTCGACGGCACGATGAAGCGGCCGCGCAGCATGCTGTGATCGTGCGCAACGCAACCCGACCCAGTACAACTCAACCCGACCGATACCAGCGATGACCGAACCCGTTCTCCGCCACGCCGATGTTCCGTACTACACGCAATGGGGCAGCCCCGAGTGGGTGCGCGACATCGTCGAACAGCAGCGCGATCCGTGTGACGACCCGCATTGGCAGCGCAGCGGTTTCGCCGACCCCGAGCGCTATCGTTTCTGGGCGCAACGCCTGTGCGGGCTGACGTGCCTGGAGTCGGCGCTCGACTACTGGGGCATCGATCACCCGCCACGCGCCGCATTGCTCGACGACGCGTTGCGGCACGGCGTGTATCGGCTGCGCGACGATGGCGGTGTCGACGGGCTGATCTACCGGCCGTTCGCCGACTGGGCGGGCCCGGCCTTCGGCCTCGATGTCGACGTGCTGCCGCAGGCGTCGCTCGAGGAGATCGCGGCGCGGCTCGACGCCGATACGCTCGCGATCGTGTCGGTGAGCCCCGAGATCCGCTATCCGGAGCGGCCGAACCTGCAGCGGGGCGGTCATCTGATCCTGCTGCACGGCCGGGATCGCGACGGCGTGTGGTTCCATAACCCGTCGGGTGTCGCGCCGCATCAGTCCGACGTGTACCTGCCGTTCGCGACGATGTCGCGTTTCTATGCGGGGCGGGGGATGACGCTCGGCCGCAGCACGAGCTAGCTGGCGCGCTGGGCATGACGCGGCCTTCGCGATTCGGGTCTGCTTCCTGCTGAGGCAGCATCTTCGACGTGCGACCTATCGGAGCTCCCATGAATCGAGCCTTCCGCCTGCTTGCCGCCAGCCTCGTCGTGCTCGAGGCTGCCGGCGCCGCGCAGGCCGCGACCCGCGAAGAACAGGCCCATGCGTGCCGTCATGATGCGTTCCATTTCTGCGCCGCGGAGATTCCGCACCGGGCGAAGATCATCGCCTGCATGAAGCGGCACCTCGACGAACTGAGCCCGGCGTGTCGGGCGATGTTCGGCAACGGCAACGGTAACGGCAACGGCAACGGCAAGAACGGCGACCAGAATCGCGACGGTAACGGCGGGAAGTAGCCGCCCACACGACTAGTCAATTTTCTTGCGCTCGGTTACGGTGACGCCATGCCCACTCCATCCAGCATTGGACCGTCCCGCCCATGACCCGCCCGACCACGCAGATCTTCGACGCCGCCGCCACCGCGCGGCTGATGCCTTATGCGGCGCTTGTCGACGCATTGCGGCGCGCAAGCATCGACTACGCGCAACGACGCATCGTGAGCCCCGAACGGCTCGTCGTGCCGCTGAACGCCGGCGGTATCATGCTGTCGATGCCCGCCACCGCGCCCGATCTGGCGATCCACAAACTCGTCAACGTGTGCGCGAGCAACGGCGCACGCCATCTGCCGACGATCCACGGCCAGGTGATGGCCTTCGATGCCGATACCGGCGAGACGCTGTTCGTCCTCGACGGTCCGACCGTGACGGGCCGTCGGACCGCGGCGATGTCGATGCTCGGCATCGCGACGTTCGCCGCGCGCACGCCGCGCGAATTCCTGCTGATCGGCACCGGCACGCAGGCGCTCAATCATCTGGAAGCGATCGGCGAACTGTTTCCCGACGCGTGCGTGTGGGTCAAGGGCAGCGCGCCCGCGCGCGCCGAAGCGTTCTGCGCGGCGCAGCGCGGCAAGGTGCGTGAGTTGCGGCCGCTCGCGGAAACCGGCGCGACAATTCCGGCTTCGGTCGAGATCGTGATCGCGTTGACCACGAGCAAACAGCCGGTCTACGACGAGACGGCGCGCGCCGAGCGGCTCGTGATCGGTGTCGGCGCTTTCACGCCGCAGATGGTCGAGATCGGCGCGACGACGATCGCGGGCAGCGCGCTGTTCGTCGACGACGAGGCCGGCGCGAAGCACGAGGCCGGCGATTTCATCCAGGCGGGCGTCGACTGGGCGCGGGTGGGCGGGATCGCCGCGGTGCTCGGTAAGACGCAGCCGGTGCCGGCGGGACCGGTGGTGTTCAAGAGCGTCGGCTGCGCGGCGTGGGATCTGGCCGCGTGCCGGGTCGCGCGAGACGCGCTGGCGCGCGGCTGACCGTCGGCGGTCCACCCGCCAAAATCGCGCAAAATATCCCGAAAAAACAACCGCGTGGCGCGCAAGCTTGGCAACTTGCGCTAACCTGCGGCAGATGTTGCCGTGCAAACTATCTCAAAACGTTGCACCATAGAAGTTTGCCGGAAAAAGCGCCATACCGGACGTGAGCGATAGCCCGTCCGCCCGCCGCCGATTCCTGATCGACGCCTTCCCCCTAGACGCTGCGACCGTGCCATGACGACCCAACAAGCTCCTGCCACACCCGACCTGCCGCTCGACATGATCATCTTCGGCGGCACCGGCGACCTGTCGTTCCGCAAGCTGCTGCCCGCGCTGTACATGGCGCATCTGCACTGCAACCTGCCGCCGGACACCCGCATTCTGACGATCGGGCGCAAGCCCTGGTCGCGCGAGGAATACATCAGCGAATTCATGGAGCAGAAGGCTAAGCCCTTCATCGACAAGAAGGCGTTCGATGCATCCGCGTGGGACAAATTTCTCGCGATTTTCGAATACGTGCGGATGGACGTCGATTCGCCCGAGGACTACCAGCGCCTGAAAGAAGCATCGCGCGACGGCGTGAACCGCGTGTTCTACCTGGCGACGTCGCCGGATCTGTTCACCAATATCTGCGACAACCTGTCGGCGGCCGGGCTTGTCGACGCCCATTCGCGCGTGGTGCTCGAAAAGCCGCTTGGCCACGATCTCGCGTCCGCGCAGGAGATCAACAACGCGGTCGGCAAGCATTTCGAAGAATCGCAGATCTACCGGATCGACCACTACCTCGGCAAGGAAACCGTGCAGAACCTGATGGTGCTGCGCTTCGGCAATCCGATTTTCGGGCCGCTGTGGCAGGCGCCGTACATCAAGAGCGTGCAGATCACGGTGGCCGAAACGGTCGGCGTGGGCACTCGCGCGGGGTTCTACGACAAGACCGGCGCGCTGCGCGACATGGTGCAGAACCACCTGCTGCAACTTCTGTGCATCGTCGCGATGGAGCCGCCGGTGTCGCTCGATCCCGACGCGGTGCGCGACGAAAAGCTGAAGGTGCTGCGCTCGCTGCGGCCGATGACGCCCGAGGACATCGCCCGCGACACCGTGCGCGGCCAGTACACGGCGGGCGCCGTCGATGGCGAGGCGGTCAAGGGCTACCTCGAAGAAGAAAACGTGCCGGCGGGCAGCCGCGCCGAAACCTTCGTCGCATTGCGCGCGCGGATCAACAACTGGCGCTGGGCCAACGTGCCGTTCTTCCTGCGCACCGGCAAGCGGATGCAGAAGAAGCTGTCGGAGATCGTCATCGAATTCTCCGAGCTGCCGTTCTCGATCATTCCGAGCAATGGACGCACCTACGGCAACCGGCTGGTGATCCAGTTGCAGCCGGAAGAGTCGATCCAGCTGCAGGTGCTCGCGAAAGAACCCGGCAGCGGCATGCATATGCTGCCGGTGAACCTGAACCTGGACCTGCAGCAGGCGTTCACCGAGCGTCGCGCGGAAGCCTATGAGCGGCTGCTGATCGACGTGATCCGCGGACGGCTGACACACTTCATGCGCCGCGACGAACTCGAAGCGGCATGGGCGTGGGCCGAGCCGATTCTCGACGGCTGGGCGAAGTCGGGCGAGCGGCCGCGCTCGTATTCGGCGGGCACGTTCGGACCGGCGGCATCGACCTCGCTGATGACGCGGGAGAACGCCGTGTGGGCGGAGGAATCGCAGTAATGCGCCTTTGACGGCGCGCAATTCGAGGCGGCTCGCGACGTTGCAGTGGCGTCGCGAGCCGCTTTTGCTTGCGCTGTCGTTGTGCGTTGATTGTTCGTCATTCACATGGCTTGCCCCTATGATGGTTTCCTTGTCCGCGTCACTCAGCGGCATTTCAAAGGCGGCATCGATGAGGCGAATTCTCGTGGCATTGATCTGGGCGGCAAGCGTGGCAATCACACTCGATCTCACGGCTTACGCCAGCACCGGTGTCAATGCCCGAAGCGATCCGCCGAAGGTGATCATCGACAGCGACTACAACACGCTCGGCGACGACGGGCAACTCGGCGTGATGGCCGCGCAATTGCAGGCGCAGGGTTCGCTGAAAGTGCTCGGCATTACCGTGGTGTCCGGCAATCAGTGGCTCAAGCAGGGTGTTGCCGATGCGTTGAAATCGGTCGAGCGGCTCGGTGTCGAACAACAGATCGGCGTGTATGCGGGCGCGAATTACGCGCTGTCGCACGACTTCACGACGATCCAGCGGGAACTGAAAGAATTCCCCGGCGGGGACGGTTACATTGGCGCATGGAGCAAGCCCGAGCCGAAATCGGCAAGCGAGCTCGTCGCGCCGCCGGATGGCTTCGCGACGCACACCAAGGTGCGAAGCCAGAGCGCGATCGACTTCATCGTCGAATCGGTGAAGCGCTATCCGGGCGAGGTGACGATCCTCGCAATCGGCCCGCTGACCAACATCGCGTTGGCCACCCGCGAGCACCCCGAAATCGTGCCGCTGATCAAGCAGATCATCTACATGGGCGGCGCGATCGACGTGCCGGGCAATACCACGCCCACTGCCGAGTTCAACTGGTGGTTCGATCCCGAAGCGGCGAAAACAGTGCTGCGTCTGCCGATCAAACAGACGGTGATTCCGCTCGACGTAACGAATACCGTGCAAATGGACAAGGCACTTTACGACCGCATTGCACACGATCCGGCGAAGCAGACCATCATCACGCAACTGTTCAGGACGCTGAACGGTTACGGCTACGACGGCAAGAACGGCTTCGAGACCAATCCGAACTACACGACGAACATTTGGGACACGCTGACGCTCGCGTATCTGATGCATCCGTCGTTCGCGGCGCAGACCGTCGAAGAGTGGGTGGATGTGGATACGAGCTTCGGCGCCAACGATGGCAAGGCAACGGGCTACGCGAGTTCGCCGCCGCCGGGTTTGCAGAAGATGACGGTCGTCAAACGATTTGATAATCCGGCGTTTTTCAATTTCTATGTCGATCTGTTGACGAGGCCCGTGCCGGTGCGGCCGATGGACTAATCAACGCGCGAGCGCCGCGCGCCCGCACCCGCTTTATGCGGGATGCAGGCCGCGCAGCAACTGACGCACGCGCGACAGATCCTGCTCGACGTGGCCGGCCTTCTCGAACAGCTCCGCGAGCCAATCGACGAACGCGCGCACGCGCGGCGACACGCGGCGGTTTTTCACGTACGCGACCGAGACCGGCATCGGCACGGGTTTCCATTGCGGCAGCACTTCATGCAGCAAGCCCGAGTCGAGGTAAGGCTGTGCGGCGATGCGCGCGGGCTGGATCATGCCGAGGCCTTGCAGTCCGCAGGTGAGGTACGCCTGTTCGTCGCTGACCTGCACGAAGCCGTTGAGCTTGACCTTGCGCGCTTCGCCGTCCACTTCGAAATCGAAGTCGCATTCGCGGCCGCTATGCGGCGACACGCAGTTGACCGCGACGTGCGCGCGCAGCTCGTCGAGATCGGCTGGCGTGCCGTGGCGGGCCAGATAGGCTGGACTCGCGCAGGTGACCTGATCGAGCGTGCCGAGTTGGCGCGCGACGAGATTGGAATCGGGCAATTCACCGAGCTGGATGCTGCAGTCGATTGCTTCGGAAACCATATCGACGGTGCGGTTGCTGACGCCGATCGCGAGATCGAGGTTCGGGTAGAGGGCGTGGAACTCGTCTAGCGATGGAAGCACGATTGCGCTTGCTACTGCGCTCGGCATTTCTATGCGCAGGCGGCCGGTCAGGTTGTCGGTCGAGTTGCGGATGCTGGCTTCCATTTCGTCGATGTCGGCCAGTATTTGCGCGCAGCGTTCGTAATAGGCGGCGCCTTCTGGTGTGATGCTCAGGCGGCGCGTGGTGCGGACCAGGAGCGCTGTGCCGAGCAGGGCTTCCAGGTTCTGCACGATCGTCGTCGCCGTTGCGCGGGGAATGTTCAGGGATTCCGCTGCGCGGGTGAAGCTGTTGGTGTCCACGATTCGGATGAATGTGCGCATTGCAGTTATTCTGTCGATCACTGGGATGCTCCAAATGAGGTTTCTCTTTTTTTGCCTGCGGCGGGTGGTTTGTCTTTGTTCTTTGCGGTGTTGGCCTTTCCTTGATTTGTTGTCGGTTTATTAGCGTTGCCCCTGTGCGGGGCGGCACCTACTTTCTTTGCTGCTGCAAAGAAAGTAGGCAAAGAAGACAGCTCAAACCGCTTTCTTAAGCGGGCACCGTGCCCCACAAGCGGCAGTGGTGCATCTGGAATCCGTGCCCCCGCACATTCGACGGCAGTGACAAAGCCGTCATCCATCCCACTCCGCACTACGTGCGTCGCGGACCGGTATACAGGGGAAACCAGTGTGTTTTTTTGTGTTAGTGGGGCCATCGGCTGCGCTCGGCGACAAGCCAAAACAACCGATGGTTTGAGAACAGTGCTTCGGCGCGCGCAGCGCCGCCGGAGGTATGACAGCCTTGTCACTAACGCGGAATGTGCGAGGTGACAGATTCCAGATGCACCACTAGCTCAGGCAGACCGAGGAACCCGCTTATGAGCTTGCGGTTTGAGCTGTCTTCTTTGCCTACTTTCTTTGCAGCAGCAAAGAAAGTAGGTGCCGCCCCGCACAGGGGCAACGCTAATAGACCGACAACAAATCAAGGAAAGGCCAACACCCTAAGAACACAGAAAAAAAGAGCGAAGGCAAAAAAACACAACAACAAAACAGAACCCCGCGCCGCGGGCGCAAAAAAAACCACCCGCTGCGCGGCAAACAAGCAGCTATTACTTCCGCAACGAATCCATATCAATCACAAACCTGTACTTCACATCGCTCTTGAGAATCCGCTCATAAGCCTCATTGATCTTCTGCATCGGAATCATTTCAATATCCGAAGTAATGCCATGGTCCCCGCAGAAATCGAGCATTTCCTGCGTTTCCGCAATACCGCCAATCAGCGAACCAGCAAGGCGCCGCCGCTTGAAGATCAGATTGAACACCTGCGGCGACGGATGATCGTGCTCCGGCGCACCAACCAGGGTCATCGTCGCATCGCGCTTCAGCAGATTCAAAAACGGATTGAGATCATGCTGTGCAGCCACCGTATTGAGAATGAAATCGAAGCTATTCACATGCGCTTCCATCTCCTGCGGATTCTTCGAAACAACAACTTCATGCGCGCCAAGCCGCTTCGCATCCTCGATCTTCGACGGCGACGTCGTAAACAGCACGACATGCGCGCCCATCGCCCGAGCCAGCTTCACACCCATATGGCCGAGTCCGCCGAGGCCGACAATCCCGACCTTCTTGCCGGGCCCACGCCCCACGTGCGCAGCGGCGAATACGTGGTGATGCCCGCGCACAGCAGCGGCGCGACACCCGCGGGGTCGAGATTCTGCGGCACGCGCAGCGTGAAAGCTTCGTCGACGACCAGTTGCGTCGAATAGCCACCGTACGTGATCTGTCCGTCGACGCGATCGACACCGTTGTACGTGCCCACCCAGCCGTTCTCGCAATACTGCTCGAGACCTTCCGCGCAGCTCGAACAGGTGCGGCACGAATCGACCAGACAGCCGACCGCGACCAGTTCTCCGACCTTGTACTTCGTTACGTTCGGACCGACCGCGGTCACGCGGCCCACGATTTCGTGGCCCGGCACAACCGGGTAGATGGTGTTCTTCCATTCGTTGCGCGCCTGATGCAGGTCGGAATGGCACACGCCGCAGTACAGCACTTCCATCTGCACGTCATGGGCGCGCGGTGCGCGGCGCTGGAATTCAAACGGGGCGAGCGGCGTGGTGGCGTCGGTCGCTGCATAGGCATACGTCGTGCTCATGGGTAGCTCCAGCAAAGAGGGTGATGGCGCAACATGCGACGCGCCGGCGATGCGCAACACTGGGTTGCGGATGCGGCGGGCCGCAGCATGAACCGGAGTCGGGGAGCGTGCATAGGTGGCCAACATCAGCGTCCAGCAGAATGATGGTGGCCAATTACCGCGCACGCTGCGCGCGGCGAAAAGGGCGATCCGGCAGGGTTCCCATCTTAGGAGTCCGACACCCACCGGGGAATACCTGATTGTCTTGAAGGTTTGCCTAAAACTCTGGAGGAGCAGCGCGATACACTGTTTGGTGCTAAATTCCAGGCATTATTCTCCTGGCTGTCACCATATCGTCATGTCCACTCAAGCTCTCGATTCCGTTACGAACGATGCGGCGCAGCGCCGCGTGCTCGAACTGTTCAATCTGCTCGCGCCGAATGCCGGCATTACGCGTTCGAGCCTCGAAGGCGTCGACCTGCTGCGCGCGAATCAGCCGATGGCGCGCAGGCCGGTGATGTACGAGCCGAGTATCGTGATCGTCTGCCAGGGACGCAAGCGCGGCTTTATCGGCGATCAGGTGTTCCAGTACGACGCGCAGCAGTACCTGGTGTTGTCGGTGCCGTTGCCGTTCGAATGCGAGACCGAAGCAAGCGAACAGGAGCCTTTTCTCGGCATTTCCGTGCGCGTCGATCTGACGATGGTCGCCGAGTTGCTGATGGCGCTCAACGAGACCCAGGGTATCGCGCAGCACGAACCGGCCGGCATCTACTCGACCCCGCTCGATCCCGCGCTGAGCGGCGCAGTGAAGCGTCTGATGGAAGCACTCGCATCGCCGCTCGATGCGCGCATCCTCGCCCCTGGCATCGTGCGGGAAATCTGTTATCGCGTGTTGACCGGCGAGCAGGGCGGCGCGATTCGCGCGGCGCTCACGCACCAGAATCACTTTGGCCGCATCGCCAAGGCGCTGCGGCGCATTCATGCGGACTACCACGGCTCGCTCGATGTCGATACGCTCGCGGCCGAGGCCGGCATGAGCCTCGCGGTGTTTCACGCGCAGTTCAAGGCGGTGACCGCGACGTCGCCGATGCAGTACGTGAAGACCACGCGTCTGCATCACGCGCGTCTGATGATGGTGCAGGATGGCTTGAATGCCGGCGCGGCCGCCGCGCGGGTCGGGTACGAAAGCGCGTCGCAGTTCAGCCGTGAGTTCAAGCGGCTATTCGGCCTGAGTCCCGTCGACGAGGTCAAGCGCATGCGCGCCGCTCACGATGCGCCGCTGCCGCGCGCGCACAAGCCGGTGCCGCGTTACGTGACCGCGGTCTAAAGTCCGCTGAACCAGTTGTAGCCCTGATCTTCCCAATAGCCGCCGGGGTTCGTGTCGGTGACGAAGATCGCGGCGATATGCTTCGGGTTCTTGAAGCCGAGCTTGGTCGGCACGCGCAGCTTCAGCGGATAACCGTATTTGGCCGGCAGCGGCGCGTTGCGGAAAGCGAGCGTCAATTGTGTTTGCGGATGCAGCGCGGTCGCCATGTCGAGGCTCGAGTAATAGCGGTCCGCGCATTTGAAGCCCACGTAGCGCGCGCTCAGATCGGCGCCGATCAGTTCGAGAAACGTGCGAAACGGCACACCGCTCCATTGTCCGATCGCGCTCCATCCCTCGATGCACACGTGGCGCGTGATCTGCGAAACCTGCGGCAATTTGCGCAGCTGCTCGAGACTCCAGCTGCGCTTGTCCGCGACGAGCCCCGACACTTCGAGCCGAAAGCTCGAGCCGTCGATATCGGGTGCATCGAACTCGGGATAGAACGCGTTGAAAGGAAAAGGGTCGGCGATATCGCGCGCGGCATAGGTCGGCGCTAGCTTGTTGCGATTGAAGAGCCACGCCTGCACGCGATCGTTCCAGCGCGACATCGCCCACAGCACTTTGTCCACTGAATCGTTGTCCTGCAGGTTGCAGCCGGACAGCATCGCGAGCGCGCCAATCGATAGCGAGGAGCGCAGAAATAAGCGGCGTTGCAATTGCTCGATTTGCGGCCGGTGCTCGGCAAGCACGATGCGTGAGCGGCGCGCGTCGTCTGTATTGGCGTGCGTATCGTTCGCCGTGTCGGTTCGTTGCGGGGCGCTCATGCGCGAGTCCTCCGAGGGGCTTGATCGATCCGATGCGTGCGGTGCCGGGCGCGTCCAGTGAACATCGGCGGCAACGTGCACGGCACCAGCAGCACCAGCAGCAGATGCACGACGACGAAGCCGACCACGCCGGCCATCGCGACGAAATGCACGCGCCGCGCAAAATCGAAGCCGCCGAACAGCGCGGTCAGCCACGAGAACTGCACCGGCTTCCAGATCGACAGTCCCGATGCGACGAGCAGCACCCCGAGCAGCAGCACCAGCAGATACAGCGCGCGCTGCACCGCGTTGTACCGGCCGGTCTCGTGCGGCAGTCTGAAGCGCAACGCGAGCGCCGCATCGCGCGCCACGTCGCGGGCACGCACCGGCAGCAGCTTGCGACGCAAATGGCCGCTCGCGACGCCGTACGCGAAATACAGCAGCCCGTTCACGCACAGCAGCCACATCGCCGCGAAGTGCCATGCGATCGAGCCGCCGAGCCATCCGCCGACCGTCGCCCATACGGGAAACCGGAACGGAAAGATCGGCGACGCGTTATAGATTGCCCATCCGCTCATCACCATGCAGACCATCGCGAACGCGTTGATCCAGTGCGTCACGCGAACGAAGAGAGGATGAACGATCAGAGCTGCTTGCGAGTCGGGCATTGGCTTCAAAGACGAGAGGAGGAAGACGAACGAAGTGCCGCGTTACATCGGCGGCGTCACGCCATGCTCACCGGCCGAAATGAAATTCGCCGCCATCGAGCCGTCCGCCTCCTTGTGCGCAAACAGCACGACCTTCGCGCCGGGCGTCAGCAGCGCGCGGCTGCCAGGCTCCAGACTGACGATGGGCACGTCCTGCGGAATCACGATCTTCTTCTCGCCGTCCTTATACTTGACGGTGATCGTGCGGCCGTTGCTGACCACCAGCGAGCCGACCGTGCCGTTCGTCATCGTGCTGTTCGCGCCGAGATCCCACGGTCGATGACCTTCGCCCGAGCCGCGCATGCTCGGCGGGAACACGTGCACTTCGAGCGCTTTCAGCGTGCCGTCGGACTGCGGAATCGCGGCGGTGCCGACATAGCTGTCCGGCTTGATGTCGGTGACGTTCGCGAGCGTGACGCCGCGAATCGGCGTGTCGGCGGCGAGCTTCACGTCGACGTCCTGGCCGTCGCGCGTGTGGACTTTGAGCAGATCGCCCGACAGCGACGTGACCGTGCCGCGCACGCCGGTCGGCACGGCAGTCTGGGCCGAAGCCCCGAACGTCGTCGCGAACAGCGCGGCGGCGAGTGCGGGGACGGCGAGGGCGCGCAGCGTGCGTGCGCGGACAGTGTTCATGCGGGTCTTCATCAGGCAACTCCAGGAAAGGGATGCAGCGTGGTGGATGGTGCTGTCAGACTAGCCGCCACATCGGCTCATCAAGGTGACGGGAGGATGACAAAAACGTCATCAATGGCCGACGGCGGCCACGTAGAATGGCCGCCGGGGGAGCGTCGCAGGTTTTTTCGAGCGCTCCCGTCAGGCGTTTATTGCGCGCGCGAGCGCGGCCTTGCGGGTCGAATCGTGCGCAGGAGCGGCGAGCATCATGAGCATTCTGGTTATCGAAGACGATCCGAAAACCGGCGACTATCTGAAGAAGGGCTTGCGCGAGAATGGCTACGCGGTAGACCTCGCGCGCACCGGCACGGACGGCCTTCACCTGGCGCTCGGGCACGACTACGAACTCGTGGTGCTCGACGTGATGCTGCCCGGCATCGATGGTTGGGAAATCATGCGGGCGTTGCGCGCGCGACGCGATTTGCGGGTGATCTTCCTGACCGCGCGCGATCAGGTCAGCGACCGCATTCGCGGTCTGGAACTCGGCGCCGACGACTATCTGGTCAAGCCGTTCTCGTTTACCGAGTTGGCTGCGCATTCGCACGCTGTTGCGCCGTGGGGTGATCCGTGAAAGCGACGTGTTCGAAGTCGCCGACTTGAAGCTCGACGTATTGCGCCGCCGGGTCACGCGCGAGGGCGTCGACATTCCGCTGACCAACAAGGAGTTCATGCTGCTGCATCTACTGGTGCGCCGCGAGGGCGAAGCGCTGTCGCGTTCGCAGATCGCGTCGGAAGTGTGGGACATGAATTTCGATAGCGACACCAACGTGGTCGACGTGGCGATCAAGCGCCTGCGCGCGAAGGTCGATCACCCGTTCGAGAAGAAGCTGATTCACACGGTGCGCAGCATCGGCTACGCGTTCGGCGACGGCGCATGAGACTCTGGACCGAACGCTCGCTGATCGCGCGCACCACGTTGCTGTTCGCGCTGATCGCCTGCGCGGTGATCGGTTCGCTCGGCGCGTATTTCTATCATTCCGCCGAAGTCGCGCTGCAACGCCGCGCCGATGTCGTGCTGAGCGGCCGCGTCGAGCATTTCAGCCGCATCGTGCACGACCTTTACTCGGTCAGCGAATTGAAGAAGCGTCCGCTGCTGTTCGAGACGATGCTCGGCGCGGAGGAGGACGTGCTGATCTTCCGGCGGCCAGGCGAAGTCCCGTTCGTCGACGTGAATCCGGGCGGCCTCGCGGTGCCTGATTTGCCGCTCGCCCCGGCAGGTGATCCGCCGCGCGCCACCGACGTCCGTCGGACGCACCTTGCCGACGGCGTGCCGGTGCATTGGGCGATCGCGACCGCGACAGCGCGCGAGGATGGCACCGAAGTCGAGGTGATCGCCGGCCATCCGATGACACATGAAATGCGCATGCTGGCCGAGTACCGCAACCGCATCGTGCTGGCGACGCTGAGCGGCATGCTGGCTGCGACGCTGCTCGCTTACTGCGTGCTGCGCCGCGCGCTGCGCGCTGCGACCGGTGCGCGAGATCGCCACCCGCGCCGCGCAAATCAGCCCGACGAATCTGACGGTGCGGCTCGACGATCAAGCGGCGCCGGTGGAACTGCGTCAACTCACGCACGCGTTCAACGCGATGCTCGATCGTCTCGCCGACGGCTATCAACGCCTGCAGCAGTTTTCCGCCGATCTCGCACACGAGATTCGCACACCAGTCGGCGCGCTGGTCGGCCAGACCCAGGTGGCGCTCGCGCAGCCGCGCGAACCCGACGAGTATCAGCAACTGCTCGAATCGAATCTGGAGGAGCTGAATCGCCTGAGCCATATCGCGGAGAACATTCTGTTTCTCGCGCATGCGGATCATGCGGCGTTGTCGATCGAGCGGCAGCCGGTCGATCTGCGTGGCGAGCTCGTCAGAATCGCCGACTATTTCGAAGGCCTGGCCGACGAACGCGGCATGCGTTTCGAAGTCGACGCGGCAGGCATCGCGTCGGCCAATCCGATGCTGTGCCGCCGCGCGATCAACAATCTGGCCGTCAATGCGGTGCGTTACGGCGCGGGCGGCACGATCGTGCGCCTGCGCGGCGAGCAAGACCAGGCGGGCGCGCTGGTGACGGTCGAGAACGAGGGCGAGCCGATTCCGGCCGCGCAACTCGACCGGCTGTTCGATCGCTTCTATCGCGGCGACGCGGCGCGCAGCGCGTTCACGGAATCGAACGGACTCGGGCTCGCGATCGTGAAGGCGATCATGCATCTGCATGGCGGCAGCGCGCGCGTGGTGTGTCCGCTGCCGGGCGTGGTGCGTTTCGAGCTGCGCTTTCCGGGCGCGTGACTTGTTCGCGGCGTAGGTCCGGCGCCGCGTCAGACGCCGCCGCCTATACTTTTCAAAGCGCTTTGAAAGGATCGTTCGCTGCCGACCTCACCAGGAGTCGCATCATGGTCAAGCTCGCTTTGTATGTCCGTCTGGAAGCCAAGCCCGGCAAGGAAAAGGAAGTCGAGGCGTTTCTGCTCGGCGGCCTGCCGCTCGTCGAGCAGGAACCGGCCACCGCAGCGTGGTTCGGTCTGAAACTCGGTCCGTCGATCTACGCCATTTTCGATGCGTTCGACGATGAAGCCGGCCGCGACGCGCATCTGAACGGCAAGGTCGCGGCCGCGTTGGTGGAGAAGGCGGCCGAGCTGTTCGCGTCGCCGCCGAGCATCGTCAGGCTGGATGTGCTGGCAGCCAAGCTGCCGGGCTGAGTGAGCTCGAGCGTCGAGCGTTGCGCCGACGCGGCGAACGCCTGACGCCCTCGGCCGTTACTTCGCCGGCGCGTCCGCGCCCGGCTGCGCGTCGTAGTGCGCGCGCTTTTCCTCATACATCAGCAGATCGGCGCGCTGCACGCCCGCTTCCAGCCGATCGCCGCGCTGGCAGGTCGCCGCGCCCATCGAGAAGCTCAGCGGCGAGCCCGGATAGAACTGGTTGTTCATCTCGACCAGCTGGCGAATCGCGTCGATCATCGCCGCGCCACCGCGCTCGTCGGTATCGGGCATCAGGATCGCGAACTCGTCGCCGCCGATCCGCGCCGCGTGGAACGGCGACTCCATCGCCTTCGCGAGTACTTCGCCAGCCCGCCGCAGCAGCGCGTCGCCGGCCGCGTGGCCGAGCTGATCGTTCACCCGCTTCAGGCCGTTCAGGTCGGCCATGATGATCGTGACGGGCCACGGTCCCTTGCGTTCCAGCCGGTTCAGTTCGTCGACGTAGAACGAGCGGTTGCGCAGCTTGGTCAGCACGTCGTGCTTGCCGAGGAATTCCAGGTAGGCCTCGGCCTTCTTGCGCGCGGTGATATCGGTCAGCGCGACGAGCACGAGATCCCAGTCCCGCTCGTGGCCGGGCAGCACCGAGAATTGCAGGTGTACGTGAACCTCGTTGCCGTCGAGTGAATAGTTGAGCACCTCGCGCTGCTGGAACAGCTTGTTGTCCCACAGGTCGATCAGCTGCTCGCGGAAATGCGGGCGCATCTCGTCGCGGAACACGTCGGCGAGGCGCGCCAGCAGCGTCTTCTTGTCCTTCGCGCCGAACATACCCAGCGTGTGGTGGTTGACGTCGAGCACATGGATTTCCGCCATGCAGCGTTCGACGAACTCGGGATGGACGTCGGTAAACACCCGGAAATCGTTGATGCCGGCCGCGCGCGCGCCGTCGAGCAGGCGTTTGACCGCGCTGAAATCTTCGACCCACAGCGATACCGGCGAATGTTCGAAGAGCCCGCGCGCGTATTCTTCCGCTTCCGCGACACGGCGCCGCGCGCCTTCGAGCTCGGTGATGTCTTCGGTCGACACCAGCACGCGGTCCCAGCGTTGCTCGTGACCGGGCAGCACCGCACCCTTGAGCAGCACGTCGAGCCGCCGTCCGCCGAGCGTGTAGTTGACCGTGTGGCTCGTGAAGTTCGATTGTCCGGCCCAGAGCTGGCACAGCTCCTCGAGGTGCGTTTTCAGCATGTCGTCACGGAACACCGACGCGAGGTTGCTCGTCAGCGTGTCGAAATCGGCGGCCTCGAATTGCGTGAGCGTCTGCCGATTGACCTTGATCACGCGGATGCGGTGAGCGCATTCCGCAACGCGGCGCGGGTCTGCGGCGAAATGGGCGCGCAGATCGGTCACGCCCGCGGCTCGCCATTCATCGAACAACGCGCGCACGCCGCTGAAATCTTCGAGCCACAGCGACACCGGCGCGAGTTCGAACATTCCGGAGTCGTCGTTGATGGGCGCGGCGCCGCCCGTGAGGGTATCCAGCATGAGGTTCTCGGATTCGGAAGTGCGGCTATTTTAGACAGGTTGGCGCCGGCCGAAAATGAAAGACGATTGGCCTGTCGTTTTTGCGCAGATGGGCCTGGCGAGTGACGGTGGTCCGCTATTTCTGATCGTCGCGCGCCGCGCGCGTGCCGATGTACTCGTACTCCTCGGTATTGAGCCGCGAAATGCGCAGTTCCACCGCGCTGCGGTGATACGAGTACGCGATGCGCCGAATCTCGAGCAGCGGCGCGCCGACATCGACGCCAAGCTGCGCGCTTTCGAGCTCATTGGCGAGCGCAACGCTCACACGCTCATCGGTCTCGACCACGTTGATGCCGAAACCGTCCTGATAGAAGTTGTACAGCGTGTTCGGCCGGTTGCGCAGCTTGCTTTCGGTCAAGCCGGGAAACAGCGCTTCGGGCACGGTGATATGTTCGATCAGCACGGTCTTGCCGTGCAGCGCGAGCCCGTTGACGAACTGCAGCACGCGCGCGCCGGTCTCGATACCGAGCGCGGCGGCCGCCTCGCGCGACGCTCGCGCCTTCTTGAACCCGATCAGCGTGACGACCGGGTAGGCCTTGTCGCCGTCGCGCCGCACGATGCGAAAGAAGCGGAAGAAGTGCCGGTCGCGCTGATGCATCGCCACGAAGGTGCCGAGCCCCTGATGACGGATCAGAATGTTCTCGGCGCACAGTTCGTCGATGGCTTTGCGCAGCGTGCCGATCGACACGCCGAAGCGTTCGGCAAGGCGCTTTTCCGAAGGAATGCATTCGCCGCCTTTCCATTCGCCGGCCGCGAGCGCCGCGAGAATCGCGCTCTTGACCTCCTTGTACCGTGTGGCGCCCACTGCGGGCGCGTTGATCGCGAGCGTGCTCATGAAAACCTCTGGGATACGCGAGTCGTAGCTCGCCTGCGTTGAACCTGGCCTGATTCTAAACGACCAGGTCATCTAATACATCTGGATGAATCGTATGTTGTCGGCGATTCGCGACAGCGGCATGGGTCTTCATTCAGTCCTCTAACACATATATATGACCTAGTTGACATTGAGTAAGTGGACGCCTAGTATCGATTCACCGCGGCGCACCTGACTGCGCTGCCCCGGCGGCACCCTCACCGCATTCAAACTACGAATGGAGACGCTCATGAGCAATCCCACGGCAGACATCAACGACACCGCAGCGGGCGCGTCGGCGCCACGCAGAACGATCCACATTGTGCTGCACGAGGCGAAAGACACGGTCGGCGTGGCGGTGGTCGAGGGCATCAAGGCGGGCATGCAGCTCAACGCATGGATCATGGACGACGACGCAATCGTCACCGTGCCGGCGAAGCAGGACATTCCGATCGGTCACAAGGTCGCGCTGAAGGACATGGCCGTCGGCGACACGGTGTTCAAGTACGGCGTCGACATCGGCAAGGTGGTCGCGCCGATCAAGGCCGGCGAGCACGCGCACGTGCACAACATCAAGACGAAGCGCTGGTAAGCAACGCGCGCAATTGCTGCCTGTTTTGCCGCATCCCGCTTCGCGGCATCGGGCCGCCCCTCACTGGCAACCCGAACGAGAGAGAAACCATGAGCGTGATTGACCTGGATACCACTTTCCGCGGCTATCGTCGCGACAACGGCCGCGTGGGCGTACGCAACCACGTGATCATCCTGCCGGTCGACGACCTGTCCAATGCCGCGGCACAGGCGGTCGAACACAACATCAAGGGGGCCATGGCGCTGCCGCATCCGTATGGGCGGCTGCAATTCGGCGCCGACCTCGAACTGCATTTCCGCACGCTGATCGGCGCGGGCAGCAATCCGAACGTCGCGGCGGTGGTCGTGATCGGGATCGAGGAGGGCTGGACCAAGCGCGTCGTCGACGGTATTGCGAAAACCGGCAAGCCGGTGGTGGGCTTCGGCATCGAACTGCATGGCGATCACGACACGATCATGCGCGCGTCGAAGGCCGCGAAGGAAATGGTGCAGTACGCGACCTCGCTCGATCGCGAGGCGTGCCCGATCTCGGAGCTATGGGTGTCGACCAAGTGCGGCGAGTCGGACACCACGTCGGGCTGCGGCTCGAACCCGACCGTCGGCAATGCGTTCGACAAACTCTACGGCCTCGGCACCACGCTCCTATTCGGCGAGACCTCGGAGCTCACGGGCGGCGAGCAGATCGTCGCCGCGCGCTGCGCGAACGAGGGCGTGCGCGAGCGCTTCCAGTTCATGTTCGACCGCTACCAGGACATGATCAACCGCTGGAAAACCGATGACCTGTCCGAGTCGCAGCCGACCAAGGGCAATATCGCGGGCGGCCTGACGACGATCGAGGAAAAGGCGCTCGGCAACATCCAGAAGATCGGCAAGAAGTGCATGGTCGATGGCGTGCTGGACAAAGCCGAGGAGCCGACGCATTCGGGACTGTGGTTCATGGATTCGTCATCGGCCGCGGCCGAGATGGTGACCTTGTGCGCGGCATCGGGCTTCGTCGTGCATTTCTTCCCGACGGGACAAGGCAACGTGATCGGCAATCCGATCGTGCCGGTCATCAAGATCTGCGCGAATCCGCGCACGGTCCGCACGATGGGCGAGCATATCGACGTGGATGTGACCGGCATTCTGCAGCGTGAGCAGAACCTCGACCAGAGCGGCGACAAACTGCTCCAATGCATGATGGCGACGATCAACGGCCGTTTCACCGCAGCCGAAGCGCTCGGTCATCGCGAGTTCGTCCTGACGCGTCTGTTCGAAAGCGCCTGACACGGGCGGCTTGGCCGCCGCGGCGAGCCGCACGGCTCGCGCGCCGCGGTCCCCACCTTCCCGGCGCATGCCGGCACGGAGAAGCGGCCAACGATGCCCCCGTGACCGGCAGCTCATGCGGCAGTGGCGCCGGCTCGACATCTGGCAGCAGCGAGTGGAGGAGACACCATCTTGCGCGTGCTCAAACATCTCTACGTGCAGGTCCTGATCGGACTTGCGGCTGGCATTCTCGTCGGTCATTTCGCGCCCGTGTTCGGCGTGCAGATGAAACCGCTCGGCGACTGTGTGTGCGGGCGCTTTTAGTACTCTACAAAACCGAAATGACCCTGAGAGAACTCACTCTTTCGGCAAGCCAATCGTTATAGAAGAAGTCGGTGGGATTGTAGGGCATTGCAATCAGGCAGCGCAGGTGGTGGCGAAACTCCAGATGTCTCCGTAGATTGGTCGCGTTTGGGCAATCACCTCTTCAGCATGGCCTCGCGGGCTTCCCGAACCTGACGGGCGGCCTCGATGTCAGTAAGACGCTGTGCTTCCTGCTGCAGGCCATTGAGTGTGACGCCGTCGCGCAGGAAGTTGCTGGCACCTTCGAGCACCGCGCGCACGCACGCAACGGTGCGGATTCCTGTTTCGTCCAACTTGATGATCATCCCGTGACGATCAACACCCTCAGGTGTTCCCTGGCAACCGGAGCACGATGCCGCTCGTATCAGGGTCAACATCGGCTGAAAACGCGTCCCACCCCGGTATGAAGAAGCAATGGCGCATGTTTGATTCTAATGGCTCGGCAGCGGTTGACATAGACTTTGATTCCCACCACGGGCAGCCTAATCCGCATGCACATAACTGGGATGGCAACGTGCGCGATCAAGGTTGGCCCGTTTCAATTCTCCCTTAGTGAGGCAAACTGTGACAGATATTGACGCAACGCTCCACGCGTATGATTACTTCCATGACTGGCATGTCGAAAGCATCGTGCTACAAAATGAATCTGACTTGACTTGTCCTGACACATTGATTCTGGGTCTCAAACTCGGTGCGCGTCGAGTCACAGCCACCTTTCAAGGAGTGACCCGTCTAGGGCTCGAGAACGGCGGTACAGTCAATATCGTGCTGTCGATGGAGAGGGCACGGCCGAACACGCAAGTTGAAGCACTTGCACGCAATCTGTTGAAGTGCTCATTGCCGGGTAAAAGAACAGCTCAACACATTGTCTATCTGCATCCGACTGCCGGCTTTGCGATCGCTATAGAGTTCGATTTGTTCATCATCCGGGAACATGCATAGTGGAGACGAATATGCCGCCCCTCACAAGTCGTTTTTTTTTGTGCCTCTCTCTTCGGCCGCTTCTACAATCAACCCGCCATGCCGGAGACATGCGCCGCCCACTCTTCCTTCATCGGGCAGCGCTGTTCGAGCAGGTCAGTCTTGTGATAGGCCACATCAACCTTGTTCGCAACCATATGCGAGCGCGCCCACTCGACAAAATTCCAGTTAAATCTTTAGTCCCCGTCATAACCATAAAATGAGCGAACCAGATACCGAAACGACAAGCCCAAAAGAGCTTGCTGCCGAATCCATCGTACAACGCGGCCCGATGCGGCAGGGCAACTATCCTGCACGTCGTCGAGCCAAAATCCTGCATTGATCTCGGCGAGGGGAACAGCAGGCGCATCGTTTTAGCCCGGGTCGACGCGGCGGCTGAATGCGACCTTTTCGGACCTCACGGCCTAGATTAGTTGCCACGGTCGCTTTGCGACCTTACGGGAATACTCACATCCACGCCGCTCGCTCCTCACCTCCCGCTACCCGCACGCCCCCACCTCCCCGCACGCGGTACAAAAATCGCAGCCATCCTTGCGAATCACCGCATTCGCGCCACACGAAGCGCATTTGCGTCCGAGCATCGTGTGCAGCCCTTGCGTGCCGTTCGGCTGCAGCAACGCGTCGGCGCTATCCGCCGGATTCGGGCGCAGGCCGAAATCGGCGGACAGCGCCAAGTCCGTTTTCATTTGTCCGCGCGGCAAACGCGCAAGCATCCGCGATGCGACCTGATTGCCCTCGGCGTCGAGAAAGCCGCGTCGATACAGGATCTGCTGGATCGCGAACGCGAGCGCCGCCACTTCGGAATCGTGCCAGCGCGGCGCGCGATGACCGTCGAGCCGCTGCACGTCGCCAAGCCGCACCTGGCCGCGATCCCACGACACCTTGCGCATATCCTGCAGATTGCGCGCGACGAAGCCGCCGCGCGCGGCCAGCGACAGCGAACGCATCGTCGCGGTGATCCATTGCTGCGACTCGTCGCGCTGACCGACCGGAATGAAGAATTCGATTGGCCGCTCGATCGTCACGTCCTCGCCGCCGAGCCGCCCCGTCACCTCGATGAACGACACTGCGACATACAGCGACTTCTTGCCGGCCTGCGTCAGATACTCGACCTTCTCGATGATTGCCGGCAATTCGCCCCTCGGCCGATGATCGATCGCGATACGCAGCGGGTCCTGATCCATCTCGGCGAGCGTGTCGTCGGCCTGCGCGGACGACACGCTCAGCACCGCGCCGAGCGTGTCGTTCGGGCGATAGGTGGCAAGGCCTTTCAGCCCGCTTTTCCATGCATCGAAGTAGAGGCTTTCGAACGCGTCGAACGGATAGTCGGCGGGCACGTTGACGGTCTTCGAGATCGATGTGTCGACGTACGGCTGCACGGCCGCCATCATGTCGAGATGGTCGCGCGCGGACATCTGCAGCGCGCTGACGAAATAGTCGGGCAGGCTGGTCACATCGCCGCCGAGCTCGCGATAAAGCCGGTATGCGTAGTCCTCGACGTCGAACGATTCGCGGCCGCCGTCGGCCATCACCTTCATGCGCGTATAGGTCCACGAGAACGCCGGCTCGATGCCGTTCGACGCGTTGTCCGCGAACGCGAGGCTCACGGTGCCGGTCGGCGCGATCGACAGCAGGTGGCTGTTGCGGATGCCGTCGCGGCGGATCGCCTGTTTGATGTCGTCGGGCAGACGCGATGCGAAGGTGCCGGCTTCCAGATAGCGCGCGGCGTCGAACAGCTCGAACGCGCCGCGCTCCTTCGCGAGTTCGACCGACGCGCGATACGCTTCGTCGCGCATCAAGCGCGCGATGCGTACCGCGAAATCGCGGCCTTCCTGCGAGTTGTAGCGCAGGCCCATCATCACCAGCGTATCGCCGAGGCCGGTGAAGCCGACGCCGATGCGCCGCTTCGCGCGCGATTCGGCGTATTGCTCGGGCAGCGGCCACAGCGTGACGTCGAGCACGTCGTCGAGAAAGCGCACCTGCGTGCGGGTGCGGCGTCCGAGGCCGTCCCAGTCGAACGATGGCTGGCGCCCCTGCATCTGCGCGAACGGATCGACGACGAAGCGCGTCAGATTGAGCGGTCCGAGGTTGCAGCAGCCGTAGGCGGGCAGCGGCTGCTCGCCGCACGGATTGGTCGCGCGGATCGTTTCGACCGCGCGCAGATTGTTGTCCTCGTTCATCCGCGAGATGAACACGATGCCGGGCTCGGCGACGTCGTACGTCGAGCGCATGATGCGGTCCCAGATCGCGCGCGCTGGACGTTCGCTATAGACCCACAGGCCGTCATCGCGCTGCCGCACGTCGCCGGCCGCGCGCAGCGCCGGCGACGGCTCGGCGCGATGGACCAGTTGCCACGGCTCGTCGTTCTCGACCGCGCGCATGAATTCGTCGGTGACGCCGACCGACACGTTGAAGTTGTTCCAGCGCCCCTTCGAATGCTTGGCCTCGATGAATTCGAGCAGGTCCGGATGGTTGCAGTCGAGCACCGCCATCTGCGCGCCGCGCCGCGAGCCCGCGCTTTCGACGGTGCGGCACGATGCGTCGAACACGTCCATGTAGCTGCACGGACCCGAGGCGGCCGAGCTGGTCGTGTGAACCCGCGCGCCCTTCGGCCGGATCGCGGAGAAGTTGTAGCCGACGCCGCCGCCGCGGCGCATCGTTTCGGCCGCCTGCAGCAGCGCGACGTAGATGCCCGGCAAACCCTGTTCATCGACGCCCTGAATCGAATCGCCGACCGGCTGCACGAAGCAGTTGATCAGCGTCGCGGCGATGCCGCTGCCCGCCGCGCTCATGATGCGGCCCGCGCCGAGCGCGCCGTGGCGCATATTGTCGAAGAACTGTTCCTCGACCGACGCGCGCAACTCGGGCGGCTCGGCCTCGGCGACGCCGCGCGCGACGCGGCGATACACGTCGTCAGCGGATTGCTCGTCGCCCTTCGCATACTTTTCGAGCAGCACGTCGAGCGAGAACTGCTGCGGCGGGATCAGCGAAGCGGGAGGAGCGGAGGAAGCGGGAGGCGTGGAAGCGGCGGTGGCCGCGCGGGTTTGCGGCGTGTCTTCTGCCATGATCGGCCCTCAAACGGCGTCGCGGCGGGCGCGGCGCGGTGGTGGAAGGCGCGCAGCCGGCGCCGGATAGCGAGCCGGCAGTCGGGCGGGCGCAACGAGTCCACCTTAACGCACGAGGCGCGGGGCGGCAACCGTGAGCGGGGGCAGCGCGGCGGCGGATCATGCGATGCCGCGGCGGCCGGGCACACGGTCGTTAAGGGGCGCATGGGCGGTAGGGAGACAGACGGGGTTGAAACTCGCGCTCCGGCCGCGGTAGTCGGGAACGTTCCGTGCGTCAGGCCGCTTCGAGCAGCGGTTCGAGAATTTCCGCGCAGATCATCGCGGACGCATTCGATGGCGCCGGGCGCTCGGCCGGCTTGAACACCGGGTCACCGCGGCGGATCTTGCGGCGCGACACCGCGCAGGTGCCAGACGAATGCGCCGAGCGGCGGCGCCAGCGCTGTTCACCGTAGTGGCAGCGGCCCGGCTCGACCCAGCGGATCACCAGCGTCGTGTCGGAGCTCTCCAGAATTTCGATGCGTACGCCATTGCTACCGTCGAGGGGGATGGACTCCAGGGTCATCATCGACTCCGTATTGTGGAGTGCCGAATTTAGTCCCGTGCGCGCCGGATAGCCATTGTGTCATCGTTGAAACACCGTTCCGGAATTAGCAATAATCACACTTGACATTTGCGACTTGCTGAAATGACGGGCGTTACAAGCATTTTTATGTGATTTTTTAATAATGCACATTTTTGCAACGCTGTGTTGCATATCGCGCGACGAGGAGGGCCGCCGGGAAAAGGGCGGCAACGCTTCCTTTAAGATGTTGGGTGTCGGGCGGCGAACTGAGCCGTCAGTGTAGCGGGTTTGAATTTTTCAGGTCGGCTCGTGCGCACACTGTTCAAAAAACACCAGAGTTCACATGATTCCACGCCCTCCCGCCGTCCCGCCCAACTCTCCCGAACCGTCGTCCGTCGCCGTCGAGCGCCAGAAAAAGCAGAGGGCCGCGTCGGTCGTGCTCTATATCGGGCTCGTGCTGCTCGCATTGTGGGTGGTGCGCGATTTCATCGTGGTGGTGGCGTGGGCGGCGGTCGTCGCGATTGCGCTGTGGCCGCTGCTGCACAAGGTGGCGGGGAGCCGCTGGTTCAGGGGACGCACGACCCTGCTCGCGACCGTCTTCACGCTGGTGATTGCCGTGCTCGTGCTGCTGCCGCTCGGGCTCGGCATCGCGCAGGCGCTGCGCGAGGCGCATGAACTGAACGAATGGTTCCGCAGCGCGCAGGAGAACGGCATCCCGCTGCCGGACTTCATCAACCGTCTGCCGTTCGGCGTGCAGCAGATCAGCTCGTGGTGGCAGGCCAATCTCGCTCAGCCGCTGCGCGACTCGGCGGCGATGAAAGGCTTGCACAGCGAAACGGTGATGACGCTCGGCCGGCATTTCGGCGCTCGCGCCGCGCATGCGGCGATGGTGTTCGCGTTCATGCTGGTCACACTGTTCGTGATTTTTCAGGCGGGGCCGCGCCTGTCCGGCTCGTTGCTGAAGGCCGCGCGACGCGGTTTCGGCGATAGCGGCGCGGACCTCGTCGCGCATATGGGGACCGCGGTGCGCGCCACCGTGTCGGGCTTGATCGTGGTCGGCGTCGGCGAGGGCCTGCTGCTTGGCGTCGCGTACTTCGTGACCGGCGTGCCGCATGCGGCGCTGCTCGGCTTCGTGACGGCGATCGCCGCGATGCTGCCGTTCTGCGCGCCGATCGTGTTCGGTCTCGCGGCGCTGTGGCTGCTCGTGCAGGGCTCGATGGTCGCAGCGGCCGGGCTGCTGATATTCGGCGCGGTCGTCGTGTTCGTCGCCGAGCACTTCGTGCGGCCGGTGCTGATCGGCAACTCGACGCGCCTGCCGTTTCTGCTGGTGCTGTTCGGCATTCTCGGCGGCGCCGAGACGTTCGGGCTGCTGGGGATTTTCATCGGCCCCGCGTTGATGACGGTGCTGATGGTGCTGTGGACCGATCTCGTGGAGTAGCGCCGGCTCAAGGCCGCTGATTCGACGGATGCTCCAGCGCCGGCGGCTTCACGCAGCCGAGCGTGTATTTGAGCGCGGCTGGCAACAGCGCGCTCCATACGTCCCACGTGTGGCCGCCGTCGATGATCCGCAGCGCCGCCGGATTGCCCGCCAGCCGCAGACGGGTGTACAGCATCGACGCGTCGGCCTGGATGTCGAGGTCGTCGTCGCCGGATGCGATGAACATCGGCAGGCGATACGGCTGGCTCATATAGCGGTCCCACTGCGCCGGGTAGTTGAGCTCGTGCCAGATGCGCGGATCGAACTGGTGCTCGCCGAACACGCCGACCCGCCGCGCCGCCGACGCGCGCGGCGGCTCGTTCGCGTAGATCGCGGGACTCAGCAGCAGCGCGCCGCAAAACATCTCGGGCTGCGTCAGCGCGTAGCGCAGCGCGCCGAAGCCGCCCATCGATACGCCGCCGATCATCCGGCCGCCGCGCTGCGTCGCGACCGCGTAGTGCGTTTCGATCTCGGGCAGCAGATCGCCGAAGAACGCGCTCTCCATCTTTTCCTTGCGGTCGACGTACCAGTCCGTGCCGCCTTGCGGCATCACGATCACGACCGGTGCAATCTCCTTGCGCTCGATCAGCGTGTCGGCGGCACTCTGCAGATGACCTTGCGCGAGCCAGTCGTTGGCGTCGCCGTTATTGCCGTGCAGCAGGTAGAGCACCGGCAGGCGCGGACCGTCCGCGCGATAGCCGGCCGGCAGGTAGATCGTGTAGTTCCAGTCGCGGCCGAGCGCATCGGAATGGAAGCTGCGGCTCGCGAGCGTGCTCGCGAACGCGGGCGCGCCGACGGCGGAGGCAAGCAGTGCGAGGGCGAAACAGAGGAATCGACGCATGTCAGTGAGGATGGCCGGCTGGCGCGGGATTCGCGCGCGGCCGTCATCCTATCAGCATTGGCGCCAGATTTGAGATGGGAAGTGGCGGACAGGCGGACGGCGCTTTATGCGCGCAAGGTTCTTCAGCCCGAGGTCCGCAGCCGCCCGTCAACGAACCGCGCGACGAAGCGCTTCAGCGGCTTCACGCCCAGCGCGACGGCAAACAGCGCGCCAACCGCGGCCGCATCGGCGAGCAGTCCGAGCGGATAGTTCAGGTAACCATCGGTCGCCGCGTAGAGCACCGAGTCGATCACCAGCGAAATCACCGCGCCGGCAATGAAGCACAGCAAGCCCTGACGGCCGATCAAGCCGACCCACGGCAGCCGCCCCGCGACCTTCTTCGCCCAGCCGAGCTCGATCAGATTGGCGACGAGCCACGCGATCGCGAGGAAGTTGCCCGCGCGCAGATAGGACAGATTCTGCTTGAGGCTTCCGGGAAGGGGCGCGTGCAGCAGAACCAGCTTGTAGTAGGCGGCGCCCACGACCACCGCGAACGCCAGCACGCTGACGAGCCAGCCGGATCGATGCGCGCGGGTTCGCTGATACACCGGCTGGCAGCGCGCGAGCACGCCGAGCACGAACAACAGTTGCCACGCGAACGGGTTGAAGTCCCAGTGCATGTCGGGCGCGGCGGGCAGGTACTTGTTGATCGCCGGCGCGCCGGCCCACAGCGCGACGCTGCCGGCGACCAGCAGCCACGGCTTGCTGCGCGCGAGCGGCAGGATTGCGGGGACCAGCAGCGCGAAGAAAGCGTACATCGGCAGCACCGACGCGAGGTACGGCTGGCGGCGCAGCAGCACGATGTCGCGCAGTGCGGCGAGCGGCGTGTCGATCAGGTCGTCGAGATCGGTCGTGGCGAGATTCGGCCCGTCGATGCTGAATGCGGTGAGCACCGCGCTGACCAGCAGCATCAGCCCGGCGGTGACGAGAAACGCGCGATAGATCTCGAACGAGCGGCGCACGAAGCGGCCGCGCGCGACCGTCTCGTTGCGCCGCTCGGCGAGCGTCGCATAGGCGGTGGCGGTCGCGAAGCCGCCGAGGAACACGAACACTTCGGCGGCATCGCACAGCGCGTACGCATGCAGCGTCACGCGCGACAGAATGCTGCCGCCGATGTGATCGACCACGATGATCAGCAGAACCAGTCCGCGGAAAAAGTCCAGTTCGATCAGGCGGGAGGAGGGCTTGTCAGGCATTGTTCGAGTCAAAAGCAGCCCCGTGCGACGGCGCGCTGATCCAGCGCGGCGGGCGTCTCACAAGGCTTTCTAATATGGGATTGGGTGCTGCGGCGGGAAGGCGATCCGGGTTGGCGTCGCCTGTGGTCCGCGTCGCCGACTTCGGCCGCCATTTCTAGGTGGCGGGTGAGCGGGCTGTAAAGAGGACCTGCGCTGCGGCATCGAGTTCCGTTGCATGGCAGCAGAGGCAGGGGATTATATTTCTTTTCATGACAATCACGCAGTGAGACCGGCAGCCGCGGCTGCCGTTTACCTGAACCGACCTTACGAAAAAAGAGGAAACAACGCGCAGTGGAGAATTAGCAACATTCCCGATGCTTGGCGCATCCACTCATGGACGGCCGGACGATGTCATGTGAGGATTTCTGGAAAGCGCAGCCATTGGAGCAGTCCTCAGAACTGCTGGGAAAGTGATGAGAATAAAAAGCAAAGAGAACAAAGCGGCCGGATCGAGTTGTCCTATCACTCGAGGTGCAGGGAGATCATCATGAACAAGCAAGTGTTCGCGCTGGCTGTCTCCGTTGCTGCGTCTTCCGTTCTTGCCGTGCCTGCCGTCGCGCAGACTAGCGTCACGCTGTATGGCGTGATCGACGAAGGCATCAACTACACGAACAATGTCGGCCACGGCCATGTTTATGAACTCGCCAGCGGCCTTGCACAGGGGAGCCGCTGGGGCCTGAAGGGCGCCGAGGATCTCGGGGGTGGACTGAAGGCGATCTTCCAGCTCGAGAATGGTTTCGATCTGAATTCCGGGCGGCTCGGGCAGGGCGGCCGCCTGTTCGGCCGCCAGGCTTTCGTCGGACTCAGTTCGCAGGCGTACGGCACCCTAACGTTTGGCCGACAATACGATTCGGTCGTCGATTATCTGGCGCAGACAACGGCCAACGGCAATTGGGGCGGTCAACTGTTCTCGCATCCGTACGACAACGACAACACCGACAACACGTTCCGCCTGAACAACACCGTCAAGTACGCGAGCCCGTCGATCTCGGGCTTCCAGTTTGGCGGCACCTACAGCTTCAGCAACGACACGAGCTTCGCCAACAATCGCGCGTACAGTTTCGGCGGCCAGTACACGTATGGCGGGCTGCTGGTCGCGGCGGCCTATCTGCAGGCCGACAATCCTGGCGGCAGTGCGAACGGCGCGGTCGCCACGAACGACGCCGGCTTCGTCGCGACGCGCATGCGCGTGTTCGGCGGCGGCATCACCTATACGTTCGGACCGGCGACGGCGGGCTTCGTCTACAGCAACTCGAACTATCTGGAGCCGACCGCAAACGGTTATCTCGGCATCGAGCCGTTAGTTCCACTCGTGCCCGTCACGCCGCCGGGCGTGCTGCTGAACTCGCTCAAGTACCAGAACTTCGAGATCAACGGCAAGTACCAGATTTCGCCGGTGCTGTTCGTCGGCGCGCAGTACGTGTACACGATGGAAACCTACGACGCATCGAACGGCGGCGTGAAGCCGCGCATCCATACGTTCGGGCTGATGGCCGACTACAACCTGTCCAAGCGCACCGACGTCTATCTGCAGGGCGCCTATCAACAGGTCGCCGGCGATTCCACACTGTCGATCCTCGATTTCGCATTCATCCCCGGCACGCAGTCGCCGTCGTCGACGTCGAAGCAGGTCGTCGTGCGCGCGGCGATCCGGCATAAGTTCTAGTTCGTTGCTCGTCGAACGCGGATCGGCCAGCCTTCGAATTTCGAAGGCTGGCTTTTTGTGCTCTCCGCCTCGACCGATGACTATTCAAGTTCCCCCCGCATCTGCCGATAAGCCGAAGGTCAACGAGTCTGAACGCGCCGCGGCGAAGCGGCGATGTGTGCGTCGTTGATGTGCCGAAACACGTGCCGTCGTAACGCGGAAACACGGCTCGTAACGTCTGTATCAGAGTGTGTGGCGCGGCGCGTTTTTATTAAACGGCACTTTAGAATTCCGCCAGAAATTTGATCGGCAAGCAGGCACGGAGTGAGCGCCCTTCGAGGCAGCTTCGCCATGTCGTCGGGAAGGCCGCGCGTCCGAAGATCGCGCGCCTTGTCAGCGGCAGCGGCGTATCCGGCTTGCGCATCTATACAGCAGGAGTCGGACAGAATGAGAAAGCGTTTCGACAGAACGATCCTGGCCGGTCTCGCCGGCGCATGGGTCGCGCTGGCCGTCAGCGGTTGCGCGAACGTCGGGCAGCCGAATGCGCAGAACGATGTGGCAAACAGCACCAGCGCAGCGTCCGGCGTGCCGGCGGCGAATGCGACGGGGACAGGGTCTGGCGATGCGGCGGCAGCCGCGCCGCTGTCGATCGATGCCAGCGATAACGTGCCGCTGAAAAAGTCGCCGCCGCTCGTGTATCGGGTCAGGCGCGGCGACACGCTCGCGCGGGTCGCGCAGCGTCACCACATCAGCGTCAAGCAGTTGCAGGCATGGAACGGGCTGAAGGCGTCGGCGCGGCTGAAGCCGGGGCAGGTGCTGCACGTTGCGTCGCCGGAGACGGTGCGCGCGGTGAAGGCGGCCAATGCGGCGGCCGCCGCGAAGGCGGCGGGGTCCGCGGCGCCCAGTGCTTCACAAGCGACAGCGCCAACGTCGGCACAAGCTTCGACGCAGTCCGCAGCACCCGCTCCGGATGCCGCGGAAGTCCGCCAGGTCACGCAGGAAACCCGCCGGCATGCGAGCAGCGTGACGCTCGCGTGGCCTGCCGCGGGCAGCGTCGTCGAAGCGTTTCAGCCGGGCGAAACACGCGGCATCGAGATCGGCGGCAAAGCGGGCGATCCGGTGCGAGCCGCCGCCGACGGCAAGGTGATGTACGCGGGCACCGGACTGAACAGCTACGGCAGTCTGATCATCGTCGAACACAACAAGGATTTTCTGACCGCGTATTCGCACAACCGCAAGCTGCTGGTCAAGATGGGCGACATCGTCCGCAAGGGGCAGCAGATCGCGGAGATGGGCGACGAGAACAACTCGCGTGTGTCGGTCGGGTTCGAAGTGCGGCACGACGGTAAGCCGGTCGATCCGCTGCGTTACCTGCCGCAGGGGCGCAGTTGAGCTTTGGCGTTCCCGCAAAAGCTCACCTTGAATTTATTCAGCTAACCCAGGTAATCTGGTCGGCCGCGCCTTCCAGGCGGTCGATAAATCGTTGCCAAAGTACCTTCACGTCAGAGCATTTCGCTCAATTTACGCAAAAGTACCGGCCATCGACGATGCCACACCGACGTGCCGCCGCTTATCAACGGTGAGGAAATGCAGGAGCCGGCAAGCAGCGCACGCGCCGTCGCCGTGCTCCGCGCGAATCGCCGTTAGCTCGTTTGCACGGCGCGCAGCAAACGCGATACCTCGCCGTGGTAATGCAGGATCGCCGGATCGGCCTGCAACAGCGGCAGATAACGCGGCAGGAAGTGGTTGTTCGGTTGCTCGGGCGAGAACAGTCCGATCACGGCCTCGGCCGTCGCGAGACGGTCGCCGGCCTCGGCCTCCGCGTCGTCGAGAGTCTCATCGACGCTCGCGATCACCGTTGAAAGCGGTGTCAGCCAGCGAAACCCCGAACCGTTGATCAGCACCTGCAGGAATGCCGCCGGCGTCACCGGGCCGAACTCCTTTTCGTATACGGCGCGTTCGTGATCGAGAATCGCCTTGTGCAGCGCAAGCAATGGTCGGCGAACATCCGTGAGGAATTGAATGCATTGCGGGTCGTTCATCGGCGGCTCCAGCGGCTGAGGTGACACGACGGAATCGCGCGTCGCAACACCACTCAATGCGATGCAGCGGGTCGCGAGACGGATCGATCCATCGATGGTAACGCATCGCCCCAGCCGGCACATGCGATCCACCCCGCATAGCATGCGATGTGCCGCCTGGCACCGCCAAAGCGTAGTTCTTTCGACACGACTACAATCGGCCGGTTTTCTGTCGACACCCGCTCGATCACAGGCCGCTTTTCATCGCGGATTAGCGCGACATGCCGAACAAAACGGCGCATGTTCGCGCTCTGGTGCGGTGTCGCGATCTAAACCGCGTGACCACGACAACATCCCCACCGGAGCCGCTCATGACAACGCTCAATATCAACGGCGAAACGCATACCGTCGATGCCCCGCCCGACATGCCCCTGCTGTGGGTGCTGCGCGATCTCGTCGGGCTGACCGGCACCAAGTTCGGCTGCGGCATCGCGCAATGCGGCGCGTGCACCGTGCATCTCGATGGCGTCGCGGTGCGTTCGTGCGTGTTCCCGGCGGCGGCGGTCGGCGACCGCAAGGTCGTCACGATCGAAGCGGTCGGCGCCACGCCCACGGGCCAGAAAGTGCAGCAGGCCTGGCGTGAACTCGACGTGGTGCAGTGCGGCTACTGTCAGTCCGGGCAGGTGATGTCGGCGGCGTCGCTGCTCGCGCGCAATCCCAATCCGAGCGACGCCGACATCGACGCCGCGATGGCGGGCAACATCTGCCGCTGCGGCACCTATCACCGCGTGCGCGCGGCGATCAAGCAAGCTGCGAAGGGGGCCTGACATGTCCCAGGGATTGCTCGATGCGCAGAATGGCGCGCAGCCGACCGACACCAACACGCGGCATGCACACGGCATCTCGCGGCGCACGTTCCTCAAATTCGGCGCGACGGTCGGCGCGGCGGCTGGCGGCGGTCTGCTGCTCGGCTTCAGCATGCCGGCCGCGAGCCAGGATCAGAAGTCGGGCAAGAGCGTGATCGGCGGCGATGCGAACGAGGCGCCGCAAAGCGGCGTGTTCGCGCCGAACGCGTTCATCCAGATCGACACCGCCGGCAAGGTCTCGCTCGTGATACCGAAGGTCGAGATGGGTCAGGGCGTCTATACGTCGATTCCGATGCTGATCGCCGAAGAACTCGAAGTCCCACTCGACTCGGTCACCCTCGATCACGCGCCGCCCAACGAAAAGCTCTTCATGGACCCGCTGCTCGGCGGGCAGTTGACCGGCGGCTCGACGTCGATCCGCTTCGCGTGGGAGCCGATGCGCCGCGCCGGCGCGACTGCGCGCGCGATGCTGATCAACGCGGCCGCGCAGCAGTGGCAGGTCGATCCGGCCAGTTGCCATGCGCAAGGCGGGCAGGTGATCCACGCGGCCAGCAATCGCAGCGCGAGCTATGGTCAGCTCGCGCAGGCGGCGTCGGCGCTTCCCGCGCCGCAGAACGTGGCGTTGAAAGACCCGAAGGATTTCAAGCTGATCGGCACGCCGGCGAAGCGTCTCGATTCGCCGGAGAAAGTCGACGGCACCGCGCAGTTCGGCCTCGACGTGCGCTTGCCCGGCATGGTCTACGCGGCGATCGCGAACTGCCCGGTGTTCGGCGGCACGCTCGCGAGCGTCGACGCTGCGCATGCGAAGCAGATTCCCGGCATGCGCGAAGTCATCAAGCTCGACAACGCGGTCGCGGTGATCGGTGACCATACCTGGGCCGCGAAGCGCGGTTTGCAGGCGCTCGATATCAAGTGGAACGAAGGCGCGGGCGCACAGGTCTCGATGAAGCGCATCGTCGACGATCTCGCGGCGGCCTCGCAACACGGCGGCGCGGTGGCACGCAAGGACGGCGACGTCGGCCGCGCGTTCGGCGATGCGAAGTCGCGAGTCGACGCGGTCTACCAGCAGCCGTTCCTCGCGCACGCGACGATGGAGCCGGTCAACGCCACGGTCCACGTGCGCGGCGACGCGTGCGAAATCTGGCTCGGCTCGCAGGTGCCGACGCGCGTCGTCGATGCGGCGGCCGCGGTCACGGGCTTGCCTGCCGACAAGATCATCGTGCACAACCATCTGCTAGGCGGCGGCTTCGGGCGGCGGCTCGAAACCGACATGGTCACGCAGGCCGTGAAGGTGGGCAAGCAGGTGTCGACGCCGGTCAAGGTGCTGTGGACGCGCGAGGAAGACATCCAGCACGACATGTACCGGCCGTACTACTACGACACGATCTCGGCCGGGCTGGACGCGGATGGCAAACCGATCGCGTGGCAGCATCGCATTGCCGGTTCGTCGATCATGGCGCGCTTTGCGCCACCCGCGTTCAAGAACGGGCTCGACCCCGACGCGGTGGAAGTCGCCGCCGATCTGCCGTACGACCTGCCGAACCAGCTGGTCGACTACGTGCGCGTGGAACCGCACGCGGTGCCCACCGCGTTCTGGCGCGGCGTCGGGCCGACGCGCGGCACGTTCGTCGTCGAGAGCTTCATCGACGAGCTCGCCGCGCACGCGAAGATCGATCCGGTGCAGTACCGGCGCAATCTGCTCGGCAAATCGCCGCGCGCGCTGAACGTGCTGAACGTGGCCGCGCAGGCCGGCAACTGGGGCAGCGCGCTGCCGAAGGGGCAAGGGCGCGGCATCTCGGTGATGCACGCGTTCGGCAGCTTCTTCGCGATCGTCGTCGAGGTCGCGGTCGAGCAGGGCGAGGTGACGGTCAAGCGCGTGAACTGCGCGGTCGATTGCGGGATGTACGTGAATCCGAACACGATCGAGGCGCAGGTGCAGGGCGGCATCATCTTCGGCATCACGGCGGCGCTGTACAGCGAGATCACGATCAAGGACGGCCGCGTCGAGCAGAACAACTTCACCGACTACCGGATTTTGCGCATCAACGAGACGCCGCCGATCGACGTGCATCTCGTGAAGAGCGGCGAGGCGCCCGGCGGCATCGGCGAACCCGGCACCGCGGCGCTCGCGCCCGCGCTGACCAATGCGATCTATGCGGCCACCGGCACGCGGCTGCGGCAGTTGCCGGTTGGCCGTCAACTGCACAGCGCGTAACGCGCAAGGAGCCCGACATGAAAAACATGCTGAAGGGTCTTGGCGCGGCGCTGTGCGTCGCCTTGCCGTTGCTCGCGCAAGCGCCTGCTGATGCCGCGACTCCGGCGGGTGCCGGCGCAGCCGATCAAGCGCTCGTGCAACGCGGCGCCTATCTCGCTCAACTCGGCGATTGCGCGGCTTGCCACACCGCGCCGAAAGGCAAGCCGTTCGCTGGCGGTCTGCCGATGAACACGCCGATGGGCCGCATCTACGTGACCAACATCACGCCCGATGCGCAGACCGGCATCGGCGGCTACACGGAAGCGGACTTCGCGCGAGCGCTGCGCGAGGGGGTCGCGAAAGACGGGCACAACCTGTATCCGGCGATGCCGTACCCGTCCTACGCGAAGGTCAACGATGACGACGTGAAGGCGCTGTACGCGTTCTTCATGCACGGCGTCGCACCGGTGCAGCAGGCGAATCGCGAGTCCGACATCAAGTGGCCGCTGAACATGCGCTGGCCGCTGATGTTCTGGAACATGGCGTTTTTGCAGAAGGGCGCGTATCGCGACAAGCCGGGCAAGGACGTCGCGTGGAATCGGGGCGCGTATCTGGTGCAAGGGCTCGGACATTGCGGGTCGTGTCACACGCCGCGCGGCGTTGCGTTCCAGGAAAGCGCGCTCGACGAAAGCGGCAGCGCGTTCCTGAGCGGCGCGCTGCTCGACGGCTGGTTCGCGTCGAACCTGACCGGCGAGCACAACAGCGGGCTCGGCCGCTGGAGCGACGAGGATCTGCGCACGTTCCTGAAGACCGGCGCGAATCGCCATGCGTCGGCGTTCGGCGCGATGACGAGCGTGATCAACAACAGCACGCAAGCGCTGAGCGATCAGGACGTCGCGGCGGTGTCGGCGTATCTGAAGTCGTTGCCGCCGGTCGGCGGCAACGGCGCGGCGGCCTATACGTACGATCCGCAGGCGACGAAAGTGTCGCTCGATCGCCCCGCGAACGATGCCGGCGCGCGCGTCTATACCGCGTATTGCATGCATTGCCACGGTGTCGACGGACGCGGCTTCGCGCCGATGCTCGCGCCGCTTGCCGGCAATCCGAACGTGCTCGCGAAGGACGCATCGTCGCTGATCAACGTGACGCTGAACGGCACCGGCGATCTCGTGATCAACGGCGTGCCGTCGCCGTTCCCGATGCCCGGCTTCGCGGCGGTGCTCGACGATAAGCAGATCGCCGACGTGCTGAGCTTCGTGCGCGCGGGCTGGAACAACGGCGCGCCGGCGGTTGGGGCGGCGGAGGTGGCGAAGTTGCGGCAATCGACGCAGGCGGGGCGGTGATCGAGAGGTGAGTGCTGCGGAACGCAAAAGCGGCAACCCATGCGGCGCGGGGTTGCCGCTTTTTGGGCAAGAGCGCTTCCGCGCGATCAGCGTGGCGTCGAGTCGTTCAGATAGATGCCTACCGACAGTCCAGCCTTCACCTGCCGCGTGAATTCGTCGGTGGACACTTCCTCCGAGCCTGCCTCGATAGCCTCATACGCCTGGCGCACGACGTCGGCCGGCGTTGCCTTCGGAACTTCCAGGTCGCGCACCAGATCCGTATCGATAAAGCCAGCATGCAGCCCGATGACCTGCGTGCGTTGCTCGCGCAGCGATTGGCGCAGGCCGTTGGTCAGAGCCCACGCGGCCGACTTCGAAACGCCGTAGGCAGACAGAATCGGCCGGTTCACCCAGCTCGCGACCGACAGCACGTTCAGGATCGCGCCGCCGCCGTTCACGGCGAGGTTCCCCGCGAACGCACGTGACATCGCCAACATGCCAAAGACATTGGTTTCGAAGTGATCGCGCAACGCGTCGAGCGCGCCGTCGTCCGTCAGGCTGCCGAGTCGCGCGATGCCCGCGTTGTTGATGAGCAGCGTGACGTCGCGAGCCGCATCGGCAGCCGCGGCCACGGCCGCCGGATCGGTCACGTCGAGCTTGACGGGGACGACTCCAGGCAAGGTCACGCTGGCTGGATCGCGGGCGCCCGCATAGACCTTCCGCGCCCCTCGTTGGAGCGCCTGTTTCGCGAACTCGAGGCCAAGCCCGCGGTTCGCGCCCGTCACGAAAACGACAGCATCTTCGATCTTCATAGTCCTTCCTTTCACGTGGTGAGTCACATGCACGCCAGCTCGCGGTACGCGTGAGATGTGGTGGAAACGAGGCTGCATTCGCTAACCGAGCCGTTGCGCCGCGCCTTTCCCGCGCAGCAGCCAATCGCGTCGCGCAGCCAGCGCCGGATGGCTTATGTCGGACGATTCGTGAGCTCTCACGCGTCGCATATGACAATGGGCGCAGCATATAACTATGATATTCATACCGTCAAGTGCGGCGAGGCTCTGGGTGAACATTCGTTTTCGCTATTGATTGATCGCATGCGATTAAATCTTTTGCGATTGACAACGGGCGCGTCTTTGTCCATTATTCGACGCAAGCGATTACATCGCATACGATCTAAGCCGCTTAACCCCTTATTCACACAGGAACCCATCATGACCCGGATCGATCAAGTCCTCTTTTCAGGCAACTCCCACGCCACGGTCAATCACGACCCTGAGCTCCAGCGCGGTGAGCACGGCGTGCTCGACCTCAAGCTCTCGGCGCTCAACGGTGAAAGCCGCGATTTCATTGCCACCGAGCTGCACCCGCGAGCCGAGCAGATGTTTGCCGGGGCATGGTCAGCCTGTTACATCAGCGCCTTCGAAATTGCGGCCTCGCTGAGGAAGGTCACGCTGCCGTCGGACTATTCGGTGGACATCAAGGTCAGTATCGGCACGGTCGGCAACGGGTTCTGTCTCGGCGCGCAGTTCACCATCCGTGCGCCGGGTCTGGCAGCGGAAGTCGTCGAGGCGATCGCGAACCGCGCCCACCAGATCTGCCCGTACTCGAAGGCCGTGCACGGCAACATCGAGGTCAGCCTGAACGTCGTGACAGCGTGACTTATCTGTCGCACACGATTGAATCGCACGGGAATCAAATCGGCTTGACACCCGCTTGACACCCGCTTGATACCCCGTTTGTTACCACCATACACACAGGAATCCATCATGGAAAAGATCGAAAAAGTCCTCACTGCAGGCAACTCCCACGCCACGGTCAATCGCGACCCCGCTGCACAGCGCGGCGAGTACGGCGTCTATGACTTGAAGCTAACCGCGCCTGGCGTCGAGTCGCTCGACTATATCGGCACCGAACCGCACCCGCGAGCCGAGCAGCTGTTTGCCGGCGCCTGGTCGGCCTGCTACACCACCGTGTTCGGCATGGCGGCCCAACTGAACAAGGTCACGCTGCCGCCCGACTATTCCGTGGACATCCGGGTGAACATCGGGCAGACCGGGGCCGCGTGGTTCCTCGGCGCCGAGTTCGACATCCGCGTGCCCGGTGTGGACAAGGAAGTCGTCGAGAAAATTGCGCACCTGGCTCATCAGATCTGCCCGTACTCGAAGTCGGTGCGCGGCAACATCGAGGTCAGCACCAACATCGTCACGGCGTAATCCGTCAGGGCACGTGTCTCGGCCCGGGGCAGGTGCCCTTTACTGAACATCTTTGAGGGAATTCCCATCATGAAGACCAAGCTCATCGTTGCACTGCTCGTCGCAGTTTCCGCGTCCGTCACCGCACCCGCGTTCGCCAGCGGCTATGGACCGGCCCCGTTCTACAAGCCTTCGGTTGGTGCACCGGCATCGCAAAGCGGTCAGAGCCTGCGAACCGTCGCCGCCGAGCGCGGCGACGAAGCTACCCCTGAAAAGGCGTACGGCGGAGCGGTTTCGGGACAGTCGCAATCGGGCGGCCATGTCGCCGTGAGGTCGAGTGACAAACTCTTCGCACACCACTAGGTCGTCGATCCCACCGTCGCTCGGCCGCCGCGCATCCTCGTTGCTGCTGCGCGCCGGTCACGGCAATCGGACGGTCGATGATTTAGCCACTGAGAAAGAAGCAGCGTTCAGAGCGGTTCTACGATGCCGTACTGGGCGCTCTTCGCCGACGGTGGGTTGTCGCCTTCGGGCAGCGATGCGCCATATGTTGTAGCGCGATATAATCGTATGCGATATATATCTTGCGAAACGTCAGGCTCCAGCCAAGGAGGGTACACATGAAACCCAAGGATCAACTGGCACCCGAAAATCTGATGCTTTCCGATTACCTGTGCTTTGCGGTCTACTCCGCGAACCTGGCTTTTGGCAAGGCATACAAGCCGATACTCGAGGAACTTGGGCTTACCTACCCGCAATACATCGCGATCATTGCGTTGTGGGAGGAGGACCACCAGACCGTCAGCGGTCTTGGCGCCAAGCTGTTTCTCGAGTCCAACACGCTTACGCCAATGCTGAAGAAGCTCGAGGCGATGGGCTATCTGGAAAGACAACGCGATCCGGGCGACGAGCGCCAGGTGCGGATCAGTCTCACGAAGAGCGGCCGGCGGCTACGCGAAAAAGCCCTGAAGATGAACCCCGTCGAGACGGGCCTTGCGTCCGACGAGTTCGCGAAAATTCAGGCATCGGTCGTGACGTTGCGGAACAATCTCATCAAGTCAGTCCAGAACGACGAATGAACGCGTAACGGTCGCATAGCAGGGGCGCCTATGTCAGACATTCAACGGACTTTTTGGCGCTTCACGGGGGACTTCACGGTCGATCGGACCTCGCGGGGACCTGTTTTAGACGAGCGAGTGCGCTCAGCCGCAGGCTTGCCGGTCTTCGCTGCATCCTGTCGCGTCGCGCGCTCCTGCGCGTAGGAAGGGCTTAGTTCAGTCTTCAGATCTTCGCGCCGCAATGGTTCACCGCAGGCCTGGCAAACCGTGCCAATGCCGGCATCGTTGCCGCAGGTGACGTGCGTGAAGCGTACTGCGACATCCTCGCCCTGCGGTTTGTGCCACTTCTCGCCCCATTCGCGAAGCGCCAGCATGACAGGGTAAAACGCTCGGCCCATCTCGGTGAGTTCGTATTCGTAACGAGGGGGCGTTGTCATGTAGCGCTTGCGCTCGATCATGCCGTCCGCTTCGAGCCGTTTGAGCCGGGACGAGAGCATCTGCGGCGTCGCTTGCGACTGCGCCACCAGACTGTCGAACCTTCGATTACCCATAAACAGTTCGCGCAGGATCAGAACAGCCCAGCGGTCACCGATGACAGCCTGAGACAGCGCGATTGGGCACAGCGTATCGCCCTTGTCGGGCAAGGCACTCATTCAAACCTCCATCGAAATCGCTGCGATCGTAAGTATGATAATCATAGCAATATTGGCAGGGGTTTGCGGCTCAACGCACTCGTGAGGCGTGAGGAGCCGGTGACTCGCTGATCCATTCCGCGGCAGTGCGTCCGGGAATCTTTGCGGTCAGCTCGGCGCCGCAAAAGCACAGATCAATCGGGTCGGAACGCCCACGGCCGCCGAACTACAGTCGAGCATCGACATGTTCTTTCCGGCTCTCGCCTCGCCAAGTGGGCAGGCGCGTCGGGCCAAGCTCCGTAGCCTCGCCTACGGCGTGCCGAGCGACTTTGAACTGAATTTCGGCAAGTACATGCCCACGCTAGGGCCGGCGGGCGACGATCACACGGTCCCGCCGCTTGACGGCGCGCCAAAGGGCTGAGCCCCGTCGTGCAATCCGTACGGCGCACGCCGGCGCGGCGCGCCGCGCATAGCCTCCCATCACTCAGCGATGCTGCCCGACCTTCTGCCGCTTCTCCAGCACGCGCGCATACCAGGTCAGCGGAAAACACATCGCGAAGTAGATCATCGCGACCATGCCGTAAATCGGAAACGGCCGGAACGCGGCATTCGTGATCATCGTGCCGGTCTTCGTCAGTTCGATGAAGCCGATGATCGACGCAAGCGCGGTGCTCTTCACCACCTGCACGAGAAAACCGACGGTCGGCGCGACCGCGATCTTCAGTGCCTGCGGCCACACGATATAGCGCAACTGCTGGCCGAACGTCATGCCGAGGCTCGCGCCCGCCGCCCACTGACCGCGCGGCACCGCTTCGACGCAGCCGCGCCAGATGTCGACCAGATAAGCGCTCGTATAGAGCGTCAACGTGACGGCCGCGGCGGCCCACGGCGACACGTCGATGCCGATGAGCGGCAAGCCGAAGAACGCGAGAAAGAGCTGCATCAAGAGCGGCGTGCCTTGAAACACCTCGACGTACAGCACGACGATGCGGCGCAGCCATGCGATCGGTGAGACGCGCATCGCGAGCAGCACGAGCCCGACGACCCCGCCGCCGACGAACGCGATCAGCGACAGCAGCACCGTCCAGCGCGCGGCGAGCAGCAGATTACGGGCGATATCCCACAGCGTGAATTCGACCATGATCAGCGCTCCGTCGGCAGGGTACGCGCGCCGCGCCACATCAGGCGGCCGCGCCAGTTGCGCGGCAAGCCGTCGTTGCCGCTGCTGCTGTTGTTGGCGCCACGCGCGGCGCGGCCCGCGAACAGCCCGCGGCCGAAGCGGTTCAACAACTGCCGCAACACGATCGACATCAGCAGATAGGTCGCCGTGATGATCACGTAGCTCTCGAACGAACGGAAGTTGCGCGACTGGATGAAGTTCGCCGCATAGGTCAGGTCGGGCACCGAGATCTGCGACACGACGGCCGAGCCGAGCATCACGATCAGCACCTGGCCGAGCAGCGCGGGAAACACGTTGGCGAGCGCCTGCGGCAGCACGACGTAGCGGAACACCTGGCGTCCATGCAGGCCGAGCGCCTCGGCGGCCTGCACCTGGCCGCGCGAAATCGAATCGATGCCGGCGCGCACGATCTCGGTTGCGTACGCGCCGAGATTGACGCTCATCGCCAGAATCGCGGCCTGGATCTCGTCGATATGAATGCCAAGGCTCGGCAGGCCGAAGAACACGAAGAACAGCTGCACGAGAAACGGCGTGTTGCGGATCAGCTCGACGTAGCTCGCGACCAGCCAGCGCGCCCACTTCGGCCCGGCCGCCGCGATGCTCGCGCCGGCAATCCCGACGAGCCCGCCCGCCAGGGTCGAAACGGCCGTGAGACCGAGCGTCACGGCGGCGCCGCGCGCGAGCATCCCTGCATAGAGGCCGAAGCCGCTGAAATCGAATGCGTAAGTCATGGCCTCGTGCCCATCGTAGGATCAGTTTGCGGCGCGGACTTCACAGCACCGCGCCACGGGTTTCAGAGATCGGCTGGCAGCGGCGCGCGCAGCCACTTCTGCGAGATCGCGTTCATCGTGCCGTCCTTGCGGGCCTTGGCAATCGTTTCGTCGACCTTCGCCTTCAGGCGCGGCTCGTTCTTGTTCAGACCGACGTGATCGGGCGAGCTGAACAGCGCGAACTTCTGCTCCGGATCGTTTGCCGGATGCCGCGCGAGAATCGTCGCGCCGACGTCGTTGCCGACCACCATCAACTGTACCTGACCAGAAAGAAACGCCGAAATAGCGCCGTTCGGATCGTCGAAACGTTTGATGTTCGCCGACGGCGGCGCGATCTTAGTGACGCTCAGGTCTTCGAGCGTGCCGCGCGCGACCGAGATCGACTTGCCGCCGAGATCGGCGGCGTTCTTCACCGGCAGCGACTTCGGACCGAACACCGCGAGGTAGTACGGCGCGTACGGCTGCGAGAAGTCGATCACTTTTTCGCGTTCCGGCGTCTGGCCGACCGACAGCAGCATGTCGGCCTTGTGGTCGGCGAGGAAGGCCATGCGGTTGTCGCCGGTCACCGGTACCAGTTCGACCTTCGCGTTGAGCGCCTTGCCGATCAGATTGGCGACGTCGATGTCGTAGCCGACCGGCTTCATGTCCGCACCGATCGAGCCGAACGGCGGATAGTCTTCGAACACGCCGATGCGCACGGTGCCGGACTTCGCGATGTCGTCGAGCGCGTCGGCATGCGCGGCCGATGGCAGCGCGCCGAGCGCGGTGATTGCGAGCGTCGCGGCGAGGGTCGCGAACACGCGGCGGGTCGATTGGAGAGCGGGGCGCTGGTTCATCATCTGGTCCTCTGTCGTCATGCGGTTTTATCGAAGCGAAGCGTGTGGGATGGGTTCGGGTATCAGGCGGTGCGCGCTGCGATCAGCTTACAGGCGTGCGGCGGCAGCTCGGCGAGCACCGGCATGCCGAGCGCGAGCCCGGGTGTTTCGCGCGGCGTGGTCGCGGCGGTCAACGTGAAGCCCGCGCAATCGATCGTCGCTTCGAGCGAGGCGCCGACGTCGCGAATGAATGTGACGGTGCCGGGCAGCCGGTTCGCGTCCGGTGTCTCCGTGGCCGCCTTCACGCAGATGTCCTCGGGGCGGATCAACAGGCGGATCGCGTCGCCGCTCGCAACCGGCTGCCGCGCATCGGCGAGCGGCGCGCTGGGGCTCGGCGTCACCGCGATGCGCCGTCCGCCCGGCAGGCTCACGACGCCCGCGCCGTCGTACTGCACCGGCAGGATATTGCCGAGCCCGATGAAGTCGGCGACGAACTCGCTGACGGGATCGCGGTAGATGTCGAGGGGCTTGCCGACCTGCGCGATGCGGCCTTTCTCCATCACGACGATCTCGTCGGCCATCGTCATCGCTTCGCGCTGGTCGTGCGTGACCATGATCGTCGTGATGCCGAGGCGTTGCTGCAGCAGGCGGATTTCGACCTGCATCGCTTCGCGCAGCTTGGCGTCGAGCGCGGACAGCGGTTCGTCGAGCAGCAGCAGTTGAGGCTCCGAAGCAATCGCGCGCGCGATCGCGACGCGCTGACGCTGTCCGCCCGACAACTGCGTGACCGGCCGGTTCGCCATGTGCGGCAGCTGGATCAGTTCGAGCAGTTCGGCGACGCGGCGCGTTTGCTTCTCTCTTGCGACCTTGCGCAGCTTCAGCGGATACGCGACGTTCTGCGCGACCGTCATGTGCGGAAACAGCGCGAGCGACTGGAAAACCATGCCGAAGTCGCGCCGGTTGGCCGGCAGCCACGTGATGTCGCGGCCGGCGAAATGGATGCTGCCCGAGCTCGGTGTTTCGAGCCCGGCGATCATCCGCAGCAGCGTGGTCTTGCCGCAGCCGGACGGGCCGAGGAAGCAGACGAGCTTGCCGTCGGGCACGCTCAGGTCGACGTCGTCGACGGCATGCACGGCGCCGAAGCGCCGCGTGACGGCTTGCAAGGTCAGATGGGTCATCGCAGGCTCCAGCAAGGTGGCGGGTTCACAGCGCGACGCCTTCGTCGCCGATCAGCTTTTCGAGCAGCCAGATCAGTGCGAAGTCGATCGCGACGATGACCACCGCGAAACAGAACACGGTCGGATCGAGCGAGGACACCGTGCGGCTATAGAGCCACACCGGCAGCGTCATCGTGTCGATGCTGTACAGGAAAAACGTCACCGTGAACTCGTTGAACGACACGATGAACGCGAACAGCATGCCGGCGAGAATGCCGGGGCGCATCAGCGGCAGCACCACGTCGACGAGCGCGCGGCTGGGGTTCGCGCCCATCACGAGCGCGGCTTCCTCGAACTCGGGGCCGATCGATGCGACCGACGCCGCGCAGTTCTTCACCGTGAACGGCAGCGCCAGGATCACATGCGCGATGATCAGCCGGCCGACCCCAAGCTCGAGCGGTAACACGTTGAACACGAGCAGCAGCGACAGGCCGAGCATCACGAGCGGATAGACGAGCGGCAGTGCAACCAACTGCTCGACCACCGGTTTGCCGCGAAAGCGGTAGCGCGACAACGCGTACGCGGCGGGGACTGAGACGAGTGTCGCGATCAGCATCGTCGATAGCGCGACCACCAGGCTCGTGGTCAGCGCGGCGCCCATCGAGAGGGTATCGGTCGCGTCCGGCGACACGAAGCTGTGCCACGCCGCGCGATACCAGTGCAGGCTGTACGCGTGCGGCGGGAATTCGAGCGTGTCGGCCGCGCTGAACGACATCGCGATCATCGTCAGGATCGGCAGCGCGGCGAGAAACAGCACGACGCCGGCCACGAGCGCGGTTGCGCGGCGGAGCTGGCCGGGCATCGTATCGGGCAGGCGCGGGAAGCGCGGCAAGCGCGAAGCTGGCAGCGGCGTGCTCATGAGTTAGGCTCCCCGGTCAGACGTTGGGTGCGGCGCACGAGCCGTTGCGAGAGCGCCATCACGGCGAGCGTCGCGACCATCAGCACGACGCCCGAAGCGGAGGCCGCCGGCCAGTTCAACAGCGGCGCGACCTGATCGTGCACGAGCACCGCGAGCATCGGCACGCGCCGGCCGCCGAGCAGCAGCGGCACCGCGAACGCGCTCGCGTTATACGCGAACACCAGCAGCGCACCCGACACGAGGCCCGGCATCGCGAGCGGCAACAGCACGTGGCGCAGCGTTTGCCAACGCGTTGCGCCGAGCGTCGCGGCGGCTTCCTCGTACGAGATCGACACCGCACGCATCGCGCTGGACAGCGGCAGAACGGCGAGCGGAAACGCGGTCTGGATCAGCCCCAGCAGTACGCCATGCTCGCGATACAGCCACATGACCGGACGCTCGACGAGCCCGCTCGCGAGCAACGCGTGATTGAGCAGGCCCGCCGGGCCGAGGATCACCAGCCAGCCATAGCCTTGCAGCAGCAGATTGACCAGCAGCGGCAGCAGCACACCTGCGAGCAGCAGCCGGCGCGCGAGCCGCGAGGTCGTGCGCGCCATCGCGAGCGCAACCGGAATCGCGAGCACGACCGCGCACAGCATGCTCTGGAACGCGAGCCGCAGCGTCAGCCACAACGACCTCAGGAAGTAGCCGTCGAGCAGGTCCGCGTAGTTCTGCAGCGTGAAGCTGCGCCATTCGTTGCCTGACGTGCCGAAGCTCATGCGCAGCACGACCAGCGCGGCCGCGCCGAGGATCGCCAGAAACACCAGGATCGGCGCGAGCAGCAGCCACGGCCGGGCTTTCGCGAGCGTCGTTGCGCCGCCAGCGGGGGCGGTCAAGGCAGTCTCGACGATTACGGAAGCGCAAGCAGCGCCGCCGGGCGTCGGACCCGGCGCCGCTTCGTCCGGCATCATCGCGGCACGCCGCGGGAAGCGCGCGAGCATCGTGGTTACGCCGAGAAGATTTCGGTGTAGCGCTTGATCCACGCCGGCTGCACGACGGCGAGCGCCTTGTCGTCATGCAGCACGGCTTTCTCGGCGATCTGCTGCGGGCTCGGCACGAACGCGCGGCTCTCGGCCGGAATCATCGCTTTCGAATTGACCGGGCCGTTCAGCACGTCGGCGGCCATGCGGCCTTGCACGCCGGCGTCGAGCGAATGATTGATGAACGCGTGGATCAGGTCGCTGTCGCCCGGATGCGCTTTCGGGATCACCGTGAACATCAGCTGCGTCGCGAAGCCTTCCTTCATGCCGTAGGTCACGCCCATCTTGTACTCGGGCTTGCGGATCTGGTCCGGGAAAAACGCCGGCGAGTAGATGCCGCCGATGTCGAGCGAGCCGGTGCGGAACAGGTCGGCCACCTGGTTCGGGTTCTCGCCGAGCGTCATCACGTGGTCTTTCAGTTGCGCGAGCTTCCTGAAGCCGGGCTCGATGTTTTGCTGCGAGCCGCCGTTCATCTTCGCGGCGATGATCGCGAGGTCGACCGCTTCGGCCCACTCGGGCGGCGGCAAGAACACGCGGCCGGCGTATTTCGGGTCCCACAGCGCCTCGTAGGACGAAGGCGGCGTTTTGATGGTCGCGGTGTTGTAGATGAGGCCGTCGGACCACAACAGATAGCCGACGCCGAAGCCGTTCGCGCCAGTGCGGTATTGCGGCGCGACTTCTTTCAGATTCGGCAACTTGTCGAGATCAGGCTTCATCAGAAGGCCAGCGTCGGCGAGACCGGATGCGCCGACGCCGGCGAGCGTGATCACGTCGTAGGTCGGGCGCTCGCCCGCCGCCTTGACCTTCGCGACCATGCCGGAGGTGCCGTCGGCGCGATCGGCGATCACCTTCGCGCCGGTCTTCGCGGTGAACGTCGCGGCGATGTTGCGCAGCGCGGCCGTGCCGGTATCGTCGGACCATGTCAGGATGCGCAGCGTCTTGCCGCTGAAGTTGTGCTCCTGTGCGCGCAGATTGAGGAACGGCATCGGCAGAGCGGATGCCGCGAGCGCCGTACCGATCGTCTTGATGACCTGCCTTCTACCGCGTTTGATCTGCTGCATGACGGTCTCCTTTGATGAACGCCCGTTGCCCATGAATCGCTATGACCGCTGCCGGATGAACCGTGCGTGGAGGCACTGTAGGTTTGCCAAAATCACGCAACAATCGAAATATGCGCATGGGTGGCATGACCTGCGCTCATGGCTCGCGGTGCGCGGGCGCGGCGGCGCGCAGTTCAGCGACGCGACAGGAGACTACGGGCGACGGTGCATGCGGGTTAACGTCCATCTCCGACCTGTGAATACGGGGGTGCATCGAGGTATGAGGAAAGCTCGGTTCTGGTGCGGGTGCCGCAGGTCTTTCGCACCACGGCGGTGCGACACCGGCCGGAACGCGCATTTTTCGCGCGCCATGAGCCGAACGCATGCGGGTTGGCCCGCGCGCCGGCTCGTGCGCGCGCGGCCGATCGCGTATGCTTTGGGCATTGCGGGCAGGGCAGCGACGGGCGGTGCCTCAGCCGCGCAATGATTTTTTCTGATCCGGGACGACATCCGATGCGACGCCTACCGCCGCTCAACGCGCTGCAGATTTTCGAAACTGTCGCGCGGCATCGCAGCTTCACGCGTGCCGCCGACCATCTGTGCCTGACGCAAGGCGCGGTCAGCCGGCAGATCATCGCGCTCGAGGAATACTACAAGTTTCCGCTGTTCAAGCGTCACGCCAAGGGGCTGACGCTGACCGCCGAGGGCGAAATGCTGCTGCCGACGGTCAAGGAGAGCTTCGCGCGGATCGAGGAAATGTCGCTGCGCCTGACGAGGCAGCGCACCGATCTCGCGCTGAAGGTGCCGACCTGCGTAATGCGCTGGATGCTGCCGAAGATCATGCGCTTCCAGTCCGAGTATCCCGATCTGCACGTGCAGATCACGACCACCTGGCAGCACGACGTCGATTTCCAGAGCGAGCCGTTCGACGCGGCGATCATCTACGGTTCGTCGCCCGGTGCGGACGTACAGGCGGTGTCGCTGTTCGAGGAGCGTCTGACGCCGGTCTGCACGCCCGAGCTGCTGAAGGACAAGCCGCTCGCGCAGGTGGCCGATCTCGCGCGGCACACGCTGCTGCATCCGACGCGCGATCACCGCGACTGGAAGATGTGGCTCGCGAAAGTCGCGGAGACCGATGCGACGGGCGCTGCCACGATCGACGCGGAGCTCGGCCCGAGCTTCGATACGCTCGACATGGCGACCAATGCCGCCGCCCAGGGCTTCGGCGTCGCGATCAGCGATCTCGCGCTGATCGACGAGGACGTCGCGGCGCGGCGCCTGATCCGGCCGTTCGACACCGTGCTGAAGACCGGCTGGCGCTATTACTTCGTGTACCCGGAATCGGTCGCGCAACAGCAGAAGCTGAATCTGTTCCGCGACTGGATGGTCGAGCACTGGGAAGAGTGAGTCACCGTCCGCCCCAGCGTCAGATTGGACATCAGATCAAGGCGCGAACGACAAAAACAGATAAGCCGCGAACAGCGATAGATGCACGGCGCCTTGCAGAATCGTCGTGCGTCCGGTGCTGAGCGTCAGCGTGGCGACCACCAGCGTCAGCGCGAGCAGCACCATGTCCTTGCCGTTGATGCCGAGCACGATGGGCTGACCGATATACAGGAACACACCGGCGACGGTGGGAATGGTCAGGCCGATACTCGCCAGCGCCGAGCCGAGCGCGAGGTTCAGGCTGGTCTGCAGACGATCGGCGCGCGCTGCGCGCAGCGCCGCGAGTCCTTCCGGCAATAGCACCAGCGACGCAATCACGATCCCTACCACCGCCGGCGGCGCGCCCGCGCCGAGCACCGCGGATTCGACCACCGGCGACAGCACTTTCGCGAGCAGCACGACCGCGACGAGACTCACCAGCAGCAGCACGCCGCTGATGGCTGCGAAGCGCGCGCCCGGCGGCTCGGCATGGACGTCTTCGTCGGGCACGCCGGCGAGGAAGTAGTCGCGATGGCGCACCGTCTGCACGAACACGAACACGCAGTACAGCACCAGCGACGACACACCGGCAAACGCGAGCTGCGGCGGCGACAGGACCGGCCCCGGGCTGGTGGTCGTGAAGTTCGGCATCACGAGCGTCAGCACCGACAGCGATGCGAGCACCGCCAGCGCGGCCGCCGCGCCGCGGCTCTGAAAGTCCTGTTCCAGATGGCGGATGCCGCCCGCCAGCAGACATAGCCCGACGAGCCCGTTGCAGACGATCATCACGGCCGCGAATACCGTATCGCGCGCGAGGCCGGCTTTCTCGGGACCGGACGTCAGCATCACCGAGACGATCAGCGCCACTTCGATCACGGTGACGGCGACCGCGAGCACCAGCGTGCCAAACGGCTCGCCGACGCGATGCGCGACCACTTCGGCATGATGGACGGCGGCAAACACCGCCGCGCACAGCGACACGCCGACCAGCGCGAGCAGCAGCGCATTGCCCGGCATCGCATAGGCGGCACCGAGCACGATCCAGCTAATGAGTGGCGCGACGAGGGTCCAACGGGGCAAGACGGTCGCCGGCGAAGTCATGCGGCCTTCCTTTCGGTGCATGTATGAACTTAAGGTGATATCTTAACGATAGACCCTAAGCCATTAAACTATAAGAGAAAATTGTCGCAAGAAACCAGTGCGACACGGAGTCGTTCAACATATCGCGGTTTCGAGGAAATCGTCGCGTCGGGCGGTGCGAGGGCTGCACCGGGGGCAATCGTGTCGAGCGACGGATCGGAGAGAAAATTGGCGTCGCGACGGAGCTTTCCGCCATCGACGCCAGCTTGCTGCTTTTACCGCAACTTCTTCGGCTGGTTGACCGGCTTACTGGCCGATTGCGCGGATCGACAGTGCGCTCTTCACCGACGTCACGCCTTCCACGCCTTGAGCGGCGTTCGTCGCGATTTCGATCTGAGCCTGCTCCGGCACCGAGCCTTCCAGCGTGACCGCGCCGTTGCGTGCGCGCACGGTGATGTTGCCGACGGTCAGGCCCTTCGTACGTGCGAGCTTCGCGCGGACCTTCTTCTGCAGAGCGCGATTAGCCTGTTTATCCTGCTTGGTGGTCGGTGCCGCTGCCGCCGGCGCTTCGGTCGCGGCCGCATCGCTGCTTTGCGCGTACGCGTTGAGGGAAGCGAGAACGACCAGCGCGCCGCCGATCACCTTGATTGCCGAGAATGCTTTCATTCAACCATCTCCTGTTGTCGTAGAACGTCGATCCCCCGGATGGGGTCGATTTTTTTTACATCAGCGGGTACAGCGGGATTCAATGCGAATGAAACAGGTACAGCAGCCATGCGAACACTTTCAGCCGACACGGATGTTTCCGCGAGCCGCGAAGTGCGCGCCGAGACATGCAAACGGCCGTGTTACCGGCCGGAAGCACACGATACAGCAATTAGTGCCATGTTGACTTGCCGGCGCAGAAAATGAGGCGTCGGTACAACGAATTTGCCGGTCGCAACCCTCTATGACGTGGGATTTCAGCATCGACTTAAGGACATCCAGCCCATGCGAAACGAAGCACTTCCGATCCGACCATTACGCCGAGACGATCTGCCGGTCGATACGGTCGAACTCGCGCGCTTCATGGTCGGCAAATATCTCGTGCACGATCTGCGCGAAGGACGCCTGAGCGGCCGCATCGTCGAGACCGAGGCGTATCCGCTCGGCGATTCGACGAGCCACGCGTTTATCGGACGTCGTCCGTACAACGGCTCGATGTTTCTCGCCCGCGGTCATGCCTACGTGCGGCTGACCTACGGCGTGTCGTACATGCTGAATATGTCGTCCGAAGCGGAGGAGGTCGGCGCCGGGATCCTGCTGCGGGCGATCGAACCGCTCGAAGGACTTGCGCTGATGGAAGCGCGCCGTCCCGGCGTGCCGCTGCGCGATCTCGCCCGCGGACCCGGCCGGCTGACAGTGGCATTCGGCATCGGCCAGGCGTTCGACGGCCACGATCTGTGTACGGGGCGCGGGCTATGGATCGGCGTGATCGAAGCCGGCGACGCACCGGTCGGCGTGACGACGCGCATTGGCCTTTCGCGCGAGATGCACCGGCCGCTACGATTTTTCGAGCCGGGCAGCGCGTTCGTCAGCGGCCCGCGCAAGCTGCTGACGATTCCGCATTCGGGCGCATGACGTTCGGAAACATCAGACGCAAAGGTGACGTTCCGTACAATTGTTGCCTGGAACATCATGCGGGGCGCATCGACTCCGAGATATTCCCCGGCATTATTGCGATCAAAACAATTTTCTATCTCACAATTAAGGGTTTTCCCTTGTTCATGCGGTGACTAGACTGAACCTATTCGCTGCACACCACGGTGTCGGCGATGCAGATAAAGCCACATTGGAGGGAAGTCATCATGAAATCGCTGATCAAGGCAGTTGCCATTGCAGCCATTGCCGCCGCGCCGATCGTATCGTTCGCGCAATCGAGCCAGCAACCGGTCACCCGCGCCCAGGTTCGCAACGAACTGATCCAACTGGAGCGCGCGGGCTATAACCCGTCGACCTCGAACGACGCGGAATATCCGGCCGACGTCCAGGCCGCCGAACAGCGCGTGCAAGCGCAAAATCCGGCCGTCGCGCAAACCCAGCCGACCGCTAATACCAGCGGTTACGGCGCGCCGATGAGCGGAGCGACGCAAGCGGGTCGCGTGACGCAGCCGCAGCCGACGAGCGGCCCGAAGAGCGTGTATTTCGGTAACTAATTTCGCTAACCGGTAACCACGCACGTAGCACCACGCTGTGCGCCGCTTTCGCGGGCGCACAGCGTTTCGTACAAGGTACTGTTTTCAATCGAGCGCGCCGCACCCATGAGCCGCGAGCGTGCCGTCCGTGCGCGGGTTGCGTTCCTCTTTCCGAAGGAACCTCCGCTGCCGCAAGGTAGCTTGGCCCAAGCTCTTCCTGGCTTGGGCTTTTTTTGCGGCCGGTCCCGAGCGGATGAACGCCAGGCGATCGCTCGGCGCAGCTCGTGCTTCAGCGTCATTCGCCGTGGAGTCGTTCGCCGTGAATATAGAACTCGAGTTGCTGGATGGTGAACTGCTGTTCCGCGATAATGTCCTTCACGAGGTCCCCAATCGACACCATGCCGATCAGCCGGTCGTTCTCGATGACAGGCAGGTGACGCATGCGCCGCTCGGTCATCAGCGCCATGCACTCTTCGGTCGTCTGGTCGGGGCGAACGAAGCGCACCGCCTTCGTCATGATGTCGCGTACGGGCGTCGCCTTCGACGACCGGTCCATCAGCACCACCTTGCGAGCATAGTCGCGCTCCGTGATGATGCCGGCGATGCTGTCGCCGTCGGTCACCACCAGCGCGCCGATACCCTTCTCGGCCATCAACCGGATCGCCTCATAGACGGAGTCGTCGGCGCCAATCGTGTAGACGTTGGAGGGGTTCGGTTTCGTTCTGAGAAGCTGTGCAACGCTTGACATGGAGCGGCTCCGTTTCGCAATGCAGCACGCCGAAGTGGCGCGCTGTCGTGAGGGACAGGCGATTCCAGTATAGGCGCGAGGTTCGCCCGCGGTACACCGGGAATACCTCTGGCACGCCGGACGATGCGCGCTGGATCGGCCAGATTCGCACGGACTTGCCGGTCCCGTCGTGGGGCGCCAGCCGTTGTCGCGGGGGGCTGCGTTCCGTGCTCGCGAAGGGGCATCCGGGTGCGGCAGGCGGATTAGCGGTAAACTCGCAGTCCACACCTTATCCCCGGCTCGCCGGGTTCATGCCTGCACCATTGCTTAACGCCATGCTCACGTCTCAGGATTCATCGCCCGCAGCGGACGGCGCCGTCACCGGCGAATGCGTCGTTCTCGACGCCACCGCCACGCTACCCACGCGCTATGGCACGTTCACTTCCTATGTGTTTCGCGTGCTCGACAGCGGCGCCGAACATCTCGCGCTCGTAATGGGCGATGTCGCCAACCAGTCGTCCGTGCTGACGCGCCTGCATTCGGAATGTCTGACGGGCGACGTGCTCGGCTCCTATCGCTGCGACTGCGGCGAGCAGCTCGACCTCGCGCTGCGCTATATCGCGGCTGAGGGTTGCGGCGTGCTGCTGTATCTGCGCGGCCACGAAGGACGCGGCATCGGCCTGTCGAACAAGATCCGCGCGTATGCGTTGCAGGAGCAGGGGCGCGATACCGTCGAAGCCAACCTCGATCTCGGCCTGCCCGACGATTCACGCGAATACGATTCGGCCGCGGGCATCCTGCGCACGCTGAAGGTCACGTCGGTGCGGCTGATGAGCAACAATCCCGAGAAGTTCGACACGCTGTCGAAGCACGGCATTCCGGTGTGCGAGCGTGTCGCGCTCGCAATTCCGATGCGCGAGGAAAACGAGCGCTATATCCGCACGAAGCAGCTGAAGTTCGGGCATTACTTCGACGAGAACGAGTAGTAGCAAGTCGAGACCTGTCCGGGTTCGTCCATAGTGAGCCAATGGATGCTTCAAGTATCTGAATAAAAAAGAAAAAATATCGGAATGGCTAGCTCAATTGGCACATCAACGCTTTTCTGTGTGCGACTAAACTCGCTACCTTGGCGTAGGTTTTTGCTGCATTGTGCTGCAAACCTACGCCGAGTATGCTTCTCTCAGAAAAACCTACGCCGAGGGAAGTATGCGCTTTGATGCACGTGTCGCAGCTAAGCTGCCCAGTGGCGAGCACATGACCTTTGAGGGGTTTCCAGGACTAAGACTCCAAGCTTCGGCGAGCCGCAAATCGTGGACGTACCGGTACAAGTCGCCAATCGACAGCCGCATGCGGCAAGTGAAGCTTGGTGAATGGCCGGCAATGTCGTTTGCCGCAGCTATCGCTGCGTGGGAGAAGAGCCGTATCGAGAGGGACTCCGGTGCGGAACTCTCCGCGCTGCGTCGAAAGCAGGAAAATGAGGCCAATCGCCCATCGCCAGGTGATTACACCGTTAGACAGTTGTGCCGCGACTATCTGCAGGGATATGTAGAGCTCAATCGAAAGGCAAAGGGCGCGACCGAGGTCGCACGTATATTCAGGGCGATGTTAGGGCCGGTTGCGGATACGCGTGCAATTGCTGTCACGCGCGCCCAGGCTTTCGATTTCCTGGAGTCATATCGTTCGACGCCTGTTCTCGCTGCACGCCTTCGCATGGAGCTCGGTAATGCCTGGCGTTACGCGCTAGATGCCGGTCGTCTTCCTGAAAACACCGCGAATTGGTGGAAGGAAGTTCGACGAGGGCAACTGAAGAGCAAAGGGCGCAAGATTGAAGGCAAGCAGCAGGCATTGAGAAGTTTCCTGCTCAGCGTCGTCTAGCAAGCGGCTCTCTGCGGAACTTTCGGGAAGCGCATCGCTTGGTGGCTGCGCTGGCAAACAGAATTTTCTTTCTCTGAGGGCGTTTGCCACAATTAGTGCCGCCAATTAAATTCCGATGTGCGTGCTCAACCGTAACGATGAATCGCTCGCAGATCAATCCTCCGTTCGTTCATGTTGACGACGCCTCAGTGCAGTCCGGAACCAACGGTAACAGACGAAGGTAAAGTCGCAATGAAGATCTGTCTCTCTCTAAAAGAAGTGGCAGAGGCACTCTCTCTGTCACCGACGACCGTACAGCAACTGGTACGCGAGAAAACGTTCCCCGAACCACGATTGCTTTCCGGCCGGAGGGTGGGATGACTCGCACATGAGGTTCAGAACTGGGCTGACGCACGCCCGATCGCCAAGCTACTGCCGCCAGAGAATTCAGGCGCTAAGAAGCGGCAAGTCCCTCGAGACGTGAGCGGCCGAAATAAAGACGATTTGGACTCCATGGCGAGAACTGCGGCGACAAGTGACGCGGCCATTCGGACGCCCGCGAGAGTGCTTTGAGTTCTGGAGATCTATTGTGGGGATGACAAATTGGGGCGACCCAGCAGTAGATAAGCGGAGAAGGAATCGGCCAGATGAACAGACAAGATGTCGGCGCCAAACGCGTGGTGCTGCACAGCGGCTTTTTCCGCTTCTCGGAGTGATCGACGAAGCGGGCGCTTTGAAAAAAGGACATCGACGTTCAGATCGACGCGCGCGTCGATTGTCTGTCGATCGACTGAGCGCGCGGTCTGCCGGCAGTGAACTACGTGCCGCCCGGCTTGCCGGGCAGCACGCGCTTGAATACCTCATCGCGCAGCACGTAATGATGAAGCAGCGCGGCGGCGGCATGCACCGCAGCGATGACGATGATGGCCCAGCCGACGAGATCGTGCGCCTCGCCGATAGAATGAGGCGTGGCCTTGCGGTCGGCGCGAACGGCGCGGGAATCAGCAGCCCGAAAAAGCTCATCGATTCGTTGCCGGACCAGCACAGCACGAAACCCAACACCGCTTCGGCCACAGCAGTGCGTACAGAAGATAATGGATGCCTTTGGCGCCCGACTCGATCCATCCCACGGCGGACACGGGACTATGATGTCCGGGTATCAGCCGCTATCGGCTGCGCACGATCAAGACGGCCGACAGCATGACCCCGAACGACATGTGGCCGACGATCATCAGGTGACGCGTGGACTTCGACGCAAACCCCCAGGTGTGGGCCAGTACAATTTGCTCACCGCCAGAATGGCCGTGATCCAACAGGATCGAGAAAGCGTCGTACTGGGTGTGGTCGTCGCCGGCCGCGATTGGGGTCGTCGTCGCGGTTGCAGGGGAATATTTGAGCCTTGTCATCGGGTCGAGCGAAAGGAATAAGAACGGTAAGGCGCCAGAAAAAAGCAGGGCTGCGACAGGTTGGCAATCGCGCTGAGTGCGAGCATTCGGTGACATGGTAAGGTCATGGCGCTCGCTACCTCCGGCGCGCGCGTGCGCTACTGTCGAGAGCGCGTACCTGGAACTGAAGGCTTTCTGAAGGAACTGGTCGGCCTTGAACCAGCATTCCTCTTTTGCTTCCGGGTCTGCATAGTGATGCGTTTCGAGTGCGTCGTCGTCGACGCGACGCGGGGTTCAATGCGACCCGCCATCGTTCTTTTGCCGCAAGCCTGTGGCCGGCTCCTCTGACGTTGGTCGTCTTCCGCTAAGATCGTCGCGGGATTAACCGACCCACACGACGGCGGCACCATCAAGTGCCACGCCTAAGCGCAAGTTCACCACCCAACACGCCATGGACCGTATCGACGCCATGAAGGTCTTCGTCGCCACGCTCGACGAGGGAAGTCTCGCAGGCGCAGGCCGCCGGCTCGGCCGCTCGCCGGCGGCGGTGAGCCGGGCCATCGCGTTTCTGGAGACCCACACGGGCACGCCGCTGCTACACCGCACCACGCGCACGATCCGGTTGAGCGAGGCGGGCGAGCGCTATGCGCTCGCGTGCCGGCGCATTCTCGCGGACCTCGAGGAGGCGGACCTGCTCGCCGCCGACGAGCGCTCCGCGCCGCGCGGCCTGCTCGGCGTGACGGCGGCGATCGCAGTGGGCGAGGAGGTGCTGCGCCCGATCGTCGATTCGTTTCTCGATCGCCATCCGCAGGCGTCGATCCGCCTGCATCTGCTCGACCGGCCCGTGAGCCTGATCGACGAAGGCATCGACGTGGCGTTGCGCATCGCGCATCTGCAGGACTCGACGCTCGTCGCCATTCCGGTGGGCGAGGTGAGGCGGGTGGTGGTCGCGTCGCCCGACTATCTCGCCACGCATCCGGCCATCGTCGCGCCCGCCGATCTCGCCAGCCATCCGATCATCTCGATGACGCATTTCGGGCTCGATTCATGGAGCTTTCCGGCGACCCGTCAAACGGCGCTGCCGCAGGTCGTGCGGTTCACGCCGCGCGTCATCGTCAACACGATTCGCGCGGCGCGGGCTTCGGCCGTGGAGGGGCGCGGGCTCACACGGCTCTTTTCCTATCACGTGGCAGATCACGTCAAGGCCGGCGCGCTGAAAATCGTGCTGCGCGACAGCGAGCACACGCCGCTGCCCGTGAATCTGGTGACGCCGCACGGCCGCCTTGCCGTGCCCAAGGTGCGCAGTTTCGTCGATTTCGCCGCGCCGCTGCTGCGCGAGTATTTCGAACAGGCGAAGCAGATCACCGACGCCGATCGCCGCTGATTCGATCGCCGCGCGGAAGAATGACTTACGCAGCGCGGCGATTCTCCCGGAATGCGACTCGAGCTAGACTGCTCCCATCTTCATCGGGTGCTTAACAGCACGGGTCCGCGGGAGTCGTCATGCAGCAAGCCGTCTCGAATCCGGCCGGTCCGGCCGGCTACAACGTCTGGCGGGGCACGCTCGCCGGGGCCAGCGCGAGCCTGATCGGCATCGGTCTCGCGCGGTTTGCCTATACGCCGCTTTTGCCTGCCATCATCGGCGCGCACTGGTTTCCTGCTTCGACCGCCGCCTATCTCGGCGCGGCGAACCTCGGCGGCTATCTGGCCGGCGCGCTGCTGGCCGGTGCGATGGTGCGCGTGGCGAAACCCGCCACCGTGCTGCGCGCGATGATGCTGCTTGCAACCATCGCCTTCGTGGCCTGCGCGGTGCCCGTGTCGTTCCTGTGGTTCTTCATCTGGCGCCTCGCGTCGGGAATTTCGGGCGGCGCGCTGATGGTGCTCGCCGCGCCCACCATCCTTGCGCACGTGCCGGCGGCTCGTCGCGGCTTCGCGAGCGGCGGGATCTTCACCGGCATCGGGCTCGGCATTGCGGCATCGGGCACGATCGTGCCGATCCTGCTGCGTCAGGGACTCACGTGGACGTGGCTCGGGCTCGCGGCCGTTTCGCTCGGGTTGACCGCGGTGGCGTGGAACGGCTGGCCCGAGCACGCGGCACCGGCGCATGTTCATGCGCATTCGCGCTTCGAAACAGCCCCGGCCTATCCGCGCGCCGGCCTGCGCTCGCTCTATGTCGAATATGGCCTGAACGCGGTGGGACTCGTGCCGCACATGCTGTTTCTCGTCGATTTCGTGGCACGCGGGCTGGGGCGCGGCGTCGAGGCGGGCGCTGAATTCTGGGTGCTGTACGGCTTGGGCGCGATCGTCGGGCCGCTCGCGGCGGGGCATCTGGCCGACCGCGCGGGTTTCGGCCGCGCGCTGCGTGTCGCGTATCTGGCGCAGGCCGCTGCGGTCGCGATTCCGGCCGTGGGCTTGTTCGGCGCGGCGGGGTTGATGGTGTCCGCCTTTGTCGTAGGCGCGTTCACGCCGGGCATCGTGCCGCTGGCGCTCGGTCGCGTCAACGAACTGCTTGCGCACCATCCGTCCGCGGTCAAGGGCGCGTGGAGCCGCGCGACCACGAGCTTCGCGGTGATGCAGGCGCTGGCGGCCTATGGTCTTTCGTTCGTGTTTTCTTCGAGCGGCGGCAATTATCCGGTGCTCTACGCGATCGGCGCGGTGGCGCTGCTGCTCGCACTCGCGGTCGATCTGCTGGCCGCACGGAGCGCGAAATGAACTCCCCGGTTTCGTCCTCATCGGCGGCGCTCGCGGCGCCGCCTGCGCGGCACGACGCGCGGCCGCGCGGCTACGCGGAGCGCAACGTCCAGTACTGGCGGCGCAATCTCGTCGTTTGCGTGTTCGGCTCGTTCACGACGCTCGTGAGCCTCAGCATGCTGCTGCCGTTCCTGCCGCTCTATGTGCGGCAACTTGGCGTCAGCTCGCAGTCCGCGGTGATCCAGTGGTCGGGCATCGCGTTCGGCGCGACCTTTCTCGGCACCGCGCTCACCGCGCCGCTGTGGGGGCGTCTGGCCGACCGCTTCGGGCGCAAGCCGATGCTCGTGCGCGCGGCGATCGGTATGGCGGTGGTGATGTCGTTGATCGGCGTGGCGCACAATGTGTACGAACTGGTCGCACTGCGTCTGATCGCCGGTCTGGTAGGCGGCTACGCGTCAGCTTCCACGGTGATGGTGGGCACCCAGGCGCCGCGCGAACGCGCGGGTTGGGCGCTCGGCATCCTGTCGACGGGCGCGCTCGCGGGCAACCTGGTAGGGCCGCTCGTCGGCGGCGTGCTGCCGGACTGGATCGGCATTCGCGGCACGTTCTTCGCGGGCGGCGCGATGATCGCGGCGGCGGCGCTGCTGACCATCTTCATGGTGAAGGAAGAGTTTCACCCGGCCAGCGACGGCAAAGCGCGCGCATCCGGCAGCTCGGACGTACCCGTGCGGCGCACCAACTACGCGGTGGTCGCGGCGCTGCTCGTCACGGCGATGATGGTGTTGCTCGCCAATATGTCGATCGAGCCGATCATCACCGTGTACATCGGTGACCTCGGCGTGAGCGCGCCGCATCTTGCTCGCGTTGCGGGCGTGGTCATGGCATGCTCGGCGCTCGGGAGCATGCTGACGGCCGCGCGCCTCGGCGCGCTGGCCGACCGCTTCGGGAGCTGGCGCGTGATCGTCGCCTGCCTCGTGCTGACGGGACTGGCAATGGTGCCGCAAGCCTTCGTCACGCAGTGGTGGCAGCTCGCGGGGTTGCGCGTGCTGATGGGTATGACGCTCGCGGGTCTGTTGCCGTCGATCGGCAAGCTCGCGCGGCAGTCGGTGGATGAAAGCAGGACCGGCGGCATGCTCGGCTATCTGCAATCGGCGCAATTCAGCGGCCAGGTGGTGGGCCCGGTGATCGGCGGCGTGATCGGCGTTCACCTCGGGCTGCACGCGGTGTTCTTCGTGACTGGCGCGCTGCTGATCGCCTGCGGCGGCCTCGCGCGCTGGGCGCACCGCCGCACTGGAGCCTGACCGGCTGGCAAGGTGGCAGCCACATTGAACCTCTAACGCATCCGGTGGGAAGGGAACATGAGCACTCAAGCGAACAACCGCGCGTTGTTGCGCACGCTCGGCATCCACAAGCCGATCATTCAGGCGCCGATGGCCGGTGTCACCACGCCGGCGCTGGCCGCCGCGGTGTCGAACGCGGGCGGTCTGGGCTCGCTCGGCGTTGCCGCGATGAACGCGGAGAACGCGCGCCGCGCGATCCACCAGACCCGCGAGCTAACCACGCGGCCGTTCAACGTCAATGTGTTTTGTCATCGTCCGGCGACGCCCGATGCCGCCGTCGAGCGCGCGTGGCTCGAATGGCTCGAACCGGTGTTCCGGCAATACGGCGCGACGCCGCCGCAAGCGCTGTCGGAGATCTACACGAGCTTCGTCGTCGATACCGCGATGCAGACGATGCTGCTCGCGGAGAAGCCGGCCGTCGTCAGCTTCCATTTCGGCTTGCCGCCCGATGCGGTGATCGCGCAACTGAAGCACGCGGGCATCCGTTTGCTGGCGAGCGCGACCAATCTCGACGAAGCGGCGACGGCCGTCGAAGCAGGCGTCGATGCGATCGTCGCGCAGGGCATCGAGGCGGGCGGTCATCGCGGCATATTCGACACGACCTCGCGCGACGAGCGCCTCGGCACGTTCGCATTGACGCGTCTGCTGGCGAGCGAGTTCGACCTGCCGGTGATCGCGGCGGGCGGCATCATGGACGGCGCCGGCATCGCGGCCGCGCTCGCGCTGGGCGCGCAGGCGGCGCAATTGGGCACCGCGTTCGTCGCGTGCCCGGAAACCTCGATCGACGACGGCTATCGCCGCGCGTTGCTCAGCGATGCGGCGCGCTCGACGACGTTCACGTCGGCGATCTCGGGGCGCCTCGCGCGCAGCATCGTCAATCGCTTCACCGCGCTCGGCGAGGACCCGCAGGCGCCGCGTACGCCGTCCTATCCGATCACCTACGACGCGGGCAAGGCGCTCAACGCAGCGGCCAAGGCCAAGGGCGAGTTCGGCTACGGCGCGCAATGGGCGGGCCAGGCTGCGCCGCTTGCGCGGTCGTTGGCGGCGGGCGAACTGATGGCGCAGCTGGAGCGCGAAACGCGGGAAAGTATCGAGCGGCTGCAATCGGTGTGGAACTGAGCAGTCGGGCCTCGATGCCTCGCACGCATGGATGGCATCGAAACACGTGGCGCGCGCACCTGCCGATGCGGGTGTGGCTTCCGGCGCGTCAATTGTCGGTCGTCAGTTCCGCGTCCATGCGTTCGCTGCCGCGCGGCCGGGATCGACAGGTTCTTGAGCCAAAAGACGAAGGCGGACAGGCATGCAACGCAAATTCGACGATCTGCTGCTGGGCAGCATCGAGCTCTTCTGTTTCGCGGCGGAGCTCGGAAGCTTTACGCTCGCGGCCAACGCCGCGAGTGTCACGCCGGCGGCGGTGAGCCGCTCGGTGGCGCGGCTCGAGGAACGGCTCGGCGTGCGCCTGTTCGTGCGCACGACGCGCCAGATCCGTCTGACCGACGCGGGGCGGCGCTACTTCGAGCAGTGCCGTCAGGCGTTGTCGCAACTGATGGACGCCGAGCGCGAAGTGACGGGCGAGCAGACCACACCCGCAGGCGTGCTGCGCATCAGCATGCCGACGCCGTATGGGCACTATCGCGTGTTGCCGCTGCTGCCGGCGTTTCGCGAGCGCTATCCGCAAGTCCAGGTCGAGACGCACCTGAGCAACCGCAACATCGACTTCGCGGACGAAGGTTTCGATCTGGCGATACGCGGACGCGCACCGGCCGATTCAAACCTCGTCGCGCGCAAGCTCGAAGATGCCGAAATGGTCGTGGTGGCGAGCCCCGCCTACCTGAAACGCGCGGGGGTGCCCAACACCGTCGAGGACCTGCAGGCCCACGAGTGCATCCAGTTCGAAATGCCGAGCAGCGGGCGTCATCTCGCGTGGACCTTCGAGCGCTCGCCCGAGGATGGCGACGTGCTGACGAGCGGAAGCTATCGAACCTCCGGCGACGCGCTTGCCGGCGTGACGCTCGCGCGTGCCGGCGCGGGGCTGTTTCAGACCTATCGCTTCGTCGTCGAGGACGATCTGCGCGAAGGGCGCCTCGTGGAAGTGTTGCGCGACGCGGGCGCACGCACGCGGCCGTTCATCCTGCTCTATCCGCATGCGCGTTATTTGACGTCGCGCGTGCGCGCTTTCGTCGATTTTCTGATGGAGCAGTTGGCGAAGCCCATGACGCCCGCCGCGCCGGTGACGCGCGCGCATTGAGCCTCGTACGCGCGTCGTGTCGTGGTCCACTCAGTGACCCGCGCTCTGGCCGCCGTCCACGTGCAGGATCTCGCCAGTCACGAACGGTGCCGAGTCGAGATAGAGGATCGCGTTGACAATGTCGCTCATCTCGCCCATATGACCGATCGGATGAAGCGCGCCGAGCGCCGCATGCGTTTCGGGCGCATGCATCGGCGACTTGATGATGCCGGGCGACACCGCGTTGGCGCGGATGCCGCGCTTCGCGTACTCGATCGCGAGCGAGCGCGTCGCGGCGGCGAGGCCGCCCTTGGTCAGCGAGGCCAGCACCGACGGCACGCCGTCGATCGCGTGATCGACGAGCGTCGTCGTGATGTTGACGACGTGGCCGCGCTCACGCTTTTCCATCTCGGCGACCGCAAGCTGCGTGATGTAGAAAAATCCCGCGAGATTGATGCCGGTGACCGTCGCGTAATCTTCGGCCGTGTATTGCGTGAACGGCTTGGCCACGAAAATGCCCGCATTGTTGACGAGCGTATCGACCCGCCCGAAGCGCGCCACGGCTGTTTCGATGACCCGTCGAGCGGTGGCCGGATCGGCGATGTCACCGGCCACGGTGACGAGGTTGGGATCGTCCGACGGCTTGATGCTGCGCGATGTCGCGACGACGTTGTGGCCGAGCTGGCGAAACGCCTTGACCGTTTCGGCGCCGATGCCTTGCGACGCACCGGTAACCACGATGACTTTGGGAGACTGACTTATAGTGAACCTCGAAGTAAATTGGATCAGCACTGTGTGATCGGGCTGATGGCTCCGACGGCTACTAATTTATGCAGTCGTGCTCCGCTTTTGCATACAGGGCGCGGACAAACACTTGTGAGCGGCAGGAACAAGAGGTCAGTCGTGACACGTCGCGTGCGTGTCGCGGCGTCTGACCTCAGCGGCACCGATCCGCATTCAGGATGTTTGCGTTCGCGGATCGTGATCGAACTCGAGCCTGATCCCGCCCGGTTCATACACCATCGTGTGGCGTTTGGGACCGGCACCGAGGTCCTCCGGCGCGAATTCGACCTTCACGCCGGGCCACGCCGATACGCGCGCGAATATATCGGTGAGCGCTTTCTCGCTGCTCACGCGCAACGCAAGATGATGAAGTCCGACATGAACCTTGCGATCGAATTCGACGATGCGGCTCGGGTCGGTGACCTGCCACAGCGTCAACATCACGTGTCCGTCCGATACGAACGCCGCCGGGTAAGCGGGCCGTTCGCCAACCTGTTTCCAGCCGAGGCACTTCACGAAGAAGTCGCGTGTGAGGTTCAGATCGCGGACCGTGAGTCCGACGTGATCGATACCTGAAGTAAGCGGGTTGTCAGTCATGATTCTGTCTTCCTGAAAAGAAAGCGGCGGTCGAATCCCCGCCAGAACATCATAGCCACATGTAGCCACATGAAATGGCGTCGATTGTCGCTGGCGGCGCAATTCAGTTTTTACACCATGTGGCGCATCTGGCGAACAAATCCGCTTGCTCAAATCTGCATAGTCAAATAAGCTGAAGTCAGATATCTTGGAGACGACCGATGGACGATTCGACCAACGAAGACTTTGAGCGCGCGCAAAAGCTGGTGTCTGTGCTGGGTCAGGCGCGTCAGCTGATTGGAAGCGAGCTCAGATCGGGGCTCGCGGATGCAGGGCTGAACCTGCAGGCGCGCGGCGTCCTGCTCACGCTTGCGCGCGGCAACGTCACAACGCCGGCCGCACTTTCGAAACAGGCAGGTATCCCCCCGGCCCGGATGACCCGGGTGCTGGACAAGCTCGAAAAGAGCGGACTGATCGAGCGCGCGCGTAACGAGAGGGATCGCCGTCACGTGGACGTGTCGTTGAGCCGGGAAGGGCAGGCCGTCGCCGCCCGCAATGTCCGAGTCACCCGTGGCGCTTGGAGCGAGCGGCTCTCGCACTTCTCGAAGTCGGACTTCGATACGTTGAACGTGCTGCTGTCCAGACTGCTGAACGACTAGGCGGCATTTTTTTATTCGATTATCTGACATATCAGATATCAGCCCGCAATCGAAGGGCGCTTCGAACCGAGACGAGGAGTTGCAATGAACCCATCGACCAACCCGGCCGCGCCGGCCCAGCTGACTGGCGCAAAGTTCGCACTCGGCACGTTTGCCGTAGCGCTCGCCACCTTCATGAACGTGCTCGATTCGTCGATCGCCAACGTCGCGATTCCGACGCTCTCGGGCAACCTCGGCGTGTCGATCGACGAAGGCACATGGGTTATTACGCTGTTTGCCGCGGCCAACGCGGTGTCGATTCCGTTGACGGGGTGGCTCACGCAGCGCATCGGCCAGGTCAAGCTGTTTGTCTGGGCGATTCTGCTGTTCGTGCTGTCATCGGCGGCGTGCGGACTCGCTCCGAACCTGCTGGTACTGCTCGTCGCCCGCGTCGTGCAGGGCGCGGTGGCGGGGCCGCTGGTGCCGTTGTCGCAGGCCATGCTGCTCGCGTCGTTTCCGAAGGAAAGAAGTTCGAACGCGCTGGCGTTGTGGGCGATGACCGCGACGGTCGGGCCGATCGCGGGTCCGGCGCTCGGCGGCTGGATCACCGACAGCTACAGCTGGTCGTGGATCTTCTACATCAACGTGCCGGTCGGCCTGTTTGCCGCGGGCGCGATCTGGGCGATCTACCGCGATCGCGAGACGCCGTCGCGCAAGCTCCCGATCGACAAGGTCGGCCTGATCTCGCTGATCGCATGGGTCGCACCGCTGCAGATCATGCTCGACAAGGGCCGCGACCTCGACTGGTTCAGCTCGCCGGTGATCTGGGCGCTGATGATCGTCGCCGCGGTCAGCTTCCTGTTTTTCCTGATCTGGGAATTGACCGAGGAAAAGCCGATCGTCAACCTGCGGCTTTTCGCCAGACGTAACTTCCTCGGCGGCACGATTGCGATTTCGGTCGCCTACGCGATCTTCTTCGCCAACCTCGTGATCCTGCCGCAGTGGATTCAGGGCTTCCTCGGCTACCGGGCGGTGGATGCGGGGCTCGTGACCGCGCCGCTCGGCATTTTCGCCGTGATCCTCGCGCCGGTGATGGGCAAGATCATGCCGCGCTCGGACATGCGGGTGCTCGCCACGCTTGCGTTCGTCGGATTCGCCGGGGTGTTCTTCATGCGTTCCAACTACACGACCGGCATCGACGCGTGGACGCTCGTGCTGCCCACTTTGCTGCAAGGCATTCCGACCGCGCTGTTCTTCACGCCGCTGACCGCGATCATCCTGTCGGGTCTGAAGCCGGAGGAGATTCCGGCGGCGGCGGGTCTGTCCAACTTCGTGCGCATTTTCGCGGGAGCGGTGGGCACGTCGCTGATGAGCAACGCATGGAGCGATCGTACGATCCTGCACCATGCGCGACTTGCCGAGCAAAGCAGCGTGGAGGACCCTGGTTTTTCCGGCGCGATCGCGCACCTGCAGGCGGCGCTGGACGCGGGCATTCCCAAGGCCACGGAGTTTTACGAAGCCTCGCTGAACGCGCAGGCGACGATGCTGGGCCTGAACGACATCTTCTGGATCTCGGCGGTGATCTTTGTGGTCATCATCCCGCTGATCTGGGTGACGAAGCCGACCAAAGGTGGTGCCGCGGGCGCGGCAGCCGCCGGCGGACACTGATTCCGATTGGGCAACCCGGTTCGGACGGAAAATGAAACACACAATCCTCTTCTTGACATTATCTGATAATGCAGATATTGTGAAAATCAACAAGGAGGACGCCGCCATGGACCACTACACGACGAAGAACTTCATGCTTACAGAGAGTATCGGCTTCAGGCTCGTCAAGGCCCGCAACGTCGTCGTCGCGGAAATGGACGCGGCGCTCAAGGACCTCGACATCAACGGGCAGCAGATGGGCATCCTGCTTTCGCTGAAGCAGGGTGTGGCAACTACGCCTTTCGAGCTGTCGAAGCTGCTCGGAATCGACACCGGCCTGATGACGCGGATGCTGGACAAGCTGGAATCGAAAGGGCTGCTGGAACGTTCGCGCGACCCGCAAGATCGCCGCGTGGTCAATCTGACGTTGACCGCGCAGGGGCAGAAAACCGCCGCGCGGATTCCGGAAGTCGCACCGCATGTGTTGAACGCGCGCTTGCGCAAATTCACGAAGGCCGAGTTTGCCGAGCTGGACCGCCTGCTTCGCAAGTTCACAGGCGATTGAGCGGCGCGGCCGTGGGCCGCGTTTTTTTCACCCATTAATCTGATTTGTCAGAAAATGAATACGCAGACTTCCAGGGCAAACACCGTCGCCCGTACGCTGAAGCTCGGTGTTTCGGTGATCTCATTCGCAGTGCTGGCAGCCTGTGCAAACTATGCGGGCATCCACAGCGACAAGCAGATCAATCAGCCACAACAGCTGGAAACGGCCCGGAGCCTGCCGCAGGAGCATGGGAACTGGCCGTCCCCGGACTGGGCCGACCAGTTCGGCGACGCTCAACTGAAGGCGTTGATCGCCGAGGCGCTGCAAGGCAGTCCGACGCTTGCCCAGGCGCGCGCCCGGGTCGAACAGGCACAAGCCTACAGCGAAACGGCGAAGGCGGGCACGCTGCCGCGCGTCGACGCTTCGTACTCGCTGACGCGCCAGCAGTTCAGCAGCAGCGCGCTGATCCCGCCGCCCTATGCCGGCTCGTGGCAGACGGAGAACAAGGGGCTGCTCAGCGCTTCCTACGATCTCGATCTGTGGGGCAAGAACCGCGAAGCGCTGCGCGCGGCTGTGTCGGAGGCGTCCGCTGCCGAGGCCGACGAGCAGGTCGTCAGGCTCACGCTCGACACCTCGATCGCCCGCACGTACAACGAGCTGGCGCGGCTCTACGCGTTACGCGATATCGCGCAACAGGAAGTCGCGCGGCGCGAGCAGATCGACCGCATTACCTCCGGCCGCATCGCAAACGGTCTCGACACCGAAGTGGAGCGCAAGACGGCCGAGGCGAATCTGTCGACGAGCCGTGCCCGTGTCAGCGCGCTCGACGGCAGCATCCTGACCACCCGGTATCAACTGGCGGCGCTGCTTGGCAAGGGTCCCGACCGCGGACTCGCGATCACGCGGCCGACGCTCGGCGTCGGCGACGACGTGCGTCTGCCTGACAACCTGCCGGCCGATCTGCTGAGCCGGCGGCCCGACATCGTCGCGGCGCGCTGGCGCGTCGACGCGATCACGCACGAAGTGAAGGAAGCGAAGGCCGAGTTCTATCCCGACATCAACCTGAGCGCAGCGATCGGTCTGGACGCGTTCGGCTTCGGCCGCTTCCTGAGCGCCGCGAGCCGCACCGCGTCGGTGGGCCCGGCGGTCCACTTGCCGATCTTCGATGCGGGCGAGTTGCGCGCGCAGTTGAAGGGCCGCTACGCCGAGTTCGACTATGCGGTGGCGACCTACAACCAGACGCTGATCGGCGCGCTGAGCGGCGTGGCCACGCAGCTCGCGCAGATTCGCGCGAGCGACGCGCAGCTCGGCGATGCGCTGGCCGCGCAGCAGGCCGCGAGCGATGCCGATCGCCTCGCGACCACCCAATACAAGGCTGGCCTGACCAACCAGTTGACCGTGCTCAATGCCGACGTCACCGCACTGAACGCCGACGAGGCGATCGCCAATCTGAAGATGAACCGCCGCGACCAGCAGATCGAGCTCGCGTCGGCGTTGGGCGGCGGCTATGTCGATACGTCGGCGGGCACAGACCATCATGCGGACGCGGCTCGCGCATCCGCCAGTCAAGTCAATCCCACGGTTGCCGCACGTTGAACGGCACGCCGGGAAACCTATCAGGAGAACTGCAATGAGCGATTCGATCACGACCGACCGCGAACTGGCGGATCAGGAAGCCGAACACAAGAGCGGCGCGCAAGCGCCCGCCACGCCCGAAGGCGACAACAAGGCGACGCCCCCGTCGAGCCGCAAGCGCCTGATCGCGCTGCTCGGTGCCGCGGTCGTGCTCGCGGGCGCGGCCTACGGCGGTTACTACTACACCGAGGGCCGCTATCATCAGGAAACCGACGACGCGTACGTCAGCGGCAATCTCGTGCAACTGACGCCGCAGGTCACCGGCACGGTGATCGCGGTCAACACCGACGACACGCAGATCGTCAAGCAAGGCGACCCCGTCGTTACGCTCGATCCGGCCGATGCAAAGCTCGCGCTCGCCGATGCGGAAGCGCAGCTGGGCCAGACCGTGCGGCGCGTCTCCGGCCTGTATGTGAACAACGACTTCTACGCGGCGAACGTCGCGCAGCGCGAAGCCGATCTGGCCCGAGCCCGCGACGACCTGCGCCGGCGCGAGGCCGTGGCGGACACGGGCGCCGTGTCCGCCGAAGACATCGCGCACGCCCGCGATGCCGTCAGCGTCGCGCAGGCCGCGCTCGACGCCGCGCGCCAGCAGGGCGAAGCCAATCACGCGCTGACCGACCGCACCACGGTCGAACAGCATCCGGACGTGCAGGCCGCCGCCGCGAAAGTGCGCACCGCGTGGCTCGCGTATGCGCGCGATACGTTGCCAGCGCCGGTGACCGGCTACGTCGCGCAGCGCCGGGTCCAGGTCGGCCAGCGCGTCGCGCCGGGCACGCCGCTGATGGCGATCGTGCCGCTCGACGGCGTATGGGTCGACGCCAACTTTAAGGAAGTGCAGCTCAAGCACATGCGGATCGGCCAGCCGGTCACGCTCACATCGGACGTCTACGGCCGCCGCGCCCGCTATCACGGGCGTATCGAGGGCTTTTCGGCCGGCACTGGCAGCGCGTTCGCGACGCTGCCGGCGCAGAACGCCACCGGCAACTGGATCAAGATCGTGCAGCGGCTACCGGTGCGCATCGAACTCGACCCCGCCGAGCTGGCCGCGCATCCGCTGCGTATCGGCCTGTCGATGACGGTCGATGCCGACACGCGGGACGAGTCCGGTTCGCAGCTGGGCGCAGCGCAGAACACGCGCTATAGCACCGACGTTTTTGCGCGGTACGATGCAAAGGCCGACGCCGAGATCGACAGGATCATCAAGCAAAACGAAATGGTTTCCCGCGCGATAGCCGCGCAACCGCAATCACAATCCCAATCGCAAGGCTTGGCGTCGCACCAGCACAAGGCAAACGCGGGTTGAATCGATCCAGGTCCAGCCAGCCGCGACACGGCATCGAGCGGCAGGCCACCGAGGCGGGGCTCAACTACCGAGCGCCGCCTCATCTTCGGCCAGTGCCGTCGGCACGGTCTCGCGCAGAAAATCGACGAAAGTTCTGATCTTGGCGTCCAGATACTGGCGCGATGCATGGACCGTGAAGGCCGTCAGCTTCTGCAGCCGATACTGCGGCAGCACGCGAACCAGCGCACCGCTGTTGAGCAAGGGCAGGGCACTCGACATCGGCAGCGCGCCGATGCCCACCCCTTCGCGCAAGGCGACACCGAGCGCATCAGGCAAGTTCATTTCGACCGCGGCTCTTGGAAGCACGATCGTTTCGCGGCCGTTGGGTCCGTCCAGATGCCAGCGATCGCGCGGGAAGATCGACATGACGAGCTGTAGGCACGTGTGACCGCGAATGTCCTGCACCGTGCGCGGCGTGCCGCGCGCATGCAGATAAGCGGGCGCGGCGCACAGCACGCTGTGGACGTCGCCGAGCCGATGCGAAACGAGTCCGGAGTCCGGAAGATCGGTCGAACTCAATCGAAGCATCAGATCGTAGCCATCGTCGAGAAGATCGGGCGTGCCAGACGATAACGTCAGCTCGACCGACACGGCAGGATAGCGCTCACGATAGTGGACCGCTACCGGCACCAGATACGTCGTGCCAAAACCAGGCGACGCATGCACGCGCAGCCGGCCCGAGGGTTTGACTTGCGCATTGGCTGCCTCGGCGTCGGCCTCGTCGACCGAGGCGAGTATCTGTTGGCAGCGATCCAGATATCGCTCGCCCGCCTCGGTCAGCGCGAGCCGCCGGGTACTCCGGTGCAGCAGACGGGTGCGCAGATGCATCTCGAGTTGCGCGACCGCCCGCGACGCGTTGGCCGTCGGAATGTCCAGACGGGAGGCCGCTGCCGTGAAGCTTCCTTCTTCAGCGATGCGGACGAATATCCGCATCATGTTGAGCTTATCCATTACAAATGCATGCGAATCTGTTCGGTAAATGCCCGTATCACTTCTTCATTGCGCGACAGGAAAACCCACTGGCCGACTCGCCGCGGAACCAGAAGTCCCGCCTCGACCAGCAGGGCGACATGCATCGATACCGTCGACTGCGCCAGACCGCTGCGCGCCTGGATCGCGTGCACGGGTACGCCGCGGCCGTGGCCTGCGTAGTCGTCCGGAAAGGTCGCGGCGGGGGCTCTCAACCACCCGAGGATGTCGCGCCGCAGCGGATTCGCGAGAGCCTTGTGGATCAGGTTCATGTCTAACATCGATTTCTCCGTACGCACCCGGCGTTTCGTTCCGGCAGCGTCAACAACGCCGTGGCGATCGTTCCCGCGGCATGTTCGCCGAGGTCTTCCCGCACCAGCGACAGCGCGAGGTGAATTGCCGCACTCGCACCGCCCGACGAGTACAGGTTGCCATCCTTCAGGCAGCCGGGATTCGATATCACATGGACCAGCGGATATTCGGCCGCGAGGCGATCGGCGTCGCGCCAATGGGTATTCAGCCAGCGGCGATCGGCGAGACCGGCGCTGGCAAGCAGAAACGCGCCGTTCGAAATACAGGCGAGCCTATGGGCCTTTGGCCCCGCATCGCTCAGCCAGTCCACGAGTTCGCGATGCTCGCGCGCAGAACCGGGCACCGGCGAGCCGGGCACGACGACGAGATCGAATGGCGGGCGCGAATCGAACAGGCATTCCGTCGTACCCACGGCCGTTCCGTTCGAAGCAAGCACCGGCCCGGGCGACGGGCCGATCAGATGCGATTCATAGAAGACACCCCCATACAGCCGGTTTGCCTGATGAAACACATCCATCGGACCGCTGACTTCGAGCAGCTGAAATCCTGCATAGAGCATCATCGCGACACGCATACGCACTCAGCCGGTGAACGCTCGCGACACGAGCGCGGATTGCACTGCCGCATGCGCCGCGTGCGATCCCGGCGCGGTCGATGCCCAGGCATCCGGTCCCGCGTACAGCAGCGCCTTGCCGGTCGGCAGAATCTCGCGTAGCAGCGGCTCGGCGAAACTCCATGCGCCCTGGTTGCGCGCTTCCTCCTGGCACCAGACCACGGTCTTCAAGTTCGGATAGCGGGCGAGTTCGGCAGCCAGCTGTTGCGCCGGAAAGGGATAGAGCTGCTCGACCCGGATGATCGGGGTGTCGGTGATACCGACGCTGCGGCGATGATCGAGCAATTCGAAGTAGAGCTTGCCGCTCGTTACGATCACACGCTCTACACCAGCCGCGCGGGACGCGTCGATGTGGAGGTCCGGCAAAACCTCGCGGAATTCGCCGTGACTCAACTCGTCGAAGGTGCTGGTCGCTTCCGCGTGGCGCAGCAGCGACTTGGGCGTCATCACCACGAGCGGGCGCCGTGCGACGGTGCCGGCCTGCATCAGCAGCAAATGGAACAACTGCGCGGGGGTGGTCGGTTGCGTCACCCGCATATTGTTCTGCGCGCTCAATTGCAGGTAGCGCTCGAGCCGCGCCGATGCATGCTCGGGGCCCTGGCCTTCCTGCCCGTGAGGCAGGAACAGCGTCAGGCCGCTGTGTTGTCCCCACTTGGCCTCGCCCGCCGCGATGAACTGGTCGATCACCACCTGCGCGCCATTGGCGAAGTCGCCGAATTGCGCTTCCCAGATCACCAGCGCATTGCCATTCACCGTCGAATAGCCATACTCGAATGCCAGCACGGCGGCCTCGGAAAGAATTGTGTTCGTCACGCTGAACCGGCCTTGCGCTGCGCCGAGATGATCGAGCGGAACGTAGACCCCATCGGGACGATGCATGCGAGTCTGATCGTGCAGCACCGCGTGCCGGTGGTTGAAGGTCCCGCGGGCGCTGTCCTGCCCGCTGAGCCGCACACTGACCCCGGCTGTGAGCAACGAGGCGAATGCCAGGTGTTCACCCATGCCCCAGTCGAGCAGGCGTTTTCCGGAGGCCATTTCCTGCCGCCCGCTGATCATCTTCCTGACGAGCGGATGCAGCGTCAGGTCTGCGGGGACGGTCGAGATCCGCTGCGCGAGCGCGCGCAGATCGTCGGCCGATGGGACGAGGTGGCGGGCTGCGCCTCTCTGCGGGGCTGAGCGCGCGCGCTTGCCGGCTTCCTCGTGCAGCGGCGACGCATAGGAACCGACGGTTTCGTGCGCCCGCTCGAAAAGCTCGCGGCGCGCGCTGACGTAGTGTTGCGCCTCTTCGGCCGTCAGCAAGCCTTGCTGGATCAGCCGGTTTGCGTAGCGGGTCCGCACGCCTGGATGGTTCGCGATCGAGCGATACATCAGCGGCTGCGTGATGCCTGGCGTGTCCTGCTCCTGATGCCCGTATCTGCGGAAGCAAACGAGATCGATGACGACGCTGCGTTTGAAGGTGGTGCGATAGTCGAGCGCCATCCTCACCGCCATCGCGACCGCTTCTGGGTCGTCGCCATTGACGTGCAGGATCGGCGCTTCAATCATCTTCGCGACATCGGTCGTATAGAACGACGAACGCGTGTCGCGCGGATCGGAAGTCGTGAAGCCGATCTGGTTGTTGACGACGACGTGGACGGTGCCGCCCGTTCCGTGTCCGCGCGTATACGAAAGGCTCAGCGTTTCCATCACTACGCCCTGGCCGGACATCGCCGCGTCGCCGTGGATTTCCACCGGCAGCACGTCGTCGCCGTCGGCACTGCCGGCGAGCTCCGCCTTCGCGCGCGCCATGCCTTGCACGACGGGATCGACGATCTCCAGGTGCGACGGGTTGAACGCGAGCGTCACTTCAACCGGTCCGTCGTCGGTTTCGACCGAACTCGTGAAGCCCTTGTGATACTTGACATCGCCTGCCGTCAGTTTCTCGGCATTCTTGCCATCGAATTCGTCGAACAGCGCGCGTAGCGGCTTGCCGACGATATTCACGAGCACGTTCAGGCGGCCGCGGTGCGCCATGCCCATCACGAGCGCGCGCAGCTTTTTGGACGCACCATAGCGGACCAGTTCGTCGAGCAGCACGATCAACGACTCGCCGCCTTCGAGCGAGAAACGCGTTTGCCCGACATAGCGTGAATGCAGGTGTTTTTCGAGCCCTTCGGCCGCGCTCAAACGTTCGAGCAGCCGCAGTTTTTCCGCGGCTTGTAGCGTCGGTCTCGCTCGCGTGGATTCGAGCCGCATCTGCCACCAGCGCCGTTGCTGCGCGTCGGCGAGGTGCATGAACTCGGCGCCGAGTGTGCCGGTGTACGTTTGCTCGAGCGCGTCGACGATGTCTTTCAGCGTCGCGTCGTCCTCGAACAGAAAGGTGTCGGCGGTGCTGAAGGTGGTCGACATGTCGGCGGCCGACAGGCCGTAGTAGGCCGGGGTCAGTTCGGCGTAGGAGCGGGGCGGCGTCCAGGCGAGTGGGTCGAGATCGGCGACGCGCGTGCCGATCATCCGGAACGCGGCGATCAGCGATTGCACCGCGACCTGCTTTCTCGCGAGGCCCAGCGCGTCGACGGCCTTCTCATCGGTCTGGTTATCGTCGTCGTGGCCGGCCGCGACGACGGCACGCGGCGTTCGCTTTGCCAGTTCGACGAAGCTGGAGATCACCGGTGCATGCGGCTGGTCGTCGCGATCGCTGCCGTCGCTGGCGGGGGTATCGCGCAACGCATCGAACCACGCCCGCCACTCGGCCGTGACCCCATCCGGGTCAGCCAGGTAAAGCTCATATTGCTCTTCGACGTAGGGGGCGTTGCCCCCGAACAGGAAGGATCTCTGACGTTCCTTGAACATGATGAATCTGCCCTTGGTCGCTGTGCGGTCGTGAGCCGGCCGCAACACATGAAGTGACTGCTATCGCTGCGTATAGTCGCCCACGGTACAGCCAGGCATTGACGCGCGTCACAAGCGCCGTCCTGAGCGGGAGACTTCCCGGCATGCCCGGTTGATATGCCCGGGCCGCGGTCGTGTACACAGTCTAGTTAAGCGAGGCAGTGGCGGAAACATGCGGATGGTGCGTTCATCTGCCAACTAGTTGAGGTTTTGAGCCACGCACGCGGTCGAGGCGTGCGGCGTGTCGGGCATCGTGGCCGCGACAGATTTGTTACTCGCAGACACAATAGTTTTTCCAGACGCTGACGGCATGCGCGGCCGATGATGCGGTAAGCTGCGCCACGCATCGCAAACATAGTTCCCGTCATGAAGGTCACGGCATGAAAGTCGCCATTGTTGTATTCGATGGTGTGCAGGCGCTGGATGTAGCAGGCCCACTCGATGTGTTCGCCGAGGCGAATACGTTTCTGCCCGAGCATCAGCGCTACGAGGTCACACTGGTCGGGCGCGAGGCGGGCACCGTGACCTGCTCGAATGGCATGCAGCTGGCGGTTTCGTTCGGCTATGCCGACCGTGACGTTCAATGGGACCTGCTGCTGGTCGCAGGAGGACCGCAGTTACCCGATGCCCAGCCATCGAATGAATTCCTGGCGTGGTTGCAGAATCAGGCGCGCAGCGCGGGCCGCTTCGGCTCCGTGTGCAATGGCGCGTTCGTGCTCGCGCATGCCGGGTTGCTCGACGGCAAGGAGGTCACGACGCACTGGTCGGACGCGCATCGGCTGTCCAGTGAATTTCCGCAAGCCAATGTGCAGCCGGACAGAATCTTCGTTCGCGACGGACGGCTATTCACATCGGCCGGCGTGACCGCTGGCATCGATCTGTGTCTCGCGCTCGTTGCCGAGGACTGGGGGCACGAGCTCGCGGTGCGGGTCGCGAAGCGTCTGGTCGTGTATATCCAGCGCGAAGGCGGTCAGTCGCAGTACAGCCCCTACATTGGTGCGGGCAAGGACGAAGATCCGATCCTTCACAAGGTCTATCGATTTGTGAGCGAGCATATTACCGAGGCGCTGTCGATCGACGACCTCGCGAGCGCGGCCTCGGTGAGCCGCCGCACCTTGTCGCGGGTGTTCGCGAAGCACGCGAAGTTGACGCCCTCGGTGTTCGTCGAGCAGGTGCGCGTCGATACAGCAAGAAAGCTGCTCGAGAATACCGATGCTCCGCTAAAGACGGTCGCGTTCAAATGCGGCTTTCACAACGCCACGCATATGCGCACGACTTTCTCGCGGCGACTCAACGTCACCCCGAAGCAATATCGGATGCGATTCAGAGGGGAGGCGAGTGCGCAACAGTGAGTCCATCGCGGAGCTTTCAGACGTGTCGCCGATAGCGAATGACGATGCCGCGCAATCCCTGCCCGACGTCATCGGGCCCGGATTGTCGATCCTCTTTTGCGGCATCAATCCCGGATTGCTCGCGGCGTCGACTGGACATCACTTTGCAGGCAGGGGCAACCGGTTCTGGAGGGTTCTTCATCGTGCAGGTTTCACACAGGAGGAGTTTCGCCCCGAGAACGACCGTCAATTGCTGAACGGTGGATATGGTCTGACTGCTGCGGTCGCCCGCCCGACGGCTAGTGCGGACCAGTTGTCGAAGGCGGAGGTTCAAGCCGCTGCGGCGCAGTTCGAACAGAAGATCCGACACTACGCGCCGCGATTCATCGCGTTTCTCGGCAAGGTGGCGCTCGCCGAAATGTCCGGCCAGCGTGAGATCGAATGGGGCCTGCAAGCGCGCAATTTCGGCGGTGCGCGCGTATGGGTGCTGCCTAACCCAAGCGGCCTGAACCGGTCCTTCAGCCTCGATGCACTGGTGAGCGCGTATCGCGAGCTCCGTATTGCGGCGGAATTGACGCGCTTCGATTAGGCGGCCGCTTGCTGCCTCCACGGCCGCACTAAGCCATATCTCCCGCTTTGGCCCGAACACATACGGGTCAATTCCGGCCAGCCGGTAACCGCTGGTCGCGCATCGGCGTTTCGCCTGACTCTCAAGCCAGCAACTGAATGGAATGGCCCGCGACGAACCACCCGGTTTCGTCGCGACGCACGCTTTTGCGCCCGTGCCGCGCGCGGCACGCAGCCGTTCGCGACAGCGTGGCCTGGCCAGTTTTCCGTACTAGATGGCCCAAAACCCGACATGCCGAAGCTTTCGGAAATCGTCCCGATCTCTGACAATTAAGCAATCGGTGAACAGCAGCGAAGCGCGGTGAGCCGACAGCTGACTATGCCTATCGGGCAGTACAGCTAACCAAACGGGAGCGGGTGAAACCTATGACGACTGAAATGGAAGCGCCGAGTATTCCGCGATCGCCGGAGCCCGCTCCCTTGCGCGTGATGGCGGCGCCGCCCCAGACGCCCCCTGCGCAGGTGAGCTTTACGGCGCGCATCGCGCTCGGGCTCGTCGGCATGCTGTTCGCGTCGCTGCTGGCGATCCTCAACGAGCAGGTCACCGCGGCCGCGATGGCGGATATCCAGGGCGCCTTCCTGATCGGACATGATGACGCAACCTGGCTAACCGCACTATTCGAAGCGGCGAACGTCGCAACGATGGTGTTTGCGCCGTGGTTCGGCATCACGTTCACGCTCAAGCGCTTCACGATCGGCGCGGTGCTGGCGACGATGTGCTTAGGCCTGCTGTGCCCGTTGGCTCCAAATCTGCCGGCTCTGTACCTGTTGCGCATCCTGCAGGGAATCGCGGGCGGATGCCTGCCGCCGATGCTAATCATCGTGGCGCTGCGCTATCTGCCGCCCAATCTGAAGCTGTATGGCCTCGCCGGCTATGCGCTGACGGCGACCTTCGGGCCGGCCCTCGGCACGCCGCTCGCCGCATTGTGGACCGAGTTCGTCAGCTGGCGGATGGCGTTCTGGCAGATCGTTCCGCTAGGCGTGCTGTGCTGCGTAGCCATTCAGCAGGGGCTTCCCGCGGACCCGATGAAGCTCGAGCGGTTTCGCTCGTTCGACTGGGTCGGCTTCGTGACCGGATTTCCCGCGGTCGCGATGCTCGTGACCGGTCTATTGCAAGGCGATCGTCTCGACTGGTTCGACTCCGGGTTCATTCGCGTGATGTTCGGCGCGGGGTCGCTGTTGCTGGTCGCATTTCTCGTCAACGAATGGTTTCAGCCGGTGCCGTTTTTCAAGCTTCAGCTGCTTGCGCGCAGGAACTTCACGCATGGACTTTCGACCTTGGTCGGCACCGTGATCCTGCTGGTGGGCATGGCGGCGATTCCGGGCCAGTATCTCGCGAAAGTGCATGGCTACCGCCCGCTGCAGACCGCGCCGCTGTCGCTGTCTCTGGCCATCCCGCTGTTGATCACATTGCCGCTGACGGCTGCTTTGCTCAACACGCGCCGCGCCGATCACCGCTGGGTGATCGCCACGGGTCTCGCGCTGATGTTCGCGACCTGCGCGTTGGGAAGCTTTATGACGTCGGAATGGATTCGCGACAACTTCTACCTGCTGCAATCGTTGCAGATCGTCGCGCAGCCGTTGGTGATCATGTCGATCCTGATGGGCGTGACGACGGGGCTGCCGCCCACCGAGGGTCCGTTCGCTTCGGCGATGTTCAATACCGTCAAGACGTTTTCCGCGGCGCTGGCGAGCGGACTCATCGAAGCTGTGGGGACTGCGCGCGAGCACTTTCATTCGAGCATGCTGGTCGATCAACTGGGCAACCGGTTACTGATCGCGAACCAGGGCGTCGACGCGAACTACGGTCTCGGTCAGTTCGCGCACCGGATTCACGAACAGGCGGTGGTTCTGACCTCCGCCGATCTGTATCGCGTGATGGCGTGTGTTGCCGTTGCGCTTCTTCTGCTGGTTCCCGTGTTACCTGTGCGCATCTATCCGCCGTGGAGCACGACGCCGCCTTCTTCGCATTGAGGAACGATTTCCATGTCATCGACTATGCCCTCCCCACTGAAGATCTTTCGTGTTGCCGCGGTCATCGGCGTCGTCGGCCTTGCTGCATGGGCTGCTACGAGGCTCTTTGCGAGCCCGAGTACCGAGTCCACCAACGACGCCTACGTCACCGCGGACTTCACGCTCGTCGCGCCGCGCGTCCCGGGCCAGATCACCGACGTACTGGTCAACGACAACGAGGACGTGAAAGCGGGCCAATTGCTCGTGCGCATTGATGACCGCGACTTTCGCGCGGCGTTGATGAGCGCCGAGGCGGAAGTGGTCGCGGCGAAGGCGTCGGTGGCGAACTTCGACGCGGAGATTGCGCGGCAGCCGTCGCTGGTCGAGCAGGCGCGCGCGACGCTGCGTGCCGACGACGCATCGATCGGTTTTGCTCGGGCCAACGCGTCGCGTTACCAGAACCTTTCCGACGCCGGCGCTGGGACGGCACAGGAACAGCAACGCGCTTCGAGCACACTCGCGCAGCAGCTTGCGCAGCAGTCGCACGATCAGGCGGCGTTGCTGGCCACCGAGCAGAATCTGGACGTGCTGCGCACGCAGCGCGACAAGGCCGCAGGCGCACTGCAACATGCCGAGGCTGCGCTCGAGCAGGCGAAGCTGAACCTCTCGTATACGGAGATCCGCGCGCCCGTCGACGGCAAGGTCGGCCGCCGATCGGCGCGGGTCGGCGCGTTCGTGACGCCTGGCGCGCCGGTGCTGGCGATCGTGCCGCTATCGGATGCGTACGTGGTCGCCAACTTCCAGGAAAGCCAGATCACCAACATGCGGCCGGGTGAAACCGTGCGCGTGACGGTGGATAGCCTGCCCGGCGTCGTGATCCGCGGCCGGATCGATAGTCTCGCTCCCGCGACCGGCGTCAGCTTCGCGCCAATCGCGCCCGACAACGCCACCGGCAACTTCACGAAGGTCGTGCAGCGGGTACCCGTCAAGATCACGATCGATCGCGGCCAGGCGAAGGCGTCGGCATTGAGCGTGGGGCTTTCGGTCGAGGCGGAAGTCAAGGTAGGCCACGGTGACGAAGCCACGGCCGAGGGAGCGGAAAGAGAATGAACACGAGCGAATACTCCTTGCGCGGTGTCGTCGCCGCGCTTCTGACCTGTATTGCGCTGACGGCATGTACGGTGGGTCCGAACTTCGAACGCCCACAGACGGCTACGCCGCGGGTGTTCGAGCGCACGCAAGCCGCGCAGTCGCCGAGCCGCGCCGTGCAAGCCCAGTTCGGTCCAGACTGGTGGACGCTGTTCAACGATCCGGTATTGAACGATCTGGAAAAGCAGCTAGCCGACGCCAATCTGGACGTCGCAGCGGCCTCCGCGCGTTTGCTGCAAAGCCGGGCCGAGCGCCGCGTGGTCGGCGCGGCCGAGTACCCGACCCTCGACGGCGCCGCTTCGTACAACCGCGAACGCGGCAGCGAAAACGGCATCCTGTCGCTGCTCGGCGTTACCCCGACGCAGAGCCAGCCGCAATCGGCTTCCGGCAGCGCGCCGCTCGGGGTGGCGGCCATGCCGGGCTCCAATGGCTCGCCCGCCTATAACCTGTATCAGGCTGGGTTCGATGCGTCGTGGGAGATCGATCTGTGGGGGCACGTGCGCCGCAGCGTCGAAGCGGCGACCGCGATGTCAGAGGCCTCGTACGAGGACCGCAACGCCGTGCTGTTGAGCGCGCGCGCGGAGCTGGCGCGCGACTATATCGAGCTGCGCGACACGCAGGACCTGCTCCAGATCGCGAAACAGAATCTCGACATCGCCAATGATGCGCTCAAGCTCACGCGGGTTCGTGCGCATGAAGGCGTCACCACCGATCTCGACGTATCGAACGCCGCCGCGCAGGTGGAAAACATCGAAAGCCTGATTCCGACGCTGGAGTCGCGCTCCGAGACCACGATCAACGCGATCGGGCTGCTGCTCGGGCAGGAACCCGGGGCGCTGCGGCAGACGCTTGCCGCGCCTCGCGAGGTGCCGGTGTTGCCCGCACAGGTGCCGATCGGCTTTCCGTCGGAGCTCGTGCAGCGCCGGCCCGATATCCGCAAGGCGGAGGCGGACCTGCATGCGGCGACCGCGACGGTCGGCGTCGCGAAGGCCGATTTCTATCCGCGCATTACGCTGAACGGCAGCGCGGGCCTGCAGAGCCTGCAATTGTCGAATCTCGGCAGCTGGGCGTCCGGGCAGTTCGTCGTGGGACCGTCGATCACGTTGCCGATCTTCGAGGGCGGTCGTCTGAAGGGCACGCTGCAATTGCGTGAAGCGCAGCAACAGGAAGCCGCCATCGTCTACAGGCAGACGGTGCTGCGGGCGTGGCAAGAAGTCGACGATGCGCTCGTCACCTACGATGCCGAACAACGCCGCCGCGATCGGTTGGCCGCGGCCGTCAGCATGAACGAGCGCGCGCTCGTGGTCGCGCGGGCACGCTACAAGGCGGGCGCGCTCGACTATCTCGACGTGCTGAACGTACAGCGGCAATTGCTCGAAGCGCAGAGCAATCTGCAGAAGAGCAAAGCCACCGCCGCGACCAATCTGATCACGCTCTGCAAAGCGCTGGGAGGGGGATGGGAATCGACCTACGGCGGGTAACCAACGCCCCGGCGATGTCGTGGAAATCGCGTCCGGAGTGGAGACCGCCGCGACGCGGCCGCGCTCAGGCGTCGGTCGCTCTGATCGGTTGTCCTGAGATGCGCGCGTGCAGCCGTGGTGTCGCGAAGTCGAGAAAGGCGCGCAGCTTCAAAGGCAACGGCGTTTGCCCCGCATGCACGAGATGGATCGGCAACGGCGCCGACTCGAACGCATCGAGCACGACACGAAGCTCGTTCGCATGGATCGCGTCCGCCACCTGGTAGGAGAGCACACGTATCAGTCCGACGCCGAGAATCGCCGCCGCGATCGCGGCGTCCGCCGTGTTCACGGTGAGGCGAGACTGCACCGGCACGGTCAGCACCGACTGGCCGGAGCCGAAGGTCCACGCGCGCGTCGACTCGAGCACTTCGAACGTGATGCAGCGATGCGCGCCGAGATCCGGTGGTCTGGCCGGCACACCCTGCGCATCGAGGTACGCGGGACTGCCGCAGATGACCCGGCGCACCGCGCCGACGCGCCTCGCGACCAGCGTGCTGTCGGGGAGTTCGCCGATCCGGATCGCGACGTCGGCGTGCTCGTCGAGCAGATGCACGATGCGGTCCGTCAGCACGAGATCGATGTCGATTTCCGGGTAGTGCGCCAGAAAATCCGCGACCACCGGCACGACGTGCAGCCGGCCGAAAACGATCGGCGCGGTGACCACCAGTTGGCCCCTCGGTGCCGCGTATTCGCCCGTCGCGGCGCGCTCGGCTTCGCCGATCTCTTCGAGAATCCGCCGGCACGCGGCGACGTAGGAAGCGCCGGCCTCGGTCAACGATAGCTGGCGCGTGGTGCGGTGAAGCAAACGTGTTTTCAGATGCGATTCGAGTTCTCCAACCTTGCGGCTGGCCGTGGCGAGCGGCATGTCGAGCCGGCGGGCGGCAGCCGACAGACTGCCCGCATCGACGACCGCGACGAGGATGGACATCGCTTCGAGACGGTTCATGATCCTCTCGTTCGATGGAAGGATGAATCTCGATCCTGACGGATTCTCTTGATCAACGCAAGCGCGTAACGTTCATAACCGGAAGCCGGAGGGCGGCATGTCGCCGCAAAAGCCGGAGGAGTAAACAATAAGGAGCTTTGCAGTGCGCGACTCAACCCACCTCACTGATCGTTTCGCCGCGCCCGCATTCGCGTCGCGCGGAAAGATCCTCATGATGGCGATCATCGCCGGCGCGGTGATCACCAACATTTACTGCACGCAGCCGATCCTGCCGCTGATTGCGGCGGGCCTGCGCGTCGACGTGACGACGGTCGACTTGGTCGCCGCGACGGCACTGCTCGGTTTTTCGAGCGGGCTCGCATTGCTGCTGCCGCTCGGCGATCGGTTCGACCGCCGCAAGCTCGTGCTGATCCAGATCGCGCTCGCGTGCGTGTTCGGCGTCGCCGCGGCCGTCGCGCCCGGCATCTGGTCGCTCGTCGGGGCGTCGTTTGGTCTCGGCATCGTCAGCTGCGTTCCGCAGCAACTGGTGCCGTTCGCCGCCGTCATGTCGGTGCCGAGCGAGCGCGGGCGGAACGTCGGCACCGTCGTGAGCGGGATCATGATCGGCATCCTGGCCGGACGTACGGTCGCCGGCGTGATCGGCGCGGCGTATGGATGGCGCGCGGTGTACGGCGCCGAAGCGGCCTTCATGGTGCCGGTCTGGATCGCGGCCGCGGCGCTGCTGCCGCGCGGCGTGCCGTCGACAAACCTCTCCTATGGACGTCTGCTCGCCTCGCTGTGGCCGCTTGCGCGCGACAACCGTCCAATTCGCGAATCGATGCTGATCCAGGCTTTGCTGTGGGCGTGTTTCAACGCGTTCTGGGTCAATCTCGCGGCGCTTCTCGCGAGCGGACCGTGGCATCTCGGCAGCGCGTGGGCGGGCGGTTTCGGCGTAATCGGCGCGGCCGGCGCGTTCGCCGCTTCACTCGGCGGCAATGCGACCGATCGCGTCGGGTTCCGCAAGGTGATCGGCGCCAGCATCGGCATCGTCACGCTCGCGTATCTGCTGCTGTCGGGCGCGGCGAGCTCGCTGACGCTGTTGATCGTCGGCGTGATCGTGCTCGATATCGGCGTGCAGTCCGGCCTTGTATCGAATCAGACGCGCGCTTTTGCCGTCGATCCGAAAGCTCAGGGGCGCATCAATAGCCTTTATATGACGGCCACGTTTTTCGGCGGTGCGGTCGGCGCGACGCTTAGCGGCTGGCTGATGGCGCGCTATGGGTGGACCGGCATCGTCGTATTCGGCATCGCGCTCGGCGTGCTCGCCGCCGCGATTCACTGGATCGGCGCGAATCGGGGGGCGGTAGTCGATGTCCAGACAACCCCCGATTGATCGCGCGTTACCGCCTGGTTCGAACGTCGTTGACTGCAGAGGTAAATCATGAAGGTCGCGATGAAAACTGTCGTCCGTAGAGATGATGCTCCGACGATCGTGCATGCGATGAAGTCGGTCGATCCCGACGCGAAAGTCGAAGTCGACGTCGTCATCCGAAGCCGCTTCGCCGGATCGGATCGCCGCGCCGTTGGATGGCCCGGATGCGATCCATGCTGGCCCGTGGATGAACCTTTTGTCCAGGCAAGCCGCGGCGATTGTCGTCAGAATCCAGAGGACCAGTTTGACGCGAGTCAGGTATGAGCAAAAACTCGAAAACTGCCGTGCAGGAAATTCATGAAGCACCGTCTGCCGGTGAATCGATGTCGGGTGCCGACATCATCTTGCGCGTGCTCAGCGAACAGGGCGTCGATACCGTGTTCGGCTATAGCGGCGGTGCAATCCTGCCGACCTACGACGCTGTGTTCCGTTTCAACGAACTGCATGCACACGATCCGGCACGGCAGATCAACCTCGTCGTACCGGCCAACGAACAGGCTGCGGGCTTCATGGCCGCGGGCTATGCGCGCGCGAGCGGCAAGGTCGGCGTTTTCATGGTCACGTCCGGCCCCGGCGCGACCAACGCGGTGACGCCGATCGCCGACTGCAACGGCGATTCGGTGCCGGTCGTGCTGATCTGCGGACAGGTGCCGCGCGGCGCGATCGGCAGCGATGCATTCCAGGAGGCGCCGGTGTTCAACATCATGTCGGCGTGCGCGAAGCAGGTGTTTCTCGTCACCGATCCGGACAAACTCGAACAGACACTGCGCACTGCATTCGAAGTCGCGCGCACCGGACGGCCCGGCCCCGTCGTCGTCGATGTGCCGAAAGATATCCAGAACTGGACCGGTAGGTGGCAGGGGCAGGGCACGCTCGCGTTTCGCGGCTACTCCGATCGTCTTCGCAAGGTGGCCAAAGGCGCGCATCTCGACCACGGCAAGCGCGCCGAGTTTTTCGATTTGCTCGCGCAAAGCCGGCGTCCGCTGCTGTATGTCGGCGGCGGCATCATCACAGCTGGGGCGACCCGGGAGCTGCGGCAGTTTGCCGAGCGTTACCGGATTCCCGTGGTGCATTCGTTGATGGGGCTCGGCACGATATCGGTAAAACACGAACTGGGCCTTGGCATGCTCGGCATGCACGGGGCAGCCTGTGCGAACTATGCAGTGGAGGATTGCGATTTTCTGATCGCGGTTGGGGCGCGGTTCGACGACCGGGTCGCCGGCGGCCGCCCACACGCGTTTGCGCCGCGAGCGCGCCACGTCGCACACATCGATATCGACGAGGCCGAAATCAACAAGGTGAAACGCGCGCATTGGGCTCATGTCGGCGATGCGAAGAACGCGTTGCTGTCGTTGATGGACCACGATGCACAGTTCGAGGCTCCGGCGGCGTGGCTCGACCATATTGGCGAACTGAAGCGGCATTACGGCATGAACTACGAGCGCAACAGCCCGCTGATCCAGCCGCAGTTCGTCGTCGAAAAGCTCAGCGAGATCACCGGCGGCCGGGCCATCGTGACTACCGGCGTGGGGCAGCACCAGATGTGGGCTGCGCAGTTCTTCGACTTCGTCGAGCCGCGAAGCTTTCTGAGTTCGGGCAGCATGGGGACGATGGGCTTCGGGCTGCCCGCGGCGATCGGCGCGCAGATAGGGCGCCCGGATGCCCTCGTGATCGACATCGACGGCGACGGCAGCATGCGGATGAATATCGGCGACCTCGAGACCGCGACCACGTATGGCGTTCCAATCAAGGTGCTGTTGCTCAACAACGTCGGTGACGGGATGATCCGGCAGTGGCAGCGTCTCTTTTATGACGGACGCTTATGCGTGAGCGACAAGTCACTTCATCGGAAGGACTTCGTGATGGCGGCCAAGGCCGACGGGTTCGAGTTTGCGCAGCGCGTCGAGGCGATCGCCGAATTGGAAGGCAAGCTCCGAGCTTTCGTCGGATTCCCCGGGCCGGCTTTTCTCGAAGTGATGATCGACCAGAACGCCGATGTGTTTCCGATGGTCGGGCCGGGACAAAGCTATGCGGAGATGATCACCGGGCCTTTCATCCCCTCTCGCAATGAGCAGGAAGCTGGCGGCAAGCACGCGGTGCGTCAGGCGGCGTCGGATATGTTCTAAGTGAAGTGAGCCGGCTTTGGGCCGGCTCACGAGGCGCTTCGAGTCGCGACTTGCGGGGCGCGAAGCGGGAAGGGCATCAATTGCGTGTGGTGCGGGCCGCTCAGGCGCGCGGAATCTTAGCAATGGCGACAATTTCGACCGCAGCGTTGGCGGCAACCTCGCTATGCGAAAACGCCGAGCGCGCATGGGCCGCCTTGTCGGCGACCACGGCGGCGAACGCCTCCAAAACGCCGCCGACCACGGCGGGCTGATCGTAGAAGCCATCGGCTGAACTCGCGTGCATGCGCAATGGGCAAGCGAACACGACCGCTACCTGTCGTCCCTCGGATTGCCTGCAACGGCGGAGCCATTCCAGCAAACGCAGATCAGCGATGACGCTCGCGAATTCGGCCAGGCTGTGGATGGCAGCCAGCTCGCTAGGGGAAGCATCCTTAACTCGTTTCACATCGCGCTGAAGTTCAAGGCTGTCTGGATAGTGTCATCTTGCGTGCGTTCTTGCCTGCGGTTACTGGCAAGACCGGTGGCAGATTGATTACGTCCTACGCCGGTCCGCCCCATTACGCGGCGGAATAGTGTCTATGACGCCGCGTCTATAGAGCGATCATTCTGGCTAGCCTAATGTAGTCCAACAGCGACGGTTCGGAAGGCACGGTGTACGGCCAAATCCCGAGCGTTCTCCATTGCGGGTGACCGGTAGGTCTGCCCGATACCGGGAGAAGTGAAATGTCCTACGCGCAATTACCACCGCAAGCGGCGCCGCGCGGACTCGAGCGCGAGTCCGCAGCGTGCATCATTCCACGACGATATCCGCACGCCGAAGATTTGCGAAGTGACGATTCGCGAGCAGGACATTCCCGTGCAATCGAGCCCATGACGTATAACGGTTCGCGAACCTCTGCCGCAAACAAGCCCGATATCCCCAATCTGATGTTCGCACCCGATTACCCGGTCCATTCCGATCGGGACCGAAACTCATAGCGTCCCGACGAAGCGCGCTTCAGACGCTTTGCGGTGCTTGTGCTTACAGCACACGCACACGCCCGGTTCGCATCGCCGGGCTGGTGCGTGAGGCGCACGGCCTCTCACAAGCACTTCATTCGCAGTCCAACTCAGAGCAATATCTAAAGCGCCGTGCGTTGCCTGACGAGCGCGAAGGGAAAGCCATGCCCTTTTTCGAGTATCGCGGCTTGCGTCGGTGTGTCAGCGTCCCGCTCATCGCGGGCGCCGCGGTTGCATCATGCTGCCGGGTAGCAACCGTCCATGCAACCGAGGGCGGGGGGAACAACTATCCGGTCGGCGTGAACACACTGCTGCCGGGCATTCAGCCGGCCCCTGGCAATCACTTGTATGTCTACCTGCAAGACTACGAAGCGACCACGCTGGCAGGAAACAACGGCGACCCATCGAGCAGCGTATCGGATTTTTCGCTTCATGCGCAGGCATTGGCATTCCGCTTGTCGCACGTGTGGCGGGACGTGACGCTGTTCGGTGCGACGCTCGAGTCGAGGACCAACATCCCGTTCGTCAATCTCGACGTGCACTTCGACGCGCACACGCCAAAAGGTCGGGTACACAAGAGCGGGCATGCGACGGGGCGGTCCGATCTGACGCTCGGACCGCTTTTCCTCGGCTGGCATATCGGCAACCTGCATCAGGTGATTGGCCTCGAATTTTTTGTCCCGACAGGCAGCTACGACCCGGGCCGGATCGTCAATCCCGGCCGCAACTACTATTCGATGCAGCCGAATTACGCGGTCACATGGTTGCCGACGCCGAATATCGAATTCAGCGCGCGAGCGCTTTACAGCGTGAGCTCGGTCAATCACGCTACCGATTATCACTCCGGCAATGAATTCATCGTCGACTACAACGCCGGTTATCGCTTCACGCCGATGTGGCAGGTCGGCGTGAGCGGGTATTTCTACAAGCAGACGACGGACGATTTACAACACGGCGTTCCGGTCAACGGCAATGGCAACCGCGGACAGGCGTTGGGCGTGGGCCCGTCGATCGCATACGGCAATCGCAAGTTTTCCGTCGCACTCAAGTACCAGCGCGAAATGATGGTCCGCAACCGGCCAGAAGGAAACCGCGTCTGGCTGCAGATGTATATGCCGTTTCAATAGTAGATGTGCGATCGGATGCCTCGTCGATCCGCATCGCATGAGGAGAGACGAGCTTCATTCCACGACGGAATAGTGTCCATGACCCGACATGCGTAGTACTGAACATATCGACGCGGTACTGTAGATAACAGAAAGACACACGACGCGTTCACGACGCGACGAATGCAATAAGTGTCCATGATTTGCGCGTTGTTTGCCGATGCATCCATCACTGACCTGATAAGGAGTCGCTTCGCACATGAGTACAACGAATTACACCAACGCGGAGCCGCGCGCGTGCTCCAGTTGTGAATATCCAATCAATCCCAACACGGAGGTGACACCATGTCCGTCGCGCTAATCACTGGAGCAAGCCGAGGTATCGGCGCAGCCATTGCGGCCGCCTTGGGCAGGCAAGGCTACAAGGTCGTCGTCAATCATCGCAACAGCGCGGCTCAGGCCGATGACGTGGTCGCCACGATCGCTGCGGCCGGCGGTGAAGCCATCGCGATTAAAGCCGACGTCACCCGGTCTGACGACGTCGCCGCGATGGTGGAGCACGTGAACGAGCGCTGGGGCGGAGTCGACGTCCTCGTGCACAACGCGCTGACGCCGTATGACGTGACCTCGTTCGCCGACCTGAGCTGGGAGCAGCTTGGCGGAAAGCTGGATACGGAACTGCACGCCGCCTTTCTGGCAACCAAGGCCGTGGTTCCGGGCATGATGACCCGGAGGCATGGCCGGCTCATCTATCTGAGTGCGCTGCTGTCACGTCGGCCGCGCAACGGGATGATCACGCTCGGCACCGCGAAGGCGGCTCTCGACCAGTTTGTGCGCTATGTCGCGCTTGAATTGGCGCCGCACGGCATTACCGCCAATCTCGTCGCGCCGACCACCGTCGAAGGTGCGACCTCGGCAGGCCTGATTTCCGCGGAGCGCCTGAAGGCGATCGCGGCATCGATACCGATGGGCCGGCTCGCGCATCCGACGGAAGTGGCCGATACGGTCGTCTACCTCGCAAGCGAAGCGTCGGGCTTCACCACCGGGCACTACCTTCCCGTCAGCGGCGGCTTTGGAATGGAGTAAACACGGCAGGACGCCGAATCGGATCCACGACCTGGCGAAACACACTTTCAATTGCATCTGATTGTCCTGACAGGAGATTCACATGACGAAGCTCTCGATCGACCTGACTTATGTTGGTGCGGGTATTCACGAAGAACTGGTCGCGCATGTCGCTGATCAGGAGGGATATTTCGAAGATGAAGGCGTTCACGTCGCGTTGCGTGACGGCGCCGTCTGGAAAACCGAGCGCGTGCGCGCCGGCGCAACCATCGGTCTGGGCCGCGCTTTATTGTCGCGGATGACCGACGGCATCAAATGGACGGCGCTGAGCGTCAATACGCACCAACCGCTGTTCTGGTTCGTCGGCGCTAATGGCGTGCGGTCGATGGAACAGCTGCGTGGCCGCCGTCTGGCCGTGCACGGGGCGCGCACCGCGCCGGGGGTGTTCGCGCGGATCGTGTTGCGCAAGCACGGGCTGGATCCCGATCGCGACGTCGAGTGCGTCGAGCGAATCCCCGGCGACTACCAGATGGATTTGCGGCGTCTGCGCGACGGAACGATCGACGCGGCTTACGTGGGCAGCACGTTGTCGGCAGAACAGGTGGCACGCGAAGAAGGCTTTTCGGTGTTGGCGTGGGTCGGCGATCACTTCCAGATCCCCACCGTAGGGCTCGCGGTTGACCCTTCGCGCATCGCACTCGACGACCCGGCGCTGCAAGCGCTGGTACGCGCGTACAAACGATCGCTGAAAACGATCGCCGAACAGCCGAGCCTCGCGGTCGAACATATCGCGTCGATGTTGGGGCGACTCACGCGCAGCGAAGCGGAACAACACTACGAACGCTACATCCGGCCGCATTTCACCTCCGATGGCCGGGTCGATCTCGCGCTTGCGAAACAGGGGGTGGCAGCGGTCGCCGCCGAACTGGGGCTCGCCACGAAAGGGGCCGACGAGATGTACCTGGCGACGTTGTAATCGGGTAGTCAAGTCAATCGGGTCGAGTTGGAGAAGGTGCCGAAGTACTTCGCCACATACCTTCTCGTCCCGGGTTCGCGGGCGCGATGCGCTTCCGTGGCGTTTGGAAACGCAGCCCCCGCATAACATTGGATTTGGAGACCGCGTCATGCCTAACACGCAGAAAAGACGAGAGCTGGCATCCGACTCTGCCATCGCCACGCTGCAGCCGAATCTGCCGGCGACGACGGTGGCGGACGTGAGCGCGACCGACTTCAGGCAGGCGCTGTCCAGCGCGATCACGCCGGTCACGATTCTCGCCACCGATGGGCCCAACGGAAGGGCGGGTGTGACCTGCTCGGCCGTTTGCTCCGTATGCGACACGCCGCCGACCGTGCTCGCCTGTGTGAACCGCAAGAGCTTCGCCAATGGCGTAATCAAGGCGAATGGCGTACTCACGCTCAACTGGCTCGGAGCCGAACAGAGCGAACTTTCGCAGCTCTTCGCCGGCGTCGGTGCCGCCTCCATGCAGGAACGGTTTGCCGGCAGCGAGTGGGGAACCCTCGCGAGCGGTGCGCCGTATTGCAAACAGGCGCTGATGACGCTCGACTGCCATCTCGTCGATGCGATCGAGTTCGGCACGCATAGCCTGTTGTTCGCTCGCGTGATCGCGACGATTCAGTCGGACGACGGCCGGCCGCTTGCTTACTATCGGCGCGCCTATGTAACGACTCACCCCGCCACCTGTTAATCAGCGGTCTCTTCACTTCATTACGCAAAAGGAATAGTCATGATCCGAACCGGTCGCCAATACCTCGAATCCCTGAATGACGGGCGCCAAGTCTGGGTGGGAAACGAAAAGATCGACAACGTCGCCACGCATCCGAAAACGCGCGATCATGCGCAGCGCCACGCGGATTTTTACGACCTGCATCATCGTGAGGATTTGCAGGACGTCCTGACCTACGTCGACGAGAACGGCGGGCGCCGTTCGATGCAATGGTACGGACATCACAACAAGGATCAACTACGGCGCAAGCGGAAGTATCACGAAACGGTGATGCGGGAAATGGCCGGTGCGTCGTTTCCGCGTAGTCCGGACGTGAACAACTACGTGCTGCAGACTTACCTCGACGATCCAGTGCCGTGGGAGAAGCAATCGATCGGCGCGGACGGCCATATCAAGGCAAAGAACATCGTCGATTTCGTCAACTTCGCGAAAGACCACGATTTCAATTGCGCGCCGCAATTCGTCGATCCGCAAATGGACCGCTCGAATCCTGACGCACAGGCGCGCTCGCCGGCCCTTCAGATCGTCGAGAAGAACGAAAAAGGCATCGTCGTCAACGGCATCAAGGCGATCGGCACGGGCGTCGCATTCGCCGACTGGATTCATATCGGCGTGTTCTTCCGGCCTGGCATACCCGGTGAGCAGGTTATTTTCGCGGCTACGCCGGTCAATACGAAGGGGGTGACGATCGTCTGCCGGGAAGGCCTCGCGAAGGAGGACTCGATAGAACATCCGCTCGCATCGCAGGGGGATGAACTGGACGGCATGACGCTTTTCGAGAACGTATTCATTCCGTGGTCACACGTGTTTCACATCGGCAATCCCGAGCGTGCGAAGCTCTATCCGCAACGGGTTTTTGACTGGCTCCACTACCATGCACTGGTGCGTCAGATGGTGCGCGCGGAGTTGATGGCGGGTCTTGCTGTGCTGATCACCGAGCATATCGGAACCAGCAAGATTCCCGCGGTGATGACGCGGGTCGCGAAGCTGATCGGGTTCCATCAGGCGATGCTCGCGCACGTGATCGGGGCGGAAGAACTCGGGTTTCATACGCCGGGGGGGCACTACAAGCCGAATATTCTCATCTACGACTTTGGACGCGCACTGTATCTTGAGCACTTCTCGGCGATGATCTACGAGCTCGTCGACCTGTGCGGGCGCAGTGCGCTGATCTTCGCGAGCGAGAAGCAGTGGAACGATGCGACGCTCAAGCCGTGGTTCGAGCGCCTGAACAGCGGCCCGGTCGGCAAGCCGCACGACCGCCTGAAGATAGGCCGAGTGATCCGCGACCTGTTCCTGACGGACTGGGGCAGCCGTCTGTTCGTGTTCGAAAACTTCAATGGCACGCCGCTGCAAGCGATTCGCACGCTGACGATGCAGCGCGCCGAGTTCTCCGGCTCGGGCCCGTACGCGAAGCTCGCCCGGCGCGTCTGCGGAATCGAGTCCGAAATCGACGACGACAGCGACTACAAGGCGACCGCGGACTACGCGAAGGCGCTCGATTCGGCGCGGCATCAGGAGTCGCTGGCATTGAGCGGCACCATGGCCGTCTGAATAGTCAACGGCTCGGATCAACGTGTGACTCGAGCGGCGGGGCAATGCGAGTACCGTGCATGAGCACGGTACCGTTCTTTCGCAACAACGGGAGTCTTGAATGCTAGTCATCTCCGATCCACGCGAATTCAGACTATCGGGGTCGGTGGTGTCGATCGGCATGTTCGATGGGGTCCATCACGGACACCGACATGTGCTGCAGAAGTTGCGGGAACGAGGTGCGGTCTCGTCGCTTCCTACGGTGGTGGTCACGTTCGATCCTCATCCGCTCGCCACCTTGCGTCCCGCCGCCTGTCCCGCGTTCCTGTCCACGCTCGAAGGTCGGATGTCGCTGCTCGCATCCACAGGCCGCGTCGACTATTGCGTGGTGCTGCGGTTCGATCGGGCTCGCAGCGAAGAGTCCGCAGACGATTTCGTCGAGCAAACGCTGGGCGGCAGACTCGGCATGCGCTCACTCGTCGTCGGCGAGAACTTTGCGTGCGGCAGCGGGCGACGGGGCGATATCGAGTATCTGAGCGCGCTCGGCGGCCGACTCGGGTTCGAGGTCGTTCCGGTGCCGTTGCAACTCGATTCGCGCATCGCGGGTGGCGCGCATTGCTCGTCGAGCGAGACCAGACGTTTGATCCAGCGAGGCGATATGGTCGCGGCCAATGCGATGCTGGCCCGTCCGCACGAGTTGCCCGGCACCGTGCACGGCCTGCTCGCGGCGCCTTGCCATGCAATCGACTTGACCGTGCCCGGTGACATGTGTTCACCCCCCGCCGGAAACTACGCCGGCACCGTGAAAAAGCAGGGCGCGTCGCCGTGGACCAGCGCGGTCCTGCAGGTACGCGAGCAACAACCCGGCCGCGGTGGCCGCACGGTTCGCGTGCTGGCCGCGAGAACCACGAAGATCGTCATCGGTGACGCAATGACCGTTCGGTTCCTCGATCGAACCAACGTGACTGCGAGCCGCGTTGCGGTCGGCACGACAGCCGATCCAAAGTAATTGAGGCGACTACTATCATGAACGAGTTCGTTTATACGAGCCATGCTCAGCGCGTCGTATTTGGTGCCGGCGCTTTGAGCCGGCTGGAAGCGGAAGTCGAGCGGCTGCGCGCCCATCGCGCATTGATACTCGCGACTCCCGATCAGCGCGAGGACGCCGAGCGCGTTGCGGCACTTCTCGGCGCGCGCGTAGCTGGCGTGTTTGCGAAAGCGGCCATGCATGTGCCTATCGAAGTTGCCCGCGAGGCACGCGAGGTGGCGCGCCGTCTCGACGCTGACTGTGCGATCGCCATCGGTGGAGGATCAACGACAGGACTCGGAAAGGCCATTGCATTGGAGTCGGACTTTCCGATCCTCGCTATTCCGACGACTTACGCCGGCTCTGAAATGACACCGATCTACGGCATCACCGAAGCGGGTTTAAAAAAGACCGGCCGCGACAGTCGCGTGATACCGAGGACAGTGATTTACGATCCCGAGCTCACGTATTCGTTGCCGGTATCGCTGAGCGTGAGCAGCGCGATCAATGCGATTGCTCATGCGGCTGAAGGCCTTTACGCGGTGGACGCAAATCCGATCACGGATCTGATCGCGGGCGAGGGCATCGCCGCGATCGGACGGGCACTGCCGCTACTGACTCTCGATGCCGACGATGCGAACGTACGGCGCGCACGCGCGGATGCGCTGTATGGCGCATGGCTGTGCGGATCGGTGTTGGGGGCGGTGACGATGTCGCTGCACCATAAGCTTTGCCATACGCTCGGCGGAAGCTTCGACCTGCCGCACGCGCAGACGCACGCGATCATCTTGCCGCACGCACTGGCCTACAACGCGAAGGCCGCCACACGTGCGATGGGGCGGATCGCGAGCGCGCTTTATGGCGTCAGCGCACCGCAAGCCGTATTCGACCTCGCGGAAAAGAACGGCGCACGGCTGGCGCTGAAAGACATCGGCATGAAAGAGTCGGACCTCGACAAGGCGTGCGCGATCGCGCTGCAGAATCAGTATCCGAATCCCCGGGCGCTAGAAAAGTCGGCGCTCAGGCGATTGCTACAGGACGCCTACGAAGGCGTGCGGCCGAGTATGTGACACGGCGAGTTCAGCAAGCGGTGTGACATAGGCTTTCGCATCGCTCGATTAGCGTTATCCACGCAACTTCCTCCGGAGCCAAACATGCGCAATCTCGACGAACACACTGTCACGGACGCAGTGCTCGATCTGCTGGCCGCTACGCCGGATCCCCGTTTGAAGTTCGTCCTCACGAGCCTCATTACTCATTTGCACGATTTCGCCCGCGACGTCGAACTGACCGAAGCCGAATTGCGCGCTGGGATCGAATTTCTGACCCGGACCGGGCACAAGTGCGACGACAAACGTCAGGAATTCATCCTGTTGAGCGACGTGCTGGGATTGTCGATGCTGACCGTCGCGATGAACAACAGGAAGCCGCGAGGTTGCACGGAATCGACGGTGTTCGGCCCATTCCACGTGGACGGCGCGCCCGAGTACGCAAACGGTGCGGACATCGCCAATGGGGCATCGGGCGAACCTTGCATCGTGCGTGGCACGGTGAAGAACCTCGACGGCGTACCGGTGGCGGGTGCGCGGATCGAAGTGTGGCAGGCCGACGCCGCGGGTAATTACGACGTTCAGTACCCGAATCTCGACATCCATCAGGCGAGAGGCGTGCTCAGCTCACAGGAGGACGGCAGCTTCGAATTTCGTACCGTGCTCGCCGTCGCCTACCCGATTCCGGACGATGGCCCGGTCGGGGAACTGCTGCGCGCGACTGCGCGACACCCGTGGCGTCCTGCGCACCTTCATTTCATGATCAACGCAAAGAACTATCAGACCCTCGTCACGCATGTGTTCCGCGAAGGGGATCGCTATCTGGATTCCGATGCCGTATTCGGCGTGAGAGAAACGCTGGTGGCGGAGTGGGTCAAACAGCCGGACGGTGGCTACACGCTAGACTACGATTTTGTGCTGAACTCAGTGAACTGAGCCAGGCGGTGCACATATCGTGTGTGCCGCAGCCGTAGCAAAGATCTTGCGACGCCCGCGGATTCCGATGCGAACTTCCATCCGGATTCGCGTTCGGGTTTCCATTCGATCCCGCCGTGGCGGAATGCAGTTCAGCACCGCGTCGAAAAGAGCTTGCGAAAGGTATTGCGAAGCCACTGGTTGCCGGGCTCGAGGTGACATCGATCGTGCCAGTACTGGGCGATTTCGAGCCTGGGCAGCTCGATCGGCGGCTCAACCAGTTGCAAATCGAGATCGCGGCACATTGCAACGGCGAGGCTTCGCGGCACGGTTGCGATAACATCCGAGTGTTTCGCTATCAGCGCCGCCGACGTAAAGACCGGAACCCGACACACGATGTTCCGGCTCGGTACCTGGGACTCGATGAGCCGCTCTACGGCCAGGTGTTCGTGACCGGTGCCCAGTGCGGACACGAGTGCATGCTTCTCCGCGATGAAATCCGCTTTGCTCGGATGACTGCCGATGCGCGGGTGGTCCCTGCGCGTTACGCTCACATAGGACTCAGTCCACAGCGGGACGCGCCGGATACCCATCGTCAGCGAAGGGAAGGAGCCGATCGCGAGGTCGACGAGACCCGACTCGAGCCACAGATCTAGATGTTGCGCATCGCAGGGAATCGACTGTACGCAGATGCCGGGTGCTTCCGCCGCGAGATAGTTCAGAAGTGCCGGGAAGATCTTGATTGCCCCCGCATCGACCAGAAAGAAACTGAATTTGCGTGTCGACATCTTCGGATCGAATGATGCGTACTCGGAGCGAAGAGCGCGAAAGTTCTTGAGTATCGACCTCACGGGTTCCGACAGCTCGAGCGCTTTGGGCGTCGGCTCCATGCGCAATCCCACACGCACGAACAGCGGGTCGCCAAAATACAGTCGCAGCCGCGCGAGCGTCTTGCTCAACGCGGGCTGCGAAAGGTTGAGCACGCGCGCGGCTTTGGTGAGGCTGTGTTCGGTCAGCAGGACATCGAATACTTGCAGATGGTGAAGATCGAGTTCGAGGTCGCTCTCACTCTTTTGGGGAATGGTGTGCATGCAGAAGCAGCCCTATCAATCTTTGATTGGCCACTGTAGCCGATTCAGAAATCGCTGCCACTCGGCGTTATCACCGACGTCGTGCGTGCTTTTCAAAGCGCGCCAATCGCCAAATCCTGCCGCCGTGGAGTGTACCGTGGCGAGCACGCATGGTTCTGTGATTATTCGAAATATCTGGAACGAACGGCCGATACCGCACGCACGCATCCCGGAGCTGAAGATCGCCGTTTCGGATCACTGTGAACGGGCCGGTGTCGGCAGGCTGGCGTCGACCAACCACCGAGCCGAGCGCGCAGTCATGCGATAGGCTACCCTGTCAGGTGTCGAAGTAATGAAAATGGTCAGGAAAATGGCAGATGAAAGACGCGGGTATTAGCGGACTGTGTCGAGCAATCCTATTCGCCGAATATATAAGTGATCCTGATCTTCCAGGAACCGCGTCGTCGCAATATTCTTATCGCGACACAACCCGTGTCCATCGTTTGCGTTCTCGGGGGCAACATGCCTGGCCTTTTCCCGAGCCGCATAGCAAATTGACGACTACCATGGAACACATCAGCCCGGACCGGTGCGAGCAATCGCCGTGCTTATTGACCCCCATACTCCGCGTTTATGCGGTCGAGTTCGCCCGATTGGCGTGCCTGCTCAAGCTCCTGCTTAACCTGGGCCCGGGTCTTTCCCATTGGAGCGCCAGCGTCACTCCTCGTGGCGGGCACACCACCCACAGAATTTGTCGAAGACACGCTGGGATTTGTGGGCTGTGTTGCGGGCGCCATATCCTGCGCCTGGACATATCCGAATGCAATAACCGCGGCGATTGCTACCACGACTTTTGGCGATTTCATATCTATGTACTCCATGAAGTTCGATAGGTTTGGTTTTCTGGCTCGCGGCCCAATCAACGCGTGGTCATTGAAATTTCCGCGTGCGGGTCAGGCCTGCGTTGGCGACATAGGGCGAGCTAGCTGCCCTGAAAGATATCGCACGAAAGGCCCACTGTGCACGGCGCACCGTTTCTGGCTTTGCCGCTGCCGCTGCTTCCACCGGGCTGGGGTCCATAGCCCGGGTCAGTGGTGTGGTCCATAGCCGTGCCCGGCTGAACAGTTGTCATGGGCTGCTGCGCAGACGACGGGTCGGTTGCGCCCGGCGGTTGCATTTGCTGCGACTGGGCGGCGCCGGTCGCACCGAGCAGGTACACCGCACTGACTATACCTATAAGTTGCACTTTCATCTCGTCACCTCTTTTTCGTCAATGGGTTGCAAAAAGCACGATCCTCGAATAACAAGGAAATTGGCATCCCGTGTAGCGTGCGAAAGTTGCAATAGACCTTTTCTCGCTACTTGCCGATTCTTTTTTCGCTCCATCAGATGCCAAACAGCGTCGTCTCCAACGACGTTTAGCCGAGCAAATGCGAGGTTGGCTTGTGGCACCGTTTGCGCGCAACGCCTGACCTATTCGATGACTACGTGGGCGAGGCTGGGACCGGGCGGGGCAGAGGGGGTGCGCAACAAGTGTGCTGGCGAAAGGACGTTGTCAAGTCATTGACCAATAAGAACCTTGCTGCATCTATGTTATAGAACACTAAGGTCGCGATTGACAGCGGAATCGACAATCGGCAAATCAGGGACGACAGTTGCGCCTAGTCGTTCGCACCGCTAGGCGCGCCAAAGGGTGCTTTGCGGTTTGTAAGTGGTCGAGACGGCGACGCGCCTACCAGCATCGATCCGCGATGGTCTTTGAAGACAGTCCACGCTCAATCGTGCATGAAGTCCGAAAATTCTTCGATCAGATGTGCCAAGGGTCGGGTCTCCTGTTGTGGCTGCTCCAGACAATCGAGAAAACGCGGCCATGATCTGGCCGTTGAAACGAATCGCTGACGAGACCAGCGACAATGGCGAATCCGCTGGCGTCGACACTGAAGGCGCACCCAGCGATCAGCGGCAGCCTCTACGTCCTGTGCGACGAACGTGAATTCACTGATATCGAAGTATTGGGCGCGACAACGAGGAGTTCAGCGGCGATCTGTCGAAGTGCCGCGCGCGCAAAACCCCGTTCGGAACAATGCGCAAGAAAATGCTCACGCTCCTCTGGCCATGATCCATCCCGATAGCGACCCAACGCTTGCGGATAGCTATAGATGCCTCAAAGATGATCCACGTTCCCATTTCGCGACCCGGTACTGCAACGCTCCGGTGATGACGATTTGCCATGATGAGTTGCGGGCGGCGCCCGCGCCGGGCAGCCGCCACTCTTTTGGCACGAGGGCCGAGTCTCATTGACGCTTGCTCAACTTCTCCAGCAATGCCTTTGCGGCCGGCCCCGACGATGCGGGATTCTGCCCGGTGAGCAGCAGCCCGTCTTCGAGCACATACGGCTGCCAGTCGGGGCCCTTCGAAAAGTTTCCGCCCTTCGCCTTGAGCTCGTCTTCAACGAGGAACGGGACCACCTTGGTGAGCCCAACCGCTTCCTCTTCGCTGTTCGTAAAGCCGGTGACCGACTTGCCGTTGACGAGCGGCTTGCCATCCGGACCCTTCACGTATCGCAGAACCCCGGGCGCGTGGCAGACGAGATCGACGGGCTTCCCGGCCGCGATCGTGCGCTCGATAAGCCCGATGGAGACAGGGTCTTCCGCGAGATCCCAGAGTGGACCATGGCCGCCGGGGTAGAACACGGCGTCGAATTCGTCATGGGCGACATCCTTGAGCTTTGCCGTGTTGCCCAGGTCCGCCACTGCAGCCGGGTCGGCTTCGAAGCGACGTGTCAGGTCAGTCTGAAAGTCCGGCTCGTTGCTCTTGGGGTCTAGTGGAGGCTTGCCACCCTTGGGCGACGCGAGCACGATCTGCGCGCCGGCGTCCTTGAACACGTAGTAGGGCGCGGCGAGTTCCTCGAGCCAGAACCCGGTCTTGCGTCCCGTATTGCCCAATTCGTCGTGCGAAGTCAAAACCATCAGAATCTTCACGATGCTCTCCTTGAATGCATTTTCACAACTTCCGGTTGCAGAGAATTCCGGTCGACGCGCTTGGCGCGCCGAATCAGATTACCGATCCGCCATCAGCCCAAAGCAGCAAGATGAATCATGGCGTTCACGTTCACGGGAAGGACAGGCGTTCGGGTAGAGGGCCGGTAGATGATATCGCCGCGACGGATCGCTTTGCCGCTCACCGCGCACATGCCGGCCCGGCGTGCCTTTGCGCAGACCCAGATTTGATAGCCGTAGTGGCACGAGGCGGAGCACCAGCGCAACACAACGGTTCGGGGGGAGAGGCGCTCGAGCAGCGTAACGACGGCTGCGCAGGGTGCGTCGATCGTAGCGTCGCGCCCTTTGCCGCACCTTCCGTCGTTGCGGTGTGGCCCGGCGATGCGCGCACTGGGTGCGGGTTCGGTGGAGCTGAGGCTCTGTGCGCGTGATTCCGCCGCACCCAGCCTGTCGAGTAGCAGGAGTGTCTGCTCCCATGGGTCCGGGCGTGAGGCGTGTTTGTTGCCAGCCATTGCCGCCACGTTCGCGCGGCTATTTCGCGAACGTGTTCGAAGTCCCTCGTCCGTGTTCATGCGAGGCCTCAGATGAAGATTGATAGCGCCACAATGCAACCGGTGCAATTGCGCGGGAAGCTCGCTCTCGAGCGGGCCGCGCGCGTTTACTTGATGAGTCCCTTCTGTCGTCGATAGACGTCGGTAGGCAGGCCACCCCATCCCCAGTTTTCCGTTGGCACTTCTTCGATGACGACGAAGGTCGCCTCCAGCGGTTTGTTCAGCACGTCAAGCATGAGGTGGCTCACGCCCTTGATAAGCTGGGCCTTTTCTTCCGCGGTGACGGAATCCGTGCCGGGCCGTGTGCCCTCGCGTGTAACCTGAATTGTGACGATCGGCATTTCGCTTTCCTTAATGTTGATCTTTGCAAGGCGCGCCGGCGAACGGCGCTCCTCGTCTGTCTGGCGGAGCCAGTGGAGCGCAGCGCGCTTTAGTGGCCGGCGACCTGACCGCCGTCGACGTGAAGGATTTCGCCCGTCACGAATGGCGCCGAGTCGAGATAGAGAATGGCGTTCACCATCTAAACCTCGAAATAGGTTGGACTATCTTTCTGATCGGGCTTGCTGTTCCGATGACGACAAATTTACGCATCTACGCCTCCGGCGTGAATACGGGACGTGGACAAACAGTTGTGAGTCGCAGGAACAAATGGCAGCAAGCCGGGCGCGATGACGCGCAGTGAAAAAGCCATACGAAGGACGCTTACTTTGCTTGGGATCAGGCTAGCTTCCATGCGACTGCGTCAACAACGTTCTGGCGATTGTTCCCGCCGCACGTTCGTCGAGCGGGTTCGCGTCGACATGGCGTGGAAACTCCTGGAGGACCCTGATTCGCCGCTCAAGACGCTAGCATTCAAATGCGGCGCTTTCATCGCGCCCCGCATATGCGCATGGCGTTGTCTCGGGGGGCTGAGCATCACGCCAAAAGAACTTCACGTGCGATTCCGGGGGAGGGACGAGTGCATAACGACGATTCCCGGTCCGAGTTGGCTACCGAGAACTCAGTATGACGGCTGACGTGTCGCGTGAATGAATAAGCGGCTGTAGATATTGGGCATGCGCTTCGGAACGCCTTGAAAGTTCACTATCGCGTTGACTCAGCATGCATTCGCCTTCGGTCGTCACGCCGCTCTCGCATAGAAGATACGCATTGTTTCGCAGCGTTTCAGTAACGAAGGACATGAAAGACCGAATTTTTCGGCTCGTCCCGCGCCGCTTGAGATGAAGCAGGTTGACCGGCGTTGATTTCTGCTCGTATGACCGAAAAGTGGGCACCAGATTTCCGCGGTTGCGAAACTCCGGTAACGGAAACGCAAATGTGGCTGACCAGATCGCGCGGATGCGTGGGTTCTCCATGCTCGGCGAAATAAGCGGGAGCCGCGAAGGTTTGCCGCCGCATGGAGCCGAAACGCCCCCAAATGTGGACGATTCTTCGAGATGACCGATACTTATGGCGATATCCACGCCTTCCTCAAGCAGGCGTGTGAGACGATCTGGGCAAACCGCGTTCACGCTGACTGCTCAACGGAAGTGCGGGCTTTCAGAGTCTGCAACCCTCGAGTCTGGCCACTTGGGCGCCCGGGCAGTTCGTCGTCGGCCCTTTCACGACGGCCCCTCTTCAAACGCAGTCGCCTGAAAGAAGCGGCGCAGCTGCGTGAGGCGCAACAACAGGAGGCTGCGATCGCCTACGAGGAGACGGTGCTGGGCGCGTGGCAGGAGGTGGACGACGCGCTCGTAACCTACGAGGCCGAACAGCGCCGCCGCGACCGGCTGGCGCAGGCCGTGACCATGAACGAGCGCGCGCTCTCGGTCGCGCAGGAGCAAACCTCGAACAGCGCAGAGCCACGGCGGCCACGAATCTTATTACGCTTTGTAAAGCGCTGCGAGCGGGATGGCAGTCGACCTATGGCGGGTAATCCATCGCTCGATGTCCATTGTTCAGGTCAATCGATGACTTCGCTGCGCCGGCGATGGCGCAAAGACGGGCGCGCGCGCAAAATCATCTGCGAATGAAAATCGCATCATGACAGGAGCGTCCGCCGTGGATGTCGCTGGATATGAGCTGGAGCCGCTGCGCGACGACGGCGATTTTTCACTGTATCGCGCCCGCAAACCCAGCCATCCCGTCTCGGTGCTCGCGCTAGTCGCCACGCGTGCGGACCTGGCGGGCGTGAAGCGCCTCGAGCGCGAATACGGGTTTGCCGCGTTGCTCGATTCGAGCTGGGCGGCGCGGCCTCTCGCGTTCTACCGGCACAGAGAGCCGCCCATGCTCGTGCTCGACGACGACGGCGGCGAGCCGCTCAGTCGCTCGCTTGCGGGCCCGTTCGAACTCGCGCGCCTGTTGCGCATCGCGGTCAATCTGGCGAAGGTGGTGGGCCACGTGCATCGATGTGGCCTCGTTCATAAAGACATCAAGCCGGCGAACGTGCTCGTCGACAGTAGCGGCAACGTGCGGCTCACCGGCTTCGGCATTGCTTCGCAACTGCCGCACGAACATCAGCCGCCCCCACCGCCCGAGATCGTGGCCGGAAGCTTCGCGTATATGGCGCCTGAGCAGACCGGACGCATGAACCGTTCGATCGACACGCGCAGCGATCTCTATTCTTTCGGCGTCACACTTTACGAAATGCTCACCGGGTCGCTGCCGTTCAAGGCCTCGGACGCGATGGAGTGGATTCATTGCCATATCGCGCGCAAGCCCACGCCGCCCCGTGCATTGCGCGACGCGATTCCGCAGGCGCTCGAGGGCATCGTGCTGAAGCTGCTTTCGAAGGCCGCCGAAGAACGGTATCAGACTGCGGCGGGATTGGAGGCCGATTTGCGCTCATGCCTCACAGCATGGGAAGCGCAGCATCGCATCGACCCCTTCCCGCTGGGGGAGCACGACGCGTCCGACCAGTTGCTGATTCCCGAGAAGCTGTACGGGCGCGAGGCGGAAATCGAGGCACTGACCACCGCGTTCGATCGCGTGGTGGGCAGCGGGTCGGTCGAACTGGTGCTGATCTCGGGCTATCCAGGCATCGGCAAGTCGTCGGTCGTGAACGAGCTGCACAGGGTGTTGGTCCCGCCGCGCGGTCTCTTCGCGTCCGGCAAGTTCGACCAGTACCGGCGCGGCATTCCGAACGTGCCTTTCGCGCAAGCCTTCCAGAGCCTCGTGCGCAACCTGCTGAGCAAGCGGGAAGCCGAGGTCGAGCCGTGGCGGCGCGCATTGATGGAAGCGCTCGGGCCCAACGGGCAACTCATCGTGAATCTGATTCCCGAGCTTGCGCTCATCATCGGTGAGCAGCCGGCCGCACCGACGCTGCCGCCTCAAGACGCGCAAAATCGCTTCCAGATAGTATTTCGACGTTTTCTCGGCGTATTTGCGCGGCCAGAGCACCCACTCGCCTTGTTTATCGACGACCTGCAGTGGGTGGATACGGCGACGCTCGATCTGCTCGCGCATCTCGCCACGCATCCGGACGTGCGGCACGTTCTGCTGGTCGGCGCCTATCGGGACAATGAGGTCGACGCTTCGCACCCATTTGCCCGCACGCTCGAGTCGATTGCCCGGTCCGAAGGCAGAGTGCGGCAAATCGAGCTTGCACCGCTCACGAGGGACAGCGTGGCACACCTCGTGGCGGATGCACTTCACTGTGACCGCGCGAACGCCGCACCGCTCGCGCAACTGGCGCATGAGAAAAGCGGCGGCAATCCGTTCTTCACGATCCAGTTTCTGACCGCGCTCGCCGATGAAGGCCTGCTCACATTCGACCCGCGCGCGGCGAAATGGCGTTGGGAACTGCCGCGCATTCGCGCAAAAGGCTACACCGAGAACGTCGCCGATCTGATGGCGACCAGGTTGAGCCGGCTGCCGCCCGCCGCGCGCGACGCACTAGGCCAGTTGGCGTGCCTGGGCAATGTTGCCGAAGTCGCCGCGCTGACCTGGGTTCGAGGCGGCTCCGAAGAGAAGATGCACGCTGACCTGTGGGAAGCCGTGCGAGCGGGCCTGGTGTTTCGCGAGGCCAATGTCTATGTATTCGCGCACGATCGGGTGCAGGAGGCAGCGTACGCTCTCATTCCCGCCGACGAGCGTGCCGCCGCGCAACTGCGCATAGGCCGTGCGCTGGTGTCGCGCACGCCGCCGGATGCACTCGAAGATGCGATTTTCGATATCGTCAATCATCTCAATCGCGGCGCGGCGCTGATCGTGGACGAAACGGAGCGTGAGCAGGCCGTTGCCTTGAACCTCATCGCGGGAAGGCGGGCCATGCGTTCGACGGCCTACGTGGCCGCGCGCGGCTATCTGGCGCAAGCCGTGGCGTTGCTGTCGCCCGATGCGTGGACGCGGCGCTACGAGAGCACGTTCGAACTCTATCTTGCGTTAGCGGAGTGCGAATATCTGGTGGGCGATTTTGCAAAAGCGGATGCCCTGGCGGACATGATGCTTGCCGCGGCGCACTCCAGTCTTGACCGCGCAAAGATTTACAGCTTGCGCATCGAGTTGTATCAGCTAGCAGGAAGATATGACGAAAGCTTCGCGGTCGCGCTCGTCGCGCTTCGCGGCTTCGGTGTCTGCTTTCCTGAAACCGACCAGGAGATTCAGGCGGCGTTCCATACCGCCCTGCACGACGTTCGCGTCAATCAGGCCGGCCGCTCCGCCGGCGAACTGGTTGAGGCGCCGGTGGCGACGGACCCTGCGATCCACGCGATCGTCAATCTGCTCCTGCAGGCGATGAACTGCGCCTTTGCGGCGCGGCCCGCGTTTTATCCGCTCATCGCGCTGAAGGCGGTCAATCTGTCCTTGCAGCACGGCAATACTGACAACTCCAGTTTTGCGTTCGGCAATTACGCGCTCATCCTGGTTTCGCTGATCGGCGACATCCCAGCTGCGGTTCAGGTTTCGGAGATGTCGCTGAAGCTAAACGAGAAGTTCGGTAATCGGCACCTCAATGGGAAACTGCTGCACCTGTACGGCGCTCATGTCAATTTCTGGCGCCGCCACATCGCCGAGAATCTTCCGGTGCTGGAACGGGCGACAGCCGAATGTATGGAAGCGGGCGATTTCGTTTTTGCCGGCAACGTGGCGTTCAACGCGGTTTGGCAGGCGCTCGAGAGCGGGGCCGCGCTCGAAGACGTGCAGGCGATAGCGGAAAGGTACGCGGCGCTCATGCGGCAGAGCCACAACGACGCGGTCTACGAACTGATTCGCGTCGAACGGCAATGCGTCATCAGTCTGCGGGGCCGGACCGCCAAAGCTTTCGATCTGAATGACGAGACCTTCGACGAAACCGCCTGTTTCGAGTCGATCGTCAAGTCGAATTTCGGTTGTGCCATTGGCGTCTATCGAATCATCAAAGTCATTCTTGCGTTTCTCGAAGGCCGTTACGCCGATGCGCTGAAGGCCGCGCAGCGGGCACAGGCAGTACTTAGTCCGGTGATGGCGCTGGCGATCGAGCCGACCTTTCACTTTTTTCATATGCTGACGCTGACGGCGCTTTATCCCCAGTCCTCCGCCGAGCAGCAGAGGATTTACAAACGCACGCTAGCCGAGGCACTCGAGAAGTTTGAAATCTGGGCCGCACACTGTCCGGAGAACTATCAGAACCGCCATGCGTTACTCGGCGCGGAATTCGCGCGTCTGGAAGGGCGCGATCTCGACGCGATGCACCTGTACGAGCAGGCCATTCGCTCCGCTCGCGAGAATGGCTTTGCGCATCACGAAGGCCTCGCCAGCGAACTTGCCGGCCGCTTCTATTTGCGCATGGGTCTCGCGACCAGCGCCGAAGGCCATTTGCGCAATGCGCGCCGATGCTTCGTCGCCTGGGGCGCGCAAAGCAAGATCGTGCAGCTCGACAGCGAATTCCCGCGTCTGGCCGATCTCGAAGGCAGCACGCTGACCTCGACGCTCAGCTTCGGTTGGCGTCAGTTCGACGCCGCAACGCTGCTCAAGGCATCCCACGCGCTTTCCAGCGAGATCGAACTGAAGAGCCTGGTCGAGCGCCTGATGACGATCGCGCTGGAAACCGCAGGCGCCGACCGTGGTCTGCTGATCATGCCCGAGCAGCCAGACGGCTACCGCGTCGAGGCGGAAGCGCGTATCGACGGCAACGGAATCGAGGTGAAGCGTTTGCCGGATAGTGGCTGCGCGACACCCGCCGCGCTGCTGCGTTACGTCATACACACGGGCAAGCGCGTCATCATCGACGATGCCGTGACATCCGGTCTTTTTCCTGAAGACGGGTATCTGGCGAGCGGAGCCACGCGGTCCGTCTTCTGCCTGCCGCTCGTCAGACAGGGAAAACTCAGTGGGTTGCTGTATCTGGAGAACACCGAGACTTCGCACGTGTTCACTGCACGCCGCTCCGCACTGCTCGATTTGCTCGCGTCGCAGGCTGCCATTTCTCTGGAGAACACTCGCCTGTATGCCGATCTTCAGGAACGCGAAGCAAAGGTGCGGCGTCTGGTGGATTCCAATATCATCGGCATCCACATCTGGGACTTCGAAGGCAATGTCGTCGACGCAAACGATGCGTTTCTGCGCATCGTGGGTTATTCCGCCGAAGATCTCCGATCCGGGCGGATTCGCTGGCCCGACCTCACTCCGCCGGAATGGCACGAACGCGATGAACATGTGAGGGCCGAATTGACGGCCACGGGTAGCGCCAAACCCTTCGAGAAGGAATATTTTCGCAAGGACGGCAGCCGGGTGCCCGTCATGGTCGGCGCAGCGGCATTCGGCGACCGCGAGGGGCAGGGCGTCGCGTTCATCCTGGACCTGACCGGGCAGAAGCGTGCGCAACAGGATGTGCGCGACAGCGAACGACGCTACCGCGAACTTCAGACGGTGCTGGCGCATTCGAACCGCGTGGCGACGATGGGTCAGCTATCGGCGTCGATCGCGCATGAAGTTAAGCAGCCGATCACCGCGATCGCGGCGTATGCGAGCGCGGCCTTGCGCTGGCTCGCGGCCCGCCCGCCGAATTTCGACGAAGCGCGTCTCGCGCTGACCCGGATCGTCGCGGACAGCGACCGCGCCAATGGCATTGTCGACAGGACCCGCGCTTACTTCAAGAAAGAGCCGCTGCGCACCGATGGGCTCGATGTCAACGACATGATTCGGGAACTGATCGCGCTCGTGCGCGGCGAAGCCGGCAAGTCCAGGGTTGAACTCACGGCGGAGCTTACCGAGGGGTTGCCGCGCGTTCAGGGCGACCGGGTGCAACTGCAGCAGGTCATGCTCAATCTGATGATCAATGCCCTCGAAGCGATGAGCGAAATGAAAGCCGGCGAGCGCACGCTACTTGTCCGCACGGACAGGGCCGGCGAAAACGAACTTTGCATTACCGTGCAGGATTCCGGGCCGGGACTCGGCGCCGGCAATCCGGAAGACGTATTCGAGGCTTTTTTCACGACCAAGTCCGACGGTCTGGGCATGGGATTGCCCATTTGCCGCTCGATCGTGCAAAGCCACGGCGGGCGCTTATGGGTGACGCCGAACGACCCCGTTGGCGCCCGCTTTCATTTCACGCTTCCCGCACAAGGCAACGCCTCGCCGCCAGGCCGTGTTTAGCGCTGCATCGCCACGCCATTCGACTCTTCGGATAGCGATGACTTCCGCCTGGTCGCCCTGGCCGGAAACGAGCCCGGAATGTCCCGAAACCGTCGCAGCTAGCACCTCAGCCGGCAGCCGTAAAACATAGACTGTTCTCGTCGGTGGTCAATGACTGTCGATCCCGGCGGGGAGTCATGCAGATGCCCGGCCACTTGACTTGATGCGCGCTGCAATGCGGACTCTTTTCGATCCATGCGCAGCGCTGGACTGTAAAGGATGGACGTATGGGCGAAGCAAACCAGGGCGCGGTGCGCCAACTGAAACATTTTATCGACGGTCAATACACCGCTGGCGCGAGCGGCCGATTCAACGACGTGTACGATCCCGCCCTCGGCCGCGTTTCAGCGCGCGTGCCGGTTGCCAATACCACTGAAGTTGCCGCCGCCGTCGCGGCCGCAAAGACCGCCTTTGGGGCCTGGAGCGAAACCCCGCCGCTCAAGCGCGCACGCTTGATGTTCAGGTTCAAGGAGCTGCTAGAGGCACATCTGGACGAAATCGCCGAACTCATTACACGCGACCACGGGAAGCTGCTCTCGGACGCCAGGGGCGAGGTGATGCGCGGCATCGAAATCGTTGAATTCGCGTGCGGCATTCCGAACCTGCTCAAGACCGATTTCACCGATCAAAGCAGCAGCGGCATCGACAGCTGGAATTTGCATCAGCCCCTGGGCGTGATTGCCGGCGTCACACCGTTCAATTTTCCGGTGGTGGTGCCGTGCTGGATGTTCGTCATGGCCGCCGTGACCGGCAATACATTCATCCTCAAGCCTTCGGAGCGCACGCCGTCGTCGTCGATCCGGCTGGCGGAACTCTTCATCGAGGCGGGTTTTCCCAAGGGTGTTTTCAACGTGGTGAATGGCGACAAGGGCACCGTCGACGCGCTGATTCAGCATCCCGACGTAGCAGCGATGTCCGTCGTCGCCTCCACGCCGGTGGCCGAATATATCTACGCGGAGGGCGCCAAACGCGGCAAGCGCGTGCAGGCGCTGGGCAGCGCGAAGAATCATCTCGTCGTGATGCCCGACGCCAATCTCGATCAAGCCGTCGATGCGCTGATCAACTCGGCATACGGCTCAGCGGGCGAGCGGTGCATGGCGACTTCGGTCGCGGTGGCGGTAGGGCGCATCGGCGACGAACTGGTCGAGCGTCTCGCCACGCGCGTGCGCGCGCTGCGCATCGGTTCGGGCATGGAGCCCGATCTGGACATGGGGCCGCTTATCAGCGCCGCACATCGCACCAAGGTGCGGGGCTATATCGATGCGGGCGTCGAGGCTGGCGCGAAGCTCGTCGTGGACGGGCGTGGCCATACCGTGGCGGGGCACGAAGAGGGCTTCTTCCTCGGCGGCACGCTCTTCGACAACGTGCAGCCGAATATGAAAATCTACCGGGAAGAAATCTTCGGGCCGGTGCTTTCGGTGGTGCGCGTCCCGGATCTCGCCAGTGCAATCGAACTTGTCAACGCGCACGAACTGGGCAATTGCGTCACCCTGTTCACAGCGGATGGCGCAGCGGCGCGCACGTTCACCAGGAAGATTCAGATCGGCATGGTGGGCATCAACGTCCCGAGTCCAGTGCCGTCGGCGTGGCATTCGTTCGGAGGCTGGAAGCGCTCGCTGTTCGGCGATCATCACGCCTACGGCGAGGAAGCCGTACGCTTCTACACGCGCTACAAGAGCGTGACGCAGCGCTGGCCCGACAGCATCGACAAGGGCGCTGAATTCGCCATGCCCGCGTCGAAGTGAGCGAAGCGCGGCGTGAATACGCCGCGCGCTCGAAGTTGGCCGGCCGGGCATGGCCGGCTACCACTCGCTTTTGTACGGGTGCACCCCTGGGCCATTGGAAGGCGTCCAGGGGCTAAAGCCAAGTTGGTTATCGGCTAAGTGGGTGTGATCTTCTGAACCCATTGGCTGCGCCAACCGGGCGCCTCAAAGGGATCCGAAAAATATTGAGTTTCGTGCACGACCTTGCCGTCATGGAACTTCATGATGCTCACGGTGAAAGCAGATCGCCCCTGGTATGTGATGGTGTACTCGGTCACCCAGAGATTGCCTTCTCCCTGCATTCGTCTGACCTTGAAACCGGACGGCCTGTCGGGGTGATGTCCGCGTAAGGCCTGCAAATTCCTGCGCCCATGGATGCGTTCGCCCGATTGGGGATAGTCGCAGATGGCGTCGTCGGCGTAGATGTCATGTTCGGCTTCGAGATCGCCGGCCGCCGACGCTTGCCAGTGCGCATGCAGCGCTTCACGTATGTTCGCGTGTTGCATGAGAAACCTCCGGGATAAAGTACGGCAGTACTTCGCTGTGCAATTCGTCCAATACGTCGGCATACGGGCGCGGCGTGACTTTCGGATTCAGCGCGACGTGGCTGACGCCCGCTTCTCGTGCCTGCTCGAGAAAGTATCTGAGCGAGCGGCTGCCGATGACGAATCCGCCCCTGATGGTGCGGAACGGGTAGTCAGGCCTTGGGTGCAGATAGAGGTAGCCGCCAAACGCAATCGGCTTGAAGGCTTCGCGGCCCATCGAGTGAGCGACGTGCTCGTTCCAGCCGCGCACGAATGCATCGAGCGCGTCGGGGCGGGGCACGAAGCCGAGGTAACCGTCCATATGCGCCGCGATCCATTCGAGACTCTGCTGCGCCCGTCCAACCGCAATCGCCGGGATGCGTCCGTACTGCGGCTTGGGCAGCATGTCGAGCGTGCCATCCGATTTGCCGAAGCGGAGTGAGGAGAACACAGGAAAGGGTTGCTCGCCGACCGTGCGGTAGGTCTGGAAGGCGTCGCGAAACCGCTCGCCGCGCGTATCGAAGTCGATGCCGAAAACAGGATACTCGGAGGGCCGATCTCCCGACGACATGCCTAACAGCAGCCTTCCATTCGTCAACTGGTCGAGCGAATTCACCTGCTTGGCAAGCAAGAGCGGGTCGCGCATCGGCAAGACGATGCCGGTCGTGCCGAGCGCGACCTCGCTCGTCACTGCCGCAAGGCTGGCGATATACACCAGCGGTTCGAAAATCTGCCCGGCGTCGCCATACGCGGGGTCGTAGAACGGGATGTCGCGCATCCACAGCGCGGCAACACCCATCGACTCGGCGCGCTGCGCCATGGCGACATGATCGCGCATGGTCGGGAAAGGCGAGTCCGGATGCGTTTCGAGCGGCAGGATGAGTCCGACCGTGAGTGCCCCCTCGCGAAACACCCGGCGCCACGCGGGCTGCTCCGAAAGCGCGGGTTCGATGGGCGCGGAAGCCTTGATGGCGGTGATTGCTGACATATCCATTGCGTTTCGCCTTGCGTTTTCCCTATTGCGAGCCAAGATTACGCACGAACGACGCTGACAGAAACCGCCTGCGATGAACAACAGTTGATACTCGCGCGCAATAACGCGGGGAATTCAAGCGGTGGACATGCGCGCCTCGAGGCGCCGCGACATGAAGTCGAGAAACGCGCGCAGCTTCAACGGCCGCGGCGCTTGCCCCGCATGCACCGGATTGACGGGGCTTTGATTACGCCGTGTAAAGAGTGAATTGAGGCGGCCCTGATTGGTGGCAGTGGACGTTGATCCTATAGTTGTCCAGACTGGTTCCCCATACAGAGAGGTGGAAAATGAAGTTCGCGATGAAAACTGAGATCCGCAACGACGATCTTCCGACGATCGTGCATGCGATGAAGTCCGTGGATGCCGATGCGAAGGTCGATGTCGATGTTGGCGCACAAACCGTGAGCGTCGATTCGTGGTTGATGCCAGAAGAGTTTCTCGTGGCGTTCTACGACGAGGACTTGGACGTAGGCATTGCCGAATGGTAGGGGCAACCGACGGTCAGCCGCGGTGTTCCGTTTAACGAACTGCCACGCCGATGAGCCCGAGCGTCGGATCACCCTCGTCGTACCCGCCAACGAACCGACCGCCGGTTTCATCGCTGCGGGCACGCCGGCGCGAGTGGAAAGGTCGGCGCGTTCATGGTGACGTCGGGTCCCGGCGCGACCCATGCCGTGACACCGATTGCCGATTGCCGATTGCAATGGCGATTCGGTCCCGATGATCCTGATCTGCGGAAGGTGCCGCGTGCCGCGATTGTCGACGATCGCGTCGCCGGCGGCCGCCCTCAGGCATTTGCGCCGCGAGCGCGCCACGTTGCGCATATCGCATTCAGCCGCGGTTCGTGGTGGAAAAGTTTCATTCCATCGAGGGACCGCGACCAGTCCGGGGGCACGCGCGCAGGTGATCAACCGGCTTCGGACATGTTCCAGCCCGGTACAAGCGCGCGGGCTCGCTCGTGAGCCGCATTGCGTCTTTCCGCCATGTAACAAAAGAAGTTCTGGCTACTGCGTTTATCGAGTCAGACCGCAACCCTATAGTCATTGCGATGGCTGGGAGCGATGCGGGGCATGGGGTCCTGCGGGCCCCGCGTTGTCTCTTCATTTGGGCGAGCAAGAATGAAACTAATCTATGTCGGCGATCCGATGTGTTCGTGGTGCTATGGCTTTGGCAAGGAACTCTCAGCGCTCGTCGCGCGCGTGTCGGATCTGAAACTGGAAATCGTGGTCGGCGGCATTCGCGCGGGCGCGACCGATGTTCTCGATGCAGCCGGCAAGCGTTTCCGGCTGCAGCACTGGCAACGCGTGGAAGCGCTGAGCGGCTTGCCGTTCAACCGCGAAGCGTTCATGGCGCGCGAGGGGTTCGTCTACGATACCGAGCCGGTTTGCCGTGCCGTTGTGGCGGCGCGCCGGTTCGTCAGTGGCGATGCTTTGCTTTCGGTGTTTCGCGCGTTTCAGAATGGCTTCTATGTGCAGGGGTTGGATACGACCGACGCTCGCGTGTTGAGCGATATCGCAGCGACGGCGCTGGCGGCCGTAGGCGTTCAGGTGAATGCCGACTCGTTCTACCTGGCATGGGCAGGGGCAGAAGCGATAGAAGAGACGCAGCGCGATTTCGCGCGCGCGCGGGCGCTTGGGGTCGCGTCGTTTCCGACCTTGCTGCTTGAAGAGCAAGGTCGGATGTACGCCGTGAATTCGGGCTACGCGAGCGTCAACGCCCTCGAAGAAAGATTCAACCAGATCGAGCGGCTGGTTGCCTGATCGCGTTTGATCCTGGGTTGTTCGAAACGGGCTGCGCAAGCGATTGCACAGCCCGTTTCGAATTGCGGACCGGGCGGAAATCAATAAGGAGCGGACTGCAACGAACAATAGCGTCGAAATCGTCGAACTCGTCCAGCACTATTCCGACGCCATCCGGCGAGGGATGTAAAGCCACTGAGAATGGTGTTCGATGCGCACGCGATCGTGGCGGGGGGAGGTGAATGGCCAGCCCTGCTAAAGACGATGGACGAGTACCTTGCGGGTGTTGCAAACAGGCCACGGGCCGTGGCGACCACGCGATGGCCCTGCGCGCGGAAGGCCTCGACGGTTTCCGCGCCGATGCCTTGCGATGCCCCGGTGACGATGACGATCCTGGAAGTGCTCATTGTGTATCTCGCAGTAAGGGTAAGTCGGCCGGACGGCCGTTCGAATCGACGGATCCGGTGAAGGAGCACTGTAGGCGCATCGGTTGCTCATGCGAACACACACCATGGACAAAGAGTCTTGCGTCATGAGAACAAATCGCGGCGGGCTGACGACGCTGCGCACGCGGCGATCACTCAGGCGGCGACCTCGGTCGGGTGGCACTGTTGGCGGTATTGCCGGGGGGTGAGCTCGAGGAGCCTTTGAAACAAAAAGCCACAATCGAACGCGACGGTTTTCATCGGAATGTTGCGTTCCTCCAGGAGCTTCTTCGCCGCACCGACACGGACCTGATCCACGAATGCAGAAGGGGTCGTGTGGAGATGCTTCGCGAAGATCCTGGATAGCGTGCGCCGGCTTACATGGACCGCGCCGGCGAGTTGCTCTATCGAAAGTACATCGGACAGATGGTCGTCGATATGGCGTTGTACTCTTCTGATAATCGTGCTTTCATCGCCTGGCGTGGCAATGCAAGGATTGCGTTCGCAGGACTCGCTGTGCAGTTTGGCGCCAAGACGCCTTGCCACCTGTTCGGCGAGCGTCTGGCCCCAGTCTTGCGAGACGAGAGAGAGGCCAAGGTCGAGTCCGGCAGTCGCGCCGCCAGATGAAATCAGGCGTCCGTCGCGGATCAGATTCTTGTCGGGACGTATCCGGGCGCGCGGGAATTCGCCGGCCATCTGGCTCGCGTCGGCCCAATTCGCAACGATCTCCTTGCCATCGAGCAGACCTGCGCGCCCCAGCAGCCATGCGCCGTTGCAAACGCAGCCGTATCGCTTCGATTCGAGTGCGCGTCGCCGCAGCCAGTCCAGAAAATCCTGCTTCGGCCGGACGTGAGTTGCGTGAAAGGCGCCTGTCACCAGCAGAAGATCGAGGTTTGCGCGAAAGTCCGCGTAAGCCCACGGCACGCACAGTTGCATTGCGTTCGAACAGGCCACCGCGCCTGCGTGCTCTCCGACGAGGGACACCTGATACCGACGTGGCTCGCTGAGTAAACGATTCGCTTCGGCGAACACGTCGAGCACGCCTGCCACGTCCATCGCCTGAACACCATCATGCACTACAAGAGCGACTTTCATTTTGCGCACCCACTCTGACCGACGATGCCGACAGCGCGATGACCCGTTCGTAATATAGGTTAGGCGTGCAGCGCCACCCTGACCATTCTCCGAATGGCTGAAGCTGTATCTTGCCGGCATGCGGTCCCTCATACGCCGGTATGACCCGTGAAGCTCTCAGGCGTGGTGTGCCATAAGGAGCCGGGTTGACGAGTATGATTTATGGGGGCGCCTGCTTCAAAGGAAAGCAATGCTCACAGTTTGCAAGCGGTAGCGATAAGTCTCGATATTGCTTACCATAAGGCGAGCATCGGCAGCTTTACGCCGTCACGAACATTTCGAAGATCGAGCGATGACACACGATAGCGTTGGGACGCGAAGTGAACAACTACCAGACTCGCTCGTGTACGTGATCGACGACGATGAGTCTATCCGAGGCGCGCTCACCAGTCTGCTGAGGTCGGTGGGCATCGAGGTTCGAGCGTTCGCATCGGCTGACGAATTTCTCGCCGAGAAGATGCCGGATGTGCCGAGCTGTCTCATTCTCGACATTCGATTGCGAGGCGAGAGCGGTCTCACGCTTCAGCAGGAAGCTTTTAAAGAGAGCATTCGATTTCCCATCGTCTTTCTGACGGGACACGGCGATATCGGCATGACCGTCAAGGCGATGAAAGCCGGTGCTTTCGATTTTATGACAAAGCCATTCAAGGATCAGGATCTGCTCGATACGATCGCTGCGGCGCTCAAGCGCGATGGCGAACTGCGGCGCCAGGCGAAGCTCGTTGCGGGCATTCGTCAAGCCTACGATTCACTGACCTCCCGCGAGCGCGAGGTGATCGGGATGGTTGCGGAGGGTCTGTTGAACAAACAGATTGCCGACCGCCTGTGTCTCAGCGAGGTCACGGTCAAGATCCATCGGGCGCAGGCCATGCACAAGCTCAATGCGCGCTCTGTCGCCGAGCTCATCAAGAAGTTGCAGCAAGTGCAGGCTCCTCAGAGCGCCAGATAAGCATTTGCCCATTCGTTGCGCGGTGGCTGCCTGCGTCAGCGCGCGGATCTCCCCCAGCTAATACGGACTGGCACAAGAATCATTCGAAGGTGTGATTGCTGCTCAATCGGCCGGCTTGTATTTTGCAGAAAGATTCAATCTTTCTGCATCATTTCGATGGCCACCGGACCCCAGATAAAACCAGCGCTTTCGTCTGCAATGATCGGCCTTGTGGACGACGATGAGTCCGTCAGGATGGCACTGTCCAGTTCGCTGCGTTCGGCGAACTGGAACGTCATCGACTACGCGTCCGCGCATCATCTTCTGGGCGATACGCGCCGCTCCAAACTGAAACTCGTCGTCGCCGATATCCAGATGCCAGGCATGGATGGTTTTGCGCTACTCGAGTCGATCAAGCTGTGGAAGCGTCCTATCCCCGTCATTTTCATTACCGCGTACACGACCCCGGAAGTGCTGGAGCGCGCAAATCGTAACGGCGCCGCAGGCTTCTTCTCGAAGCCTGTGGATGACGCGGGACTTCTCGCACGGGTTAGTGAACTGCTAACGCAATGACGTGGCCGAACGCTCTGAAATTGGGCGCTATCTGGCCTGAGGGATCTGCCGCTATGCCGGCCGCTGGTTCAGGCCATCCGGATGTATTAGACGCGCACGCGCCTGCATCAGGCGTCACATCATATTGGACGATACCGCCGCGCGGCTTACGCGATTACGCTTGAATCGTCGACCAGAGCGAAATTTGCGAGGTGCGAGATGGACCAGCTTTACATGTTGCGTGCATTCGTCGCTGCTGCGAGGTATCAGAGTTTCAGCAAGGCCGCCGAATCGTTGAATGTGACCACCGGGTCTGTTTCAAAAGCGATCGCCAGGCTTGAAGAATGCGTCCAGACGAGAGTCCTGCTCAGGACCACGAGGTCCGTTTCCTTGACAGACGCAGCACACTCGTACTATCTGATTTGTTGCCGTTTGCTCGAAGAGCTCGACGAGGCTAACCGGCGCATTGCGATGGAGCACGAGGTCAATGGCGGAAAATTGAGCCTTGTCGTGCACCCCATGCTGGTGAACGGGGTGTTCCCACGGTTGGTGCGGCGCTATCGAGCCATCGCGCCTCATGTGAATCTGATGGTTTCCGTTCAGGATCACCCCGCGAACCTGTTCGATGGCCGTTTCGATATCGCCATTCTTCCGCCTCAGCTGGTCGAGCAGTCCACCGTAATTCGCCGGACGCTAGCGCACTCGCCTCGCATTCTCGTCGCCGCTCCGGCCTATCTCGAGCAATATGGCGCACCGGAATCCGCTGCGCAGGTCGCCAATCATTTTTTACTGATCGATCCGGAAACGAGAAAGAAAAATGCGGAGTTCATCGATCTCTATGAGGGTGTCCGGAAGGTGAGCGTTTTGCCCATGTCGTCGATGGAAGGTGACCAGCTGCTGCTTCGCGCGGCAGCGCTCGAAGGTACCGGCATTGCCACGCTGCCTGAAACCATGGTTCGCGACGACATTGATAGGGGAGATCTCGTGCACGTCCTGCCGGAATGTACGGCATCGGAAAGCAGCATTGAAATATGCCTTTTCTATGCTCATCGGGAACTGATCTCGGCACGGATCAGGATGTTCGTCGACTTCTGCACTGAGTTCTTTCGGGCTCCTGCCAGGTCGACAGTTATTGATGTAATGCGCGTGCCGCGACCGGCCGTGCGGACCAAAGATCTCGAGATGATTTCGTGATGGCGTGTTGATGCCCCCCCACTCGCGCCGTATTTGCGAAATGGACGCCCGCAGCCCTAACTGGGAGAGGAGATGCCCGCAATAGTGTGGGCGTATTTGAGGAGGTGGTATCGCAGCGACGCCTCATTGCGATATTTGCCACCACTCGTTGACGACGTCCCGTAAGCCAGCTTCTCGATACTCCCATGGAATGGAAGGATCATTCCCGAGGCTATGGGATTCTCTTGGCTATTGAAGGTGATTAATCTGCCTAGCAGGCTGTTGAATTTGGATCCCGTGTAAACGGGGTTTGAAGGACGGGCGTTATGGATATCGTGTTCATGATCTTTGGCAGCGGATGCGATGCGCGGAATGGACGAGATGCAGGAACCCCTGTTCACGACGGTCAAGCTCGAGGACTTCGTCCCGGCAGATCACCCGTTGCGACCGATCCGGTTGCTGGTGAATGATGCGTTGAAACGGCTCAACGGGCTGTTCAGCGTCATCTACGCGGACACCGGTCGTGCCTCGATTGCGCCTGAGAAGCTGATGCGGGCGCTGCTGTTGCAGGTGTTCTACTCCGTACGCAGCGAGCGCATGCTGATGGAGCAGATGCGCTACAACCTGCTGTTCCGCTGGTTTGTCGGGCTGGCGATTGAGGACGCCGTGTGGGACCACTCGGTGTTCTCGAAGAACCGCGACCGGCTTCTGGAGCATGAAGTCGTGGAAGCGTTCTTCACCGAAGTCATGAGCCTGGCGGACAAGCGGGGCTTGCTGTCGAGAGAGCATTTCTCGGTGGACGGCACGCTGATTCAGGCGTGGGCCAGTCACAAAAGCTTCCGCCGCAAGGACGGCCCGGACGATGGTCCGCCAGCCGGCGGTGGCCGCAACGCCGACACCGACTGGAAAGGCGAGCGACGTAGCAATGCCACGCACGAGTCGACTACTGATCCGGAGGCGCGATTGTTCAAGAAGAGCCACAAGAGCCCGGCCATCCTGTGCTACCACGGGCACATCCTGATGGAGAATCGCTCGGGGCTGGTGGTCGGCGCCGTGGTTAGTCACGCAGATGGTTTTGCCGAGCGGGCCAGCGCATTGCAATTGCTCGATTGCGTGCCAGGTACTCATGCGAAGACAGTTGGCGCCGACAAGGCGTATGACACCCGTGACTTCGTGAACGATTGCCGCGCTCGCAACGTGACACCGCATGTCGCGCGCAACGATGAGCGTTGGGGCGGCAGCGCCATCGACGGTCGCACTTCGCGGCATGCGGGCTACCGGACTAGCCAGATCATCCGCAAACGAATCGAAGAGCATTTCGGCTGGGGCAAAACCATCGGGCGGATCCGGCAGACGGTCTATCGCGGCCTCAAGCGCGTCGACCAGCACTTCAAGCTGACGATGGTTGCGAGCAATCTGACCCGCATGGCCCGAATGCCAGGGATGGTGCCGCGAGGAGCGACGCGATGAGCCGCCAATGCGCGAAGACTGCGCGCCAGACGAGCCGCATGCGTGCGCCTGCCCCGCGCAGATCGCGCGGTGAACCGTTAATTCAGCGCAATATCGCACGCGCAAGTCTCCTGAACATAGCTTCGGTCGTCATGACGGGGCGCTTTTCAACAGCCTGCTAGGTGTTTCCCCGGGGAGGCGCCCCTCCATCACCTTGCTAGAGAGATCGAAATGAAATTGCTTACTGCTGTTCTTTTTGCATGTTCGCTGTCGGCCAGCTTCGCTGTTCACGCAGAACCCCTTGCCCCCGCGCATGCGGATGTTCAACAGGCGGCCGAGGCGGGTACGTCCGCGGCGAATACATCCGAGGCGAATACGAATCGCGCGCCGTGGCGCCGGGCTTTGGCTCCGGCCAGGGACCCTAATGCCTGTGTGGGTCCGGCGAGTTTCTGCGACCTGTTTTTTGGCAGTTGAGGTTGCTAAGGGTTGGCGCCGCGCGCATCGATTGATCGCGATCGAGCACACACAGCGGGAAAAAAGAGCGATTCACCGAGCGTGTGAATCCCCTCATCGAGGCGCGGCGACCATAGTTTCTCGTCGTTGAACTCAACCGCCGGATTGGCGCGCACAGCGTGTCCAGGTGAACGCATGACTCCGGGTTGCGACCGAGCCTGAACTTCATTCAGCCATCGGAGCGCATCGGTGCAGAATCATAAAACCTACGGCTTGCACTGACCTGCCGCGAAAGCGATCGCTCCTGGTGCCGGCTCGCTTGTGGACGAGGATGGGTCGATGCTGTGGAAGAACCCAATGACCGTCTCCCTCACGAGGTTTTCGGGGGTCTTCTTACGGGCACGCGTGCGGGCGAAGGTTCATCGGCCGTATCGGCGCGACCGCGCTTCCGTGTATCACAACGCCTTTTACGGAGTTCGTGGCCCGGAGAACGAGCTTTCCATGCTGCTCCAAGCTTCGCATGGCGCGCTTGGTCGGCAGCCGCAGGTTATCGCGCTTGTCGCGGAGGCACGCCTCAGGAAGACCGGCATCTTGCAGGAGTTCTGCCGTTGGCCGAACCAGTTTGAGGATGTCAGGAACTACTGGCCCGACACGCTTCCAGGCGGCGATGGCACCCAGCATGTCAATCGTATCTTCAAAGGGTATCTCTAGCCATGTTCAATATCCTCCTCGTTCCGCTGGACGGCACAGCCCAGAGTGTCCGCGTCGTCGACCTGGCCAGCCGCGTGGCGGCTCCAGGCAGGGCAACCGTACACCTTCTTTGCGTTGTCGACCCATCCTACTTTTTGCCTCCCGGTAGCGAAAGTGGCACCGCACCCGATCGCCTGAATTATCCGCCTGCACGGGCGCAGACATCTTTCGCACAAGCCGTTCTGACTGCAGCAGCCGCCCAGCTTGCCGACCGGAATCTCACCGTGGAACAGCACCTCTGCGCGGGAAATTCTCCGGCCGACGTCGTCATCGAACAAGCCCGGCTGCTGACCGCGGAGGTCATTGTGATGGGACATCACCATTTGTCGCGGCTACGCCGCTGGGCGAACCCGTCGACGAGCGGGGAGGTCATTGATCGGTCGCCGTGTGCGGTACTGATCGAGACATGGGACAAAGGCTAACCGGGGTGACTTTGATTTCCGGTCAATTCTCCGGCTAGCCGCACCCAAGCTAGCCGTGGGTTTGCCTTTGCTCGCCAAATCAAATACGTGCAAAATCAGTTGGCTGCTGTCTATCCGCCCGCGCTGCAACGCGTCAATACTTTTGTAAAGGCGCAAAGTGCCAGATGCGCGATAGACGCTTTTTCAGATTGGCCCGACACCGCCGCACCGCAGTTCGTCGTGTGCCTCATGATCTTACGTTGAGTTGATTCCAACATCGCCGCCGTTCGTGGGCGGAGCACGATAGCCTTGGGTCCATTCCGAGGAACGAAGCGATGCGCGCACAAACGAAGGATGATGTTATGCAGACGAACCATGGCGATACGGCAGGAGGTAGGGCAACGGTTGAAAAGGGGATGGCCGGAGTTCTGGAAAGGTTGTCAGGACGTCTTCCCGCGGTATTGATCGACTCGCTGCGAGAGCAGTGGAGAGGCCTGGATACGATCGACCGGCAGGTCGGTCAGATCGAGCGCCGGTTGCTGGAGTGGATGAAGGAAGATCACTCAGCCAAAGCGATCGCAGCAATTCGTTGCGTAGGGCTACTCACTTCGACGCCGGCAGTGGCAACGATGGAACACGCCGAAGCCTTCAGATCCGGCCGCGAGTTTGCTGCATGGCTGGGTCTTGTGCCGGGCCAGACTGGCTTGGGCGGGATATCAGGCTGTGAGGACTCAGTAGGCGAGGTGACACATATCTGAGGACTTTGCTGGTTCATGGAACGCGCAGGATTATCTATCGGACCAAAGAGCCGGGGCAGTGGGTGGAGCAGATGAAACAGCGGCGTCCGTTGAACGTCGCAATCGTCGCCATGGCCACCAAGCTCGCCCGAATAGGCTGGGCGGTGCTGGCGCATCAACAGCCATACCGTGCAAATCACCGGCGCAAAAAACCTGCGTGATCCAGACGGCAGTACCTTGCTCATCTTTGAAAGTAAGCGTAAGCGGCTCGGCAGGGCCGGTCCCCGATCCGCGCGCGCGTGGAGCATGATGTGAGGGCGTGAGGAGGTCCGGGTAGATCACGTGAGATCGTTCCATGATCGTGGACACGATCTATCTGGATCTGCCCGGTCAAACGGCGGGCGGGGGCGGAGTGGCCGGATTCAGTTTGACGGCCACGTTCCAGGGAAGCAGTTAGTCGATGCGGTTGACCTTGTGGTCCGCAATATGAGTGAGCACGTATTCGAGATAGGCACGTGGGTTGATTTCGTTGAGTTCGCACGTACCGATGAGACTGTACATCGCCGCCGCACGCTCACCGCCGCTGTCGGAGCCGACGAACAGGTAGTTGCTGATCTCGGCGCATCCGTCCTCGCAGTAGAACGTGAGTGCCGCCCAGTGGTTCAGCGAGTAGTTGATCGCGCCCGTGAGCGTGGACTTCTTCGACAGCGTCGCAAGCTTGGCCCTGATCGTCGATTCGAACGTGTTGAGCAGCGGTTTGCTCTTTTCCTGCCGCACAGGGAACCGCTCATCGGGTGGTTTGCCGCGAATGTCGGCTTCGATGCTGTAGAGCTCGCCAATCATCTCGAGTAGTTTCCGGGTATCTGGAGTCGGTGTACGCTCGTGAACGTCGTATATGTACTTCCTCGCGTGATCCCAGCACGCCGCTTCGTGCACGTCGCCGTTCGCATACAGGTGATCAAGCCGGCGTAGGCATCCGCCTGCAGGATTCCCTCGAAGTTGGCGAGATGCGTTTGCGGATGAACACCCTTGCGGTCCGACGAGTACGTGAACCAGACTGCCGCAGGTCCGCCGAGCCCGAGCGCCTCGCCCAGCGAATGCATGTTCGTCGCGCATCTGGGGCAGAGCGGATCAGGCTCGAGTACGATCTCCTCGCGCGGCAGGTGTGGCGGGAGCGGCTCTCGCGAAGCCGATTTGCTGGCCGGCGCATTCGGTGTCCCGTCTCGCTGTTACGCGCCTCGGCAGCACCACGGCCGCCCGTCAGGTCCTCCAGCTGCGCCTCGAGCTTGTCGATCTGCGCCTTCAGGCGTTCGATCTCGTCATCTCGCGCGGCGAGTTCCTGCACCATCTTCGCGATCGATGCCTGGTGCTCAAGCAGCGATGCCTGTTGCGCGAGCACCATGGCACGAGCTCGGCGACGTTATCGGGCAGCGGCGCTTGATCGGGCATGCGTCGCAGTTTACGAGCCTTCCTCGCGGTTTACAACATCGAGAGTGCGGCGGTGCGTCGTGGCTGTCGCCAGTCGATGCCCTCGAGCGACATCGACAACTGTGCGCTCGTCAGATGAATCTTGCCGCCATCGGCCTGTGGCCAGATAAAACGGCCTCGCTCCAGACGCTTTGCGATCAGCCAAAGCCCGTCGTCGGTCGCCCACAGAAGCTTCACGAGATCGCCGCGGCGCCCGCGAAAAATGTACAGGTTGCCGCCCAGCGGATTCTCCTCGAGTGCCTTGCACCTTGGCAGCCAGGCCCTGGAAGCCGCAGCGCATGGCCGTGATGCCCGCAACAAGCCAGATACGCGTACCCGTTGGCAGAGAAATCACGAGCGCAAGCTCCCCAACACTGTCCGAAGCATCTCAGCGTCGACAATACCGTCGACCTTAACCAGTGCCCGGCCGATCCGAACCTCGATTGACCCGGCCGGCGCAGCGGGCCTCACGACCTCAGACTCTGGCAGCGCAGAAGGTTCATTGACCGATGACACCTCGTTCACGATTGCCACTGGAACGAGTTGCACCGCCTCGGCTTGCTGTTCCGCCAGATATCGGCGCCGCTAGGTGAACACGAGGTTCGCGTTCAAGCCGTTCTTGCGGGCCAACCTGGAGATTGACACCCCCGGTTCGCAAACTGCCATCGCCAGGCGACGACGGAATTCGGCACTATGGTTCGGGCGACCTTTACGGCTACCGGGCCTCTGTGTTGGCTCTGACAAAATGGTGTCCACCACTTCGAAAATGATGGACATCACTTTGATGCCGATACTTGCGGCCGTCTACAACGGCCACCGCGAGCCGCTTACTGTGCTCCTCCGAATGCTGTTTGCGTTTTCATCGTCAAGCGCTTATTTCACCTCCACGGCCAGGACGTGTCTGGCAAGGTTTTATTTCGAAAGAGGGTATCGCGTCGGCAGCTAATCGAGTTCTTCACTTAGCGTTGATCCTTGGGCGCCCAAAACCGGCGATTGCCTATCCTGCCATCCCTCGTCGTTATTCTCTTTCTTTTGTCATCCGCAAATCCTTTGAGTGTGGTCACCGATGGTCGCGCAAAAAAATGACCACCTGCTGCAAAAAAAATCTACTCGTCCACGCAGCAAAACGAACTGGCCCGGCAGAAAAAATATCGTATCGCGTGAGTGGGTCTTCCCCCACCACGCAAATAGATGATTGACCGGCATCGCGAAGGTGACGGATGACGCAACGTGGATGAGCATGGACTGCCGTGCTCCGCACAGAAAAATTCAAAAGTCGTATTGAATCCGCGTGCCAGAATGCAGACGCTCGCGCAAATTGAACAAAGACATTTCCGCACGGTCCCGCAGGAATGACATCGGACCGACACGTCACATCAATTCCAGCGATCATTCGACGCAAATTGGCGAGTGACGGATTTCATGTGCGGCCCGTTGTCAACGCAGAGCCTCTGATCATTCGAACTGAAGGCCGATGCACTCGTATTGATCGACGCGCAAATCCCGGTACGTTGCGCGCGCGCGACGGCGCAAAAAAAGTTTTTTATTCCAGAGAAGTCCTATTCAATCCAGAACATTCCATCACGCCGGTTCGAGCCTGTTTCCACGTATTGACGCGTGCCAGTCCCCTTTGCAAGATGGCATGGAAGGAGTGTGCAGGAGCCAATCATGCCGACGGCGAAAAGCTTTACCCAGGCGCAATGGGACGCCGCAGCGCGCCGTCTCGATGCACTGCCGGAAAAGCCCGCGCATGAGCACCGCGTCGATGTCCGCGACGCAATGAGGTCCATGCAGCCTCAAATTATCGATGCACAGAGAAACGGCTACACGCAGGAAGAAATCGTCCAGCAGATCGCCCAGGACGGTGTTGAAATCAGCGCTGGAACGTTGCGATACGCGATGCAGCGCGCTGCCAGGGAAGAAAAGGCCGTGCAGGTGGAGCGGCACGTCGCTACGAATGCCGCCATGACATCACCTCGCGTGAAGAAGGGCACTCAGGCGAAGCCATCACATTCGAGCCATGCGCGCGTCGGATCACAACGGAAAGGGGATGGGGGAATCACCCGGCCGGAACGCACAGAGATCCAGGGCTTCCTCGGATTTCCGATCAGGCCGGATACCGAAAACCTGTAAAGGTACGAAATGGCAATGGAAGATCCTGCTATCTATATGGTCGGCGGCAGCAAGGGCGGCGTTGGCAAGAGTTTCGTCACGCTGGCGCTGGTCGAATATCTCTGGCGCACGGATGTCCACACCGTGCTGGTGGAGACGGACACGTCAAATCCCGATGTCATGAAAGCCGTCCATGATGAAATCGAATGCGCCTCATGTGATCTGGATGAGGCGGGCGGCTGGATCGATTTCGTCGATTTCTGCGCTGAGCATCGGGATGCGACGGTCATCGTCAATACGGCGGCGCGCAGTCAGGCCGGCGTTGCCCGGTACGGCGGAACGCTAGCCAGTACGCTGGATGACATGGCCCGGCGTCTCGTCGTGTTATGGGTCATTAACCGCCAGCGCGACAGTCTCGAACTGCTGCTTGAGTTTGGCGAAACATTCCCGCGGGCGCTCACACATGTCGTGCGCAATGGTTACTTCGGCACGCCGGACAAGTTCACGCTATACCGTGAGTCGAACCTGCGCAAGGCCGTCGAGGCACAGGGCCGGTCGCTGGATTTTCCCGATCTCGCGGATCGCGTCGCGGACGAACTGCGTAGTCAGCGCACCTCGATCCGCAAGGCGTCGGAGACCATGCATATCGGGCAGCGCGCGGAGCTCTTCCGCTGGCGGGAGCTGTGCGACGCGATGTTCTCAAAGGTCATCGGCGTTGACCGGACGGTTCATGAGAACCAGGCAATCGAGATCGGCCGATCCGCTCACCCGCCTGTTTCATGAAGTCTCCGGCGATGTTCCGGACGAGGCCAGCCTGCGGGTTCCCGCCCGTGCGACTGGAGGAGCCGACAGCGGGATCTCTTTCTCCTGGACAATCCAGGCTAGCATCGAAATGCTCTTCGCTCACCCTCCAGTTGGCGACGTCGGCACCCGGGATACCGAGCACGATTGGCGTCGGCCTTGACGATGCTCGCATCGACGGCGAAGCCTTCACCGCCGACGAGTCCCTCCGCCATGCATCGACTCAGGACCGATTCGAATACGTGACGTTCGCTGTTGCGTTTCAACTGCCACTTACACTACTTACATATGGAAAGTGGCGCTTCACTCGGCTTCTGCGTTAAATTGGCTTCAACCTGTTTTGCATATGTTCGGGCCGCGCCAGGACGGTCAGATTTCATCTGACCTGCGTGTAAAACCGCCGTGGTGTTGGCAGGATCTCACAGGATTCCTCGGCCTGTTCATTGCCATCGGCAGTGCTGAATACGTCGCACACCTATCCAGGACAAACCCGCACCATTCGATCGTTATATGTGGGGGCGCGCACCGAGACCACCAATTATCTGTCGACTCAGCGGGGCTTTGCCTCTATTACTTGGGGAGTCCGACTGCGAGGGCATCGTCGCAGGCAACCCGTCGATCTGGAAAATCTCCACCCTCGCTTTGGGGTGCGATACGGCATCGCCCGCGCTATTTCCGCCTATCCCGACTTCAGCAGAACGCTGTCCGACAATCTTTGCAAACTTGCGTCAGAACCATGACTATGAGCTTAAAGGGCAAAAATCTCGCATCGGCGGTACTTCAAAGCGGTTTCGACGACAAGGAGCCAGCCACCGCGAATCGTACGAGCATTTCCGCGTTGGCACCTTCTGTCACTGTCGTGATGGCCAACTTCAATGGAGAGAACTGGATCGGAGAGGCGATCAGGTCGGTCCAGAGACAGAGCCTCGCGGATTGGGAACTGATCGTTGTTGATGATGCGTCAACCGACGCCAGCACTGAGATTGTCCGCGCCGCTGCTGCTAACGACCCACGTATCGTTCTCCTCACATCTTCTTCCAACGCGGGGCCCTCGGTCGCGCGCAACCGTGCGCTGGCATGTGCGCGAGGACGCTGGATCACGATCCTCGACAGTGATGATGTGTTTGCGGACGGACGCCTTCAGTCGATGCTCGCAAGGGCCGAATCGGACGGCGCGGGCATTGTAGCGGACGACTTGCTCATCATGAGCGAAAGCGGCTCGCTGACCGGGTATTCGCTGCTTGGCCTGCGGACCGCGAGGACCGTCGATGCCGTTGCGCTTGTCAAAGCGCCGCAACTCGGCTATCTGCAGCCCATGATCAGAACCGAACTGCTGTCCGAGCTTCGGTATGACGAGCGGGTTCGCTCCGCCGAAGACTTCGATCTTTTGTTGCGCATGTTGGTCAGGCACGAAGCGGAAATGGTCGTCTATCCGGCTATGGGTTACCACTATCGCAGACGTGATGATTCGCTTTCCACAGACAAGTCAGCGGATCGACGGGCGCTTCGAGGCATGCTCGAAGCAAACGCGCGTTTCCGCGCATCGCACGCGCTGTCAGGAAGATTAGCCCACGCGTGTGCGCATCGGCAGCGAACCCTCGAAACCCAGCTTCGCTGGGTCGATGTCACCGAGGCAGTTCGTGAAAGACGTTTCGCACAAGCCTTTCGGCACACAATGCATCACCCTTGGGTCCTCAGTTGCGCCGCGCAATTCCTTGCGAAGCATTTTCACTTTCTCGTACTCAGAAACAAACGCCGCGCCGTGACTTTGGGACTTTGAGCTGAGACGCGACGGATGCCGGCACGTCCGCAACGGAGGGTGCGGGCGCCCTTTGGGGCGCGGGCGATGCCTGCGATTTTCCAGAACAGCGTGGCTCGAGGCGGCCGCTCAGGGGCGGCATTTGATCAGATGCATGCGTGCAAAATTTACCGCAACTTCAGCACGGCCACGTCCCATTTGAATCGCGTCGACGCGTGTGTGATACGGACACGCTCGAGTTCGTCGAAGGCAGCCTTCAACCTGTTCCACGTCCGTATTCCGTCGTCGTGATACCAGATACTGACGATCAATAGCCCCCCGGGCGCGAGACAGCGCGCGAGTCGACGAATCTGTTCCTCCGGTTCTTCCAGGTAATAAAGCATCTCGTTGAAGACGATAACGTCGAATACCTGCGAAGGCTCGAAGGTAGCGGCATCGGCGACGGCGAACTCCGCTCCATCGATATTCGCCTGGCGGCCCTGCTCAATGGCGACTTCGGAAAGATCGACGCCGAAATGGCTAGAAATCGAGGCGCCCGAAAGCCAACTTGCAAGAACACCAGCGCCGCATCCAACGTCGAGCACTCGCGCGGCGGGTTTCAGGTGCTTGCACCCGGCGATCACGCTATAGCGGGCAATCTCCTGCGTCGTCCCCAGATAATCCCAGGTGCCCGAGCCGTACGCCTGATTCCACGTCGCATCCGAGATTGAGACGCTGTGAGCCGGCAGTATCGTGGCCTTGATCGCTGGGGGACAAACCTTTTAACAGGCCACTTTATGGCTTTACCGAGGAAGCCGTACACTCCTCTTCTATCTGGCGGATTAAGCATGGTCGGCTCTCATGTCAAACCAACTGACGCTACGTGGCTTCTTCAGGCCAGCACCAGATATCCCCGCGCGACTTTAGGTGCGCGGCAGAATCGTCATTAAGCCTGTGCTGTAACGGACTGTCTGTCGCGATTGCTCGGATTGGCCAGCAAGCGTTCGAAGACGTTGCTGGTGATACGGTCGACGACAGCATGACTTTCGGCGTGCGGATCCATGAGCACGCGAGCCCAATCTGTCGTGCCTGCGTTGAAGACGATGCCCGGCTGAACTCCTCTTCCAGCCGCCCGCTGCAGCACGCCAAATACGCCGCGTCCGCCGACGTCCCATCCATTCAGCGCGCTTGTCATGCCAAGCACGTGGAAACCATTGGGGTTCGGCGGCAAGCCGTCTACTTCGTAGCCCACCAGACGATCTTCGGCACCAAAAATGTCTCCGTTGTTCAACTCCGTACCGGCGAGCGCCCAGTGACTCGCGTCCTCGACCCGGAATCCGGTTGCTGGGCGCTCGCGCCGGATCCAGCCACCACGCAGTAGACGCCATTCTCCCCACCAGCCGCCGCCATAACCATAACTGAGCCCGATCAGGTCGCTTTCGTCGTGACCGGGCCAATTTTCCGCGAGGCGAGTCACGCGCAGATCGGGAGCGTGAGGGCTGCCGCGCGAAAATTCGATTGGCCGATAGCAGGTGTTTCCACTAAAGATCGCATAGTGTCCGCCGTTTGCAATGAAGCCGGCCATCCTGTCACGCATGCGCCCGCTCCAGTATTCATGATGACCCACGCTAAGCACGCAGCGATACTGGGTTAGATCAAGCCGGTCACCATCATCGAGATCCAGGTCGGAGTAGAAGTCGCAAGCAATGTTCTTCGCCTGCAGCCAGCGCACGAACTTCGCGTCCCAGTGCGGGAACTGTTGGCGCGGGGACCGAGGTTCATAGGGGTCGGCAGGCTCGCCGAACTGCGCCCCGAAGCCGCCACCTGGTCTTAGCAGGGTCACGGTCGTGACAGGTTTCTTACGTCGAACGGGATCGTGATAAAAACCGCCGCCGCCGATCGAGTTGTACGCTTGATACGTCGCGACAGGCACGATGTAAGCGACCGACGCCGATGGTCGAGGAGGGCGCGCGACCAACATTGCCATACTTCTGCTGTCCGGCGGCAGCCCGTATAGAGGCTCGTGCGCGGCGCAGTTGCGCCCCAGCGGGCGCACGGGCTCGCCGTTGGCGCGCACCTCGTAAGCCACCGCGACATACACCCCCGACGTCGCATCGGCACGATCGAAGCGAAACCGGAAGCTCGGCCACCGCCATGCAGCGTCGCAACGCGTTGCGGTTCGTCCGCGCGGCGAAGTCAGCACCCATTGGCCACTCACGCTGTCGCAATCCATCGCGCCGCGGTCCTCTACAAGGATGCCGCAGTGGAACTCGAGCGCTTCTCCGATGCCTTGCCGGTAGATTGCAACAGAAAAGCGGCGCCCTGGCTCGACGGCGAGTTCGAAAATGCCGCCGGCATCGTAGGCGGGCGCGAGCGGATATAACCTCATCGATCACTTTCTCCGATCTTTGACGAAGCTGCACGTGGACGAGATGGCGGGTCATAGTGGCAACCATGTCCCGCACCGGGGCAATTTGACGCGGGGTTACTCACTGCGACGTGAATGCTTTGGGCGCCCTTTGGGTCTGTTCGGAATTGGCAAAATGATACCTCCCGCGCTCCGCTTTCAATTACACGGTATGCGACATAAGATACGCGGTATGCGCCGAGCGACATCGAAATGCTTGATCATCGGGCTGTTCAACGAGTCGGACTATCCGACGCTTGCCAGCATGTCGGAGAAATTCGCCGTCAGGCTCGCGGTGTTGCTGTTTCCTGACGCGTCGGGCTGCTCTCGGCCGATACTGTTGAAAAAGTCGCTGCGTGGTTTTATCAGTCCCGCCGCGAGAAAATCGACCTCTCAGATCGGCCCACAGACCGCTCGCGCACACCGGCCAAGGGTAAGAAGACCCCTAAAAACCTAGCGCGAAGGACGAGCAGTGACTTTTTCAACAGTATCGACCCTCTCCGGTCGTTCAAAGCGAGCAACGGCGCATGGCAGCTTGCAAGGCAAAACGGTCATTGGTCCATCATGCTCGCTTAGTGATCGTCGGAGCCTGGAGGGGCGGCGTTGATGCTAATGGCCAGCGCAGCGTTTCTGGTCCACCGTCAAGAATCCCAGACAGCCAAGCCGATCACGATCCTTGCCGGTTCATCGTGCTGTTGCCGCGCCAATTCATTTGAGGGCGGCGAGAGCCATTTCGATAAGTTGTTGCTGACGTCCGGTAGCGTCGCTACTCTGTTTGCGCAAAATCATAAAAAGAGAAAGTGGGTCGGGCGGACTTAGCGCGATCCGGTGGATCGTGCAGCCCGTCTCCTTCGCCAATGGGGTCGTCAAAAAACTCGGAACGAGGGCCCACGCTGCATTTCTGAGCATCGGCGCGAGCATGTGTGCTTTCTCAACCCAATTTACGTGCCGCGACAATCCGCGGCGGCTGCGCCACATGTCGAACTGAGGCGACCACGGCAGATAAATTTCTCTTGACGGTTCGAGGTCGGTAATGTCGAGGGCTTCCGGCAACGAGGTCTTACCCGAGCCAGCGTAGACCACAAGCATCGCGTAATCCCGGACCTTCCTTGAAATAAGATCGATGTGTTCGGATGGGGACAGCGTGAAGGCTACGTCCAAATGACCAGATGCAACCCGGTTGGCGAGTTGAAAGTAGCGCGAGCTTTCCATGTGCAGACGCACGGGCGGTGTCTCATCGCAGAGCGCAGCGACAAACGGAGGCAGGACGTTGATCGCGACCGCGTCTACGGAACCCACAGCAAGATGTCGTACCTGGTCGGCCTGAAGTTGCTCGGCCTCAATTTCAAGCATTTTCCAGCGCTCGGCAATGTCGAGAAAACGCTCACCCTCGGAGGTCAGTGTTATGCCCCTGGTTCCCCGCGAGCGCAGGAGCAGCGGATGCCCTATCCGGCGCTCGAGGGACTGGATCCGATACGAGACGGTCGATTGCGTCGTAGATACGATCTCGGCCGCCTGAAGCAAACTTCCCGAGCGGACCACCGCCAGGAACGTGTTGATCTCCTCCCTGAACAGCATATCGAATCCTTCGATATCTGGTGAATAAAATCTGACATTGACCGATATTGTGCCCCCACCTTAGCCTAGCTGAATAGAAAAACAAATCCCGTCATTTGATTCGGTAACGTTTGGAGGCACATATGGGAAAGGCACTCGTCGGCATCGAAGATTTACCTCCGAGCCGCTTTCATAAGAGGATAGCCCTCGTGGCGGCAGGGGGACCGTTCTGTGACGGGTATCTGCTAGGGATCATCGTTGTAGCGCTGCCGTTCATTGCGAAGGACCTCGCGCTGAACGCGCTGCAGATCGGTCTGATCGGCGCGTCGAGCCTGATCGGCATGTTCGCCGGCGGCCTGGTTTTCGGACCCATGACGGACCGCTTCGGCCGCCAGAAGATGTATGTGCTTAATCTGGCCGTATTCGTTATCTGCTCACTCGCGCACCTGTTCGTACATGACGTGACGACGTTGTTCGTCCTTCGTTTCGTCATGGGGGTTGCGCTGGGCGCGGACTATCCCATAGCGACCGCGCTCGCAGCTGAATTTCTGCCTCGGAAGCTTCGCGGGCCGGTGCTCGCGAGCCTCGTGCTTTTGCTCTGGGTCGGATACACCATAAGCCTTGCAACGGGTCTGATCGTTAGCGGTAGTGATAGCGGTGTATGGCGCTACATTCTTGCGAGCGCTGCGATCCCTTCGGCGATATTCCTGCTGCTGCGCCTGAGCATCCCCGAGTCGCCGCGCTGGTTGATTTCCGCAGGACGCGTAGAGGCGGCTCGTAGCATCGTGGCACAGCACCTTGGGCCACAGGTTGACTTCGATGCACTCGTTGCTGAAACGCGCGTGAGCACCTCTAGGCGTGGCCTTGGGCTGTCCAAAATTCGCGAACTGCTTTCGCGAGGCTATGGGCGCATGCTGGTGTTTTGCTCGATCTTCTGGATGTGTCAGATTGCGCCTTCGTTCGCAATCAAGACGTTTCAACCGATGCTATTGAAATCGCTCGGCGTCACTCAGCCACTCGCCGGCTCGCTCGTGATCATTTCATTTGCCATCGTCGGAACTGCGATCGGCATGTTCGTCGTCAACCGCGTCGGTCGGCGCACGCTTTGTCTGGTCTCTTTCGTTCTTGCAACGCTCGCGCTTTTTCTTCTGGCAACGCCGATGTCGAACATTGCCACGGTTGCGATCGGTTTGTTCGTTCTCTTCACGGTGGCCGAAGCTGCCGGCTCCGGGCTGCAATTCATCTACCCGAACGAGATTTTTCCGACTGATCTTCGTGCAACCGGTATGGGACTCGCGATGTCTGCAAGCCGCATCGGAGCCGCGGCAGGAACGTTCCTCCTTCCTACCGTGCTAGTCCATTTTGGAAGCGCGACTGGTCTGCTTATCGCGGGTGGGATCAGCCTGATTGGCCTGCTCGTATCGGTTCGCATGGCTCCCGAGACCCGTAACGTGTCGCTCGGCGCGGCGAATGCTCCGAGCATGGCAGCGAGCGCCAGCGAACACTCTCTGCAGCGAAGAGAGGCTCGCAGCTGAGCGGAAAGGACGGCGTAGCCATCGCTGACGCCGGTCAGCCACAGCAACTCGGACTTAAGAATCTCACCCTGGCAACACTTCTTGCACCAATGCAAAGAGGCACTCTATGAATTCGGCACCTAAAGTCATCATCATCGGCGCTGGCATCATCGGCACCACACTCGCTTATGATTTCGCGAAACGCGGCGCGCGCGTCACCGTGCTCGACAAGAACGAAGTCGCGAGAGGCGCCACTTCTGGATCATTCGCGTGGATAACGAATCAGACGAAGTTCCGCAATGCGGACTCGCTTGGCGAAGTTGGCGCGCAGCATTACTTCAGTCTGCATCGCCTGTCGCACCTGCGCTGGCGTTTCCTGCAAAGCGAAATCGACGGTCTGCCGATTCGCTGGTCAGGCTGCTTTCAAAGCGCCGAGCCCGGCACCGAGGAGGCACGGGAACTCGCGGCGGAACTGGACCGGCGCCTGCGCTGGGGCAGCCCGACGTACCGCGTCACCGCGGCCGAGGCACGCGAGATTGAGCCGGGGTTTGAGCCGGGAGCCGAAACGGACATTTTCTACACGCCCGATGAAGGGATGATGTCGCCTGTGCAACTGACGTCAATGATGCTCGATGCGGCGGTCGCACGAGGCGCGCAATATTCGCCGCACGACGCGTATCAAGGCTTCACCAAGACGGCGGGCGGTTACGAGATCCAAAGCGGAAGTGGCAAGCGCGAGGCCGATATCCTCATCTTCGCGGGCGGCATCGCGAACCCGGAACTCGTCGAAGGCACGGGGCTTAAGGCACCGCTCATCCACAGCACGGGGAGCGTCGTCCATCTCGCGCCGTTGCCACGGATTTTCGATTCGGTCATTCTTGGCGCGCATGTTCACGCGATCCAGCGCATCGACGGTCGTGTGGTCATCGCCAAGCACTTCTCCGGTTCGCCCGTTGGCGATCCAAGCACGCCCGACCCCGAGGAGCTTGTACGTGTCGCCGCGCGCGTGCTGCCCGGCTTAAAGGACGCCGTTGTAGAGAAAGTCACCGAAACGCGTCGCGTCATTCCCGCTGATGGACTGCCCGTCGTGAGCCGTTCTGAAGACCTGCCCGGCGTGTTTTCGATCACAACGAACGCGGGCATCAGTCTGGCAGCCGGATTGTCGCAGCTTATCGCGACTGAATTGCTTGACGGCGTGGCTGTGAATCTATTGGACCCGTATCGCTCACAGCGCTTTGCCGATTAAGCAAGGCTGTGACCCCATTCAGGCGGACCGCCATGAACGGCCTCGGTTTGATGACCGCTTGCCAATGCCCTCCGGCCGCCTGAAGGTCTCCGACCGAAGGGCGACGACCGTCGCCTATTGGCCGGTTGTACCCATTCAGATACGGCGCCACAAAGCTGCCGCTGCCGTAGGGAACGGCGGCTTTCAATGACGGGAGTTGAATGCGTACAACCGGCCACTTTCTGCCGCTCGCCTGAGCCATGCGGTGGTCGTTCGAACGACCCGTCCACTTCGAAACCCGCATGGTGCTCAACCCCAGTTGTCGGCCAGAGCCGACATTGGAGCGGGCTGGATTTTAGGTCAGCAATGTGTGGCGGATTGCCGACGGTGGAGCTATCGAGCGGCCGGACACCTGCTACCTGCATCGCCGGACTCACACTCTCAACCATCAACTGCCTTTGGAGCCGGCACCGCAGGCTCGTTATTGTTCACATTGAGTGGGACGATCTCGGCGCGGCCGCCTGGCAGGATATCGGCGAGATCGGGGCTTGTACCGAGCACACCGCAGAAACGAGCGAATTTCTGTAAACCGGAGGCTGTGGCTCTGGATGCTAATGTGGCGGGTCCGTTACTTCGCGATTACATCCTTCGCCTGAACATCAATCGTCGGCTGGGCCGCGGCTCCATTAGTGGTCGACGGTGACCCACCACCCATGCCTTCCTTGAATGCTTTGAAGGCACCGCCCAGGTCGGAACCGGCGGTACGTAATTTCTTGGTGCCGAAAACAAGCGCAATAATGGCCAGAACGATTAGCCAATGACCGATGCTGAGACTTCCCATATCAAACCTCTAGAACTAGAAAAACGTTGAACGATGACGCGCAGCTTTTCCGCACGTTCCGGAAATTAGTAGCGGGTTCCGGTGTAGCCCCCATTGTCAAGCTCCGAAGCGATCCCGTCTCATTGAGCCATTTGCGGAATCGAAACCGTGATTGCCGCCACCAATGCGTGTCACCCGCAGACTCAAGAAAGCTCCGGTCGTCCCAGCCGTGATTTGCGTTCGCAGCGTTCGAAGCGTTCGCTGCCGACGCAATTGCGGACCTTCTCAAACGCAGAAGCCAGGTGTGAAAACGCTAGCGTTTACGCACATTCGGCATATCGAGACATGCTAGTGCCGTGACGATCGCGAATACCGACTCTGGCGTCCGCATCGGCTCAGGTGTCAGGATTCGCTGCGACGAAGCTCTGGAACGCACCGTAAGTCGGCTGGATCGGTACCAGACTGTTCGAGACGATGCCGAACGTCTGGTCACCACTCGTCAAGTCGTAGTACATCACCGACTGAACCGCAGACGTCTTGCGCGCCGCATAGAATTCGCCGAGTTGCTGACTGACGTAGGTCGCGCGGAACGCTTCGGTATCTTCGGGGGCGGCGTTCCATTCGGAGATGATGAACGGCACTCCATAGCGCGCCTTGCAGTAGATCGGCAGGTTGAAGCCTGGACCGGCACCGTCCGAGCCTACATCGAAGATATCGCCATAAGGCTGGTAGTTGTGCCACGTCGTGATGTCCCAGCGAACCTTAGGGTAACCGCTCGTTCCATCCGGCTGCAGGCCATCCCATAGCATGTCGGAGGCGGCAATATCCGCCACGCAGAAGTTGATGCCGCACCTGGCGTTCGGCTGCACGGATTTGATGCCATCGATCATGCCGCGCATCGCGCCGCGCAACATCGGCCAGTTCGCGTTGTTGAAGTCGCCCCTGCCTGTTCCGGCTGTTGCCGAATTCAGGATGATCGCCCCGTCGCGGGTCAGTTCATTGCCACATTCGTACATCGTGACGCCATACGGCGCCAGCGCCGTGGCAATCGCCGCAGCCCCTGAGAATGAAGCCTGATAGGCCGCCGATTCACTCGTGTACAGGTTGTTGTTTGTGTCACGGAGCCCGTATTCGACGAGCGGGAAAAGCGTCAGTCCGGCGGACTTGAAAGCGCTTGCCAGGGCTACCAACGCGTTTATCTGGGTCGGCGTGTTGAAAACGCCGACGCGATACGTCGTGCATCCTAGCGCACGCAGCGCGCCGACGACCTGCGCGGGCGTAAACGTATAATCGTAGTGCCCGTTGATGCCGTAGAACGCGCCCGGCGTCGCCGCCGCGGCGATACGCGGGTCCGTACACGGTAACCAGTTGCCATTCCATGTCAGGACAGAGAACTGCCCGCCCGTCCCCGACTGGTAGATCATGCCGCCATACCACAACAGCAGGCTCACGTTGGAGGAGGACGGATCCTTGACCTTGTTCTTGTAGATATAGCCGTTCGAAAGCGTCCAGATGTTGCTGGACTTGTCGATGATGTAGGCGGCGGACGGAATCGTCGTGCCGTCTGCCGAAGTGCCGCCAAGGCGCGGATCGATACACGACGTCCATCCCGACCCAAGCCACTGATAGAAATTGCCGCTCGTGTTTTCCTGGTACACGCTGCCGTTGTACCACAGCAGCATTGTGACGTTGTACGAGTAGGGGTCTTTGGTCCCGTTCCTGTAGATATACCCGTTGGAGGTCGTCCACACGATGCCGGAGGCGTCGATAATGGACGTCGCCGGCGGGGTTGTCGTGCCGTTGGCCGAAATATTACCCCCGACGCGCGGATCGACTGAGGGTGTCCAGCCCGTCCCAAGCCATTTGTAGAAATCCCCGCCCGTGTTTTGCTGGTAGACGCTGCCGTTGTACCACAGCAGCAACGCGACGTTGTACGAGTAGGGGTCTTTGATCCCGTTCCTGTAGATATACCCGTTGGAGGTCATCCACACGATGCCGCTGGCGTCGACAATGGACGCCGCAGGCGGGGTTGTCGTGCCGTTGGCCGAAGTGCCCCCGAGGCAGGGATTAGAAGCCGGTGTCCATCCCGACCCAATCCACTGATAGAAATCTCCGCTCGTGTTCTGCTGGTAGACGCTGCCGTTGTACCACAGCAGCATCACGACATTGTACGAGTAGGGGTCTTTGGTCCCGTTCCTGTAGATATACCCGTTGGCGGTCAACCACACACTGCCGCTGGCGTCGACAATGGCGGACGCCGGCGGGGTTGTCGTGCCGTTGGCAGAAGTCGTACCGTTGGCCGCAATAAGACGCGGATCGACAGAGTTTGTCCACCCCGTCCCAAGCCACACATAGTAATCCCCGCTCGTGTTCTGCTGGAAGACGCTGCCGTTGTACCACAGCAGCATTGTGACGTTGTACGAGTAGGGGTCTTTGGTCCCGTTCCTGTAGATATACCCGTTCGAGGTCGTCCACACGATGCCGGAGGCGTCGACAATGGACGCTGCCGGCGGGGTTGCCGTGCCGTTAGGTGAGGTGGATACGCTGGCGTTTGCCTTGGCCGCACTGCTGTTGCTGCCAGGCGCAGTGGCGTCGCTGTTGCTCCCGCCACCGCACGCCACCAGTACATAGCTGCTTGCAGCTGCCGTCAGGCAGCCGAGAAATCGTCGTCGATTGATCACAGAAATAATCCGCAGCCGGAAGACCCGGCCAAATTCAGTTGGTAAGCACTCGAGTCACACGGGTCTGACGTGCGCCAGAAAGTGGTTGCATCTTTTAATTCGGTATGCTTATCAAACCGCTGCAATACGATCGGACGACGGCTCGCAGGCGTTCATCAAGGCGCCGCGTTTTCTATCGAACTGCTTGTCGGAGGGATTTCGATTACCGGAGCGATCCTCACTTGACCTGCCTTTGCGCAGTCAGCGAGCGAATTCGCAAAAAGGGAATAAGTGATAGGGATTCGGTAACAATTACCTTTTGGAGCCTCTCATCAGGTAAGAGATACTACTGGATGTCGGCAGGAAGTGGGCCGGAGGTTAGAGCACGGCGGAAAATAGGCTTATTCTTGCGATAAAAAGGCGCCCGCAGGTTACTTTTTTCGCGGTCTGCGAATTGGAAGCGACGAACGTCCAGAGGGTGGTGGACGATGAGCACTTTTCCACGGGGCGGTCCTGCCTGCTCCGCGGCTGCGACGCTTCCAATTCCTTATCTTTCCAATGATCTTGGGGAGCGTTCAGGGCCGGAAAGTGACCTTGCCCCTGTTTCACGAATCCCATAGCTGAAGTGTGTTAGCTGGAACTCGATCTGACAGGTAGTCTGGGCCGATAGAGAAGACGCGATCAATGGGGAATGAGTTTCTCCCTGGCGAGTTGCAGTGAATCGAGAAAGGGGCGCATCGGGGTCTTGCCGTAACACCATCGTCCCTGATGTTCACGTTCATTGTTGTACTGGTCGAGCCACGCATCAAGATCAGTCTGCAACACGTCTATCGATTCGTAGATCTTCTTTCGGAAGGCCACACGATAGAACTCGTTGAGCATGGTTTTGTGCAGCCGTTCGACGATCCCGTTGGCAAAAGCAGTCAACTGCACGCGATCTGACCGATGAAGCACAGTTATTCCGGGTCACGCATCCCTTCCATCCGTTGTATGGGCGAGAGTTCGCGCTTGCGGATCGGCGCAACACTTGGGGAGAAGACCGCGTCTACTTCCACGACGACCGCGGTGACCTGAAACGTATGCCGGCAGCCTGGACGAGCGCCGCGGCGCCCAATGCATTCGAGACGGTTTCGGCGGGGCGATCGCATTTCCGCATCGAAGATCTGTTGCAGTTGACCATGCTAATTGCGCGGTACAGAGAAACAAGCAGACAAGCCAAAAGGCGGGCAGGCAGGCGCAAGCTGTCAAGCAAATAATGCCATATGTGTAAAATAAATTATGCCATTTTCAGAAACCGATGTGCTTCGTCTCGGACCAGAATAAGTGTCTATCCGTTCTTCTACGGGGAGTGCCTGACGGAGTTCTCGAAAATCACCTTGACATCGGCTATATATGGGCATAATTTACATTACATATGACTCGTACACGAAAGCCCGATCCCAAACTCACTGCTCTCGAAGAGAGTGGCACGGTGAATCCGCGCCCTCATGACATCGATGATCCTGCCTTCATTGACAGCGACTTCTTCGATCCCCGGGATCTGGTTCAAGTCCGATACGAAATGCTGCGACGCGTACGCGTCGAAGGGCAAACCGTCGCGGATGCCGCCGCACACTTCGGAGTCAGCCGGCCGACCTTCTACAAGGCGCAGGCCGACTTCGAGCGCGATGGCCTGGCCGGTCTGCTGCCGGTCAAGCGCGGCCCACACGGACCTCACAAGATCACCGATGAGGTGATGCGCTTCATCGAAGAAGCGCGCGTGACTCACGCTGAGCCGGAAGTGCAGGAGCTGGTTGATCTGATTGCGGAACAGTTTGGCCTGGCGGTGCATCGACGCACCGTGGAACGCGCCCTGGCGCGTTTGAAAAAAAAACTACGGTAAATCCTCCCGTAACGGCGCGCGATACCCAGTCCCTGAGCCAAAGCTACGAGATCTTGCGGCAGGAGGCTCTCGAGCCCGGCGGAGGTGGTCCCACTCTGATGCGTGGCCGTGCGCTGTTCATGTTCAAAGGCATGGCGATCTGGATGAAGTCTGTGACCGAAGCGTTTCCGTTTAGTCCATTACCGGTTGCGCGCCCGAGTGGGCTGAACCTGCCTGCCGGTCTCGAACAGAATCTGGTCGCCGTCGTGGCGACGATGGCAATTGCGACAGCGGAGGTGATGGCATGACCGATCAGACGCACGCGAAAGTTCAGGCCCGGCATCTGAAGAGAAACGCCTACCTGTATGTCAGGCAGTCTACGTTGCGACAGCTGTTTGAGAATACCGAGAGCACCGAGCGCCAATACAACCTGCGACAACGCGCGATTGCGCTCGGATGGCGCACTGATCAGGTGGTCGTCATCGACTCGGACCTCGGACTGTCTGGCGCGTCCTCGGTTGATCGCCAGGGGTTCCAGCGCCTGGTCGCTGAGGTGAGCCTGGGCCGCGCCGGAATTGTGATGGGGCTCGAAGTGTCGCGCCTGGCGCGCAACTCCACCGACTGGCATCGGCTACTAGAAATTTGCGCACTGGCCGACTGTCTGATCCTTGACGAGGATGGCGTCTACGATCCCGCGCACTTCAATGACCGATTGCTGCTTGGCCTGAAGGGCACGATGAGCGAGGCTGAATTGCACGTCATGCGGGCACGACTGCGCGGCGGCATCCTCAATAAGGCACGTCGCGGCGAGCTGGAGACGCGCTTGCCCATCGGCTTTGTCTACGACACCGAATCGCGCGTTCGTCTGGATCCCGACGCACGTATCCAGGAAAGCATCCGTCATCTCTTCCGCACGTTTCGGCGCACCGGTTCGGCCACTGCAACCGTCAAGGCCTTTCGTGAGCAGGGCCTTCTGTTCCCGCATCGGGTCCATCACGGAGTTCGCAAAGATGATGTGCTGTGGAGCGAGCTCGAGCACTCACGCGTACTGTGGGTTCTGCATCATCCGCGGTACGCAGGTGCGTACTGCTTCGGGCGCACGCGCTATCGAAACCATCCCGATGGGCAGAAAGTCTCCGCCCGGCTGCCCTCTGCGGAATGGCTGTCGCTGATTCCCGACGCCCACGAGGCTTATGTGAGCTGGGAAGAGTTTGAACAGAATGTTCAGGTGTTGCGCGAGAATGCTCACGCACTGGGCATCGATCGGGAAAGAGGGGCACCACGTGAGGGCCCGGCGCTGTTGCAGGGCCTGGCGATATGTGCCAGATGCGGTGAGCGGATGACAGTGCGCTATCACGTCAAGGGCACACACAGGGTGCCGGACTACATGTGCCAGCGCCACGGCGTCAAACATGGGCGGCCGGTGTGCCAGCATGTTCACGGTGGCGAGCTTGACAAGGCCATCGGCAGGCTGCTCGTGGAGACAGTCACGCCGGTCACGCTTGAAGTCGCGCTTGCGGTACAGGAAGAACTCGAGAGCCGTTCTGACGAGCGCGACCGACTGCACCGCCAGGAGTTCGAACGAGCACGCTACGAGGCCGATCTGGCGCGGCGCCGCTATATGCAAGTGGATCCAGCGAATCGATTGGTCGCGGACTCGCTTGAATCGGAATGGAATCAGGCGCTACGCGCTCTTACCGAAGCTCAGGATCACTACGAAAAGCAGCGCGAAGCTGATCGCGCAGGACTTAACGATAAACAGCGTGCGAACATCATGACACTCGCCAGAGACTTCCCTCGTCTATGGAACGATCCGCGCACACCGGATCGCGAGCGAAAGCGCATGGCGCGACTGCTCATCGCCGACGCGACTTTGCTCAAGGGTGCAGACATCTGCGTTCAGATACGCTTTAATGGCGGCGCCACGCATACGCTACATGTGCCGCTGTCCAAGCCGGCGTGGATATTGCGGCAAACCCCTCGCGCAGTCATTGCCGAAATGGACCGGCTTCTCAACGAGTACACCGAGAGTGAAACGGCAGAGCAGCTTAACCGTCAGGGGCTCGCCTCCGGCTGGGGCAAGCGGTTTACTTCCAGAATGATCACGCGGCTTCGACTATCCCACAAGCTACCCAGTCATCATGACAGGCTGCGCGCACGCGGAATGCTCACCCTGGACGAGATCGCAGAGCGGTTGAACGTGATGCCGACGACAATCAAGACATGGCGTCGTGCAGGCCTGCTTATAGCGCATCGCTACGACGACAAGGGCGGCTATCTCTTCGAACCGCCCGGCGCCGAAGCGCCGGTGAAATTCCAGCACCAGGGAAAGACCCGTGGCCGACGCTCGGCCGCATAAACACCAACTCAACCGACCTATGAGGTGCACTATGCAGCGCAGCCCTTGGTCTGCGGCGACTTGGCCTTGGTACGAGTGTGATCGATATCCTCCACGGCCAGATACAGCTCATATTCGTGATGCTCGGGATTGCCGCAGTGTTCCGTGCCGCGATCGGTCAGCACACGCAGCAGTGGGACAGATACGCTGTTGTTGAATAAAAAGATTGCGAGGACAACCTCTTTGCGTACCTCTAGAACCGTTTTTTTACTTGTCCTCGTTATGTTCGTTTTCCAACACAACACAAACAACACAACAGGTTTTTTCCCAACGCGCGTACTAAAAACATATGGCCCATCTATCATCTTCCTTGCACTATCAAAAAATGACAAGGCCCTATGAGAGACCCTGCCGTGAGCAAGTTCGCAAAACTGTCGACGTTCGTTGTGTCCGCAACGAAGCGCCCGGAACTGCCGGAAGATCATACGGGGAGTAGCAGCTGGCCAGATTCCCGAAGCTTTGTCGAGCAGTAGCCGCGACGCTCACCAGCCGGACTGACGATTAGAACGGTAGAGTCGGCAAGCCGTTAAATGCAACCGTCGGCACAGTGGGCTCTGGTCGGAAATTGGAAGGCCACGCGCCTCAAAAAACGATCACCGACCGCCGGGCAGGAGTCGGTCCGCGAAACCCTCATAAGGAAGTGAGGCCCGTCATGAACATGCTTACCATCACCGCTCGCCAGCTCTTGTTATATAGCCACACCCTCGTCTTCGCCTTCGCCATCGCGCGCGTGTTGCGGGAAGACGTGGCGCTGCTCACCGCTCGGCGCATTGATGCCGTCAGACTGGAAGCCACCGGACGTACCATTCCAGGGTTGCTCGGCCTGCTCTGGATAACGGGCGTCGCTATGATCCTGCTTGGCACCGGCTTACATATGGCTGTGCTGGTCTCCAAGCCGAAGCTGGCTGCAAAGCTGACAGTGGTATGCCTGCTGACGGCGAACGGCTTGCTGCTGCATCGAGTCGCGTTTCCGATGCTGACCACACCGCAGCGTCGCCCACGTCGGGCGGCGACGATATGCGTCTTGTTGGGGGCCATCAGTTCGGTGTCGTGGCTCTATGCGTCTTTTGTAGGCGTGGCGCGCCTTATCGCCCCGGCGATGTCCTATACGGCCTTTCTAGCCTTGTACGGGGTGGGGCTGCTGGGCGGGATCGGGACTGCGTTGGCGGTGGCGCGGCCGCGTGTGGAGCGGCTATTGGCTCCGTTGTCCGGCGGGGACGTGGTTGCCGGTTCGGCGCCAGCCGGACGATTGAGCTTGCCGCCTTTTTAGCTCGACCCTGAAATAGCGCCGCACGCAACGCCATCCGGTCGTCCAGGTCGAGCGCGGGCTTGGCGATCTACGTCTCAAGAAGCCACTCGCGTTAAAGGAGTTGCTGCGCGCGATAGATGAAATAAGCTGTGAGTACGCCTTCATCGGCGGTCTGCGGCGCCGTCTCGAAGTCGCCCACGTCAAACTGAACGCCAGCCGCGCCTTCTGGCTGATCGCATATCCCACACGGAGTCACGAGATGTTGTTCGATGCGCACGCACGCGCATTTGCCGCGTTCGGCGGCGTGCCGCGTCGCGGCATCTACGACAACATGAAGACCGCCGTGGACACCCACCATTGCCACATCGTTGAAACAGGCAATGAATCGTGGCGCTTCAGGACCAGTTCTGCCAAAGCAAAAACGACGAGAAAGAGAGTTTCAAAGACGATAATGCGGTGGAAGTTCGGCACGTTGTAATTCGTTCCCGCGCTGCCTGCCGGCGTGCATTGCGCTTCGCGCAAAGCACCACCGATGTATTCGCGATGTATCCCTGCCGTCGCGCTGCGCGGGTCATCCCGCCCGATGCAGCTTCGTGGCTACCGTGCCGGCGTGACGCTTAACGCGTCGGGGTCCCTTCGCCGCTTTGCGGTGACGCCCCCTCGCTATGGGCCGGGCAACACCTGATCCGCGTTCTTGTTGCGGAGATGGACAGCCTTCCGCGTTGCGCTAAATCGCCGGGACTAGGTCGAATTCGGCATCCAGATTTGCCATACGTGATCTAACCTTGTAGGCCAATGATCTCTATGGCCGATGGGCCGCCGCTTCACGCGCCGTGTCGTGGTATTCCTTGAATTTTGTGACTCTTCCGTTTTCGATTGTGAAGACGTGAGCCCACTCATCTTCATACGTAATGCCAGTTGAATTTACGCGCCAGCGCTGGACCCCAAGCACGACCACCTTGTCTTCGCTGGCAATAAAATCGAGAGGTTCGAATCGTTCGGCAGTCTGAGTCGCAGCAAGCGCACTGAAGAATTCCGCGACCTCCTGAGGGCCGTGCCTTCTGCCGGCGAATGGGATGATTTCAGTGGGCCCAGGTATGAACCAGTCGACATTATCGGCGAGCGTTTTCAGGACGCCCTCGATATCGGCCTTGCTGAATGCATCGTATGCCTGCTGCACCAATTGAACGTTGAGTTGCTCGATCATCGCGCCTCCCATAATCGCCATTTGGAGATCTTCCAGCATCGCAGCGGAATCGAGATCCGTACAAGATCATCATAGTTGTGTCACCGAAATCGTGCTCGCCAAGCAGCAAAAATCTTAGAACCTGCTGGACGCTCCAGGCTCATGGATGGCTGTCGGAATCCTGACAGCCGCCGTCGAGGTCCGGCCGGGTCGAGAGGCAGAGATGGGTCGTGAAGACTCGTTCGCATTCCCCGGAAGGCGACATTCGCCGGCACCTGGTTGCCAACGACAGCAAAGGGACATGCAGCAGCCACACGGCGCCTGACCGGCGAGCGTCCGCATTGGCCGACCAGCCGCCGGCAGGCTCAAGGCAGCTGTGACCTGACGGTATCGCTGGCGGCATCAACCTCCGAAGTCATCTGGAGATGCAAGGCTTGGACGATCTTTCTTAAGCGCGCGGAGCTGATTTTCCGATGCGGCCCACCTAAGGCCGTTGAGTGCCGGGGGGGAATGCCGGTATCGCTGACGGGATCGGCGGCCGCTATGGGACCCGAATTAGGCCCAGCATTGGGTTTGCGGCGGGTTGTTGTCAATTGAGTGGGTGTTGGATCTGCTCCGAACGTGTTTTGCTTTGGGACTGCCTCCCCGTCATGCCGCGACAGGTTCGCCACCTTCGGGTCGTCTGTCGTGAAACGCAACACTAATTAGCCTAGGAACCGCAACGGAACTCAGCGCAGGTTTTGGCGTAGGTTTGTTGGCAGAGGCCTGTTGGGCAAGGCCGCTTCACTACTTCGACGAGAACGAATAGAGAAAATTGGGAAAGGACCGCTCCCCGTTCCGTCGCCCGGCAGCCTACCCGGGAGCCTGTGTTTCCGCCTGCGTGGCCTGCTGCCGCCGTCCGATCGCGATCGCGCGCTTCACCGGTTCGCTTTCCCGCACTTCCGCCACGACAAATTCAACAAATGCCGTGACGCGTGGCGGCAGATGCCTGCGAGCGGGGTAGTAGACGCAGATGTCGCTGCGCCGCTCGGCGCATCCCGGCAGTACATGCTTCAGTCTGCCGGCGTAGATCAACGGCGCCGCGTGATGTGCGCCCAACAGGGCGATGCCACAGCCCGCGACGGCGAGTTCGGTCAAGGCCTCGGTGTCCGTCACGACCAGGCGGGAGCGAGGCTGAAGCACGATCTCGCTCGTGCGCGCCTGAAACTTCCACGTCTGAATTCGTCCGGTATTCGGCGAACGAAACGAAATAAGCTCGTGGTGCTCCAGCTCTTCGACGGACGAGGGCTCCCCATGCCGTTCAAGGTATGCCGGCGCCGCGCAGAGAATCAACGTCAACGGTGCGAGCGTTCGCGCGACCACACTCGAATCCGTATCCTTGAGCTGACCGATCGCGCAGTCATAGCCCTCCGAAATCAGGTCCACGCGGCGATTATCGAAACGCAGATCGAGCTCGATCAGGGGGAAGCGCTCCCTGAATCGGCCCAGCACGGGCAGCAGCGCCGCGCGACTGAATGCGATCGGCAACGATACCTTCACGGGTCCGCTCAACTGCGTTTCGTCGGATGACAACGTCGTGATTGCGTCCTCGATCTGCTGCGTCGGCTGCCGCACCTGCGCGTAAAGCCGCCGCCCTTGCTCGGTGACCGACAGGTGCCGCGTGGTCCGCTGAAACAGCCGGCAGCCGACCAGCGCCTCGAGCATGCCAATCTGTTTGCTCACAGCGCCGGGTGTGACCCCGAGCTGGCGGCCGGCGGCCGAGAAATTCGCCAGATCGACCGTCGCGGTAAACGTCTTCAATGCCCGCAAGAGGTCAATCGAGCTGGCTCCGTCCGCTTTCATTTTGCACCTCCGCTCACAACTGTTTTCTCTCCGGGTAGCATAGACGAGCACTGCCCCGGCGCTGAAAATGGTCTCCACTTGGCAACAGTCAGGAGGTCGATCATGGTCCAGGAATCGACGGCGCTCCCGCGGCGCAAGTGCATGCCGCGCGGTCAGCTTCTCATCGACGGCAACTGGCGTGACGCATCCGACGGCTCGACCCTTTCGAGCATTGATCCGACCACCGAAGGGACGGTCGTGGAGTTCGCGAAGGCGACTGTGACGGACGCCGACGCGGCGGTCAAAGCAGCACGCAGGGCATTCGAGACGGGCGCCTGGCGGCGCATGCATCATGAAGCGCGGGCAAGAATCCTGTTTCGCGTGGCCGACCTGCTCGAAGAGCGGGCGGAAGATTTCGCGTTGCGTGAATCGATGGATATGGGCATGCCGTACCGCGATTTCGTCGACGTCATCATGCCCCACTGCGCGGGCCTTTTCCGCTTCTTCGGCGGGATCGCGATGCACGCGATGGGAGGCGCCTATCGCACGTCATACGAACCACACATCCGTATCCTGACGCGTCGCGAACCGCTAGGCGTGGTCGCAGCGATCACGCCTTTCAATTTTCCGCTGGCGCTCACCTGCTCGAAAGTTGCGCCGGCGTTGGCAGCCGGCAACACCCTCGTGCACAAGCCGGCGTCCGACACGCCGCTGACCGCGCTCGCGCTCGCTCAGGTGATGCTCGATGCAGGGGTGCCGGAAGGCGTCTACAACCTGATCACGGGACCCGGCGGATCGCTCGGCGACGCGCTCGTGAAACACCCGCTCGTCGACAAGATCGCCTTTACCGGTTCGACCGCTGTCGGCCAGACGATTATGCGCAACGGCGCGGACACGCTGAAACACACGACGATGGAGCTCGGTGGCAAGTCGCCGAACATCGTGTTTGCAGATGCCGATGTGGATACGGCAGTCCAGACGGCCTTCTGGGGTGTCTTCTGGAACAAGGGCGAAGTCTGCGTCGCCGGTTCGCGATTGCTCGTGGAGCGGCCGGTCTACGACGAGGTCGTCGAAAAGCTGGCGCGGATGGCGCAGGCCGCCGTGCTGGGCGATCCGCTCGATCCGCGCACACAGGTCGGGCCGATTGCGTCGAGAGCGGAATTCGACAAGGTGCAGCGGTACGTCGACGCCGGCAAGTCATCGGCGGCCCGCCTCGTAGCCGGTGGCGGCACCCGCCGGATCAACGGCAAGGGGCTCTTCATCGAGCCCACGGTGTTCGCCGACGCGACGAGCGATATGGCCATCAGCCGCGAGGAGATTTTCGGACCGGTGCTGCCGGTCATTCCGTTCCAGGGCGAACAGGAGGCCGTGCGCATCGCGAATGACACGCCGTATGGGCTCGCCTCAGGCATCCAGACTCGCGATCTGGGCCGCGCATTGCGGCTCGCGGATCGCATCGAGGCCGGCACGGTCTGGATCAACACCTGGCACAAGTACCACCCGAGCGGACCCTTCGGCGGCTACAAGATGTCAGGCTACGGCCGCGAGCAAGGTGCCGAAGCGCTCGAGAGCTATACGCAATACAAGTCCATCTGGGCAAACATTTCGCAGGCCTGACGATAGGGGGGCTCGACCATGAAAATCGGCATCATCGGTGGGGGAAATGTCGGAACCGGTCTCACGAAGCATCTGCTCGGCAAAGGGCACTCAGTGATGCTGAGTTTCAGTCTCGACACAGAGAAGCTCCGGGCAACGGCGGCGGAGCTGGGCGCGGAGGTCGGCAGTGTCGCCGAAGCGGTGCGATTCGCTGATGTCTCGGTGCTGGCGACGCCCTGGGGCGCCGCGGCCGACGCGCTCGCGCAGGTCGGCACGCCACCCGGGCGGAAGGTGTTGTGGGACTGTACCAATGCGCTGAGGCCCGACATGAGTGGTCTCGTCGTCGGCACGACGACTTCCGGCGCCGAAGAGATCGCAAAGCTCGCCCCCTGGGCAACAGTGGTCAAGGCCATCCCGCCTTTCGCGGAGTTGCTGCATTCGACGGAAGTAAGGGTCGGTGGCGAGCGGGTAGGTGTGTTTGTCTGCGGCGACGACGCAAACGCGCGGACGGTCGTCGCGCAACTGGTTGGCGACATCGGCGCCGAGCCGATCGACGCCGGGCCCCTCACGCTTGCGCGCTACACTGAACCTGCCGCCATGCTGCTCGTACAACTCGCATACACACGCGGGTTCGGCACGAGAATCGGCTTCTCGTTATTGCGCGATATAGCGGAAAACGTGCCTGGCGGCGCGCGTTCCTGATCGCGCAGGTGATGCTGGCGATCGCCGGCGGAGGAGAGGGTGAAATGAAAGTTGGTGTATTGGGTTCAGGTGATGTCGGGCGGGCACTGGCGGCAGGTTTTCTCAAGCATGGGCACGAACCGATGCTGGGTACGCGCACGCCCGGCAAGAACGACGTGCAGGAATGGGCGCGCAATCACGCCGGCGCAAGGACCGGTACGTTCGACGAGGCCGCCCGCTTCGGCGACATCGTGGTGCTGGCAGTCCTTGGCCGCATTGCGGGAAACGTGATCGAGCTTGCGGGAGCGGACAATCTCGCCGGCAAGACCCTGATCGACGCCACCAATCCGCTCGCCGATGAACCACCGGTCAACGGCGTGCTGAGATATACGACAGGTCCGAACGAATCAGTCGGCGAGCAGATTCAGGCCCAGATTCCTCGTACGCACGTGGTCAAGGCATTCAACAGCGTCGGTAATGCGCTGATGGTGGATCCGCAGTTCCCGCAAGGAACGCCGACCATGTTCCTCTGCGGCAACGACGAACAGGCGAAGGAACGGGTTGCCGCGATCATCCGCGAGTTCGGCTGGGAACCCTACGACTGCGGAAGCATTGTCTCGGCTCGCGCGCTCGAACCGCTTTGCATGCTGTGGTGTCTACCGGGCTTCCTGCGCAACGAATGGCGGCATGCGTTCAAGCTATTGACCAGCGAGGGGTGAGCCATGCAGCCATTACCCGTGCCACCGGCAGGCGATCCGGGATTCACGCTTGAAGAAATGAAGCAGTTCGTGATCGAGCACTTCGAGAACTTCGTGAACCGGAAGAAAGCGGAAGTTGCGCGGCAGAACCTGAGCGTCGATTTCCTCGACCACGACGAACCGTCAGGTCCCCAGGTCGGCCCCGAAGCCGCGATTGAGATGATGACGGAGCTTTACAAAAAATGGCCGGACCTGCATGTCACTGTCGAAGACATCCTCGCTGAGCGGGACAAGGTGATGGTCAGAAACACCTGGCGCGCGACCGACGCGGCGTCCGGACAGAAGATCGAGTTCCACGGCTTCGTCCTGTGGCGATTTGCGAATCGCAGGATTGTCGAGAGATGGGCCACGGTGACCGCGCCGCGCGCAGTGTGACAAAAGCCGCAGTAAGCCGGAACGCCAGCAACCTAGAACACGCCGAAATCGTCGTTGCTATCGGGAATCGCGGCGAGCAGGTTCGCAAGCGCGCGGCAGCCGATCAGGCTCGAAAGCGTTATCGCCGCGCGCAGCCACCACTCGGCGCGTGAGTCTGGGTACGCCGCTGCTCGCGCCACGCCGTCCGCTTGCCGGACGTCCACGCAGCTCACCGCGCCGCCGCTTGCGTACCGCCCACGCGCGATAGCAGCGCCTCCAATACTTGTCGCAACGTCGTGGCGCCGAAGCGTCGCTCGCTCACGTTCGCCTCCACGTCGATGCGGCCAGCGTTGTGCGCGTCGTACAGATCGACGATCAATTGCGCGTGACGCTCGCCGAGCCCGGCGCCGCGCAGCACGCCACCCCATTGGTCGCGCGGCACCCGCTGGGCGATCACCGGCCGCTCCGACAGTTCCGCCAGGGTGCGCGCGACGTCGAGCGCGCTCACCCGTTCTTTCGCTTCGATACTGACCACCCGCGGCGTCTCGCGCGATGGCGCTTCATCGAGCAGCAACTGCGCGGCAAGCGCGCCGACGTCCTCGGCGGCGACGGTCGGAAACAGCTTGTCGAGCGGATCATGCAGACTCGGCAGCATGCCCCGGCCGAGCGCGACCGGCAGCACGCGCGCCCAGTTGTGCATGTGCTCGGCGGCGCGCAGCAAGATCAGCGATGACGCGACGTTGCGCAACTGCGTTTCGAGGTAGTGGAACAGCGTCGTGATGCCGGTGCCGTCCGAGTGCTCGGCGCCGTAGTCGGATAGCGCGAGGAGCCGCGGCGGCGCGGCCGTGCGCAAGGCGGCGACGCCCGCGTCGATGATGCGCCGCATGGCGGCCGCGGGATCGTCATGCGCACGCGGGACTGGACAGAGCCATTGCACCGCCTGCGCGCCGTCGATCGCGCGCGCGACCGATTCCGCGTCGTTGAGGTCGGCGCGCGCGATCTCGCAGCCGATTGCCGCGAGCGCTTCCGCTTGGGTTGCGTCGCGCACCACCGCGCGTACTGGTTGGCCCGCGCGACGCAAGGCGGCTGCGCTCGCCTGTCCCACATGACCGGCCGCTCCGAAAATGACGAACACGTTGTGCTCCTTGTGAGGATCGCTATGGCGTGATGGTAGGGACGCGGTGCCCGCGAGGCGCTCAGATCCGGATGACATTGCGCAGATATGGATGATTTTTTACTGCGATGTCGCGCGGATCGCGTTGGCGGTTGGCGTGTTACGAAATTCCGTCACGCCGGCGAAGCCGCCGAAAACACCGCACAATGCAGGTTTCTCGCCGTCATTCAAGTCACTCAGGAGACAAGCGATGAATGCCGTCACCCCGATTCCCGCGCCTGCGCCGCACAGCGGCTCGCGCATCGCCGTACGCACCAGCAGGGCGCTCGGCTGGCATGGTTTCGGTGCGGATCTGGTCAACGTGTCGGCCGGTTTGCATCGGATGCCGGCGTTCGTCCATCACCGTGTGGGAGTGCACGTCGGCGCGCCGGTGACCGCGCGCTGTCTGTGCGATGCGCGCCGCCATACGCGGATTCAGGCGCACGGCGACGCGGACGTGATCCCCGCGGGGCTCGAAGGTCAGTGGAGCGATGATGCCGCCTGCACGATTTTCAGCGTCTGGTTTGCCGAGGACTTCGCGCGACGGACCGTCGAGCAACTCGCATTGAAACCGGCCGACGCGCAGCTGCGTCCGCGCTTCCAGATGCGCGACGCGCGCTTTCAGCATCTCGCCTGGGCGCTGCGCGCGGAGCTCGAAGCGGACGATGCATCCGATCCGCTGTACGCCGAAAGTCTGTGCACGGCGATGCTGGTGCGTCTGATCGGCGTCGAACCGCTGCCCGCCAACCGGCGGCGGACGCTGGCGCCGCGTACGGCCGCGCGCGTGATCGAGTTTATCGACGCGCATCTCGATCAGCGTTTGACGCTCGACGAGCTCGCCATGCAGGCACAACTGAGCGTGCCGCATTTCAAGGTGCTGTTTCGCGACACGCTCGGTGTGCCCGTGCATCAGTACGTGGTACAGCGCAGGGTGGAGCGCGCGCGAACGCTGCTGCTGCAAGGACGCCTCAGCGCAAGCCAGATCGCGCTCGAGACGGGCTTTGCGCATCAGAGCCATATGGCGCACTGGATGTCGCGTTTGCTGGGTGCAACGCCGCGTGAACTGCGCGTCGCCGCGCGCGATGACGCGGTGACGTCGGAGCAGGCGAAGACACTACGTTGATGCGCGGAACCGCGCGGCGCGGAACGCATTCGATTCAACCATGCGCCGCACCCGTCAACTGCGCATAGACATCATGCGCGAGCTGCAACAGCTCGTTGCGATCGATTCCGCCCGACACCGCATAGCCAAAATCGCCGTCGACCCAATAGAACACGTTGACGGGCCCCGCCTGATACAGCTTGAACGCCGTTGTATTCGCGTTCTCGCGGCGATGCGAGATGCACAGCGTGACACGCTCGCCGTTCGGTCCGCGATACATGAACTGCGCGGTCGGTCCGTCGTCGCCGGGCAGCAGGCGGCCGCCCGACAGCATGAAACCGCTCTTCGACAGCATCGGCGGATGGACCTCGGTGCCGAGCCGGTCCGCGAGCCATTGCACGAAGTCCTGCTCGTGATCGGCGCTCATGTCGCTCGGCCGGTCGATCGCCGGCATGTAGACGACATGCGCGACCGCCGCCCGGCGCGCGAAACCCTCGGCGCTGGTCGCGCTGACCGCACGATCGCCGGCTTGGGTGTCGGCCCGGGTATCGGTTCGATCGATCGGAACGGGTGGAATCAGATCGTTCCTGTGCATGCCGATGCCTAGGCCGAGCACGAGCGCGGCAGCCATGCCCGCGAACTGCGCGGCATAACGCGGCCAGTTCGCGGCCGCCCGCGAGCGGCGCGGCGCGACGGTCTGCAGACGCTTCGGCACGGGCTCGCTGAGCACGCGGTCGTAGCGCTCGTGAAGCAGCCCATTGAGAGAAAAGTAATCGCTGACGCGCGCGGCCAGCTCCGGATTCTGTTCGAGCGCGCGCTCGACCTCGTCACGGCGCTCGCCGGACAGCGTGCCGTCCACGTACGCGTGCAAGTCTTCTTCGCCGATCGGCATTTGCGGCTCGCTCATCGCACCACCTGTAATTTCGCACCGGGCTGGGCGCCCGCCATCAAAGCTCGCAGCCGTTCGCGTCCGCGCGACAGCCGCGACATCACCGTACCGATCGGAATGTTCAGCGCGAGCGCGACGTCGGCATAGCTCATCTCCTCGAGACCGACCAGCAGCACCACCTCGCGCTGTTCGACCGGCAGCCGCTGCAGCGCGTAGTCGAGGTCGCGCATTTCGAGCGAACGCGTCTGGCCCGACGGCACCGAGAGCTCGCTTTCGGCGATGCTGTCGTCATCGACCGCGACGTGGACCGCGCGCGCCGCCGCCTTGCGCGCCTGATTCGCGAACACGTTGTGCATGATCGTGAACAGCCATGCGCGCAGATCGGTGCCCGGCTGGAACAGACGGGTGCGGCCGAGCGCGCGCTCGAGCGTGTCCTGCACGAGATCGTCGGCGAGCTCGCGATTGTTGATCAGCGCCCGCGCATAGCGCCGCAGACGCGGCACGTGCTCGATCAGCTCGTCACGGACATCCATGGTCGGTCCCGGTCAGGGGGCGTGGGGGTGGCATCGGCTTCACTCGCGTCGGTATCGATACGCACCGGGCCGGTCGCGGAAGCTTCCGTCGCGCGATGCGTTCGTACTGCAAACACCTGTCAGTGCATTTTATTCCGCGAGGGCCGCGCGCACCGGCGTCAGCGCGCGGTCATCAGATCGGCGGCGCGCATCAGGCCGTGGGTGCGCGCATCGCCCGCGACGACGAAACGCTGCCGCCGCGCGGTCCACGTCAACAGCCGCAATTCGCCGATGCGGCGCGCGGCCCACTGCGGCTCTTCGCGCGCAAACGGCGCCGCCGCCGACAGCACCACCACCGGCTGCTGATCGCCGTTCAGATAGACGAGCTCGTCCACGCGCTGCAATGGCCCGAGCCGCAGCACGCGTTGCTCGACGAGGCGCAGGCCGACCGCGCCGAGATCCGGCGCGGCCGGATCGGCGCGCGTTGGCGATGCCGACGAAAAGGGCCGCGCGCTGGCTTCGGCGAGCGCCATCACGGCGGCGTTGTCGAGTGCTTGTGCCGATACCTGCGCCGCCGCGAGCCAGCCGCTGACGGCGATCACCATCAGCGCGAGGCCTATGAACGCGACGAGCGTTCGACGCGCGGGACCGGCCGGTTGCGCGCGCATGCGAAGCCGGCGCGATCCGCGCAGGTACTCATGCGCGGGCTCCTCAGTGGTCTGAAACGTCGCCTGGATCTGTGCGTTCAAGCGGTCGTAAAAGGCCACCCGCCGTGCTTCCGCCGGATGCTTGTTGAGATAGTCGCGCAGCGCCGCGGCACGTTCGGGCGTCAGCGTGCCGTCGGCATAGGCCTGGATGTCGTCTTCGGACGGAGGAGTGCCGGACGGGCGATGAGTCGAGGTCATGGTGATGCGCGGTGTTGACTGCTGCTATCCAAGTGCAAACACAGGCGCTTGCGCATTTATTCCCCGCGCCGGCGATGTTTTTTTCACGCGGCGAATACAGGAATAAACGCTGCGGACTCGTGGTTCTCCCTGGTGCGAACCCGCACAACACTCACTGGAGTCGATCATGAAAAAGCTTTCGTTCGTCGCTTTGTCGTTCGTCGTTCTGGCCGCTTCGTCGAGCGCGTTTGCGCAGGCCAAGACACGCGCTCAGGTGTACCAGGAATTGATCGAGGCCCAGCAGAACGGTCTCGACTACGTCACCGACGCGTCGTACCCCGACGTCAGTCCCGTGTTCGCACGTCAGGTCGAGCAGCACAAGATTGCGCTTGCCACGCAAGCGGCGGCCGCCGCGAGCCACGTCGCGAACTCGGGCGCGCCAGCTGTTGGCACCCGTTGAAGCATCGGCCACCGGCGCGCGAATGGGGTTTGAACGGGCGCGCCGGTGCCGGATGGAATAGATCGTTGCGCGGCGTGTTTGCCCGTACGTTGGTATCCATCCGGCAAGGAGTCTCCGTGACACAACCCTCCCGACCCAAACCTCATCCCCCCGGCTCCGGCCCGCGGCCGATCTGCGTGCCATGCCGGCTCGCCGCGATCGGCGCGGTCGTGCTCGCGCTTGCGGGCGGCTTCGCGTACACCGCGGGCTGGCTCACGCCCGCGCGTCTCACCGCTCCGCGCATCATCGATACGTTCGAAGCAGTCGCGGGCCAGCATCCCGGCTATCGACGCAATCACGCCAAAGGCCTATGCGTGGACGGCTATTTCGACAGCAACGGCAATGGCGCGGCGCTGTCGCACGCGGCAGTGTTCGCGCCGGGCCGCACGCCGGTGTCGGGCCGCTTCGCGGTGCCCGGCGGCAATCCGTCCGCACCCGATACGAGCTCGCCGGTGCGCAGTCTCGCGCTGCAGTTCCGGCTTCACGATGGCGAACAGTGGCGTACCGGCATGAACTCGACGCCGGTGTTCGCGGTGCACACGCCCGCGCAGTTTTATCAGCAGTTGCTGGCCTCGAAGCCCGACCCCGCGACCGGCAAACCGGACCCCGCGAAGCTGAAGGCGTTCTACGCGGCCAATCCCGAAACGCAGCCGTTCCAGCGCTGGGTCAAGTCGCACGCGCCGTCGTCGAGCCTCGCGAACGCCGCGTACTACGGTATCGACGCGTTTCTGTTTACCGATGCTCACGGCACGACGCGCGCGGTGCGCTGGGCCGTCGTGCCAGATACGCCATACGCGCCGATCACCGCCGAGCAACAGGCCGAAAAGAACTTCCTCGCCGCCGATCTCGACGAGCGTCTGCAACACGGGCCCTTGCGCTGGCATCTGATATTGACCGTCGCGCAGCCGGGCGACCCGACGAACGACGCGACGCTGCAATGGCCCGAGGACCGTCAGCGCATCGACGCGGGGACGCTCGTGATCGAACGCACGGCGTCGCAGGAAGACGGCGCCTGCCGCGACGTCAACTTCGATCCGACGATCGTGCCGGCCGGCATCGCGCCATCGGATGATCCGCTGCTCGCCGCGCGCTCGGCGGCCTACGCGCAGTCGTTTCAACGCCGCACGCGCGAGGAGGCGCTGCATCCCGAGCTCCATCGAACCCAGCCAAACGGAGAGCACTCATGACCGGCGATCGCACTCACTTCAGTCCGCTCGCGCGGCTGCTGCACTGGACGATGGCGCCGCTGATCGTCGCGATGCTGTTCATCGGCGTGGGCATGGTCGCGACGGTATCGCGCACCCACGATGCGTTGGTCGCGCTGCATCGGCCGCTCGGCATCGCGTTGCTGCTGCTCGTGCTGGTGCGGCTCGCGGTGCGCGTGATGCGCGGCAGTCCGCCATTGCCCACGCGCATGTCGAAGCCGCAGCGAATCGCGGCGCATGCGTCGCACGTCGTGCTGTACGGGCTGATGCTCGCGATGCCGCTGATCGGCTGGGCGATGCTGTCGGCGGCCGGCTATCCGGTCACGCTGTTAGGTCCGCTGCATCTGCCGCCGATCGCACCGCACGACGTCGCGCTGTTCGCGCTGCTGCGCGCGCTGCATACGTGGCTCGCGTTCGCGTTGTTCGCAACGGTGCTGCTGCATCTGGCGGCGGCGTTGCTGCATGGGCTGATCCTGCGCGACGGGGTGTGGGGCAGCATGGCCCGCGCAGGACGCTGATCCCGGCCGAACCGGCCGCGCCGCGGCTCGTTCGGGCCGTTCTCGATTCGACCAGATCGGCCGGCCCAGCGATTTTCGTCCAACGCGTAAAATGGCCGGTTACCACAGGCAAATCGCAGCTGTTCAGAATCGGCCGGGCGTCGCGAGCGAGCGTCTCCCGTCGCATGGTTCGACCCGCGCGCGCTTGCCTTCGCCGGTTTGAACAGGAATGCACGCGGATGTCGTCAGTTTTCTTCGATCGGGAAAGCATTGCGGAATGGCTCGGTGAGCACACCGTCGCCAAGGCGCGCTCGGTGGGCGCGGTCAGCAACGTCAAATGGCAGGGCGAGACGCTGTCGGGCGACGTGCAGGGCTCGCAGCCCCAGCCTTACCGGACACGGGTCCGATTTCGTACCGATGGCGGGTCGCCGTGGGCCAAAGGCGAATGCACGTGCCCGGTCGGGCGCAATTGCAAGCACGTCGCGGCGCTGCTGCTCGCGGAACTCGACTACCACGACGAGATGGATCACATCACGCAGGTCGAGGACGACAGCGGCCCGGCGACGTCGGAGGTGTTCGTCGCGCGACGGATCACGGTCCCGGGCGTGCCGCCGGCGCCATCACCATCACCATCTTCGACTCCAGGTGTGCGGCCCGAACTGGTCAGCTGGCTCGAGCGTTTTCGCGCGCGAGCCCGCGCGGCTGACGCCGCCGCCGAAAAAAATGCCGCCCGCAAGGTGGAGGCCCCGAGCAGGGAAACGCTCGCCTATCGGCTCAACTGGTCGCGTTTTCATCTGCGCCACGAGGTCGTGCTGCATCGCGCGCGTTGCGACGCCGACGGCGTGATCGTCGAAGTCGGCGACAGCTGGGGCGACGTCGAAGGCGCGCTGCACAGGCAGCCGCGCTTCGTGTCCGACGAAGACCTGTCGATTCTGCGCGGCCTGTGGCTCGGCCGCTCGCGCGAGGACCTGGGTCAGTTCGTGCTGCGCGGCACGAGTGGCGCGGAAACGTTGCAGAAGCTGATCGCGACCGGCCGCCTGTTCTTCGACTTCAGGATCGCGCCGGGCGAGGCCCGACCGACGCCGCTCGCGCGCGCCGCCGACCGGCCCGGGCGCATCGAATGGGAGCCGCTCGCCGACGAGCGTCTGCGCCCGGTGCTGCGCACCGAACCGCGCGCGAGCATGGTGCTGCCGACCGAGCCGGTCTGGTACGTGGACGGCGTCGCCAACGAGGCGGGCGTTGTGCCGCTGTCGCTGCCGTTCCAGCAACTGCCCGACTACCTCGCGATGCCGCCGATTTCGCTCGCCGAGGCGCCGCTCGTCGCGTCGGTGCTGCGCGAGATCGCGCCCGAGCTGCCGCTGCCGCCGACCCACGACGCGCCCGCGATTCGGGTGATCGATGTCGAGCCGGTGCCGGTGCTGACGCTGAACAGCCACGCGCTGCCGGGCACCGCGAAGGGCATGAAAACGGCGAAGGCCGCAACAACCGCGAAGGCCGCGAAGGCCGCCGAGCACAAGTCCGCCGCGGTCGAGCTGGCCGCGGCGAGCTTCGAATACGACGGCGTCAGCATCAACGCCGACAGCAGCGTGACGCTGGTGCCGCTGCCGGGCGGCGACGTGATTCACATCCGCCGGCGCTACGACGTCGAGAAAAAGCGCTTGCTGGAATTGCGCAAGACCGGTCTGCAGAAGGTGCCGACGCGCAATATGCAGGCGGCGCGTCTGTTGCCCGACACCATGCTCGGTCTGCCCGATGCCGACGCGTGGTCCGAGTTCGTCAACGACGCGGTGCCGGATCTGGTCGCGAAGGGCTGGCGCGTGACGATGGCGCCCGAGTTCCGCTACAACGTGATCGAGATCGACTCGATCGACGGCACCGCGCAGCAAGCCGGCGACGGCTGGTTCGATCTGGAGATGGGCATCCGCGTCGGCGAGCGCAACGTGCGGCTCGAGCCGCTGCTGGCCGATCTGTTCCGGCGCGACCGGCGCTGGCTGTCTGGCGCGCTGGAGAGCATCCGCGACGACGAGCCGATCGAGCTGAAGACGGAGGAGAACAAGCGTCTGCGGTTGCGCGCCGATCGACTGAAGCCGGTGGTGCGGGTGCTGGTCGATCTGTTCGATTCGCTCGGCGGCGCGCTTGCCGAAGGCGCGCCGCTGCGCGTGCCCGCGGTCGATGCCGGCCGCCTCGATGCGCTGCACGACACCGGTCGCTGGCAGTTCAGCGGCGACGCTTCGATTCGCGAGCTCGCGCGCCGTCTGCAAGCCGGACCCGGCTTGCGCGAAGTGGCGGTGCCGCGCGGTCTGAAGGCCGAGCTGCGCGCGTATCAGCACCAGGGCCTGAACTGGATGCAGTTCCTGCGCGAACAGGATCTGGCCGGCGTGCTCGCCGACGATATGGGGCTCGGCAAAACCGTGCAGACGCTCGCGCACATTCTCGCGGAGAAGGAAGCGGGGCGGCTCACGCAGCCCGCGCTGATCGTCGTGCCGACCACGCTGGTGCACAACTGGCGCGAGGAAGCACGCCGCTTTGCACCGGAGTTGAAGGTGCTGGCCCTGAACGGGCCGCACAGGAAGGAACGCTTCGAGCAGATCGGCGAACACGAGCTGATCCTGACCACTTATGCGCTGCTGTGGCGCGATCAGAAGGTGCTCGGCGAGCACGACTATCATCTGCTGATTCTCGACGAAGCGCAGTACGTGAAGAACGCGACCACCAAGGCCGCGCAGGCGATTCGCGGCTTGCGGGCGCGGCATCGGCTGTGTCTGACGGGCACGCCGCTCGAGAATCATCTCGGTGAGCTGTGGTCGCAGTTCGATTTTCTGCTGCCGGGCTTTCTCGGCAGCCAGAAGGACTTCACGCGACGCTGGCGCAACCCGATCGAGAAGAACGGCGACGACGTGCGCCGCGCGTTGCTTGCGCGCCGCATCCGGCCGTTCACGCTGCGCCGGCGCAAGGACGAGGTCGCGAAGGAACTGCCGCCGAAGACGACGATCGTGTGCCCGGTCGATCTCGAAGGCGCGCAACGCGACCTGTACGAAACCGTGCGCACGGCGATGCAGCAGAAGGTGCGCGCTGCGGTCAGCGCGCAGGGGCTCGCGCGCAGTCACATCATCGTGCTCGATGCGTTGCTCAAGCTGCGCCAGGTGTGCTGCGATCCGCGGCTCGTGCGCACCCCGAGTGGCATCACGGACGGCGCGGCCGCGAGCGGCGGCGAGCGGGCGATGCGCTCGGCCAAGCTCGATCTGCTGCTGTCGATGCTGCCCGAGCTGATCGAGGAAGGTCGTCGCGTGCTGCTGTTCTCGCAGTTCACCGGCATGCTCGCGCTGATCGCTGAGGCGCTCGACGAGGCCGCGATCCCATACGCGATGCTGACGGGCGACACGGCTGATCGGGTGACGCCGGTCGAGCGGTTCCAGCAGGGTGAGGTGCCGCTGTTTCTGATTAGCCTGAAAGCGGGCGGCGTGGGGCTGAACCTGACCGCCGCCGACACGGTGATCCACTACGACCCATGGTGGAACCCCGCCGCCGAGAACCAGGCGACCGACCGCGCGCATCGGCTGGGACAGGACAAGCCGGTATTTGTCTACAAGCTGATCGCGGCCGGCAGCATCGAGGAAAAGATCGTCGAGCTGCAGGAACACAAGGCCGGGCTCGCCGACAGCATTCTCGCGGAAGACGCGGCAGGCGCCGCGAAGTTCTCGGACGACGATCTCGACGCGCTGTTCGCACCGATACCGGAAATCGAGGGCGCGCGGTGAGCGCGAGCTGACGATCGAACGAGGCAATGCAGAGGCAATGCGCAGCATCCCAGCTTTGGGAATCTGATGCGCTGCAGCAACGTTAAAGGGGGCCGGACTGTAACAAAACGTCTGCGTGTGTAAATGGCCGCCGCGGGAGGCTTCAACTCATACCAATTTCGAACTCGCGCTGTGCAAGACTTGCGCGTCGCGTGCTTCCGGACCAGGCGTAATAACTACTTTCCCAGCGGTTACAAAGGAAGTTCTTTCTTCTTGAGCGCGGCTTCGCGCCGGGCTAACGTGACATTACTCGTGCGGCTAGACCCCGGCGAGCGTGTGTAGTGTTCTTTAGGCGGCGTTGCTTCGACAGGGGCAACGCCGCTTTTTTTTTGCCCGCGACACGCGCGCCCGGCATCATCCGCTGACTGCCTTTGACGCATTGCGTCATCGCATTGGCCATCAATGTGAAGCACTCGAACGCCTCATACAAAAACGGGCTGCGCGTCTCGCGCACTGCATAAGGATTGCATCAAATGACAACTCGCCCCGAGACGAAATCTAACAATGTTTAAACGATTTATTCTGAGATTATTCTTATACTGAACACGCAATTGTTAAATAAGAGTATCTGAAAGGAATCTTAAAGCGGATAAGCGGCATTGCCGAAAAGCCGCTCCAGCAAGGATCTGCGGCCCGCATTGTGATGTCCGTCCGGGTGCCTCGCAGTGCTGGCAGACCGGAGGAACCTAAGAAACACGCCAATCGTTTTCGATTAGGGTTTTTCGCGACGGATTGCCGGTCCACGGTAAGCGGGATGAAAGAGGGTTTTCGATTATCATGCCCTGCATAAATCGCTATGGAAATGACATTTATGCGCTGATTTCAGCTTCGTGAAACCAGCGTCATGGCGGGGTACGGCGAGGGACCATTAGTCAGAAAGTAGCAGCCGGAATTTAATGGAAAGCTGGATCGGCGGCGCTATGTCGTCATCCCGGTCGTCAGCCGGTGCGCCGGCCGTCAGCCGCGAAAGGCGCTGTTACGTTGTGGGGTGTTATGAGAATTGCTGTCCTCGAAGACGATTCGGCTCAGGCCGACCTTGTGTGTCAAACGCTATCCGCCGCTGGACACGTCTGTCATGCGTATGGCGCAGGGCGCGAACTCGTGCGCCAGTTGCGTCGCCAGACGTTCGACCTGCTCGTGCTCGACTGGAACGTTCCCGACATGTCCGGTGAAGAGGTGCTTCGGTGGGTGCGCGAGAGCCTGTCCGAGCGTCTGCCGGTGCTGTTCATGACGAGCCGCGGCCGCGAATCCGACATCACTTCGATTCTGAACATCGGTGCCGACGACTATCTCGTCAAGCCCGTGTCGGGCGCGGTGCTGCTCGCCAGGGTCGGCTCGCTGCTGCGGCGTGCGTATTACCTGAAGCCGCCGGCAACCAGGGAAGTGTTCGGTGACTTCGAGTTCGACCTGAGCGCCAAGCACGTCGTCGTGCGCGGCACGCCGGTCTCCGTCACGCAGAAAGAGTTCGAACTCGCGCTGCTGCTGTTTCAGCATATGAGCCGGCCGCTGTCGCGCGCACACATTCTCGACGTGATCTGGAAGCAGGCCACCGACATCCCGTCGCGCACGATGGACACCCACGTGTCGATGTTGCGCAGCAAGCTCGGTCTGCGCCCGGAGCAGGGTTATCGGCTCACACCGATCTACGGCTATGGCTACCGCCTCGAGCGGATCGAAGCCGACACACCACCTACCGCCGACGACGAACCCACTGAAGAAGCGGGGAAGGCGTGACGGTCTGCGTGGGTGGGGCGGCGTCGGGCAGCGGCGCTATCTCCGGCCGCCGCGCCGCCGCGTGGCTTGCCGCGGCCTGTCTGATCGCAACGGGCGCGACCGGTTGGAGCGCGCTCGCGCACGCGCAGCCCGCGCGCGGCAAGGCCGGTGCGAAGGCGTTGCCGGTCTACGCTTCGTACACCACGCACGAAGGCGACACGCTGTACGACATCGCCGCCCGCTACATGGCCGACCCGTCCGACTGGGCGTTGTTGAGCAGGCTCAATCACGTGCCCGCGCCGCGCCGCATGCCGGCCGGCATCGTGCTGCGTTTGCCGTTCCAAAGGCTGCGCCAGGATCGGGACACGGCGCGCGTGGTCGCGACCAGCGGTCCGGTCGAGCACGCGTTCGACACGAGCCCTTATCTGCCGTTGAAGAGCGGTGAAACGCTTGCCGAAGGCGATCACTTGCGCACCGGCGCGAACGGGTTCGCGACGCTCGAACTGCCCGACGGCTCGTATGTGACGGTCGCGCAAAACGGCGAACTCAATATCGAGAGGCTGCGGCACATCACGCTGACCGGCGCGGCAGATCGCATCTTCCAGTTGCGTTCGGGCGAGGTCGAAAGCCAGGTCACGCATGCGACGCGACGCGACGATCGCTTCCAGATCCGGTCGCCTTCGGTGGTCGCCGGGGTGCGCGGTACGCGCTTCCGCGTCGATTACAACGGCGACACGCAGACCACCGCGGTGGCCGTGCTCGATGGCGCGGTCGGCGTCGATCCGGCCACGCAGCACGGCCAGAGCGCCGCGCCGGCGCCGGGCAGGCCGCTGCAGGCGTCCGACCAACTGGTCAAGGCGAGCTTCGGCAACGTCACGCACTCGGGCGAAGCGGTCGGCAGTCCGCTCCAACTGTTGCCGGCACCTTCGCTCGCGCGGCCGGCGCGCGTGCAGGACGGCAAGACCGTCGCGTTCGACGTCAACCCGGCCGAGCAAGCGCTCGGCTATCGGCTGCAGATTTCGCACGATGCCGATCAGCTCGACCTGGTGCGCGATCTACGCGTGAGCGTGCCCCACGCCGACTTCGGCGATCTGCCCGACGGCACGTACTTCGTGCGTGTTGCGTCGACCGATAGCAACGGCCTCGACGGCCTGCCGAGCGTGTATGCGTTCGAGCGCCGCCAACTCGGGCTGGACGCTTCGGCCGCGCAGCGCGCGGGCAGCCACGACTACGAGTTCCGCTGGTTCGTCAGCCACAGCAACGTGCCGACGCGTTTTCGCTTCGTGCTCGCGATGACGGCTGATCTAAGCCATCCCGTGATCGATCGCACCGATCTCGCGGGCGGCGAGCTCGTGATCAGCGATCTGCCGCCAGGTGTCTACTACTGGACGATCGTCGCCGAGCAGTTCGACAACGGGCGCTTCTACGAAAAGAGCAGCCCGGTCCGCTCCTTTACGCTGGCGCGCTGACGCTGGTAGATTCTCGGAGCCGGCCTGCTGGCCGGTCCGTCCTCTGGTTCCCGACTACATCGTCCCTTGCCCGCCACTTCTACGCGACTGAGCCTCGATCCGCGCGCCCGTCTCGGACGGCGGGCCGGCCGGCGCTTTCTGACCGAGTGGCTCAGCGTTGGCTGCCTCGGCCTCGCGGTGATCCTGCTGACGTCGTTCGGGCGCGTCGGCGCGGGCATCGATCTGCTGGTGTACGACCAGTTTCTGAAGCTGCGCGCGCAGCCGCTGCTGTGGGACATCGTCGTCGTCGAAATCGACAATGCGACCATCGACGCGCTCGGCCGCTGGCCGTGGCCACGCAGCGTGCATGCGCGGCTGCTCGATCGGCTCGCCGCGGCCAAACCTGCCGCGGTGATCTACGACGTGCTGTTCACCGAGCCCAACGTCGACGACGCCCGGCTCGCCCACGCCATCGCGCTGAGCCCGACCTATCTGCCCGTGCTGCTGACGCCGCCCGATGCGAGCGGCGAGCGCACCGTCGATGAACCCGTCACGCCGCTCGCGCAGGCAGCCGCCGGGCTCGGTCACATCAATTTCGAAGTGGACAGCGACGGCATCGTGCGCAGCGTCGCGCGCTTCCAGGGCGACGAGCACTCGCGCTGGCCGCAACTGACGGTGCTCGTCGCCGACGCGGTCGAACACGGCAAGCTGCATCTGCGCAACGGGCTGCCGCCGCGTCGCTCGAACGAGCCCGCGCGCGGCAGCGACGACGGCCGCGAAGACCGCTTCCTGATACCGTTCGGCCCGAATGCCGCGAACTACGCGAGCTTCAGTTTCGCCGACGTGCTCGCCGGCAAGGTGCCGGCCGATCAGTTGCGCGGGCGCATCGTCGTGATCGGCGTGACGGCGTCGGGTCTGTACGACCGCTTCGCGACGCCTGTGTCGGGCGAGCTCGGTCCGCTGCCAGGCGTCTACATCCACGCGAACGTGCTCGACACGCTGCTGACCGGCCGCGAGATCCAGCCGGTCGCGCTGTGGATCGTGTTCGCGGCGGCACTCGCGCCGCTCGCCGCGTTGCTCGGCGGCTTCCTCGTACTGTCGCCGCGCCGCTCGCTGATGCTGACCGGCGCGCTGGTGCTGCTCGCCGTGGCCGGCAGCGCGCTGCTGCTGTACGGCGGCAGGCTGTGGATGTCGCCGGTGCCGGCGATCCTCAGCGTCGCGATCGTCTACCCGATCTGGAACTGGCGACGCCTCGAAATGACGATGGCGTATCTGCGCGGCGAGCTGCAACGTCTCGCCGACGAGCCGCATCTGCTGCCCGAAACGCCGAAGCGCCGCCGCGAGTTCGGCGGCGACGTGCTCGCGCAGCACATGGCGCTGATGGCTGAGGCCGCGCAACGGGTGCAGGACATGAAGCGCTTCGTGTGGGACAGCCTCGACAGCATGCCGGAGCCGATTCTCGTCAGCGATGTGGGCGGCGTCGTGCTGATCGCGAATCACGCGGCGAAAGCGCATTTCGCGCGGCTCGGCGCGCCGATGCCCGAGGGCCAGCCGATGCATAACGTGCTCGGCGGGCTCACGCTCGTGAAGACGATCGATACCGGCGCGGCCTCGGACAACCAGCGCAACGTGCACGCACACGCGCACTGGCCGGCGCCGCTCGATCCGACGCGCGGCGAGTTCGCGGCGCTGATGGCGCAGGGTGTCGAGGTGCGCGACACGAACGAGCGCGACCATCTGCTGCGCTATGCGACCTGCACCAACGCGCAGGGCGAGACGACCGGCTGGATCGCCGGTCTGGTCGACGTGTCGGCGCTGCATGCGGCCGAGCGTCAGCGCGAGGACGCGCTGCGACTGCTGTCGCACGACATGCGTTCGCCGCAGACGTCGATCATTGCGCTAGTCGAGATCGAGCGCGCGCGGACCGAGCCGGCGCTCGCGCGCGGCGTGCTCGAGCGCATCGAACGCTACGCGCAACGCGCGCTCACGCTCGCCGACGACTTCGTGCAACTGGCGCGCGCCGAATCGCAGGCCTATGTGCTCGAGCCGCTGAGCCTGACCGAACTCGTCATCGATGCGAGCGACGAGGTCTGGCCGCAGGCGCACGCGAAGCGCATCACGCTGCATACCGAAACCGGCGACGACAGCAACGACGAACCCTGGATTTGCGCCGACCGCTCGCTGATGACACGCGCGCTCGTCAATATTCTGAACAACGCGGTCAAGTACAGTCCGCCCGACACGCGCATCGTGTGCAGCTTCGCGAGCCAGCCGGCGGCGAGGCGCGAGGGCAGCGGGGCGGCACGCGTGGCGTGCACGATTCGCGACCAGGGCTATGGCATCCCGAAGGAGCAGCAGGCGGGGCTATTCGAGCGCTTTCGCCGTTTTCACGAGGCAGAGCGGCCGGAAGTGGGCGGCGCGGGACTCGGCATGGCGTTCATCAAAACCGTCGTTACGCGCCACGGGGGCAGCGTCGAAGTCGTCAGCGCGCCCGGCGAGGGGACGGCGTTTACGATCTGGCTGCCCGCGCTCGACGACGCGCCGCTCGATGAAACGAGCGCACCGCGCGCCTGATGCGCTCGTGATGGATTCGATGGACTAGAGAGAAGACAGAAAATGGCGAAGATCGCTCACCTCTGTGCCGCGCTGGCCGCGGCGAGCCTCACCGCTTGCGCGGGCCTCGGCGCCGACGTGCACACCGTCTGCGCTAACAGCGCCGACCACGCCGTTGCGCTGCAAGGCGAGCAGACCTATTCGCTCGCGCGCACGCAGGCGCAGGACGACAGCGCCGACCATCCGCAAGTCGAAAAGCTGCTGCGCGACGAGTTGGCGAAGCACGGGTTCGTCGATACAGCGGGCAAGCCCGCGCATTACCTGCTGTCGATCGCGTATAGCACGCGGCCGGCGTCGATCGGCATCGGCGGTGCGGGTTGCGAGCCGCCCGATTGCGGCGCGGGTAGCGACGGTCCAGGCGCGCTGCTTTTCGGGCGCAAGTATCAGCACGCGCTGACGCTGCGCTTTTTCGACTATGCGAGCGGCACCGAGCGCTACAAGGTCAGCGCGGTGTATAGCGATCGCGACGCGGCCCCGCTGCGTGCGCTGCCGCTGCTCGTGAAAACCGCGCTTGCGAAGCTGCCGTACGACGCGCCGGCCGACTGGCGCGTGAAGCTCAGTATCGACAAGGCGAGCGGTGCGCCGAACGTCGAGTCGATGGAGCCGCTGCAGCGCTAAACAACGCAGCTTCGAGTCGCCGGAGCCGTGCGTGTCGGTTATTCCGGCACCGGTTCGCCGCGTGGCCAGCGGTTTTCGAACACACAATCGGCTAGCGGCAGACGGCTCGCCCAGCGCTCCGTTTCGAGCATCGGCTCGCTGTAGAACGCATCGACGTGGCCGAGACACAGAATCGCGACCGGCCGCGCGCCTTCCGGCATCGCCAGTAGCCGGTGCACCGCGTCGACATCGAACAGCGACACCCACCCAAGCCCGAGTCCTTCCGCGCGCGCGGCGAGCCACATGTTCTGGATCGCGCACGCGACCGAAGCGAGGTCCATCTCCGGCAGCGTGCGACGGCCGAACACGTGCCGCTCGCGCCCGTCCATCAACGCGATCACCAGCAGCTCCGCGCAGTCGCGCATGCCTTCGACCTTCAGCTTCATGAACTCGTCGCGGCGCTTGCCGAGCGCGTCGGCGGTGGCGAGCCGTTCGCGCTCGACGATGTCGCGCAAGCCCGTGCGCAGCGCCGCATCGGTGATGCGCACGATGCGCCACGGCTGCATGTAGCCGACGCTCGGCGCGTGATGCGCCGCGTCGAGCAGACGCCGCAGCACCGCTGGATCGACCGGATCGGGCACGAAGTGGCGCATGTCGCGGCGTTCGTAAATCGCGCGATAGACCGCCTCGCGCTCGGAGTCGTCAAAAGGCTTCGCCATGAAAGAGGGCGGCCGTGAAAGCCGGGTTGGAGGGCCAGTAAGCGTGCATATAGGTTGCCACAATCGGGCCCACGCGGAACACCGCTTCGCCGGGGGTGTCGCTGTGCGCGCGGGTGGCGAAGCGCTGCGGTTCGAGCGGTGTCGCGAGCTTCGAGTAATGAAACGTGTGGCCGGTCAGCGTGCCGTGGAGGCCGTCGATCTGCTGCATGCCGAGCGACGTGAAGCGTGTTTGCATCGTCGCGTGACCGGGCAGCAGGCCGAGCATCCGCGTGCGCGTGCCTTGCGCGTCGGTCAGGGTGTCGAGCAGGTAGAGCATGCCGCCGCATTCGGCGACCACCGGTTTGTCCGCCACGACGTGTGCGCGGATCGATGCCGCGCTGCTCATGTTGCCCGCGAGCGTCGCCATATGCAGTTCGGGATAGCCGCCCGGCAGATAGAGCGCATGCGCGTCGGCGGGCAACGCTTCGTCGGCGAGCGGCGAGAAATAGCTGAGCCGCGCGCCGAGCGCTTCGAGCAGCGCGACGTTGGCGGGGTAGATGAACGAGAACGCGGCGTCGCGCGCGATCGCGATGTGCGTGCCTTCGAGCAGACGCGGCAGCACCTCGGGCGACGGTGTGCCGAAATCGACCGGCGGCGGCAGTTCGGCGAGCGCGGTCGACGCGAGCGTATCCGCCGCGCGTTCGAGGCGCGCTTCGAGATCGTCGATTTCATCGGCTTGATGCAGGCCGAGGTGCCGGTCGGGCAGCGTGATCTCGTCGCTCGTGGCGATGTGGCCGCACCAGCGCAGTTCAGGCGGCAGCGCTTCCTGCAGCATCTGCGCGTGCCGGGTCGAGCCGACGCGATTCGCGAGCACGCCATGAAACGGCAGTTGCGGTCTGAAGCGCGCAAGGCCGAACGCGAGCGCGCCGAAGGTCTGCGCCATCGCCTGCGCGGAAATCACCGCAAGCACCGGCACGCCGAACGTGGTCGCCAGATCGGCGCTGCTCGGCGTGCCGTCGAACAGGCCCATCACGCCTTCGATCAGGATCAGATCGGCTTCTTGTGCCGCCTGCGCGAGCAGGTTGCGGCACGCGCTTTCGCCGACCATCCATAGATCGAGCGACAGCACCGGCGCGCCGCTCGCGCGCGCGAGGATCATCGGGTCGAGAAAATCCGGCCCGGTCTTGAACACGCGCACGCGACGTCCGAGCCGCCGGTGATAGCGCGCGACACCCGCGGTGATCGTGGTCTTGCCTTGTCCCGAGGCGGCCGCGCTGATGAACAGCGCGGGGCACGCTGCGGAGCGAGTCCCCTTGGGGGGCGCGGACATCGCTCAGAACTCCACGCCGCGCTGCGCCTTCACACCCTGCTCGCGATACGGATGCTTGATCGCGCGCATTTCGGTGACGAGGTCGGCGGCTTCGATCAGCGCGTCGGGCGCATGGCGCCCGGTCACGACGACGTGCAGCATCGGCGCGCGCGCATTGATCACGGCGAGCACTTCGTCGAGCGGCAGGTACTCGTACTTCAGCACGGTGTTCAGCTCGTCGAGGATCACCATCTGATAGTCGCCGCTTTCGATCATCCGCCGCGCTTCGTTCCAGCCCTTGCGCGCGGTTGCCATGTCGGCTTCGCGGTTCTGCGTGTTCCACGTATAGCCGTCGCCCATCGTGACGAAATCGCATTGCGCGATCGCGCCGAGGAAATCGCGCTCCGACGTATGCAGCGCGCCCTTGATGAACTGCACGACACCCAGCCGCATGCCGTGGCCGAGCACCCGCACGGCCATGCCGAACGCGGCCGTGCTCTTGCCCTTGCCGGTGCCGGTGTTGACGATCAGCAGGCCTTTTTCGACGGTAGCGCTGGCCTGCTTCTTTTCGTGGCCTTCGCGGCGCCGTTCGGTCATGCGTTGATGCGATTCGGGATCGGTTTTCATCGGAGGTCCTGGTCTTGAGGGGCGGGATGGAAGGGCGCTACGTCGCCGGGTGCGCTGTCGCTCGCCGCCGCAATCGCGACGGTAATGCCGGCGTGCGTGGTCTTGCGTACGACCAGACGTGCGTTTTGCGTGATTGTCGCGCGGACCGACGCTGCTGCCGCCAGTAGCGCACACGGTTCGCACACACCGTCGACACCAAGATGCGCGCGCGCGGCCGCCGACGGCGACGCGAACGGTGCGGCGGCGATCTGCTCGCGGCTGAACAGTTGCAGCGGTAGTTGATGGCGCGAACAGAATTCGAGCAGACCTGCTTCGTTGGCTTTGGCGTCGATCGTCGCAATGGTGTGGATCTGCTCGAAGGCATTCGAACCGAGTGCTGCGCGCACGGCGGCTTCGATGTCAGCCGCATCGCTGTGCAAGCGGCAACCTATGCCGACGCTCAGCGTTTTAATCGCGCTCGCAGCTTGTTCGTGAGCGACTCGGCCGTCGCGTTTGGCCGCATCACGCGCAAGAGCGAACGAGGCCACGCCGCCGATCACGACGATCGCCGGCGAGCCGAGCCCCGCGCGCACGACCGCCTCGGCAAACTCGCGCAGCGGCGCGAGCACGTGACGCTGCTCCGGCCGCGTCGCCGATTCGATCGCCGCGCAGGGCGTATCGGCGGACATGCCGGCCGCGAGCAACGCGCCGACGATTTCGCCGAGCCGCCGCATGCCCATATAGATCACGAGCGTCATCTGCGTCGCGGCGAGCGCGGCCCAGTCCGGCTCGCCACCGCCGGCGCCGTGGCCGGTGACGAACACGACGCCCTGCGCGTAATCGCGATGCGTGACCGCGATGCCGAGCGTCGCGGGCGCGGCGATGCCGGCCGTGATGCCGTTGATCACGTCGACTTCAACACCAGCCGCCTGCAGCGCCTGCAATTCTTCGCCGCCGCGGCCGAACACGAACGGATCGCCGCCTTTGAGCCGCGCCACGCTGCGTCCCGCGCGCAGATGCCCGAGCATTTGCGCGACGATGTCCGCTTGCGGAGTCGACGGATGGCCGCCGCGCTTGCCGACGTATACGACTTGCGCGTTGGCGCCCGCGAACTGCAGAACGTCGGGATTGACCAGATCGTCGACCAGCACGACATCGGCCTGCGCGAGCGCACGGGTGGCCTTCAGCGTCATCAGTTCGACGTCGCCGGGACCGGCGCCGATCAGCCAGGCGCGCGTCATCGCGGCGTGCATGGCGCATGCCATGCGGAGATGGGAGGGGAGTGGCGGCGTGCGACGGTGCGCGCGGCGGTGAATATGGATGTCATGCGGTACAGCGAATCCGGGCGCGGCCACTCGTGCGGTTCGCGGCGGATTCTTCAGTGAGAACGCCACGACACGCGCGATGCCGCGCTACTACGCCTTCACATCCGTTCCCCGCGGATTCCGGCGGCCGGCGGCGCAACCCGATGCACGCATGCATGCGGCGCCGCCTCCGCGTCTGGCCGGTATCCGGGCTGGCGGCCTCACGCGCTTCGCCTTCCCGTCCCGGTTTGCGAATCTGCGGATTCGCGGGGACAGTGGCATCAAAAAACGCATGCGCGGCACAGCGGAATCGAAGCTGAATCGAACCGCGCGCCGCAGGTCGCTTACCGTTGCGGGGACAGCACAGGTTGAACGCGCGACGCGCTGCCTGTTTCCCGTTTAACTGCACATGCGAGCGCATGTGCGGGCACCAAACGCGCGCATACGATAGCACATGACGCCTTGCCGGATAAGCCGCGGCGGCGCTTTCCGGCGCCCCGCGTTCCTTGACTGCGCATGCCCGGGGGCCTACACTCGCACGCACTTTGGGTGCTCGCGTGCGCGTTCGTGCGCATGCAGTTAAACGGGAAACAGGGAGCCATCTGCGCTAGAGCGGCTAACCTGTGCTGTCCCCGCAACGGTAAGCGAAAAGCGGTTCCGGCTTGATAGCCGGGCGCCGCGGTGCCGGCTTCGATGTCCTCGCGCAAGGTCGCGTCGACATATCACCACTGGACGAGAAACCACTCGTCCGGGAAGGGGAAGCGGCGCTTTCGCCAGCCCGGATACCGGCCCGAAGAAGCAGAACGACCGCCGCGGGGATGCGGCGGCGCGTTCATGACCTCAGTTCCGCTTTCTGTATTTCCGTTGTCGCGGCAATGCCGTCGTTCGTCCCCGTGTCTGGTGATCGCTGGTACTGTTGCGCGTGCTTCATTCGCTCCATTCGCCAGCCGATGCCGACCGATGCGCGGAACTTGCGGCAGACCGATGCAACGCAAAGGGATGGACCTCACGATGCAAACTCAATTGCGCAAGATTCCCGTCACGATCGTTACCGGCTTTCTCGGCAGTGGCAAAACTACGTTGCTGCGGCACATCCTTCAGCATGCGGGCGGCAAGCGCATAGCGGTGATCGTCAACGAGTTCGGCGAACTCGGCATCGACGGCGAAATCCTCAAGGGCTGCGGCATCGGTTGCGATGAAAACGGCGTCGAGACCGAAGGGCAATTGTATGAACTCGCGAACGGTTGTCTGTGCTGCACCGTGCAGGAAGAGTTTTTCCCGGTGATGGAAAAGCTCGCGGAGCGGCGCGACGAACTCGATCACGTGCTGATCGAAACCTCGGGGCTCGCATTGCCGAAGCCGCTCGTGCAGGCGTTCAACTGGCCGCAGATCCGCAACGGCTTCACGGTCGACGCGGTGGTGACGGTGGTGGATGGCCCCGCCGCCGCAAGCGGCCAGTTCGCCGATAACCCGGTCGCCGTCGATGCGCAGCGCAAGGCCGATCCGAATCTCGATCACGAGTCGCCGCTGCACGAGCTGTTCGAAGACCAGTTGTCGGCCGCCGATCTGGTGATTCTGAACAAGACCGATCTGATCGACGACGCGCGGCAGCACGAAGTGGAAGCCGCGATCCGCGCGGAGATTCCGCCGCAGGTGAAGATCGTGCGCGCGCAGCGGGGGCAGCTCGACCTGCATACGCTGCTGGGGCTCGAAGCGGCGTCGGAACAGACGATCCATCTGCGTCACGACCACCACGGTTCCGCCGACGACCCCGATCATCATCACGACGAATTCGATTCGGTCGTCGTGCAGGCATCGGTGCCGTCGCGCGACGCGGCGCTCGCCGCGTTGCAGACGCTGGTCGAAAGCCACACGATTTACCGTGTCAAAGGCTTCGCGGCACTGCCGGGCGCGGCGATGCGCCTCGTGATCCAGGGCGTTGGCCGGCGCTTCGACAGCTACTTCGACCGGCGCTGGCAGGCGGGCGAAAGCGGCGACGACGCCCTGAGCCGCTTCGTGCTGATCGGCGAAGACCTCGATCAACCCGCGCTGCAACAGGCGTTCGACGCGGCGCTCGGCGCGACGTCGAACGCGACGGCATAACGGGCGCACCAGCATGCATTTGCTGCGCACGACGCCGGGCGGTTTCGTCGACGATACGCAGGGCGTGATCCGCATCGATCAGCGGCCCGCCGAGATCGTCGTGCTCAGTTCCGCCGACACCACGCTGTCGCTGCTCGCGAGCGTGGTGCCGCGTCTCGATGACGGCTTCCCGAGCCTGCGGCTCGCGAACGTCACGTATCTGCGTCAGCCGGCCTCGGTCGATTTCTATCTCGACGACGTGTTGCAGCATGCGCGCGTGGTCGTCGTCGATCATCTCGGCGGCGAAGCGTATTGGCCGTACGGCATCGAGCAGGTCGTCGCGCTCGCGCAGCGCAAACAGCAAACGCTCGCGATGTTTTCCGGCGATCTGCAGGAGGACCCGAACCTGCTCGCGCGCAGCACCGCGAGCGCCGAGTTGTGTCAGCAGTTGTGGCGCTATCTGCGCGAGGGCGGTCCGCAGAACGCCGAGGCGTTTTTGCGCTGCATCGCGTACCGCGCGCTCGGTTGGGGGCGCGCGCCCGAGCCGCCGCGCGCATTGCCGGCCGCGTCGCTGTATCACCCCGAGCGCGATACGCCTACCGTTGCCGACTGGCAGGCGCGTTGGCGGCAGGACGCGCCGGTTGTCGCGATCCTGTTCTACAAGGCGCATCTGCAGGCCGCCAATACCGCGGTGTTCGATGCGCTGATCGATGCGCTCGAAGCGCAAGGGCTCAATCCGCTGCCTCTCGCGATCACGTCGTTGAAGGATGCGATGAGCCGCGATGTCGTGCAGTCGCTGTGCGCGCAACATGGCGTCGCGCTGGTGCTGAACACCACCGCGTTCGCCGCGTCCGCGATCGACGACCCCGAGCCGCTCGCACTCGCCGGCGACGCGCCGGTGTTCCAGGTGATCCTGAGCGGCGGCAATCGCGACGATTGGCTGAAAGACAACCACGGCCTCAATTCGCGCGATATCGCGATGCACGTCGCGCTGCCCGAAGTGGACGGGCGCATCATCACGCGCGCGATCAGCTTCAAGGGGCTCGCGTATCGCTGTGCGCATACGCAGGTCGACGTGGTTCGTTATCAGCCCGACCTCGAACGGGTGCGCTTTCTCGCCGAGCTGAGCCGGCGCTGGTGCCGTCTGCGTTCGCTCGATAACGCCGACAAGAAAGTCGCGTTGATTCTCGCGAACTATCCGATGAGCGAAGGGCGCATCGGCAATGGCGTGGGACTCGATACGCCGGCATCGGTGGTCGGCATTCTGTCGATGCTGCGCGATGAAGGCTATCGTGTCGGCGAATTGCCAGACAGCGGCGACGCGTTGTTGAACAGGCTGACCGAGGGCGTGACCAACGATCCGGTCGTCCGCGATCTGCGTCCGGCCCTGCAAAGCTTCGCACTCGACGACTATCGCGCGCATTTCGACGCGTTGCCGGCGAGCGTGCGCGACGCGTTGAACGCGCGCTGGGGCAAGCCCGACCAGGACCCGACGCTGCGGCGCGGCCGTTTCATGATCGCGGGCTGGCGCTGCGGGCAGGTGTTCGTCGGCATTCAGCCTTCGCGTTCGCGCGAGCAAGGCGACTATGCGAGCTATCACGATGCCGAGCTCGTACCGCCGCATGCGTACCTCGCGTTCTACTTCTGGCTGCGCCACCAGTTCGGCATCGACGCGGTCGTGCACGTCGGCAAGCACGGCAACCTGGAATGGCTGCCGGGCAAAAGCGTCGCGCTGAGCGATGCGTGCTGGCCCGATCTGATTCTCGGGCCGATGCCGCATCTGTATCCGTTCATCGTCAACGATCCGGGCGAGGGCAGCCAGGCGAAGCGGCGCGCGCAGGCGGTGATCATCGATCATCTGATGCCGCCGCTTACGCGCGCTGAAAGCTACGGGCCGCTGCAAGACCTCGAACGCCAGGTCGACGAATACTACGAAGCATTGATGGTCGATTCGCGTCGCGCAAAGCTCTTGCGTCGCACGATTCTGACGACGATCGTCGAGCATCGGCTGCACGAAGAGCTGAGTCTCGCGGCGCCGAACGGACAGGACGATGAAGACGCGCTGCTCACGCGCGTCGATGCGTGGCTGTGCGAGCTGAAGGAAGCGCAGATTCGCGATGGCCTGCATACGTTCGGGCAGTCGCCGCGCGGCGTGCAGCGGCGCGATACGCTGCTCGCGCTCGGGCGCTTTCCCATCGGCGATGGACAGGGCGGCAAGGCAGGGCTCGTCGACGCGCTGGCGCGCGATCTGCGCATCGATCATCTGTTCGATCCGTTGAGGGTGGATTGGGCCGCCGCATGGGACGGCCGGCGTCCCGAAGTTTTGCAGCGGATCAGCGACGCACCGTGGCGACATTGCGGCGATACCCGCGAGCGGCTGGAGTTGCTTGCGGGCGAGCTGTTGCGCGGCGTCTGCGGTGTCGATTGCGATGACGCGGATCGTTCGCGGGCCGTCCCCGCAGGCGACGAAAGTCTGCCGCAAGCGGCACAGGTGATCGCGCGCCTGCGCGACGACGTGCTGCCGCGCCTCGACGCCTGCGGTCCGCAGGAAATGACGCAGCTCAAGCGCGGCCTCGAAGGACGTTTCGTGCCGCCAGGTCCGAGCGGCTCGCCTTCGCGCGGTCGGCCCGACGTATTGCCCACCGGCCGCAACTTCTATTCGGTCGACACGCGCGCGGTGCCGACCCAAGCCGCGTGGGCACTCGGCCTGAAATCGGCACAGCAACTGATCGAGCGGCATCTGCAGGAGCATGGCGATTATCCGCGCGCGATCGGCCTGTCGGTCTGGGGCACCGCGACGATGCGCACCGGCGGCGACGATATCGCCCAGGCGCTCGCGCTGCTCGGCGTGCGGCCGAAGTGGGCACCGGGCAGTCATCGCGTGACGGACTTCGAGATCATGCCGATCGAAGCGTTCGACCGGCCGCGTATCGACGTCACGCTGCGCGTATCCGGCTTCTTTCGCGATGCGTTCGCCAACGTGATGCATCTGTTCGATGCGGCCGTACAAGCCGTTGCCGAACTCGACGAGCCCGCGGAGCTGAATCCGATTCGCGCGCGCGTGCAGCGCGAACGCGATGCGTTGATCGCCCGCGGCATGGACCCGGTCGATGCGCGCAAGCGCGCCGGCTGGCGCGTGTTCAGCGCGCGACCCGGCGCGTACGGCGCGGGTCTGCAGCAGATGATCGACTCGCGCGAGTGGCAGAGCGACGCCGATCTGGCGAACGCGTACCAGGCGTGGGGCGGATATGCGTATGCGCAGAAGAGCGCGGGCGAGGAAGCGCATCAAGCGTTTGGCGCGCGCCTCGCAGCGCTGGATGTGGTGCTGCAGAACCAGGACAACCGTGAGCACGACGTGCTCGATTCGAACGACTACTACCAGTTTCAGGGTGGCATGGTCGCGGCGGTACGGCATCTGGCCGGTCAGCAGCCGAGTGTCTATCACGCCGATCACAGCAATACGGCCGCGCCGCGCGTGCGGACGCTGCAGGAGGAGATTGCGCGCGTGATCCGCTCGCGCGTCGTCAATCCGAAATGGCTCGATGGCGTGAAGCGCCACGGCTACAAGGGCGCGGCCGAGATCGCCGCGACCGTCGACTATCTGTATGGCTACGACGCGACCGCGCGCGTGATCGCCGATCATCAATACGCGCTCGTCGCCGATGCTTATCTGAACGACGCCGACACCCGCGCGTTCATGCAACGGCACAACCCGCATGCGCTGCATTCGATCTGCGAGCGTTTGCTCGAAGCGATGCAGCGAGGGCTGTGGCAGCAGCCGAGCGACTATCGCGCGCAGGTGGAAGCGCATCTGCTTGCGAGCGAACAGCAGATCGAAGGAAGACAAACATGAATGGAGCGATGCGAGGAACGGACGACCTGGGTGGCGCCGGCTCCTCATCGGGCACCGCGTCGCGGCCGGTTTTTCCGTTTGCGGCGCTGATTGGCCAGACTTCGTTGCAACAGGCGCTGGTGCTCGCCGCGATCGATCCGGGCTTGGGCGGCGTACTGATTAGCGGACCGCGCGGCACCGCGAAGTCCACCGCCGCGCGCGCGCTCGCCGAACTGCTGCCGGAAGGGCGGCTCGTGAATCTGCCGCTTGGCGCGAGCGAGGATCGTCTGATCGGCACGCTCGATATCGAAACCGTGTTGCGCGACGGCTCGGTGCGCTTCTCGCCGGGGCTGCTCGCGAAGGCGCATCGCGGCGTGCTGTACGTCGACGAAGTCAATCTGCTGCCCGATGCGCTCGTCGATGCGTTGCTCGATGCGGCGGCGAGCGGCGTGAACACCGTCGAACGTGATGGCGTGTCGCACAGTCATGACGCGAGCTTCGTGCTGATCGGCACGATGAATCCCGAAGAGGGCGAGTTGCGGCCCCAGCTGATCGACCGCTTCGGTCTGATGGTGGAGTTGCAGAACGCGTTCGAGCCGCAGGTGCGGCAGGCGATCGTCAAAGCGCGGTTCGCGTTCGATCTCGATCCCGCGGGGTTTCGTGCCTCTTATGCGGAGCGGCAGGCTTCATACGTGCAGCGAATTCGCTCGGCGCGCGCGGCGCTGCCGCTGCTGGCGTTCGATGACACCGTCCATGCGCGCGTGAGCACGTTGTGCATCGACGCGGCCGTCGACGGCCTGCGCGCCGACCTCGTGATGCTGCGCGCGGCGCGCGCGCTGGCCGCGTTCGAACAGACGGATGCGGTGACTGTCGGACATGTGGAGCGCGTCGCCGATGCGGTGTTGCTTCATCGGCGACGTCAGCATGATTCGCAACATGTGAATCAGCGTCAGCCGGAAAGCGAGGCGCGGTCACAGGGCGTCGCCGAGGGTGCGTCCGGCGATACGGCGATATCTTCCGCTGACTCCGACTGGGGTTACCTGCCGCCCGAGCCGACCGCGACTGTGCCTGTCAAAGGCGTCATTCCGCTCGACGCAAAAAAACGCTGAGCCATCGGAAGGGCGCCGCCGCTGACTCGCGCAGCGGTTTTCGATGGCCGCAAGGTGCGGGGGCGGGTGCGCGCGACACATCGCGCGGCGAACCGGTCCGGCGCATTGCCTGGCCACCGACGCTCGCCGCGATGCGCGAGCGCACGCTGCGTCGCGAGCATCTGCGTTTCGCACGCGAAGCGCCGCGCGGCGGTGTGCTGCATTGCTTCGTGCTCGATTGCTCCGGGTCGATGCTGGCCGGCCAACGCCTCGCGCTCGCGAAGGGGCTACTGACTGCCTTGTTCGACCGTGCGAGTGCGATGCGCACCGAGGCTGCACTGATCTGCTTCGGCGGTGCGGGCGCGGACATACGCTTCGGCCCCGCCGTGCCGCGCTGGTGGAACGAGCGATGGCTCGCGCCCGTGGGCGGAGGTGGCGGCTCGCCGCTCGCGTCGGGCGTGCGGAGCGCCGCGCATTTGCTCGAGCGCTGCGCGCGGCGACGGCCGGCCCAGCAGCGCTGGCTCTGGATTCTGACCGACGGCCGCACGCGCGACGAACCCGCGCGGCCGGCCGACGCCGACGAAGTCGTGTTCGTCGATTTCGAGCGTGGTGCGATACGGCTCGGCCGTTGCGAAGTGCTCGCCAATGCGTGGGGAGCGCGGCGGTTGACGCCGGAACAGCTGATCGGCTGATCGATGTGTGCGCAGCGAGCTCGGACTGCTCCGTCCGCGCGCGCGTTGGTTGCCAGCCGGAGCGTCTATTTCAGCCCGTTGGACCAATGCTGCACATCCTCCTGACGATCGAACACGAACACCTTCATCGCCATCTGTTGAGCGGAATCGAGTTGATCCAGTTCGAGCCCATGCATGGACGGCTCGCCAGGCGTCTTGCCCTTCTGAACGTTGCGGATCACTGCCATCGTCTCGATCTGCGAATCGTATTCGGCCGACTTCAGCCGAAACGCGATGCGTAGCCGCTCGCCGACCTCGCCCAGTGTCCATGACGCGCACAACGACATGCCGAGTGCGCTGATGCCTTTGGCGAGGCCAAGGCCTTCGTACGTGTCGCCGGCCCCACCGATGCCAAACCGCACGGGCAGATGCGCGTGGACGCGGATCGATTTGCGCTCGCGTAGCCGGCGGACCATGCCGGGTCTCGACAACACGACATAGTCGAACGGCACGCGGCAGACTGCTTCGACCGTGCAGACGAAACGGAACACGGCCTGACTCGCGATCGCGACGAGCTCGACGTTCTCGCCGGGCGTGAGCGGCAGCGGTTGGCCCTGCTGCATCGGCGGCGTGACGAACAGCGCATGATTCGGTGCGAAACCGATGATGCGGCATGGGTGCATCGGCGCGCCGCTGCCGAGTTGCGAACGCATGCCGATCAGGGCGCCGATCTCGAGGTGCATGTCTTTCAGCGTCAGCTCGCCGGTCTCGTCGGGCTGGGTCGTGGGCGCCGGCGGTTGTTGTGCGCCGAGGTCGTACAGGTCGCCGCGGTGCGGGTGGAAGTGTTGAAACAGAAAGGCGCGTTCGTCGGTGGTCGCGAGCGTCGTCGCGCTTGCGAACAGCAGCGTACCGTCGGCATCGACGATCGGCCATGGGAGCGGCGTGCCTACCGGCACCGAATCGGGTTCGAGCGCCGGCGATGCAGCGGCGCGCTGGGTTTCCTCGACGTGTGCGTCGACGGGATTGTCCATAGTCGGCAGCTAATTTAAGTGGCGGGATGATCTGATTGACGGCGAGGAAGGGTAAAACTTTAACTTGGGGAGCGGTGGCGGATTCGAGCTGTGCACGGACTACTTTGTTTTGTCGGTATCTGGACTTCAGTGGATTGAATTGGAGGACTAACTATTTTTGCTTCTTTTTAGGTCTGACGTGAGTTGACTCTTTTGCGGGTGTGGGCAAGGAGATGGAGACGAGTGTCTTTGCTCCCAAAAGAAATTCGCAGAAGGGGCTTGACGGGTTGCCGACCGCTCTCCATAATCTCGCTTCTCTGCTGCAGACGCAGCGACGCAAACGAAGCAGTGCCGGGTGGTGGTTCAGGTGCTGCGGGTTGGGCGGATCGATCTTTAAAAACTAACAGCCGATAAGTGTGGGCGCTTGATGCGGAATGCGGCGGCGGATCCGTTGGATCTGCTGCAAGGCAAAAGTATCAGAAGCCTCACACAGTATTAGAGGAAGGTTTTATCTGTCGAAAGACGGATTGATCATCGTCAGTACGTTGAGTGAGCGACCGGTTCATAAGCAGGAAACTGCGGAACCGAAAACAGTAACAGGTTTGAACTGAAGAGTTTGATCCTGGCTCAGATTGAACGCTGGCGGCATGCCTTACACATGCAAGTCGAACGGCAGCACGGACTTCGGTCTGGTGGCGAGTGGCGAACGGGTGAGTAATACATCGGAACGTGTCCTGGAGTGGGGGATAGCCCGGCGAAAGCCGGATTAATACCGCATACGCTCTGTGGAGGAAAGCGGGGGATCGCAAGACCTCGCGCTCAAGGGGCGGCCGATGGCAGATTAGGTAGTTGGTGGGGTAAAGGCCTACCAAGCCGACGATCTGTAGCTGGTCTGAGAGGACGACCAGCCACACTGGGACTGAGACACGGCCCAGACTCCTACGGGAGGCAGCAGTGGGGAATTTTGGACAATGGGCGCAAGCCTGATCCAGCAATGCCGCGTGTGTGAAGAAGGCCTTCGGGTTGTAAAGCACTTTTGTCCGGAAAGAAAACCTCGTGGCTAATATCCGTGAGGGATGACGGTACCGGAAGAATAAGCACCGGCTAACTACGTGCCAGCAGCCGCGGTAATACGTAGGGTGCGAGCGTTAATCGGAATTACTGGGCGTAAAGCGTGCGCAGGCGGTGCTGTAAGACCGATGTGAAATCCCCGGGCTTAACACGGGAACTGCATTGGTGACTGCAGCGCTGGAGTATGGCAGAGGGGGTGGAATTCCACGTGTAGCAGTGAAATGCGTAGAGATGTGGAGGAACACCGATGGCGAAGGCAGCCCCTCGGGCCAATACTGACGCTCATGCACGAAAGCGTGGGGAGCAAACAGGATTAGATACCCCGGTAGTCCACGCCCTAAACGATGTCAACTGGTTGTCGGGCCTTCATTGGCTTGGTAACGTAGCTAACGCGTGAAGTTGACCGCCTCGGGAGTACGGTCGCAAGATTAAAACTCAAAGGAATTGACGGGGACCCGCACAAGCGGTGGATGATGTGGATTAATTCGATGCAACGCGAAAAACCTTACCTACCCTTGACATGGATGGAATCCTGCTGAGAGGCGGGAGTGCCCGAAAGGGAGCCATCACACAGGTGCTGCATGGCTGTCGTCAGCTCGTGTCGTGAGATGTTGGGTTAAGTCCCGCAACGAGCGCAACCCTTGTCCCTAGTTGCTACGCAAGAGCACTCCAGGGAGACTGCCGGTGACAAACCGGAGGAAGGTGGGGATGACGTCAAGTCCTCATGGCCCTTATGGGTAGGGCTTCACACGTCATACAATGGTCGGAACAGAGGGTTGCCAAGCCGCGAGGTGGAGCCAATCCCAGAAAAACCGATCGTAGTCCGGATCGCACTCTGCAACTCGAGTGCGTGAAGCTGGAATCGCTAGTAATCGCGGATCAGCATGCCGCGGTGAATACGTTCCCGGGTCTTGTACACACCGCCCGTCACACCATGGGAGTGGGTTTTACCAGAAGTGGCTAGTCTAACCGCAAGGAGGACGGTCACCACGGTAGGATTCATGACTGGGGTGAAGTCGTAACAAGGTAGCCGTATCGGAAGGTGCGGCTGGATCACCTCCTTTCCAGAGCTTGCATTGCTGCGCAAGCGCTCACGCTTATCGGCTGTGGTTTAGAGAAGCAACGCAGACAGACTCAGGGGTCTGTAGCTCAGTCGGTTAGAGCACCGTCTTGATAAGGCGGGGGTCGATGGTTCGAATCCATCCAGACCCACCATCTTTGTCTGTGGTGCTGACTGGGACACCCTTGAGTAGGGTATGACCGGGGGATTAGCTCAGCTGGGAGAGCACCTGCTTTGCAAGCAGGGGGTCGTCGGTTCGATCCCGTCATCCTCCACCAATCCTCAATGCGCAGGGTTCTGCATGAAGGCAGAGCGTTGCGCATTGGCGATTGAGCCAGTCAGCGCGGTATGAGGCACAGGCTTTATATCGGCTGTCGTTCTTTAACAATCAGGAAGAAGTAGTAAAGAGATTCACGAAAGCGTACCTGGAGATGGGTGCGTGAGTAGGTGAATCAGGGTTGTGATTGTATCGATGTATTTTAAAGGTGATCGAGAGATCGCTTTGGAATACGGCGCAACACGAATACTCAACCTGTAGCGTGTGTGAAAAACGCTGCCTTCCCAGTGAAGGTGGTGAGAGACACACCCGTTATAGGGTCAAGCGAACAAGTGCATGTGGTGGATGCCTTGGCGATCACAGGCGATGAAGGACGCGGTAGCCTGCGAAAAGCTCCGGGGAGCTGGCAAACGAGCTTTGATCCGGAGATGTCCGAATGGGGAAACCCACTCCTAATGGAGTATCCGTAGCTGAATCCATAGGCTACGTGAAGCGAACGCGGTGAACTGAAACATCTAAGTAACCGCAGGAAAAGAAATCAACCGAGATTCCCAAAGTAGTGGCGAGCGAAATGGGATCAGCCTGTACTCTTTATTTTTCATTGTTAGTCGAACGCTCTGGAAAGTGCGGCCATAGCAGGTGATAGCCCTGTAGACGAAAACAGCGGGAAAGAACTGGGTGTACGAGAAGTAGGGCGGGACACGTGAAATCCTGTCTGAAGATGGGGGGACCATCCTCCAAGGCTAAATACTCGTGATCGACCGATAGTGAACCAGTACCGTGAGGGAAAGGCGAAAAGAACCCCGGGAGGGGAGTGAAACAGATCCTGAAACCGCATGCATACAAACAGTCGGAGCCTCGTAAGGGGTGACGGCGTACCTTTTGTATAATGGGTCAGCGACTTACATTCAGTGGCGAGCTTAACCGATTAGGGCAGGCGTAGCGAAAGCGAGTCCGAACAGGGCGTCCAGTCGCTGGGTGTAGACCCGAAACCAGGTGATCTATCCATGGCCAGGTTGAAGGCACGGTAACACGTGCTGGAGGACCGAACCCACTAACGTTGAAAAGTTAGGGGATGAGCTGTGGATAGGGGTGAAAGGCTAAACAAACCTGGAAATAGCTGGTTCTCTCCGAAAACTATTTAGGTAGTGCCTCGTGTCTCACCTTCGGGGGTAGAGCACTGTCATGGTTGTGGGGTCCATTGCGGATTACTACGCCATAGCAAACTCCGAATACCGAAGAGTGCAATCACGGGAGACAGACATCGGGTGCTAACGTCCGGTGTCAAGAGGGAAACAACCCAGACCGCCAGCTAAGGTCCCCAAATATGGCTAAGTGGGAAACGAAGTGGGAAGGCTAAAACAGTCAGGAGGTTGGCTTAGAAGCAGCCACCCTTTAAAGAAAGCGTAATAGCTCACTGATCGAGTCGTCCTGCGCGGAAGATGTAACGGGGCTAAGCCATATACCGAAGCTGCGGATGCACATTTATGTGCATGGTAGGAGAGCGTTCCGTAAGCCTGCGAAGGTGCACTGGAAAGTGTGCTGGAGGTATCGGAAGTGCGAATGCTGACATGAGTAGCGATAAAGGGGGTGAAAGGCCCCCTCGCCGTAAGCCCAAGGTTTCCTACGCAACGTTCATCGGCGTAGGGTGAGTCGGCCCCTAAGGCGAGGCAGAAATGCGTAGCTGATGGGAAGCAGATTAATATTTCTGCACCATTGTGAAATGCGATGGGGGACGGATCGCGGAAGGTTGTCCGGGTGTTGGAAGTCCCGGTCGCTGCATTGGAGAGGGTGCCTTGGCAAATCCGGGCACAGGACTCAAGGGTGTGGCGCGAGCTTCTTCGGAAGCGAAGCAACTGGAAGGGGTTCCAGGAAAAGCCTCTAAGCTTCAGTTTCACAGTGACCGTACCGCAAACCGACACAGGTGGGCGAGATGAGTATTCTAAGGCGCTTGAGAGAACTCGGGAGAAGGAACTCGGCAAATTGGTACCGTAACTTCGGGATAAGGTACGCCCTGGTAGCTTGACTGGCCTGCGCCAGGAGGGTGAAGGGGTTGCAATAAACTGGTGGCTGCGACTGTTTAATAAAAACACAGCACTCTGCAAACACGAAAGTGGACGTATAGGGTGTGACGCCTGCCCGGTGCCGGAAGATTAAATGATGGGGTGCAAGCTCCTGATTGAAGTCCCGGTAAACGGCGGCCGTAACTATAACGGTCCTAAGGTAGCGAAATTCCTTGTCGGGTAAGTTCCGACCTGCACGAATGGCGTAACGATGGCCACACTGTCTCCTCCCGAGACTCAGCGAAGTTGAAGTGTTTGTGATGATGCAATCTCCCCGCGGCTAGACGGAAAGACCCCATGAACCTTTACTGTAGCTTTGCATTGGACTTTGAACCGGTCTGTGTAGGATAGGTGGGAGGCTGTGAAGCGTGAACGCCAGTTTGCGTGGAGCCGTCCTTGAAATACCACCCTGATCTGTTTGAGGTTCTAACCTTGGTCCGTGATCCGGATCGGGGACAGTGCATGGTAGGCAGTTTGACTGGGGCGGTCTCCTCCCAAAGTGTAACGGAGGAGTACGAAGGTACGCTAGGTACGGTCGGAAATCGTGCTGATAGTGCAATGGCATAAGCGTGCTTGACTGTGAGACTGACAAGTCGAACAGGTGCGAAAGCAGGTCATAGTGATCCGGTGGTTCTGTATGGAAGGGCCATCGCTCAACGGATAAAAGGTACTCTGGGGATAACAGGCTGATACCGCCCAAGAGTTCATATCGACGGCGGTGTTTGGCACCTCGATGTCGGCTCATCTCATCCTGGGGCTGTAGCCGGTCCCAAGGGTATGGCTGTTCGCCATTTAAAGAGGTACGTGAGCTGGGTTTAAAACGTCGTGAGACAGTTTGGTCCCTATCTGCCGTGGGCGCTGGATATTTGAAGGGGGCTGCTCCTAGTACGAGAGGACCGGAGTGGACGAACCTCTGGTGTACCGGTTGTCACGCCAGTGGCATCGCCGGGTAGCTATGTTCGGAAGAGATAACCGCTGAAAGCATCTAAGCGGGAAACTCGCCTTAAGATGAGATATCCCCGGGGCTTCGAGCCCCTTGAAGGGTCGTTCAAGACCAGGACGTTGATAGGTCAGGTGTGCACGTACAGTAATGTACTGAGCTAACTGATACTAATTGCCCGTAAGGCTTGATCCTATAACAGGTGTGTCTCGACAACCGTTAGCGCTTTAGCGCTTACGGGTGTCCGATCCCCGAAGGGGATGAAGACATGCAGTTTGAGATCAGTGTTGTGCCAGCAACAACACAACCCCAAACACACGAATCCTTTACGCTTCTTCCCGATTGGCTGTGGCGCCGGGTTGAGCCCAACCCGACAGCGACGCAGCACCCCGTCATGCCTGATGACCATAGCGAGTCGGTCCCACCCCTTCCCATCCCGAACAGGACCGTGAAACGACTCCACGCCGATGATAGTGCGGATTGCCCGTGTGAAAGTAGGTAATCGTCAGGCTCCCCCAAAGCCAGAAACCCCACCCGCAGCGGTGGGGTTTTTGCGTTTACGCGGTCGATTCCGCGCGCTTCACTACTTTCCGATCCGCAGCACATCCGCGTAACCCGTCAGTTCCAGATAGGCCCGCCCTACATCGGCATTCTGTTGGCTCACTCGCACCGCGCCTTCCCAATACACTGCGCCGGTCGACTGTCGTGAATCGAGTTCCTGATCGTCCATCAGCGGATCGAGTTGCCATGTCAGAGTTCCGGCTCTAACCGTCATCGATACCGGGTACAAAGTATTTGTGTGCGGCGACCGCCACATGCGATGCGGCGTGAACGCAACTTCGCCGGGGCCGAAGTTCGTTACCTGCCCATCGGGTCTGCGAAGCGTCGCGTGGGCCCATGTTGCATGTCCATCGCGGCTACGGATCTTGAATATCATGAGCGCCGAGCCGTCCGTCAAATTGGCGCCGAGCCAATCCCATCCGACCGCATTGGCGTCGAGCAACGTGCTCGACCATTCGTGATCGAGCCATGCGGTACCCGTCACGGCAGCATTGCGCGTCGAGTCGTTTGCACCCGCGGCCGGGCGCACCACAGTGCCCGTCACGCGGAGTTGCGGTTCGCTGTAGTAATAGCTTGCCTGTTCGGGACGCGCTCCTTTGCGCGAGTAACCGCGCTCGCCCTGAATTAGCGGAGGCTGCGTTGGCGCGAGTTGGAGGTGTAGCGAGAATCCGCTTGCGTCGGCGATGACGTCGTAGTGACCGTCCGCGGCGCGAATCATTTTCCATGCGTCGAGTTTGACGTTGGTGTTGTCGGGCTTCGCGTAGGAAAGCCCGAGACCTTGCCGGGCGATGCGTTGATCGTGAACGAGATGGCCGATGGCCGGATCGCTCAGCGCAGCGTGCGCAATGATCAGTTGCGAGGGGGCGAAGGCGCTGGGGTCGGCGGCATCGTGACCAGTCGCCGAACGGAAGAACGTGATCTGGAATCCGAGCGGTTGGTGGTCGGGTGTCGTGAGCCAGCCCGTCGCGTACCACCATTCGGTGCGGAATTCCGGATGGGCACCGGTGTCCCGCGGAAACGAGATCAGATGTTCTGGCGTGACTATCGCGAAGGCGGCCGGCGTGGATGCAGAGGAGTCGCTGCTAGCGGCAAAAGAGGGCGACGCAGCGGCTATGCCAACGCAAAGTAGGCTCCGAAAAGTTCGATGAGGGTATGGGAGTGAAGATTTGCTGGGACTCCAAAGCAATCGCATCCCCCACGCACGCCGCACAACTCGCATCACCAGTCCTCCTTCACCGCGCGCACGGCATCCACCGACACCGCACCCCGTCCCGCTACCACCGCCGTCGTGCACGACAGCACTAGCATCACCAACGCGACCGTGCCCAGCACGAACCACGGCACATGCAGCGACATGCTCCAGTGAAACGACTGCGGATTGACGACGAACACGAGAATCAGGCTGATCGCGAAACCAAGCGCGAAACCCAGCGCAATGCCGGATGCGGTGAGCAGGCCGCCCTCCGATGCGAGGATCGCAAAAATCTGCGCGCGCGTCACGCCGACGTGGCGCAACATCCCGAACTCGCGGGCGCGCGCGAGCGTCTGCGCGGAAAACGTCGCGGCGACACCGAACAAGCCGATCACTATGGCCACCGCCTCGAGCAGATACGTGACCGCGAAACTTCGATCGAAGATGACCAGCGTGCGCGCACGGATCTCCCCCGGTTGCGACAAATCGAGCGAAGCGCCGAACGGCAACGCCTTCAAACTTGCGACGACGCGTTCGACACTCACGCCCGGCTCGACAGTCACCGCGACATCGGTTGCGGTGGAGTCGCCGGTGAGCCGCCGATAATCGCCAAGCCGTATCTGAATCGCGCCGCTCTGCCGCGCGTAGTCGCGCCAGACACCGGCGACGACGAACGTCTGGCCCTGCTCGCCGAGCGGCAACCGCACGCGTTGACCTGACTGATACCCATACAGGTCGACCATTGCTTCGGAAACCCAAATAGGCATGTCTCCGGTGCGAAGCGCGGACGGGGAGAGCACCGCGCCGGTCATCTGCAGGGTCGCACCCGGATCGGCCGCATCGATCTCGCGGGCGAGCAGCGCGACGTCCGGGCGGGCGGGATCGAGTGTCAGATGCGTGATGCGCGAAAACGCAGCATGGCGGATGCCGGGGACCGTCGCGATGCGCGTCTGTTGGTCGGGCCGCAAGCCGCCACTGTCACCGCTATTGCCGCCGGAGGTTAGGCGCACATAGAGATCCGCGGACAGCAGATGCGAGATCCAGTCGTCGACGGATACGCGGAAGCTGGCCACCATGATCGCCATCGCGACGATCAGCGCGAAGCTCGACAGCACGCCGCCCATCGCGATCGACGCCTGCCCCGGCGCATTCGCGAGACGCGCAATCGCGAGCGTAGTCGTCGCGCCCGCGCGGCGTCGCGCGCCGCGCACATGGCTCGCCGCACCAAAAATCAGCGCGGTCACGCGCGGCATCAGTGCGATGCCGCCGACGAGCAGCAACGCGACCGCCAGATAACCAGCAATCGGCGCATCGAACCACGGCGGCACGCGCGTCAGCGCGGCGGCCGCCAGCAAACAGCCGAACGCCGGCCACGGCGTCGCGAGCCGCGCCAGCGCGGTTTCCTCGGCGCCGGCCTTGAGTGCCGCGGCAGGCCGTGCGCGTGCCGCGTCGATGGCGGGCGCGACGCTGCCCAACACCGACACCGCGACCCCGAGCGCGAGAAACACCGCGCTCGCGAGCGGCTCGAAACCGACTCGCGGTTGCACACCCGGAAAATAGCCGCCGCCAAGATCGCTGCCGAAAAAGCGCAGCGCACCGCTTGCCATCGCGTAGCCGAGCGCAAGTCCAAACAACGAACCGAGTAGCCCGAGCAGCGCGCCTTCGAGCAGGATCTGCCGCAATAGCTGAGCTCGCGTGAGGCCGAGCACGCGTAGCATCGCGAACTGCGAGCGGCGTCGCACGACACCGAGCGCCTGCGTCGAAAACACGAGGAACGCGCCTGTGAACAGCGCGACCAGCGCGAGCACGTTCATGTTGATCCGATAAGCACGCGACAGGCGATCGGTACGGCTCTCAGTATCGCGCGTTTCGGCGACTACCCAGGCACTGCCGAGTCGCTGCTGCAGATCGCGTTTGAAGCGTTGCCGATCGACGCCGCGCTCGAGCTGCACGTCGACGCGCGACAGCTTGCCCACCTTGCCGAACCGCCATTGCGCGGCGGCGATGTCCATCACCGCGAGCCGTTGACCCGGCCGCGTGCGCACGAGCCCGCCCGCGACGCGCAACTGCAGATCCGAGGTGCCGACGCGCAGCGTCACGTCGTCGCCGGTCTTGACGTTCAGCCATTGCTGCGCGGCCGTCGACAGAAATATCGCATCGGAGGCGAGCGTGTCGAACGGGCGCTCAGGCGAGGCTACGCCGATCAGATCGGGCGTGATCCGGCTCGCCTTGAAGACGTCGATCCCGAGAACGGGCAGTGCACCGTTGCGGCCGGGCACCGCGACGTCGAGCGCGAGCACGGGACTCGCTAGCGCCACGCCCGGCTCGTTGGCCAGCTGCGGATAAAGGGACTCGTCGACGAAAGGCTGCGCGCCGCGCACTTGCAGGTCCGCTTCCCCGGACAGACTGCGCGCGGCCGCGGAGAATTCATTGAAGGCCGCGCTGTTGATCAGTTGCACCGCGTAGCCGAGCGCGACGCCGAGCGCGATCGTCGCGATTGCGACGAGTGCGCGTCCGCGATGGCTGCGCCATTCCGCGGCCAGTAGCCAGCCTGCGAGAACGCGATAGCCGGGCGCGCGCGGCAGTGGCTGAAGGTCAGCGGCCATCGTCGGTCGAGCGGGCCGCGGCGTGCGCGACGTTCGCGGCTTTATCGCGCGCGGCATGCAAGCCGCCGTCGCTCAGGATCAACACCCGGTCGGCCACGGCTGCCGCGGCTTCCGAATGCGTGACCATGATCGTCGCCGCGCCCGTCGCCTTGCTTTGCGCGCGGAACAGGCCGAGTACGTCGTGCGCCGTCGCGGGATCGAGGTTGCCGGTCGGTTCGTCGGCGAGAAGCAGCGTTGGACGATGCACGAGTGCGCGTGCAATGGCTACGCGCTGCAATTCGCCACCGGAGAGATCGCGCGGAAAGTCGTCGCCGCGTCCGCCGAGCCCGACCGCCGCGAGCATGTCGAGCGCGGCGGCCGTCGGCAGATCGTTGAGCAGCAGTGGCAGCGCGACGTTCTGCGCGAGCGTCAGATGCGGCAGCACATGAAACGCCTGGAATACGAAGCCGAGCTTCTGGCGGCGCAGACGCGTCGCGGCGTTATCGTCGAGTTGCTCGACCGGGCGTCCGTCGATCAGCACACTGCCGCTATCGGCGCGGTCGAGTCCGGCGATCAGGTTGAGCAACGTCGACTTGCCAACGCCCGAGTCGCCCATGATCGCGACGAACTCTCCCGCAGCGAGCGTGAAGTCGAGCTGCGCGAGCACGATGCGGCCGGTGCCGTACCGCTTGCTGAGGCCGCGGCATTCGAGTGCGGGTACGACGTCGTCGTCACGAAGCGCCATGCGAGGAGGTCCGGAAAAGGGGCCGGGCGAGGGGCGCCGGCCAGGCGAAATGAGTGTGCCTCGCCGCGCGGATTTCCGCAGCAGCTACCAGGCGAAACGTTGATTTTCGTAAGGTGATTGGAAGATTGGCGCGCCTCGGTGGCGCAGTTTTAGCGCATCTTGATCCGAGGCGCTCGCTATCGTTGCCCCTTTTCGCCGGTCGATTCAGACCGCCCGGACAAAAAAATTTTTTGTCGTCGACAACGCAAATTCTTGTTCAGATGCGGGTCGTCGCCGCGGGCCGAAAAGCACCGTTCAGCACGATCCGTTCCAGCCGAACCGGCCCCACAAACAGGCGATGCCTAAAAGCGGCCAACCTCCCGGTAATTGCCAGCTTTTGCTGCCAAATTCTCAAGACCCTGCGGGGTCTTTGTAACAAAGTGAAAACGCACATTTTGATGCGTTTTGCAAGCGTCCAGGTCGCAACAATCTAATCTGAAGGGATTTATTGGCTGCTGCGATGCAAAATTATTCTTATCTTGGTAATCTCCCACCCTCGGTCGGTCGGCTGCGGGTAAACGTGTAGCGGGAAACCCCTCCACGCGTCAATTTCAGCGCACTCCAACTTACATTCCAATTTCAATGCCTGCTGTTTTGGCGGCATTGACGCAGCGTTTTGTACTTCAAGTTTTGACAGAGCACATGCCATTGCCTCTCCTAAGTCTTCTCATCTGGATCCCCATCGTCGCCGGCTTCGTGGTTCTGCGCGCCGGGTCCGACGCGGCGCGTAATCGCACGCGCTGGCTCGCGCTGATCGGCGCGGTGGCGGGTTTGTTGCCGGTGATTCCGGTCGTGGCGAATTTCCGCAACGACGTGACCTCGATGCAGTTCGTCGAGAACGTCCGCTGGTCGCCGACGTTCGATATCGCATGGCATGTGGGAATCGACGGGATTTCGCTGTGGCTCGTCGCGCTGACCGCGCTGACGACGATCATCATCGTGATCGCGTCGTGGGAGTCGATCACCCAGCGTACCGCGCAGTACTACGGCGCGTTCCTGATGCTGTCGGGTTTCATGCAGGGCGTGTTCACGTCGCTCGACGGCATGATGTTCTTCATTGCATTCGAGGCGACGCTGATCCCGCTGTATCTGCTGATCGGCACGTACGGTCACAAGAACCGCACGTATGCGGCGGTGAAGTTCTTCTTCGTGTCGTTGCTCGGCTCGCTGATGATGCTGATGTCGCTGCTCTATCTGTATAGCCAGACGCACAGCTTCGACCTCGCCGTGTGGCGCGAGGCGCATCTCGACATGGTGCCGCAGGCGCTGATCTTCCTCGGCTTCCTCGCCGCGTTCGGCGTGAAGGTGCCGATGTGGCCGCTGCACACGTGGCTGCCCGACGTGCACCTCGACGGTCCCACCGGCGCCGCGGTGATGATCGGCATGCTGAAGATCGGCGGCTACGGTCTGCTGCGTTTCGCGCTGCCGATCGCGCCGCAAGCGAGCCACTTCTTTGCGCCGATGATGATCACGCTGTCGCTCGTCGCGGTGATCTATTCGAGCCTGCTCGCGCTCGTGCAAACCGACATGCGCCGCCTGCTCGCGTATTCGACGGTCGCGCATATGGGCCTCGTCACGCTCGGTCTGTTCGTCTTCAACCGCTTCGGCCAGGCCGGCGCAATCGTGCAGATGATCTCCTATGGCGTGGTGTCCGGCGCGATGCTGTTGTGCACCGGCATGCTGTACGACCGCACGAAAAGCGCATCGATCGCCGAATACGGTGGCGTCGCCAACACGATGCCGCGCTTTGCCGCTTTCGTGATGTTGTTCTCGATGGCCAACATCGGTCTGCCGGGCACGTCGGGTTTCGTCGGCGAATTCATGGTGCTGATGGGCGCGATCCGCTTCAACTTCTGGATCGGCGCGATCGCCGCGACCACGCTGATCCTGAGCGCGGCCTACACGCTGTGGATGTATAAGCGCGTGATCTTCGGCGCGATCGCCAATGCGCGCGTCGCGAATCTGAAGGACCTCGGCAAGCGCGAGTTCGCGCTGCTCGGTGCGTTGGCGCTGCTGGTGCTCGCGATCGGTCTCAATCCGAAGCCGTTTACCGATGCGATCGATCCGTCGGTCGGCACGCTGCTAGCGCAATCCGAACGCTCGGCGCTTCCTTCTGACAACGTGCGGGCCGAAGCTGGCGAGCATCTGCAGGCGGCGGCGCCCGGACCGGCACCCGTCGCCACGCACAATCCGGGTTAAAAGAACAGAGCGCAAGAACCGTTGTCGCATCCGCGCGTCAGGATGCGGCGACGCTTTTGCGCTTTTGCCCGTCGCTACGAATCCCTTTGTGAATGCATGCTCGACGAAGTACTGCGAAACCGCTGCGCGTCCGGCGGTTTTCCAGTGCTTATTTGAAGGGGATCTTGCGATGCGTCAACTTTCGATGCTTCGTTTTTGAAGCGTCGCAAACGACGCTGGTGAATAGGGTGTGCGGGGAATGCGGCAACGTGTCGCACTGCGGCGCGATGCAATAGATCGTTGCAAATTCGAGTGTTTATTAGCATTCGCTGCCCCCCTATTATGCGAGCGCTTATTACTGGAGAGCCGTCGAATGACGTTCGTTGAAGTCAAAAAAACGAGGCAGTGGATATGAAAGGACGGGCGCTGAGAAGGCCGGCAAGTTTCGTTTCCGTCAGCCTCATGTTGCTGCTTTCGGGTTGCAGCAACCTCGATATTCTGAATCCGAAGGGGAGTGTGGGACTCGCGGAGCGTGATCTGATCGCGACTTCGGTGTGGGCCATGCTGATTGTCGTGGTGCCGGTCATTCTGATGACACTGTTTTTCGCGTGGCGTTATCGCGCGTCGAACAGAAACGCTGAATACAAACCGGGGTGGACGCATTCCACCGCGATCGAAGTCGTCGTTTGGACGATTCCGGCGCTGATCATTTTGTTCCTCGCCGTGTTGACGTGGAAGAGCACGCATGAGCTCGACCCGTATCGTCCGCTCGAGTCTCAGGTCAAGCCGATCAACGTCGAAGTCGTCGCGCTCGACTGGAAGTGGCTGTTCATCTATCCGGACCTCGGTATCGCATCGGTGAACCAGCTCGCGATCCCCGTCGGCACGCCGGTGAACTTCCGGATTACGTCGGACACGGTGATGAACTCATTCTTCATCCCGCAGTTGGGCGGCCAGATCTACGCGATGGCAGGCATGCAGACTCGCCTGCACCTGATCGCCGATCACACCGGCGACTACGCGGGCCTCGCGGCGAACTTCAGCGGCAAGGGCTTCTCGGACATGAAGTTCCGTACGCTCGCCTCGTCGCCTGAAGAATTCAACGCCTGGGTTGAGAAGGTGCGCGCTTCGTCGGACCGCCTCGACATGGACCGCTATCACGCGGTGTCGGAGCCGAGCGAAAAGGACCCTGTGCGGTACTTCTCGACCGTCGATCCGAAGCTCTTCAATAACATCATTGCCAAATACAACAACGGCAACGTCATCGACAACATGAAAGACGCCAACTGTGCGCCTAAGGGGTAACTCATGTTCGGAAAACTAACTCTCGATGCGATTCCGTATCACGAGCCCATCATCGTCACGGCGGGCGCCGGCATGGCCCTCGCCGCACTGGCGGTGCTCGGCGGAATCACGTATTTCGGCAAATGGCGCTATCTGTGGAGCGAATGGCTGACGTCCGTCGATCATAAGAAGATCGGTGTCATGTACATCGTCGTTGCGTTCATCATGCTGTTGCGCGGCTTTGCCGACGCAATCATGATGCGTATGCAACTGGCGCTGTCGTACCTGAGCCCAGGCTATCTGCCGCCGCATCACTACGACCAGATCTTCACCGCGCACGGCGTCATCATGATCTTCTTCATGGCGATGACGTTCATGATCGGTTTGATGAACATCATCGTGCCGCTGCAGATCGGCGCGCGCGACGTCGCTTTCCCGTTCATCAACTCGCTGAGCTTCTGGCTGACGGCAGTCAGCGCGATCCTGATCAACATTTCGCTGGTGGTTGGTGAATTTGCACAGACGGGCTGGCTCGCTTATCCGCCGTTGTCGGAATTGCAGTTCAGTCCAGGTGTCGGCGTCGACTACTACCTGTGGAGTCTGCAGATCTCCGGTGTCGGCACGTTGCTGACTGGTGTGAACTTCTTCGTGACGATCGTGAAGATGCGCGCTCCGGGCATGTCGTGGATGAAGATGCCGGTGTTCACGTGGACCTCGTTGTGCGCGAACGTGCTGATCATGGCGTCGTTCCCGATCCTGACCGTCACGCTCGCGCTGCTCGGTCTCGACCGTTACCTCGGCATGCACTTCTTCACGAACGAAGCCGGCGGCAACGCGATGCTGTACCTGAACCTGATCTGGGCCTGGGGTCACCCCGAGGTGTACATCCTGGTCCTGCCGGCGTTCGGTATTTTCTCGGAAGTCGTCGCGACCTTCGCGAAGAAGCCGCTGTTCGGCTACAAGACGATGGTCTGGGCGACCTGCGCGATCATGGTGCTGTCGTTTCTCGTGTGGCTGCATCACTTCTTCACGATGGGTTCGGGCGCGGACGTGAACGCGTTCTTCGGCATCGCGACGATGGTGATCTCGATTCCGACCGGCGTTAAGGTGTTCAACTGGCTGTTTACGATTTACAAGGGCCGTCTGAAATTCACGACGCCGGTTCTGTGGACGATCGGCTTCATCATCACGTTCACGATCGGCGGTATGACCGGCGTGATGCTGGCGATCCCGGGCGCGGACTTCATGCTGCACAACAGCCTGTTCCTGATCGCTCACTTCCACAACGTGATTATCGGTGGCGTGCTGTTCGGCTATCTGGCCGGCTTCAACTACTGGTTCCCGAAGGCGTTCGGCTTCAAGCTGAACGAGAAGCTCGGCAAGGCCGCGTTCTGGTTCTGGCAAATTGGTTTCTGGGTCGCATTCACGCCGCTGTATGTGCTCGGCTTCATGGGCGCGACTCGTCGTCTGAACCATTACGACAACCCGGACTGGCATCCGTGGATGATCATCGCCGCGTTCGGCGCGGTGCTGATCGCAATCGGTATCGCTTGCCAGCTGCTGCAACTGGTCGTCAGCATCCGCAATCGCAACAAGATGGAAAACCGCGACCTCACGGGCGATCCGTGGGACGGTCATACGCTGGAATGGGCGACGAGCTCGCCGCCGCCGGTTTATAACTTCGCTCACATCCCGGACGTCCGCTCGCTTGACGCGTTCAGCGAAATGAAGTCGCGCAAGGGCGGCGTCAAAGTGCCGGCGTATCGCGACATTCACATGCCGTCGAATACGTCCGCGGGTCTGCTGGTGGGGCTGTTCTCGCTGGTGCTCGGATTTGCAGCCGTGTGGCACATCTGGTGGCTTGCGATCGTTGGCCTGATTGGCACGATCGTCACCGTGATCGTCTACAGCTTCATGGACAACGACGGCTATTACATTCCGGCGGACACTGTCGCGCTGATTGAAGAGAAACGCAACGGCGGTGCTGGCGCCGTGGCCGGTGTCGGCGCAAGCGTCGGCAAGCAGGTCGCGCTGGAGGTGGACTGATGTTACAGAAGACTATAGCGGTTGAGCCGCATCTCGCGCCGGACCACGTGCCGTCGCACTCGGTGTTCGGCTTTTGGGTGTACCTGATGACCGACTGCATCATCTTCGCGGCACTGTTCGCAGTGTTCGCGGTGATGAGCCAGCAGTTCGCGGGCGGTCCGAGCGGTAAGGAGCTGTTCGAGATTCCCGGCGTCGCGCTCGAAACGACGATGCTGCTGCTCTCGAGTATCACCTACGGCTTCGCGATGCTCGGCGCGCACAAGAACCGCAAGGGCGCGCTGCTCGGCTGGCTCGGCGTGACTTTCCTGCTGGGTCTCTCGTTCCTCGTACTGGAATTGCGCGAGTTCTCGCACATGATCGCCGACGGCGCGGGTCCGAGCCGCAGCGCGTTCCTGTCGTCGTTCTTCACCCTGGTCGGCACGCACGGTCTGCACGTGACGTTCGGCCTGATCTGGATGGTGGTGCTGGCGCTGCAAGTGATGCGTCATCGCGACCTGACCGAACGCGACATGATCCGTCTGACGTGCCTGAGCCTTTTCTGGCACTTCCTCGACGTCGTGTGGATCGGCGTTTTCACCTTTGTCTATCTTGCGAGCGTGATCTAAATGGACCATAGCCATAGCGCCCATGGCGCACACTCGGAAGGCGGTCACGGCAGCTTCGGCAGCTACATGACGGGCTTCGTGCTCTCCGTCATTCTGACCGTCGCGGCATTCGCGATCGTGATGACCGGTACGTTGACGGGCCAGAGCGCGTTGTTCGCGATCGCGGGCCTCGCGGTCGTGCAGATCCTCGTGCATCTGGTCTTCTTCCTGCATATGAACACGTCGTCGTCGCAGCGCTGGAACGTGACGGCGTTTGTGTTCACCGTGCTGACCGCGGTTATCGTGGTCGGCGGCACGTTGTGGGTGATGCATAACGTCAGTATGAACATGATGTCGCGCTAAGCGGATAACGCTTTAGCGTTAGCATCGGTAACAAAGCCCCGCAAGATTGAAATCTTGCGGGGCTTTTGCTTTGTCTGGACGGTTTGTTTTTTACTGTGCTCGTGGTGCGCGGAATACGAAAACGTCATCGATATGCAGGAGCGTTGCGAATCGCCAAAGGCCGTCGTAATAGAAGAAGCCCACTGCTTCGACGAAAAGCTACATGCGTATCTGCAACACTGTCAGGGCACTGCTTTTTCCGTCGTTCGTCGAAGGTTGCGGGATGCCGCTCGCCGAAGCGCTCGAGTTCAAAGTACCGATACTCGAGAGTGAGTGCGATTTCGATCCGTCGCGTCGATGCCGGGGCGCCAGCGGACTGAGCCCCTGTCAGGTTCAAGCACAGCGTCTACGCGCGTAGAGCGCATCGGAACATTGCGTATCTGTTTGCAGTAGAAGGTATTAGGAACTTCCGGTCAAACCATGGTACCCCTGGAGGCATGACAAGGAGAATCCAAAGACCTTATACGACAGACGCCAACCTTCCGCTGCGGCAACTAACACCGTCTGGCCGCCTTCGGCAATCGCGTCCCACGTTCGCCGTACTTGCCCCGAGACGCCATACTTGGAGCAGCCCCCTGAATCTCCGGACACCGCCTCACGCTTGATTTAATGAATCGGTCGTGCGCTTGAGCTCGCGTGGCGCGTGGTACTTCCGCACGCTACGAGAATGACGTTCGTTGTAGTGCTCAAACGCGAGCGAGCACGACCGGACCCGGACGGCGTCTCACGCCACATGCCAACCCCGCTGCCAGGTCCCCGCAGATCGTATCGTTTGCGCAGATCCCGCAATCTTGACTCTGAATCCCTCCTGCGCCTCCTCCGGTAACCGAACAGCAAAGCCACAACGCTCGGACGCATAGCCGGCAGCAGCCACATCCGGCCGCGGGTTGCCAGTCAGCGTCGTCGCAACCAGCTTTTCCCGTACCCATATTTCAATCGGTACGCATTTGTCCGGTACGCTCAGATTCACCGCCCAGCCGTGCACCATGTCGTCATTCACTGCGTCCACGAAACCATCGAACAGGTCGCCGCATTCGCGGCGACGCGATTGCGCCAGCTCGATATATGCATCGATCGGAGAGAGATCAGCCGAAGTAGCAACCTCGCGCACCATACGTAGATGATTTTCGTCGAACCCGAACATGTTCGACTTGCCGGTATAAATATAGGGATTGTCGAGAGCATCGATCCGCCGCTGAATCTGGCGAACAGCTTCTATGGCCTGGGTATAGATAGCGCCGTACGACTCCCTTTCCCGTGCGATCTCATCGCACACATACTGGTACAACTCGTAGTCCAGGTGATTGTCTTCGACAAATTTTTCACGGGCTCGCTCGGATAGCGGCGAGCGCTCCTTGGGCACGCCTTCCGTCACATTCGTACGGATGAAGAACGGTAAACGCATTCCGGTTCTACCGCAAAGACGAAGCAGAAAATCGCTCATGTCTTCACAGAGACCGACTGTCGGGATATGTTGCCGGACGTTCTCAATCGCGATTTCAAGGCTTTCACGGTTCACACGGCCATGACCGCTCAGCATTTGCACGAACAGATTCTTGCCGCCGCACGATTCGCCCACCCAATCGTCCAGAGACAATTCACCGCCTTGCGCCAGCGCTTCAGCCTCGGAAACGGAAACTCCGCGCGCGACGCCCCCGTTTTTTCCATTACGCGCGAACCAGTAATGCGAGGTCTGCCGACTGAGCGGTTCGCGCAAAATACTGCAATATTCCAACGGCATTTTTAGGTCTCGATGAATGCCGATAGGATCATGACCGCCGCCGATTCCGCTTGCCAAAAATCGCTCTCGCGTTTTTTCCTGAGATACACCACCCCATACGAAATTGATGAACTTATCGCGATCGAGATTAAGGTCAAAAAAGGAAATAACAGTGGAACCGCCACATTTCGGCGGATGTATGAAGAACAGAGGTTTGCTCACGTAGGTCATTGCTATGTGTTGGGTAGCCTCAATTTTAAATCCAACGGCGGGCCCGAGGTGTAACAACCAGTTGTGATATAAAGCCGCGCAGCCCCCGAAAAGGCTCGATGTACTGGTGAGCAACAAGCGCGCATAGGCGCTGTACCGGCGTCTCGGCTTCGTCGAATTGCCGCGCAGCGCACCGATCTCGGCGCGCCTGCCGCGCGAGCTCGAATCGGTGCGAATGGAGTGGGTGGGGAAAGAATATCGGGCGCCGTAACAGAGACGGCCTGCAAGATGCGACGCAATCACGAGGCAGATGCCCGATGCAGTCGATTCATAAGACACAAACGAGGACCTGAAAACATGCACATCCATCCCGTAGTTCTTTGCGGCGGCAGCGGCACGCGACTGTGGCCGATGTCGCGCGGCGGCTATCCGAAGCAGTACCTCGCACTGACAGGCGAACACACGCTGGTCCAGCAAACCGTGTTGCGCTTGGGCGGCATCGATGGTGTCACCGCGCCGATCGTCGTCACGAACAACGAGCAGCGTTTTCTTGTCGCCGAACAACTGCGCCAGGTCGACGTGGGTTCCGCAAACATCGTGCTGGAACCGGCAAGTCGCAACACCGCGCCGGCCATCGCGGTGGCCGCGTTGCTCGCATTGCGCGACACGCCCGACGCGTTGCTGCTCGTGCTGCCGTCCGATCATGTGATCGCGGGCGAGGCCGCCTTCGTCAAGGCAGTCGAAGCGGCGGCGCAGATCGCGAAAGATGGACGTCTGGTCACGTTCGGCATCACGCCGACCGAGCCGCATACCGGCTACGGTTACATTCGCGCGGGTGCGCCGCTGATCGACGGCACGCAGACGTTCGCGGTCGACTCGTTCGTCGAGAAGCCCGATGCCGCGACCGCCCAGCGCTTCATCGATGAGGGCCGCTACTACTGGAATAGCGGCATGTTCATGCTGAAAGCGTCGACGTATATGGACGAGTTGCGCCGCTACGAGCCGGAGATCGCGCGTCAGGCCGAGTTGTCGCTGCAGAACGCGCAGCAGGATTACGATTTCGTGCGTCTCGATGCCGAGTCGTTTGCGGCCTGCCCGAACATTTCCGTCGATAACGCGGTGATGGAGAAGACCCAGCGCGCGGCCGTCGTCGCGGTCGCCGACCTCGGCTGGAACGACATCGGTTCGTGGACTGCGCTCGCCGACATCGCCGAGCGCGATGCGCAGAACAACGCATTGATCGGCGACGTGCTGACCGACGCGGTCAGCAACTCGTATATTCGCGCCGAGCATCGGCTCGTGGCCGCCATTGGGCTCGAGAACGTCGTGATCGTCGAGACCGCGGACGCGGTGCTGGTCGCTAATCGTGACCAGGCGCAGAACGTGAAGAAGATCGTCGCGCAGCTCAATGCGATGGGGCGGCACGAGTCGGTCACGCATCGTCGTGTGGTGCGGCCTTGGGGTTCGTATGAGGGCATCGATAGCGGCGAGCGCTTCCAGGTCAAGCGCATCGTCGTCAATCCGGGCGCGCAGCTGAGTCTGCAGATGCATCATCATCGCGCCGAGCACTGGATCGTCGTGAAGGGCACCGCGGTCGTGACGAACGGCGACAAGGAAATCATGCTGACTGAGAACCAGTCGACCTATATTCCGCTCGGCGTTACTCACCGGCTGCTGAACCCCGGCAGGATTCCGCTCGAGTTGATCGAGGTGCAGTCGGGCGCGTATCTCGGTGAGGACGATATCGTGCGGTTCGAGGATACGTACGGGCGCGTGGCGAAGGTTTAAAACCCTCGGGGTTTAGCCCCGGCGTCGCGCCTCAAAGGCCATCGGTCGAAAGACCGGTGGCCTTTTTCTATTCATGCGAGCGGATCTGGACACTGACGGCGCGCGCGAAGGGTGAGCATCGAGCAGATGGTCGACGGGCCGGCGATATAAAGCCTGTGCGGACGGTCGGACTTAGAGGCGTTAACAAAATGAGTTCTTCAGCTTTCGCCAGCAGATGATGCAGCAGGCAATTTTCATGAAGGCTTCGTGGATGAATGCAAGACGTTCGAAGCGGATGCGCAGTCGTCGAAAGTTATGAAGCCACGAAATGGTGCGCTCGACCACCCAGCGTGTTTTGCCCAGTCCGCTGCCGTGGGGCTCGCCGCGTCGGGCGATTTCAGTCGCGATGCCGGCTGCGTGTAGCGGACGGCGGTATTTGTCGTGATCGTAGCCCCGATCGCCTTGAACAATGCGGGGCTTCGAAAGCGGCCGGCCACGCTTGCCAGCAATGGGTGGGATGGCGTCAACCAGTGGGTGAAGCTGGGTAACATCGTTACGGTTGGCGCCCGTGAGAATTACCGCGAGCGGGATGCCCTGCGCTTCGGTGATGAGGTGGTGCTTTGAACCGGGTCGCGCGCGGTCCGTGGGATTCGGTCCCGTTTTTGACCTGCGCCCACGGCGCGGATCGAGGAGGAATCGACGACGACACGCGACCAGTCAATCTGGTCAGCCGCGCGCAGCCTGGCGAGCAGGACTTCATGCAGTCGGTCCCAGACGCCAGCAGCCTGCCAGTCCCGCAGACGGCGCCAGCAACTCATGCCGCTGCCGCAGCCCATCTCGCGTGGCAGCAGGTCCCAGCGCAGGCCTGTCTGAAGGATGAATAGGATGCCAGTGAGCAGCGCACGATCATCGAGCGGCCTGCGCCCAGGATAACGGCTTCGCCTTGGTTTGGGAGGGGGCAGTAACGGTTCAATGAGTGCCCAAAGTTCGTCGTCGAGTATGGGTTTAGCCATGTCCTTTTCGTCGTCGAAACAATGAAAAGGTTAACAGGATTCATCGAGAGTAAACAGCCCCTTTGTTCATTTTGTTAAGGTTTCTTAGCTGTCGTTGAACAATGCTCATCATCAGAATCGTAAAAAGTTGTCAAAAATGGCTTATCCCGAATTAGTGCGATTGACCGTGGTCCGTTTCGATGGTTAATTCGCGAGGTATCGCCTGAAAATATTGAGGAGTGTAATGGGGCAACTGAAACAGCAAAGCAGTGAAACGGATTGGACAGTCGAGGAAGAATGCGACCTTTGCCGTATCACCTATTCGATCTACTCAAACTTCCCGCCGATGCCGCACGCTCAGGCCCTGAACGCCGAAGCCGGCGTCAGCGACGGATAACAGAGGCGCGGGTTTTCGCGCAGGGAATATATGATGCAACCCTCACCGAGAACCGCATCAAGCAGCTGGAAAGATTTTCGCAATGAATATGTCCCGCGTTGGGGGGGACTTACTTGGGCCCGATAGGCATCTCTGATCGAGACGTGTCGCAAAGTCAAGCGGCACACTTCGCCTGATCATAGGTCGTCAAGTTCAGTAAGTCAGGAATTGTCCACTTGCTCCCAAACTCGCTCCGGTAGCGGTCAGCGTGACGAACAACTGCGGCTATTGCGTCGCGAGCCACACGGCGGTGGCGCGTCGCGCCGGCATGACCGACGAGATGTTCGGTGAACTGCAGGCGATCGTCGGAATGGCTAACGAAACGAACCGGCTTGCGGTCGGCTATCGCGTGCCAATCGATCCTGCTTTCGAGTAAAGCGCACGAAACGCACGCTGCGGCCCGGTCATACCGACCTGGGCCGCAACACATACAGGCTTGCGCCGTCGTACGCAACGGCGCGAGGCCTCGTGCTTACAGCGGCACGATCTTGCCCGGTTCCGGATGGCAGATCGGGGTGTAGACCGGTCCACACCCAAAGTGCACCGGCGGGCATGGGTTGTAGTGCGGCGGTTCGTAGTGAGGCGGGCTGCACACCGGCGGCTTGTAACACGAAGGCGGGTACTCGCGCGAGTACCCGCCGCGCACGGACTGCGCAGCTGCGTGGTCGAGGTCGTCGCAGCGCGACAGGTCGGCAAGGGTCAAGTTGGACATGATGAATCTCCGGCAACGTTGGATGGGTATCGAGCGCGCAAATGCCTTGCGCTCGGGCGTTCCAGTTGCACGCAACATGCCATGCGGCGGGATTCAACGTCGGTACTGGCGCAAGCGCTGATCGACCGCACCTGCGCAGCCGAAAACCGGTTGTGGTTGGCCAACTCGCGTCAGGCCGGTGTCGTTCAACTGCCAACACGTCGGCCGAATCAGCGCGTACTCCATCCCGCGAGTAACGCCGGTAGCTCGGCCATGTCCCTGAACACGTGCACCGCGCCCGCGCCATGCAACGCGGTCGCGCTGCTATGGCCGAGGTGCGTCGGGCAATAGCCGAATACCGTCGCGCCGGCCGCGACGCCCGCGGTCGCTCCCGTCACCGTATCCTCGATCACCGCGCAGCGTGCCGGCTCGACGCCGAGTGCCGCGGCCGCGGCGAGGTAGACGTCGGGAAACGGCTTGCTGCGCGGCGTTTCGTGTCCGCTGAAGATGCGCCCGTCGAAGCAGTCGAGGAGGCCGGCCTTCACGAGCTGCAATTCGATCTTGATGCGATCCGCGCCCGACGCCACCGCAATGCGTCCGTTCAACGTATGGTGCAGTGCGCGCACCGCGAAAGAGGCGCCGTCGATCGCGCGCAACTCCTTGTCGAGCGCCACGTTGCGACGCGCGCGGAACTGCGCCAGCCACTCGGCCGTGATGGCAAAGCCGGTGTGCGCCTCGATCAGTTCCGCTTCGTCCTTGACCATCTTGCCGACGAAAATGCGCATCGTCTCTTCGACGCTCATATGCCACCCGAGCTCGCCGAGCATCTCGGTGAGCACGCGGTTCGTGATGGGTTCGGAATCGACGAGCACGCCGTCGCAGTCGAAGAGCACGGCGTCGAAAGGAAAATCGGCCATCGGGGAGGGTACGGATGAGGTTCGCTAAAGCGGCAAGGATACCCCACCGGCTCGCGGGCCGCAGCGCGATGGCCGCCCGACAGTGAAACGCTTCCTTCCCGTCGCACTTTTTTTGCAGACAGAGCGACGGATTTCTCCCCGCTGACCCGTTGAAGCAGAAACGGAGCCACTCTGGCTCCGGCTCTTTTCGGTCCTATGGGAGAAAACGACATGATCTCAAACCGCATGAGTCGCCTGCTCGGTTCCACGCTCAGCGCCGCGCTGTGCTGCGCGGCCACGCTGACCGCAGCACCCGCCTTCGCACAAGTGGTGATCGCGCCAATGGCGCCGCCGCCGCCGCGCGTCGAACTCGTGCCCGCGCCTCGGGACGGCTATGTGTGGGATCAGGGCCGCTGGCGCTGGGAGCACGGCCGCTATGTGTGGGCGCCGGGCCACTGGCAGCCGGTGCGGGTCGGCTATCACTGGGTGCCCGGGCACTGGGCGCAACGTGGGCCGCACTGGCGCTGGATCGAAGGACATTGGGCTTGAGCGAGGCTTGCGATGAAAACACTCGTGATGATTCTGCTGGCGGCCTCGCTCGCTGGCTGTGTGGTCTATCCGGCACGTCCGGCCTATTACCGGCCGGCGGTCGTCGTATATTGACCGCATACGTGATACCCGGCCGGCTAGCGCCGTAGCGCACGAAAACCATAACAAAACGATAGTCGAAGGAGCGGCGGCAAGTGAACGACGTTGATCCCGTGATGCGGCCCGCACGCGAACGCGCGCGCGTGATGTCGCGACGGAGCCGCACGCCTTGAGCGACGCGCCGCCCGATCCGGACGCCGAGCTGATCGCGCGGGTGGGCCGCGAGGAGCCCGGCGCGGTCCGCTCGCTGGTCGCGCGCAAACTGCCGCGGCTGCTCGCGCTTGCCACACGCATGCTCGGCGATCGCATGGAAGCGGAGGACGTCGCGCAGGAGGTCTTCGTGCGAATCTGGAAACAGGCGGCTCGCTGGCGTGAAGGCGAAGCGAAGTTCGACACGTGGATGCATCGGGTCGCGCTCAATCTTTGCTATGACCGTTTGCGCGGTCAGCGTGAAGACCCGAGCGACGAACTGCCCGACGCGGCCGATCCCGCCGCGCCACCCGACGCGCGGCTCGAAGCACGCGCGGACCACGCGCGCGTGCGCGCGGCGCTCGCCGCGCTGCCGGCGCGACAGCGCGAAGCGCTCGTGCTGAGCTATTACCAGGAGATGTCGAACGTCGACGCTGCCGCCTTGATGGGCATTAGCGTCGATGCGCTGGAAAGTCTGCTGAGCCGCGCGCGCCGCGGTTTGCGCGCCCAACTGGCCGGCAGCGGCCTTAGCAAGGACAAGTCATGACGCCCGAAAGATTCCATCAGATCGTCGCAGCGTACGGCGCCGACGCGCGTCGCTGGCCGGAGCGCGAACGCGAGGCCGCGCAGGAGTGGGCGCGCGCGCATCGCGACGAAGCCGACGCGGTGTTGAGCGATGCGGCCGGCCTCGATGCATGGCTCGCCGCGGACCGGATCGAGCCGCCGAGTCTCGAACTGCAACGGCGCATCATCGATGGCGCGCCGTCGCGACGCCCGGCCGCGCGCTGGCGTTTGTGGTGGTCGGGCGCGGCGGTGGCAGGCGTCGGGCTGCTCGGTGGCCTGGCTGGCGCGCTCGCGGTGTCGTTCTTCGTGCTGACCGAGAACGCGCCGGTCTTGCATGAATCCTCGTATCTGACTTCGAGCTTCGGCGGCAGCTCCGCCGATTGGAGCGGCGAATGAACGGGCGCTCGTGGAAATTTGCGCTGCTGGGCTCCGCGGTGCTCAACGTGTTCCTGCTCGGCGCGATCGCCGGCGGCGCGTATCAGTGGTTCGCCACGCATGGTGCGAATCAGCCGGTGACGCAGGACCAGCGCGCGTTACGGTTCGCCGCCGAGCCGCTGTCGGCGCAGCAGCGGCAGGCGTTTATCGACGGCTTGAAGAACGCGCGGCGCGACGGGCGCCAGTATGCGCGTGACGCTCGCGAAGGGCGTCGTGAGGTATTGCGTTTGCTGGCCGCGCCGCAGTTCGATCGCGCCGCGCTCGATGCCGCGCTCGCGCGCACCCGCGCGGCCGACAGCAGCCTGCGCGCGATGGTCGAAGCGAGCGTCGCCGATTTCGCGGCGACGCTGACGCCCGAGGAGCGTGTCAAATTCGCCGAGAGCCTGAAGCTGCGCGGGCAATGGCGCGAAGCGCAGCCGGCGCCGAACGCAAGGAAACCGGCGGCGAATGCCGCCTCGGGCGAATAAAAAAATGCGTGCGGTGGCGACGGATTCCGGCGCGTCGGCCGTTTAACGAACATGCAGGCGTCTTACCTGCCGACGAGGATCGTATGGCCCACTCACCGAACCTGAATGCCGCGGCGGTCGCACTGAACCGCTTCGGCCTCGGCGCACGCGCCGACGATACGCCGCCAGCCGATCCGAAGGGATGGCTGCTCGCCCAGTTCGAGCAGTACCAGCCGAGGCCGGACGCGTGGGCGAATCAGCCCGATTCGATCGCGTTGTCGACGCAGCTCGCGCAGCAGCGCATGCAGATCGAGCAGCAGGCGAAGCAGAAGGCGGGCGAGGAATCCAACTCGAACCGGAACGCGAACAACATCGCAACCAACATCGCCAGCAACGCGGCAGCAGCCAGCCAGACCGACGCGCAAGCTGCGAAGCTATCCGAACGAAAGGCGTTTCGCGTCGAAATCCTCGACCTGTACCGCTCGTCGGTCAATGCGCGCGTCGCAAGCGCGCTGAGTACGCAGACGCCATTTGTCGAACGCCTCGTGCATTTCTGGGCGAACCACTTTGCGGTGTCGGCCGAAAAACCCGGCGTCGCGGCGCTTGCCGGGTCGTTCGAAGCGGAAGCGATTCGCCCACACGTGCTCGGCCGTTTCGAGGACATGCTGGTGGCCGTCGAGCGTCATCCGGCCATGCAGCTGTTCCTCGACCAGACCCGCTCGGTCGGTCCCGACAGCATGGCGGCGCTGCGCGCCGCGCAGCGCAATCCGGACAACAGACGCGGACTCAACGAGAACCTCGCGCGCGAGATCATGGAACTGCACACGCTCGGCGTGCGCAGCGGCTATAGCCAGGACGACGTGACCGAGTTCGCGCGTGCGCTGACCGGCTGGAGTCTCGTCGGCAATCCGGGGAACGGCGGCGCCAATGCAAACCGGCGCACGATGGAGCCAAGCGGCGAACCCGGCAGCTTCGTGTTTCGCCAGGCGCTGCATGAACCGGGCTCGCGCACGATCATGGGACGCCGCTACGACGAAGCCGGCGAGCAGCAGGCGCTCGCGATCCTGCACGACCTCGCGCACGCGCCGGCCACCGCGCAGCATATCGGCGCGAAGCTCGCGCGCCATTTCGTCGCCGACAATCCGCCGGCTGGCGTGAGCGTTCGTCTGGCCGATGCGTTCACCCGCAGCGACGGCGATCTGCCGACCGTCTATCGCGCGTTGATCGATATGCCGCAAGCGTGGTCGCCGGGCGCGGTGAAGTTCAAGACGCCGTGGGAGTGGACCATTTCGTCGATGCGCGGACTCGGCTGGCACGACCTCGGTAATCTGCAGAGCGCGCCGATCCTGACGCAGCTAGGGCAGCCGGTGTGGCGACCCGGTTCGCCCGCCGGCTACGACGATATCGCCGCGAGCTGGGCCGCACCCGATGCGCTCGTGCGCCGCGTCGAAGTCGCGCAACGCTTCGCTTCGCGCGTGGGCGACCGGCTCGATGCGCGCTCGCTCGGGCAGACCTTGCTGGCTGGCTCGCTCAGCGAGCCGACGGCCACGGCGGTGTCGCGCGCGGAAAGCGCGGCGACGGCGATCGCGCTGCTGCTCGTATCGCCCGATTTTCAACGGAGGTGAACGCCATGCTGTCACGCCGCCAGTTTCTGAGCGTCGCCGCCGCTGGTGCCGGCGCACTGCTCGTGTCGCCGCGAATAGCGTTCGCGCATGTCGCGACCGACCGCCGCTTCGTGTTCGTGATCCAGCGCGGCGCGGCCGATGGCCTGAACATCGTCGTGCCTTACGCGGACCCCGCGTATGCGAGTTTGCGCGGACCACTCGCGATCGATGCGTCGAACGCGCCGCATCTGGACGGCACGTTCGCGTTGCATCCGGCGCTCGCGCAAATGGCGAAGCTGTACGCGCAGCGCGAGGCGCTATTCGTGCACGCGGTCGCTTCGCCGTACCGCGACCGCTCGCATTTCGACGGACAGAACGTGCTGGAAACGGGTGGCACATCGCCGTATCGGACGAAGGATGGTTGGCTCAACCGGCTCGCCGCGCAATTGCCCGCGACCCGCGCGAACGCGATCGCGTTCGCGCCGACCGTGCCGATGGCGCTGCGCGGCCCCGCTTCGGTGACGTCGTATGCGCCGTCGGGGTTGCCGCAGGCGTCCGACGATCTGCTCGCCCGCGTGTCGCAACTCTACGAGCAGGACGCGCAGTTGCGTCCGCTGTGGGAATCGGCGATGGCGGCGCGCAGCGTCGCCGGCGATGCCGGCGCACGTCAGGACCCGGCGAGCCTCGGCAAGCTCGCGGCGAGTTTTCTGGCGCGCGACGACGGTCCGCGCATCGCGATGATCGAGACCGGCGGGTGGGACACGCACAGCGCGCAGAACGCGCGGCTCGCGAATCAGCTGAAGGCGCTCGACACGATGCTCGCGGCGTTGCGCGACGGCATGGGACCATCGTGGAGCAAGACCACGGTGCTGGTCGCGACGGAGTTCGGCCGGACCGCGGCCGCGAACGGCACGGGCGGCACCGATCACGGCACCGGCTCGGTCGCGATGGTGCTGGGCGGCTCGGTGCAGGGCGGTCGCGTGATAGCGGATTGGCCGGGGCTCGCGCCGTATCAGCTGTATCAGTCGCGTGACCTGAAGCCGACCACCTCGCTCGATGCGTTGATCGCAGGCGCCGCGAGTGAAAGTCTCGGGCTCGACCCGCAACGGACGGCAGCAGCGCTGTTTGGCCGGACCGTGGCGGGCGGACCGATGACGGGCGTCGTACGGGCGTGACGAGTCGATGGTCGGCGCGGCGAGCGAAAGTATTGCGCTCGATCCGGTCCGCGCCGCAGACGCGCTATTCGGCCGGACGATCGCGGCGGTCCGCCGATCTCAACGAGCCGTGCGAACTCAACGCGCAGGCGGACGCTTCGCATTGATTCGCCGCGACCTGATGCGTCGCGTGCACCGAGCGCTCGCCGACGCGATGGTAGCGGCGTCCGTAGTAGATCAGCGCATCGCCCGCGCCCCGCGTGCGCGCGGCCTTCACCGCGCAGAAGAACACCGTGTGCGTGCCGACTTCAGTCACCGACCCGATCTCGCAATCGAGCGACGCGAGCGCGTCCTGCAACACCGGCGCGCCGGTCTCAAGCTTGTCCCATTGCGCGGCCGCGAAGCGCTCTTCGATCGCGAGCGCGCTCGTGGCGAAGTGCGCGGCAAGCGCCTGCTGCTCGGCGCTCAGCACGTTCACGCAGAGCTTGCCGTTGCTGCGAAACGCGGCGTTATTGCGGCTGCCGCGATTGATGCAGACGAGCAGCGTCGGCGGCTCGTCGGTGACGCCGCAGACCGCGGACGCGGTGCAGCCCGCAAGGCCGGCTTCGCCGTCGCTGGTGATGATGTTGACGGCCGCGCCAAGACCGGCCATCGCGTCGCGGAACGTGCTCTTGTCAAGCATGAAGGCCTCTGCTGGAAGTCGGGGTTCGCTAAGACAACGGTGATCGCGTCAGCCGCGAGCCTCGTCGGCCGGTGCCGCCGCGCAAGCCGGCGATCGGAAGCGCGCCGCGGTGTGAGTCTCGGGCAGCCGCGCATGGCCGAACAGTTTTTCGCGCAGCGTGCCGTCGCGGTACGCGCGCTTATACGCGCCACGTTCCTGCAGCAGCGGCACGACCAGTTCGATGAAATCGTCGAAGCACTCGGGCACGACGGTGCGCGACAGATTGAAGCCATCGACGCCGGCTTCCTCGGTCCATGTGATCAGCTCGCTGGCGATTTTCTCGGCCGAGCCGACGAGCGGCTGCTGGCGGCTGCCGAGCACCATCTGTTCGAGCAGCTTGCGCCTCGTCCATTGCGGACCGGCCGCGCGCGTCATCGCTTCGACGTTCGACACGATCGCCTGGCTCTTGCCGGTTTCGATCGGCTCGTCGATGTCGTAACGCGCGAAGTCGATCCCAAGCGATGCGGCCGCGTGCACCAGCGCCGCCTCCGAGCTTACATAGCGGCGGTACTCGTCGAATTTCTCCTGCGCTTCCTGATCGGTGCGGCCCGTGATGACGGTCTGGCCGAGCAGCACCTTGATGTCGTCGGCGCGGCGGCCGCCGGCGACCGCGTGCGCGCGAAGGTCGTCGACGATCGACTTGACCGCCGGCTTCGCCTGCCCGTTGACGAACACGCACTCCGCGTGTGCCGCCGCGAACTGTTTGCCGCGCGCGGACGAGCCGGCCTGATACAGCACGGGGGTGCGCTGCGGCGACGGCTCGGCGAGATGCATCGCATCGACGCGGTATTGCTTGCCGTGGTGGTGGATGACGTGGACCTTCGACGGGTCCGCGTAGACGCCGTGCGCCTTGTCGCGCAGCATCGCGTCGTCCTCCCAGCTGCATTCCCACAGCTTGTAGACGAGCTCCATGTACTCGTCGGCGAGATCATAGCGGTCGTCGTGTGCCATCTGACCGGTCAAGCCGATCGCGCGCGACGCGCTGTCCAGATAGCCGGTCACGATATTCCAGCCGACCCGGCCGCGCGTCAGATGATCGAGCGTGGACATGCGGCGCGCGAACAGAAACGGCTGCTCGACCGATAGATTCGACGTGACGCCGAACGACAGATGCCGCGTGACCGCGGCCATCGCCGGAATCAGCAGCGTCGGATCGTTGACCGGCACCTGCACGGCACCGCGGATCGCGGCATCGGGGTTGCCGCCGTAGACATCGTAGACGCCGACCACGTCCGCGAAAAAGATGCCGTCGAACAGGCCCGCTTCGAGCTTTTGCGCATAGTCGGTCCAGTACTGCAGGTCCGTGTAGCGCGTGGACTGATCGCGCGGATGGGTCCACAGCCCTTGCTGGATGTGACCTACGCAGTTCATGTCGAACGCGTTGAGTACGATTTGCTTCGGCATGGTGTGTTCCGGCTGGTGAGCGGTTCGGACGATGGATTTCGTTTAATATAGTGGACGAAAAATCACTATGCAAGACATCGTTGGCTGCCTGCGGGGGCAGCCAGCCCTCCAAAGCAACCGGCATGGCGCAGGTGAAGGCGTTGCGAGTCTCGACTCAATCGCTTATCGTCTCGATGAGTTTCGACAAGAAAGGATGCCCATGCGACCGTCCGTTGTACTCGAGATGAAGCGCAGCGTAGTGCGCGAAGCGACGAGCCGCTTCCGCGCAGCGAACCCGCGCGTGTTCGGCTCGGTGCTGCATGGCACCGACCGGGACGGCAGCGACCTCGATCTGCTGGTCGATGCGCTGCCCGGGGCGACGCTGTTCGACCTTGGGGGGTTGCAGGATGAACTGGAAGCGCTACTCGGCGTCCACGTCGATCTGCTGACCCCGGCCGACCTGCCGCAGAAGTCCCGGGCCAAGGTGCTAGCGGAGGCGCAGCCGGTATGAACGAGAACCGCTTGCCGGACTACCTCGACCACATGCAGCAGGCCGCCACTGATGCTTGCAGCTTCGTGAAGGGGCAGGCCAAGGATCAGTTCCTTGTAGACAAGCGCACCCAGCGGGCCGTCGTCATGAGCCTCATCATCCTTGGCGAGGCCCCCACGAAAGTAATGGACCGCTATGCGGACTTCGCTCAGGCGCACCCCGAAGTGCCGTGGCGCAGCATGCGCGGGATGCGCAACCGCATCGCCCACGGATACTTCGATATCAACCTTGATGTGGTGTGGGACACCGTGCAAACGGCGCTACCGGAGCTACTCAAACAACTGCCTGCTGCGTGCCGGGATGCCAAAGATGAAGACCGCAAGGACGACGGATTGAAGCAATGACCGAGCGGATCGAGTTAACGGAACTGAAGGCAACTATCTCGGCCGCCGGCGGCAACGAACTCGTCAATGGGCGCTGTCACGCCACGATGATCGGCTATGCCCGTACCCCCACCTCCGCACCGACGCCCCTTCCATGTCCGAAACTTCCGCAATCGATCTGACCCAGGCGATCTCCGCGCGCGTAAAGACCGAGCGCGAGGCGCGCAACTGGTCGCTCGCCGAACTGGCCGAGCGCTCGGGTGTGTCGAAGGCGATGATCAGCAAGATCGAGCGTGGCGAGGCGAGTCCGACCGCGACGGTGCTCGGGCGTCTGTCGGGCGCGTTCGGGCTCACGCTGTCGACATTGCTCGCGCTCGCCGAGCAGACCGGCGAGCGGCTCGTGCGTCATGCGGACCAGTCGCTGTGGGAAGACCCCGAAACCGGCTATACGCGGCGGCGTATTTCACCGCCCACCGGCGGCGTGCTGGAGCTGCTCGAAATCGAATTGCCGATCGGGGTGAGGGTGCCTTATCCGTCGGATGCGTTCGCGTTTCAGCATCAGCAGATCTGGGTCACGCAAGGGGTGCTGACGTTTCGCGAGGGCTCGCTGACGTACCAGCTGGAAGCGGGGGACTGCCTGCAACTCGGTGCGCCGGTCGACTGCGAGTTCTTCAATGCTGGCACTCAGGTGTGCAGATATGTGGTGGGCTTGGTGCGGCGCTGAGCTGTGCCGGATCGTGCCCAGCAGTCCAGATAGCAGGACGACGACCGGGGATTAGCGGGAGACGCCGCATGCATCGCAGGTTCGCGGCGCTCCCGTTTGCGAGTCGAATGCCGACGCTCAGCTTCAACCACCTCCGCGGGACGGGAAATTCAGGGTGAGCTTGTTGGTCACCGAGGTCACGCCTGGCACGCCTTTCGCCACGTCGGCAGCCTGCTGGATCATGCCGCTCTCAGGCACCGAGCCGGTCAACGTCACTGCGCCGCCGCGCGCCCGCACGAACACATTCGACACGTTGAAGCCCTGCGCTCTCGAGAGCGCGCGCCGCACGTCGCGGCCGAGCTTGCGATCCGCCGCACGCGTCGATTGGGTGGTCGTGGCCGGCGCGGCTGCCGTGGCGGCAGGCGCCTGCGCGTCGCTTGCCTGCGCGTAGGCGCTGGATGCCGTTGCCACGCACAATGCAATACCGAGCACCTTCAAAAGATTGAGTGTTTTCACGGTTTCACCATCCTCGATAAGTTGATGTCGCTTCGTTGCATGTTAGAAACGTCGCGCTTTTGTCGAGCTGGTCTGAGCTCTGGGAAGTGCCTGTCTTGTAGAGGAGTGGTGGTTTCGGCGCTTCCGGCGCGGTTAAACGATACTCCTGACGGGGCGGTCTTGCCAAAAGACCGCATCACGAATGAATGTCTGATCGCCCAATGCCGGAGATCACTGTGATGGATCGGGTAGCAGAGCGGTTCGTGACGAAGCGACGAACGCGCCCGCCGACCCTTACAGCGCGCATCCCGCCATTTGCCTGTAAGCTTCCCTGACGGGTTCGCGTCCAGGCTGCGCGACCCGCTGTGGTGCTTCACGATTCGCAGACGGACTCGTACGTTATTACCAATCAACCAAGGGATCTCAGTTATGAAGAGCTTCGCCATCAAACGAATCATGCTTGGGGTTTCGGCCGTCGCACTGATGGCCGGCACCATTCCGCTCGCGCTCGCTCAGGGCTCGACGGATGCCGCGGCCCAGGAAGGCGCGACGACAACCACCCCGAAGCCAACGAAGGCCGAGCGCAAGGCAGCGCGCAAACAGGCTCGCGCGAAAAAGAACGCCGAGCTGAAGAAACTCGAAGACGCGGGCTACCAGCCGGCGCAGAACGATCCGAACTATCCGGACAAGCTGCAGGCGGCGCAGAAAAAGGCCGGCGTCGGTGCGCCGGCCAGCCAGTAACGGACAAGCCCACGCCCGGCGCGGTATTCAGCGCCGACGAGACGCCGGGCGGCTTCGGTTAGGCTTTGCCGTCAGCAACGCGATCCGCGGGGAACGTGATCATGGCAACGAAGCATGAAGTGAAACGCTACAAGGCGAACCTCTCCGACGAACTGCACAGCGCCGCCCTGTATGAGACGCTCGCGCGCGTCGAGAAAGACGAGACCCGCAAGCAGATCTATCAGGATCTCGCGCAATCCGAACACAGTCACGCGCAAGTGTGGGCCGACAAGCTCCGAGCCAACGGCATCGAACCGAAAGGCCGCGGTCATGCTATCAAAACGCGTTTGATGAAGGGGCTCGTGCGCGTGTGCGGCGCGGACTTCGTGCTGCCTACTCTTGCCGCCGCCGAATACGCGGACCGCAACAAATATCGAGGTCAAGGCGACGCAGGCCACATGTCGGCCGATGAGCATCACCACGCGGCGGTCGTGCAGACGCTCGCCAGCACCAGCAACCCCGACCTGTCGCCCGGCGCGCGCATCGCCGCAGCCGAGTCGTGGCACAAGGGCGCCGCGTCGGGCAACGATCTGCGCGCGGCCGTGCTCGGCGCGAACGATGGCCTCGTGTCGAACTTCTGCCTGATCATGGGCGTCGCCGGCGCGGGCACCGGCAACCAGGCGATCCTGTTGACCGGCCTCGCCGGGCTGATCGCCGGTGCCTGTTCGATGGCGCTCGGCGAATGGCTGTCGGTCACCAATGCGCGCGAACTCGCGAGCACCCAGATCGCCAAGGAAGCCGAGGAGATCGAAGAGCAGCCCGAAGCGGAGGAGCACGAGCTCGCGCTGATCTATCGCGCGAAGGGGCTCGACGCGAACGAGGCGAAACGCGTGGCCGCGCAGATGATGCGCGACAAGGACAAGGCGCTCGACACCCTCACGCGCGAGGAACTCGGTCTCGATCCGGCGGAACTGGGCGGCAACCCGTGGTCGGCGGCGGGCGTGTCGTTCTGTCTGTTCTCGCTGGGCGCGATTTTTCCGGTGATGCCTTTTCTGTGGTCGCACGGCGTCAGCGCGATCGTGCAGTGTGTCGTGCTGAGCATGCTGGCGCTCGCGTCGATCGGCGTGTTCACGTCGCTGTTCAACGGCCGCAGCGCGGGATTTTCGGCGATGCGCCAGATCATCATCGGGCTGTTCGCGGCGGGATTTACGTTCGGCGTCGGACGTTTGCTGGGCGTGTCGATCTCCTGAGCGGTTCAACCCGCGGGCACCGTGTCGCGCTCGCTGCCGTCCGGGAGCACCGCTTGCTCTGTCGCGACATCCTCCGCGCGCCGGCCACCCGGCGCCAATCCCTTCTGCCACAAGGCTTTCGTCGCCGCGTCGAGCGCTCGCGGCGCGGCCGGGTGTCGCATTTCCTCATGTGCTTGTCGGAAATAGTCGGCTAGCCGCACTTTTTTCTAGCAACTATGTAGGCACAGCGCGGGCGACGTCCGCAAGCGAGGAGAGCATTCGATGAATTCCCCCAAGGTCGTGGTCGAAGGGCTGTGCAAGGTGTTCGGCACCAACCCGAAACAGGCGCTCGCAATGCTGGCCAGCGGCGCCACCAAAGAGGAGGTGTTTGCCCGCACCGGTCAGATCGTCGGCGTGCACAACGCGTCGTTCGAGGTTCGCGAGGGCGAAATCTTCGTGCTGATGGGCCTGTCAGGCTCCGGCAAGTCGACGCTGATTCGCCTGATCAATCGGCTCGTCGACCCCAGCGCCGGCAAGGTGCTGATCGACGGCCGCGATGTCGCGAGCGTGCCGCGCGCCGAGCTGACGGCGCTGCGCCGCAAGGACATGAGCATGGTGTTCCAGTCCTTCGCGCTGATGCCGCAGCGCACCGTGCTGGCCAACGCGGCGTTCGGCCTCGAGGTCGCGGGCGTCGGCCGCAAGCAGCGCGAGGCGCGGGCGCTGGCGGTGCTCGAACAGGTCGGCCTCGCGCCGTTCGCGCAGAAGCTGCCCGCCGAGCTGTCGGGCGGCATGCAGCAGCGCGTCGGGCTCGCGCGGGCGCTCACGGTCAACCCGTCGCTGATGATCATGGACGAGGCGTTCTCCGCGCTCGATCCGCTCAAGCGCAAGGAAATGCAGAACGTGCTGCTCGATCTGCAGCGCGAGCAGCAGCGCACGATCCTGTTCGTATCGCACGATCTGGAGGAGGCGATGCGCATCGGCACGCGCATCGCGATCATGGAAGGCGGGCGCGTCGTGCAGATCGGCACGCCGCAGGAAATCATCAAGAACCCGGCCGACGACTACGTGCGCGCATTCTTCGAAGGCATCGACACGAGCCGCTATCTGACGGCCGGCGATCTGATGCAAACCGACGACGTGCCGCTGATGCACGCGCCGCAGATCGACGCGTCGAGCGTCGCCGCGACGCTGAACGGCAGCGCCGACTACGCGTTCGTGCTCGACAGCGAGCGCAGGATACGCGGCTTCGTGTGCCGCGATGCGACGGGCAGCGTGTCGCCGCAGCTCAACCAGATCGAATGCATCCATCGCAGCACGCCGCTCAACGACGTGGTCGAGCGCGTGGTGGCGAGCCGCGCGCCGCTGCCGGTCGTCGAAGCGGACGGCTCCTACTGCGGCTCGGTCAACAAGACGAACGTGCTGAGCGTTCTCACGCATCATCGAGGTTCCCATGTCTGAAATCATTCCGCTTGGCGCCTGGGTCGATCACGGCGTTCACTACCTGCTCGATCATGATGCGAAGACCTTCGACACGATCGGCAAGGTCATCGAGAGTTTCGCCGCGGCCGTCGAGCACGGTTTGCAGGCCGTGCCGATGTGGGCGCTGATGGCGTTCTTCGTCGGCATCGGCTTGTGGCGCGTCGGCTGGCGCTTCGCGTTGTTCACACTGGCCGCGCTGCTGTTGATCTACGGCACCGGCTTCTGGGATCAGATGGTGATCACGCTCGGCCTCACGCTGTCGTCGACGGTGATCAGTCTCGTGCTCGGCGTACCGCTCGGCATCTGGATGGCGAAGAGCCGCACCGTCGAAATGATCGTGCGCCCCGTCCTCGATCTGATGCAGACGATGCCCGCGTTCGTCTACCTGATTCCGGCTGCGATGCTGTTCGGCCTCGGCCGCGTGCCCGGCATCCTGTCGACGGTGATCTTCGCGATGCCGCCCGCGGTGCGTCTGACCGCGCTCGGCATCAAGCACGTCAATCATGAAATCGTCGAAGCGGGGCAGGCGTTCGGCTGCACGCCGTGGCAGCTGCTCTACAAGGTGCAATTTCCGAACGCGTTGCCGTCGATCATGACCGGCGTGAACCAGACCATCATGATGGCGCTGTCGATGGTAATCATCGCGTCGATGGTCGGCGCGGGCGGTCTCGGCAACGACGTGCTCGCGAGCATCCAGCGGCTCGATATCGGGCTCGGCTTCGAAAGCGGCATGTCGGTCGTGATGCTGGCGATCATTCTGGACCGCATCACCGAAAGCTTCGGCCGGGCGCCGGGCAAGGCACGCGCACCGCTGTTCGCCGGATTGCGCCAGGCGCTGAAAGTGCGCCGCGAGCCGGCGGCGCAACACGGCTGATGGCCTGATCCGATACGTCCATGAAGCGCGACGCAATCGCCACCGCCGAACAAGCCAATGCGCGGCTGTCAGCCGTCGCGCACGTCGGCTTCCTGACGTTGCCGAACTTCTCGATGATCGCGTTCACCAGCGCGGTCGAGGTGCTGCGCATGGCGAACTACGTGGGCCGCGCGCAGCACTACCGGTGGTCGGTAGTCACACCGGATGGCGAGCCGGCGCGCGCGAGCAACGGCATCACGGTGAAGCCGACCACCACGCTCGCCGAGGCCGGCATGCCGGACCTGCTGTTCGTATGCGCGGGCTGGCTCGTGCGCGAGTATGTGAACGACGCGGTGATCACGCAACTGCGCGAGGCGGCCGCGCACCGCGTGCCGCTCGGCGGCATCTGCACGGGCCCGTATGCGCTGCTCGCGGCCGGGCTGCTCGACGGCTATCGGGCGACCGTGCATTGGGAGGACATGTCGCCGTTGCACCAGCGCTATCCGCATGTGCACTTCGACGACGAGCTGTTCGTGATCGACCGCGACCGGCTCACCTGCACAGGCGGCACCGCGCCGCTCGATCTGATGCTGCATCTGGTGGGCATGCGGCTCGGGCCCGCGGTGGCCGCGCAGGTGTCCGAGCAGTTCATCGTCGAGCGGATTCGCGGTTCGACCGATTGCCAGCATATTCCGGTCGATGCGCGGGTCGGCCTGTCGCGCGCCGAACTGATCGAAGTGGTGCGGCTGATGGAAGCGAACATCGAGGAGCCGCTATCGCTCGATGAACTCGCGCGGCTCGTGAACCTGTCGCAGCGCCATTTGCAGCGGATGTTCAAGCTGTTCCTGAACGTGTCGCCGACGCATTACTACCTGAGCCTGCGGCTGCGCCGCGCGCGCGATCTGCTGCGCAATACCGATGCATCGATCGCGCGCGTGACCGCGGTGTGCGGTTTTCATTCGCCGTGTCATTTCAGCAAGGCGTACCGCGCGCAGTTCGGGCATGCGCCGAGCGTAGAGCGGCGCATGCCGGAGTAGCGCACGCCGCGTCAATTCAGATCGCCTGCGCGCGGCCCGGAAAGGTTTCGTCGTAGCACGAGCCGTCGTCGACTTGCTCAGCCGTGCCGCGCTGCTCGCGATACATCATCGGCGGCACGCCGAACTGTTTGCGAAATTCCCGTCCCAGGTGCGACGCGTCCGAGAAGCCGCAACTCGACGCGATATCGGCGACGGTCTTGTCCGAACTCGTCAGCAGCCACGCGGCGGTGCGCAGACGCACCTGCTTCGCGTAGGCCTGCGGCGCCTTGCCGGTCTGCGCCTTGAACAGCCGTTCCAATTGACGCGGCGACAGATCGAGCTTGCCCGCCAGTTCGTCGAGCGACAGCGCGCGGCCCACGTGCTGCTCCATCAGCAGGATCGCGCGCTTGACCTTCGGATGCGAGGCCGGCGCAAGACCAGGCGGATGCGGCTGCGGCGCGTTGCCTTTCTGCAGGTCGTCGACGAGCAGGATGCGCAGCGCCTTCTGCACCGTCGCGGTTTCGAAGTGCCGCAGCAGGATCGCGGCGGCGACGTCGATCGACGCGCGCCCGCCCGAACACGTGATGCGCCGCCGGTCGATCACGAACAGCCGGTCGGCGACCAGCATCTGTTCGTCGACCGACGGAAAGCGCTCGATGAAATCCCAGTAGTGAAACCAGCTCACGCAGATCCGGTGGCCGTCGAGCACGCCCGCTCGCATCAGCGAGAACACGCCGGTGCACATGCCGACCAGCGTCGCGTCGCGCGCGGCGGCGCGGCGGATGAACGCGAGCGTCGCCTCGCTCGCGGCGGGCCCCGAGTGCAGCAGTCCGCCGACCACCACCACATAGTCGAACTTTTCGGCGGTCTCGAAGGTTTCCCACGGCGTGATCTGGATGCCGCAACTCGCGCGCACCGGAGCAAGGGTTTCCCCGATCACGCTCCACGAGCAGCGCACCGGCTTGCTGAAGTCGCCTTCGTCGGCCGACAGGCGCAGCAGATCGACGAAACCCGAAAACGCGGTCAGCGTGAAGTTCGGCAGCAGGATGATGCCGAAGCGGATGCGCTGCTTCGCGGCGGTGTCGAGTGAGGAAGGGGCAAGCGTTTCAGCGGAATTCATGCGCGCGGCGGGTCGGTGATCAGAGCTGCGAAAGAGGAACGAACGTTGACCGAAAAGGCTGTAGGCAAGCATAGCACCACGGACCTTCAGCATTGCCTGCCGGCGTCGGGTCGCCTTTCGCGAATGCGTCGCAAGTCATCGCAAATCCGCCGGGAGGCCCGCGTGGCGGGTCATTTGACGACGCCATCCCATTGCGATGCCGTTTTTATTCTATCGATCGGGCCTGCCGTGCGGTGCAATAGACGCACTTTCCATCCGGGCGCATCAGTCGAGTCGAAGCGCTTCCGGCCATCGCAACTCGCAAGACACAACGCACAAGGCAAGCCATGAACGTCAGCGTCTTCGATCTGTTCAAGATCGGCATCGGTCCATCGAGCTCACACACGGTTGGGCCGATGATCGCCGCATGCCGCTTCGCATCGCATGTCGAGGACGCGAATCTGCTCGGCTTCGTGCGGCGCGTCAGAGCCGAGCTGTTCGGCTCGCTCGGCGCGACCGGCAAGGGCCACGGCACCGATAAGGCGGTGCTGCTCGGCCTCGAAGGCAATCTGCCCGACCAGATCGACCCCGACCTGATCGAGCCGAGGCTGCGGACGATTCGCGAGACCAGGCAGCTCGTGCTGCTCGGCAAGCATCCAGTCGCGTTCGACGAGCGCGAGCATGTCGGCTTCTACCGCAAGCTGATGCCGGGCGCACCGGGCTCGGGTGTCGTGCATCCGAACGGCATGCGCTTTCAGGCCTTCGACGAGAACGGCCAGTTGCTGGTCGAGAAAGAGTATTTCTCGATTGGCGGCGGCTTCGTCGTCAATCGCGACGGCGATCGCGTGAATGGACGCCGCGCGACCGCCGAGGTGCCGTATCCGTTTCGCACCGGCGACGATCTGATGCGCGTGTGCCGCGAAAGCGGCCTGTCGATCGCTGAAGTGACGTTGCGCAACGAATGCGCGACCCGGCCCGAACACGAAGTGCGCGAGGGCCTGCTGGCAATCTGGCGCACGATGGCCGCGTGTGTCGAACGCGGCGGCAAGGTGCGCGGCGAACTGCCCGGCCCGATGCACGTGAAGCGCCGCGCGGCCGAACTGTGCGAGCGCTTGCGCGCACGCTCGGAGGAATCGCTGCGCGACCCGCTGTCGATGCTCGACTGGGTCAACCTGTACGCGATGGCCGTCAACGAGGAAAACGCCGCGGGCGGCCGGGTCGTCACCGCGCCGACCAACGGCGCGGCCGGCGTGATCCCAGCGGTGCTGCACTACTACGTGAAGTTCATGCATGCGGCGAACGACGCCGGCATCGTCGACTTCCTGCTGACCGCCGCTGCGATCGGCATCATTTACAAGGAAACCGCGTCGATCTCCGGCGCCGAAGTGGGCTGCCAGGGCGAAGTGGGCGTGGCCTGCTCGATGGCTGCCGCGGCGCTCGCGGCAGTGATGGGCGGCACGCCCGCGCAGGTCGAGAACGCCGCCGAAATCGGCATGGAACACAACCTCGGCATGACCTGCGACCCGGTCGGCGGGCTCGTGCAGATTCCGTGCATCGAGCGCAACGCGATGGGCGCGATCAAGGCGATCAACGCGGCGCGCCTCGCGATGAAGGGCGACGGCAAGCACGTGGTGTCGCTCGACAGCGTGATCCGCACGATGCGCGAAACCGGCGCCGACATGAAGACGAAATACAAGGAGACGTCGCGCGGCGGGCTGGCCGTGAACGTCATCGAGTGTTGAACCGCTACCGCTATACCGTATCTGCAAAACCGCAAAGGACCCACGATGAGCCGCTATTCGATATTCAGCCTGCTGCGCAACGGGATGTCGTATCACGAGAACTGGGAGCGGCAATGGCGCAGCCCCGAGCCTAAACGTGAGTATGACGTCGTGATCGTCGGCGGTGGCGGGCATGGTCTCGCGACCGCGTACTACCTCGCGAAGGAACACGGCGTGCGCAACGTCGCGGTGCTCGAGAAGGGCTGGATCGGCGGCGGCAACACCGCGCGCAATACGACGATCGTGCGCTCGAACTATCTGTGGGACGAATCCGCCGGGCTCTACGAGAAGGCGATGAAGCTGTGGGAAGGGCTCTCGCAGGATCTGAACTACAACGTGATGTTCAGCCAGCGTGGCGTGATGAATCTCGCGCATACGCTGCAGGACGTGCGCGACACCGAACGCCGCGTCAACGCGAACCGGCTGAATGGTGTGGACGCCGAATTTCTCACGCCCGCGCAGATCAAGGAACTCGAACCGACCATCAATCTGAACAGCCGCTACCCGGTGCTCGGCGCATCGATCCAGCGGCGCGGCGGCGTGGCCCGGCACGATGCGGTGGCCTGGGGCTTCGCGCGCGGCGCGGATCAGGCCGGCGTCGATATCGTGCAGAACTGCCAGGTGGTCGGCATTCGCCGTAACGGCAGCCAGGTGACGGGCGTCGACACGACCAAGGGCTTCATCAAGGCGAAGAAGGTCGCGGTGGTCACGGCCGGCAACACGTCGACGCTCGCCGACATGGCCGGCGTGCGCTTGCCGCTCGAAAGCCATCCGTTGCAGGCGCTGGTGTCGGAGCCGATCAAGCCGGTGGTCAACACGGTCGTGATGTCGAACGCGGTCCACGCGTACATCAGCCAGTCCGACAAGGGGGATCTGGTAATCGGCGCGGGCGTCGATCAGTACACCGGGTTTGGGCAGCGCGGCAGCTTCCACATCATCGAGGGCACGCTCGAGGCGATCGTCGAAATGTTCCCGGTGTTTTCTCGCGTGCGGATGAACCGGCAGTGGGGCGGCATCGTCGATGTGTCGCCGGACGCGTGCCCGATCATCAGCAAGACCGATGTGAAGGGGCTGTACTTCAACTGCGGCTGGGGGACGGGCGGCTTCAAGGCGACGCCCGGTTCGGGATGGGTCTTTGCGCACACGATCGCGAAGGACGAACCGCATCCGTTAAACGCGCCGTTTTCGCTGGACCGGTTCTATACCGGTCATCTGATCGATGAGCACGGCGCTGCCGCCGTGGCCCACTAGTCGACGAGGAGACACAGATGTTGCTGATCGAATGCCCGTGGTGCGGTCCCCGCGCCGAAACCGAATTCTCCTGCGGCGGCGAGGCGGACATCGCCCGCCCGCTCGACACCGAATCGCTGACCGACAAGGAATGGGGCGATTACCTGTTCATGCGCAAGAACCCGCGCGGCGTGCATCGCGAGCAATGGTTCCACACGCAGGGCTGCCGCCGCTGGTTCAAGGCGCAGCGCGACACCGTCAGCTATGCGTTCCAGGGTTATCAGACGTTCGAGCGTCCGTTGCTGGCGTTAGACAGTAGCGATCCACGGGCAGCCAACGTACAGGCAAAGGCACAAGAGGGCAAAGCATCATGAGCCAGAAAGACCGACTCCCAACCGGCGGCCGCATCAACCGCGCGATCGCGCTGAGCTTCACGTTCAACGGCGTCGAATACCAGGGCTATCAGGGCGATACGCTCGCGTCCGCATTGCTCGCGAACGGCATGCACTTCGTCGCGCGCAGTTGGAAATATCATCGGCCGCGCGGCATCGTGACCGCGGGTGTCGAGGAGCCGAACGCGGTCGTGCAGCTGGAGACCGGCGCCTACACGGTGCCCAACGCGCGGGCCACCGAGGTCGAGCTGTACCAGGGGCTCGTCGCGAGCAGCGTGAACGCGAAGCCGAGCATCGAGAAGGACCGCATGGCGATCAACCAGAAGATCGCGCGCTTCATTCCGGCGGGCTTCTACTACAAGACCTTCATGTGGCCGCGCAAACTCTGGCCGAAGTACGAGGAAGCGATCCGCGACGCGGCCGGCCTCGGCACCGCGCCGAAACAGCGCGACGCGGACCGCTACGACAAGTGCTTCGCGCATTGCGACGTGCTGGTGGTCGGCGGCGGCCCGACCGGGCTCGCGGCCGCGCACGCGGCGGCGTTGTCCGGCGCGCGCGTGACGCTCGTCGACGATCAGCCGGAACTCGGCGGCACGCTGTTGTCGTGTGGCGCGGAGATCGACGGCAAGCCCGCGCTGCAGTGGGTGCAGAAAATCGAAGACGAATTGCGGCAGTTGCCCGACGTGAAGATCCTGAGCCGCAGCACAGCGTTCGGCTATCAGGACCACAACCTCGTCACGGTCACGCAGCGCCTGACCGATCATCTGCCCGTGTCGCAACGCAAGGGCACGCGCGAACTGCTGTGGAAGATCCGCGCGAAACGCGTGATTCTCGCGACCGGCGCGCATGAACGGCCGATCGTGTTCGGCAATAACGATCTGCCTGGCGTGATGCTCGCGTCGGCGGTATCGACCTATCTGCATCGCTATGCGGTGCTGCCGGGTCGCAACGCGGTCGTGTTCACCAACAACGACGACGGCTATCAATGCGCGCTCGACCTGAAAGCGGCCGGCGCGCAGGTGAGCGTGATCGATCCGCGCGCCGGTGAATCGAAGGGCACGCTGCCCGCGCTCGCGCGCCGCCACGGCATCAAGGTGCTGAACGGCACGGTCGTCACGGCGGCGCATGGCAAGCTGCGCGTCGCGTCGGTGTCGCTCGCGTCGTATGCGAAAGGGCAGATCACGGCGCAACAGGGCCAACTGCCGTGCGATCTGCTCGCGATGTCGGGCGGCTGGAGCCCGGTGCTGCATCTGTTCGCGCAGTCGGGCGGCAAGGCCCATTGGCATGACGACAAGGCCTGCTTCGTGCCGGGCAAGGCGGTCCAGCCGGAGACCAGCGTCGGCGCCTGCGCGGGCGACTTCACGCTCGGCCAGGGCATCCGTTTCGCGGTCGATGCCGGCGTCGAAGCGGCGCGCGCAGTCGGGCACATCGTCGCGCGGCCCAAGCCGGTGCAGGTCGCCGAGCTGAGCGAAACGAAGCTGGAGCCGCTGTGGCTCGTCGGCGGACGCGAGCTGGCCACGCGCGGGCCCAAGCAGTTCGTCGATTTCCAGAACGACGTCTCGGCCGCCGACATCTTCCTCGCCGCGCGCGAAGGCTTCGAATCGGTCGAACACGTGAAGCGCTACACCGCGATGGGCTTCGGCACGGACCAGGGCAAGCTCGGCAACATCAACGGCATGGCGATTCTCGCGCAGGCGCTCGGCAAGACCATTCCCGAGACCGGCACCACGACGTTCCGGCCGAACTACACGCCGGTCACGTTCGGCACGTTTGCCGGCCGCGAGCTGGGTGAATTGCTCGACCCGGTGCGCAAGACCGCGATTCATGAATGGCACGTCGAACACGGCGCGGCGTTCGAAGACGTCGGTAACTGGAAGCGGCCGTGGTTCTACCCGAAGAAAGGCGAGGACCTGCACGCGGCGGTTGCGCGGGAATCGCTCGCGGTGCGCACGAGCGTCGGCATTCTCGATGCGTCGACGCTCGGCAAGATCGACATTCAGGGCCCGGACTCCGCGAAGCTGCTGAACTGGGTGTACACGAACCCGTGGACCAAGCTCGAAGTCGGCAAATGCCGCTACGGCCTGATGCTCGACGAGAACGGCATGATCTTCGACGACGGCGTGACCGTGCGCCTCGCCGATCAGCACTACATGATGACGACCACCACCGGCGGCGCGGCGCGTGTGCTCACGTGGCTCGAACGCTGGCTGCAAACCGAATGGCCCGACCTGCGCGTGCGGCTCGCGTCGGTCACCGATCACTGGGCTACCTTCGCGGTGGTCGGACCGCAGAGCCGCAAGGTGCTGCAAAAGGTTTGCGACGACATTGACTTCGCGAACGCGGCGTTCCCGTTCATGACGTATCGCGAAGGCACGGTCGCCGGTGCGGCGGCGCGCGTGATGCGCATCAGCTTCTCGGGCGAACTCGCCTATGAAGTCAACGTGCCGGCCAACGTCGGACGCGCGGTATGGGAAGCGTTGATGGCCGCGGGCGAGGAGTTCAGCATCACGCCGTACGGCACCGAGACGATGCACGTGCTGCGCGCGGAGAAGGGTTACATCATCGTCGGCCAGGACACGGACGGTTCGATGACGCCGCACGACCTCGGCATGGGCGGGCTCGTTGCGAAGTCGAAAGACTTTCTCGGCAAGCGCTCGCTCTCCCGCTCGGACACCGCGAAGGCGGGCCGCAAGCAACTGGTCGGGCTGCTATCGGAGGATGCGTCGTTCGTGATACCCGAGGGCTCGCAGATCGTCGCTGGTCCGTTCCAGGGCGATACCGCGCCGATGCTGGGGCATGTCACGTCGAGCTATTACAGCCCGATTCTGCAGCGCTCGATCGCGATGGCGGTGGTCAACGGCGGCCTCGACAAGATCGGCACGACGGTCACGATTCCGCTCGCGAGCGGCAAACAGATCGCGGCGAAAATCGCGAGTCCGGTGTTCTACGACAGCGAAGGAGCACGTCAACATGTGGAATGAAACAGGCGGAACGGTATCGATCGTGGACCGTACGGTCGGGCGGCAGAACGGCGCGTGGCAGGAGTCGCCGCTGGTCGGTGTGGATGGCCTGCTGAAACAGCATCAGGCCAACGCGACTGCCGCGTTCCGGCTCGGCGAGCGGCCGTTTCTCGAACTCGTCAACGTGCGCGGCGATATGCGCGACGCGGCGTTCATCCGTGCGGTGGAACAGGTGATTGGCTGCAAGCCGCCGGAGAAGGCAAACACCGTCGCGCGCGGCAACGGCTACGACATGCTGTGGCTCGGCCCGGACGAATGGCTCGTGCGTTCGGAGGCCGCGCATGATGCGACGCGCACGGCGCCGTTGCTGGCGTTGCTCGGCGCGGCTTTCGCGGGCGTGTTCGCCTCGGCGGTCGATGTCGGCAGCGGCTATACGGTACTCGAAATCAAGGGCACCCGGACGCGCGACGTGCTCGCGCGCGGCTGCCCGCTCGATCTGCATCCGAAACTATTCGGCGTGGGGCAGTGCGCGCAGAGCCATTATTTCAAGGCGTCGATCACGTTGCTGCCCACGGGCGCCGACAGTTTCGACATCGTCGTGCGCCGCAGCTTCGCGGATTACTTCGTCAGGATCATGCTCGACGCCGCCGAGCCGTTGATGTCCTGAGCGGGACACGATGGGCTTTGCCAATCGATGGCGGCCGGTGTGTGCGCGCCCCGGCCGCCGTTTTTTCCGTCTCTTCTTCCCCGTCTTCCGCCATGACGTCGACCCGGGTCGCCACCGCGCGTCTCACCGCGCGCGCGTGCGATGAGCACGATGCCAGTGCCGCGCTCGCGCTGCTCGATCAAAGCATCGCGCTGCGCCACCGCCGCATCGCGCTGATCCGTTATCTGCTCGCACGGCAACTCGGTGCGCCGCTCGAAGCGCGGCATCACGCGTACGTCGAAAAAGTCGCGGCCCGTCTGAGCGCAGAGGCGCTGGCGCGGATCGCCACCGCCGCGCATGCGCGGCTGCGCACGTAGCGCCGAAACCTGGCGGCATGGCGGACGCGTCACGACGCCTCTGTTCCATCCCGACGACGCATTTCTTCTATGTGGCCGATTTATGTCGGCATCTACTGAGGACACAGTTTGCCCCATCCACGCGGAAGTCACCGCGTCAACCGCCGTATCCACGAGGGGATCACATGTCCACTGCTTTCCCGCTTCGCGCCAGCGCAGCCGCCCGGCTCGAACGCTTGCCGTTCTCCCGCTATCACCGAACCCTCTTCATCATCGTCGCGATCGCGTTCTTCTTCGATTCGGTCGACCTCGCCACGATGACCTTCGTGCTCGGTTCGATCAAGAACGAGTTCCATCTGTCGACCGCGACGACGGGGCTCGTCGCCAGTGCGAGTTTCTTCGGCATGGTGCTCGGCGCGGCCGTGGCGGGTCTGCTGGCGGATCGCTTCGGACGCCGGCCCGTGTTTCAATGGAGCATGGTGCTGTGGGGGCTGGCGTCGTATCTGTGTTCGACCGCGCAGAGCGTCGATGTGCTGATCCTGTATCGCGTGCTGCTCGGCGTCGGCATGGGGATGGAGTTTCCGATCGCGCAGACCTTGCTGTCGGAGTTCGTGCCCGCCGCATCGCGCGGCCGCCTGATTGCGCTGATGGATGGTTTCTGGCCGCTCGGCTTCATCACGTCGGGCGTGGTGTCGTATTTCGTGCTGCCGAACTTCGGCTGGCGCAGCGAGTTCGCGCTGCTCGCGATTCCGGCGGTGTTCGTGCTGATCGTCCGCCGTGTGGTGCCCGAGTCGCCGCGTTGGCTCGAACATCGTGGCCGTCATGAGGAAGCCGATCGTATTCTCGCCGGCATCGAGGCCAAGGTGATGCGCTCGGCGAACGTGAGCCAGTTGCCAGCACCGGTGATGCTGGCGGAACCCGCGGCGGCGAAGGGCACTGGCGCGTTACGCGAAATCTGGAGCCTGGCGTACCGGCGTCGCACGATCATGGTCTGGACGCTGTGGTTCTTCGCATTGCTCGGCTTTTATGGGCTGACGTCGTGGCTCGGCGCGTTGATGCAGCAGGCTGGCTTCGCGGTGACGAAGTCCGTGCTGTACACGGTGCTGATTTCCCTGGGCGGCGTGCCCGGCTTCATCTGCGCGGCGTGGCTCGTAGAGCGCTGGGGCCGCAAGCCGACCTGTATCGCGTCGCTCGCGGGTAGCGCGGTGATGGCGTACGTCTACGGGCAAACGGCGCTCCATGTGCAGACGCCGGGGCTGCTGATCTGTGCCGGACTCGCGATGCAGTTCTTCATGTTCTCGATGTGGGCGGTGCTGTACACGTACACCCCCGAGCTTTACGGCACCGGCGCGCGGGCGACCGGATCGGGCTTCGCGTCCGCGGTCGGCCGGGTCGGCTCGCTCATCGGTCCTTATGTCGTGGGCGTCGTGCTGCCGGTCTTCGGACAGGGCGGTGTGTTCTCGCTGGGCGCGATGTGCTTCGTGGTCGCCGCGGCGGCGGTGTGGATACTCGGGATCGAAACGCGTGGCATGGCGCTGGAAACACTCATGTCCGAAGCGGTCGAAGCCGATGCGCGCAGCGCGTTGACCGCTGTGCGGGAATGAAAGTCACGGGACGGAGCGCGCCGCACGCGACCGTACCCCGTCCCGTCGTACTCAATCCATCAATGCTCGCCGCCATCCAGCGCCGTGAGGATCTGATGCGCGGCGCTCACGCGCGCCTCGTTCGGGAAATTACGGTTGGCGAGCAGCACGATGCCGATGCGCTTTTGCGGCACGAAGGCGACATACGCGCCGAAGCCATTGGTCGAACCGGTCTTGTTGATCCAGACATTCTGCTGCGGCTGCAGCGGTGGTTTGATTTCGGTCGCCGGCTTGCCGTCGAGGACCATTTCCGCCGAATTGCCGGCCAGCAAGGTCGGCAGCGCGACTGGATACGGGTACTGCTCCCAGATCAGATCCTGGGTCAACACGCCCGCCTGGAAATAGCCGGTATGCGTGTCCGTGATCGCACGCTGGAGCTGGCTGTCGAGCGGAAGCAGGTTCATGTTCGCCTGCACGTAATGCAGCATATCGGCGGCGGTCGACTTCACCCCGTACGCTTCGGCGGCAATCACGCCGCCCGTCAGGCGGACGGGCGCACCATCTTTGGCATAGCCCTGCGCGTAGTCCGGCATCTTTGCCGCTGGGACGTCGATGTAGGTGCTCTTCATGCCGAGCGCCGGAAACACGCGTTGCTGCATTAGCACTGTGAAGTCCTGCCCCATGCTTTTCGCGGTGATCAGGCCCAGGGTGCCGATGCTGGGATTGGAGTAGGTGCGGAATGTGCCGGGCGCATGAGCGGGCTGCCAGTCGTGGAAGTACTGCAGCAATTGCGCGTCGTTGTGGATGTCGTCCGGAACCTGGAGCGGCAGACCGCCGGGCGTGTGCGTGCCGAGGTTCAGCAGGCTCACTTTGCCGAACGGCCGGCCGCGCAGCGTCGGCAGATAGCGCTCCGTGCCGTCCGCCAACGACAGCTTGCCGTCGAGCTGCGCATACGACGCGAGCGTCGCCGTGAAGGTCTTGCTGACCGAGCCGAGTTCGAACAGCGTGTCGCGTGTGACCGGCTTGCCGGTTTGCGTCGATGCGACGCCGTAGTTGTACACGTAGGGCTTGCCGTCGTCGATCACGCCAACCGCCATGCCGGCGATATGGTACTTCGCCATCAGCGGCCGGATCGCCGCATCGACGGTGGATTGGCGTTGCGCGGCGGCGGCCTCGGCCGCGCGACCGGCGGGTGAGATCGCGGACAGCGCGAACAGCGCGAACGTCGCGGTTGTTATCAGTTTGAGCGCTCGGGTCTTCATTGCAAACGGGTCCTCGGTCGGGGAGTGTGAGTCGGCGGATCGGCGATTCGGCCGACGCAGCACTATCGGGCTTTTGCGAAACGCTGGCAAACGAGGATATGTTGCGCGGGGGTAAAGAAAAAGTTGTGGGCCCGCAGCGCGAGCGATGCCGGCGTTGTCGGTTGTGGCCAAACGCGTGTCGGGTTCGGCACAGGTGCCGCTGCGAGCGGCCGCTACGCTGGTGGAACGGCGCGCCATGCAGCGTGCGGGCGCGCCGCTCACGAACATGGAGACGAGACAATGAGCAGCAATCGCGGCGTCGTGTATCTGGGGCAGGGCAAGGTCGAAGTGCAGTCGATCGACTATCCGAAGATGGTCGATCCACGCGGCCGTTCGATCGGCCATGGCGTAATCCTGAAGGTGGTGAGCACGAATATCTGCGGCTCCGATCAGCACATGGTGCGTGGCCGCACCACCGCCGAGGTCGGCCTCGTGCTCGGGCACGAGATTACCGGCGAAGTGATCGAGGTAGGGCGCGACGTCGAAACGCTGAGCATCGGCGATCTGGTGTCGGTGCCGTTCAACGTAGCCTGCGGACGCTGCCCGACCTGCAAGGCACAGCATACCGGCGTGTGCCTGAACGTCAATCCGTCGCGCGCGGGCGGCGCGTATGGCTATGTCGACATGGGCGGATGGATTGGCGGCCAGGCCGAATACGTACTCGTGCCGTATGCGGACTTCAATCTGCTGAAATTCCCGGACCCGGCGCAGGCGATGGCGAAGATCCGCGACCTGACCTGCCTGTCCGACATTCTGCCGACCGGCTATCACGGCGCGGTGATGGCCGGCGTGAAGCCCGGCGCGACAGCCTATATCGCGGGCGCGGGACCGGTCGGCATGGCGGCGGCCGCGTCGGCGCGCCTGCTGGGGGCGGCCTGCACGATCGTCGGCGACATGAACGAGGCGCGCCTCGCGCACGCGCGCAAGATGGGCTTCCAGACCATCGATCTGTCGAAGGACGCGACGCTCGGCGAACAGATCGAGCGGATCCTCGGCAAGCCCGAAGTGGATTGCGCGGTGGACTGCGTCGGCTTCGAAGCGCACGGTCACGGCAGCAGCGGCTCACACGAGGAAGCCCCGGCCACGGTGCTCAATTCGCTGATGGAAATCACCCGCGCGGCCGGCGCGATCGGCATTCCCGGCCTCTACGTGACCGACGATCCCGGCTCGGCCGACGCCGCCGCACGCAAGGGCAGCCTCAGTTTGCGTTTCGGCCTGGGCTGGGCCAAGTCGCATTCGTTCCACACCGGGCAGACGCCGGTCATGAAGTACAACCGCAATCTGATGCAGGCGATCCTGTGGGATCGTTTGCCGATCGCCGATATCGTCAACGTGACGGTGGTATCGCTCGACGATGCGCCCGAGGGCTATCGGCAATTCGACGGCGGCGCGCCGAAGAAGTTTGTGATCGACCCGCATGGGCTTTTGAAGGCGGCTTGAGGTTCGCCAGCCGCCAGAGTGCCGCCGAAGCGCTGGGTGGGCTGCCGGTCCACGCAGCGCGTTGTCTTACGCACGCGCTGAACGGGTACGCCGTTCAGCGCGTATCTTCATTGATCAAGCCGCCAGCACTGGCGCATTGGACAGCGAAGGCGCCTGGCTGCGGCGCTCGCGGGTCGGCGCGGTGCCGAACGCATCGCGATAGCTCTTCGAAAAGTGGCAGGCCGACTGGAAGCCGCACGCCATCGTGATGTGCATGATCGACATGTCGGTCTGCAATAGCAGCTCGCGTGCGCGCCGCAGGCGCAGCGTCAGGTAGTAATGCGTCGGCGTCATGCCCAGGTGCTCGCGGAACAGCCGTTGCAACTGCCGTTGCGACATGCCGGCGAGCCGCGCCAGTTCCTCGCGCGACAGCGGCTCCTCGATGTTGTTCTCCATCAGCGAGATCACTTCGAACAGCGACTTGTTGGCCGAGCCGAGCCGCGCGACCAGCGGCATCTTCTGCTGCGCGCTGGTGTCGCGCACGTGTTCGACGATGAACTGCTCGGCGATCTGCGTGACGCGCGCGGTACCGACGCGTGGCGAAATCAGGTTCAGCATCATGTCGAGCGGCGCGACGCCGCCGGTGCAAGTCACCCGATCCCGATCGATCACGAACAGCTCTTTCAGAAAGCGCGTGTCGGGAAACTCCTCCTTCAGCGCCGACATGTTTTCCCAATGAATCGCGCACGCATAACCGGCCAGCAGACCGGCGCGCGCGAGCGCATAGGTGCCCGTGCACAGACTGCCCAGCATGCAGCCCATGCGCGCGAAACGGCGCAGCGCGGACAGATGCTCGGCGGTAGTCGAGCGCTGCACGTCGATGCCGCCGACCACGAACACGATATCGGGTTGCCCGACGCATTCGACCGGACCCGTATCGACGGAAAGCCCGTTGCTCGCCGTGACCGGCCCGCCGGCGGGACTCACGATCGACCAGCGGTAAAGCGTCTGGCCCGTCAGGTAGTTCGCCATGCGTAGCACTTCGATCGCGTTGGTGAACGCGATCATCGTGAAGTTCGGAACCGGCATGAATGCGAAATGCGACAACGATGCCGTGCGATCGGTGGACATGGGAACGGGAAATCCTGATTTGAATGTCGCGTCGCCGCGGGGAAGGCGACTATCTCAATTCTGAATATCAGGGCAACTACCGTGCCATCAGGCTAAACCCTTGGATGCTGCGCACAAAGCGTGGAATGGCTAGGCAACCCACTGATGAAATCGCTTCCACGCGGCACCAGAACGGCGCCGCGACGGCGGTACGGCGCACCCGAACGGCGCAGTAAGACTGCCTTGTAGTGCAGCCCCGCGCAGGCGGACTGCGCCGACTTGTCGAAAAAGGACGCGCATGGCGGAAAAGGCAAAGAACGCGTCTGAATTCGTAAATCGACGCGCGGGCCGACCGTCAAGAATAGATCCAAGGCAAAGCGGCGGCGCGATCCGCCGGCAACCCGCAACAGCCTCCCGTCAACGTTCTTACGGACCTTCCATGTCGAACCCGAATCCCTTCTTCGAAGACTCGCTGCCGGCGCGCGATCCGGCGGTGCGCGGCGCCATTCTGAAAGAGCTCGAGCGTCAGCAGTCGCAAGTCGAGCTGATCGCGTCGGAAAACATCGTGTCGCGCGCCGTACTCGACGCGCAGGGCTCGGTGCTGACCAACAAATACGCGGAAGGGTATCCGGGCAAGCGCTACTACGGCGGTTGCGAATACGTCGACGAGATCGAGACGCTCGCGCTCGATCGTATCAAGCGACTGTTCGACGCGAAGTTCGCCAATGTGCAGCCGCATTCCGGCGCGCAGGCGAACGGCGCGGTGATGCTCGCACTGACGAAGCCGGGCGATACGGTGCTCGGCATGTCGCTCGACGCGGGCGGGCATCTGACGCACGGCGCGAAGCCCGCGTTGTCGGGCAAGTGGTTCAATGCGGTGCAGTACGGCGTGCGGCGCGACACGATGCTGATCGACTACGACCAGATCGAAGAACTGGCTGAGCAGCACAAGCCCACGCTGCTGATCGCCGGTTTCTCCGCCTATCCGCGCGCGCTCGACTTCGCGCGGCTGCGCGCGATCGCCGATGGCGTCGGTGCGAAGCTCATGGTGGACATGGCGCATATCGCGGGCGTGATCGCGGCCGGCCGTCATGACAATCCGGTTCCGCATGCACACGTTGTCACGTCGACCACCCACAAGACCCTGCGCGGTCCGCGCGGCGGCTTCGTGCTGACCAACGACGAAGAGATCGCGAAGAAGATCAACTCCGCCGTTTTCCCCGGCTTGCAGGGCGGCCCGCTGATGCACGTGATCGCCGGCAAGGCGGTCGCCTTCGGTGAGGCGTTGCAGCCGGGCTTCAAAACCTATATCGACAGCGTGCTCGCGAACGCGCAGGCGCTCGGTGAAGTGCTGAAAGCGGGCGGCGTCGATCTGGTGACGGGCGGCACCGACAACCATCTGCTGCTGGTGGATCTGCGGCCGAAGGGGCTCAAGGGCAATCAGGTCGAGCAGGCGCTGGAGCGCGCGGGCATCACCTGCAACAAGAACGGCATTCCGTTCGATACGGAGAAGCCGACCGTCACCTCCGGCATTCGTCTCGGCACGCCGGCGGGCACGACGCGCGGCTTCGGCGTCAGTGAGTTTCGCGAGGTCGGGCGTCTGATCGTCGAGGTGCTCGATGCGCTGCGTGCGTCCCCCGAGGGCGACGCCGCAACCGAACAACGCGTGCGCCGCGAAATTTTCGCGCTGTGCGACCGTTTTCCCATCTACTGAATACGCGTGGAGCAAACGATGAGTCAACTGCACGAGAACAGCATCATCATCGACGGGCTGAACATTTCCAAGTTCGAGCGCTCGGTGTTCGAGGACATGCGCAAGGGCGGCGTCACCGCCGTGAACTGCACGGTGTCGGTCTGGGAAAGCTTCCAGAAGACCGTCGACAACATCGCCGAAATGAAGCAGCAGATTCGCGAGCACAGCGAGATCCTCACGCTGGTGCGTACCACCGACGACATCTTGCGCGCGAAGAAAGAGAACAAGACCGGCATCATCTTCGGCTTCCAGAACGCGCATGCGTTCGAGGACAACCTCGGCTATATCGAAGCGTTCAAAGATCTCGGCGTCAACGTGGTGCAGCTTTGCTACAACACGCAGAACCTCGTCGGCACCGGCTGCTACGAGCGCGACGGCGGTCTCTCGGGTTACGGGCGCGAAGTGATTCAGGAGATGAACCGCGTCGGCATCATGGTCGATCTGTCGCATGTGGGCGGCAAGACTTCGTCGGAGGCGATCGCGGCGTCGAACAAACCGGTCTGCTATTCGCATTGCTGCCCGTCGGGCCTCAAGGAGCATCCGCGCAACAAGACCGACGAGCAGCTGAAGGAGATCGCCGATGCGGGCGGCTTCGTCGGCGTGACGATGTTCGCGCCGTTCCTGAAGCGCGGCCCCGATGCGACCGTCGAAGATTACCTCGAGGCGATCGAGTACGTGGTGAACGTGATCGGCGAGGACCAGGTGGGAATCGGCACCGATTTCACGCAGGGCTACAGCACCGAGTTCTTCGACTGGATCACGCACGACAAGGGCCGTTATCGCCAGTTGACGAACTTCGGCAAGGTCGTGAATCCCGAAGGCATTCGCACGATCGGCGAGTTTCCGAACCTCACCGCCGCGATGGAACGCGCCGGCTGGAGCGAGACGCGCATCCGCAAGATCATGGGCGAGAACTGGGTACGGGTGTTCGGCGAAGTCTGGAAGGTGTGAGCCTTCTTACAGCGGATAAAAACGGAGTTCCCACATGCAACCTCAACTGCCCATCGATGTGAATCCGGACACCGGCGTCTGGACCACCGACGCGCTGCCGATGCTCTACGTGCCGCGTCATTTCTTCACCAACAACCACGTCGCCGTCGAGGAAGCGCTCGGCCGCGACACGTACGCCGAGATTCTCTACAAGGCCGGCTACAAGTCCGCCCATTTCTGGTGCGAGAAGGAAGCGAAACAGCATGGCCTCACCGGCATGGCGGTATTCGAGCACTACCTGAACCGTCTGTCGCAGCGCGGCTGGGGCCTGTTCAGGATCATCGAAGCCGATCCGGCGAGCTCGCATGCGCGGATCGAACTACGGCACTCGTCGTTCGTGCTCGCGCAACCGGGCAAGACTGGCAAGCTTTGCTACATGTTCGCCGGCTGGTTCGCGGGCGCGATGGACTGGGTCAACGACACCGCGCCCGACGGCGCGCGCAAGGGCCCGCCGTCGCAATCGAAAGAAGCAAGCTGCGCGGCGGAGGGACACGAGTACTGCGTATTCGAAGTGTCGCCGCTGGCGTCAATCTAATCCGAGCATTCCGAGGTCGATCGCGATGCGTTACCCGAACCTTTTCAAGCCGCTCACGTTGAACAAGCTGACGCTGCGCAACCGCATCGTCAGTACCGCGCACGCGGAGGTCTACGCGGAACCGGGCGGCCTGCCCGGCGACCGTTATATCCGCTACTACGAGGAAAAGGCCAAGGGCGGCGTCGGACTCGCCGTGTGCGGCGGGTCGAGCCCGGTGTCGATCGACAGCCCGCAAGGCTGGTGGAAGTCGGTGAATCTCGCCACCGACAGGATCGTCGATCCGCTCGCGCGGCTCGCCGAAGCGATGCACGCGCATGGCGCGAAGATCATGATTCAGGCCACTCACATGGGACGCCGCTCGGCGTTTCACGGCGAGCACTGGCCGCATCTGATGTCGCCGTCGGGAGTGCGCGAACCGGTGCATCGCGGCAACGCGAAGATCATCGAGGTCGAGGAGATTCGCCGCATCATCGGCGACTTCGCGGCGGCCGCCAAGCGCGTGAAGGATGCGGGCATGGACGGCATCGAAATCTCGGCCGCGCACCAGCATCTGATCGATCAGTTCTGGAGCCCGCGTACCAACTTCCGTACCGACGAATGGGGCGGCTCGCTCGAAAACCGCCTGCGTTTCGGCGTCGAAGTGTTGCAGGCGGTGCGCGCGGCGGTGGGCGCCGACTTTTGCGTCGGCCTGCGCATGTGCGGCGACGAATTTCATGAAGACGGGCTCGATCACGAACAGCTGAAGGAAATCGCCCAGGCGATGAGCGAGAGCGGTCTGATCGATTATCTCGGCGTGATTGGTTCCGGCGCGGACACCCACAACACGCTCGCCAACTGCATGCCGCCGATGGCGCTGCCGCCCGAGCTGTTCGTGCATCTGGCGGCCGGCATCAAGCAGGTCGTCAAGGTGCCGGTGATGCACGCGCAAAGCATTCGCGACGCGGGCCAGGCCGAGCGGCTGCTCGCGAGCGGCATGGTCGATCTGGTCGGCATGACGCGCGCACAGATCGCCGATCCGCATATGGTCATCAAGATCCGCGATGGCCGCGAGGACGAAATCAAGCAGTGCGTTGGCGCGAACTACTGCATCGACCGTCAGTACAACGGGCTCGACGTGCTGTGCGTGCAGAACGCCGCGACCTCACGCGAAGCGACGATGCCGCACGTGATCGCGAAGTCGCGCGGACCGAAGCGCAAAGTCGTCGTGGTCGGCGCGGGGCCGGCGGGGCTCGAAGCGGCGCGCGTCGCGAAGTCGCGCGGTCACGACGTGGTGCTGTTCGAGAAGAACGATCACGTCGGCGGCCAGATCATGCTGGCGGCGAAAGCGCCACAGCGCGAGCAGATGGCGGGCATCGTGCGCTGGTTCGACATGGAGACGAAGCGCCTCGGCGTGGACCGCCGCCTCGGTGTCGCCGCCGACGAGCGGACCATCATGGCCGAGAAGCCCGACATCGTCGTGCTCGCCACCGGCGGTTCGGCGTTCACGTCGCAGGTCGCGGCGTGGGGTGTCGAAGCGGGGCTCGCGGTCAGTTCGTGGGACGTGCTGGCCGGCAAGGTCGAGCCGGGCAAAAACGTGCTCGTGTACGACGGCGTCAGCACGCATGCGGGCGCGGGCGTCGCGGATTTCATCGCGAGCCGTGGCGGCAACGTGGAGATCGTCACGCCCGATGTGAAGGTTGCCGACGACGTCGGCGGCACCACATTCCCGATCTTCTATCGCCGTCTGTACGCGCAAGGCGTGATCCATACGCCGAACTACTGGCTCGACAAGGTGTACGAAGAGGACGGCAAGAAGATCGCCGTGATCCGCAACGAGTACACCGAGGAGCAGGAAGAACGCGCGGTCGATCAGGTGGTGATCGAAAACGGTAGTACGCCGAACGATCAGCTTTACTGGAAGCTGAAGACTGAATCGGTCAATCGCGGGCAGGTGGACGTGCACAAGCTGTTCGCGTCCGAACCGCAGCCGTGTCTGGACGAGCAACTCGGCAATGGCCGCTTCCTGCTGTTCCGGGTCGGCGACTGCATCTCGATGCACAACATTCACGGCGCGATCTACGACGCGCTGCGCCTTTGCAAGGATTTCTGACGATGAGCCCCGTGTTTGTCATCACCGTCCTGCTGTGGGTGTCGGTGGCCGGTCTCGCGTTCGCGCTGGCACGCCGCGCCGCCTACTGGCGCGAAGGCCGCGCGACCGTCGCGGGCGCCTACGGCTGGGCCAATCTGCTCGCGATCCCGAAACGCTACTTCGTCGACCTGCATCATGTGGTTGCGCGCGATCCGTACATCGCACGCACGCACGTTGCGACGGCGGGCGGAGCGATCCTCGCGATGGCGCTCGTGTTCGTCAACTACGGCTTCGCGATCTACTCGCCGTGGCTCGACAAGCTGATCTTCGTCGCCGCGCTGGCGATGCTGATCGGCACGGTGTTCGTCTGGCGCCGCCGGCATGGCGCGAAGACGGTGCCGGCGCGGCTCTCGCGTGGACCTTGGGATCAGTTGCCGCTGCTGCTGGGTTCGTTCGCGCTCGGTCTGGCATTGTTCATCGCATTGCCTGCGACGGCGATGTCCGGTGCGCTCGCGGTGATCGTCGCGCTGCTGATCGCGGCGGGCGCGTTCACGATGACGTTCGGCGCGGCGCGCGGTGGTCCGATGAAGCATGCGTTGGCCGGGTTGCTGCACCTCGCGTTTCATCCGCGTCAGGAGCGCTTTGCCGATTCCACCGCAGCGCGTCACGCTCGCGATGCCGTGCCGCCCACCGCGCTGAAAACACCGTTGCTCGACGCGAAGGAATACGGCGTCGGCAAGCCGATCGAATTCCGCTGGAACCAGTTGTTGAGCTTCGATGCCTGCGTGCAATGCGGCAAATGCGAAGCGGCGTGCCCCGCGTTCGCGGCGGGACAGCCGTTGAACCCGAAGAAGCTGATTCAGGATCTGGTGACGGGCATGGTCGGCGGCACCGACGCGCAATACGCGGGCAGCCCGACGCCGGGCATTCCGATCGGCAAGCATGGGGGCGCGCCGGGCAAGCCGCTCATTTCGACGCTGATCGAAGCGGACACGCTGTGGTCGTGCACGACCTGCCGCGCCTGCGTGCAGGAGTGCCCGATGCTGATCGAGCATGTCGACGCGATCGTGGACATGCGCCGCAACCAGACGCTCGTCGAGGGCAGCGTGCCGGGCAAGGGGCCGGCGACACTCGCGAATCTGCGCGAGACCGGCAGCAGCAACGGCTACGACATCGGCGCGCGTTACGACTGGGCCGTCGATCTGCAGGTGCAGGTGGCGCAACCCGGTCGTCACGTAGACGTGCTGCTGATCGCCGGCGAAGGCGCGTTCGATATGCGCTATCAGCGCACGCTGCGCGCGCTGGTCAAGGTGTTGAACCGCGCGGGTGTCGATTACGCGGTGCTGGGCGGCGTCGAAACCGATACCGGCGACACCGCGCGGCGTCTCGGCGACGAAGCGACGTTCCAGCAACTGGCTCGTACGCTGATCGGCACACTCGCCAAGTACTCGTTCGCACGCATCGTCACCGCCGATCCGCATGTGCTGCATAGCCTGCGCAACGAGTATCGCGCGCTCGGCGGCTTCTATCAGGTGCAGCACCACACGGCGCTGATCGACGAACTGATCGCGAGCGGCAAGCTGTCGCCGCGTGTGGCCGCCGCCGTGGCGGATCGCAACATCACGTATCACGACCCGTGCTATCTGGGCCGTTACAACGGTGAGACGGAAGCGCCGCGCCGTGTGCTGAAGAGCATCGGCATCAAGGTGGTCGAGATGGAGCGACACGGGATGCGCGGGCGCTGCTGCGGCGGTGGCGGCGGCGCACCGTTGACCGATATCCCCGGCAAACGGCGGATTCCCGACATCCGTATCGATGACGCGCGCGCGAGCGGCGCGGAGATCGTCGCGGTCGGCTGCCCGAATTGCACGGCGATGCTCGAAGGAGTAGTGGGGCCGCGCCCGGAAGTACTCGACGTGGCCGAACTGGTCGCCGCGGCGCTGGAGTAACGCGATGATGAATACGCTCAAACGAATCGATCCGCGCCGGCCGTTCACGGTGACCGCGCAGGGACTCCGGCGCATCACGCTCGGCGCCGTTGGCGTGGCGGATGCCGGCGGCAGTGCGTCGCTGGCTGAAGCGCGTCACGCCGCGCATCACGAACAGCCGAAGCCGCGCCGCACGACGGCCACGCCGCGCCATGTGCTGCTGGTTGCGGCGCACGCGGATCGGGGCGCGCTCGATGAACATGCGCGCCAAACGCTTGCCGCCGCCGCGCTGATCGCGGACTTGCAAGCCGAAGTCGTGCTGCTCGTGTTCGGCGAATTCACCGGCGATGCCGCCGCGCTCGGCGCCGACAAGCTGATCGAATTGCCGATGTTCGATCGCCGCACCTACGCGCCGGACGATGAGCTGAATGCGCTGGCGGCCTGCGTCGCAGCCTACGCGCCCGCCCACGTCTTTCTGCCCGACAACGCCACCGGCGACGGCGACCTGGGCCGCCGTTATGCGTCGGTGGCCGATGCAAGCATCGCGACGCACGTCGTCGAGATCGATGCAGCGCACGTGTCCACCTATATTCGCGCGAATACGGCGCTCGCAAGCCGCGCGCTGCCTGAAGTGGTGCTGCTCGCACCGAATGCGGTCGATCCGAAGCTGCCGTTCGTCGGCGCGGGCGAACGGGTCGCGTGGCGCTTCGAGCGGGAGGCGGATAGCCCGGTCGAGCAGCGCGCAATACGCGATCTCGGCATCGACGAAATCGATGCGGCGCAAGTCGCGTTGGAAGAGGCGGACTTCATCGTATCGGCGGGCAACGGCGTGAGCGACGTACCCGCGTTCGAGCGGCTCGCGACGACCCTCGGCGCGGCGATCGGCGCGAGCCGGGTCGCCGTCGACGACGGCAAGTTCACGCGCGACAAGCAGATCGGCGCGACCGGCAAGACCGTCGAGGCGAGCGTGTATATCGCGTTCGGCATTTCCGGCGCTGTTCAGCATCTGCAGGGCATCAAGGATTGCCGCCATGTGATCGCGGTGAATCTCGACGCGAGCGCGCCGATCGCGAAGCGCGCGAATCTGACCGTGATCGCGGACGCGCAGGAAACCATCGCGGCGCTCAACGAAGCCGCGGCCGCGGCGCGCGGCGCGCGCGCCACCTCGGCCGCACTGCTGCAGCCGGGCAAGCTTGCCGAAGGAGTGCTCGCATGAAGATCGCCGTGCTGGTTTCAATCGGACGTCATCCGGTCAGCGGCGTCGCGCGCTACAGCCGCAATGATGCGGCGGCGTTGACGCTGGCGCTGTCGCTCGCGAGAACGCACGGCGCGACGCTCGACGTGCTGCATGCGGGCGATCCGTCGAACGCCGCATTGAACGAGTATCTGGCGCTCGGCGCGCGTTCGGTCGAAGTGCTCGACATGCCACCGGACGCCGATCCGGCGCCGCGACTCGCCGCGCGTTTGCGTGGCTACCAGCTGGTGCTGAGCGGCACGCGCGCCGAAGGCGGCTTCGATAGCGGCATGTTGCCGTATCGCGTCGCGCATGCGCTGGCGGTACCGCTCGTCGGCGCCGCCGTCGATCTGGCGGTGCGCGACGGTTGCGCGCAGGTCCGGCAGTTCATGCCGAAGGGCCTGCGACGGCGCGTCGAAGTGCGGCTGCCCGCGTTGATCGCCGTGCATCCGCTCGCGAACGCCGCGACGTCGTACGCATATGCGCGGCTGCGCGAAGGCAAGATCGAGCGCACCGCCGCGCCGGGCGCCGCCGCGCCGCACGGCACTACTCCCGAACAGTCCGCATGGACCATCGGCCCCGCCACCGCGAAACCAGCGCGGCTCGCCGCCGCCGAAAAGCGCTCGGGCCACGCACGCATGCTGTCGGCGACGACGACCGAGAGCCGCGGCGGCAGCGTCGTAATTGAAGGGAGTTGCGTCGAAAAAGCACAAGTGATCCTCGCGTATTTGCGCGAGCATCAACTGGTGGATTACTGAATTCCGGCTCGGGCCAGCATGCGACCAGGAGGGCCTGGCGCGGCGCCAGACGTGACACGCAACGGAGCACACAATGAAAGTTTCCGCAGACGTTCGCGCAATGATCGAACGCCGCAAGCAGAATTACACGCTGGAAGCGCCGTTCTATACGAGCGAGGAAATATTCGCGCTCGATATCGACGCGATTTTCCGCCAGCACTGGATTCAGGTCGCGGTCGAACCCGATGTGCCCGAACCGGGCGACTACGTGACGGTCGAGGTCGGCGACGACTCGATCCTGATCGTGCGCGACGACGACATGCAGGTGCGCGCGTTTCATAACGTCTGCCGCCATCGCGGCGCGCGTCTGTGCAATACCGGCAAGGGCTCGCTCGGCAATATCGTCTGTCCTTATCACAGCTGGACGTATAGCCTCAATGGCGACCTGATGTTCGCCGAACACATGGGCGAGCAGTTCGACCGCTGCAAACATAGCCTGAAAGCGGTCCATGTCGAAAATCTCGCCGGGCTGATTTTCATTTGCCTAGCCGAGCAGCCGCCCGCCGATTTTGCTGTGATGCGCGCCGCGATGGAACCGTATCTGTTGCCGCACGATCTGGCCGGCTGCAAGATCGCCGCGTCGATCGACATCATCGAGGAGGGCAACTGGAAGCTGACGATGGAGAACAATCGCGAGTGCTATCACTGCGTCGCGAATCATCCGGAGCTGACCGTCTCGCTGTACGAATACGGCTTCGGTTATCAGCGCACGCCGGCGAACGAGGAGGGCATGGCCGCGTTCGAGGCGACGGTCGCGCGCCGCACCGCGCAGTGGGAGGCGATGCAGTTGCCATCGGCGGAAATCGAGCGGCTCGCCGATCTGGTCACCGGGTTTCGCACGCAACGTCTGCCGCTCGATCGCGACGGCGAATCGCAGACGCTCGACGCGAAGGTCGCCTCGAAGAAACTGCTCGGCGGTTTCAAGGAGGCCGATCTCGGCGGCTTGTCGTTCTGGACGCAGCCGAATTCGTGGCATCACTTCATGAGCGACCATATCGTCAGTTTCTCGGTGATTCCGCTGTCGGCCGGCAAGACGCTGGTGCGCACCAAATGGCTCGTGCACAAGGACGCGCGCGAAGGCATCGATTACGACGTCGACAATCTGACCGCCGTGTGGCGCGCGACCAACGACCAGGATCGCGCGCTCGTCGAATATTCGCAGCGCGGCGCGACGAGCAGCGCGTATGAGCCGGGTCCGTATTCGCCATTCACCGAAGGACTCGTCGAAAAGTTCTGCGAATGGTATATCGGCCGTCTCGCGGATTACGACGCGAACCCGCGAGCAGCGCACGACGAGAAAGTCGTGTCGTTCGCGCGCTGAGTGCAACACCGCAATGACGAGCGGGGGGACAACCATGATGCGCGATCAGGCCATGTTTCAACCGGACATCGAGCAGACTTCTGAGAATCCAGCTGGCGCGCCGAGCCGCGTCACCCAGCCGGGCTTCTGGGATGCGCTGCCGGCGCGCTGGAGCAGTGATTCCGACGACACGCTGGAGTGCTGCCAGGTTCGCAGCGAAACGCACGACGTGAAGAGTTTCTTCTTCCGCGCGCCATCCGGCCGGGCGTTCGTGTTCGAGCCGGGGCAGTTCATTACGCTGGAGCTGGAGATCGACGGCGAGCGGGTCAATCGCTGCTATACGATCTCGTCGCCGCCCACGCGGCCCCATACGATTTCGATCACCGTGAAGCGCGTGCCGGGCGGCCCGGTGTCCAACTGGCTGCACGACAATCTGCATGCGGGCATGCAGATACGCGTGCTGGGGCCTGCCGGTGAGTTCACCTGCGCGCGGCATCCGGCGCGCAAGTTCCTGTTTTTGTCGGCGGGCTCGGGCATCACGCCGCTGATGTCGATGAGCCGTACGCATCATGAACTCGGCGAGGACAGCGATATCGTCTTCGTGCATAGCGCGCGCACGCCGGACGACATCATCTTCGCGCGCGAGCTCGATCTGATCGCCGCGAATCAGGCGCATTTCCGCACAGCGTTCGTTTGTGAGCGCGTGGGCGCGCGCACCAATTGGCCCGGCATCACCGGCTTTCTGACGCTGCCGCTGCTGAAGCTGATTGCACCGGACTTTCTGGAGCGGGAAATTTTCACCTGCGGCCCCGCGCCGTATATGCAAGCGGTGCGCAAACTGCTCGACGAGGGCGGCTTCGACCGCCAGCACTATCACGAGGAAAGCTTCTCGTTCGAGACCGTCAGCGAGGTGGCCGCGCAATTGACCGAAGCGCATGTCGCGGACGCGCTGCGCGATGCGCCGGCGGCGCCGGTCGAAACCGGAACACGCTACAAGGTGAGCTTTACGCGCAGTCATCGCGAGATCGAATGCGGCGCCGGCCAGCATGTGCTCGAAGCGGCGAAGCAGGCGGGCGTGCGGCTGCCGGCGTCGTGCACCCAAGGCATGTGCGGCACCTGCAAGGTGAAGCTCGTGTCGGGCGAAGTGGCGATGAAGCACGCGGGCGGTATCCGTCAGCGCGAGATCGATCAGGGCATGGTGCTGCTGTGCTGTAGCAAGCCGCTGAGCGATCTCGTCGTCGACAAGTAATACGATTGACAACACCACAAGAACACGGCAAATACTGCGCGGATTTGCGTGGAAGTCGCATGCAGACAACTGCATGTCGCAAAACAACGCTACCCGGCAATTCTGGTTGGCGATTCTAAATGCGCGATCTGCGGTTCGATGGCAAACGCGTCAATGGGCAAATGTATCAACGGGAGAACGTCGATGAGACTGATCGGAAAGGTAGTGGTGGCAAGCGCGTTGGGGATGATGCTGGCGGCGGTCAGTGCGGGCGTGTCGGCCGATTCGAAGCCGACCATCAAGATCGGTTACGTGGAGGGCTGGGACGATAGCGTTGCGACGTCGAACGTGGCCGCCGAGGTGATCGAAAAACGCCTCGGTTATCAGGTGCAGCTGGTGCCGGTCGCGGCCGGCGTGATGTGGCAGGGTGTGGCGCGCGGCGATCTCGACGCGACGCTGTCCGCGTGGCTGCCGGTCACGCACGGCGCGTACTGGAACAACTTCAAGGACAAGGTGGTCGACCTCGGGCCGAACTTCAACGACGCGAAGATCGGGCTGATCGTGCCGGACAACGTGGACGTGAAGAGCGTTGGCGATCTGCAGGCGAAGAAGACGGAATTCGGCGCGCGCATCGTCGGCATCGACGCTGGTGCGGGTGTGATGCAGAAAACCAGCGAGGCGATCAAAGCCTACGGGCTCGACTATCAGCTGATGCCGAGTTCCGGCAGCGCGATGACCGCCGAACTGGCGCGCTCGGAGGCGGCCAGCAAGCCGATCATCGTGACCGGCTGGAAGCCGCACTGGATGTTCGCGAAGTACAAGCTGAAATTCCTCGACGATCCGAAGAAGGTGTTCGGTGAAGCGGAGCACGTCGATAGCGTGGTGAATCCGGAACTCGAGAAAAAAGCGCCGACGGTGGTCGCGTTCCTGAAGAAGTTCCAATGGAAGCCGGGCGAAATCGACGCGGTGATGCTGGCCACGCAGAACGGCGAAAAGCCGGCCGCGGCCGCCGACGCCTGGATCAGCGCGCACTCGGATCGGGTGGATAGCTGGGTGAAGTAAGCCGGCAAGCGTTGCGCAGCCTGATGAAACGCCGCTTTTCAGCGGCGTTTTCTGTTTACCTCAGCACGACGGTGCGCTCGCCGTTGATGAACACGCGCCGCTCGACGAACGCCTTCACCGCGCGCGCGAGCGTAATGCATTCGACGTCGCGTCCGGTCGTCAGCAGCCGTTCGGGGCTGTACGAGTGATCGACGGGTTCGACTCCCTGCTCGATGATCGGACCTTCGTCGAGATCGTCGGTAACGAAATGGGCGGTGGCGCCGATCACCTTGACGCCGCGCGCATGGGCCTGGTGATACGGTTTCGCCCCCTTGAACCCGGGCAGGAACGAATGATGGATATTGATCGCGCGCCCGGCGAGCGCGCGGCTCGTTTCGGCGGACAGGATCTGCATGTAGCGCGCGAGAATCAGCAGCTCGGCGCCGCACGATTCGAACAGTTCGAGAAGTTGCGCTTCCTGTTGTGGCTTCGTGTCGGCGGTAATCGGCAGATGATGGAACGGCAGGCCGTGCTGACGCGCGAGCGGTTCGAGATCGCGATGATTCGAGCCGATGCCGACGATGTCCATCTTCAGCTCGCCCATGCGCCAGCGAAACAGCAGATCGGCGAGGCAGTGTTCGAGTTTGGACACCATGATCAGGACCTTCGGCCGGACCGACAGATCGTGGATCGCCCACGTCATCCGGAAGCGTTCGGCGATCGGTGCGAATTCCTGCTTGAGCGCGGCGATCTGCAGCGCGTCGTCGCGATCGACGTGGTGAAACACGCAGCGCACGAAAAAGCGCTCGCTGAGTTCGTCGTCGAATACGGTCAGTTCGTCGACATAGCAACGATGCCGTTCGAGAAAGCCGGCGACGGCGGCAACCTGGCCCGCCGCGCTCGGACACGCGACGGTGAGGACCCCTTGAGCAGAACGGGAAATGGCGGACATGAGCTCTCCACATTGACGATCAGGCGAGGCCGCGGGGCGCGGCGCGCATCGTCGCAGTAGAGCAAATCGGGTGATCGCGGGGATAGAAGCTAACCGCCGTTGCGCTGGAATGGGAACGCCAGGAGGATCTGCCGCACTAGTCGGCAGGGTCCGCTCCGAGCCTTCGCTTCAGCGTATCGATCAGCGCGCGGACTTTCGCCGGCGGATGACTCGTCGGCGGAAACACGGCCTGGATGCTCGCCGGCGCGGTTGCCCATTCGGGCAGCAGCCGGATCAGCCGTCCCGCCGCGACGTCGTCCGCGATCGAAAAATCCGTCAGCAGACCGATGCCGCCGCCCGCGAGCGTCGCCGCCCGGCAGGCATCGGCCGTGTTGACACGCAGCGCGGACGCGCAGCGCACGCTCGCGGTTTTACCGTCGACGTGCCGCAGATCGAGCGTCAACGGATGCGGCAGCACCGACAACGCGCAATAGGGCAGCGTCTCCAGCGCGGCCGGCGTGTTCGGCACGCCCCACGTGCGCAGGAACTCGGGACTCGCGACGAGCCACTTGACGAAGCTGCCGAGCTTCACCGCGCGATAGTTCGAGTCCGCGAGACGACCAAGCCGGATCGCGACGTCGATGCCGTCGGCAATCAGATCGACGTAGCGGTCACTGCTCAGAAGCTCGACGTCGAGCTGCGCGTGCGTGCGGCGCAATTCGACCAGAGCGGGCGTGACGACGAGCGCGCCGTAGTCGTTCGGCGCGCTGACGCGCAGCGTGCCGCGCACCGGCGAGGTTTCTCCGCCGAGTGCGTTCAGCGCATCCTCGGTGGCGCGCAGAATTTTCACGCTCGCCTCGTAGAACGTGCGGCCCGCCTCGGTGACGCCGAGCCGCCGCGTGGTGCGCACCAGCAGGCTCGCGCCGACCTCCGCCTCGAGCCGCTGCATGTGCGTGCTGACCATCGTCTTCGCGAGTCCGAGCCGAGTCGCGGCGGCGCTCAGCGAGCCCGCGTCGATGACCGCGACGAAGATCGCGAGGCGGTTCAGGTTGACGTTGCGCACATCGGCCATGATCGATTGTCCATTCTCGCTTGACTGTGTTTCCCGGATTATCGGGCTTCCGCGCGACAGTGCCTACGCCCTATGCTGGGCGTGTCATTCAACCTGTCCGGAGACCTCCATGTCCGCCACCCGACCCGCCCAGCCTATCAAGCTCTATACGACACGGCTGTCAGGCCACGGTCATCGCGTGAAGCTGTTTCTGTCGCTGCTCGATCTGCCGTTCGAGGTGGTCGAGCTGGACATGAAGGCGGGCGAGAACCGCAAGCCCGAGTACCTCGCGCTAAACCCGTTCGGTCAGGTGCCGACGATTCAGGACGGCGAGCTGACGCTGTTCGATTCGAACGCGATTCTCGTCTATCTGGCGAAGCGCTATGGTGATTCGTCGTGGCTGCCGGACGATCCGCTCGGCGCCGCGGCGGTGCAGCGCTGGCTGTCGCTCGCGGCGGGCCAGATCGCATACGGGCCGTGCGCGGCGCGGCTCGTTACCGTATTCGGCGCGCCGCTCGACCACGAGCGTGCAAAGCAGATCGCCGTCAAGCTGTTCGACGTGATCGACGCGGAGCTTGCCGGCAAGCCGTTCGTGGCTGGCACACACGTGACGATCGCCGATATCGCTGCGCACACGTATATCGCTCACGCACCCGAGGGCGGTGTGTCGTTGCAGCCGTATCCGAACATTCGTGCGTGGCTGGATCGAGTGGAAGCATTGCCGCGTTTCATCGCGATGCCGTCGACGAAGGCGGGTTTGCTGGCGGCGTGATACGCGTTTGGAGCCGCTTCAGATCTTGCAAGGGAGTCAGATCATGTCCGAGTTCGTTCCGCTCAATAACTGGGGAGCCGACGTGTCGCCGTTTCATGCCGGCGAGCAGGATGCGCAGCAGCGCGCGGGTGTGCGTGACGTGGCGGAGTCGATGGGGCGTCGGGGCATTCGCCGTTTCATGCCGGAGCAGCATCGCGAGTTCTTTGCCGCGCAGCCGTTCCTCGTGATCGGCGGCGTCGATGCGAGCGGTCAGCCGTGGGCGACGCTACGCGCGAGTTCGCCGGGCTTCGTCACGTCACCGGATGCGCGCACGCTGCGCATCGAAGGCGGCGCATTGCCGGGCGACCCGCTCGCCGCGGCGTGGCGCGAAGGCGCGCAGCTCGGTGCGCTGGGCATCGAGCCGCGCACGCGGCGCCGCAATCGGGTGAATGGTGTCGTACGGTCCGTGCAAGGCGACACGTTGCAGTTCGAAGTCATGCAGAGTTTCGGCAATTGCCCGAAGTACATCCAGAGCCGTACGCCGTCTTTCATCGAGCGGGACTTGGCCGCGACGCGCGCGCAGCCCGAGATCGCCGAGCGGCTGGGCAGTGCCGACCGCGAATTGCTCGCGAGCGCGGACACGTTCTTTATCGCCAGTGCGAATCTGAGCGAGGAAGCGGGGGTGGGGAAGGGGGTCGACGTTTCGCACCGCGGCGGCGCACCGGGCTTCGTGCGCGTGGACGACGCAACTACGCTGACCACGCCCGACTACAGCGGCAACCGCTTCTTCAACACGATCGGCAACCTCGTGCACGATCCGCGCGCGGGCCTGCTGGTCATCGACTTCGCAACCGGCGATCTGCTTTATCTGGCGGTGCGAGCGGAGATCATCTGGGACGGCGACGAACTCGCGGCATTTGCCGGCGCGCAGCGGCTCGTGCGGTTCCATGTGGACGAAGTGCGCCGCAGCCGCGGCGCGTTGCCGTTCCAATGGTCGCAGGTCGAACTCGCGCCGCAGTTTCTGCCAAAGGTCCGGGAAAGCGCCTGAGCCGATGCGCACGCGCGTGGGTTAGCTGGGTGCGGCCGCCGTTTCAGTGTGCATTTCGGCCGAGCCGGTAAGACACGCCAAGTCTGGTGGCCAGTTGCCATACATAGACCCGCGAGTAAGAAATGCCGAACTGGCGGCTTATCAACTCGCGCATGCGCGCATTGCTCCAGCCATCGGAGTCGAAGCCATAGTCCCGCGGCGAGGCCCTCAGCGCCTCGGCCAACCAGTCCAGATCCGCCACCGCGAGCGCGGAATGGCGGCCGCCGACGCTCATGTTTCTGAGCGCGTCGAGCCCACCTTGCTCCAACAGCTTGCGATATCGTTCGACGGTGGTCTTTGCCATTCCCATCTGTTTCGCGACCTCGGCCGCAGCGATGCCGTCGAGCAGTTTCTTGCCCGCCGTGAGACGCCGTGCGACGGTCGGTAAATCGTCATTCGGTCGATGCATTGGAGAACTCCGCCGTTGGGTCGCTGACCGGACTGCAATCGGTTGCTGGTGTAGACAGAGAAGAGGGCACGCCACTTACAGATAATCGAAAAATCGCCCGCTGTGTCTAAAAGAATAAAAAATCAATCGCGTCATTCCTCTGATAGAAAACGACGTAATCCTCGGCTAAGACGTTCGCACTGTGTTTTTCTTTCTTCACGTAAAGATCTTCCTTGCGATTGAATTTCACGTTTGCTAACCTGATTGAACTGATTTAAACAAAAGATCAATCCGGCCTGCCTCGCGCGGCTAGCGCCAATACCTCCAAGCCGCATAGAGCTTGACGTTTAGGGCTTGTCAGTGCGCGCGGCATGCCGGAAGACTGAATCGTTTGAATGCGTGGATTTCTGTTTTGCGAATGCAATTCGAATGCATTTTTCGATGCAGGCTGGTGTTCGCTGGAAATCTGCGAAAAATGGGTTCTGAAGATTGAAAACCGTTTCGCGGCGCTTTTCCAGGCGGATTATAGGGAAACGGGACATTCGCGCAGAGTGTGTCGCTGTGAATCCCGACTCCAGTAACCGTCTGCTTAATTTGACTGCGTCGCTCAATACCCGGAAATACTTTTTCGCCGGGCACTTTTTGACTCAATACGCATAAATCGATCAAAGGGGACAGCGTTTGCGTCGGTGCCATCGGGCATCAGCCAGCAGGCGGTAAGGAGAATGACATGAACACGGATAGGACCCGCGATATCGCCGCGATGCTATTGCGTGCCGCCAGGCGCAAGAGACTCGTGTCTTATCAGGAACTGCACGCGCTTTTCGGTCGCGACGAACCGTTGCAAAGCCGTTATCGCGCGTTGGCCGACGCGGCGCGCTCGCTGAGCGATTGCGCGTCGCTCGACTACGGCTGCCTGATGAGCCTCGATAACGGCCTGCCGGGTGATGACTTCTTTAATCGTTTCAGGCACGACAGGCCGCATGAATACGAAAAGGTGATGGGCTTCGGATCGGCGGGACGCTCGACGACCAAGAAACGACTGATTGCGGATGCCGAGCGTCTGCGGGTGTTCGAACATGCATCGCAGACCGAGGCAAATGGGAACGCGGCGAACGCGTTGTGTCCGTACGCCGCGTCGAAATGCACGTAGCGCATGCGCAGTCTCCGAGCGCGACGAGACGCTCGCGGGTCGAGAGAATATGCGAAACGTCTCTGAGCCACGATGCAATAGACAACGATTAAAAATCCGCTTGAGCGGCGACAGCGGTATTCGCGTTAGCTTGAAAGCTTATTCTCGTGGTGCACCAAGAAGGATTTAACGATTGTCTAATTTCGGCTGGTGTGCATGAAATCTCCCGGTCCGCGTGGAGGATGGTAAGTCGTGAAGGATCTGATTGAGCGCGCGGTAAGGTTGACATCAAATTGTCGAGGCAGTTTTGTTGACGATTACTGAACCGTCCAGCATCCGGGTGTCGATTGCGGTATGAAGGAAACGCGCGCTTTGGATGCATCGCCATCGGGACGGGGCATCGTCGGTGTCCCAGTGGTGGCCGTCTCCGACGAATATGGCATTTGACATAAGATAAATTATCAACATCAAATCTTGTAATGGCTAAATTCAGATGTCGTGTTTCCGCTAAATACAGATGTCGGGTTTCTGAACACCGGCGCGCATCGTCGTAGTCGCAGCCATTTCCAAATTCTCGTAACGTGATTTAGAAAAGCGGTCAGAGAAATCCGACTTCAGATTTAATGATCGGAATCAATCACCTGAGGGCTTTATGTACGCTTCCGCACATTGTGCGCGGCTAGTAGGGAATATTTTTCATTACGGTTGTAGAGCAAAAAAACGAATGGAAATCTGGGCTATGGACACCCTGACAGACGTGCGTGGGCACACTGAGATTAACGGGATTCGAATCGACCAAAGCGTCGCCTTGAAATCTTTTGATGACGTGATTCCCCAGGAGACGATCGCCGAAATCAACCAGTTCATCGACCATCTGTTTGACACCACCGCACCGCGCTCGCAATCCGGCGCGAAAATCGCCGAGATGCTGCGTCGCGCTCAGGCCTTTCGCGAACTCGAGCAGTCGATCTGCGCGAATGCGCGCGCGATGGCCGCCAAAATCGGGCAAACAAACTTACCGACCGAGCCGTTCCACGTACTGCGCTGCGCGAGCAAGACTTCGCTGGCGGAAAGCCACTGCCGCCATTACGACTCGCACCTGCTGACGCTGCTGGTTCCGCTTCAGCTCGCACCCGACGGCGTTCACAACGGCGATCTCGTGATGTATTGCAAGCCGCGCCTGTCGGTCACGACGCTGACCAACCTGATCTGCAAGATGCGTCATGGCTTCCTGCATAGCCTGCCGCTCAGTTGGCGCAGCTGGCATACCCTGCATGATCTGCGTGTCGGCAACTGCAAGCGCATTCCGGTCAAACCCGGCAGCGTCTACGAATTCAATGGCTTCGCGCTTCAGCATGCGAACCTCGACGTACAGAACGGGCAGCGGCGCACGCTCCTGATTCACTACTACGACCCTGGTCACTCGCTCGGCCTGAGCGGCGTGCTGCGGCGCGGGCGGATCGGCTGAGATTGCACATCGGCCCGCAGCACGCCCGCTGCTGCGCGCGCCAGCCATGCCACTGCCCCGTCGCCCCGACGAAGCAAGCCGATTTCACTTTGCTTTTAATCCGGCATAGACTGAATTCAGACTTTTTCCGTTAGACGCTTTCTTTGCACTTGCCGTGACCGTTGCCGTGCGCGGCGACGGATGTTTTTGTCGTGCTCCGCGAGCCGATGACAGTCTGACCGGTTCGTGCCTAATCAACACTGAAAAAGGGACGACTCATCATGGCCGATACCGGTTACATGGCACGCAAAACCATCGCTGAGATCGTCGCCAGCGCCGACGTCGAAGAAGGCCGCCATCTGTCGAAAACGCTGGGCGCGACGAGTATCACCGCGATGGGCATCGGCGCGATCATCGGCGCCGGCATCTTCGTGCTGACGGGGACCGCCGCCGCGCAGTTCGCGGGCCCGGCCATCACGCTGTCGTTCATCCTGGGCGGCATCGCGTGCGCGTTCGTCGGCCTGTGCTATTCGGAGCTCGCGGCGATGCTGCCCGTGTGCGGCAGCAGCTACACGTACACGTATGCGACGCTCGGCGAAATCTTCGCGTGGATCATCGGCTGGGACCTGATCCTCGAGTACGCGATGGGCGCCGCGACCGTCGCGGTCGGCTGGTCCGGCTATATCGTGAGCCTGTTGCGCAATGTCGGTATCGATATTCCACCTACCCTCGCCGCCGCCCCCGGCACCGTCGTCAAACTGGCCGATGGCTCGACGGTCACCGGCGTGATCAACCTGCCGGCGGTGGTGATCATCGCGATCCTGACCACGTTGCTCGTGTTGGGGACCAAGGAATCGGCGCGCCTGAACAACGTGATGGTCGCGGTCAAGCTGACCGTGGTGGTCGCATTTATCGCGATCGGCCTGTTTTTCATCAAGCCGGAACACTGGCATCCGTTCATTCCTGCCAATACCGGGCAGTTCGGCAGTTTCGGCATGAGCGGCATTCTGCGCGGCTCGGCCGTGGTGTTCTTCGCGTTCATCGGCTTCGATGCGGTGTCCACCGCCGCGCAGGAGGCGCGACAGCCGCAGCGCGATATGCCGATCGGCATTCTCGGCTCGCTGATCATCTGCACGGTGCTGTACATCCTCGTCGCCGCCGTGCTGACCGGCCTCGTTCCCTACACCGAGCTGAACGTTCCCGATCCGATCGCCAAGGGCGTCGACACGATCGGGCTCACGTGGTTCGCGATACTGATCAAAATCGGCGCGTTGACGGGGCTAACCACCGTGATACTCGTGCTGCTCTATGGACAAAGCCGCATCTTCTTCACGATGTCGCAAGACGGTCTGTTGCCGCACTTTTTCGCGAAGGTGCATCTGCGTCTGCACACACCTTATCTGAGCCAGATCCTGATCGGTACGGTCGTCGCGATCGTCTCGGCGCTGACGCCGATCGGCGTGCTCGGCGAGATGGTCAGCATCGGCACGCTATTCGCATTCGTGCTCGTGTGCGGCGCGGTGATCTATCTGCGGCGCAGCGACTCCGAGGCGGCGCGTCCATTCCGGGCGCCCGGCGTACCGGTCGTGCCGGTGCTCGGCATCCTGTTCTGCGTGCTGCTGATGGTCGGCCTGCCGCTCGTCACGTGGCTGCGGCTCGTCGTGTGGCTCGTGATCGGCATGACGATTTATCTGTCGTACGGCCGCAATCATTCGGTGTTGCGCCATCCTGAGCGCAAGCATACGTGACTGTTATTGGGTGACAATTGCATGCCATTAATTAGCGGCGATTGCCGGATGGCAATTGACATGTAATTGACGATTGCCATTCACCCTGCCGGTCTCTTTGGACATGCGCGCTGCGTCTCTGTTCGGCAACCCACGCGGTGTCTCGCTTGCGAGCGGCAAGCCCTCCCCACTCGCGACCACCAAGAATAAATTGACAAGCCACCCAGACACGGTAGGATCAACGGAAATATTTTCCCGCGCATTAACGCGCCCACACTCGTTCCGAATAGTTAATTCGACCGCAAACCGGAAAAACCGTCACCGATCTCACGCGCAAAAAAGACTGCCTTGATCAAAGGAGTTTCTCTTGCCTTGTTCCGCATTCCGCCTGCGTAGTCGTGCCGTGTCGCTGCTGATCACCGGTTTGCCGTTCCTGCTTGCCGCCTGCAACGACCGGTCGCAGACTCCCACCGCCGCGTCGATGCCGCCGCCGGTTCCCGTTCTGGTCGAAACGGTTTCCACCACCCCTGTCGCCGATGTCGTCGAGTTGCCGGGCCGCATCGAGGCCGTGCGCACCGCCGAGATTCGCGCGCGCGTCGATGGCATCGTCGAGCGCACGCTGTATCAGGAAGGCACGGACCTGCCGGCCAACGCCCCGCTCTTCCAGATCGACGCGAGCGACTATCGCGCGCAGTTGCAGCAGGCGCAGGCCGCGCTCACGCGCGCGACCGCCGTGCGAGACAACGCGGCGTCGGTCGTGGAGCGGTTCAAGCCGCTCGTCGGCCGTCATGCGGTCAGCGCGCAGGAATACGACGCCGCGCTCGCGACGATGCAGCAGGCCCAGGCCAATGTCTCCGATGCGCAAGCCGCGGTTGCGCTTGCGCAACTGCGGCTGGATCGCTGCATCATACGCACGCCCATCGCCGGGCGCGCGGGCCGCGCGCTCGTCACCGAAGGCGCGCTCGTCAGCGCGGGCGCGGCCACGCTGCTTACGCAGGTCAATCAGCTGACGCCGATCAACGCGGTGTTCACGCAGTCGAATACCGTGATGCTCGATGTCGAGCAGCAGATCCAGGCGGGCGCGCGCAAGCCGACCAGCATGAAGCACGTCGAGGTGCAACTGATCCTCGCCAACGGCCAGGTCTACAACGAGCGCGGCTTTCTCGACTTCGCCGACCTCGTCATCGATCCATCGACCGGCACGCAGACGGTGCGCGCGCGCTTCGCGAATCCGGACCGCACGCTGTTGCCGGGGCAATTCGTGCGCGGGCGCATCATCGCGGCGGGCACTCTGCAGGGCATCCGTATTCCAGAGCGGGCGGTGCAGCTCGACAACGGCGTTGCGAGCGTCGCGCTGGTCGCCGACGACGGCACCGTGGTCCGCCGCAACATCGATCTCGGCGAACAGGGCGAAGGACGCTGGACCGTGCGCGGTGGTTTGAAGCCCGGCGAGCGCCTGATCGTCGACGGCTGGCAGAAGGTGCAACCGGGTCAGCATGTCGACGCGCGGCCCGCGCCCGATGCTTCGCCAGCGGCGCAGCCGGCCGCGCAGTTGGCCAAGCCCGCCGCCCCCGCTTCCGCCGCGCACTGACGGGCGGCCCGATGAATCGATTCTTCGTCGCCCGGCCGGTTTTCGCGTGGGTCATCGCGCTGTTCATCGTGCTGTTCGGCGCGATCGCGCTCGCGCTGTTGCCGGTCGAGCAGTACCCCGACGTCGCCCCGCCGTCGCTCAGCATCACCGCGGTGTACAGCGGCGCCGACGCGAACACGCTCGAGCGTACCGTCACGTCGATCGTCGAAGACGAGATGAACGGCATCGACAATTTCCTGTACATGTCGTCGGTGAGCCGCTCGAACGGCACGATGCAGATCACCGTGGTGCTGAAGCCCGGCACCGATCTCGACGTCGCGCGCAGCCAGGTGCAGGACCGTCTGAGCCGCGTCGAGCCGCGCCTGCCGCTCGAAGTCCGACAGGTCGGCGTGCGCGTGACGAAGGCGTCATCCGGCTTTCTGATGCTGCTTGCGCTGCAGGCGACCGACAGTTCCACCAGCGCCGTCGCGATGGGCAACTTCGCGTCGAACAACATCGTCAATGAGCTGCGCCGGATCGACGGCGTCGGCGACGTGCAGCTATTCGGCTCGTCGTACGCGATGCGGATCTGGATCGATCCGCGCAAGCTCGCGGGCTTTGGTCTGTCGGCGAGCGAGGTGCTGCAGGCGATCCAGGAGCAGAACAGCCAGACCGCCGGCGGCGGCCTCGGCGATCAGCCGATCGCGCCGGGCTCCGAATTCACCGCGCAGATCGTCACGCAAAGCCGCTTCACGACGCCCGAGCAGTTCCGCGAAATCATCGTGCGCGCGAATCCGGATGGCTCGACCGTGCGGGTGGGCGACGTCGCGCGCGTCGAACTCGGCAACGACAGCTACGGCAACCTGCTCACCGTCAACGGCAAGGCGTCGGCCGGCATCGCGATCCAGCTCGCGAGCGGCGCGAACGCGCTCGCGGTCGCCAACGCGGTGCGCCAGCGCATGCGCGAATTGCAGACGATCTTCCCGCGCGGCGTCACGTGGACCGTGCCATTCGACACCACGCCGTTCATCACGACCTCGGTGCAGGGCGTGATCCGCACGATGGTCGAGGCGCTGCTGCTCGTGACGGTCGTGGTGTTCCTGTTCCTGCAGGACTGGCGCGCGACCGTGATCCCGACGATCGTCGTGCCGATCGCGCTGATCGGCACGTGCGCGGGGCTCTATCTGTTCGGGCTGTCGATCAACATTCTGTCGCTGTTCGGCATGGTGGTCGCGATCGGTATCCTCAACGACGATGCGATCGTCGTCGTCGAAAACGTCGCGCGCATCATGCGCGAGGAAGGGCTCGGCGCGCCGCGCGCAACGGTGAAAGCGATCGGGCAGATTTCGGGCGCGGCGATCGCGAGTACGCTGGTGCTCGTCGCGGTGTTCATTCCGATGGCGTTCTTTCCGGGCTCGACGGGCGGGATCTACCGGCAGTTTTCTGTCACGCTCGCGGTGTCGATCCTGCTGTCGACGGTGCTGGCGCTGACACTCGGCGCGGCGTTGTGCGCGGCGATGTTGCGCAGCGAGGCGGCCGCCAACGAACGGCCGAAGAACCCGGCCTCACGTCTGCTGCACGGCGTGTTCGGCGGCTTCAATCGCGGGCTCGAAGCGGGCACCACGCGCTATATCGGCGGCGTCGATGCGATGTTGCGCTCGCCGCTGCGCTGGCTGCTGGTGTTCGTCGCGGCTTGCGCGATCACCGCGTTTTTCTTCACGCGGCTGCCGACCGGCTTTCTGCCGACCGAGGACCAGGGATACATTTTCGTCACCTATACCGGGCCGCCGGGTTCCACCGACCAGCGCACGCAGCGCGCAATCGATCAGGTCGAGGCATTTCTGCGAACGCAGCCGCAGGTGCGCAACGTCGCATCCGTGACGGGCTTCAGCTTCTTCGGCCAGGGGCAATCGGCGGCGCTGTCGTTCGTCGATCTGAAGCCGTGGGACGAGCGCTCGGGCGAGGAGAATTCGGCGAGCGCGCTGGTGCGTCGCGCGAACGCCGCGTTCCGGCAGATTCCCGAGGCGATCATTTTTGCGCTCGATCCGCCGCCGATTCCGTCGCTCGGCACCGCGACCGGCTTCACGATGAAGATCCAGGATCGCAGCGGCGTCGGCGGCGAAGCGCTGCAACAGGCCGCGCGGCGCATGATGATCGAGGCGTCGCAAAGCCCTCTTCTCGCCGGCGTGCGCGCCGAGGGCATGCCGGAGGCGCCGCAACTGTATGTCGAGATCGACCGCGTGAAGGCGCGCGCGCTCGGTCTGCAGATCGGCCAGGTGAACCAGGCGCTTGCGCTGACGTTCGGTTCGAACTACGTGAACGACTTCGTGTTCGAGGGCAACGTGCTGCGCGTGCTGTTGCAGGCGGACGCCGAACAACGCATGCGCGCCGAGGACGTGAGCGCGCTGCGCCTGCGCAACAACCGCGGCGAGATGGTGCCGTTCTCGGCGTTCTCGCACGTGCGCTGGATTTCCGGGCCGCAGCAGCTCGAACGCTATAACGGCTTTCCGTCCGCGACGCTGTCGGGGCAGGCCGCGCCCGGCCGTTCGAGCGGCGCGGCGATCGCCGAGATGGAACGCATCGCGTCGCGCGTGTTGACCGGCAGCCTGAGCTACGAATGGACCGGCACCGCGTTCGAGGAAAAACAGGCGAGCGGGCAGATCGGCATGCTGCTGGGGTTGTCGCTCGTGGTCGTGTTCCTGCTGCTGGCGGCGCTGTACGAGAGCTGGGCGATTCCGGTCGCGGTGTTGCTGATCATCCCGTTCGGCGTGATCGGCGCGGTAGTGCTGACGATGCTGCGTGGACTGTCCGCGGACGTGTACTTCAACATCGGCCTCGTGACGATCATCGGCCTTGCCGCGAAGAACGCGATTCTGATCGTCGAGTTCGCGATCAAGGAGGAAGCCGCAGGAAAGGACGCGCACGCCGCCGCGAAGAACGGCGCGCAGCAGCGTCTGCGCCCTATTCTGATGACTAGCGTCACGTTCGTGCTGGGCATGCTGCCGCTCGTGCTCGCGACCGGCGCGGGCGCTGCGAGCCGGCGCGCGGTCGGCACCGGCGTGATGGGCAGCATGCTGACCGCGACGATGTTCGGCATCTTCTTTACGCCGTTGTTCTATGTCGCCGCGCGTCGCTGGCTGAGCCGCAAGAAGCGCAGCATCGATCTGGACGATGACGATCGGCCAACGGCCACGCCGGGCGAATTGGGTGGAGGGCAGCGCGATGCGTAAGAGCCTTCATCAGAGCCTTCATCAGAGCCTTCATCGGTGCCTTCATAAGCGCCTGCTGCTGCCCCTCTTCTGCTGCGCGCTCGCCGCCTGCAACTTTGCGCCGAAGTATCAGCAGCCCTCACTGCCGATCGCCGATCATTTCGACACGACGGAGACCGCCAATCCGGCCACCGCGCATCTGGCAAGCGAAGTCGACTGGCAGACCTTCTTCGCCGATCCGCAACTGAAGCTGCTGATCGAGGCCGCGCTCGAGCACAACCGCGATCTCGCCGCGTCGATCGCGCGCATCGAGCAGGCGCGCGCGTTCTATCGCATCCAGAACGCCGCGCGTTTGCCGCAGGTCAATGCGAACGCGGCTGCGACCCGCACGAAGGCGCCGCTCGGTTCGATCGATCCCGAGTTCGACAACACTGACATCTCGGTCCAGTTCAACCAGTACAACGTGCAGGCCGCGGTGACGTCGTTCGAACTCGATTTCTGGGGGCGCGTGCGCAACACCAGCGAAGCGGCGCGGCGTCGGTATCTGGCCACCGTCGACGCGCAGCACGCGTTTCGTTTGTCGCTGATCGGCAATGTCGCGTCGAACTACTACGCGATCCGTTCGGGGGAAGAAGGCATCGCGCTCGCGCAGCAGACGCTCGACAGCCGGCGCTACGCGCTGGAAGTCGCGAAGATGCGGCTCGACGCGGGCGTCACGTCGATGGTCGATTACGACCAGGCCGCCATTCTCGTCACGCAGGCGCAAACGCAGCTCGCGGAGCTGCAACGGACCACCGCGCAGCAGCGCAATCTGCTCGAGGTGCTGATCGGCGGCCCGCTGAACGAGGCGCTACCGCAAGCGCCGCCTATCGCCGACGCCGCGCAGTTCCGCGAGCTCGATGCGGGCCTGCCCTCCGCGTTGCTGATCGACCGGCCGGACATCCAGCAGGCCGAGCAGCAGCTGCGCGCGGCCAATGCCGACATCGGCGCCGCTCGCGCGGACTTTTTCCCGCGCATCGCGCTGACGGGCAGCTTCGGTTATGTGTCGCCCGAACTCGGCGATCTGTTCGTGCCGGCCAAACAGGCGTGGTCGTTCGGCGCGCTGGTCGGCATGCCGATCTTCGATGCGGGACAGCGCCAGGCGCAACTCGCGCAGGCGCGCGCGCGGCGCGACGAACTGGTCGCCGACTATCAGCGCACGGTGCAGAACGCGTTTCGCGAGGTCTCCGATGCATTGGTCGCACGGCAACGCTACAAGGAGCAGATCGCGGCGCAGGAGCAGGCGGTGCAGGCGCAGCGGCAGCTCGCCGAAACGGCGGAGCTGCGCTACGAAAACGGGATCTCGATCTACCTCGAGGTTGTGGATGCGCGACGCAATCAGTTTGCCGCCGAGCAGCAGCTGATCCAGCTTCGGGCGACGGCCTTGCAGAATGGCGTGTCGCTCTACGTCGCGTTGGGGGGCGGACCCGACGAGCCGCCGAACGTATCGCACAGCACGTCTCACGCGGATGGGGTCCAGCCGTCCAACTGAGGCACGCGCGCTGCATCAGCGCGTCGTGCCCGCCGCCGGCATTGCACCGGCGGGTTCTACTCATCAGCCAAGCGTCACGTCGACCGACGCTTGTTCACCATCGCGCACCACGGTGACGGACACGCTTTCGTCCGCCTGCGCGATCATGCGGCGCAACTGCTCGACGCCGCGAATCACCTTGCCATCGACGGCAACGATGATGTCGCCCGCCTGAATGCCTGCCTCGGCGGCCGGACCGGTGGCCTGCTGCACCACCACGCCGCCCGGCAGCTGCGCTTGCTGGAGTTCGTCGCGGCTCAGCGGGCGCACGGCGACGCCCAGACGCGGACGGTTTTGCTGCTGCGGTTGGGGCTGCTGCTCTTCGCGCGGCTCGGCCGACGCCAAGTCCGACGCTTGCTGCGTCCCCACCGTCACCGACAGCTTGTTTTCGCTGCCGTTGCGCCACACGCTGATCGTCGCTTTGCTGCCCGGCGACAGTTGCGCAACCTGACCGACCAATTCCCTGGTGTTATCGATATGCTTGCCGTTCACTCCGACGATCACGTCGCCCTGGCGCAGACCGGCTGCGTGCGCGGGACCATTCGGATCGACGGAGCCGACCAGTGCGCCGCCCGTCGAGTCGAGGCCGAGCGCCTTCGCCTTGTCGGCGCTGAGCGGCTGCACGGCCACGCCGATGCGGCCGCGAGTCACGTGACCAGTGCTCACGAGCTGGTCTTTCACGTGCATCGCCGCATCGATCGGAATTGCGAACGACAGACCCTGGAAGCCACCGGTGCGCGAGTAGATCATCGAGTTGATGCCGATCACTTCGCCATTCAGATTGAACAGCGGACCACCCGAGTTGCCCGGATTGACCGGCACGTCGGTCTGGATGAACGGGATCGGGCTATCGTCGGACATCGAGCGCGATTTCGCGCTGATGATGCCCGAGGTCACCGTGCTGTCGAAGCCGTACGGCGAGCCGATTGCAACGACCCATTCGCCGACCTTGCTGCTGTCCGGGTTGCCGATCTTCACGGTCGGCAGATTGTTCGCGTCGATCTTGACGACGGCGACGTCGGTGGTCTTGTCCTTGCCGATCACACGGGCGCGGAATTCGCGGCCGTCGGTGAGCTTCACGCTCACGCTGGTCGCGCCGTCGACGACGTGATTGTTGGTCAGGATGTACCCGTCCTGGCTGATGATGAAGCCCGAGCCGAGCGCTTCGCCGCCGCTCTTGCGTTGACCGTTCTCGTCGATCGACGCGGCTTCCTTGACGCCGATATGCACGACCGCCGGACCATAGCGCGTGACGATGCTGGAGAAGTCGGGCGCCGACGAGCGCGAGCCGACGATATCGGACACCGCATGCAGCGACGACGTCGAGCCCTGCGTGTCGCTCACGGATGCATCGGCATTGCGATGGCTCAGTGCATACGCGCCGCCAAAGGCGAGTACTACGCAAATCGCAGCGCTACCGCTCCAGTATTTTTTCGTGGTCATAGTCAAGGGAATATTGCCGAAAATTTCGAGATGGATGCGTAATGTAGTGGCCTCCTCTTAAACAAGGCTTAAAGATGGTGCTCGATCAGAACAGGCGAAGAAGCCTTGATTTGTGGGTCATTTGCGCGCCGTGCGCGCTTGTGGCCACCGTTGCGCATGCACCTGTCGCGCGATGTGAGGATGAATGCACGAGTGGCTTATCGTGCCCGACCGGTGATTTCCCCAGGATTGACCTCGCCGAAACCGGTTCCGATAATAACCATATCGTGGACTTGATATCCACCATGTGGACATGAAGTTCTTTTGGCACACTTCGCGAGGAATTTCCCCATGCCAGAGGCCAATCAATCCGATTTGACGCCGTACCAGCTGCCGTTCCCGAAGGAAGCGCAAAAGGAAATCGTCGTGCCCTTCGCGATTCCGACCGACGAACGCGTGTGGGTCCCGCAGGCCGAAAACGTGTCGTTCCGTCCGCTGTGCCTGAACGCGTCGCAGGGATACTGGATGAATCTGCTGCGCGTGCGCCGCTCGGGTGTGCTGAGCCGGCATCGTCATCCGCAGGCCGTGCACGGCATGGTGCTCAAGGGCCACTGGCGCTATCTCGAACATGATTGGGTCGCAACCGAAGGCAGCTATGTGTACGAGCCGCCGGGCGAAACGCATACCTTGTATGTGCCAGAGGACGTCGAGGAAATGATCACGTACTTCCAGGTCAACGGCGTGATGTTCTATTGCGATCCGTACGGCAACCACACCGGCTACGAAGACGTGTTCACGAAGATCGACATGTGCCGCAAGCACTACGCGGCGATCGGGCTCGGCGAAGACTACGTCGATCAGTTCATCCGGTAAACAACGCGCCCGACGACTCTGCAATACCAGGCGTCACAGCAACACCATCCCACCCAGCAGGACACATTGCGCAGGAGACAAGCATGCTTCAGAAGTCGCAGCGTCTGAAACGTATCCAGGTGGTGGCCGTCGTCTTCCTGACGGTTGCGGGCATCGTCAATTATCTCGACCGCAGCACGCTGTCGATCGCGAATCATCTGGTCAGCGAGGAGTTGCATCTGTCCGCTTCGCAGATGGGCTTGCTGCTGTCCGCGTTCTCGTTGTCGTACGCGTTCGCTCAGTTGCCGGTCGGCGCACTGCTCGACCGTTTCGGCTCGCGCGTGATGCTCGGCCTCGGCATGCTCGTATGGTCGATCGCCCAGGTCGCGGGCGGCTTCATCCAGACGCTCAATCACTTCCTGAGCGCGCGGGTCGTGCTCGGCATCGCCGAGGCGCCGCTCTTTCCGGCCGGCGCGAAAGTCGTCAGCGAATGGTTCGCGGTACGCGAGCGCGGCACGCCGATCGGCACCTTCATCTCGTCATCCACCATCGCGCCGATGATCGCACCGCCGCTGCTCACGGTGCTGATGCTGGCCTTCGGATGGCGAACGATGTTCGTCATCATGGGCGTGGTCGGCATAATCGTCGCGCTCGCATGGTACGTCGTCTATCGTAATCGCAGCGAGATCGCGCTGACCGAAGCCGAAACCGCGCATTTGAACGAAGGCGCAACCGCCCAGGAAAACCCGCAGGGCCTCAGCTGGTCCGAATGGGGCGCGCTGTTCAAGCTGCGCAATACGTGGGGCATGATCTTCGGCTTCATGGGCGTGATCTACATGGTCTGGCTCTATCTGACCTGGCTGCCCGGCTATCTGGAGCGCGAGCGTCATTTGAGCATCGCGCACACCGGCTGGCTCGTCGCGATTCCCTATGTGTTCGGCACGATCGGCATGGCGAGCAGCGGCGTGATCGCCGACTATCTGTTGAAGCGCGGCATGGCGCCGATCCGCAGCCGCAAGTGGCCGCTGTGCATCGGCCTCGTCGGCGCGGCCGCGTTCACGGTGCCGGCCGCCTACACGCCGAGCACGACGCTCGCGATCGTCTACGTGTCGCTCGCGATGCTGTTCGTGAACCTGTCGAGCGGCAGCGCATGGGCGCTCGTCAGCGTCGCCGCGCCGCGCCATCTGGTGGCGTCGCTCGGCAGCATGCAGAACTTCGGCGGCTATCTGGGCGGCTCGTTCGCGCCGGTGATCACCGGCATCGTCGTCGATCGGACGCATTCGTTCGTCAACGCGCTCCTGATCAGCGCGGCGGTTGCGTTCGCGGCGGCGCTCGTCTATCTGTTCGTCGTCAAGGAAGTCGCGCCCGCGCCGCTCGCGACCTCGATCGAGACCCAACCCACCTGACGCGGCTTCTCACATGACATTCCAGAATCAGCTACTCGAAGGCAAGACCGCATTCGTGACCGGCGGCTTGTCCGGCATCGGCGCGGCAATCGCCAACGCGCTCGCGCACCTCGGGGCGCACACGGTTGCGGCCGGTTTGCCGCTGCCCGAACGCGCACCCGATACGCTCGATCGCGAGATTCCGCGCGTCACGCTGGACGTGCGCTCGGCCGAGGCGGTAAGCGCAGCGGTTAACGCGTTCGAGCGTCTCGACATCGTGGTCAACTGCGCGGGCGTGATCAGCCGCGTCGAAGAACATCGGCTCGACGTATTCGAACGCGTGATGGATATCAATCTGAACGGCACGATGCGGGTGTGCGCGGCCGCGCGCGACTTGCTGAAGGCATCGGCGGGCTGCATCGTGAACACGGCGTCGATGCTGAGTTTTTTCGGCGGCGGTCTCGTGCCCGCCTATAGCGCGAGCAAGGGCGCGGTGGCGCAGCTAACGAAGTCGCTCGCGATCGCGTATGCGGCCGACGGCATTCGCGTCAATGCGGTGGCGCCGGGCTGGATCGCAACGCCGCTCACGCAGGCGTTGCAGGACGACGCTGCCCGCTCGCAGGCAATTCTCGAGCGCACACCGCTGCGTCGCTGGGGCACGCCTGAAGAAGTCGCGCAGGTCGCGGTGTTCCTCTGCACGCCGGCGGCATCGTTCATGACGGGCGCGATCGTTCCGGTCGACGGCGGATATCTGGTCGCGTGAGCGAGTCGTTGCGTGAAGCGGCGTCACCGTCGATTGAGGCCATCGATAAAGGCATAATTGCGTACCCCTGCCCTGCCTCTGTGTAATGTCCAGTTCCGCTTCCAAACCTTCCTCGCACGCTGGCGCGGCCCGCCATGATGCCGTCCGGCACGCTGAAAACAAGACCGACTCCAAGGCCGTCGCCGGCGCCGCCGCGTTCTCGAAGTTCATCGCGGTGCTGCAACTGATCGCCGATGCGCCAACTCCGCCCAACGTCGCGAAACTGAGCGCGGCGAGCGGCTATCCTCGCCCGACCGTGCATCGCATCGTCGCCGCATTGCAGGCCGAAGGGCTGATCATCGCGAGCGGCAGCGGCAACGCCTTCGGCCTCGGACCGCGCCTGATCAATCTCGCGAGCCATAGCTGGGAGCGCTCGGACCTGCGGCTCGCGGCCGTCGATGCGTTGACGGCGTTGCGCGACCTCACGTCGGAGACGATCCACCTCGCGGTGCCGAGTCAGGGTGAGATGGTCTACATCGAAAAGCTCGAAAGCCCGCACGCGGTGCGCATGGCCTCGCGCATCGGCACGCGCGTGTCGCTGACGTCGAGCTCGGTCGGCAAGGCGTATCTGGCGACACTCACGTTGCCCGAGCGCGAGGCGCTGCTGAAGAACGCGCCACTCGCGCGTTTCACCGAGCACACGCTGACCGACCTCGACGCCGTGCGCCGCGAGATCGATGCGACCGCGCAACGCGGCTACGCGGAGGATCACGAGGAGAACGAAGCATCGATCTGCTGCTACGGCGCCGCGATTCTCGGCCCGGACGGCCGCGCGGCCGGCTGCGTGAGCATCAGCATGCCGACCTTCCGCCGTCGCGACGATGTGCAAGCTACTTACATCGAGCCGCTGCTTGCGGCATGCCGCACGATCGCGGCGCGGCTGGGCCCGGCAAGCGGCAGATAGCGGACGATAGTGCGGCCGCGGCCGTCGATAAACTGCTATTCTTGCTGTCGCGCGGCCGCTCTGGCCGCCCGCCGCGTGCAAGCGGCAGACCCCGACAAGCTCCCGGCGGCGCTCGCGCGCCCGCCTTCGCAAAGACAGGAATACGCATGTTCGGTTTTCTGCGCGGCTACTTTTCCAACGACCTCGCGATCGACCTCGGCACGTCGAACACGCTTATCTACATGCGCGGCAAGGGCATCGTTCTCGACGAGCCGTCGGTCGTGTCGATCCGCCAGGAAGGCGGGCCGAACGGCAAGAAGATCATCCTCGCCGTGGGCCGTGAAGCGAAGCAGATGCTCGGCAAGGTGCCGGGCAACATCGAGGCGATCCGGCCGATGAAAGACGGCGTGATCGCCGATTTCAACATCACCCAGCAGATGATCAAGCGCTTCATCCAGATGGCGCACGAGGCGCGGCTCTTTGCACCCTCGCCGCGCATCATCATCTGCGTTCCATGCGGTTCGACCCAGGTCGAGCGTCGCGCGATCAAGGAGGCCGCGCATAGCGCGGGCGCCTCGCAGGTCTATCTGATCGAGGAACCGATGGCCGCCGCGACGGGCGCTGGCCTGCCGGTGTCGGATGCGACCGGCTCGATGGTCGTCGATATCGGCGGCGGCACCACCGAGGTCGGCGTGATCTCGCTAGGCGGCATCGTGTACAAGGGCTCGGTGCGCGTCGGCGGCGACAAGTTCGACGACGCCATCGTCAACTACATCCGCCGCAACTACGGCATGCTGATCGGCGAGCAGACCGCCGAGGCGATCAAGAAGGAAATCGGCTCCGCGTTTCCGGGCTCCGAGGTCATGGAGATGGAGGTCAAAGGCCGCAACATGTCCGAGGGCATTCCGCGCAGCTTCACGGTGTCGAGCAACGAAATTCTCGAAGCGCTGACCGATCCGCTGAACCAGATCGTGTCGTCGGTGAAGATCGCACTGGAACAGACGCCGCCGGAACTCGGCGCGGACATCGCCGAGCGCGGCATCACGCTCGCGGGCGGCGGCGCGCTGCTGCGCGATCTCGACCGACTGCTCGCCGAGGAAACCGGCCTGCCGGTGTTCGTCGCCGAGGCGCCGCTGACCTGCGTCGTCCGCGGCTCGGGCATGGCGCTGGAGCGGATCGAGAAGTTCGGCAGCTCGTTTTCCTACGATTGATGTGCGTGCCGACCACTGAACGATGACGACCCTGCCCGCCTACGAGCCGCCCGTCGACGAAACCGAGTTGCTGTTGAAATGGATTCGCCGCGCGCGCGAATCGCAGATGAGCCATTACGACATGGCGGATCTGCTGTCCGCGCGCGAGCGCCGCATGGGCTGGCTCGTGACCGCGCTGACCGCGTTCGTCGGCACGGCGGTGTTCGCGTCGTTGAGCGTGCCGCCGGTGTCGTTCGAGATGCGGATATTCGTTGGACTCGTCAGCGTGACGGCGGCGATTTCCGCGGCGTTGCAAACGTTCCTGCGCTATGCGGAGCGTGCCGAGAAGCATCGCGCGGCCGGTGCGCGCTATGGCGCGGTGCGCCGGCGGCTCGAAGCGGTGTTTGCCGGCGACGCCGATGCGCGCGAAGCGCACTACCTCACCGGGATCCGTACCGAACTCGACCGTCTCGCAGAAGACTCGCCGAACGTGCCGCCGCGGATCTTCTATCGCACGCAGCGCACGTTGCTGGCGGACAGGCCGCGTCGGCGCGATGCGTGAAACGGGCGGCTTTACGTTTCCGTTTCCGTGTGCAATTCACATCACAAATCGTCCGCGCTGATACCCAGCTCGGCCGCCATGCGCCGCACGACGGCCTGCAGACGGCTGACTTCATCGGCGAGACGCTTCTGCTCGGCCTTCAGCGCCTCGAATGCGGACAGCGGCACGCTGTCGTCCTCGGCAACCGCCGACTGCGCGGCTTCGCTGATGCTGACCTCGCCGCACAACAGATGCATCCAGCGATTCTCGCGCTCGCCCACCATGCGCGGCAGCCGGACGACGCGAGGCGGATCGTTCGCGGCCAGCTCGTCGAGAAACGCTTCGACCGACGAGATATCGGCGAAACCGTGCAGACGCGCGCTGTTCAGGCGCAATTCGGCGGCCGTTTGCGGGCCGCGCAGCAGCAGTGTGGTCAACAGCGCGATCGACTGTCCCGGCAGTCCGAGCACGCGGTTCATGTTGTGCTCGAAGCGCGGCACGCGGCTGCTGCTGCCCTCGAACACGAGGCTCAGGCGTTTCAAGCCGTCGATGGCGGTCAGCACCTCGGCCTCGGTCGCGTTCATCACCGGCGCGCGGCCGGTCTTCTGATTGCAGCCGAGCGTCAGCGCGTTCAGCGATAGCGGATAACTGTCGGGTACTGTGTTCTGTTTTTCGACGAGCACACCGAGAACACGTCCTTCGAGCGCGGTCAGCGCGCGCAGCGAGGGTCGGGAAGGAGCGTCGGGAGTCGAATTCATGGGGATGCGAGGTCTCGTGGAAGATGCGCGCGCCGTTCGCGGCTGGACGGCGCGTTCTGTCAGGTGGCCACTATGATAAACGCGGCGCGGTTCGCGCGGTGCGGGAATCTGCGCTGCCGGCGCCGCCGCGCGTCAGGCGGTCTTCGAATACTTGAAGGTGCCCTGCGCGCTCGCGATCAGCAGCTTGCCGTCCACCCACGCTTCGGCGCGCGAAAAGAAAATGGAGCGGCCCGACCGTTCGAGAAAGCCCTTCGCGGTGACCGTCGCGCCGAGCCCCTTGTCCAGATAGTTGGTGGTCAGCGACAGCGTGAAGCCATGCCGGGCCGGCTGTCCCGGCTGCGCATACAGGCCCGCGTAGCCTGCGGCGGCATCGAGCAGCGTCGCGATCGCGCCGCCTTGCAGCACGCCCTGACGATTGAGCTTGCTCGCGTCGATCGGCATCAGCAGCTCAGCGTAGCCGTCGCGCCATTGCGTCAGACGCACGCCGAGCGATTCGAGAAACGGGTTGTCGATGGGAAAGTCGGACATGATTCGGGCGTGGGCTCGGTCGGAACGAACCGTGAGCATACCCTTGAAACGCGCGCGGCAGCGGCCAGGCGCGCACGCGGGCAAATCCCGCCGCATCTGCTAGTGTGAAGGGATGGACATTCTGTTTCGTGGAGACTCGATGCGCTCCGCTAGCTGGAAATCTGGCGAGCCTGCCCGCCTGACCGACGCGCAGATCGCCGCTGAAGCGGCGCGCCGTCTCGCGTGGGACTCGGCCGTGCCGCCGCGCGCGGTGCGCGTGAAGGTCACGCACGGACGCATCACGCTGTCGGGTGAGCTTCAGCGCGAAGCACAGCGCACCGCGATGCTCGAAGACGTGACGCGGTTGTTCGGCGTCACCGGCATCGCGGACCGGACCGTCGTCAAATCGGCATAACGCGGCCCAGGCGGGTCAGGCCGTTCAGCTCAGGCCTGCTTGCAGCAGTTCCCGGCAATGCCGCGCGATCTGCTTCTCCTCCTCGGTGTGCAGCACCTTCACCTTGCCCGCCGGATCGCCCTCGACGAGCCCGAGAAACGCAAGACCGTCGCATACGCGCCGTCGAACCTCGGCGCTGTGCTCGCCGATCCCGCCGGTGAACACCAGCAGATCGATGCCGCCAAGCAGTGCCGCGTATCCGCCGATCGTCTTGCGCACTCCGGTCGCAAACGCATCGAGCGCGAGCGACGCGTGCGCATCGCCGGCCGCCGCGCTTTTTTGGAGCGCTTGCATGTCGCTTTCGCCGTCCGCGTAACCGGCCAGACCGCTCTGGCGATTGAGCAGCGTGTCCAGCGCATCGGCGTCGAGCCGTTCCGCGCGCATCAGATACAGCAGCACGCCCGGATCGAGATCGCCGCTGCGCGTGCCCATCGGGATGCCGCCGGTCGGCGTCAGGCCCATCGTCGTATCGACCGAGCGGCCGTCGAGCAGCGCGCACAGGCTCGCACCATTGCCGAGATGCGCGAACACCGCGCGCGACGGCAAAGCCGCGCCGAGTTGCTTGACCAGCGATTCGTACGACAGCCCGTGAAAGCCATAGCGGATCACGCCGGCGTCCGCATAACGGCGCGGCAGCGGGAGCCGCGCGGCGCGCGGTGGCAGCGTCGCATGAAACGCGGTGTCGAAGCACGCGTAATGCGTAGCGTCGCGGAAAATCTCCGTGGCTTCGTTGATCAACTCGAGTGCCGGCGGGATATGCAGTGGCGCGAAGTGCAGCGCGTCGAGCAACTGACGGCGCACGTCGTCGGTGATGCGCTGGTGCGTGCGCAGATGCGGGCCGCCATGCACGACGCGATGCCCCACCGCCGAGGGCCGCGCATGATGCTGTTGCACGAGCAGTTGCGAAAGCTGTTGCAGCGCCTCGGTCTGCGAGTCGAGCTTCTGGTCCTGCTGCAACAGCACGCGGCCATCGGCCGCCTTGATCCGCAGGCGGCCATCGGTGCGGCCGATACCCTCGGCCGCGCCTTCGAGCAGCAGCGTTTGGTCGTCGGCCGAGGGTGCGAAAAGCCCGAACTTCAGCGACGAGGACCCACTGTTCAACACGAGGATCGTGCGTTCCTGATCGTGGTCGTGCATGGTGTCCCCCTCAGCCTTTCCACGTCCAGTTGCGGATTTCCTCCTTGTCGATCCCCTCCTCGTGCGCATACGCGAGATGCTCGATGATCTGCCCGCGCAGCCACTCCTTCGTATGATCGCCGACACCGCGCAGCGTCGGCACGCGATCGATCGCATCGATCGCCAGCGTGAAGCGGTCGACGCCGTTGATGATCGCGAGTTCGAGCGGGGTATTGATGTTGCCCCTCTCGTTGTAGCCATGCACGTGCATGTTGCCGTGGTTCTTGCGGTTGTACGTGAGCTTGTGCACGAGCGCCGCATACGCGTGGAAGTTGAAGATAACCGGTTTGTCGGTCGTAAACAGCGAATCGAAATCGCGGTCGGACAGTCCATGCGGATGCGCACGCTCGGGCATCAGGCGGAACAGATCGACCACGTTGACGAAGCGGATCTTCAGCGTCGGGCAGTGCTCCTTCAGGATCTGCACGGCGGCGAGCGCTTCCATCGTCGCGATGTCTCCCGCGCACGCCATCACCACGTCCGGCTCGGCGCCCTGGTCGGTCGACGCCCAGTCCCAGATGCCGATACCTTTGGTGCAATGAATGACGGCCGCGTCCATGTCGAGATAATCCAGATGCGGCTGCTTGTCGGACACGATCACGTTGACGTAGTCGCGCGAGCGCAGGCAGTGGTCGCCAACGCTCAGCAGACAGTTCGCATCGGGCGGCAGATAGATGCGCACCACTTCCGGGCTCTTGTTCGTGACCACGTCGAGAAAACCGGGGTCCTGGTGCGTGAAACCGTTGTGATCCTGGCGCCACACGATCGACGTGATCAGCAGATTGAGCGATGGCACCGGCTGCCGCCAGCCGAGCTCGCGCTTGGATTTTTCGAGCCATTTCGCGTGCTGGTTGAACATCGAGTCGATCACGTGCACGAACGCTTCGTAGGTCGCGAAGAGCCCATGACGGCCGGTCAGGTTATAGCCTTCCAGCCAGCCTTCGAGCGTGTGCTCGCTGAGCATCTCCATCACGCGGCCGTCGGGCGACAGGTAGCCTCCGTCGGCGTCGCTCGGTTCGAGGGGATCGAGCCAGGTCTTGCCCGACACTTCATAAACCGCATGCAGTTTATTGCTCGACGTTTCATCGGGGCCGAACAGCCGGAAGTTCGACATGTTCTTGCGCATCACGTCGCGCAGGAAGGTGCCAAGCACCGCGGTCGGCGACGTATACGCCGCCGCCGGTTTCTTCACGGCCACCGCGTAATCGCGGAACGACGGCATGTCGAGCATCTTGCACAGCAGGCCGCCGTTCGCGTGCGGGTTGGCGCTGATGCGGCGCGCGCCTTCGGGCGCGAGCGCGCGCAGTTCTTCGACGAGCCGGCCGTTCGCATCGAACAGCGTTTCGGGACCGTAGCTGCGCAGCCAATCCTCGACGATCTTCAGACTCTTGCGATTGGTCACCGCATCGGCCACCGGCACCTGATGCGAGCGCCACGAGCCTTCCACCTTGTGACCATCCACTTCTTTCGGCCCGGTCCAGCCCTTCGGCGAGCGCAGCACGATCATCGGCCAGCGCGGCCGCGTGGTGTCGTTGTTCTGCCGCGCGTTCTGCTGGATCGCGCGAATGTCGCTGATGCATTGTTCGAGCGTCGCCGCCATCTGCTGATGCATCGTGTCGGGATCGTCGCCTTCGACGAAATAGGGCTTGTGCCCGTAACCGACCATCAATGCCTCGAGCTCTTCACGCGGAATGCGCGCGAGCAGCGTCGGATTGGCGATCTTGTAGCCGTTCAGATGCAGCACCGGCAGCACCGCGCCGTCGCGGATCGGATTCAGGAATTTGTTCGAATGCCACGAGGTGGCGAGCGGTCCGGTCTCCGCTTCGCCGTCGCCGATCATCACGGTGACGATCAGCTCAGGATTGTCGAACGCGGCGCCGTAGCCGTGCGACAGGCAGTAGCCGAGTTCGCCGCCTTCGTGAATCGAGCCCGGCGTTTCGGGCGTGCAATGCGAACCGACGCCGCCCGGGAACGAGAATTGCCGGAAAAAGCGCCGCATGCCGTCTTCGTCCTCGCTGCGGTCCGGATAGACCTCAGAGTAGGTGCCTTCCAGATAGCAGTGCGCGAGACTCGCCGGCGCGCCGTGACCGGGGCCGGACAGAAAGATCATGTCGAGATCGTGCTTGCGGATCAGCCGGTTCAGGTGCACGAGCACGAAGCTCTGGCCGGCGTCGGAACCCCAGTGGCCGAGCAGCCGGTTCTTGATGTGCTCGGGCTTCAGCGGTTCGCGCAGCAGCGGGTTGTCGCGCAGATAGATCATGCCGACCGACAGGTAATTGCACGCGCGCCAGTAGCGATCGAGGTTGCGCAGCGTATCGGGGTCCAGAACTTGCGGTGGGGTGGGATGCGAGGTTGCTTCGGCCATGGCGTCACTCCTCGAAAAGAACTGTCAGGCTGGTTGGCGGATGATGCGGTGCAATCGAAACGAAGCCGTGGGGCACGGGTCGAATGTACTAAGCTGCTCAAACCGGGGGCGAATGTTTTTCTACCCCTCGCAGTATCTCGCGCTGAATGTGGCATTCGTACTGCAATTGCCTTGCGCTGTCTGCTTTCTTTTCGTGATCCTCTGTCTCAGGTCAATGGCCGCCATGTCGAGATCTCCCAGTGCGCTCAAAGTGCTTAAGGTTCTGGTCCTGACGCTCGTGTTGACGTTCGTGGCGGTCGGAATACCGATAGGCGTATTCGGGCTGCTGGTCAAGCTGTTCAGCCACGCCTAGCACAGCGGCGCCGCTGTCGGCACGCGGACGCGAGCGCCGCGGAATGTGTATGCTCTTTGCAAGACCTGGCGTGACATTTGCCTCGCGCCGCTCATTCAACGCAAGGAGAGAGCTTTGGCCCACCACAGCGACCACACCAACAACCCGCCCGCTTCGCAGCCCGATCCTGAATTGCAGGCGCTCGCCCGCGAAGTCTTCGACCTCGCGCGACGCGGCGATGCGACGATGCTCGCCGCTGTCATCGAAAAAGGCGTACCGCCGAATCTGCGCAACGAACGCGGCGACAGCCTGCTGATGCTCGCGAGCTACCACGGCCACGTCGACGCGGTGCGCACGCTGCTCGAACAGGGCGCCGATGCGAACCTGCGCAACGATGCGGGACAGACGCCGATCGCGGGCGCCGCGTTCAAGGGCTTCGACAACGTGATTGAAACCTTGCTCGCGCATGGCGCCGACGTCGAAGGCGCATCGCCCGATGGCCGCACCGCGCTGATGATCGCCGCGATGTTCAACCGCACCGCAATCGTCGATTTGCTGCTCGCGCACGGCGCTGACCCGCATGCGCGCGACGCGAACGGCGTCAGCGCGGCCGATGCCGCCGCACGGATGGGCGCCGCCGATACCCAGGCGCGCCTGAAAGCGCTGGGCGCTTGATCTCGCGGCTTCACCCGCGGCTTCACCCCTGAAGCGGTGCCCGCACATCGCGCGCGGCGCCGCCTAGTTGCCCTTCCCGCTACGCAACAGCGTCTCCACGTCGATCTCCGCCAACTCGCCGATTCGCCCGACGCTCACGTCCGCGGGCGGATTGTTCGCGATCTCCTTCGCATCGAACGCATAGTGTCCCTGGCGCGGAAACACGGTCGTCAGCTCCGCGCCCCATGCCTTCTTCATCGCGCCCAGAATCCGCAGCTTGTCGTCGACCATCACGTAATGGCGCGCCGGATAGCAATCCATCACCTGATCGAGCATCAACTCCTTGTGGATGTAGATCAGCACGCGTCCTTCGACTTCGTCCCACAGGCCCGAGCGCGAAATCTTGCGCGGCTGGAACACGACGTCGCCGTCCGACAGGATCACCGTCGGCCCGTACTTGCCGACATGCCGCAGCGCGTCGAGCGCACCCGGATAGAGCCGGTTCGCAAACGGATACTCGATCAGGAACGACGACATCAGCAGCAGGCGCGTGTCGCGTGGATGCTCGGTCCGGTAGCGCTGCAGCGCGCCGAGGTAGTCGGCGTAGCCGAGTTCAGTGCGCAGGTTCTCGAAGATTTCCCAGTAGCGCGCACTGTTCTCTTCGCCGAACTGCCCCATCATGTGCGCGCGCAGATCCTGCAGCACGTGATCGTTGTCGAGCAGCGTGTTATCGCAATCGAATAGAAATACGACATCGTGCGGCGTCGCGGAAGTGACTGGCATCGCGGTTCCTCGTGGCAGGTTCGTGGATCGCCTCGGCTACTTCAGCCCGCCGTCCGGCGCGACGGGTTTTTCCGCATGGCCGCCGAAATCGTGCCGCATCGCCGACAGCACGCGGTTCGCGAAATCGGCTTCTCCGCGCGAACTGAAGCGCGCGAACAGCGCCGCGCTGAGCACCGGCGTCGGCACGCCTTCGTCGATGGCCGCCGCGACGGTCCAGCGCCCCTCGCCCGAATCCGATACGCGGCCCGCGTAGCCTTTCAGCTCTGTGTCGCTGGCGAGCGAGCCGGCGATCAGGTCGAGCAGCCACGAGCCGATCACGCTGCCGCGCCGCCACACCTCCGCGATGTCGGCGAGATTCAGATCGTACTGATACTGCTGGGGGTGGCGCAGCGGCGACGTCTCCGCATCGGCTTCGCGCGCGTGGCGGCCGGCGTCGGCGTGGCGCAGCACGTTCAGGCCCTCGGCATAAGCGGCCATCAGCCCGTACTCGATGCCGTTATGAACCATCTTGACGAAATGCCCCGCGCCTTGCGGGCCGCAATGCAAAAAGCCCTGCTCGGCGGTGCTCGCGGCCGCCGCGCGGCCCGGTGTCGCGCTCTCCGAGCCGACGCCGGGCGCCAGCGCCGAGAAGATCGGTTCGAGCCGTTTCACGACCTCGGCCTCGCCGCCGATCATCAGGCAGTAGCCGCGCTCGCGCCCCGCCACGCCGCCGCTCGTGCCGACGTCCACGTAGTGAAGCTGGCGCGCGCCGAGCTGCTGGCCGCGGCGGATGTCGTCGTGATAGTAGGAGTTGCCGCCGTCGATCACGATGTCGCCCGGTTCGAGCAGCGGCACGAGTTTGTCGAGCGTCGCGTCGACCACCGCGGCGGGCACCATCAGCCACACGGCGCGCGGCCTGGCGAGCTTCGCGACGAGGTCTTCGAGCGAGCTGGCGCCGGCCACGCCTTCCTGCTTCAGCCTGTCGACGGCCGCCGGCTGCACGTCGTACACGATGCATTGCTGAGCACCGCTGGTCAGGCGCCGCACCATGTCGGCGCCCATCCGTCCCAATCCAATCATGCCTAGCTGCATAGCTCGCTCCGGAAGATGCTGCGTTGCGCTGTCCGATTTTCTGGTCGTCGTGTTGCGGCGGCGTGGTTGCCCTTAAGCATAGGCGCTGTGTCGCGAGGTGCGCCGAATGGGTCGAAATAAGCCGCACTTTTTTGCGGAGGTGCGGCGCGGGTCAAATTTCCGCGCGGCTGGAGGCGCGCCGCATCCGCACGAAGGCGGATGCGGCGGTGTCGCGCGTCATTCGCTGCGCTCGGGCAGGCGCGTGCCGCGTCGCGCGGCCAGCTTCGCGTATTGCTCGGCCGCGAAGCGCTTCACCGCGCGCCACATCAGCGGATAGCGATAGCCGGGCACCGCGAACAGCACGAGCGCGCACAGCCCCAGCAGTCCGCAAAACAGGAACGTGCCGCGATAGCTGAACGCCTGCACGAGCAGCCCGGACAGCACCCCCGACAGGATCGAGCCGACCCGCGCCGCATTGAAGAACAGCGCGGTCGCGCGCCCGGGCGAATGCGGCATCAGATCCTGCACGTAGGTCATGCCGAGGCACGAGGTCACGGCGACCACGAACGCGTTCAGCATCTGCATCGGGATCAGCACGCTGACGTTGCCGGCGAGCGACATCGCGACGAAGTACACCGCATGCACGGCCGCGCACGCGGCAAGCCAGTTCGGCTTGTGCAGCGACGAGGACTTCGCGCCGAGCGCGAGCATCATCGGGATCTCGGTCAGCGCGCCGAGACCGAGCATCACCGACACGTCGAGATGCGTGCCGTTCAGCCCGTGCACGATGTAGAGCGGCAGCACGATCATCGTCGCGTTCGCGGCGAGGCCGAGCAAGGTCAGCGCGGTCACCGAGCGCAGGATGTCGTTCGCCGACGCGGCTGGCAGCGTTTCGTGCGCATCCTCGCCGGGTTGCCGCAGCGGCGGCACCGTGATCGACGCGGACGGCTCGGACGCGGTGTCCTCGACCGTGTGATCGCCGAGATGGCTCTGCGGCTCCTGCATGCGCCAGACGATGAAGCCACAGGTCGCGAAGCTCGCGGCCGCGAACAGGAACAGCCCGGTGAAGCTCGTCGCGGCGAGCACCAGCGCGCCGACCGACGGCCCGAACACCCATGCGGCCGACAGGATCGTGCGCAGCGTCGCGCTCGCGAACACACGTTCGGCCGGGTCCGGCACCGGCAGCGCCGCGCGGCTCAACGAGAACACCATCGAAATCGCCGAGCCGCCCGCGCCGATGAAAACGATGCCGACCACGAGCAGCAGCCGGTAATCTCGCACCACGCACAGACACAGGTAGCCGAGCGCGGCCAGGATCAGCGCCGCCAGCAACAACGGCCGGTGCCGCCCGCTCCGGTCGCTCCAGCGCCCGGCGGCCGTGCTCGCGAGCACGCCGCTCGCGGCGATCAGCGTCATGAATACGCCGAGCCGGAACGGCGTCATGCCGGCGCGTTCGATGCCGAACAGAGACAGATACGGTGCGGTGAAGGACATCGCCACACCGAGCATCAGGGTGGCGGCAGCGAGCGGCTTGAAGCCAGGAATGCGAAGCAGGTCGAAAAAACGCGCAGTTTTCAACACGGGGACGGAGGGTCAGGTGGAGCGGCCTCGCTGCGCTTCGATGCGCTCGACGGCACGATAGGCGTCGCGGGCTCGGGGCCAAAACGACCGGGGCATTATCGACCCGGAGCGCGGCCCGCGTAAACCCGCGCAACAGCCGTCCCAAATGTGGAATGCGCGCGCCCGTGCGCAGCGCTGCTCGCGCCGTGCCGCGCCGATGCGTGCGGTTAGCGGCAAGCTGCAGGCACGCTCGCCGCTACTTGCCCTCAGTTGCGCGCATTTGCTGCGCCTGCGCCTTGTAGTCGTAGGTCGGATAGAACTCGGTGTGATAGCCGCCCCACGCGGTCGATTCGATCGCACGGTTCACTTCGCGCAGCCGGCTCGCGGGCACGCGCAGCGTCACGACCTGTCCGATGCCCATCATCACGTACCACGACACGACTTCGATGCCGGGCGGCGGAAAGGTCTTGAAGAAGCCCTGCTCGCGCAGTTGATCGTTGATCTTCGGCAGCGGCTTCGATTCGTCGTGGCGCAGGAAGATCGTCAGCAGGAAGGTGTCGTCGGCGGGAGCGGACGCTGGTGTGGCGGGGGTGGCGGCGAGCGTGGCAGGGGGCGCCGCGTCGGCGGCGTGGGCGAGCGGCGCGATGGCCAACATCCCCAACGAAACGGCGAGACCAGCGACTGTCGATCCAATGAGCATGAAACGCCTCCATCACGGGTTGAACTCAGCTTCGATCACACGTCTGCGCGCAGCAATCCCCGCTCCAGCGCGAACGCATCACACGGTCACGTAGCCGCGCTGTTCGAGCGTCCAGCGATGCCAACGGTTGCCATACGCGCCGCACGCGAACGCGAACACGATCGACAGCGCGAAGCCGATCAGGTCCGCCGTCTCGCCCCACAGACCGATGCCGAGCAGAATCACGTTGATGCCCAGCATCACGAACGCGGCGAACCACATTCTTTTCGACAGCGCCCAGATGAAGCCGAGCAGGCACGCGCCCCAGCTGAAGCCGGTCGCGACCGCGATTGCGTCCTTGTGCTGCGGATGTTGCAGATAGATTCGGGCGTTCATGTTTTGCGAGGTTCCGTGCGATGACGCGGCGCGTCGATCGGTCGAGCACGCGCGCACCGCTTTTTAACATGCCGCGGCGACATCACGCGCATCGGCTGCATACGGCCGCTGCGCTGACGATCCGCAGCATAGCTGCTACCCTTGGCAGATCAAGATCAAGAGCGGAGCACGCATGACCTCCTCGACAGCTTATTCCCCGAAAGCCCCTTCCCGCGCCGAGCTCGACTCGCTGCCCGGCGCCACCGTCGTCGAATTCGGCACCGACTGGTGCGGCTATTGCCAGGGCGCGCAGGCCTCGATCCGGCAGGCGCTCGCGCCGCACGCGGGCCTGCGGCATCTGAAGATCGAGGACGGTCCCGGCCGCCCGCTCGGCCGCTCGTTCAAGGTCAAGCTGTGGCCGACGCTCGTGCTGATGCGCGACGGCGCCGAGGTCGCGCGCGTGGTGCGGCCTCGCAGCGCCGAGGACATCGAGGACGCATTCGCGTCGCTCTGACATTCGAGCTCCATCATGCGCCAGGTCATCCATCATCTGCGTGTCCAGGCCCGTGGCCGCGGCCTGGTCGAATTTACCGACGACGCGCGCCGCTTCGTCGACGATACGGACATCCGTACGGGTCTCCTGACGGTGTTTTGCCGGCACACGTCGGCGTCGCTGCTGATTCAGGAGAACGCCGATCCATCGGTGCGGCGCGATCTGCAGCGCTACTTCGAGAGCCTCGCGCCAGAGGACGACACGCGCTACGAGCACGACGCCGAAGGCCCCGACGATATGCCCGCGCATCTGCGCACGGCACTCACGCAGGTGCAGCTATCGGTGCCCGTCGAGCATGGAAGAATGGTGCTCGGCACATGGCAGGGGCTCTATCTGTTCGAACATCGGCGTCAGCCACAGCCGCGCGATATCGTGTTGCATCTGCTCGGCGAATAAAGTCCGCTTTCGCACCCACCCGTCACGCAAAGGAAACCGTCACCGGCACTTCTCCGCACACCGCATCGTACGGAGCCTACCCAAGGGAGCACACCTCATGGACACCCGTAGCGAGCTGCAAGCCACCGTCAAGGCGATGATTCAACCGGGCAAGGGGCTTCTCGCCGCCGACGAAAGCGGCCCGACCATCGCCAAACGCTTCAAGACGATCGGCCTCGAATCGACCGAAGAAAACCGTCGCGCGTATCGCAACCTGCTGCTGACGACACCCGGCCTCGGCGAGTTCGTGAGCGGCGTGATCCTCTACCAGGAAACGCTCGGCCAGAAAGCCGACGACGGCACGCCGTTCCCGCAAGTGGCCGCGGCGAACGGCATCGTGCCCGGCATCAAGGTGGACCTCGGCAAAGTGCCGCTCGCGCTCGCTCCGGGCGACGAAATCACCGAAGGCCTCGACGGTCTCGCCAAACGCTTCGTCGATTACAAGCGGCAAGGCGCTCGCTTCGCGAAGTGGCGCGCGGTCTACAACATCAGCGCGAGCCTGCCGAGCCGGCTCGCGATCGAGGCGAACGCCGATTCGCTCGCGCGCTACGCGGCGATCAGCCAGGAAGCCGGCATCGTGCCGATCGTCGAACCCGAGGTGCTGATGGACGGCGATCACACGATCGAGCGTTGCGCCGAAGTGACCGAGGCCGTGTTGCACGAGGTGTTTCATGCGCTGCATCGGCATCGCGTCGTGCTCGAACATATCGTGCTGAAGCCGAGCATGGTGTTGGCCGGCTCCGAGCATGAGCAGCAGTCGAGCACCGCGCATATCGCGGCGGCGACCGTGCGCGTGCTGATGCGCACGGTGCCCTCTTCCGTGCCGGGTCTGGTGTTCCTGTCGGGCGGACAGTCGCCCGAGGAGGCTACCGCCAATCTCAGCGCGATGAACCGGCTCGGCGCGCTGCCGTGGAATCTGAGCTTTTCGTATGGGCGCGCGTTGCAGGAGCCGCCGTTGAATGCGTGGCGCGGCCAGCCGGGCAACGTAAAGGAAGCGCAGCAGGCGCTGCTCAAGCGCGCGCGTCTGAATGGCGCGGCCGCGCTCGGCAAGTACGACCCGTCGATGGAAAAGGATTGAGCGCCGGCGGGCGCAGCGCGAATCGCCCGTCATCACGCTTCTGTACGAAACCGCAGGAGCCGACACGCCGGGGGACCGGCGCGCGGCTCCTGCCGTTCTTCTGCCTCAATACGCGGCGCTTACTGCCCCTTCGTATCGCTGCTCGCGTCGGCGCCCGGCGTATTCGTCGAGTCGGTCATGGGCTTCTTCGACTTCGAGTGCTTCTTCATGTGATGGTGGGTCGCAGGCGTAGCCGTCGTCGCCGGGCCCGCATCGCCGCCCTCGCGCGACGAGGTCGCGGCGTTGGTGTTCGGGTCGGTGCCAGCCGGCCCCCCGCCGCCACCGGCGCCACCGCCGGCACCTTGGGCCATCGCGAGCGACGAAGCCGCGAGCAAGGTGGAAACGAGCACTGCGTGTCTGATCTTCATGGCGATTCTCCTGGGTGTCGAGAGGGTCGAAACGAAGTGGGCGCGCGGCAGCCGCACGCGCAAACCTCGCAGTCTTTTCAGCAAGGGCTGTGCCGCAGCACAGCACGACAGGAAAAGCACATGCACGCAATGCGCGAACGGCGTGCCGCGGCTTCAGGGGCCGCACGCCACCAGCGCATGCAATTCGTCGATATTGAAGGGCTTCGAGAGGATTGCGATGCCGAGCCGACGCGCGCGGTCGAGCTCGTCGGCGTAACCGGTCATCAGCGCGATCTTCTGCGACGGCCACGCGCTGCGGATCTTCTCCGCGAGGTCGATACCGTTCAGCTTGCCCGGCATCTGGATGTCCGACAGCACGAGCTCGAAGCGCTCGCCGGCGCTCAGCACGTCGAAGGCCTGGTCGGCGGTCGGCTCGTGATGGACCTCGCAGCCGAAGGTTTCGAGCACCGCGGTCACGCCGGCCGCGACGTCCTCGTTGTCCTCGACAAGCAGTATGACCCCGGCCGCGGCCGGCAGCGGCTGGCGCGCATCGGCGCCGGCCGTTGCGGCGCGCTCACGATAGCGCGGCAAAAACATCCGTATCGTCGTGCCGCTGCCCAGCACGCTGTCGATCTTCGCGGTGCCGCCGGCCTGCTCGGACATCGACAGCACCTGGGCGAGCCCGAGGCCGGTGCCCGAGCCGCGCAGCTTGGTCGTGAAGAGCGGCTCGAACGCGCGTCGCGCGACCGATTCGGGCATCCCTTCGCCGTCGTCGGAGCAGGCGATCAGCACGTACTCGCCGTCCGGCAGCAGCGTGTCGCTGCCGACCAGCCGATTGTTCTGGCAGCGGATCACGAAGCGCCCGCCGCGCGGCATCGCATCGCGCGCGTTCATCGCGATGTTCACGATCGCGAACTCGAGATCGGTCGGATCGACGAGCACCTGCCACAGGCCCTCCGGTATGCGCAGCGCCAGCTCGATCGTGTCGCCGAGCGCCGCGTTGATCAGCGGCACGGCGGCCGGCAGCCAGCGCGCAAGCTCGACGGGCTCCTGCTTCAGCGGCTGCTTGCGCGCGACGCTGAGCAGACGCCGTGTCAGCGCTTCGGCCGTGGCGGTGGCACGCTCGACCGCTTGCACTTCCTTCTCGAGATCGTTGTAGTGCTTGAGCCGCGCTAGCTCGGTATTGGCCGACACCACCATCAGCAGATTGTTGAAATCGTGCGCGACATTGGCGACCAGATTGCCGAGCGCGCCCATGCGCTGCAGTTGCCGGCTCGACGCTTCGGCCGACAGACGCATTGCGACCTCGCCCTGCCAGCGCTCCCACGCGCGGCGCTCCGCTTCGAGCTGGCGCAGCGAATACAGCACGAGCGCCCAGATCGCGATACAGGGCATCGCCGTCAGCGCCGCGATCAACAGAAAGTGCATGCGCCATGCCGCCACGATCGACGACGTCGCGTACGCGCTCATCACATACAACGGGTAGTCGCCGACGCGGCGAAACGCGAGCAGCCGCTCGACGCCGTCGACGCTCGAATCCAGACGCACGTGGCCGAACAGCTGTTTTTCGCGCAACGCGGACATGAACGCGCTGTGCATCGACGGCCGCGCGCCGGCCGGCCATGGCGGATAGCGCACCAGCAGATTGCCGTCCTGCCGGTATAGTGCGAGCGCGAGCGACTGATCGCCGTTGGTCAGTTCGTGATAGAAACGCGAAAAATATTCGTTGCGCAGCGCGACCGTGACCGCGCCGAGAAACCGACCGTTCGCGTCCGAGCGGCCGATCGCGGTCGTGAAGACGTCCACCTTCGAGAGCGGGCCGAACATCGGCAGCGAGAAATACGGCTCCGGACGCATCGCCTTCGCGGCGAGAAAATCGTCGCGCTGGCCGATCTGCACCGCCGGCGCCGGATACGCGAGGCTCGACACGAGCAGCTCGCCGTTCACGCCGAGCAGCGCGATCGATGCCACCTGCGGAAAGTCGCCGCCAATGCTCTGCAGGCGCTCATGCAATTCGCGCTCGCGCGTACGGATCTGCGCATCGTCGGAATCGCCGAGCAGCTCGATCACGCGCGAGGCCATCTGCCGGTTCAGATCCAGCACCTTGACGGCCTGCTCTTGCGCCACGCGCGCGAGGCGGTCGATCATATCGTTCGCATCGGAGATCCGGCGCTGGTAGTCGAAGTAGCCGTAGCCCGCGAGGCAGGCCAACGGAAACACAATCGACACGGCCAGCACGATCAGCAACATGCGCCGTGTCGCCGCGAAGTTGCGTGACGGCATCGGCACATCGACTGCGACACGTTCTGCACGCTGCACGGTCACCTGCTCCATCAAAGTTGGCTACGGTCAGGGAAGGCATTGCCTGTGAATTCGCACGCCGCTGTTCGCGCGCTAATTCCCCTGCCTCGAAATTTACCGCAACTCGGCCTATCTTCCCAAGCGGGTTCGCTGCATCACTTCGCTAAGCCGCGCGGGCACACCGATTGCTGCCCTATCGCTGCTTGATGGCAAGCCCACGTCCGTTCCTGCTCGCGACGCGCCTCGCTGCGCTGCGCGAGCCTTTCCATGCGCGAGGCCTCACCATGTCGACGACTGCCCGCCGCGTTGCGCGGCTATCGGAATTGCCGGCGGAGCGCGCGGTGCGCGTCACCGTGGACGACACGCCGATCCTGCTCGTGCGCGACGGCGACACCGTGCGCGCGTACTCCCCGGATTGCCCGCATGCGGGGGGCCCGCTCGAAGAGGGCGCGCTGTGCCACGGCCGCATCATCTGTCCGTGGCACAAGGGCACCTTCGATGTCACGACCGGCAACGTGCTGGAGCCGCCCCCGCTGCTGCCGCTCGATCGCTACCCGGTCACGCTCGATGGCGACGACGTGCTCGTATCGGCGGAAAAAATCGCCGCGCCGGATGCGGCGGCGCGCACGCCCGCGCTCGATGCCGCCGCGCAACGCAAGCACTACGTGGTGATCGGCGCGGGCGCGGCCGGCGCCGCCGCCTGTGCCGCGTTACGCGAGTTCGGCTTCGAGGGCCGCATCACGCTGATCGGCGACGAAGCGCACGCGCCGTACGACCGCACCTCGCTGAGCAAATTCGTTCCATCGTTCGAAATGCCACCCGCCGACGTGCCGCCGCTGTTGCCGCCCGATTGGCTGCACACGCACGGCATCGAACGGATCGTCGCGAAGGTCGCGCGGCTCGACGTGCCCGCGCGCACGATCCATTTCGAAGCCGGCGCGGGTAATGGCGGGCAGAGCATCGAGCCGCTCAAATACGACACCGCGCTGCTCGCCACCGGCAGCGTGCCGAAAGTGCCCGACATTCCAGGCTGCGAACTCGGCGGCGTGCACGTGCTGCGGCACCTCGACGATGCCGCCGCGTTGATCGACGCGCTCGGCGACGATGCATCGCAAACCCGCGTCGCGATTCTGGGCAGCAGTTTCATCGGCCTCGAAGTCGCATCCGCGTTGCGCAAGCACGGCGTGCCCGTCACCGTGATTTCGCGCGACAAGGTGCCGTTCGTGAAGCAGTTCGGCGAGCGCGCGGGCCAGATGTTTCGCGCGCTGCACGAAAGCAATGGCGTGAAGTTTTATCTCGACGCGAAGGTCGCCTCGCTCGAGGGCGAGGAAGGCAACGTGCATACGGTGATGCTCGCGGACGGCGAAGCCATCGCCGCCGATGTCGTGCTGCTGGGCACGGGGGTTGCGCCGGCTACAGGGTTCGTCGAAGGACTGCCGTTGCAGAAGGACGGCGGCGTGGTCGTCAATGCCGGCATGAGCGCCGCGTGCGGTCTGTATGCGGCCGGCGATATCGCCGTGTTCTCGCTGCACGAGAACCAGGAGCCGCTGCGTATCGAACATTGGCGCGTCGCGCAGCAGCATGCGCGCATCGCCGCTCAGAACATGTGCGGCTTGCGTACCCGCTATGCGGACGTGCCGTTCTTCTGGACCTATCACTACGGCAAGAACTTCGAATACCTGGGTCACGCGAGCGAGTGGGATGAGATCGTCGTCGATGGCGACTTCGATCATCACCAGTTCATCGCGCTGTACGTGCGCGACGGCAATGTCGACGCGGTGTTCGCCTGCGAGCGCGACGCGCTGACCGCGCGGCTTTCGGACGCGATGCGCGGCGGGCTGTCGCGCGCCGAAGCGCTCACGATCATCGGCGCGACGGCCGGCAGCGCGCCGCAAGCGGCGGCGTCGTGAGCCATCGTCTTGCCGTTCAACGTTGAGAAAGGAGCCACCATGACGACACACAAGGAACAGCATCCGCACTCGGAAAAGAGCGAACAGCAGATCGACGAACAGGTCGAGGACAGCTTCCCGGCTAGCGACCCGCCTTCGACCGGCGGCACCACGAAGATCGAGCCGGAGCAGGACAAGGCAAAGGCCGGGCACGACAAGCCCGCCGGTCAATAGGCGCGTGGCGGCGCGCTGCGCGCTGCCCGTGTTTCCCGAGCGCCCGCGGCCTCGTGCATTGCTGTGATCACGGCGGCCGCGGGTGGCATCTACTGCACTCCCCCATTCTCAACCCCCTGGAACGACGGAAACGACTCACCATGTCAGACGAGACCGGCTCGGCCAGCACCGGGAAGGAAGCATCCGGGCGCGATGCGTCGCACGGCGATGCGCGCCGCGACGGCAACGACGCACGCGATGACGACGGCAAAGGCGGCAACGGCAAGAACAAGGACAACGGCGACGAGGACAGCCAGCAGAAAAAGCCCGGCAAAAAGCCGCTGATCATCCTCGGCGCGGTCGTGATCCTGATCGGCATCGTCGGCTTCGTCTGGTGGTTCGCGACCCGCAACGAAGTAACGACCGACGACGCCTACACCGATGGCAACGCAATCACGATGGCGCCGAAAGTCTCCGGCTACGTGGTGACGCTGGCGGTCGACGACAACCTGTTCGTGCACAAGGGCGACCTGCTGCTCGTGATCGACAAGCGAGACTACCAGGCACAGGTCGATCAGGCGAAGGCGCAGCTCGGCCTTGCGAAGGCGCAATTGAACGCCGCGCAGGTGCAGCTCGATATCGCGCGCGTGCAGTATCCCGCGCAGTACCGCCAGGCGAAGGCGCAGACCTCGTCGGCGGAAGCGAATCTGCGCGAGGCGCAAGCCGCCTGGCAGCGTCAGCACTCGGTCGATCCGCGCGCGACTACGCAGCAGAACGTCGATACCGCCGACGCGCAGCGCCAGTCGGCCGGCGCGAGCGTCGAGCAGGCGCGTGCGCAGCAGCGCACCGCGAGCCTCGTGCCGCAGCAGTTGCGCGAGGCCGAGGCCAGCGTCGACGAACGCCGCCAGCAGGTGCATCAGGCCGAGGCGCAGCTCGAACAGGCGCAGCTGAATCTGTCGTATTGCGAGGTGCGCGCACCGTCGGATGGCTGGATCACACGGCGCAACGTGCAGCTCGGCAGCTTCCTCACCGCGGGCGTGTCGCTGTTCTCGATCGTCACGCCGCAGGTGTGGATCACCGCGAACTTCAAGGAATCGCAGCTCGAACGCATGCGCCCCGGCGACAAGGTCAAGGTCGACGTCGACGCGTATCCGAAGCTCGAGCTGCGCGGCCATGTCGATAGCGTGCAACTCGGCAGCGGCTCGCGCTTCTCGGCGTTCCCGACCGAAAACGCGACCGGCAACTTCGTGAAGATCGTGCAGCGCGTGCCGGTCAAGATCATCATCGACGAAGGTCTGCCGCGCGATCATCCGCTCGGGCTCGGCTTGTCGGTTAAGCCGAAGGTGTACCTGAAATGACGGCGTCCGATGCCGCGCCAGGCGACGAATCGTCGAACTGGAAGCCATCCGCGAATCCGTGGCTGATCGCAATCGTCGTCACGCTCGCGGCGTTCATGGAAGTGCTCGACACGACCATCGTCAACGTCGCGTTGCCGCATATCGCGGGCACGATGTCCGCGAGCTACGACGAAGCGACGTGGACGCTGACCTCGTATCTGGTCGCCAACGGCATCGTGCTGCCGCTCTCGGGCTTCTTCGGCCGGCTGCTCGGCCGCAAGCGCTATTTCCTCGTCTGCATCATTGCGTTCACCGTGTGCTCGTTTCTGTGCGGCATCGCGACCGATCTGTGGCAGCTCATCATCTTCCGCTGTTTGCAGGGCTTTTTCGGCGGCGGGCTGCAACCGAACCAGCAGTCGATCATTCTCGACACGTTTCCGCCGCAGCAGCGCGGCCGCGCGTTCTCGATCTCCGCGGTCGCGATCGTCGTCGCGCCGGTGCTCGGGCCGACGCTCGGCGGCTGGATCACCGACAACTTTTCGTGGCGCTGGGTGTTCCTCGTGAACGTGCCGTTCGGCGTGCTGACCTCGCTCGCGGTGATGCAGCTGGTCGAGGACCCGCCATGGAAACGCAAGGGCGACCTGCGCGTGTCAGTGGATTACGTGGGCATCGTTCTGATCGCGGTCGGCCTCGGCTGCCTGCAGGTGATGCTCGATCGCGGCGAGGACGACGACTGGTTTTCATCGAACTTCATTCGCATGTTTACGGTGCTCGCGGTATCGGGCATCGTCGGCGCGACCTACTGGCTGCTGTACACGAAAAAGCCGGTCGTCGATCTGCGCTGTCTGAAGGACCGCAACTTCGCGCTCGGCTGCGTGACGATCGCCGCGTTCGCAACGATTCTCTATGGCAGCGCGGTGCTCGTGCCGCAGCTCGCGCAGCAGCAGCTCGGTTATACGGCGATGCTCGCGGGCCTCGTGCTGTCGCCGGGAGCGGTGCTGATCACGATGGAAATTCCGCTGATCAGCAAAATGATGCCGCACGTGCAGACGCGCTTTCTGGTGGCGACCGGCTTCGGGCTGCTCGCGTGCGCGCTCGCGTATTCGCATACGCTCACGCCGGACATCGATTACTTCACGCTAGTGAAGATGCGCAGTGCGCAGTCGCTCGCGATCGGCTTCCTGTTCGTGCCGATCACGACGCTTGCGTATCTGACGGTGCCGCCGCGACTCAACGACGACGCGTCCGCGCTGTTTACGATGTTCCGCAACGTCGCGGGTTCGATCGGCATCTCGCTGTCGACCGCGATGGTTCGCGAGCGCACGCAGGCGCGCATGGCGCACCTGTCGGAGTTCATGTCGCCGCTTTCGCAGAACTACAACGATACCTTGCAACGCAACGCCCAGAGGATCGCCGACATGAATGGCATGCCGCATTCGCAGGCGCTGCAAACCGCAAACGGCCATCTGTACACCACGTACATCTCGCAGGCGACGTTCCTCGCCTATGTCGACGTGTTCGCGTTCCTCGCGATTTTCTGCACGCTTTGCATTCCGATCACGATTTTCTTTTCACCGGTCAAAGCGTCCGGCGGCGGAGGACCTTGAAGTGAAGCTTCGTTTAAGGCGCAACGTTCCCGATTCCGCTACGGGTTTGATTGCGTGTGTCGTCGTCGGCATGCCCGCGCTGCTGCTCGCTTCCTGCACGGTCGGCCCCGACTTTCATGCGCCGCACGCCGACGTGCCGGCGCAGTGGCACGATACCCAGCGCACCGCTGCGAGCGATGCGGCCGCAAGCGGCGCATCATCCGCAACGGCGGCCAACGTCGCTTCGGTGCCGACGCTCGACACCGATCCCGACCCGCGCTGGTGGCGCAGCTTCAACGATCCGACGCTCGACGCGCTGATAGCTCGCGCGGCGCTCGGCAACCTGGACTTGCAGCAGGCGGTGCTGCGCATCGTCGAAGCGCGCACCCAGGTGCAAGCGGCGGCCGCCCAGGGTCTGCCGAACCTGCGCGCGACCGGCAGCTATCAGCGCGAGCAGCTGGGCCTCAAAGGTTTTCTGCAGGAGAACGGCGCCTTCGATAAGGTCGATCAGCTCGGCGCGCCGAATTCGCCGGTCAATGCGATCGCACCGGGCGCGGGCGCCGCGCTGCAAAACGGCGCGAACAACCTGCTCGATCAGCTCACGGCGCCGATCAATCTGTGGCAGGTCGGCTTCGACGCGACCTGGGAGCTCGATCTGTTCGGCCGTGTGCGTCGCTCGGTCGAGGCCGCGAACGCGCAAACCGAGGCCGCGTACGAAAGCCGCAACGACGCGTTGCTATCGCTCGAAGCCGAGGTCGCACAGACCTATATGCAGTTGCGCGGCGCGCAGACCTTGCACGACATCGCGGTGAGCCTCGTCGAGCAGCAAAGTGAAACCGTCGCGTTGACGGAGAACCAGGCGAAGGTCGGACTCGCGAGCCAGCTCGATGTGCAAAGCGCCCGCGCCCAGCTCGCGCAAACGAAAACGCAGTTGCCGCAATACGACCAGCAGATCGCCCAGGCGCTGAACGCGCTCGCGTATCTGATCGGTGAGCCGCCCGGTGCGCTCGAAGCGCAGCTGAGCGCGCCGCAGACCGTGCCGCCGGTGCCGCCCGTCGTGCCGGTAGGCCTGCCGTCGACGCTCGCGCGGCGCCGGCCCGACATCCGCCGCGCCGAGGCGAACCTGCATGCGGCAACGGCGAGTGTCGGCGTCGCGGTCGCGCAGTTCTATCCGGACGTGTCGCTGACCGGCAAGGCCGGCACGCGCGCGACGAATGCGCGCGATCTCGCGCGCTGGTCGCACCTGTTCTATTCGTTCGGACCGACCGTGTCGCTGCCGATTTTCGAGGGCGGCGCGCTGGTCGCCAATCTGCGCATGTCGAAGGCCGAGCAGGCCGAGGCCGCGCTCGATTACCGCAAAACCGTGCTGAGCGCGCTGCGGGACGTGGACAACGCGCTCGTCGTCTATCGCACCGATCAGGCGCGGCGCGATGCGCTCGCCGACAGCGTCAGCGCGCAGCAGACCTCGTTCGATCTGTCGCGCGACAGCTATCGCAAGGGGCTCACGAGTTTCATCAACGTGCTCGATGCGCAACGGCAGCTCGCGCAGGCACGCGAGCAATACGCTCAAGGCACGACCCAGGTCAGCACCGATCTGGTGGCGCTCTACAAGGCGCTAGGCGGGGGCTGGCAGAGCGATGCGGATGCGGCGGGAGCGGCTGGCGCGGCGGCGGCGCCAGGCAGTGGCGGATAACCGGCCGCGATGCGGCGAGGCCGCAAGACGGCAAGGCCGCAAGGCGTCAGCCATGCTCGAACTGTGGCTCCTCAATCACCGTTCGCGTCGCATCGAGATGACGGCACGCGGCTAGCATCTGCTGCAACGACGTCACCGCGCAATCCGCTTCCAGCGACTCTTGCTGCTCCGCGCTCCACTGCTGCGTATCCTCGGGCGCCCAAAGGCCGACCACGATCGACACGTTCGGCAAGCGCGCGCGGATGCGCCGGATCAGATTGCGCAGATGCGACGGAATGCCGTCGATCTGCAGATACAGAAGGCAGACGATGCCGACGTCGTCGGCCTCGAGGCTATCGATCGACGCGCGCGACACCGCCTCGTGCGGCAGCGAGCGCGCCGCGAAGCCGTGCTTGCCGAGCAACTGCAGCAGGATGATCGTCGCGAGCGCATCGAGCGGGCCACGGCCCGGCAGGCACAACGCGCGGCTCGTCGGCGCATGCCACGCGAATACGGGCTCTATGACGGAAGGATCGCTGCCCGGCTCCTGCTGCGGGCCGTGGGTCTCCTCCGGCGTGACCGTCGCGGTGCTCATGCCACTGTTCGCCGCGTCGAGCGATCGTGGCATCGCCCGCGCGGCCCGCGTTTCGTCGGTGGGCGCGAGCGGCCCCGCCGCGCCCCAGTGCGACTGCGTCGCGAGCGGTGCGGGCTCGCGATCCTCGTAGCCGTCGAGGCCGTCGACCAGCTCGTTGGTCGTCGATTCGATGCGCGCGAGCTGTGCGCTCGTCACGCTGCCGCGCGTTACGTCGCTGGCCGCGAGCCGCAAGGCCCCGATCGCGACTTCGTCGTAATAGGCCGACAACGAGCGATCACGCAGCAGCACTTCGGCCTGCTCGATCGGTTGATCCGGATCGCCGGCGAGCGCGCGTTGATAGAAGTTTTCGACCGGCGTCAGCGGGGGCTGATCGCCGAGCAGCACGTCGAGAAACTCCAGACGCCGCACATGCCGGCCGAGTACCAGCAGACACAGCGTCAACGGTGTCGACAGGATCAGTCCGATGGGCCCCCAGATCCAGCTCCAGAAGATCGCCGCGACCACCACCGAAAACGGCGACAGGCCCGTGCTGCGCCCATACAGCAGCGGCTCGACCACCTGCCCCACTGCGAGCTCGGCGACCACGAACAGCACCAGCGACCAGATCGCCATCTCCCAGCCGGGACTGACCGCGGCCGCGAGCGCGGTGGGCAGTATCGCCGCGATCCAGATGCCGACGTAGGGCACGAGCCGCAGCAGCGCCGCCAGAATGCCCCACAGAACCGGGCTCGGCACGCCGATCAGAAACAGCCCCGCGCCGATCACGACGCCGACGCCGGTGTTCACGCCGAGCTGCGACACGAAGTAGCGGCTCAGGCGCCGCGCGGTCTCGTCCATCACCGTGGTCGTGCGATGCAGGTCGCGCGAGCCGAACAGCCGGATCGCGCGATCGCGCAGGTCGTCACGTTGCAGCAGGATCACGATCGTGACGACGAACACGATGAACGCGGTTTCCAATGGACTGATGGCCGGCGACAATACCCGTCGCGCGAGCTCGAACGGCGTCGGCACCGGCTCGCGCACTTCCACCGGCACCGCCGTCGATGCCTGCGGGCTCGCCGCGGCCGCCGCACCGTTCGGCGCTGGTAATTGCGGCGGCTCGATCGTCGCGGGCTGCAACGCCTGCCCTGCCTCGCTCGCGAAACGGTTCAGCTTGCCGATCGTGAGGCTGTGCACGGTATCGAGCTTGTGATGGATGGTCGCCTGATAGCGCGGCATGCCGGCGGCGAGATCGGTCAACTGTGTGGCGATCACCGCGCACAACAGCGCGATGACCGACACCGAGATCAGCACCGCCGCGCACACCGACGCGACATGGCCGAGTTTGAGCCGGGCCAGTGCATCGGCGAGCGGCGCGACGAGAAAGCTCAACAGGATCGCGAGCGTGATCGGAATCATCACCGCGCTCGCGAAGTACAGGCATGCGACCGCGATCACCGCGACGACGAATGTGACGAGGCCCTCGATACCGAAGGCGGCGGTCGCTGCCTGAATACGCGCGGCGGGGCTCGTGGCGCGCGGCTCGGGTGTGTCGTTCATCTTGTGAAGGAAGATCGGGCATGGGAAAGCGGTCCCCGAGCCGCGCGCGATGCGCCGGCTCAGAGTCTCGTTACTCCGGAAGGCTAAGTAATGCCTATTTCATCGTGTCGCCCGACACCGGCCCGCTCTCGACCGGTGGTGCCTCCTTCTCGATCTCACTGCGCGCCTGCTCCCAGTATTGCTCGGGCGTGCCCTTCGGCTCGGCCGCTTGCTCCCACAGATAGTAGGCGCGCGTGCGGATCTGCTCGTCGACGCTCGGTTCCTGTTCCATTTGTTCACCCCAGCCTGGCTGTTTGCGTTCGCGCGTCTATCGTCGCGAAGAACGGAGACGCGTGCATGTCGTCAACCACAGAGGGAGCAAACGTTGTACCCGGGCTGCGGCCCGCTTGTACAACGGAGTGCAACGGAACTGGCGTCGCTCACTCACCAGGACCTAGCCTGGCGCGGAGTCGCCTTCGTCGGAAGTCAACTGCTCTTCGAGGCGGTCGAATACGCGCTGGGTCGCGCGGCTCGGCGCTTCGAGCGCGAACAGCAGCAGCGAGCGGCCCGTCACCTGGTACGAATCGCCCGCGCTGAATTGCGGCAGCTCGGCGCGCACCGGCATGTTGGTATCGACGAGGCAGGTCCAGCTCTCGCCCTCGGGAAGGTCGGGCAGCGTGAAATTGACGACGTCGTGATGCGCGTTCAGCACCAGCAGCAAGGTCGCGTCGGACGCGAGGCGGCGAATTCCGCTCGCTTGCGCGCGGCCGTCGATCACGAGGCCGAAGCAGCGCATCGCCGGATCGGCCCATTGCTCGTCCGTGATGTCGGTGCCGTCCGGCGATAGCCAGCGCGTGTCGGTCACGTCGAGCGTCTCGTTGTATTCGCCAGTCAGAAACCGGCCGCGCCGCAGCACCGGCAAGCGGTGGCGCAGCGTGGTCAGCTTGCGCACGAACTCCGTCAGCCCGCGGCCGTCGTCGTCGATCGCATCCCAATCGACCCAGCTGATCTCGTTGTCCTGGCAATACGCATTGTTGTTGCCCTGCTGCGTGCGGCCGAATTCGTCGCCGGCGAGGATCATCGGCGTGCCCTGCGACAGCAGCAGCGTCGCGAGCAGATTGCGCTTCTGGCGCTCGCGTTGCTGGCGGATGTCGGCGTCGTCGGTCGGTCCTTCGACGCCCATGTTCCACGACCGGTTGTCCGCATGGCCATCGCGGTTGTCCTCGCCGTTTGCGTCGTTGTGCTTGTCGTTGTACGAGACCAGATCGTTCAGCGTGAAGCCGTCGTGCGCGGCGATGAAGTTCACGCTCGCCCACGGCCGCCGGCCGCGGTGATTGAACTTGTCGCCCGACGCGGTGATGCGTGTGGCGAGATCCGCGGCGGTGCTCTCGTCGCCCTTCCAGTAGGCGCGCGCGGTGTCGCGGAAGCGATCGTTCCATTCGGCCCAGCCCGGCGGAAAACCGCCCACCTGATAGCCGCCCGGGCCGCAATCCCACGGCTCGGCGATCAGCCGGATGCTGGAGAGCACCGGGTCCTGGCGGCAGCTGTCGAGAAAGCCGCCGCCTTCGTCGAAGCCGTGATCTTCGCGGCCGAGGATCGTCGCGAGATCGAAGCGGAAACCGTCCACTTTCATTTCGGTGACCCAGTAGCGCAGACTGTCGGTCACCATCTGCAGCACACGCGGATGCGACAGGTTCAGCGTGTTGCCGGTGCCGGTGTCGTTGATGTAGTAGCGCGGCTCGTCGGGCATCAGCCGGTAGTACGACGCGTTGTCGATGCCCTTGAACGAGATCGTCGGGCCGCGTTCATTGCCTTCGGCCGTGTGGTTGTACACGACGTCGAGTATCACTTCGAGGTCGGCCTGGTGAAAGCGGTCGACCATCTCCTTGAACTCGCCGACCGACTCGGTCGACGACGCGAAGAAACGCGGATCGGCCGCGAAAAAGCCGATCGTGTTGTAGCCCCAGTAGTTCGTCAGCCCCTTGTCGAGCAGATGTTTGTCGTTGACGAAGGTCTGGATCGGCATCAGCTCGACCGTGGTCACGCCGAGGCTGCGGATGTGGTCGAGCACCGGCTGCTGCGCCAAACCCGCGAACGTGCCGCGCAAACGCTCGGGCACTTGCGGATGACGTTTCGTATAGCCGCGCACGTGCGTCTCGTACAGAATCACGCGCTCCCACGGCAGCGCGTTGCGCTCCGGATGACTCCACGAAAAATTCGCGTCGACCACCTTGCATTTCGGCACGAAGGGCGCGCTGTCGCGCTCATCGAATGACAGGTCCAGCTCTTCCGAATCGAGCGTATAGCCGAAAATTTCCGGCGCCCATTTCAGCTCGCCGATGTGCGCCTTCGCATACGGATCGAGTAGCAGCTTGTTCGGATTGAAACGATGCCCGTTCTGGGGCTCGTAGGGGCCATGCACGCGATATCCATAGACGGCACCGGGTTTCAGATTCGGTACGAACACATGCCATACCTCGTCGGTGTACTCGGGCAGTTCGATGCGTTCGAGTTCGTGCTGGCCGGATTCGTCGAACAGACACAGTTCGACCTTCGTCGCGTGCGCGGAGAACAGCGCGAAGTTGACGCCGCTGCCGTTCCATGTCGCGCCGAGCGGAAATGGCGTGCCTTCGGAAATGCGCGTCGAGTAGCTGGCTGGGGATGACATAGATGTTCTCAGTGGATGCAAGGAGGCTGGTATCTCGGGGGCATGCATGTGCTTTTTTCAACTGCCTTCCCATGTGTTCCGGGCTGCGCGCTATTCAAGTTTAGGCATTCGGGGCGAACGCGCCGGACATTGCACAGCGCGCACCCAGCAGGCGAGTTCGAACAGCAACTTTTGGGCCTGACGGGCTTGCTTTCCCTCAGATCAAAAATCGCGGCATGAGATTTGCAGCATAGCGGCAAGGCGCACGCGTTCCGCGCCATCGAAAAGCCACGACAGCAATCAGGGAGAACCAAGATGATGCGCAACACGCAGATCAAACCGCTGGCCGCTTCCGCATCGCTTCTCGCCGCCATTACGCTGATTTCCGCGTTGGGTCCGTCCGGCAGCGCGTTCGCGCAAGGCGCTCCGCAAGCGATCACCGAAAAACGCACCGACGTCGTGCAGCTCGCGAGCGGATATCGCGCGTCGAAGCTGTCGGGCGCGGACGTGTACAACCGCAACAAGGACAATATCGGCACGCTCGACGATCTGATCGTATCGCCGGGCACCGAGCGCACCACCTACGCGATCCTGTCGGTCGGCGGCTTTCTCGGCCTGGGCAAGCATCTGGTCGCCGTGCCGTTCAATGATCTGCAGATCGACAACCGGCGTATCGTGCTGCCCGACGGGACGAAGAAATCGCTCGAGGCGTTGCCGGAGTTCAAGTACGCGGATTGAGCGCGGCGCTGCCGCGTCGAATCGATCGACGCGGCTACGGGCCGTCAGCCGAGCAGCTTGTCGGGTGTAATCGGCAAATCGCGGATGCGTTTGCCGGTCGCATGCCAGATCGCGTTGCAGACCGCCGCGGCCACGCCCACCACGCCGATTTCGCCGACGCCTTTGACGCCGAGCGGATTGACGATGTCGTCACGCTCTTCGACGAATAGCACGTCGATCTCGTGAATGTCGGCATTCACGGGCATGTGGTATTCGGCGAGATTGTGATTCATCTGCCGTCCGAGCACGTGATCGAACTGGCCGTGCTCGTGCAGCGCCATGCTGATGCCCCACACGACGCCGCCCGCGATCTGATTGCCCGCCGTCTTCGGATTGACGATGCGCCCCGCCGCGACCGCGCTGACCACGCGCGTCACGCGCACGGTGCCGAGCGCTTCGTCGACGCGCACTTCGGCGAACACCGCCGAATGCGTGCCCATCGAATATGCCTGCTGCTTGACGTGCGGCTCCACGCTCGCCTGCTCCTCGAGTTCATCGAGTCCGGCGCGTTCGAGCAGCGTCGCGATCGCGATCGAGTCGTCCGCGTGCGGGCCGCACACGAGCCGGTTGCGCTCGCGCCGCACTGCTTCGCGATCCACCGACGCGAAGCGCGCACCGCCATGTTCGCGCGCGAGTTCGACGAGACGATTGTGCAGGCGCGTGCAGGCCGCATCGACAGCGCTGCCCACTGACGACACCGTCCACGATCCGCCCTCGATCGGCGCCTTCGGCAGCCGCGTATCGCCGAGTTCGAAGCTGACGTCCGCGAGCGGCACGCCGAGCGCATCGGCGGCGATCTGCGTCATCGCGGTGTAGGTGCCGGTGCCGATATCGGCGGTCGAGCTCGACACCCTGACGCAGCCATCGGGCGTCAGCACCGCACGGGCGGCCGCTTTGTTCTGCATCGCGTCCCACGCACCGGTTGCCATGCCCCAGCCGATCAACTCGTTGCCTTCGCGGCGTGCACGCGGTTCGAGCGGCCGCCCGGCCCAGCCGAAGCGCGCCGCGCCTTCGCGATAGCAGTCGCGCAGCGCCTTGCTCGAAAACGGCAGGTTCTTGTTCGCGTCGCGCTCCGCATAGTTGACGAGCCGCAATTCGAGCGGGTCCATCCGCAATGCCTCGGCGAGTTCGTCCATCGCGACTTCGAGCGGAAAGAGCCCTTGGGTCGCGCCGGGCGCGCGCATGTCGGCTGGCGTCGGCACGTCGAGCTTCGCGACCTTGTAGCCCATCGACACGTTGTCGCATCGATACAGCTGCCCGGCCCAGTTGACCACCACGTCGCAGAACTCCTCATAGCGCGAGGTTTCCGACACCGCCTCGTGGATCACCGCCTGCAGGCGGCCATCCGCCGACGCGCCGAGCGCGACGCGCTGCACCGATTGCGGCCGATGCGCGAAGGTGAACATCTGCTGCCGGGTCAGCGTGACGCGCACGGGTTTCTTCAGTTCGCGCGCGGCCATCACCGCGAGCGCCAGATGATATTGCGGCCGCAAGCCGGAGCCGAACGCGCCGCCGACGAACGGCGAAACCACCTGCACTTCGTCGTCTTTCAAACCGAACACGCGCTGCAGATAGCCCTTCGTATTGACGACGCCCTGAGTCTTCTCGTAGACGGTCAAGTGTCCTTGCGCATCGGGCACCACGGTGCAGCCGTGCATTTCCATCGGATTGTGGTATTGCGCGGGCGTCGTGTAGAACGCATCTACACGCACCCTGGCATCGGCCAACGCTTTGCGCGGGTCGCCGCGCTCGGGCGGCGGCGGGTCGAAGCCGCCCTTCTCGGCCGACGGCGGTACGGCGCTCATCAACGCCGCCTCGATATCGGTCTGATGAGAAGCGGCCTCGGAGCGCACCCGCACCAGCGACGCCGCGTAGCGCGCGAGTTCGAGCGACTGCGCGACCACCAGCGCGACCGGCTGCCCGCTGTACCACACGCGCTCGTCCCACAGCGGTCTCAATGGCGTGCCGGCCGGCGCGATCATGTCCTTGAACGCATCGACGTCCGATGGCAGCGCCGGGCGTTTGCGATGCGTGAGCACGAGCAGCACGCCGGGCAGCGCTTCGGCGGCCGAGGTATCGATCGAGACGATCTTGCCCGAAGCGATCGTGTCCGACACGACGACGCCATGTACGAGCCCTTCGGCGCAGAACTCGGCCGCATATTGCGCGGCGCCGGTCACTTTGGCGAGGCCGTCGACACGCGAATGCGGCACGCCGATCGCGTGCTTCGGGCTGCCTGTCGATGGCAAGGTTTCGGCACGGTTCATCGCGCGGCCTCCTCGAACGAACGTTGTGTGGCCTCGCCGAAGGCGCGCACGATCACGCGCGCCGCGAGTTCGATCTTGAACGCGTTGTCGCGCTGGGGGCGCGCATCGCGCAGCAGCGCCCCCGCGAAATCGCGCACCGTCCGCGCGTTCAGCGTCTCGCCGCGCAGTGCGGCTTCGGCGGCGGGATCGCGCCACGGCTTGTGCGCGACGCCGCCGAGCGCGCAACGCGCATCGACGATGCGCGAGTCGTCATCCAGTTCGACACCGACCGCGGCCGACGCCAGCGCGAACGCATACGATGCGCGGTCGCGCACCTTCACGTACGCGTGATGCGCGGCAAAGCCTTGCGCCGGCAGCTCGATCGCGGTCACGAGTTCGTCGTCGCGCAAGTTGGTATCGATATGCGGCGTGTCGCCCGGCAGCCGGTGAAAATCCGCGAACGGCAACGTGCGTACGCCGTCGTTGCCGATCAGATGCACGGTGGCGCCGAGCGCCGCCAACGCGACGCACATATCGGACGGATGCACGGCGATGCAGTGTTCGCTCGCGCCGAGGATTGCGTGAATGCGGTTCACGCCGTGCAGCGCCGGGCATCCGCTGCCGGGTTCGCGTTTGTTGCACGGCGTGCCCACGTCGTAGAAGTAGTAGCAGCGCGTGCGTTGCAGCAGATTGCCGCCGACCGTCGCGACATTGCGAATCTGCGGCGACGCGCCGGCCAGGATCGCTTTCGCAAGCAGCGGGTAGCGCGCTGCGACGGTATCGTCATACGCGAGCGCGCTGTTCGTTACGAGCGCGCCGATCATCAGGCCGCCTTGCGCCGACGCTTCGATCCGCCTGAGCGGCAAACGGTTGATGTCGACGAGCAAAGCCGGCCGCGCCACGTCTTCGCGCAGCAGGTCGACGAGATTCGTGCCGCCCGCGATAAACGCGGCGGCCTTGTCCGACCGATGCCGTTCGAGCGCATCCTGCACCGCCTCGGCGCGCGTGTACGAGAAGTGGTTCATGGCCGCGCTCCGCGCTGATTCGCGACCGGACTGGCTTGCCTTGCATCCTCGTCACCGAAATGCGCCGCGTCGAGAATCGCGGCGACGATATTCGTATATGCGCCGCAGCGGCACAGATTGCCGCTCATCTGCTCGCGCACGTCGTCCGCGCAGCGCGCATGGCCTTCTTCGAGCATCGCGTACGCCGAGCAGATTTGCCCCGGCGTACAGTAGCCGCACTGGAACGCGTCGTGTTCGATGAACGCCTGCTGCAATGGATGCAACGTATCGCCGTTCGCGAGACCTTCGATGGTCGTGATCGATGCACCGTCGTACACGACCGCGAGCGCGAGGCAGGTATTGATCCGCTGACCATTGACGAGCGCCGTGCACGCGCCGCATTGGCCGTGATCGCAGCCCTTCTTGGTGCCGGTCAGGTGCGCATGCTCGCGCAGCAGATCGAGCAGCGAGGTCCACGCTAGAACGTCGAAGTGCCGCGTCTCGCCGTTGATCTCGAACGTCAATGCATGCGACGCGGGCGCGTCGGCCTGCGCGGTTTCAGCATCGGGGGTAGCCATCGGATTTCCTCCTCACAAGGCGTCGCGCAAGCAACGCGGCGCGCGACGAAACTCCATGCAACTCGAACCCATGCAAAACGGCGGCAGCGCGCGAGCGCGATGCCGCCGCGGCGTGCGGCGCGTCGCAGCTCGACGCGCCCGGCTGAACGCTTATTGCCCCGCCGCGCTTCCCGCGCGCGGCGGCGTCGCGCCTTTGAAGCGCTTGTCGGTAGTGGTGCGGCCATTGCCGCCGCCGGCGACACCATTGGTCGCGCCCCCCGACTCGCCGACATTACCGTTCGCGTCGTTCGTACCGGTCGTATCCGGCGTGCGCGATTCTTCCAGACTTGCGCCCGGTTTTGCGGCGGACTTTCCGGGTTGCGTAGACGGATTGGAACCGGTCTGCGCGAAGCCCGCCTGCGCAAAACCTAGCGCAAGGCAGCCCGACACGAGCGCGGCCCCCAGTTTGACGGATACATCGATCTTCATGTCACTCTCCCTTATGACGTTATGGAAACCACTGCGAGAAGCGCCATGCGCTCGCCGGCAGCCTCGCCGCCTTCGGTTCGCCAACCTAAATAATCGGCGCGCCGCCTGTCACGGCAATCGTCGCGCCCGAGATGTAGCTCGCTTCGTCCGACGCGAGCATCACATACGCGGCCGCGAGCTCCGCCGGTTGTCCGGGGCGCTTCATCGGCACCTGCTTGCCGAACTGCTCGACCTTGTCGGGCGGCATCGTCGATGGGATCAGCGGCGTCCAGATCGGTCCCGGCGCCACGCAGTTCGCGCGAATACCCTTTTCCGCGAGCAATTGCGCGAGGCCGCCGGTGAAGTTCTGAATCGCACCCTTGGTCGTCGCATAGGCGATCAGGCCGGGGTTCGGATGATCGGCATTGATCGACGACGTGTTGATGATCGCGCCGCCCGGCTTCATATGGCGGACCGCCGCGCGCGTGATCCTGAACATCGCGCCGATGTTGGTATCGAAGGTCTTGTCCCATTCTTCGTCGCTGATCGCGTCGAGCGACGGATAGCTCATCTGATACGCCGCGTTGTTGACCACCACGTCGAGCCGGCCGAAAGCCTCGATCGCCTTGTCGACGATCGCATCGCAATGCTGGCGATCGCGGATATCGCCGCCGACCAGCACCGCCTTGCGACCGGCGTCCTCGACCCAGCGCGCGGTCTCGCGCGCATCGTCTTCTTCGTCGAGATAGGCGATCAGCACATCGGCGCCTTCACGCGCGAACGCGATCGCGACCGCACGGCCAATGCCGCTGTCGCCGCCGGTCACGATCGCTGCCTTGCCAGCGAGACGCCCCGAACCTTCGTAGGTTTTCTCGCCGTGATCCGGTTGCGGGTTCATGCCGGCCGTGCGGCCGGGCGTCTGGTCCTGCTGCTGTTCAGGAAACGGCGGTGCCGGGCGTTGCTTGTCGCTCATGTCTGATCTCCCTCGTTGCAAATGACCCTCGGCGGCGCGCCCGAGCGCGCCGCGTCATCGGTCTTTTAGCAACGAGTGGGCCTGCGTGTGCGAGCGAAGTGAAACCCCTGCGTGAACTGCAACGTAGGGGCTCGCATGGCTAAGGAAGCTGCGGCGGATAGAACGGTGGCAGCCAGATGGCAAACAAATGACAAACGGATTCGCACCGCACCGAGTGCGATTTCCGACGACGACCCTGCAGAAATGACAGAACGGTCAGCAAGTTTTCGCTAACAGCCTGATTCAGATGATGGCTCCGCCGCATGCAACGCGGCCGCCGATTCGAGCACGCGCAACAGACGCTCGGGCGTCAATGGTTTCGCGCAATGCGCGTCGAAGCCAGCCGCCTTGGCGAGCGAGCGATCCTCGCGCGACGCGAACGCGGTACACGCAACCAGCAGCATATGCGCAGTCTGCGGATGCGCGCGCAGACGCCGCGCAAGTTCGAGCCCGTCGAGCCCCGGCATCTTGATGTCGAGCAGCACCGCAAACGGCTGCCACTCGCACGCGGTCTGACACACGGCATACGGATCGTCGAGCGCACGGCACTCGAAGCCGTCGGCCGTCAGTAGCATTTGCAGCGCGTCCGCTGCTTCCCGGTAATCGTCGACTACCAGCACGCGACGATGCGCGGCCATCGCATAGCGGATCGGCCGCCATACGAGCACGTCGTCGCTGCTGTCCACGCTGTCGTTGAACACAGTCATTTTTTCTCGCCCTTTTACATTCGCCCTGAAGGGCATCTCGCGCCACGCGCGCAAGATTCGATCCCATTGCGTCTGCCGGACTGCGGCCAGGTTTTTTTGCTATTTCCGCTTCATTCGGACGATGCGCGGCCGGCACGCGTCGTCCCGCACTCCAGCGTTGCAATTACCTGGTATGCGGGATTTAGCGTGCCCATACATCACGGCGTTTGAATGACGGCGACAGCGATGTGCGTGCTGCGCAACATCGTCTGACGCACTGTCGTTGTGCGATCCGCCTCGCTCAGGGGCGTCGCACGACATCGGTATTCCAACGGATTGAGGGGGCCACGCAATGCATGCCGCGAGCGCTCTTATGGCGCGAATCGATGACGCGGTCATAAACAAAGGATAAGCGACGATGCCGATAAAAAAATGCTCGACGTGTTAGGGGTTTGTGCTCTGCGGGTTATCCCGCACGATTATCGATAAAGCCCTTCAGCATCGCGAGCGTGTCGGCGTCGTCGATATGTTTGTCGGTACGCCAGCGCAGCATGCGTGGAAAACGCACGGCCACGCCTGACTTATGGCGCGAACTCGCTTGTATCCCTTCGAAGCCGATCTCGAACACGAGCGTCGGCGTTACGCTGCGCACCGGGCCGAATTTATCGACGGTGGTCTTGCGCACGATCGCATCGACGCGATGCATCTCTTCGTCGGTAAGCCCTGAATAGGCCTTCGCGAACGGCACGAGCGTGCGCACGCCGTCGGCTTCGTCCCACACCGCGAATGTGTAGTCGGTGTAGAGACTCGCGCGACGGCCATGACCGCGCTGCGCGTACACGAGCACAGCGTCTACCGCATAGGGCTCGATCTTCCATTTCCACCACGTGCCCGATGCCTTGGTGCGGCCGACGCCATACATCGATTCGCGCTCCTTCAGCATCAAGCCTTCGACGCCGCGCGCGCGGCTCTCCTCGCGCAAGGCCGTGAGCGCGCTCCAATCCGCGCCACGGACGAGCGGCGATACGCGCAGCAGACCGCGCGCGAGCGTGCCATCGACCGACGCGCTCAACGCATCGAGCCGCGCGCGCCGATCAACGAGCGCGTTCATGCGCAGGTCCTGGCCGTTCGCTTCGAGCAGGTCGTACGCGAGCAGCGCTGCCGGCGAATCCGCAAGGATCTTGCGAGTCAGCGTCTTGCGCGCGATGCGCGGTTGCAGCCGCGCGAACGGCAACGGCGCGGCCGCGCCGGGTTCCCAGGCGAGAATCTCGCCATCGATCACATACCCATCGGGTAAGGACTCGCCCAATGCCGCGACCTCGGGAAAACGATCGGTGATCAGATCCTCGCCGCGCGACCATAACCACACGCGCCCGCCGCGTTTGACGAGTTGCGCGCGTATGCCGTCCCACTTCCATTCGATCAGCCAATGCGCGGGATCGCCGAGCGTCGCCGGATCGGTCTGCAACGGATGCGCGAGAAAAAACGGGTACGGCAGGCCCAGGTCGCTATCGTGTTGACGCGCATGAGCTTGCGTATCGTCGTCGGTCTGCGGCGCGATCAGACGCAGATAGCGCGCCGCATCGGGCTTCTGTCGCGAATCGGTCCAGCCGACCATTCGTTGCGCAATCCGCTTGTGATCGACGCCGGCCACTTCGGCGAGCGCGCGCACCACCAGTTGCCGCGCGACGCCGACACGAAAGCCGCCGCCGATCAGCTTGGTCAGCAGGAAGCGGCCGCCCCAGTCGAGTTCGTCCCAGTAACTGAGTAGACGCGTGCGCAACTCGTCGGGCGGCAGGCCGCGCAACGGCAGCATGCGTTGCTCGATCCATTGCGTGAGACCCAGCTCGGAGTCGCGCGACGCGGGCGGCAGGATATGCGCGATGGTTTCGGCCAGATCGCCCACCGCGTGATACGACTCCTCGAACAGCCACTCGGGCAAGCCGGCGCGCTCGCGCGCGATGTCGGTCAGCAAACGCGTCGGCACCAGTTGACGCGGTTTGCCGCCCGCGAGGAAATACGACGCCCATGCCGCGTCTTCAGGCTCGGCCACCGAGAAATAACTGGTCAGCGCCGCAAGCTTGTCGTGCGTCGACGTGGTCGCATCGAGCGCGGTGTAGAGGGCCGCGAAGCGTTTCATACGGTATCCGTCATGATTCGCTCGCCGCCGGCGCTTCGTCGGCGCCGGCCGCATCGGCTTCGACCGTATCGTCGCCGTATTGCGTGTCGAACGCACTCGCCTGCAGGCCCTGCTCGTTGAGCCAGCGCACCATCGGTTCGATCGAGCCATGCGTGACGATCACACGCGAGGCGCCGCTTTCGCGGATCGCCGTTTGCAAACCCGGCCAGTCCGCGTGATCGGACAGCACGAAGCCGCGATCGACGCCGCGCCGGCGCCGCGCGCCGCGCAGGCGCATCCAGCCCGACGCGAATGCATCGCTGTAATCGCTGAAGCGCTTGAGCCACGCGCTGTTCTGCGCGGACGGCGGCGCAACGATCAGCGCCTGTCTGAACACGGCCTTGTCTTTCGCGGCGATCTCGCTGACGAGATTGACCGGCGGCAGACGCACGCCCGCGTCGCGATACGCGCGATTGAGCGGCTCGAGCGCGCCGTGGCAGAAGATCGGCCCGATCGCGGCATCGACGCTCGCGAGCACGCGTTGCGCCTTGCCGAACGAATAGCAGAACAGCACCGACGCGCGCCCTTCGGATGCGTTGTGACGCCACCATGAATCGATCGAATCGAACACGCTTTGCGGCGTGTCCCAGCGATAGATCGGCAGGCCGAACGTCGACTCGGTGATGAAGGTATCGCAATGCACCGGTTCGAACGCGGCGCAGGTCGGATCGGCTTCGAGCTTGTAGTCGCCGGATGCGACCCATACGCGGCCCGCGTGTTCGATGCGCACCTGTGCCGAGCCGAGCACGTGCCCGGCCGGATGCAGCGACACGCGCGCAGCGCCAACCATGAGCGGCTCGCCGTAGTCGAGCGTGTGCAGTGCGATGCCGGGCAGCCGCGCCATCAGCACGCTCGCGCCCGCGCGCGTCGCCAGATAGCGCTGATGACCAAAGCGCGCATGGTCGGAATGCGCATGCGTGATCACCGCGCGTTCGACCGGCCGCCATGGGTCGATGTAAAAATCGCCGGCCGGGCAATACAGTCCCTCGGGCCGCGCGACCACCAGATCATTGGCTTGCGGCGCGGTGTTGTTCTGACGGGGCGGCTGATCCATCGGCTGTCCTCGGGAATGGCGGGCGATCTTCCGAACGCGGCCAAGCAAACTGTATGCCGCGCCATTGATGGCCCCGTTTCTGCTTACGGTATATAAAGCACACACGCGTGTCGAGAGCGGCTGCCATCCGGCAGCGCCCGGCGCGCACCGCGAGGCCTCATGCCCATCCTGCTCGACCAGCATGCGCTGTTTATCGCCAGGCATCCCGGGCGCTTCCTGCTGCAAACGCTGAAAGCGTTTCGCGCGAACCAGGGGCTGCTGCTCGCGGGCGCGGTCGCATACTACGCGTTGCTGTCCATCGTGCCGCTGCTGATCCTGGTCGTCATCGTGCTGTCGCGCGTGGTGCCGCAGCAGCTGGTGCTCGAAGCGCTGTCGCATCTGCTGCGCTGGCTCGTGCCCGGGCAATCGGCCGCGCTCGTGCGTGAGCTGTCGAACTTTTTGCAGCATCGCGCGGTGATTGGCTGGGTGCTGCTGCTGACGATGCTGTTCTTCAGCTCGCTCGCTTTCACCGTGCTCGAAAACGCGATGTCGCTGATCTTCGTGCACCGCGTCGTCGTGAAGCGGCGCCACTTCCTGGTCTCGGCGTTGCTGCCCTACTGCTACATCATGTTTCTCGGCGTTGGCCTGCTGATCGTCACGTTCGTATCGAGCGCGCTCGACACGATCGGCGCCGAAGGTCTGCAACTGTTCGGCCTGCATGTGTCGTTGCAGGGCTTCACGCGAGTGCTGCTGTATCTGCTCGGGCTCGCCGGTGAAATCTTCGTGCTGACTTCGGTGTATCTGGTGATGCCGGTCGGACGTCCGTCGCTCAAACACGCGCTGATCGGTGGCGTGGTGGCCGGCGTGTTGTGGGAGGTCACGCGGCACGTGCTGGTCTGGTATTTCGCCACGCTGTCGCAGGTGAGCCTCGTCTATGGCTCGCTGACGATGGCGATCGTGATCCTGCTGAGCTTCGAATGGCTCGCCACGCTGCTGCTGTTCGGCGCGCAGGTGATATCGCAGTACGAGCGCTTCGGCACCGAACCGCTCGACGCGCCGCAGCCGAAGATCAAGACCGGCTGAGCGAGCCAGTCGCAAGGAACAGCCCTTGCTCGTTCGATACCGACCAAAGCCGCCCGTTCCACGCGGCGGCATCGACTGGATATCGAGGGAGCGAGGATCATGGCTGAAACCGTTGGCGATTTCATCATCGGGCGGCTGCATGCATGGGGCGTGCGGCGTATCTATGGCTATCCGGGCGACGGCATCAACGGCGTGTTCGGCGCGTTGAACCGCGCGCAGAGCGAAGCGAAAAAGCGCCATAGAGGCACGGATCAGCCGGGCCCGATCGAATTCATCCAGGTCCGCCACGAAGAAATGGCCGCGTTCATGGCCGCCGCGCATGCCAAGTTCACCGGCGAACTCGGCGTGTGCATCGCCACCTCGGGGCCCGGCGCTTCTCATCTGCTGACGGGCCTCTACGACGCGCGCATGGATCACATGCCGGTGCTCGCGATCGCCGGTCAGCAGGCGCGCGCGGCGATCGGCGGACACTATCAGCAGGAGCTGGATCTGCCGGCGATGTTCAAGGACGTGGCCGGCTCGTTCGTCGGCTTTGCGACGATGCCCGCGCAGGTGCGTCATCTGGTCGATCGGGCGGTGCGTATCGCGCTTGCCGAGCGCGCGGTGACCGCGCTGATACTGCCGAACGATCTGCAGGACATTCCGTATGAACCGCCGGGGCGCAAGCACGGCACGCTGCATTCGGGCATCGGATACGCGCGTCCGCGCGTCGTGCCGGGCGACCAGCAGTTGCGCGAGGCCGCCGACGTGCTGAACGCCGGCCGCAAGGTCGCGATCCTGGTCGGCGCTGGCGCGCTGCACGCGACCGACGAAGTGATCGCGGTCGCCGAGAAACTCGGCGCCGGCGTCGCGAAAGCGCTGCTCGGCAAGGCGGCGCTGCCCGACGATCTGCCTTGGGTGACCGGCTCGATCGGCCTGCTCGGCACGAAGCCGAGCTACGACATGATGACCCATTGCGATACGTTGCTGATGATCGGCTCCGGCTTCCCATACTCGGAGTTTCTGCCGAAGGAAGGCGACGCGCGCGGCGTGCAGATCGACATCAAGGCCGACATGCTGAGCCTGCGTTATCCGATGGAAGTGAACCTCGTCGGCGATAGCGTCGAGACGCTGCGCGCGCTGCTGCCGCTCATCGAGCAGAAGCAGGATCGGCTGTGGCGTGAGCGCATCGAAGGCTGGGTGTCCGACTGGTGGAAGACGCTGGAAAAACGCGCGCACGAACCCGCGAAGGATGGCCTGAATCCGCAGCTGTCGGTATGGGAGCTGTCGAAGCGCATTCCGTCGAACGCGATCGTCACCAGCGATTCGGGTTCGGTCGCGAACTGGTACGCGCGTGATCTGCAGGTGCAGCGCGGCATGATGTGCTCGCTGTCGGGCGGCCTCGCGTCGATGGGCGCGGCCGTGCCGTATGCGATCGCCGCGAAGTTCGCGTACCCCGAGCGGCCCGTGATCGCGCTGGTCGGCGACGGCGCGATGCAGATGAACAACATGGCCGAGCTGATCACGGTCGCGAAGTACTGGCAAGGCTGGAGCGATCCGCGCTGGATCTGCATGGTGCTCAACAATGGCGATCTGAACCAGGTCACATGGGAGCAACGCGTGATGGAAGGCGATCCGAAGTTCGAGGTGTCGCAGGACATTCCTTCCGTGCCGTATCACCGCTTTGCGGAGCTGATCGGTTTGAAGGGCATCTATGTCGACAACCCCGAGCAGATGGCGACCGCCTGGGACGACGCGCTCGCGTCGAATCGTCCCGTCGTGATCGAGGTGAAGTCCGATCCGAACGTGCCGCCGCTACCGCCGCACGTCACACTCGCGCAGGCCAAAGCGTTTGCCGAGACCTTGCTGAAGGGCGATCCCGATCAGGGCAACGTGGTGGTCGAGACGGCCAGGCAGGTGCTCGGTGCGGTGCTGCCGGGGCATCACGACAAATGATGCGGTAGTGGCTCGACGACGTGTGCGCGCGCCAACGGTTCGACAGGGGACGTGACTGGTAAAATGGCGCGCGCTTCGTGCACGCGCTCATTGGGCCTGCTTCAGCGCAGCCCATCACGCCGCCCCTTACCTCATGCTCACACACGTCCTCGCCGTTTTCGCGGTGGCCCATTCTGCGTCATTCGCGCAAGTCGCATCATTTGCATCACCTGGCATGGACGCTCTCGCCCATGCTTGACGAAACCCGCATCGCACGCGCATTGACCGCACGCGGCATCACGCCCGATCCCCGCCAGCGTGAGGCGATCAGCGCGCTCGTCGCGTTGCTCGGCGCGCAGCAGCGGGCACGGCGTGCATGGTCCACCGCCGCGTTCGGGCCGCAAGGTGTCTACTGTCATGGCTTGCCGGGGCGCGGCAAGAGCCTCGTCGTCGATACGCTGTTCGAGCTCGCGCGGTGCCGCAAACGGCGCCTGCATTTCCACGAGTTCCTGCGCGAGATGAACCACCGGCTCGTCCAGGCGCCGCGGGGCGACGACCGGCTCGGCGACGTATCGCGGCAATGGCTCGACGGTATCGAGCTGCTGTGCTTCGACGAATTCCATGTGCACGATATCGCCGACGCGTTCCTGATGGGCCGCTTTCTCGACACCGCGATCAACCTCGGCACGCGGATCGTGCTGACGTCGAACTACGCACCGGACGATCTGCTGCCCGAACCCGAGTTTCACGAGCGCTTTGTGCCGACCATCGCGCAGATCAAACGCGCTTTCAAGGTGATCCATTTCGACGGCGCGCGCGATTACCGCTTCGGCGGCGAAGCGGCTGAGGTGCCGCGCTTTTTCGCGCCGCTCGATGCGTCGAGTGAGGCCGCGTTGCGCGAGATCTTCACGAGCCATGAAAGCGGCGCTGCGATCGAACCGGTGAAGCTGAGCGCGGCGGGCCGCCCGCTCGAAGCGCGCGCGGCCGGCAGCGCGCTGCTGTGGGCGGACTTCGAGCAGCTATGTGTCGCGAGCCGCTCGCACCTCGACTACCTCGATCTCGCCGAGCAATGGCAAGGCTTGATCGTCGATCGTCTGCATACGGAAGCATTGAGGCAGTCGCATACGCTGCAGCGCCTCGTGTGGCTGATCGACATCTTCTACGACCGCAAGCGCGCGCTCTTCATCGCGTCCGATCAGCCGATCGGGACCGCCTTGATCGGCCTCGAAGGCGCGCATGATCTGTCGCGTACGCTGAGCCGGCTCGCCGAGATGCAATCGCGCGCGTATCGCAGCGCGCTCGAGCGAGGCGGCGAGGACCAAGCGCAAGACGGGATCGACGCCGAAGCTTGAAAGCCGGGCATCCACCCTGCGCATTTCTGCAATTCTTGCAAGGCAGCGGTAAAGCGTGCCAACGCCCTTGCGCATCGACGCACGCGCGACGCCGCCGCGCGCGGCGCCGGAGCGACAACGAAGCCGCCCGCTGACCCGGCCCGCCGCTTGCGCGGGAATGGGTTCTGCTACCGCCGAGCGCAGACCCCATTGTTCAGCGGATTACCGCCGCTCGCGCCCGTCCATGCTCAGAACCGCTTCCGTAGCCGCCACATTGTGCGCGGCCTGCCTCACGTCCGCCTGCGTGCATATCGGCCCCTCGCGTCTGAAGGCCGATCAGGTCGACTATGCGCGGGCGCTCGGCGACGCGAAGAAACGCGCGATCCTCGCCGCCGTGATCGGTCTGCGCTACGGCGATGCGCCCGCATTCCTGACCGTCAGCAGCATCATCGCCGCCTACACGTTCGACACCACCGGCGGCGCGACGCTCAACGCCGGCTCGGGCACCATGCCGAACTACGCGCAGGCGACCGGCAGCGTGTCGTACTCGAACCGGCCGACCTTCACGTTCACGCCGACCACCGGTGAAGCGTTCGCGTCCGCCTATATCCGGCCGCTCGCGCCGGCGCTCGTGTTGCCGCTCGCCGAGGGCGGCGTGCCGATCGATCTGCTGTTGCGCATCACCGCGCAATCGATCGGCGGTCTGCGCAACGGCGATGTGCTCGGCGGCAACAACAGCGCGGGCGCGCCGGGCTTCTTCGAATTGCTGCAGGCGTTGCGTCGTCTGCAACTGGCGGGCGAACTGAACGTCGAGACACGTCAGCTCGATGTGAAGGCCGATCTCAAAGGCGGCCAAAGCCCCGCACTGGCCGTGTTCCTGTCGATCGGCGCGACCACCAGCGGCGAGTCGCCGAGCACGGCCGCCGATGTCGCGCGCGTGCGCAGGCTGCTGCATCTGTCTACGAAGACACGTAGCTATGAGGTCGTTTATGGGCCGTCGTCGACTTCCGCGAAGGGCGAGCGCATTACGATGGTCACGCGCTCGGTGCTCGGCATCCTCAGCGATCTCGGCGCGCAGGTGCAGGTGCCGCAGGAGCGCATCAGCGACGGTTCGACGAAGCCGACCGTCGGGTTGGTCGGCGGTGAAACCAGGCCGACGATCATCGTGCATTCGGGCAAGGTCGCGCCGGCCGATGCTTATGTGTCGATCGCATATGGGCCTTCGGTGTATTGGGTCGAGCGCAATGACTTCGACTCGAAATACGCGTTTACGGTCGTGCAGAATCTGATGGCGCTCGCGGAGTCGGATACGAGCAGTAAGGCGCCGGTGGTGACGATTCCGGCGAATTGACGAGCGAATGTAAGCGGCTCACCTGCCGCTCACCCGCCGCTCTTTCGCGGCAAAGGAGAAGCCATGGAAAAGATCCCAGTTACCACCGCCTTATTCATCGCAGGCTTTGGCCCGATCGTGACCGAGGCCCAGCCAAGCCGCGATCTCTATGGCCGGGCCTTCGGTATCCCCTTCAAGGAAGAGAACGGCGGCTATCTCCATACGGAGAGCCTGAACGGCGCAAACTCTTTCGCGTTGTGGCCGCTCTCTCACGCCGCTCAGTCTTGCTTCGGCACCGAAGCGTGGCCTCCCGAGGTACCCATCCCGCAAGCCTGGATCGAGTTCGATGTCGACGACGTCGAAGCGGCAACGGCAGAACTTGAATCGCAAGGGTATCGAATGCTGGTCAGAAACCGGAATGAGCCATGGGGCCAGACTGTCAGCCGCTTTATCGGGCCGGAAGGATTGCTGATCGGAATCACGTATACGCCCTGGCTGCGGGACAAGAAATGATGACGGCCGCCGCGCAGATCAGGGACGAGCGCGCATCGGATTGCCCGGTTAATTCCTGAAATCGATATTCACCATTGTGAATAATGCGCATAACTATCAGCCCTCGCTTTCCTAAACTTGGAGTCTCGCGACCCTGACGGAAACGTACGTGAGCATCGTTTGCGTCGATATCGCAATCCATTAAAGGAGAAGCGCTTCATGAACAAGGCAACCAGCACATTGATCGCGGCTGTCGCCGCCCTGATGCTGTCGAGCGGCGTATATGCCCAAAGCAACAACACGCTGGCGACTCCATCCACGAAGTCGCCGGCCGCTCCAACGAGTGGCTACGGCACGCCTGGCGCCACCGGCTCGGACAGCGGCTCGGCATCGCCGAACTCGGGCCAGCCGATGAGCACGATGAGCACGGACAGTAGTTCCACGTCCCGCCAGCCCGCTTACGGGGTCAACAACTCACTGGCGACCCCATCCACGAAGTCGCCAGCCGGCCAATAAGCGCAAGCTCGGCTGGCAACCCCGCGCGGTAAATCGAACGTCGCCTCTGCCCCGGCATGCGGTCGTTCGATCCGCGAATGCGTGCACTCGCCGCGCGCGACTTCGGTGGACGCTGACCTAGAATAAAAGCATGGTCGCGACCCAACGAGGAGGCTGCCATGACACTCACGCTAACGTCGCAAGCCTTCCGACAGAGCGGCGAGATTCCGGTGCAGCATACCTGCGAGGGCGCCAATGTATCCCCGCCGCTCGCGTGGTCCGGCGTGCCCGCGAACGCAAAAAGCCTGGCGCTGATCGTCGACGACCCCGACGCGCCGGACCCCGCCGCGCCGAGAATGACTTGGGTACATTGGGTGCTCTACAACATCCCGCCGACAGCAACCGGGCTAGCCGATGGCGCTGATGCACAGGCTTTGCCGGGCGGCACGCTCGAAGGCACCAATGACTTCAAGCGTGCCGCTTACGGCGGCCCGTGTCCGCCCGTGGGACGCCACCGCTATTTCCACAAGCTGTATGCGCTCGACACCGTACTGCCCGATTTGAAAAGCCCCAGCAAGGCCGCTCTCGAGAAGGCCATGCACGGGCACGTACTCACGCAGGCCGAACTGATCGGCACCTATCAGAAGCGATGAGCGCTGGCATCAGTGCGACGACACATAAGACGTATCAGCGAATACAGCCGGGATCGCGAAGCTCTCGCGCATCCGCTTAGCCTCCGCTGCCGGCGTCAAGCCGAACAGACGCCTGAATTCCCTGCTGAACTGGGACGGGCTCGCGTAACCCACAGCGTGTCCGGCGGCCTCCGCGGTCAGGTCCTGGCGCACCATTAACAGGCGAGCCTGATGAAGTCGCGTCGACTTCACGTATTGCATCGGCGACACCTGTGTAATGGCCTTGAAGTGGCTGTGGAAACTCGGAATGCTCATACCCGCTTCGTCGGCCAGTCGCCTTACGTCGAGAGGCTGCGCATAGCTTGCATGAATCACGCGGAGTGAGCGGCCTATCTGGCCGAACTGTCCTCGCATCGCCAAGGCCTCGCGCAACGAGCTTCCCTGGGCCCCCGTGAGCACCCGGAAATACAGCTCACGCAGCAGCCCTGCACCCAACACAGCAGCTTCGAGTGGCCGATGCATCGCCTCGAGAAAGCGCAGCACGGACGCTTGCATCGCGTCATCCATCGGCGTCGACATCATGCTCCGAGGTGCTGGTGTGCGCTCAGCCCCCCCTTCGCGGTCGATCCGCTCCGCAAGTTCGGCGGCCAAGGCGAAATCGAGGTGCAGATACAGCGCGAGCAGTGGTCGCTCCTCGGTTGCGTCGGTCTCCATGCTGAATGGCACTGGCACGGATACGGCCAGATAGTGATGCTCGTCATACAGGTACAGCTGGTCGCCGAAATAGCCTCGCTTGCGGCCCTGGCAGACGATCACGATACCGGGGTCGTACAGAACGGGCGTGCGCGATAGCGCCCGGTTCGACCGCAAGATGCGGACGCTCGGCAGCGCCGTCAGGTTGTAACCCTCGTCGGGCGCCAACGCGCGCAGCAGCGCAACCATGCGTTTCTGGCTGCGCGAGGATAGAGCTGGGTGCTGGGTCGAAGCGCGTGGCGTGCTCATAGTTTTGTGCAAGAAACTCAGCGGAATTCGGCTTATTTTGCCTCGTCTGTCAGATTAGTATGCACTCTCCAATCGACTTTCGGGAGAAGCTTCAATGACATCCAGCAAAACTCTGCTCATCACTGGCGTCAGCAGCGGTTTTGGCCGCGTGCTCGCACAGGAAGCGCTGGCGACGGGTCACAAGGTCGTCGGTACGGTGAGAACTGCCCAGGCAAAGCGCGAATTCGAGTCCCTGTCCGCGAACGCCGCTTGGGGACGCGTGCTCGACGTGACCGACTTCGACGCGATCGACGGCGTGGTGGCGGAAATCGAGGCTAGCGTCGGACCCATCGATGTGCTGGTCAACAATGCCGGCTACGGTCACGAGGGCATCATGGAGGAATCGCCGCTCCCGGAGATGCGCCGTCAGTTCGATGTGAACGTATTTGGTGCGGTCGCGATGATGAAGGCCGTCCTGCCATTCATGCGTGAGCGCCGCCGCGGTCACATTGTGAATATCACATCGATGGGCGGCTACATCACGATGCCGGGAATCACCTACTACTGCGGCAGCAAGTTTGCGTTAGAGGGCATCTCCGAGGCGCTCGGCAAAGAGGTCAAGCCCTTCGGTATTGCCGTGACGGCGGTGGCGCCGGGCTCGTTTCGCACAGACTGGGCGGGCCGCTCGATGACCCGAACGCCCCGCTCGATTCCGGATTACGACGATATTTTCGATCCCATCCGCCAAGCCCGCGAGGAAAAAAGCGGCAAGCAATTGGGAGATCCAAGGAAAGCGGCGCGCGCAATGCTGGCCGCCATCGCAGCGGAACATCCGCCCGCGCATCTTTTGCTCGGTAGCGACGCACTCGGTCTCGTTCGAGACAAGATGTCGGCGTTGAACGCGGAAATCGGTGCGTGGGAGGCTATCACCGTTTCGACGGATGGCTGATGAACGCCGTCTTGTTGACGCGGTCGGGCGGCCTCACTGTCAGGCGGCGTCGACTGGGTTGTCCCGCCCAAGCACCTCGACGAGAAAGGCAGCGACGTGCAACATACGCTTTTTAGCAGCTGCGACCCGGAACGCCCACTTCGCTTTCTGACAATTTGCGCACTGGAACCCGGCCAGTCATACGTCATCGAGCTTTGAAGATCAGTTGCGCTTCGGACGCTTCGGTGGCATTGTCACTCTCGACGCTGGCCGAAGTTGCCGCCGAAGCAGGCACGGTGACAATCATTGGAGATAATTCGCGAACGCTTTGAATGTGTGCGATAGCGCACCAAATCGTCCCGACATTCGGGGGGAGCATTGCGAGGCACCCTCTACCCACCGACCGGCGCCGCCGGTTGTGGGCACTCGCGTGTTGTTGTGGCGTTAGGCTCCTCACATAGCCCTGTGCAGGTTGCTACGGAATCGAAATTCAAATGCTGAACATCGATCTCAGGTCACAACTGCAGACGTATTTGCGAAACCTTCGCAGACCCGTCGAATTAATCGTGTCGCCGGGCGGTAGTCGAACATCGCACGAAATGCTGGCGATGCTGAACGAAATTGCGTCGTTGACCGACCTGGTCACGGTCGTCGAGGAGCAGCACGGCGACGAGCGCAAGCCATCGTTTTCAATCAGGCAGGTGGGAGCAGATGCCTGCATTCAGTTTGCCGCCACCCCAACAGGGCCTGAATTTTCGTCCCTTGTTCTTGCAATTCTCCAGGTTGGAGGGCATCCCGTCGTAGCCGACAGTACGACCATCGAACGGATTCGAACACTGGAACGTGACTACTATTTCGAAACCTATATTTCGTTGTCGTGCGGAAGCTGTGTGGACGTTGTGCAAGCGCTGAACATGATGGCGGTGATCAATCCACGGATTCACAACGTTACGATCGACGGCGGAATTTTTCAAAGTGAGCTGTCCGCGCGTGAAATTAGCGTCGTGCCGACGATCTACATGAACGGCGAGGTCTTCGGCGAGGGGCGCAGCAGCTTCGTGGAGCTCGGCGCAAGACTTCTCGACATAGAAATGAGCATGAGAGCGGCACTGCGTGCGGCGAGCAAGTCGTAACCGAGCCGTCGCACAGAAAACCAACCTTTGACGAAACCTCGCGCGCGAAGCCCATTTCATGGATCGCGAGCAGCATCGTCATGCCCTCGCTCGCGCGATCGCGTACGATCAGATTGATCCACGCGCCACCGAAATGAGCTTCGAGGAGCGCCGACGCAAGCACCGCTACCGCGATCCCGTGGATGCAAGCGCCATGATGCGAAGCACGGGCCGACCATCGACGTTCTTCAGCGGGAAGTAAGTGCGGTGTGTCGCGGGATCGACGCCGACGACATGGGCGTTGGGTCCTACCCTGCCCTCACCTGCTTTCGATACGGCAGACTCCGAGACGCGGAACATCGACACGATGCCGGCTTCGCCGGCCACGTAAAGCAGATGCGCGCCCGGATCGTAAGCGAGCACGTCAGGCCCGCCTCCGACGTCGAAAGTCTGAGTGACGCGCTTCGTCAGCAGGTCGAGCACGATCAGCTTGTCATTGTCTTCACACGCGATGAACGCGAGATGCAATTGAGGAACGATGGCGAGGCCGTGGTTGCCTTTCGCACCAGGCAGATCGATCCGGCTGATAATCGTGTCGGTCGACGGATCGATTTCGACGAGCTGCCGCCGCGTCTGCACATTGACGAAGATGTGGTGCGAGTCGGGGTCGTACTGCGTGTTGCCCGCTTCTCCACCCAACTGGATAGTGCTCTTTCGCTGGTTGGTGTGCGTATCGACCACGGTTACCGTGCCGCCCGTCTCATCCGACACATAAAGTTTCTGGGAGTCGGGCTCATATGCGATGCCGTCGGGGTAGATGCCACCCGGCACACGCGCCACCACATGCATGCTGGCCTCGTCGATCGCTACGACCTCGTTGGTGCCGGTCGCCGATGCATACACCCGCCCGAGTTCCGGCACGGCCAGTACCCCATGTACTGACGCAATGTCGGCGACGCGGGACACAACGCTCGACCTGAGCGTATCGAACACCACGACTTCACTGTCGCCAAGATGAGCGATGAACAGCAGGTGCCGGTCAGCGTCATGGCTTACGTAGTCCAGACGCGTGGCGCGGCCCGGCAACGGGACGTCGGCGCTGTGATCGAGCGGCAGGCGGGCCTCCGACTGCGCGGCGCGCGCTGCTGAAATGACGTGTACCAGAATGCCTGCCGCCGCCGACACTACGAGCAGGAAGACGTAAAGCGATATGGCTGGTGGCCCGCAGGGGCGCGTGCGCGTCATGGCGACCCGCCTTCCGGTTCGATGTGGCGAAACGCTGCGAGCAGCGAAAGATCGTAGGCGATCTTGAGCACGCCGCAAGCGACAAGCGGAGCGCCCAGCCATCCGAGGCCAAGCAACGTACCCGACAGCACAGGCGCGAGCGCCGCCGCAAGACTTCGCGGGACGGCGGTAAAGCTCGCGGCGGCAGGACGTTCCATGGGCGTCACTACCGACATCACATAGGCGCTGCGGGTCGGCACGTCCATCTGTGACAGGGCACTTCTCGCGAGAAGCAGCGCCAGAGTCAGTGGGAGCGACGGCGAGAACGCGGCCGCGATGAGGCAGACGCTGGATGGCATATGCGTGAACACCATCGTGTTCAGCAGACCAATCCTTCGCGAAAGCGGCGCTGCGACGAGTTGGGACCCAGCGCTCAACATGCCGGCCCAGAAGAAGAACTGGCCCACTGCGCCGGGCGAAAGCCCGAACCGCTGGATCAGCCACAGCGCGAGCAGCGAGTTGACGACAAGACCGCCCGCGAACGCGTCGACACTGAACAGCAGTGCGAGGCGGATCACGATCCCGCGTGACGGTCCGAGCGGCGCACGCACAACACGCGCCTGCGGCACGCGCGCGGGCAAGCGCAGGTAGAGAAGCCAGATGGCAAACCCCGTCAGCGCATAGACCACGAACATGGCTCGCGTCGCGGACAGTGACGAGACGGCCAGACCCGTAGCGATCCTGTCCGGCAGTGCGGCAGCGAGCGCGCCCACCGCCGCCGACAATGCGCCGATCAGGCTATAGCGTGCAAAGAGCGAAGTACGCGCGTCGCCACTAGCGGATTCCGCGAGCCGTGCATGTTCCAGTGGAAGGAACAGGCTTACGTCGCCGGAACCCGGATTCAGGGTTCCGATAAAAGCGACGACCAGCAGCGGCCACAGCGAAGAAAGGCTGGCGAACGCAAGACCTGTAGCTGTCATCAGCGCCGCGGCAAACAGCAGCAACAAGCGCAGGGCGACGCGATTGCCCACAAAGCCGATCAGAACCGTGGCGAGAGCAGAACCGAATAGCGTTGTGGTGCTGATCAACCCGACAGTCAGTTGGCCGAATCCGAGCCGGAGAAGATAGACAGGCAGCAGCACCGCGACGAATCCATCGCAGATACCCCGCAAACCGCGAGCCGCAAGCAGTGTCAACGCGCCACCTTCCACGCCGCCCGGCAGAACCAGACTGGAGAGCCGGGAGTGAAGCGTCGCCGATGAGACGTTGCATCGCATGACAGTGCTATGCGCGCGTCGCTGCCTTTAGCCGCTAAGCCGCGTTCCCAGTTGGTGATGTTGAAAAGCTGGCTGACGTACTGGCCATCTGACCACGCGTACAGCCGGGCACGTGTGCGCTCGTCGTGCTCATGGGCGCCTTCCCGTTTCGCTGCCTTTTTCACTGGCCGCGAAATGCGTGTACATCGCGGGCTTTCAGCGCACGCCAGTAACGCATCCGCGCGGTGGCGTTCTCTGTCGGAAGAGTCAGCACCAGTAGCAACCAGGTTGAAAGCGTGCTCATGTAGATTACGTTACGTCGCAGTAACGATTTCTACAAGCAAGCTTTTGGCTGCCTGCTGCGAGTTTGATCCGTCACCTCAGCAATGGTCTGTAAACTGTCCCTTCTGCTGCGAACATGAGGTTGAAGTTGTGAAATCAGGATACGCCGCGATATTCACCGCCTTGGCCGCTGCGGCGCTGTTCGGCGCCGCGACACCGCTGGCCAAGGCGCTGCTCGGCTCGGTCAGCCCATTCATGCTCGCAGGCCTGTTTTATCTCGGTAGCGGCCTGGGGCTTGGCGTCGGCATCGCGTGGCGCGCCTTCCGGTCGCGCGGGCATCAGTCCGGCGCGCACCACCGCATCACCAAAGGCGAGCTACCCTGGCTGATCGGGGCAATAGCGATGGGCGGCGTCGCCGGGCCTGCATTGCTGATGCTGGGGCTGTCCACCACACCAGCGGCAACGAGTTCGTTGTTGCTCAACCTCGAGGGCGTGTTGACCGCAGTGATTGCCTGGGTGGTCTTCCGGGAAAATGTCGACATTCAGGTTTTTCTCGGGATGGTGGCGATCGTTGCGGGCGGCGTGCTTCTGTCGTGGCATCCGGGCCAGACAGGCGTGCCGGTAGGTGCGTTACTGATCGTCGGCGCGTGCCTGTGCTGGGCAATCGACAACAATCTGACGCGCAAGGTCTCGGCGAACGACGCGATGGTGATCGCGTGTCTCAAAGGGTTGGTGGCCGGTCCCGTGAATCTCGGCATCGCGCTCGCGGCTGGCGCTTCGCTTCCTTCAGCAGGAACCATGGCGGCGGCGATGCTGACCGGGCTCAGCGGTTACGGCATCAGCCTCGTCTTGTTCGTTATCGCGCTTCGGCATCTCGGTACGGCGCGTACAGGCGCGTACTTTTCTGTAGCGCCGCTTTTCGGTGTGATCCTTTCGCTGATCATATGGCCCGCCCTGCCCAACCTGTCTTTCTGGAGTGCCGCGGCCCTGATGGCGCTGGGTATCTGGCTGCATGTGCGCGAACGGCATGAGCATGAGCACAGTCATGAGTTTCTCGAACACACGCACCGGCATCGTCATGACGAGCATCATCAGCACGAGCATGATTTTCCTTATGCCGGTGACGAGCCGCACACACATCCTCACGTGCATCTGCCTGTTACCCATTCGCACGCACATTTCCCCGATATTCATCATCGGCATCCGCACTAGTTGTGCGCACGGCTTGAAGACCGGATATGGCTCCCACGCCAGGTATCGGCAACCGGACGTTCAAGGTCGGATTGAGGCGGACGCTGTGGGGCTTGGTACGGCCACAAGCGGCCCTTCGGCGCTCACTTCTGAATTCGTAACAAGTCAAAGGTCCGGCGCTGACCCGCCACTGACCGGGCGGGAAATCGGACCGGCCAATCATTCGCATCCTGATCGTGTGCGCTATCTATTCCGCTGTCGAGGCGTCTGCCGGATGATGGTGCATCATGCCTGGATCGTGCCCTGCCATCGCGTCGTGGCCATGATCGGACAACTGGGCGTCGAACCATTCGTGTAGCGCCATGATGAGGCGAGGCTCGTCCGCGTGATATACGATTTCGCCTCCATCAGGCAAGTCGTGATAGTGGATCGTCAGTTCACCCTGCTTCGCGGCACGTAGTACGGCTAGGCCCGGCATGTCGTTGCCGTGGATCTGCACCGGCGCATTGAAATCTCCCTCCGAAAACTGCCGGGCGATCATGGCCAAGTGTCCGCGGATCATGGCGGCCTGCTTCGGATCATGATGCTTCGTGACGACCTGCTGGGTTCCGCCATTGGCCGTCTTCGTAAAGATGTGTGTGGTGGCTGCAAGGGAGAACGGCATTACCTCCGTGCCGTATTGCTCAACTTCCCTCTGGCGTGGCGTAACGTCGGCGATGGCGGACGACGAAAGAACAGCTATCCCGAGAAGGACCGCGGTTGAGACCGCGACAACAGCCGCCGACGGGCGCGACATGGTTTGCTCCAATCGAAAGAGAGAACGCATAGTCTAGCGTTCACTGTCCGTTTCCGGTATTGGCGAACCTCCCTTCAGGGTCGACTACGGGCGTACGCCTCGGTAGTCGTTCACCTCTTCCGCAACTGGATATGTGGGCGATGACTCGCCCGAAATAACGGAAAACGACCAGACTGCCGCGCAGCAAAAGGAAATAACTGGACTGGCAACGCGAGAGGCAAGCGTTCGCCGAAGTCAACGGGACTAACTCAGGCGGGGTCGCCGTCGGAAACGCGACGGATGCCATGCAGGCCACTGTTGCCTTGCCCCTGAGAGCGAGACCGCGAGATGTCGGCCGCCTCTCGCGACGCATCCAGCGCGCCGGCATCATCGCCGACATCCATAAGGCGGGCCGACAAGTTGTTGAGGCTCCTAACAAGGTCAGGTGCAAAGCGGTCTGGGTTCTCGTGTGCGAGACGCCTACGGATCTCCACCGCCTCGCGAATCGCATCCAGCGCACCCGCGCCATCGCCCGTGTCTTTGAGGCGGTCCGAGAGATTGTGGAGGCTCTTGGCAAGACTGGGCGCAAAGCGGCCCGGATTCTCCTTTGCGAGCGAGCGATAGATGTTGACCGCTTCGGCTATCGCGGCAAGTGCTCCCGCGCTATCGTTCGCATTGTGGAGACAGCTCGCCAGGTTGTGGAATGTGGCGGCGAGATCGCGAGCGAAACGGCCCGGGTCCTCCTTTGCGAGAGGACTATAGATTCTTACCGCCTGACGGATCGCGTCGAGTGCCCCCGCACCGTCGCCGGCATCGCCAAGGCGGAGCGACAGATTGTTGAGGCTCATGGCGAGAGCGGATGCGAAGCGGCCCGGGTCCTCTTTTGCGAGAGGACTATAGATATTCACCGCCTCACGGATCGCGTCCAGTGCCCCCGCGCCGTCGCCGGCATCGCCAAGGCGGACCGACAGATTGTTGAGGCTCATGGCGAGATCGGCTGCAAAGCGGTCCCGGTCATCCTGTACTAGCCGTCGCCGGAGCTTCACCGCCTCGCGTATTGCAGCCAATGCGCCCGGGCCATCGCCCTCAGTATCAAGACAGTTCGAAAGGGCTTGGAGGCTCGCGGCAAGAGCAGGTACGAAGCCGCCGGGGTTCTCCTGTGCGAGACGCCGCCGGATCTGAACTGATTCGTGGATCGCCGCCAGCGCGCCCGCTCCATCGCCAGCATCCTTGAGGTGGAGCGACAGGTTGTAAAGACTGGTTGCGAGGTCGGGCGCGAAACGGTCTGGATTCTCCTGTACGAGATGCCACTGGAGCTCCGCCGCCTCGCGGATCGCGGCCAGCGCGCCCGCACCATCCCTGGCATTACGGAGAAGGAGCGACAGGTCGTTAAGGCTCCCGGCTAGATCGGGAGCGAAGCGGCCCGGGTTCTTCTGTGCGAGACGCCGCCGGATCTCCACCGCCTCGCGCATCGCGACCAGTGCGCCGCCGCCATCACCGGCATCGGCCAAGCGGCGCGACACGTTGTGGAGGCTGCTGCCGAGATCGGGCGAAAAGCGGTCTGGGTTCTCCTCTGCGAGAAAACGATGGATGTTCACTACCTCGCGCATCGCGATCAGTGCGCCGGCACTGTCGCCGGCATCGTCGAGGCGGAGCGACAAGTCGTTAAGGCTCACGCTTAGATCAGGAGCGAAGTACCTCGGGTTCTCCTGGGCGAGACGCCGCCGTATCTCCACCGCCTCGCGGATCGCGACCAGCGCGCCTACGCCATCACTGGCTTTGGCCAGGAGGAGCGACAGGTTGTGGAGGCTGCCGGCGAGCTCGGGCGAGAAGCGGTCCGGGTTCTCTTCCGCGAGAAAGCGATAGATTTTCACCGCCTCGCGGATCGCGGCCAGCGCGGCGGCGCCATCGCCGGCATCGCCGACGGAGCGTGAAAGGTTGTTGAGGCTCATGGCGAGATCGGCTGCGAAGCGGCCCGGGTTCTCTTGTGCGAGACGCCGCCGGATCGTCACCGCCTCGCGGATCGCGGCCAGCGCGCCTGCGCCATCGCCAGCATCGTGAAGGCGGACAGACAGATTGTTGAGATTCATGGCGAGATCGGGTGCGAAGCGGCCCGGGTTCTCCTGCACGAGACGCCGCCGGATTTCTACCGCTTTGCGGATCGCGGCCAGTGCGCCTGCGCCATCACCGGCATTGTGAAGGCGGAGCGACAGGTTGTTAAGGCTCATGGCGAGATCGGGTGCAAAGCGGCCCGGGTTCTCCCGCATGAGACTCTGCCGGATCTCTACCGCCTGACGGATCGCAGCCAATGCGCCCACGTCATCGCCGACGTTGCCCAGGAAGTCAGAAAGACTATTGAGACTCATGGCGAGATCGGGTGCGAACTGACTTTCGTTCTCCTGCGCGACAGACTGAAAGATATCTACTGCCTCGCGGGCTGAAGCTACCGCGCCCGCGCGATCACCTGCATCACTGAGACGGACGGACAGGTTGTTGAGGCTCGCAGCAAGACCGGGGGCAAACTGGCGCTGGTCCATCTCTACGAGACGCCGCCGGATTTCTACCGCTTCGCGGATCGCGGCTAGCCCGGGCCCGCCATCGCCGGCGTCGCCGAGGCGATTTGACAGATCGTTGAGAATTTCTGCGCGTTCGGCAGCTGGAAGATCAGCCATACCAAGCAGCGCCTGGCCAACTGCGATACCAACCGGACTTAGCCGGAAGCCGACTGCGTTGGCCTCAAGAAAGCCCCGCCATGCTTTGGCACGTTCAGGTTTCCCCGTGACCGCTTCAACAAGCGAGTCACGCAAGATCCGTTCAGCAGGTCCATGCAGAGTAACCAAGTCGTGCATACGCCTGCTCAAGAGTTCGATGTGATCCGCTCCGGTTTCAGACAGTGTCGCCCATACCCAGTCAGCGCGACGGTCCTGAGCATCGATGAGCACCTGTCGCAGCAGTTCGGCTGCAACGATGTCAGGCGCTGGCGATGGAAATCGATTGTCTCTGCACCAGCCCAGCAGACGCACCCCATCGACCACATACTGAGGAGCCGGCAGCCCGATCCCGAGCTCAGGTGCAGCAAGTCGCCGCATCGTTGAAGCGTCGAGGCCGTCAAGCAAAGCCGCGAGCCCGACCAACCGGGAGGCGCCATGCTCTCCCCACCCTGTATTGCGTCCGACTCGATCTAGCTGGGTGCGCTCACGATCGATCAGAGCGGCGACGATGTCTGGCGCTGTCAGGTCGAGCGTCTCGTCAGGTGAGTCCACGAAGTGGACGGCCGCGGCCGTGATCAGCAGGGGTAATGCAAAAAGCTCCGGGCTTTGGGAGAGCCAATTGTCGATTGCAGCACCATCGAACTGTGGCTTGCTGTAGCCACGATGCTGGGCGAGTCGAGAGGCGACACGCTTGAACAAAACCGTCGCTGAGACTGTGGGAAGCGCGCGGATTGCCACCTCATGCGCGTCACAGATGTGTGAAGCACGGGCATCGAGGACGTCTTGTCTCCACTCGTCGAAAGGGCGACGGCTCAACAACAGAATCCGAACCGGCGCGGACGGCTTTTGCCGGTCTTCCCGACCTGCTTCACGAAGCAGACTCCTCACCTGCTCGCGCCATGCTTCGGGATAATCCAATATGACCAATAGCCCCTTGTCAGAAACAGGAAGGGACGCGCCTTGCTCAAGCGCAGAAAAGCCGGCATACCAGCCCTCCGCTTTCAGTCGTTCGGCAAGTTCGGCGGCCAGGCGAGACTTGCCACTGCCTCCGGCACCCACAAGAAACCTGATGCGCAAAGGTTGTCCCGATCGAGCCCAACTGAGGAGTTCGTCGAGTTCGGGACCCCGGCCGATCAGGTCGTCCGCAAGCCTGCACCGCCAGGAGAGTAGATTGAAAACTTCAAAAGGGTCGCCCTGCTTGGGCAAGCCCGAGGCCCAGTCCACGATAGGCGGTGGTGATGGCTGCCGGCCGTCGTACACCTGATAAACAAGACCGGAATTCGACCCGACGAAGACGTTCCCAACGATCTTTTCGGAGGACACCGCATAACTGCCCCAACGAAAAAGGCGGGGGAATTTCATTTGCGAATATCGTGAACCAGTTGAGCCGCCGCGATCAATGCGCCCACGATTCCGATCACCCACGCAACGCGGTCACCGTGCGGGGCAGTCCGGCTTGGACCTTCTTTACCCGATGGCGCGGCCATTTCCGAATAGGTTTGCGTCAGGTGGCCTGATTGGTTCCCGACAACGATATTTCCCTGGACCTTACTTGCCTTCAGGACGTTCGATCGCCTCAGTCTTGCAATTGCGACGACAAAGAAAATCGCTGCAAGGCCGTAGACAAGGAATCGTTCGATAGCCATTGGCCGCTCCAAACGTGCGTCTTGTCGAGAATAGTCGATGGCTGGGTGTAATGCCAGCGTCCGCCCAGAGTTTGCCTCGCCCTCGACAATGCGACCCATTCCGACAGTTGGCTGGGAGTTGCACGGCAACCGGACGCATTCGACCACCAGCGCGCTGATCGTGACACAGAATACGTACCCCCGCGAAGACCTCGTGGAGACCATCTTGCGCTACGTGGAAGAGCCATTGGCGGAGCCCACCAGGTGAACCCTTTTGCCGCCTCTATGAAAGGACCGTTTGACCCTGGAAGCGGTCGTAAAGGTGGCGCGGGGTCTTGTGGTTGAGTTGGGTCGGCTAAGGAAGTTCGTCGGTTGAGTCGGGCGGGTCGCTGTGAACTTGCGGGCTCAGCGTTACCGCTGCCGCCTCGCTCAAAACCGATGCCGCAACCCCGCCAGCACCGCAATCTGACTATTGCGCCCCGCCCCAGCCGGTCCGAAGAAGTTGATTGCGACGGTGCTCGCATCGCCGGCCAGACGCTGATAGACCATCGACATATGCAGATCGGTGCGCTTCGACAGCAGGTAACTGATGCCCGCGTCCACCTGATGCCATTTTGGCCGCTCGCCGGTTGCAAACGACGTCGCGCCGCTGCCGGTATAGCCATCGCCATCGGTGAAGATGTAGCCGAGCCCCGCCATCAGCGCCGGCGTGAAGTAGTAGCGCCCGTTGATCTCGTAGTTATTGACACGCAGGCTGTGGCCGCCACGATAGTCGAGCAGCGTGTTGGTGAAGATGAAGTTCACGTTTGCAGCGCCGAACGTATAGCCGGCGCCCAGCGCCGAGATCCGCTGGCGCTCGACGAAGCCCGCGTTATAGAAGATGCTGGTCGAGCCGCTGTACTCGTCGCCGATCGCGCCGTTCGGATTGTTCCCCGACGCGAGCCCCGCCGACGGATTGTTCAGCTGCAGGTAGCTCGCGACCACATGCAACGGCCCGCGCAGGTAGTCGACCCCGAAGCCGTACGCGCGGTTGTTGGCGAAGCCCTGGCCGGCGTCGCCGCCCGCCTGGTTGCTGAACGCGTAGAGCGCGCCGAGCTTCAGACCCGCGAGCGGACTCACCTCGTACTTGACGCTGTTGTTCAGGCGAAACGTCTGGAAACTGTCGTCGACGTCGCCGATGTGCGCGCCGTAGATGCTGCCGAACATCAGCCAGGACATCAGCGGCGCGACGTAGTCGAACGTGTAGTCGTACTGGCGGCCGAGCGTCAGCTTGCCGTACTGCTTGCTCGCCAACCCTACGTACGCCTGTCGCCCGAACAGCCGGCCGCCCTGCGACGACGTGCCGTTCAGTCCGCTGAAGCCCGCTTCGAGCTGGAACACGGCGGACAGGCCACCGCCGAGGTCCTCGCGTCCGAGGAAGCCGAAGCGGTCGCCGCTGCCCCAGCCGGTCGCCATCGACCAGCGCGAGGCCCCTTGCGCCTTGATCGACGACGCGACCGTATTCGTCCAGGCAATGCCCGTATCGATGATGCCGTACAGCGTGACCGAGCTTTGCGCGTCGGCCGTGAGCGGCGCCGCGAAGGCGCAAACCACCGCAGCAGTGCAGACTGCTGTTTTCATTGTGCTTCTCCGGTTTCGATGTAATTGGGTGATGCGGATGAAGGGCGGCAGCGAGCCTCGTGCGCGACGGTGCGCCGCGCACAGCCGGCCCTGCCGCTGCTGCTGGTCCTACCGCTCGGCCGCGGACAGCGGCGGCTCGGCGCCGTGCGCGAGATCGTGGTCGGCGAGGCCGTCGTCGTGCGCATCGCCCGGCCGGTACATGCGACCCAGCACGAACATCAGCGCCGCGACGCTGACGACCGGCAGCGCCGCGACCTGGAACAGCTCGCGCACCGGCAGATGTCCGGCGAGCAGCATCCCGCCGATCATCGGGCCCGAGATCGAGCCGATCTTCGCGACGCCGATCGCGGTGCCGGTGCCTTTCGAGCGGAAGCTGGTCGGATAGACGATCGATGCGACCGCATTGAGACCCGCCTGGGTGCCGGCTACGCAGAAGCCGACGCCGAACACGGCGGCGGTCAGCAAAGCCGTATTCAGGTCCATGCCGAGCGCCGCGACGAGCGGAAAGCCGACGAGCGGCAGACAGGTGACGAGCCTCACGCCGTGGCGATCGATGAAGCGCATCAGCACGAGGCCGCCGAGCGTGCCGCCGACCGAGAACAGCGTCGTCATCAGCGCGGCGCGATGCGCGGCGACGCCGGTCGCCTCGATCAGCACGGGTAGCCAGTTCTGCAGGAAGAACAGCGCCATCGAATTGGCGATGTACGCGAGCCACAACGCGGTCGTCACGTAGCGCAGGCGGCCGGCGAACAGCATTCGTGGCGAGAACCTGGCGACGCGGCGCTCGTCGGTCACGACGAACTGCGCGCCGGGCACCAACGCGAGTTCGGGCCGCACGCGCGCGGCGGTCGCCGCGATGCCGTCGCGGGGCCAGCCTTTCAGCACCTGATAGCGCAGCGACTCCGGCATCACGAACGACAGCCCGGCCGCCACCACGAGCGGCGCGAGCCCACCGACCACGAATACCGCGGGCCAGCCAAAGTGCGGCACGAGCCACACGGCGACGCCGCCGCCGAAGCCCGCGCCGAGCGTGTAGCCGGTGAACATCAGCGTGACCCAGGTGGCGCGCAGCCGCTTCGGGGCGAATTCCGACACCAGCACGAACGCATTCGGCACCGCGCCGCCGATGCCGATGCCCGCGGCGAAGCGCAGCCACAGCAGCTGGTCGACACTCGCCGCCCATGCGGTCGCGAGCGTGATGAGCCCGTACCAGCACGCACCGAGCAGGATCGCGCGCTTGCGCCCGATCCGGTCGCCGATATAGCCGAACAGGATCGAGCCGACCATGATGCCGAAGATGTTGGCGCCGAACACCGGACCGAGCACGCTGCGCTCGATGTGCCACGCGCGAATCAGCGAAGGCGCGGCGAACGCCAGCGCACTGAGCTCGTAGCCGTCGGTCAGCATCACGAGCCATGTGGACGCGATCAGCAGGATCGCGAAGCGGCCGATCTTCTGTTCGTCGATCAGGCGCGACACGTCCACCGTGCGCGCATCGGGCAGGGTTTGAATCATCGTCTCCTCCAGAGGTGCCGCGTCGGCGGCCGGGCAGATCCCGGCGCGTCGCGCGGTTCCGTCATATCGTCTCTGGCTGGCGCGGCAGTGGGTGCTCGCCGGGAGCCTCCTCGCGGAGCTCGCGCTGCACCTCTTTGGTATTGCCGCGCCGCCGGCGGATCATGCGTCAGTTCTTCAGATGCGGCGGATCGATGCGATCGACGTTGTCGGCGAGCCGCTCGCGCAGCATGCCGCGATCGATGTCGTGAACACTGCCGCCGTCGGCGAGATCGAATGCGTGCGCGGCCGCCGCGCCCATCGCGATGCACGGCCCCATCACCCGCACGCTCGACAGTGCGGTCGCATCCGCGTCGATGCAGCGGCCGGCCGCGATCAGGTTGTCCGCGTCCTTCACGACGAGGCTGCCGAACGGCACGGTATGCAGATGGTCGTCGCCGAACGGCTTCCATTCATAGCCTTCGGCGCGATCGTGCAATTCGATCGGCCACGACGTGCGCGCGACCGCGTCGGGAAACTGCCGGGCGGCGATCACGTCTTCCGAACTCAACTGCTGCGCGCCGACGATCCAGCGCGTCTGCCGGATGCCAGGCAGACCATAGCTGCGGATGTGGGCGTTGCGATAGATGTGCGGATACTCGCCGCGCAGGAACTCGAACGCGCGGTCCGCCTGGTCGCGGCCGACGAGCGCCGTGTGCGACGCCGCCATCGGTTCGAGCGGCGTCTCGATGTGCGTCATGTTCGCGATGCCGATATTGCGGCCACGGAAGTAGAACACGAGCCCGTCCTTGCGCTCGAGCCCATAGGCGTGCGCCTTTTCCTCGACGCGCTCGCGAAACGCGGGCGGCGTCGGCAGATCGGTTTCGTCGAGGTTTTCGAGCACGATCATCTGCGTGCCGCGAATCGGCGTTTCCGGCTCCTGGCAGTCGAAGCCTGCGAGCCACGTGAGCGCCGCATCGCCGCTCGCATCGACGAAGCCGTTCGCCGCGATGCGCACGTCGCCGTAACGCGTCGCGACTTCCAGCTCGCGCACCCGCCGCTCTTCGCGTACGACGTTGCGCAGCACCGCGCCGAGCACGACGGTGATGCCGGCGTCGAGAATCTTCTGCTCGATCCAGCGCGCGAGCGCAACTTCGTCGTACAGCACGACGGTCGTCAGCGGCCCTTCCTTGTAGTGCAGCGCGCCCTTCTCGCCGAGATCGCGCAGGATGCCGTCCGCGATGCCGTGCGTCACCTGGAAACGCTGCGGCCCGTTCGAGAACAGCCCGCAGAACGTGCCGATGATCGAGTTGACCGCCTGGCCGCCGAGCGCGGGCAGGCTGTCCACCAGCACGACCTTGCGGCCAAGCGCGGCCGCTTCGAGCGCAGCCGACGTGCCGGCGATGCCCGCGCCGACGATGCACACGTCGGCGTCGAGTTTCCAGCCCGTCGGTTGGCCGCCGCGGCGGACGATACGAGTACCAGTCTTCAAAACATTTCCTCCTTGAAAAACCATCGCGGTTGCGCGCGAACCGTCCCGCGCAGCAAGATCATGCGCGGCCGCGTTTGAGCACTTCGACGACGCCACGCTCGGCATCGACGCGCACCCAGTCGCCGGTTTCGATCACGTCGAGTGGATCGATGTCGAAGTCGGTCAGCGACGGCGCATGGCTCACCACCGCGCCGAGCGCAATCTTCGTGGTCATCTCGTTGAACAGCATCGCGGCCGGCGCCGTGCCGGCGATCCGCGCGATATGGAACTGGCTCGACCAGCCCGACGAACCCTTCGCGCCGGGAAACACCAGCACCTTGTTCGCGAAGCTCTGGCCGCGCAGTTCGTGACGGGTTTCGATGATCGTGCCGGTGCGCGGATCGATGCCGCCCCAGCCCGAGATGCGATCGCGCGTGACGAGCGCCTCGCCCTCGACATAGCCGCCGACCACCTTGCGCCCGCGCAGCACGATCGGTGCGGCCGGCTCAGGTGTGCCTAACGTGTCTGTCGTCTCCTGGTTCGTGCTCATGCGGCCAGCCCTCCTGTCCAGCGGCCGCTCACCGCGGCCTCGATGCAATCGGCCGTGGTGCCGAACCAGGCCTGCACGCCCATGATCGCGGGCAGGTAGTGCGCCTGCTTCGCCGAGTCGAGTGCGACCACGCGCGTGCCCTTCGGCATCACGCGGCCGATCGCCGAGCACGTGTCGGTCATCAATACACCGCCCGCGTCCTCGATCAGCTTCGTATAGCCGGCCTGGTCCGCGAGCTGACGCGTCGCGCGCGCGGTGAAGATCCACAGTTCGGTATTCGCGCCGATGCGGCGGCCTTCGAGTAGCTGGCAGACCTCCCAGATCTGCTCGATCGAATAGTGCGGACAACCGAGCATCACGAAGTCGACCTGCGCGTCTTTCGCGGTGGTGTTCACGCGCTCGTACGCGAGGCGCCGCTCGGCCGCACCGTAGCGAATGACCTCGAGCGGCTTGCGGCCGCGGAACGCTTCGTCGCGCGTGCGCGCCTCCGGCGTCTGGCCGACGATGTGATACATCTCGACACCGCCCGAGGACGCCGCGGCCGCGCCGAAGTGCTTGAGCTTCGGCAGGTTCGGCACGTCGCGCAGCCCGTCGATCACCGGAATGCGGTCCTGCACGAGTTCGCCGACGTAGTAGCCGAGCAGCCCCCAGTCCTGCACCGTCTTGACGTCGATGCCGAGCTCGATCAGATGCGTGCCGCTACGGTTTTCGTCGAGGTGCAGACCCCAGTACGGAATCTTGCCGGTCAGCATCGCGGCGCCGGTGCTCTCGCGCCCTTCCGCGTTCGTGCGCGCGCCGAGCACCGCGTTGATGTATATCACCGCCGACGACTCCATCCATGCGCAATGCTCGCCGCGCACCGGCACGTTGCCGGTCAAATATGGCGCGCAGGTGTTCAGTGGCTGGATGCCGAGCCGTCCCGTGAATGCCTCGCCCTGGCGGTACAGCTTCACGACCTCGCCGTCGATGCCCTGACGCTGCGCATGCTGCGGGTCGAGGCCCTGCTGCAGATGGCTGCTGAACACCTTGGCCTTCGGCACCTCGACTACCTCAGGGCTATCGAGGTTGAATTCGGAAAACACCGCGTCGAGGCCGCCGTGCTTCGCCGCGTAATCGCGCAGGAACGGCATCGTCGCGCCGACCGTGCCGCATACGTTGTTCGTGTCCACCAGCCTCGGCGCGCCGAGTGCTTCGCCGTAGCGCACCAGCAGATCCATCGCGCGCTGCACGGCCGCACCGTCGCGGCCGTCGAGCATCGCCCGTTCGTCGTCGTTCAGCTGCATTTAGCGCACTCCGTGGACAGGTTCAAGTAGCTCCGCTTGCGGCGCCGCGTGCCGGTCGATGTCGACCGTCGTCGCGCGCCGCAGCTCGCGGCGCACCGACAGATCGTGACGGCGGCCCCGGTGCAACGTGCAGCGGTTGTCCCAGATCACGAGATCGCCGGGCTGCCAGCGATGCGAATACACGAAGCGGCGCGCGGTCGCGTGTTCGAGCAGGTCCATCAGCAGCACGCGTCCTTCGGCAAGCGTGCGATCGGCGATATGCGTCGCGTGCGCGCCGATGAACAGATGCCGGCGTCCCGAACCGGCGTGCTCGCGCACGAGCGGCCAGCGCACCGGCGGCAGCGCGTTGCGCTGCTCGTCGCTGTAGTCGGTGTCGCCGAGCAGGAAGCGCGAGTGCAGCGCGTAGTGCTCCGCTTCGAGCCCTTCGAGTTCGCGCTGCTCGCGCGGCTCGAGCGCATCCCACGCGGCGCGCATGTCCGCGTACTCGGTCTCGCCGCCCGACTCCGGCACGACGACCGCATGCAGCATCGAATAGCGCGCGGCCGGCTGCTGAAACGAACTGTCGCTATGCCACAACTGGTTCGCCAGATTGCCGACGATGCGCCGGTGCGCGCGGTCCGCGATCTGTCCGGATTCGTCGACATTCGAAATGTCCGCGAGCTCCTGATACGCGAGCCGCGCATGCGGACGCGCGACGCGCTTGAAGCCGAGATCGAGCGGCCCGAGCGAGCGCGCGAACGCGAGCTGCTGGTCCTGCGTGAGCGGCTGTCCGCGGAACACCAGCACCGCGTAGCGGTTCATCGCGGCATCGATCGCGCACGCGAGCTGTTCGGAAACGGGCGCCGTCAGATCGATGCCTCTGGCGAGGCCAACGAAGTCCGGACGCGCGGCGTCAATGGGAACGACTTCAAGCGGCATGGGCTGCTCCTGTTTGAGGGTTGTCCGGCGCTGCATCGTCGCGGCGACGATGCAGACGGCCGAGAGCGAACGCGAGCACCGCGACGAACGCGACCGGCACCGCGCCGAGGAAGAACAGCTGCTCGACCGGCAGATGCGCGGACATCAGCATCCCGCCGATCACCGGCCCGGCGATCGCGCCGATCTTCTGGATGCCGACCGCCGCGCCTGTGCCTTTCGCGCGCAGCGCGGTCGGATAGACGAGCGCCGCGACCGCGTTCAGGCCGAACTGCGTGCCGACCACCGTGAAGCCGGTCAGGAACACGGCTGCCACCAGCATCGGGCCGGGCAGTCCGGTGCCGAGCAGCGCGACGAGGGGCGTGCCGACAAGCGGCAGCGCGGTGATGATGATGGCGCCGCGCGTGTCGACGAAGCGCATCAGCGCGAGGCCGCCGAGCGTGCCGCCAAGCTGGAACATCGTCGATACGAGCGCCGCCTCGCGCGGCGCAAGGCCCACGCTTTCGATCAGCACCGGCAGCCAGCTGCTGAGGAAAAACAGCGCCATCGAGTTCGCGATGTACACGGCCCACAGCACCGGCGTCAGCGCGCGCAGCCGGCCCGCGAACAGCAGCCGCAGCGAGCCGTCGCGGCCGTCGCCATGTGCGTCACCACCCGAAGCGCCGCCGGTCACGAAGCGCGCCCCCGGCGCGACGTGGAAACCCGGTGCGATACGTGCGACGATTCGCGCGACTTCGGCGTGACGGCCCTTGAGCGTCAGGAAGCGGATCGACTCGGGCACCGCGAACCACAACATCGCGCTCGACACCAGCGGCGCGATGCCGCCGATCACGAACACTACCTGCCAGCCGAACTTCGGCACGAGCCACGCGGACACGAGCCCGCCGACGCTGCTGCCGATCGTGTAGCCGGTGTACATCAGCGTGACCCACGTCGCGCGCCAGCGCTTCGGCGCGAACTCCGTCGTGTACGCGATCGCGTTCGGCACCACGCCGCCGATGCCGATGCCCGCCAGGAACCGCAGCACGAGCATCTGGTCGAGCGCGGTTGCGCGCGACGCCGCGAGCGTGAACCCCGCAAGCACGACGCTGCCGATCACGATCATGCGCTTGCGGCCGATCACGTCGCCGAGGTAGCCGAGCACGAACGCGCCGATCATCGTGCCGAACACGAATGCGCCGAACACCGGGCCAAGCACGCCGTGCTCGAGATGCCATGCGCGGCTCAGCGCCGGGGCCGCGAAGGCCATCGCGGCGAGGTCGTAGCCCTCGGTCATCATCATCACGCCCATCGCGACGATCAGCAGCACACCGAAGCGGTTCGTCTGCTGCCGCTCGATCACCGAGCCGATGTCGATTACGGTTTGGTCGCCCATCTCAGCGCTCCCGCGCCGGGCGATCCGCGCCGAGCACCGCGCCTTGCGGCATCGTGCCAACCGTCGCGCGATAGATTTTCAGCCAGCCGGTGTCGTTGACCGGCGCGGGACGCTGCCACGCGGCGCGCCGCCGCGCCAGCTCGGCTTGGTCCACCTTCAGATCGCAGACGCGCCGCTCGAGGTCGATCTCGATCGTGTCGCCGTCCTCGACGTACGCGAGCGGTCCGCCGGTCGCCGCCTCCGGCGACACTTCCGCGACCACCAGCCCCTTGCAGACGAGGCCCGACAGATGCCCGTCGGTCAGCATCGCGACCTGCTCGGACAGGCCCGCGCCGTCGATCGCGAACACCACGCGTGACGCGCCGCCGCCCATCGCCGGGCCGCCGCACACGCCCGCGCCGTGCATCACGACGACTTTGCCCGGTTGCACGCGGCCGTCCTTGATCGCCGCGATCGCATCGTCGGAGGTGGAGAAGCAGATCGCTTCGCCGGTGAACGCGCGCTGCTTGGTCGGCGAGATGCCGAACTTCACGATGCCGGCCTGCGGGGCCAGGTTGCCGCGCACCAGCACGATCGCCGGATGGTTCGCGAACGCGCGCTCCGGCGGGCGGATCACGTCGTCGTCGGCGATCCGGACCTCGGCCAGGTTGTCCTTCACCGTGCGGCCGGTCACCGTCAGCGCGCCGGTGTCGAGCCACGCTTCGAGCCGCTTCATCACGCCGCGCCCGCCGCCCGCCGCCTCCAGTTGCTCGATCGTGTGCGAGCCGACCGGACGCACGCCGGTCAGCACCGGAATCTGCGCGGCGAATGCCTCGAACAGCGCGTACACGTCGACGTCGAGCTGGCCCTCGGCCGCGACCGCCTGCAAGTGCTTGACCGTGTTGATCGAGCCGCCGACCGCGAGCACCGTCTTCACCGCATTCGCGAACGCGCCGGGCGTCAGGATGTCGCGCGGCTTCAGGTCGTCGCGCACCATCTCGACGATGCGCGCGCCCGCTTCGTGCACGGACGCGAACATTTTGTCGCTGTTGGCGGCGACCGGCGTGCTGCCGGGCAACGACATGCCGAGCGCCTCGCTGACCATGTGCATCGAGTTCGCGGTGCCGAGACCCGAGCACACGCCCGGCCCGCGAATCGCGTTCTGGCTCATGCCGATCAGGTCCTCGACCGGGAGCGTGCCGGTCAGCGTATGCATCGCGCCGACGAACACGTCCTCGATGTCCACATGCTCGCCGCGGAATTCGCCGCTCGGCTGATAGCCGCATGCGACGACGATGCTCGGGATGTTCAGCCGCGCGGCGGCCATCAATTGGCCCGGCACGGTCTTGTCGCACGAAGCGAGGCACACCATGCCGTCGAGTTGCGCGCCTTCGACGGCCACTTCGATGTCGTTCGTGACGAGGTCGCGTGCGGCCAGCATGTACGCGCCGCGCGCGCCCGCGCCGGTGATGAAGTCGCTCGGCGCCGCGGTGCGGATTTCGAACGGCAGCGCGCCCGCCGCGCGGATCGCCTGTTTCAGTTGTGCGGCGATGCCGTCGAGATGGCTGAAGCAGGTAGCGAGTTCGGACGAGGAATTGACGATGGCGATCTTGGGCTTGTCGAGGTCTTCCTCGCTGATGCCGAGATTGCGCCATTGGGCGGCGCGCACCGCGCCGAGATACGAACCTCGCGGGAAATTGCTGCGCAACGGGCGTTGCGGCTTGCGTCCATCGGACATGGCGTCTCACTCCTTTGTTGTGGAAACGATGTTAGGAAGCGCGATAAAATCCTTCAATTATGTGACATCGATAGGCATCATCCAAACCATGGATATTCGTCAGGTCGACCTGAATCTGCTGAAAGTGTTCGATGCGTTGCTGAAAAAGCGGCATGTGACGCAGGCGGGCGTGAGCATCGGGCTCAGCCAGCCGGCAATGAGCTATGCGTTATCGAAGCTGCGTGAGCTGTTCGAGGACCCGCTGTTCGTGCGCACCGGCCGCGGCATGGAGCCGACGCCGCGCGCGCAGGCGCTCGGCGATCCAGTTGCGCGGCTGCTGGATCTCGTGCAGACCGAAATCCTGCCGATGCCCGAATTCCGTCCGGCCGCGTCGTCGCGCAGCTTCGTGCTGTGTATGTCGGACATCGGCGAAATGGTGTTCCTGCCCCGCTTGCAGAACTTTCTCGACAAGACCGCGCCGCACGTGACCATCAAAACGGTCGCGCTCAGCATGCCGGAGCTGGAGGAAGGTCTGGCGAGCGGCGACGTCGATCTCGCGATCGGCTACTTTCCGGGTTTGAACAGCGAATCGCTGAAGCGCAAAGCGCTGTACCGGCATTCGTATGTGTGTATTGCGCGCGAAGATCATCCGGAAATCGGCGACACGCTGTCGCTCGATCAGTACCGCGCGGCCGCGCACGTGATGGTGCATCCGGAAGGCCGCGAGCAGGACGTGCTCGCTCGCACGCACGAACGCCTCGGGATTCGCATCAACGTGCGCTTCAGCGTGCCGCGTTTTATCGGCGTACCGTTCGTCGTCGCCGGCTCGGACATGATTGCAGCGGTGCCTCAGGCGGTCGGGCGGCGCTTCGCGGAGTTCGTGAACGTCAAGCTGCTGCCTTTACCCTTCCCCGCGCCCAAGTACGACTTTTATCTGCACTGGCATCCGCGCTTTCATCACGAGCCGGCCAACCGCTGGATTCGCGACGCGATGAGCGAGCTCATCAAGGGGCCGATGCAGCACGAGCCGTTGCCGAATACGAAACGGACGCGCTTGAACGCAGCGCCATAGTCCGGGCTGTATCAGCGCTACTCGCTCACGATGCGGAAGTGGCGTCGCCAGCGTGGATCAGCAGAATTGGCGTTTGCGTGATTTGCAAGACCCGCCCAGCGACGCTGCCGAGTATCCAGCGTGTGATGCCGCGCCTGCCATGCGTACCCATCACGATCAGTTGCGCCTCCCAGCCGGCCGCCTCGCGCACGATCGCATGAGCAACATCATCGTCGGTTCGGTTCGTCCTGACGAGCGCTGTCGAGACCCGCGCCGACACGCGCGCCAGAACCGGCTCGGCAGCGGCTATTGCCTCCTTGCCTTCGCCGACGAACGAGTCCTCGAGCGAATCGATCGGGATCCAATCGGAGAGCCGCACGGCGCGATCGATCACATAGACCGCTCGCAATTCGGTGTCGGACGTAGCGAACCGTATTCCGTACCGCACCGCGGACATCGACAGAGAACTTCCATCGACCGCGAACAGGATGCGCTCGGGCAACTCGCTTTGCGTCGTGCTGTAGCTCTGCGGGACGACCAGCATCGGGCAGCGCAGACGTCTCGTCAGCCGTTCGGACACCGTACCCTCGGCCCAACGCTGCAACCCCTGGTGTTGACGCGAGCCTATCACCATCAGGTCGGCTCTCCATGTGTCGGCCGCATCGATCAGGGCATCCACGACGTCGTTACCGCGCTTCGCGAGGTCGATGACTTCCGAGTCGATACGTGCATCACACGCGGCTAGCGATTGCGTCGCCCGATCGAGCGCCTCGAGCGCATCGCGGAGCAATTCATCGCGCGCCAGATCCAGCATGTGGCCGACGCGCCGGCCGGTCGGAAATAGCTTATGGGGATTCTCGGCCACGCTCACGAGGCGGACGTCGCATCCGGCGGGAAGGAGGTTTCGCGCGTAGTCGAGCGCCTGTCGGGATGCTTCCGATGAATCGACTGCGATCAGCACTCTGCGCGGCAGCGTCGAGATGGCGTCGCCTGAATGGGGGGAATTCATGGTTGGCTCCGTACTCGCAGGTTTGGCGGCGTGGTGACGAATGGCGTCGACTACGAGATCTACGCGAAACGCGACGCCTGACCGGCCCCTCTGCGATGCCCCGCTCATCACAGAGGGCCGTCTACGATCAAGCCCGGGGTGCCTGCCGTTCCTCCGACGTCGTCATTTCCCCAGGGCGGCGCAACATCTTGTCGACCTCGCCCGCGTGCATCTCTTCGACGTGGATCATCTGACGGGCGAATTCCTCGAGTGCAACCGAGCGGTCTTCCACCAGCGCCAGCAGATCGCGATACAACTGCAACGCGACATTCTCGGCTTGCAACGACTCGCGGAGGATCGAAGCGATATCGAAGGTATGCGAGTCGAGCAGAGGACCGATCGCCAGCGACGGATAGGCGCCCAGCGTGGTAATCCATTCGCCCGCCTGCTGTGCGTGCAACAACGATTCATCCGCCTGAGCGCGCAACCACTCCCGGATCGGGATGCGTCCGAATCCGAAAACAAGCAACGAATAGTGCGTATATCGGACGACGCCGGCCAACTCGGATTCGAGAATCCGGTTCAGCACCGCAACCACGTCCTCCTTATTGATCTCGGCCATTTGAACTCTCCTTTCACTCAAACCGTCGCCCCACGCTCAAGCGCCCCTCCCCTTCTTCACCCGCTCGATCTGCTGCTTCGCCGCCTGATAAACCGCTTCCGGCGTGAAACCGAACTTTTTCTTCAGATCCGCAATCGGCGCCGACGCGCCGAACGTATGCATGACGACCTGCGCGCCGAGCCGCCCCGTATACCGATCCCAACCCAGCGACGCAGCCTGCTCGACCGCGACGCGAGCTTCCACGTCCGACGGCAGCACCGACTCCTGATACGCGCCGTCCTGGCGCTCGAAGATGTCCCACGACGGCATCGACACGACGCGCGCCGCGATGCCCTCGCTCTTCAGCTTCTCGTACACGTCGGCGCAGATCGACAGCTCGCTGCCGGTCGCCATCAGGATCACCTCGGGCTTCTTGCCATCGGGCGCATCGGCGAGCACATACGCGCCGCGCTTCACGCCGCTCGCGGACGCATAGCGGCTGCGGTCGAGCGTCGGCAGCGGCTGGCGCGACACGACGATGCACGCCGGCCGATGCGGCTGCGTCAGCGCGACCCGCCACGCCTCGGCCGCTTCGTTCGCGTCGCCGGGACGCAGCACCGTGAGGCCGGGCACGCCGCGCAACGATGCGAGCTGCTCGATCGGCTGATGCGTCGGACCGTCTTCGCCGACGCCGATCGAATCGTGCGTGAACACATAGATGGCCGGCACTTCCATGATCGCGGACAGGCGGATCGGCGGCTTCATGTAGTCGCTGAAGATCAGGAACGTCGAGCCGTACGCGCGCAGATTCGAGAGCGCGAGCCCGTTGACTACCGCGCCCATCACATGTTCACGAATGCCGAAGTGCAGATTGCGGCCGCCATAGCTATCCGCCTGGAAGCTGCCGGCACCTTCGAACTTCAGGTTGGTCTTCGTCGACGGCGACAGGTCGGCTGCGCCGCCGATCATCCACGGCACGCGCGCGGCAATCGCATTGAGCACCTTGCCCGATGATTCGCGTGTCGCGATCCCCTTAGGATCGGCGTCGAAGCTCGGGATGTCGCTGTCCCAGCCCTGCGGCAATTCGTGCGCCTGCATCTGCGCGAATTCGCGCGCGAGCTCCGCGTACTGTTTTTTGTAGCTGTCGAACTTCGCCTGCCATTGTTCGCGCGCTGCCTTGCCGCGCGCGCCGATGCCTTGCGCGAAACGTTCGTGCACGCCCTCGGGCACGTAAAAGAACTTGTCCTCGGGCCAGCCGTAGAACTTCTTGGCCAGCGCGACTTCGTCGACGCCGAGCGCTTCGCCGTGCGCGGACGCGGTGTCCTGCTTGTGCGGCGCGCCCCAGCCGATGATGCTGTGGACCACGATCAGCGTCGGCCGGTCGGTCACCCTCTTCGCTTCGACCAGCGCCTTTTCGAACGCGGCGGTGTCGTTCGCATCGCCGACGTTCAGCGTGTGCCAGTTGTAGCCGTGAAAGCGGCTTGCCACATCGTCGCTGTACGCGAGGTCGGTATGGCCTTCGATCGTCACGCGGTTGCTGTCGTAAATCCAGATCAGGTTCGACAGCTTCAGATGCCCCGCGAGCGAGGCCGCCTCGTGCGAGATGCCTTCCATCATGTCGCCGTCGCCGCACATCGCGTACACGCGGTAATCGAACAGCGGCGCGTCCGCGCGGTTGAAGTGGTTCTCGTGCCAGCGCGCGGCCATCGCCATGCCGACGCTATTGCCGAGCCCCTGGCCAAGCGGTCCCGTGGTGGTCTCGACGCCGGTCGTCATCCGGTACTCGGGGTGGCCCGGCGTATTGCTGTCGATCTGGCGGAAATGCTGGATGTCGTCGAGCGACACGGCCGGCGCGCCGGTCGGCTTGCCGTGTTCGTCGACGGCTTTCACGTTGGCCAGATGCAGCAGCGAATACAACAGCATCGATGCATGCCCGACCGACAGCACGAAGCGGTCGCGATTCGGCCACAGCGGCTCGTCAGGGTCGTAACGCAGATGGTGTTGCCACAGGTGATAGGCGATCGGCGCGAGCGCCATCGGCGTGCCGGGGTGGCCGGAATTGGCCTTCTGCACGGCGTCCATCGACAGCGTGCGGATCGTGTTGATGCACAGCTGATCGAGGGAGGGATCGTTTTGCATGGGACGCTCCTTGTTCGGCATTTCGGGAGACGGCCGACGCACACCGCTGAGCGCGCGGACGGATCGGCGCATCGTGTCGTCATGGAAAACGCGCGCGTCCGGGCGTATCCACGAGGACACGAAGCGGGACGCAAAGCCTCACGTGGAACCGCACACGTGCCGACGTTACTGCCGAAAGCGCGCGGGAAAATCGCGGCGAAGCCCACAGATGATGCGCCTAACCGCGCAACTCTGCACGCCACCCCGCAGCAGACCGGCTGCTTCGCGAACCACGAAGTTCACGCCGCCTGCAGCCAAAGCTCGACCACCGGACCATGCTTGCCGTCGATCGGATCGAGCGGCGGAAACGGCAGCGCCAGCATCTCGGTGAGTTCCTGCGGCGTCAGCGCTTCGCGGCGAATGTCCCACTGCTGCCCCAACGGATAGCCCGCCACCACCTGAAAATGCGGCTCGAACGATTGCAGACAATGGCCGGTGCCGGCCGGCAGCAGCAGCACGTCGCCCGTATGCAGCCTCACCACCCGTCCGCCGGGTCCGCCGACGATCACTTCGGCGCTCGCGTCGGTCACGCCGAGCACCTCGTGCGCGGTCGCGTGAAAGTGATGGAAGTCGAAGATGCTGTTGCGCCACTGCGCGGGCCATGCATTGCGCTCGAACAGGATTTCGAACGCGGCGGGCAGATTGCCGCTGCCGGGCGACAGCGCGCGCCGGTACAGCACGACCGGCAGCTTGCTGTTGTTCGGCACCCAGCCGTGCGGTTCCAGCATGAAAGCTTCGTATTCGGTCTGCGCGGCGTCGAAGCCGTGCTTTGACTCGTTGAACATGATTGCTCCTGGCTTGTGATGCGGTTGCCGCGAACCGGCGCTCCAGCACCGGCTAGCCTCCGCCGATGCCCTGCAGCACCTTGCCCGTGCCGCCGCACACGGTGCAGCGAGCACCGTCTACCGTGCCGGTGCCGTGGCAGGCGCGGCAAATGTCTTCGCCCGCGCCTGGTGTGTTGGGCGGCGCTTCGTCGCCGGGGTTCATCGATTCGGTTGAGTTGTCCGGTTGCATGCGCTTTCTCCGGTTGAAGGTTGACGGACTGGATGCACGGGCTGGCTCACAACGCGCCGCGTCATTGCTCGCCCGGCTGCTTGCGATGCGATTCGCGCCCGCCGCCCCCTGGCGGTTCGGCGTGCTCGCCGGTGCCGAGCGGCACCTCGGCGCCGTGCCGCGGGCTCTCGCTCGAACGTGGCGGATTGGTCGCTTTATCCACGCCGGTCTGTACGACCGGTTCGATGCCGAGCGGGCTCGGCTCGACGTAGTGCGTGCCACTCGGCCTGTTGCGGGCTTTGACTTCGTCGGATATCGCGGGGGCGGCGCGTTCATCCGGCCTCGTGGACTGCTCGCCGCCTGGGGTGGCGGCCTGCTGCTGGGTGTCGGCGTTGGTCGATTGGGGATCTGGCATCACGCCCTCCTCGTGTGTTCGGCCGTCGATTCGCGTCGTGACGCGGCATGTCGAACAGCCACCCGGTTCATGCAGCAACATTCGAGCCTTGCCGAGGAAGTCAAGCGCAGCGCGACAGGCACGGCCATTGCGATCTCGGTGGCAGTAGCGCCGCACGTTCGCTTTGTAAAAAGGAGAACCCTATGAGCATCACGACTATTCGCGTATCCGGCACCGAGGTGCAGGTCGAGCGCACGCTGTACACGTTCGCGCAAAAGAGCGACGCCGATGCGTTCCAGAACTGCCTCGTCGAGGGTTCGGTCGACACCTGCTATCGCGATCACCCGCCGCTGGCGACGCGCCCCATCGAGCCCGACGAACATCCTGACGATCCCGCGCGTGGCAGCACGATTTCGCCGTCGCTCGGCGGTATGCCTTGATCGCGTCCGCACGTGTCGCGGAACGGGCACCGCACCGGCCGCGCGCTCAGCCTTCGGGTGCGGCGCGATCGGCCGCGACGATCTCGCGGCCATACGCGATCGCGGCGCGGCGAGCTTCGTCGGCGGTCGCATAGGGGCCGATCTGCGGTGCGCCGTCGAACGGAAACAGAATCCGCCTGTCCGCTTTCCTCACGACCTTCAGTCCACCTATGTATCGGCCGTCGCCTGTTCCGTGATAGCTGGCGAAAATCTCGAACTCGTCGTCAGCAACGTCGGCCTTGTGTCGCGCCATATGCGTTCCTCTTCCTGTGCTTTGCGTGGGTGATGTCCAATGCGAGCCGGGCGCGTGCGGGCATCGCGATGCGGCGTGTGCGGGTTTTCAGCAAGTCACGTTCCACGCAACGACATCCGTCGTCATGCGGCACGAGCATTGCGCGTCTGAACGAAGACTTTGTGGAGACCCTGATGGATTTACCTGACACGAGCCGGCAAGCGCCCCGTGCAATCGGCACATTCGACCTGGACGCACCCACCCTGGCGCGGATTTCGACGCAGACGCTGCCGCTGCCGCTGCATCTGCATGTGCCGACGCCGCCCGAGGTCGACCCTGAGATCCCGCCTAAGACGCCGCCGCCGAACATCGACCCCGATCCGATCCCGGACGATCCGCTCGACGACCCCAACGGACCACCGGAAGGCGACCCGCCCGCGGCGCCGCCGCCGTTGCACGCATGGCGCCGACGGTTGCCGTGCATCGCGGATTGAGCCCATGTCGGGACGGCCAATATGGGAGGATCGACAGTTATCCTCATTGCCATGAGCGCGCCCGACCTTATCGAACACGAAGACGGCAACAAGGACGACGACCTCGGTCTTCATCGGCGCGCGACGCGTCGCTACGGGGTAGTCGCCCGCATCGTCGCGATCGGAGTCAGGAATTCCGACACGCCGGTCAGGATGATCTGCACGCCGATGCACAGCAGCAGGAACGCCGACACCCGCAATGCGACCTTGGTGCCCTCGACGCCGAGATAGCGCGCCAACACCGTGGCGCGGCTATAGATCAGATATACGCAGACGGCCACCGCGAACGTGATCGCGACCGAAGCGATGCTCGACATCACGAACGCCGACAGCTTGTGCGTACGATTCGCGGACAGCGCGATCGCGGTCGCGATCGAGCCGGGCCCGGTGGTCAGCGGCACGGTGAGCGGAAAGAATGCACGGGCCTTCGCGGTCTCGGCATCGACGCGCTTGACGTCCGTCTGCTCGGCCGGCGTGTCGGGCGCATTGAGCATCTGCCAGCCGCCCACGGCGAGCGCGAGCCCCCCGCCGATGCGCAGCGCTTCCATCGAGATACCGAAGAAATGCAGGATCGGCGTGCCGATGAAGAATGCCACCAGCAGCACGCAGGCGGCATTGATCGCGACCTTGCGGGCAAGCGCGTCGCGCTCGTCGAGCGTCAACGATGCGGTCCGATCCAGAAACACGAACGCGCCGCCGAACGGATTGATGATGCTGATCATGCCGATGAAGCCGAACATAATGTCCGAGATCAGACTTTCGACCATGTGCGTGTCCGTGTGTCTGCGTGTGCCTGCATGTGCTCGCGGGGGGTCGCGCCTGGGCGCGGTGCCGGTCATGAATCCGGCACGCATCGCGCGGACCGGAAAATGCTGGAATGCTCGCAGATCATATCGCGGCGCGCCAGTCGCCCAGTAAAAAAGCCGCGCGATACATGGCGCGTCACGCCGCGTCCCGCTTTGCACCGCAGCAATCCGTGCGGGAAAGATGCAATTGCAACGGTCGAAATCCTCGCATTTATTTTGACCTGCTTTACGGGAGCGAAGTATCCGGCATACAGTCATCAGCGAAGCCGGAATTTCAACGACACATAACTACCCGTTCGAGGAGTTGCCCGCATGCTTCTTCGTATACTTGCCGCGTTGCCGTTCATCGGCATTCTGGTCGGCGTTACGTTTGTCAATCGGGTCGAGCCCATCGTGTTCGGCATGCCGTTCGTGCTGGCCTGGATCGTCATGTGGGTGGTGTTGAGCGCGATCATCATGGCGATCGTCTACAACCTCGATCCGTCCAACCGGCGCGTCGCCGCCAATGGCGAGGAGGTTCGTCCATGAGCGCACTCGTCATCATCGCTGCCGTTACGCTGTTCGCGCTGTTCCTCGGCGTGCGCGCGAGGCGCGGCCACGACATGAGCCTCGAGCAATGGAGCGTGGGCGGCCGCAGCTTCGGCACCGCGTTCGTGTTCCTGCTGATGGCAGGCGAAATCTATACGACCTTCACGTTCCTCGGCGGCAGCGGCTTTGCGTACGGCAAGGGCGCACCGGTCTACTACATCCTCGCGTACGGCACGCTCGCGTACATCCTGTCGTACTGGATGCTGCCGCCGATCTGGCGCTACGCGAAAGCGCACCGCCTCGTCTCGCAGCCGCACTTCTTCACGCGCAAATACGAAAGCCCGGCGCTCGGCACGCTGGTCGCGCTGGTCGGCGTGGCCGCGCTGATTCCGTATCTGGTGCTGCAATTGAAGGGCCTCGGCATCATCGTCGCGACCGCGTCTTATGGCGTGATCTCGTCGACGGCGGCGATCTGGATCGGCGCGATCGTCGTGACCTCCTACGTGATCGTGTCTGGCGTGCGCGGCTCCGCATGGAACTCGGTGGTCAAGGACCTGCTGATCCTCGCGATCGTGCTGTTCCTCGGCATCTATCTGCCGCTGCATTACTACGGCGGCTTCGCCGCGATGTTCCGCACCATCGACGCCGCCCGGCCCGGCTTCCTGACCTTCCCGGCGCACGGCTCGAGCGTCGTATGGTTCCAGTCGACCGTGCTGCTGACCGCGCTCGGCTTCTTCATGTGGCCGCATACGTTCGGTTCGATCTTCACGGCGAAGGACGAGCGCATCTTCCGCCGCAATGCCGCGATCCTGCCGCTCTACCAGCTGATCCTGCTGTTCGTGTTCTTCGTCGGCTTCGCGGCGACGCTGCGCGTGCCGGGTCTGAAAGGGGCCGACATCGACCTGTCGCTGTTCCGCCTGTCGCTGCAGACGTTCGATCCGTGGTTCGTCGGCGTGATCGGCGCGGCCGGTATCCTGACCGCGCTGGTGCCGGGCTCGATGATCCTGACCTCGGCCTCGACGCTGCTCGCCAACGACGTCTACCGCGGCATGGTGAACCGCAACGCGTCGGACGCGTCGGTCGCGATGATCGCACGCGTCCTCGTGCCTATCGTGGCGCTGGTCGCGGTCTTCTTCACGCTGAACGGCGGCGAAACCATCGTCGCGCTGCTGCTGATGGGCTACAGCTTCGTCACGCAACTGTTCCCGGCCGTGATCTGCAGCCTGTTCCCGCGCAACCGCGCGACGAGGCAAGGCGCGTTCTGCGGGATCGTCGCGGGCGTCGCGGTGGTCACGCTGACCACGACGCTGCACTGGAGCGTCGGTCAACTGATGCCGTTCCTGCCCGAGGCGCTGAAGGACGTCAACATCGGCTTCCTCGCGCTCGCGGTGAACGTGATCGTGTTCGTGATCGTCAGCGCGGTGACGCAGCCGAGCGCGGCCGAGCAGGAGAAGCACGCGTCGGCGCATTGAAAGACAGCTAGCGCCTGATGCATCTGAAGGGGCTGTTCGCTTCGGCGACAGCCCCTTATTCTTCCGGTTCACGGTTCGACCGCTCATCCCTCGACCCACGGAGCCCGACATGTCCTACGTTCTCTACTACTCGCCCGGCGCGGCCAGCATGCCCGTGCACTGGATGCTGCTGGAAATGGGCGTGGCGTTCGAAGCGCGCCTCGTCGATATCGACGCGGGCCAGCAGCACGATCCCGAGTATCTGCGTTTGAATTCGGCCGGACGCGTGCCGACGCTGGTCGTCGATGGCGTGCCCCGGCATGAATCGGCCGCGCTGCTGATGCTGCTCGCCGAGCGCCACGCCGACGCCGGGCTCGCGCCCGCGCCGGGGTCGGCCGCGCGCGGCGAATGGTTCGAATGGATGATCTACCTCGCGAACACGCTGCTGCCCGCGATGCGCGACTGGTTCTACGCCGGCAGCGACGGCGACCCGGCCGGCGCCGACGCGGTGCGCGCGCTCGCGCAACGCCGCATCGAAGCGGCGTGCGAGCGGCTCGACGCGCATTTCGCCGGCGGCCACGCGTACCTCGCGGGCGAGCAGCTCAGCACCGCCGATCTGCTCGCGCTCGTGCTGATGCGCTGGACCCGCAACATGCCGCACCCGGCGACGGTGGGCTGGCCGCATCTCGCGCGCTATATCCGCATGCTGCGCGCGCGGCCGGCGTTCATCGAACTCAATGAGCGCGAGAAGCTGACGGAGTGGCGCAACGAGGCTCAGTGACGCTCGACAGGTTCACATCGTCGCTTCCCTGCCCGTCTGCGCCGCGAACGCGAAGCCGTTCTTGCCGTCGCGCTTGACCCGATACATCGCGGCATCGGCGGCGGCGATCAGACGGCGGTGATCGTCGACGTCGTCGGGATAGCTCGCGATGCCCACGCTCGCGCGCACGCGGCCGATTCCCATCTGCTCGTCGGTCTCGACCACGCAGGCCATCAGCCGGCGCGCGATCTCGGCGAGCTCGTCATCGCCGGCGAAGGTGCGCACCAGCACCGCGAATTCGTCGCCGCCGATGCGCGCGACCAGATCGCCTTTGCGCACCGACGCGCGAAACCGCGCGGACACCGCGGCGAGGAATTCGTCGCCGGTGCGATGCCCGAACGAATCGTTGACCTGCTTGAACCCGTCGAGGTCGATATACAGCACGGCGAGGCGCGGCTCGACGGCCGCGGTCCGCGCGCTTCTGGCGGCGGCGTCGAGCGCGCCGAGCAGCTTGCGTCGGTTCGACAGGCCGGTCAGCGAATCGTGCAGCGACGCCAGTTCGAACTCGTGCGACTGCCCCGCGAGCTGGCGGTTGCGCTTCGCGTACATGCCGAGCGCCGTGATCAGCATGCAGAACAGCAGCGCGGCGAGCGCGATCAGCGTGCGCGCGACGTGCGTGACGCGCAGCCGCACGTCGGCGCTCGCCGCGTCGCGTTGCGCGCGCCAGTAGGCCGAGACGCTGCCGCGCACCGCCGCGACGGCTTCGGGCGTCGCCTGGGCCGGCGACATCGACGGAATGGGCGGCGCCGGCGACGGACTCGCGTTGACGAGCGCCGCGAGCGACGCGAAACGCCGCGCGAGTTCCGCGCGCGCCGCATCATAGGCCGGCACGAACGACCCGTCGTGGCTCGCCGGTGTGTTGGCCATGTGCTGCCACGCGGCCAACTGTTCGCGCGCGCTGTCGACGCGCCCGGCGGCTTCGAGCACGAGGCCCGCGTACTCCTGCTTCAGCTGATCGGAAAACACCGTGCGGATCTGCATCGCCACATACAGCAGGCCGAACAGCAGACACAACAGCGCGGCCACGGCGACGCTCGCGGGCCCCGGCCGGAAGCGCCACACTGGCCCGCGCGCGCGTGCGGCGCCGCGCAGCCCCGCTTGCCCCGCTGACCCGGCGACCCCGTGCTCAGGGATGGGAGTACGGATCTGGTTGCTGTCGGCCGTTGTCATGTTGACGATAGCTCACGCGTCGAAAGAACTGTCCGATCCGCGCAAACAGACCGCCGTTGTGCTGCGACGACGCGCGCCGCTCCTGCTGCGCGACGCGCGTTTCTTTCGCATGTTGACCGCCCGCGGGCTTCGCGGTCGAATTCGCGACGTGCCGCATGGAGCGCGGCGGTGGCGTCGGAACAATCGGGGCGGTGGGTGGGTGGTCCGACAGACCCGCCGACAGATCCCCCGAGGTATCCACCGGTGTATCGGCCAGCGCGGCGGTGAGATTCGACTCGGGCGTACTCGGGTGGACCTGCCCGGACCACACGGCCGGGTTGGTGTCCTCGAAGCCGCCGTTCGAGCCGGCCGTTGCGAGCGCGACGTCTGACGCGGTGGGCTGGGTGGCTGACTGCGCGATGGCGGGCGCGGCGGCCTCCTGCGGCGCGTGCGCGACGGCTACCGTCGGCACCGCGGGCGCCGATGAACCGAGCGCCTGGCGTGCGCCCGCAATGGCATCCGCGTAGGTCTGCTGATCCTGGTTGAACCAGACGCCGTAGGCGACGGTGCCCATCACGCCAAAGGTCAGCGCGCCGGCCGCCGCGAGGCACAGCGCGAGGCGGCCGAAGCGCGGCGGCGGGACGCCCGATTCGTCCGTGCCGTCGGGTTCGAAGGAGGAACGGCCGTCCGTTGTGGAATGACGCAAGTCGGTATCGTCGGGATCGGTAGCCATCGCAATACGCTCCGGGTATGCCACTTCCTGCTGACCAGCTGGCGCACTGACGAGCCGCCGCGTAAGCCGCGCTCGCGGGCTGCCGCCGCACGCAATGCTCAATGAATGTAATCCTGTCGCGAACCGCCGACAACACAGCAGCGTTGCGTTTCCGCGTCGCTTCCAGGTGCTTCGAACGACGCCGCCGGATACCGCGTGAGTTGGCAAAAAAGTGCGCAAAGCTGGTAAAAACTCCAACTCCCTAATCGCTCGACAGCCAGCCGCGCGCCTGCCGACACCGCGACGCCCGATGCGACGCGGGTTCAGCGAAACGCGCCATAGCGGTGGCCGTTTCGCATGCAACAACCGCGCCTGAAGGTGCACTCACGCGCACCCCGACAGCGCCGTTTGAAACCCTCGTGGGACTGAGCGCCGCGCGCCCTTAAGCAGCATCTCGCGAACCTGATAGCGTGCGAATTCCCGAAACCGTTCGCGCCCGGTGGTAAGGTCACCTGCGCGCATGTCGCGAACGCGCGCCGTGCCTGACGCGGCGCGGCCTGACGCGGCCCGGCCCCACCTCATCGGTCAGCATGAGAATCATGTCGAACAGGCATCAGCACCAACCCCTCACGCCGCTGCGCCGCGCGCTCGCGCGCTTTTCTCTTTCGGAAACCGCCAGGTACACGAAGCTGACGCTCGGCCTGTGGATCGGTTTCGGCATCCCGTACCTGCTCGGTTTTCCCGACGCGGCCGTGCCGCTCGCCGGTTCGACGATGCTGACGCTGGCGCTCGGTAGCTCGATTTCGGCGGCGCGAAGCTACTTCTACAAGCGGGTGTTTTCCAACGTGGTGGCGATGCCGATCGGCACGCTGCTGATCTGGCTGACCGCACCGCACCTGTGGATGGGCGCGGCACTGCTGCCGCTCGTGATCTTCAGCATCGTCGCGCTGCGGCCGTCGCTGTTCCAGATGACCAGCATCACGGTGCCGATCACGCTCGTGCTCTATACGGGCGAACATCTCCCTCTGCTCGAGCAGCGTCTGATCGGCGTGGTACTCGGTATGTTCCTCGGCTTCGTGATCCAGCAGATCGCGTTTCCGCCCGA